>CALRYV010000054.1:0-7083 GCA_943372495.1 Ramlibacter sp. 2FC | reverse complement strand
CATCGACAGGTTGCGGGCGGCGCGGGTCAGGTTGCGCTCGGACATGACCTGGTCGAACACCCGCAGCAGGTTCAGGTCGAGCGTCTGGAAATTGGGGTATTTCATACGATCTATGAATGATAGTCATCATGAATCTAAAGTAGACATATATCAGTGCAAACCCTAGTATTCAATCCACGCGAGGCAATTCCGTCTGCAGCGTACGAGAGGAACACCCCATGACCAGCTTTATCCAAGTCGCGCAACCCACCGAACACCCCGGCGTCGTCCGTGCCGAACGTGCCGCGGATTCGATCAGGGGAGCCGCCCACTACGTCGTCAGCCCGCGCGGTGCCGCCAGCATGCTGCTGGCCGCCATCGTCTCCGCCCTGCTGGTGGTCGCCAACCAGGTGATCGACACCTGGTCCGAAGGCCACCTGATGCTGGGCTGGATCGTGATGTGGACCGTGGCCTTCGCCGCGCTGGCCCTGGCGGCCGGTCCGGTCCGGTCGACCGTCCACGGTGTGCGCCAGCAACTGCGCACCTGGGCCGCCGCCCGCCACGCCGCCGAACAGGACGACAAGCTGTGGCGCCTGGCCCTGACCGATGCCCGCGTGATGGCCGACATCAGCCGCGCCATGAGCTCCGACGCCGCTGCCGACGTCAAGCGCTACTACTGAGCGAAACCGGGAGCCAGCATGCCACTCGTGCGACGCCGGCTGTTGCCGCAGGTGCTGCGGCTGCTGCCAAGGTGGCTGCTGGCCATGCTCGACGCCTGGTCGTGGCGCGTGGCACAGGCCCACGCCGAGCGCCGCCGCCAGCGCAGCCGCTGAAGAAACAAGCCCCTCGCGAGGGGCTTTTTCATTGCTGCGCCGACAAGGCGTGGCGCGGCAGGCAGATGGTGAAGACGCAGCCGGTGCCCGGCACGTCGCGCACGCTCAGGGTGCCCGAATCGGCCTCGATGCTCTGCCGGGCAATGGACAGCCCCAGGCCCAGGCCGGACTTGTCGTCGCTGCGCTGAGTGAACGGGGTGAACATCGCACCGGCGCTGCCCGCCGGCAGGCCGCCGCAATGATCCGAGACGTCGATCAGGACATGCGTGCCGAACGGCACCGCGTGCAGCGTCACCTCGGTCTGGGCGTGGGTGAACTTGAACGCGTTCTGCAGCAGGTTCGCCAGCGCGGCGAGCAGCAGGCCCCGGTTCCCGTACAGGGCCAGGCTGCCATCCACCGCCGGCACGGTCAGCACGCACTTGGCGGCGCTGGGGTCGAGCTGGGCCGCGCTTTTCGCGTCCGTGATGAACTCCGCCAGCGAAAACGTCTGGCGTTCGACCGAGGTCCCGCTGCGGACTTCATCGAGCGACCGGTTGATCAGGCGCTCCAGTGCGGCCAGGCTGCGCTTGAGGACGGCGCCGGTCGCGCCGCCCATGGTCATGTTGCCCAGCTCCAGGGCGCTGACCGCGAGCGTCGCCGTCCCCAGCGCATTGCGCAGCTCGTGGACCAGGAAGCCGACCCGCTGGGCCGCATCGTCCTGCTGCTGGCGGGCGATGGTGGCGTCGCGCTCGACGCTGAACTCGGTGACCGCGTCGGCGATGGCATTGTCGAGGCAGCGGTTCAGCGTGCGGAACTCCTCGATCGCGAACGGGGCGTCGCGCTCGAACGCCAGGTCGGTGATGGCCTGGCACAGGTCGCCGTAGTCGTGGACCACCTGGTCGACCGAAAAGCCCAGCGCCAGCAGCTGCCTGCCATGGGCGGCGGCGCTCAATCCCATCTCGGACAGGGCCAGCGTGTCGCCGCCCGAAGGGCCGGAGATCCGGATGCTTTCAGCGTCCTGGTCGGCCTCTTCGGCTTCGAGCGTGCGCGCCAGCTGGTCGAGGAACAGGGGCAAGCCGTTGGCCAGCTGCTGTGCGGTGGCGGCCCGGTGCGGCCGTTGGGCGACCTTGACCTTGCAGCGCTCGATCAGCTCGGCGCGGTTGTTGGTCAGGAATCGATGCATCATGGCTTGGCGCTTTCAACAGCCCACCATAGCCGCCGGGCGGGGCCCTGTCTGTGCGGCAACGCACATGCGGGGGCGAAGCTGTCCTACAGGGGCGCCCGTGGCCGGTCCCTAAGGTGGAGCCTTCATTCACAAAGGACCCACGCAATGCCTCAATCGACCAAGGACTCCAAGGGCGGCAAGACCGGCTCGACCAAGCAATCGCATTCCAAGGGCCAGGCCTCGGAAGCGGCTGCGAAGAAGAACGAAGGCCGCAACGCCAATTCGCCGACCGGCTCCCACCAGCACGGCGAAAAGAAGACCACGCCTTGATGGCGCCTTGATGGAAGATGCCGGGGCCTTGCGCCCCGGCCGGGGACCAGGCTCAGGCGTTGAGCCGTTGCTCGATCCGCGCCTTGGTCTCGGTCAGCTCGCGCGGCAGGTGGTATTCGAGCTGCTTGAACAGCTCGCTGTGCAGTTCCATTTCCTTGCGCCAGGCAGCGACGTCGATGCTGGTGGCCGCATCGAATTGCGCCGGCGTGAACGCCAGGCCGTTCCAGTTCACTTCGTCATAGGCCGGCACGACGCCGAAGGCGTGCTCGACGCCCTGCACCTTCCCCTCGATGCGGTCGATCATCCACTTCAGGACGCGCATGTTCTCGCCGTAACCGGGCCAGACGAACTTGCCGTCCTCGCCCTTGCGGAACCAGTTGGTGGTGAAGATCTTCGGCAGCTTGGCGCCGCTGGCGCCCAGCTTCGCGCCCAGGTCCAGCCAGTGCTGGAAGTAGTCCGACATGTTGTAGCCGGTGAACGGCAGCATCGCGAATGGGTCGCGCCGCACCACGCCGACCTGGCCGACGATGGCGGCGGTGGTTTCCGAGCCCATCGTCGCCGCCATGTAGACGCCTTCGACCCAGTCGCGCGCCTCGGTCACCAGCGGCACGGTGGTGGAGCGGCGGCCGCCGAAGATGAAGGCGTCGATCGCGACGCCCTCGGGGTTGTCCCACTCCGGGTCCAGCGCCGGATTGTTGATGGCGGCCACGGTGAAGCGCGAGTTGGGGTGGGCGGCCTTGGCGCCGGTTTCCTTCGCGAGCTCCGGGGTCCAGTCCTTGCCCTGCCAGTCGATGGCGTGCGCGGGCGCCGGGCCCATGCCTTCCCACCACACGTCGCCGTCGTCGGTCAGCGCCACGTTGGTGAAGATGACGTCCCGGTCCAGGCTGGCCATGCAGTTCGGGTTGGTGAGCGTGTTGGTGCCCGGTGCCACGCCGAAGTAGCCGGCCTCGGGGTTGATCGCATACATCCGGCCGTCGGCATGCGGCTTGATCCAGGCGATGTCGTCGCCGATGGTCGTCACCTGCCAGCCGTCGAAGCCCTGGGGCGGCACCAGCATGGCGAAATTGGTCTTGCCGCAGGCCGACGGGAAGGCGGCGGCGACGTGGTACTTCTTGCCCTGGGGATTGGTCACGCCCAGGATCAGCATGTGCTCGGCCAGCCAGCCCTGGTCACGTCCCATCGTCGACGCGATGCGCAGCGCGAAGCACTTCTTGCCCAGCAGCGCATTGCCGCCGTAGCCCGAGCCGTACGACCAGATCTCGCGGGTCTCGGGGTAGTGGACGATGTACTTGGTCTTGTTGCAGGGCCAGGCCACGTCCTTCTGGCCCGGCTCCAGCGGCGCGCCGACGGTGTGGACGCAGGGCACGAAGTCGCCGTTGACGCCCAGCACGTCGTACACGGCCTTGCCCATGCGGGTCATGATCTTCTGGTTGACGGCCACATAGGCGCTGTCGGACAGCTCGATGCCGATGTGGGAGATGTGCGAGCCCAGCGGGCCCATCGAGAACGGCACCACGTACATGGTGCGGCCGCGCATGCAACCGTCGAACAGCGGCTGCAAGGTGGCGCGCATCTCGGCCGGGGCCATCCAGTTGTTGGTCGGGCCGGCGTCTTCCTTCTTGGTCGAGCAAATGAAGGTGCGGTCTTCCACCCGGGCCACGTCGGACGGGTCCGAGCGGGACAGGAACGAGTGCGGGCGCTTGACCGGGTCGAGCTTGACGAAGGTGCCGGCGTCCACCAGCTGCTGCGCCAGCCGGTCGTATTCCTCGTCGCTGCCGTCGCACCAGTAGACCTGGTCCGGCTTGCACAAGGCCACCATGTCGGCGACCCAGGCGATCAGCCTGGCGTTCTTGACGTAGGCTGGCGCATTGAGGTTCAGGCCCTGCATCACGGGTGAGTTCATTGGAAAAGCTCCTGAGGATGAAAAAAACGTCTTTTCAAAGGGAGCTCGCGGCGTGGCCTGAGAGCAGCCTTTGAAAAAACGGCTTCGCGTCTCAGTCGGCGGGCGGTGTCGCCGGGTGGGCAACAGGCTGGATGTGAAGGGTGCTTCACAGGCCGCGGGTCGGCTGGGATGACAATTTTATGAACGCGGCCCGTATCTTGGCCGCTGGCAGGGGCAAAAACAATGCAAAACTTGCATAGGGTTATGCAAACCGCTGGCTTGGGGTCGCCGGCGATCGACCGGCGCCGCTGGCTGGGGCTGGCCGCCCTGGGCGCCGGCTCGTTCGCGCTGGCGCAGGGCGGACAGGCCCCGGCGGGCGTGGCTGTCGCCTCCAGCGTCCAGGCGGCGATGGAGGAGCTGGCCGGCGCCTTCACCCGGTCGAGCGGCCACCGGCTGGCCCTGAGCTACGGCGCCTCCGGCAACCTGGTGCGGCAGATCCAGCAGGGCCTGCCGGTCGAACTGTTCCTGTCTGCCGACGAGGCGTTCGCGCAGCGGCTGGCGCAGGACGGGTGGGCCCGGGATGCCGGCGTGGTCTATGCCACCGGCCGGCTGGCGCTGGTGGTCGCCCCCGGCACGACGATCGCGCTGGACCCGCGGCTGCAAGGGCTCAAGGCCGGCTGGGCCGGCGTGCGCCGCTTCGCCATCGCCAACCCGTTGCTGGCGCCCTACGGCCAGGCGGCCCGCGAGGCGCTCGATGCCGTCGGGCTCTGGCCGGCGGCGCAGCCGAAGCTGGTGCTGGGCGAGAACGTGGCGCAGGCCGCGCAGTTCGTCGGCACCGGCTCGGCCGAGGCTGGCCTCACGGCGCTGTCGCTGCTGGTGGGACGGGCCGGCGCGCCGTGGCGTGGCCATGTGGCCGTGGACAGTGCACTGCATGCGCCGCTGCGCCAGCGCATGGTGTTGCGGCGGCAGGCCGGCCCGGCGGCGAGCGCGTTCTACGCCTATCTGCAGACAGCGCCGGCGCGCGCCGTGCTGCAGCGCCACGGCTTCGGCGCCGCCTGACGTCACAATCGCGCCCATGGATTGGCAAGCCGCCCGCGTCTCCCTGCTGCTGGCCGCGCTGACGGCGGCGCTGCTGCTGCCGCCGGGGGTCGCACTGGCGCGTTGGCTGGCCCTGACCCGCTGGCGCGGCAAGCCGCTGGCCGAGGCACTGCTCATGCTGCCGCTGCTGCTGCCGCCCACCGTCATCGGTTTCTACCTGCTGCTGGCGTTCGGCCAGGCCTCCCCGCTGGGCGGCTGGCTGGCAAGCCGGCTGGACCTGCGCCTGGTCTTCAGCTTCGAGGGCCTGCTGGCGGCCAGCCTGCTGGTCAACCTGCCCTTCATGGTCCAGCCGATCCAGCGCGCCTTCGCCGCCATTCCGCACAGCCTGCGCGAAGCGGCCTGGGTGTCCGGCCTGAGCGCCTGGCGCACCTTCGTCAAGATCGAGCTGCCGCTGGCCTGGCCGGGGCTGCTGGCCGGCGTGGCATTGACGGCGGCGCACACCCTGGGCGAGTTCGGCGTGGTGCTGATGGTCGGCGGCAGCATCCCGGGCCAGACCCGGACGCTCAGCATCGCGATCTACGACCGGGTTCAGGCCTTCGACACCGCCAGCGCCCATGCCATGGCGCTGGCCCTGGTCCTGTGCTCGCTGCTGGCGGTGGCGCTGGTGTTCGCTGCCGACCGCCGGCGCCCGCTGCAGGACCGTTGATGGGCAAACTGGTGCTGGAAGTGCACAACCAGCTGCCGATGCGGCTGGAGGCGGCCTTCGACTGCGCACCGGGCGAGCTGGTGGCGCTGGTCGGGCCCTCGGGCAGCGGCAAGACCAGCCTGCTGCGCGCCATCGCCGGCCTGCTGGCGGCCCGTACCCTGCGCGGCCGCATCAGCGTCGGCGACGAGTGCTGGTTCGACAGCGAGCGGCAGATCCACCTCGCGCCGCAGGCCCGGCGGGTCGGGCTGGTGTTCCAGCACTACGCCCTGTTCCCGCACCTGACGGCGCTGGAGAACGTCGTCATCGGCGCGCGGGAAGCCGAGCCCGGCGCGCGCATCGACACCCTGTTCGAGCGGCTGGGGCTGCACGGGCTGGAGCGGCGCCGGCCGGCCCAGCTGTCCGGCGGCCAGCAGCAGCGGGTGGCCCTGGCGCGCGCCCTGGCCGGCGAGCCGCGGGTGCTGCTGCTGGACGAACCGTTTTCTGCGGTCGATGCCCCGGCGCGGCAGGCGCTCTACCGCGAGCTGGCCACCCTGCGCGAGGGGCTGGCGACGCCGATCGTGCTGGTGACGCACGACCTGTCCGAGGCCCGCCGGCTGGCCGACCGGGTGGTGATCCTCGACGCCGGCCACAGCCTGCAGACCGGCACCCCGGCCCATGTCTTCGCCAGCCCGCGCAACGCCCGGGTGGCGGAGCTGGTGGGCATCCAGAACCACTTCCAGGGCGTGTTCCGCAAGGACCGGCCGGGTTGGGCGCGGCTGGCCTGGGGCGGCGACCCGCTCGCGCCGGTGCAGCTGAAGGTGGTGGACAAGGACCGGATCGACGACGGCGCCGCCGTGACCTGGGTGGTCGCGGGCGAGGGGATCGAGGTGGTGGCCGATGGCGCTGGCGCGGCTGGCGACAACCGGCTGCGCTGCGAAGTCGTGGAGTTGCTGGCGCTCGGCGAGACCAGCCTGTGCACCTTGCGGCCCGAGGGCGTGGGCGCCGACCGGGTGACGCTGAACCTGCCGGCCGCGCAGCTGCGATCGCTGGGGCTGGCGCGGGGCAGCTGGCTGCAGCTGGCCATCGCGCCCGAGGCGGTGCACATCATGCCGCTGCGCCCGCAGGCCCAGCGGCAGGCCGTTCAGGCCATGTAGACGGCGATGAAGGCCAGCAGGAAGATCAGCACGCCGCC
>CALRYV010000053.1:0-7478 GCA_943372495.1 Ramlibacter sp. 2FC | reverse complement strand
GTGACCACGCCCTTTTCCTTGAGCCGGACGGCTTCTTCGACGGCGATCTCGTCGAAGGGATTCATGCTCATCTTCACGTTGGCGATGTCGACACCCGTGTTGTCCGACTTGACCCGGACTTTCACGTTGTAGTCGACCACGCGCTTGACCGGTACCAGGACCTTCATGCTTGGGCTCCAGAGAGTTGTGTTGCGACGTTGACTTGAACCTGACGATTCTATGCGGCGCTGCGGCATGCGGCGCTTTTGGCGCTGCCCCGCGGCGTGGGGTCCCGGATAAAAAAGAACGACCGTTCGTTTTTAGAAATTATAGGCTCGCGCGCAACCGTTGCGACGGTCTCGATCGACGCACTGTCCGGCGCATGACAATTGACCGACGCATCGGTCGGCGATCCCGGGTAAGTCTGGACAGCCGCCACGGCCCCGCGGCCTTAAAGTGGCCGCCAGCCAAGCAACACCAGGAGTCCTGCCGATGAAACGCTTCCGTCTTTCCCTCGTCGCCGCCGCCGCCGTGCTCGTCGCGCCCCTGGCCGGCGCCCAGACCGTGCTGACGGTGTCCAGCTGGCTGCCGCCCACCCACGGCATGAGCATGGCGCAAAAGGAATGGTGCGACCTGCTCGAGAAGAACACCGCCGGCAAGATGAAGTGCAACATCCTGCCGCGCGGCGTCACCAACGCGCCGGGCACCTTCGACGCGATCAAGAACGGCCTGGCCGACGTCTCGTTCACCGTGCACGGCTACACCCCCGGCCGCTTCCTCTACACCCAGATGGCGGAGTTCCCGTTCCTGGGCAACACCTCCGAGCCGATCTCGGTGGCCTTCAACCGCGTCGCCTCGCGCTATCCGGAGATCGTCGCCGAGCAGCAAGGCGTGAAGGTCATCACCTTCTTCACCCACGGCCCCGGCATCGTCTTCAACACCAAGCGCCCGATCACCAAGGTGGAAGACCTGGCCGGCCTGAAGTTCCGCGTCGGCGGCGGCATGGTCAACGAGATCACCAAGACGCTGGGCATGAACGTCACGCTCAAGCCGGCGCCGGACTCTTACGAGCTGTTGTCCGGCGGCGTGATGGACGGGACGCTGTTCCCGGCCGAGTCGACCGAGTCGTTCAAGATCGACAAGATCATCCGCTACGCCACCACCTTCCCCGGCGGCCTGTACAACACCAGCTTCGTGTTCATGATGAACCAGGGCCGCTACGACAAGCTGTCGGCCGACGAGAAGAAGGCCGTGGACGCCATCTCCGGTGAGACCGCGGCGCGGATCTTCGGCCGCGCGTGGGACCGCGTCGACCTGCGCGCCACCGCGCTGATGCAGGCCAACGGCGTGCAGATCACCAAGGCCGACGCCAGGTTCGTCGCCGACGTCAAGGCCAAGACCGGCTCGCTCGAGCAGAAGTGGATCGCCGACGCCAAGGCCAAGGGCCTGAAGGACCCGGCCAAGGTGCTGGCGGAGTTCCGCGCCGAGATCGCCAAGCAGGAAAAGTAAGCGCCCTGCTCCCGCCCCGAAGGCGCGGCCTCATCGACAATGGGGACCGCGCTTTTTGCTGCCTGACGGAAAGACAAGAACCTTGAAGAAACTGCTCGAAACCCTGTGCGGCCTGCTGGCGGGCATTGCGCTGTTCGCCATCATGGCGCTGACCTTCTTCGACGTGGCCAGCCGCAAGCTGTTGTCCAACTCGATCCCCGGCTCGCTGGAACTGACCGAGCTGCTGATGGTGGTGGTGATCTTCGGCGCGCTGCCGCTGGTGTCGCTGCGCGGCGAGCACGTGGAGTTCGACTCCCTGGACAACTACCTGCCGCGGGCGCTGCAGCGGGTGCAGCGGGCCCTCGTGCACTTCGGCTGCGGGCTGGCGCTGCTGGCGCTGGGCTGGCTGATGTGGCGCACCGGCGGCCAGTTCCTCGAGACCGGCGAGACCACGGCGCAGCTCAAGGTGCTCAAGGCTCCCTTCGTCTACGGCATGGGCGTGCTGTGCGCCGTCACCGGCCTGGTGCACCTGGCGCTGGTCGCGAACCCGCCGCAGCAACTCGCCGAAGGCGAAGGAGCGGCGCTGTGATCGAAGCCCTGCTCGGATTCGCCGCGATCTTCGCGCTGGCCCTGATCCGCGTGCCGCTGGCGTTCGCCATGGGCGGGGTCGGCATCGTCGGCATCGGCCTGACGCGCGGCTGGGCGCCGGCGCTGGCCAGCACGGCGCAGGTGGTCTACGAAACCGGGTTCGCCTACACGCTGTCGGTGATCCCGCTGTTCATCCTGATGGGCAACTTCGTGGCCCGCGCCGGCCTGGCCCATGAACTGTTCGAGGCCGCCTACGCCTTCATCGGCCACGTGCGCGGCGGCCTGGCGCATGCCACCATCGCCGCCTGCGCCGGCTTCGGCGCCATCTGCGGCTCGTCGATCGCCACCGCCGCCACCATGAGCAAGGTGGCCTATCCGTCGATGAAGCGCATGGGCTACAGCGACTCGCTGGCCACCGGCGTGATGGCGGCCGGCGGCACGCTCGGCATCATGATCCCGCCGTCGACCATCATGGTGATCTACGGGATCATCACCGAAACCAACATCGGCAAGCTGTTCGCGGCCGGCGTCATTCCCGGCCTGCTGACGGCGGCGCTGCTGATGGGCGCGGTCTCGCTGATGACGCTGCGCGACCCCGAACATGCGCCGCCCGGCAGGCGCTCGACCTGGCCGGAACGCTGGCGCGCGCTGCGCGGCATCTGGGGCGTGGTGCTGCTGGTGGTGGTGGTGCTGGGCGGCATCTACGGCGGCCTGTTCACCGCCACCGAAGGCGCGGGCTTCGGCGCCGCCGGCGCCTTCCTGTTCGCGCTGGCTCGGGGCCGGCTCACCTGGAAGGTGCTGTCGCAGGTGCTGGTCGAATCGGCCCGGACCACGGCCATGCTGTTCACGCTGCTGATCGCCGCGACCATCTTCGCCAACTTCGTCAACTTCACCACCATGCCGGGCGACCTGAAGGAGTGGATCACCCACCTCGGGCTGTCGCCGATCATGATCGTCACCGCGATGATGCTGATCTACGTGGTGCTGGGCACGGTGATGGAGGAGCTGACGATGGTGCTGCTCACCATCCCGCTGTTCTTCCCGATCGTCACCTCGCTCGGGTTCGATCCGGTCTGGTTCGGCGTGCTGATCGTGATGATCGTGCAGATCGGCCTGATCTCGCCGCCGGTCGGCATGAACCTGTTCGTGATCAACACCCTGCTGCCCGGCGTCGGCCTCGGCAAGATCTTCCGCGGCTGCTGGCCCTTCGTGCTGGTGATGATCGTGGTGCTGGGCCTGCTGCTGGCGTTCCCGCAGATCAGCCTGTGGCTGCCGTCGCTGATGAAATAGGGGCTAGGGGCTAGGGGCCCTAATCCCTAATCCCTCCCCCTTCACATGCACCACCCGCTGCGGATACGGAATGTCGATGCCGGCGGCGCGGAAGGCCTCGAGCACCCGCAGGTTGATCTCCGAGCGCACATTGAGCTGGCCGTTGGCCGGGTCGGCGATCCAGAACAGCAGCGTGAACTCCAGGCCGTCGGCGCCGAAGCGGGCCAGCCGCGCCCCCGGCGCCGGGTCGGCCAGCACCCGCGAGCTGGCGGCGGCGGCGTCGACCAGGATCTGCTGCACCTGGTCCACGTCGCTGTCGTAGCCCACCGTCACGTCGCAGGTCAGCAGGATGCGCGGGTCCGCCAGCGACAGGTTCTCGATCCGCTCGGTGATCAGCTTCTCGTTGGGCACGATCGATTCGCGCCCGGTCAATGAGCGGATCAGCGTGTAGCGGGTCTTGATGTCCATCACCGTGCCCTCGAAGCCGTCGACCCGCACCGTGTCGCCGATGCGCAGGCTGCGCTCGGCCAGGATGACGAAGCCGCTGACGTAGTTGGCCGCCAGCTTCTGCAGTCCGAACCCGAGGCCCACACCGAGCGCGCCGCCCAGCACCGACAGCGCCGTCAGGTCGACGCCGACCGCCGACAGCGCGAACAGCAGCCCGAGCAGCAGCAGCACGGCGCGGATCGCGTTGCCCGCCACCTTGCGCAGCGACAGGTCGCTGACGGTCTGGTACAGGACCCGGCGCTCCACCACCGCCGAGATCCACAGCGCCAGCACCAGCACCAGGCCCGACGACAGGACGCCCTGCACGATCGACAGCAGCGAGATGTGCGACTTGCCGAAGGCGAACTGGATCTTCTCCATCTCCGCCATCACCGGCTGCAGCAGCCCCATGATCCACAGGGCGGCGGCGATCCAGGCCAGCCAGGAGAACAGCCGCTCCACCAGCCGCGCGACGCCGGACGTCGGGAACACCACGGTGAACACCCGCGCCAGCAGCCGGATGCCGGCCAGCGACACCAGCACCGGCACCGCGATGCGCAGCAGCGGCACCGGCTGGAATTCGGCCAGCGCCAGGCGCGCGGTGTAGGTCAGCGCCAGCGCCAGCAGCGGGAACAGCACGCCGTCCACCAGCCTGCGGCCGAACCAGATCGAGTCGCTCGGGCGCTTGCGGCCGGTCAGCCAGCAGATGCCGTACGCCACCAGCAGGCAGGCCACCAGCGCGCCGGCATCCCAGGGGGTCGCGCCGTGATCGAGGTCGCGGATGAACTGGCCGAGCTCGTCGCGCGCTGCTTCTGCGGTGCGCGGATTCACTTCTTCCAGTCGGGCTGGCGCTTTTCGGTGAAGGCCGTGATGCCCTCCTGCGCGCAGTGGTCCATCATGTTGACGGCCATGGTCTGGCCCGCGAGCTGGTACGCCGCTTCGAGGCCCATTTCACGCTGGCGGTAGAACAGCTCCTTGCCCATCGCGATCGCGGCGCGCGGCTTGGCCAGGATGCTGTCCACCAGCTGGGCGACCGTGGCGTCGAGCTGGTCCGCCGCCACGGCGCGGTTCACCAGGCCGCGCTCGAAAGCCTGCTGGGCGCTGATGAAGTCGCCGGTCACCAGCATCTCCATCGCGAACTTGGCCGGCACGTTGCGCAGCAGCGGCACGCTGGGCGTGGAACAGAACAGCCCCAGGTTGACGCCGCTGACGGCGAATTTCGCGTCGGTCGAAGCCACGGCCAGGTCGCATTGCGCCACCAGCTGGCAGCCGGCGGCGGTGGCGATGCCGTGCACCCGCGCGATCACCGGCACCGGCAGCTTCTGGATCGCCAGCATCACGCGGCTGCACTGCGCGAACAGCTTCTGGTAGTAAGCCAGTTCCGGCGTGGCGATCATTTCCTTGAGGTTGTGGCCCGGGCAGAACGCCTTGCCGTTGGCGGCGAGCACGACGACGCGGGCCGTCGCGTCGCGGGCGATGCCGTCCAGCGCCTCCTGCAGCGCCGCGAGCATCTCCTCGCTCAGCGCGTTGAAATTGGCCGGGCGGTTCATCGTCAGCGTGACGACGCCGCGCTCGTCGCGGGTCTGCAGCAATGCGGGTTCCATCCGTCTCCTCCTGGCCGCGCGGTGCCGCGCTAGCCTCAAATATCCGCGAGCACCCGCAGGTGGGCCTCGACGCTGCGTCCCAGCGCGCTGAGGTTGTAGCCGCCTTCCAGCGCGGAGACGATGCGGCCCTTGGCGTGCTTCTTGGCGATGTCCTTGATCTGGGTGGTGATCCAGGTGTAGTCCTGCTCCACCAGCCCGAGCTGGCCGAGGTCGTCTTCGCGGTGGGCGTCGAAGCCGGCGCTGATGAAGATCATCTCGGGCTTGAAGGCCTCCAGCTTCGGCAGCCATTCCTGCTCGATCAGGCCGCGGATCTCCATGCCCTTGGTGTAGGCCGGAATCGGCAGGTTGACCATGTTGGACGCCAGCGGCGGATAGCCGCTGCCCGGGTAGAACGGGCTCTGGAAGATGCCGACCATCAGCACCCGGTCGTCGCCCGCGAGGATGTCCTCGGTGCCGTTGCCGTGGTGCACGTCGAAGTCCACGATCGCCACGCGCTTGAGGCCATGGCGCTCCAGCGCGTAGCGGGCGCCGATGGCGACGTTGTTGAAGATGCAAAAGCCCATCGCGCGGCTGCGGCAGGCATGGTGGCCCGGCGGCCGCACCGCGCAGAACGCGTTCTCGAGTTCGCCCGCCATCACCGCGTCGGTGGCCGCCAGCACCGCGCCGGCGCCGCGCCGGATCGCGTTCCAGGTGGAGGGGTTCATCGAGGTGTCGGGATCGATCTGGGCATAGGCCCGGCCGCCCGCGGCGATCCGGTCGGCCAGCTCCTCGCCCATGCCGCGCATCGCGGCCACGTGCAGCTGGTCGTGCGCCAGCTCGATGTCGTCGGTGGAAGCCAGCGGCGCCTCGCGCCGTTCCAGCGCGTCGATCACGCCGGTGACCAGCAATCGGTCCTCGATTGCGTCGAGCCGTTCGGGGCATTCGGGGTGGCCCGGACCCATCTCGTGCCGCCGGCAATCGGGGTGTGTGAAATACCCGGTTTTGTTCATCGCCACACTCGTCCGTGCATAAATTCAGATAACGTCGCACCATGGATGCACAACAAAAACTCAAGGCGCTCCTCGGCCAGCTTAACACGGTGATCGTCGGCAAACCCGACCAGGTGCAGGACTGCGTGGCCTGCCTGCTGGCCGGCGGCCACCTGCTGATCGAGGACGTCCCGGGCGTTGGCAAGACCACTCTCGCGCACGCGCTGGCGCGCTCGTTCGGACTGCAGTTTTCGCGGGTCCAGTTCACCGCGGACCTGATGCCGAGCGACCTGTCGGGCGTCTCGATCTACGAGCGCGGCCGCGAGGCCTTCGTGTTCCATCCCGGCCCGATCTTCGCGCAGGTGCTGCTGGCCGACGAGATCAACCGCGCCAGCCCCAAGACCCAGAGCGCGCTGCTCGAAGCCATGGAGGAAAAGCAGGTGACCGTGGAAGGCGAAACCCGCGCCCTGCCCTCGCCCTTCTTCGTGATCGCCACCCAGAACCCGCACGACCAGCTGGGCACCTTCGCCCTGCCCGAGTCGCAGCTGGACCGCTTCCTGATGCGCATCTCGCTCGGCTACCCCGACCGCGCGGCCGAGCGCGCGCTGTATGCCGGGGCCGACCGGCGCGAGATGGTGGAGCACCTGGGCAACACCTTGTTGCCGATCGAGCTGCAGGTGCTGCAGGAGCAGGTGCAGAAGGTGCATGCGGCCGACCCGCTGCTCGATTACGTGCAGGACCTGGTCGGCGCGAGCCGCTCGGGCCGCTGGTTCCTGCAGGGCCTGAGTCCGCGCGCCGGTATCGCCGTGATCCGCGCGGCCAAGGCCCAGGCGCTGTTGTCCGGCCGCGACTACGTGGCCCCGGACGACGTGCAGGCGATCTTCCCGCAGACCGTCGCCCATCGGATGGTCCCGGTCGGCGATGCCGGCCGCGGGCCGATCGAGCAGGTCCGTGCCATGCTGGAGGCTGTGCCCCTGCCCTGAGGCCGTGAACACCGCCGCCCTGCATCCCGTCGCCTTCGCCCGCCGCCGCTTCCGCCAGTGGTGGCAGGCGCGCCTGCCCCTCACCGACACACTGACGCTCACGCAGCGCAACG
>CALRYV010000052.1:0-8254 GCA_943372495.1 Ramlibacter sp. 2FC | reverse complement strand
CGCGCCGGGCGCCCGCATCCCTTGGGGGGGAACCGCGCGCGCGGGCGGGGCCTGGATCCGGTGCCGCACCACCCGCGCCAGGCCGGCGGCGCGGATCTTTTCGGCGATCTCGTGCACGCTGCCTTCCAGGTCGGCCAGGTTGGCCGGTTTGGCGAAGAAATCCACCGCGCCGAGTTCGAGCGCGCGCAGCGTGGTGTCGGCGCCCTCGCGGGTCAGCGACGAAATCATGATCACCGGCAGCGGCCGCACCGCCATCAGCTTGCCCAGGAACTCCAGCCCGTTCATGCGCGGCATCTCGACGTCCAGCGTGATGACGTCGGGCGCCTTCAGCCGGATCCGGTCGATCGCCAGCACCGGGTCGGCCGCCACCGCCACCAGTTCCATGTCCGGCTGCGAGGCCACGACGCGGCCCAGGAAGGCCCGCATCACCGCGGAATCGTCGATCACCAGGACCTTGATCATCGCCGGGCCGAGAAGTTGTCGAACTCGCCGCCGCCGGCCTTGTCGCCGAGCTTGTCCATGTATTCGCGTTCCCGCTGCTGCACCGTGTCGTTGGGCAGGATGTGGAGTTTCTTGAGCTGCACCTTGCCGGTCTCCGGGAAGAACAGCAGCTTGCGGGCATAGACGTCGAGCAGGTCGCGCGCCACCACCGGAATGCCCTCGGTATCGAGGAACTCGAGGACGAACTGGCAGTTCTTGGCGCCGACGTCCAGCGAGCCGAAGCCCTGCAGCACCCGCCCGCCGCCGAACACCTTGGCCACCATGCGCCGGCGGTCGGCGCCGAGATGGATCATCTCGTTGATCAGCACTTCCATCGCGTAGACGCCGAAGCGCGCCGACGGGGCCGCCGGCGACGCCGGGCCCTCACCATCGCCCGGGAGCATGAAATGGTTCATGCCGCCGATCTTGCGCAGCGGATCCCACAGGCAGGTGGAAACGCAGGAGCCGAGCACCGTGGTGATGGCGCCGGCGCCCGACGCCGCGTAGTACTGGCCGGGCAGGATCTTGACCGCCTCGACCTTGAAGTCGCGGTCGAAGTAACGGATCGGGGCGGTGTGCTCCATGAAAGGTCCGGATCAGGTCGCCACGCGTTCGTAGGCCGTGCGGCCGCAGGAACGAAAGGCCGGGTGGCCCGCCGGGAAGCTCTCGGAGTGGCCGACCACCAGCAAGCCGCCGGGGACCAGCATCTCGGCGAAGCGGGCGGCCAGCCGCTTCTGGGCTTCGCGGTCGAAATAGATGACGACGTTGCGGCAGAAGATCACGTCATAGCGATCCTGCTGGGGCCACACCGGCGACTGCAGGTTGAGCTGGAAGAACCGGGCCATGGCCCGCAGCTCGGGGCGGATGTTCACCAGGCCCTCGTTGGCGCCGGTGCCGCGCAGGAAATGTTTCTTTAGCCGGGCGGGCTCCAGGTCCGCCACCCGCTCGCTGCGGTACACGCCGGCGCTGGCCGTGCGCAGCACTTCCGAATCGATGTCGCTGGCCCGGATGTCGCCCGCGCAGCCGGCTTCGCGCAGCACCATCGCGACCGACCAGGCTTCTTCGCCGGTCGAACAGGCACTGCTCCAGACGCGCATTGGCGCCTTCCCCTGGCGGGCCCGTTCGGCCGCCCGGAGCGCCAGCAGCTCGAAGTGGTGCGGCTCGCGAAAGAACGCGGTGAGATTGGTCGTCAGCGCGTTGACGAAGGCCTGCCGCTCGCCGGCCGCGTCGGCCTGCACCAAGTCCAGATAGGCGCCGAAGCCGGCGACCCCGTGGGCGCGCAGCCGCCGCAGCAGCCGGTTGTAGACCATGTTGCGCTTTTGCGGGCTGAGCTTGATGCCGGCGTATTCGTCGATCAGGTGGCGCACCCGCGTGAATTCGCGCTCCGCGAGGTGGAAAGCGGCTTCGCCCAAGCCGGGCGCCTCCACAGCTGCAGTTGCCGATTGTTCTCCCATGGATCCCCTTTGCGTCACCCGGCAATCCCTCCAGCCGGCCCGGCATGCTCACTGCGCAGCTTGAAGCGCGACACCAGCTGCAGCAAGGCGCGGGCCTGGTCCTTCATCGACTCGGTGGCAGCGGTCGCCTGCTCCACCAGCGACGCGTTCTGCTGCACCACCTGGTCCATGTGCGTCACCGCCGCATTGACCTGCCGGATGCCGGAGCTCTGCTCCTGGCTGGACGTCGCGATGTCGCCGATCAGATCCGTCACCTTCTCGACCGCATCGACGATCTCGCCCATGGTCTTGCCCGCGGCGTCGACCAGACGGGTGCCCGCATCGACCTTGTCCACCGAGTCGCCGATCAGCGTCTTGATTTCCCTGGCCGCCGCGGCGCTGCGCTGCGCCAGGCTGCGCACCTCCGCTGCCACCACGGCGAAGCCGCGGCCCTGTTCGCCGGCCCGGGCCGCTTCCACGGCGGCGTTGAGCGCCAGGATGTTGGTCTGGAAGGCGATGCCGTCGATCACGCCCGTGATGTCGGCAATCCGTTGCGACGATTGCGAAATGTCGGTCATGGTGGTCACCACCTGCCCCACCACTTCGCCGCCCCGGCGCGCGACTTCGGAGGCGCCGATCGCCAGCAGGCAGGCCTTGCGGGCATGCTCCGCGTTCTGGCCGACGGTGACCGTGAGCCCCTCCAGGGAACTGGACGTGTGTTCCAGCGTGCTGGCCTGCTCCTCCGTGCGCTGCGACAGGTCGAGGTTGCCGTTGGCGATCTGGGCGCTCGTGTCGGTGACGGTATGGGCGCCGTGAACCACCTCGCCCGCCAGCGCCCGCAGGTTGCCGATCATGTCCGCCAGCGACCGCAGCAGCAGCGTGCCCTCGTCGCGGCCGTCGACGCGGACCTTGACCGTCAGGTCGCCCGCGGCCACCTTCTGGGCGATGCGGGCGGCGACGCGGATCGGCCGCACGATCGACGCCGTGACCAGCCAGCAGAACAGGAACTGCAGCAGCCCGCCGACGACGCAAACGCCCAGCAGCACCCGCAGTCCGGTGTCGGCCGTGCCCTCGGCCGCGGCCGAACCGCCCCGACCCTTGCCTGCATGCAGGTCGGACAACGCCTGGAACGCGGCGAGGTAAGCCCGGGTCGCCGGCTCGAAGGCGCTCTCCAGCAACGCGCCTGCCTCCGCGGCCTGCCCGGCCTGCCTGCGGTCCAGCACGCGCTGGCGCGCCTCCAGGTACGTCTTGCCCCTGGCCGCGATGTCCGCCACCAGCGGTGCGGCGGCCGTCGCCGGCAACGCGTCCAGGTCCATTTGCCGCCGGGCGATGCGGGCAGCGACGCCGCCCATCTCCGGCGCCAGCAGCCGGCCGAGCCCCGCATCGTCGGAGCGCGCCAGGACCGCCATGCGAACCGCATCGGCCCGGATCTCCGCATTCCACTCGCCGACCAGGCGCTCCGCCCGCAGCCTGGAGCTGGCCGCCCGATCGAGTTGCACCAGCTGCCACGCGCCGATTCCGGCAGTCGCCAGCAACAGCAACAGCAGGGCCGAGAACGCCACGATCAACCGGACCCGGATGGTGGTGGACCGCAGCAACCCCGCGGACATCGGGCGCTGCGCGCCCAGGGACTGCGCGAAGCCGGACCGCTTTTTCTGCATGGTCTAGAGCTCCGTCCAGGCCGGCGTCACGGCTTTGCGGCGGGCCGCGTGCACGGACAAGGCGGCCTGCGGGGCCGGCAGCTTCGCGCTGCGCCGCACCACGATCGGCCCGGGCGCAGCCGCTTCGGGCAGTGCCGCGCGTGGCCCGCCGGAGGTGGCATCCTGCGCCAGCTTGAAACGCGCCACCGACTGCAGCAGCGAACCGGCCTGCTCCTTCATCGATTCGGTCGCCGCCGTCGCCTCTTCGACCAGCGAGGCGTTCTGCTGCACCACCTGGTCCATCTGCGTCACGGCGACGTTGACCTGGGCGATGCCCGAGCTTTGTTCCCGGCTGGCGGCGGCGATCCCGGCGATCAGGTCGCTCACCTTCTTCACCGAGTCGACGATCTCGTCCATCGTGTGGCCGGCGGCATCGACCTGGCGGGTGCCGGTCTCGACCTTCTCCACCGACACGCCGATCAGCGCCTTGATCTCGCGGGCCGCTGCCGCGCTGCGCTGCGCCAGGTTCCGCACTTCGGCCGCCACGACCGCGAAGCCGCGGCCCTGTTCGCCGGCCCGGGCCGCCTCCACGGCGGCGTTGAGCGCCAGGATGTTGGTCTGGAATGCGATGCTGTCGATCACGCCGATGATGTCGAAGATCTTCCTGGACGACTCCGAAATGGCGGTCATGGTGCTGACCACGTCCCCGACCGCCACACCGCCCCGGCGCGCGACGTCCGACGCCCCGCTCGCCAGTCGGGCGGCCTCCCTGGCGTTCTCCGCGTTCTGGGTGACGGTGGAGGTCAGCTGCTCCATGGAGCTGGCCGTCTCTTCCAGGGTGCTGGCCTGCTGCTCGGTGCGCTGCGACAGGTCGAGGTTGCCCTGCGCAATCTGCGCACTGGTGTCGGACACTGCGCGTGCCCCTTGGGCGACCTCGCCGACCAGGGTGCGCAGGTTCTGCGCCATCGCGTCGAGCGCCTGCAGCAGCTGGCCGGTCTCGTCGCGCCCGCCCGCCCGCACCTGCACAGTCAGGTCGCCCCCGGCCACCTGTTGCGCGACGGACACCGCGCCGCGCAGCGGCCCGACGATGCTGCCGGTGAGGACCCGCGCCAGCACCGCCGTGAGGAGGATCGCCAGCAACAGCACCCCGCCGATCAGGTTGCGCCCGCCGGCATAGGACGCAGCGGCGTCCTGCTGCGCGCGCCGCATCAACTGCGCCTCGTAGGCGTTGAGCGAGCGCAAGGCCGCCATGTAGGTTTCGAATCGCGGCTGCAGGGCGCTGTGCAGCAGGGCCTTGGCTTCCTGCGCCTGGCCCGCGGCCAGGGTGCGCGTGAGCTTGACGAGTTCGACGGTGTAGGCCGCGTTGTCGGTATGCAGGGCCTGCTGCAGCGCCTTGCTCTGCGCGTCTTCGGCGACGAAGGTCGCATCGAGGCGCGACAGCATGTCCGACAGCGCTTCGCGCCCCGCATCGACGCGGGCCAGGTGCGGCGTGCGGCCGCCCTCGTCGGCCAGCAACGCGTTGCGGACGGCGACCGACACCGCGTTCACCTCTTCGACGATCAGGTGCAGCTGCTCGGTCTTGGTGTGCCGGTTCTCCACGATGAACCGGAGATTGCCGTCGAGCGCGCGCAGGCCCAGCACGGCGATCACGGCGACGGCCAGCATCAGGCCCACGATCAGCGCGAAGCCGATCGTCAGGCGCGGCCCGACCTTCAGGCGCGCGATCAGGGTGTCGAGCCGGCTGTCCACCGCTTACATCGAGACGTCGATCACCATCTTCATGCGCGGGTGGATGGCGCATTCGACGTCGATCCGGCCCGGCTTGTCGAGCGTCACCTGCCTGGACGACCCCGGCGCGTAGGCGCCCAGGTCGAACCCCAGTCCGCTGGTGAGCGAAAAGATGTTGTGGAAGACACCATCGTCGTTGCGAAACAGCACGACGTCGCCGACCTTGGCCCGGACGACGCCGACCGAAAAGCTCTTGTTCTTCTGGCCGACGACATGCTCGGCGCCGCCCACCGCTGCACCGGCTGCGATGCAGGTCAGGCCCCAGGCGACCGCGGCGGGGCCGCGCCAGTTCATCTCAGAACTCCTTCCAGTCGCCGCCGTTCGCGTGGCCGTTCGCATGGCCCTTGGGCAGGTACGGCGCGCCGAGCTTGGCCGTCTCCGGCGCTGGCTTGGCGCTGGGCCGGACCCGGATCGGCTCGGCCGGCGCCGAAAACGGACGCACCGGCGGCGGTGCCGTTTCGCGCAGGGAGGCGAAGGCCGCGTCGTCTGCGCCAAGCTTGAAGCGCGCCACCACCTGGAGCAGCGAACCGGCCTGCTCCTTCATCGACTCGGTGGCCGCCGTCGCCTCTTCGACCAGCGAGGCGTTCTGCTGCACCACCTGGTCCATCTGGGTGATGGCCGTGTGCACCTGTTCGATTCCCGAACTCTGCTCCTGGCTGGCCGCGGCGATTTCGGCGATCAGCTCGCTGACCTTGGTCACCGACGTGACGATCTCCTCCATCGTCTTGCCGGCCGCGTCCACCAGCTTGGTGCCGGCGTCCACCTTGTCGACCGAGTCGCCAATCAGCGTCTTGATCTCCTTGGCTGCCGCCGCGCTGCGCTGCGCCAGGTTGCGCACCTCGGCCGCCACCACCGCGAAGCCGCGGCCCTGCTCGCCGGCGCGGGCGGCTTCCACTGCCGCATTGAGCGCCAGGATGTTGGTCTGGAACGCAATGCCGTCGATCACGCCGATGATGTCGGAGATCTTGCGGGACGAGTCCGAGATCCCGGTCATCGTGCTGACCACCTGGCCGACCACGTGGCCGCCCTTGCGCGCCACGTCCGACGCGCCCTTGGCCAGCTGGCTGGCCTGCCGTGCGCTGTGGGCGTTCTGGGTGACGGTGGACGTCAGCTCCTCCATCGAGCTGGCAGTCTCTTCCAGCGTGCTGGCCTGCTCCTCGGTGCGCTGCGACAGGTCCAGGTTGCCTTGGGCGATCTGCGCGCTGGTGTCGGCGACCGTGTGCGCGCCGTTGGCCACTTCGCCCACCAGCGTGCGCAGGTTCTGCGTCATCTCCGCCAGCGCGTTCAGCAGCTGACCGGTCTCGTCGGTTGCCCGGGTCTTGATGTCCGCGCTCAGGTCGCCGCGGGCGATCTGGTCGGCCGCCGCGATCGCCTTCTTGAGCGGACGCACGATGACGCCGCTCATGTAGAGCGACGCGCCGATGGACAAAACCACCGCGACCAGCAGCAGCGCCAGCAGCACCAAAGTCGCCTGCTTCGAGGCGGCGGCCGCGCCTTCATACGCTTCCTGCGACAGTTTCTTTTCGAGCTGCACCAGCTCCGTGAAATCCTTGAGCATGGCCTGGAACTGCGCGTCCGCCGTCTGCATGGCCATCATGCCGGTGCCGACATCGACGGTGCTCAGGTCGATGGCCGCATCCATGTCCTTGCGGTACTTGGCGATCTTCGGCAGCACGGCCTCCGCCAGCTTGCGCTCTTCCGGCGTCAGCATGGCCAGGCGGCCGAACGCGGTGACCGCCTTGACCACCTCGTCGATCCTGGCCTTCTCGTCGTTGGTGATCTTCTTGATCTTGTCTTCGCTGAGGTTGCCGATCCAGGTGAACAGCCGGTACACGTTCGAATGCACCTCGCTGATGTCCTGGGCCGAATCGGCCGCGATCTGGTAGCCCGAGAAGCGGTTCTTCGCCAGCTCCTCGAGCGCCGTGTTCTGCTGCATCAGCACGCCATAGGCCAGCGCGCCGAAAAGGATGAGGAAAACGATCGCGACCGCGGGCGCGACCAGGACCTTGTGCCAGACTTTCATGTTATCTCCCGACTGATCTCTTGAAATTGGACGGACGGGGGCTGGCCCCGCCTCGACTCACACCGGTTTGTAGATTCCGCCGCAGACCACCAGCTCGTCGGCGCGTTCGCAGTACATCGACTTCGGCTCGATCTTCTTGGTGACCGGGTTGACGAACTTGAAGTCGTGCCAGAAGGTGGATTTGGTCCTGGCCAGGTCCATGCGCTCGCGGATGTGCTCCTTGCCGTCGCCGTCGCGCAGTTCGATCATGTTCTTGCCGACGAACTTCTCGTTGGCGCCGTGCGCCAGCGCCGTTCCGTCGAGCTTGTAGACCGTCAGGTACAGCTCACGGTCGACGAAGGCGCCCTTCTTGTCGGTGAGGTCGGCCATCGCCTTGTCGCGCGGGTTGGCCTTGATGTGGACGACGCCCTTCTTGACCATCGCTTCGGCCTCTTTCACCGTGACGCGCGCGGGCTCGGCGGCGCCGACGGCTGCGGCGCCGAGCGCCAGTGCCAATGCCAGTACCAACTTCGATTTCATTTCGCTGTCTCCGTCAATGTGTAGTGAATCCGACAAGGAGCCAGCTCGCCGCCCAGCCTCAATGCACTGCCTCATCGACCAGGGCCATGTCGGCGCCGGTCATGAGTTTTTCGATGTCCAGCAGGATCAGCATCCGCTCGTCGACGGTTGCCAGGCCGGTGATGTACTTGGTGTCGAACGTCGCGGAAGCGAATTCCGGGGTGGCGCGGATCGAATCGGTGGCCAGCGTCAGCACGTCGGAGACGGCGTCCACCACCACACCGACGACCCGGCCGGCCACGTTCAGGATGATCGCGACGGTGAACTCGTCGTAGTTGGCCTGGGCCAGCTGGAACTTGATGCGCAGGTCCAGGATCGGGACGATCACGCCG
>CALRYV010000051.1:0-9803 GCA_943372495.1 Ramlibacter sp. 2FC | reverse complement strand
AGCATCTGCTCGGCGGAGATCAGCTCCAGTTGCACCGGGTAGGTGTCCAGCCCGAAGCCCTGGGCGGTCTTCTTGATTTCCTCGAAGTAGGTTTCGATCAGTTCGAAGGTCCAGTCGGACGGACTGGGCAGGCGCTGGCGGCGGGTGACGGCTGGCTCGCTCATAAGGCCTCCTCGCCGGCTCAGGCCGGGGCCGGGGTTTTCTTGAACAGGTCGCGGAACACCGGAAAGATCTGCGACGGCGTGACGATCTTCTGCATCGCGAAGTGCGGATTGGCGTCGCGCACCCGGGTGTACTCCTCCCACAGGTTCTGGTCCTCGTCGGCGACCTGGACGTAGGCGAAGTAGCGGCACAGCGGCAACAGCTTGTCGTCCAGCAGCTCGCGGCACTTGGACGAATCCTGCTGCCAGTTGTCGCCGTCCGAGGCCTGGGCACCGTAGATGTTCCATTCGCTGGAGTTGTAGCGGGCCCGGATCACCTCGTGCATCAGCGTCAGCGCGCTGGAGACCACGGTGCCGCCGCTCTCGGTGGCGTGGAAGAACTCGTCCTCGGTCACTTCCGCGGCCTGGGTGTGGTGCCGGATGAAGATCACGTCGGTCTGCTGGTAGTGGCGCGAGAGGAACAGGTACAGCAAGATGAAGAAGCGCTTGGCCAGGTCCTTGCGCGCCTCGTCCATCGAGCCGGAGACGTCCATCAGGCAGAACATCGCCGCCTTGCTGGTGGGCACCGGCTCGCGCACCCGGTTGCGGTAGCGCAGGTCGAACGGGTCCAGGAACGGGACGCGCTTGAGCCTGTCCTTGAGCACCTGGATCTCGGCCTTCACGGCCTCGAGTTCGGCCGCGGGCGCATCGTCACGCGCCTCCAGCTGCTCCAGGTAATCCTGCAGCTTGCGCAGGTCGATCCGGGCGTCGCCGCCCATGGCGATCCGGCGCCCGAGCGCGGTGCGCATCGAGCGCACCACGTGCAGGCTGGTGGGATTGCCCTCCGACACATAGCCGGCGCGGCGCGACTTCCACTCCGGCGCGTCGGCCAGCAGCTGCGTGCGGATCAGCCGCGGCAGCGCCAGGTCGTCGAAGAAGTAGTTCATGAACTCGTCGCGGCTGATGCGAAAGACGAAGTCGTCCTCGCCGCTGCCGTCGGCCGAGGCGCCCTGCCCCTGGCCGCTGCCGCCGCCCTGCGGCTTGGCGATGCGGTCGCCCTTGACGTATTCCTGGTTGCCCGGATGGACCATCTCGCGGGTGCCGCCCGGGCCGTGGTTGAACACCGGTTCGGAGACGTCGCGCCGGGGCAGCGTGATGTCCGTGCCCTCCTCGATGTCGCGGATGCTGCGGTCGCCGACCGCCTTGCGCACCGCGTCCTTGATCTGCTCGCGGTAACGGCGCAGGAACCGCTCGCGGTTGCCGATGGACTTGTTCTTTCCCGACAGGCGCCGGTCGATCACCTGGTGCAGCATGGGGGTCTCCCGGCGGCTGGTGGGCACTGCTGGTTTCTCCGTCCTTTTTCAGGAACTCTTGCGCACGCGCAGGTACCACTCGCACAGCAGGCGGACCTGGCGGTGCGTGTAGCCCTTCTCGACCATCCGGTTGACGAAGTCCTCGTGCTTCTTCTGCTCGTCCGCGCTGGCCTTGGCATTGAACGAGATCACCGGCAGCAGGTCCTCGGTGTTGGAGAACATCTTCTTCTCGATCACCGTGCGCAGCTTTTCGTAGCTGGTCCAGACCGGGTTCTTGCCGGCGTTGCTGGCGCGGGCCCGCAGCACGAAGTTGACGATCTCGTTGCGGAAGTCCTTCGGGTTCGACAGGCCGGCGGGCTTTTCGATCTTCTCGAGTTCGGCGTTCAGGGCCGAGCGGTCGAAGATCTCGCCGGTGTCGGTGTCGCGGAACTCCTGGTCCTGGATCCAGAAGTCGGCATAGGTGACATAGCGGTCGAAGATGTTCTGGCCGTATTCGGAGTACGACTCGAGGTAGGCCGTCTGGATCTCCTTGCCGATGAACTCCGCGTAACGGGCCGACAGGTGCTCCTTGATGTACGACAGGTACTTCTGTTCGATCTCGGCCGGGAACTGCTCGCGCTCGATCTGCTGCTCCAGCACGTACATCAGGTGCACCGGGTTGGCGGCGATCTCGGTCGAGTCGAAGTTGAACACCTTGGAGATGATCTTGAACGCGAACCGGGTGGAGATGCCGTTCATGCCCTCGTCGACGCCGGCGTAGTCGCGGTATTCCTGGTAGCTCTTGGCCTTGGGGTCGGTGTCCTTGAGGTTCTCGCCGTCGTAGATCTGCATCTTGGAGAAGATGCTGGAATTCTCCGGCTCCTTCAGGCGGGTCAGCACCGCGAACTGCGCCATCATCCGCAGCGTGCCGGGCGCGCAGACCGCGTCCTTGAGCGACGAGTTGCGGATCAGCTTCTCGTAGATCTTGGTTTCCTCGGTCACCCGCAGGCAGTACGGCACCTTGACGATGTAGATGCGGTCGAGGAAGGCCTCGTTGTTCTTGTTGTTCTTGAATGCTTTCCACTCACTTTCGTTGGAGTGGGCCATGACGATGCCGTCGAACGGGATCGCGCCGAAGCCTTCCGTGCCCTTGAAGTTGCCTTCCTGGGTGGCGGTGAGCAGCGGGTGCAGCACCTTGATCGGCGCCTTGAACATTTCCACGAATTCCAGCAGCCCCTGGTTGGCCAGGCACAGGCCGCCGGAGTAGCTGTACGCATCCGGGTCGTCCTGGGCGAAGGTCTCGAGCTTGCGGATGTCGATCTTGCCGACCAGCGCCGAGATGTCCTGGTTGTTCTCGTCGCCCGGCTCGGTCTTGGCGATCGCGCACTGCTTGAGGATCGACGGATAGCGCTTGACCACCTTGAACTTGCGGATGTCGCCGCCGAACTCCTCCAGCCGCTTGACCGCCCACGGCGACATCACGCGCTGCAGGTACCGCGGTGCGACGCCGTATTGCTGCTGCAGCAGCGGCGCGTCTTCGGCGTTGTTGAACAGGCCCAGGGGGGATTCGTTGACCGGCGAACCCTTGATGGCGTAGAACGGAACCTGTTCCATCAGCTGCTTGAGGCGCTCGGCGATGGACGACTTGCCGCCGCCGACCGGACCCAGCAGGTACAGGATCTGCTTCTTTTCTTCCAGCCCCTGGGCGGCGTGGCGGAAGCACGAGACGACCTGCTCGATCGGCTCCTCGAGGCCGTAGAAGTCGCGGAAAGCCGGATAGATGCGCACCACCTTGTTGCCGAAGATGCGCGACAGCCGGGGATCGTGCCGGGTGTCGATGACTTCCGGCTCGCCGATCGCCGCGAGCATCCGCTCCGCCGCTGTCGCATAGACGAGGGGATCGCGCTTGCAGGCGTCGAGATACTCCTCGAGCGACATTTCTTCCTCGCGCGTTTGCTCGTACCGCGCCAGGAAATTGCGAACTACATCCATGGAACCTCCTTCGGGTTTGGTGTCAGCAGCTCAGTCGTCCAGCTCAATGCACTTCCAATGTAGCTCAGGCAGCCGCCTTTTGAATCACATTGTTGTCGGCATGAAACTCTCTTTACTGTAGGTGAATGATGGACAACCGCAAAGGGCGAAAGTTTCTAGGGGAAAGTGCTGTCCACCGCTGCTCGATTCATTGTGGCGCGACCCGCCGGACCGCGGGCGGCGTTACATTCGTTTGGCGCGCGCGCAACAGTGCCCCCCAAACGAAAAAAAGACGGCCACGGGGCCGTCTTTTCTGTTGGGGGTGAAGCGGCCGCAGGCCGCCCGGGTCACTCCTCGACGAAGGCTTCCTCGCGCTTGTGCTTGACCGACGGCAGCAGCACGATCACCAGCAGCAGTGCAGCGGCGGCGAGCAGGCCGGCCGACAGGCCGCGCGTCACGAACACGCTCCAGTCGCCGCGCGAGAGCAGCAGCGCCCGCCGCAGGTTCTCCTCCATCATCGGCCCCAGGATGAAGCCCAGCAGCAGCGGCGCCGGCTCGCATCCGAGCTTGACGAACACATAGCCGATGAAGCCGAAGATCGCCACCATCCAGATGTCGAACACGTTGTTGTTGGTCGAATACACGCCGACTGCGCAGAACAGCACGATCGCCGGGAACAGGAACTTGTAGGGCACCGACAGCAGCTTGATCCACATGCCGATCAGCGGCAGGTTCAGGATCACCAGCATCGCGTTGCCGATCCACATCGAGGCGATCAGGCCCCAGAACAGCTGCGGGTTGCTGGTCATCACCTGCGGGCCCGGCTGGATGTTGTGGATGGTCATCGCGCCCACCATCAGCGCCATCACGGCGTTGGGCGGGATGCCCAGCGTCAGCAGCGGAATGAAGGAGGTCTGGGCGCCGGCGTTGTTGGCCGACTCCGGCGAGGCGACGCCGCGGATGTTGCCCTTGCCGAAGGCGACCTCGCCCGGCTTCATCCTGATCTTCTTTTCCAGCGCATAGGCCGCGAAGGCCGCCAGCAGCGCACCGCCGCCCGGCAGGATGCCCAGGGCCGAGCCCAGGGCGGTGCCGCGCAGCACCGCGGGCGCCATGTCCTTGAAGTCCTGCTTGGTCGGGAACAGCCCGGTGACCTTGGAGGTGAACACCTCGCGCGTCTCCGAGGACTGCGAGAGGTTGCTGATGATTTCGCCGTAGCCGAACACGCCCATGGCGACCACCACGAAGCCGATGCCGTCGGTCAGTTCGGGGATGTCGAACGAGAAGCGGGCGACGCCCGAGTTCACGTCGGTGCCCACCAGGCCCAGCAGCAGGCCCAGCACGATCATGCCGATCGCCTTGACCAGCGAGCCGGACGCCAGCACCACGGCGCCGATCAGGCCCAGGATCATGAGCGAAAAGTATTCAGCCGGGCCGAACTTGAAGGCCAGTTCGGTCAGCGGCGGCGCGAAGGCGGCCAGGATCAGCGTGCCGACCGAGCCGGCGAAGAACGACCCCAGTCCGGCCGCGGCCAGGGCCGGCCCCGCTCGACCCTGCCTTGCCATCTGGTAGCCGTCGATACAGGTGACGACCGAGGACGATTCGCCCGGCAGGTTGACCAGGATGGCGGTGGTGGAGCCGCCGTACTGGGCGCCGTAGTAGATGCCGGCCAGCATGATCAGCGCCGACACCGGCGGCAGGGCGTAGGTCGCCGGCAGCAGCATGGCGATGGTGGCGACCGGTCCGATGCCCGGGAGCACGCCGATCAGGGTTCCCAGCACGCAGCCGATGAAGGCATACAGCAGGTTGATGGGGGTGAAGGCGACGCCGAAGCCGAGCGCCAGGTTGGAAAGCAGGTCCATGGGGGTTGTGCCTTTTAGCCGGAGATGAATGTGGGCCAGACCTGGATCTGAAGCTTCAGCAATGCGATGAAGGCCAGGTAGCTGCCGGCCGCCAGGATGGTGGACAGGACCAGCACGTCGCGCAGCTTGAACTCGTCGCCGGCATGGCTGGAGATCAGGACCAGGGCGTAGATCGCGACGATCAGGCCCATCGACGGGATGCCGATCTTGGCGATGCCGCCCAGCAGCACGCCGAACGCCAGGTTGGCACCCAGGATGAAGATGACCGGGCGCCAGGCCCAGGCGCCGATCTTCTCGCCGTCGGGCGTGGCGACCACCAGCGACTCGAAGATGACGAAGGCCCCGATCAGGCCCAGGACGATTCCCAGCATCAGCGGGAAATAGCCCGGGCCCATGCGGGCGCCCTCGCCGACGTTGTAGGTTGTGGCGCCGATGGCGAACGCCCCTCCGATGACGCTGAACATCAGGCCGGCGAAGAAATCCTTCTGGCTCTTGATCATGTGTGTGAACTCCTGAAAAGCGCGCCCGTGCGGCGACGCGGAAGCTGCGTTTATCGCCGGGAGGCACTGACCGGTAACTGACGCTGGCGCTAAGTAGAAGTGCGTAGCGCCGCGGCGGCCTGGGGAGGTACACAGGGTTGATGCGAATCCTGCTGGTTGAAGACGATGTGGTGCTGCGCGACGTGATGGTGCGCAGCCTGGTGGACGCCGGCCATCGGGTCGACGTGGCGGGGACCGTGGAGGACGCGGATTACCTGTGGCGCTTCCAGGCGTTCGACGTCGTGTTGCTGGACCTGAACCTGCCGCATTCGAGCCACGGCTTCAGCGGCCTGGGCACCGGGCTGACGGCGCTGCGCAGCGCGCGTGGGCGGGGCGACGCGACGCCGGTGCTGGTGCTGACGGCGCGCAACCGCACCGAGGAGCGGATCGCGGGACTGAACGCCGGCGCCGACGACTACCTGGGCAAGCCGTTCGACCTGGCCGAAGTGGAAGCCCGGCTGCGGGCGCTGGTGCGGCGCAGCCAGGGGACGCAGGACCAGGTCCAGGTCGGCGCGCTGGCGCTGGACCGGCAGGCGCGCCGCTTCACCCACAGCGGCGCCCCGCTGGAGCTGCCGGCGCGCGAGTTCGAGGTGCTGTGGGAGCTGATGACGCCCGCCGGCCGCGTGGTCAGCAAGCGCAACCTGTCGGCCAAGCTGTCCGACCTGGAGGACTCGCTGGCCGACAACGCTTTGGAAGCCTTCATCTCGCGGCTGCGCAAGAAGCTGGTCGGCTCCGGCGTGCGCATCCGCACCCTGCGCGGCCTGGGCTACCTGCTGGAGCCCGAGCCGTGAGCGTGGCGGAGCGGCCGTCGCTGGCATCGCGGGTCCTGCGCCACGTGTTGCTGCCGCTGGCGCTGACCTGGCTGGCCGGCACCGTCGTGACCCTGGGCGTCGCCCATTTCTTCACCCAGAAGGCGTTCGACCGCTCGCTGCAGGACGACGCCTACCTGCTGGCGACGCACGTGCGGCTCGAGGGCGCGCGGCTGGCGCTGGACCTGACGTCGCGCGAGGTCGGCACGGTGCTGTTCGACCCGGTGGAGACCACGGTCTTCGCCATCACCAGCGGCGACGGTGTCCTGCTGGCGGGCCAGCCCGGCCTTCCGCTGCCGCCCCAGTCGGCGGTCGGCCCCTATCACTTCGACATGGTGTTCGGCGGCCAGAAGCTGCGGGCCGTGGCGCTGCACCATGACCAGCCCCTGCCCTTCGACGTGGTCATCGCCGAGACCACGACCGTGCGCGGCCTGCTGCTGCAGCGGCTGCTGCTGCTGTCGCTGGTTCCGCAGCTGCTGCTGCTGGCCCTGCTGGCGGCATGGCTGCGGCGCGCCATCCGGGGCGACATGGCGCCGCTGGCCGAACTGCAGCAGGCGCTGGGCGCGCGCGACGCCAATGACCTGGAACCGGTGGCCGTCGCCGCCAGTTCGCGCGAACTGGCCGGCGTGTCCGACGCCGTGAACTCGCTGCTGGCGCGGCTGGAGCGCAGCGCGCGGGCCCAGCGCGAATTCGCCGGCAACGTCGCCCACGAATTGCGCACGCCGCTGGCCGGGATCCGGGCGCTGGCGGAATACGGGCTGGCGCAGAAAGACCCGGCCGCCTGGCGCAGCCAGCTGGAACGGATCTCGGACAGCCAGGCGCGGGCCAGCCGGCTGGTCGACCAGCTGCTGCAGATCGCCCAGGCCCAGGAGGCCGAGGCCGGCCTGCGCCTGGGCGAAGTGGCGCTGGACGAACTGGTGCGCGACGCGGTGTTGCGGTTCCTGCCGCGTGCCGACGCGGCGGGGGTCGACCTCGGCGCGCGGGGCATCGAGGAGCCGACCCGGGTGGTCGGCGACGCGACCTTGATCGAGGGCGTGCTGAACAACCTGCTGGACAACGCCCTGCGCTATGGCACGGGCAGCGCCACCGAGGCGCCGGCCGTCACGGTGGCGGTCCAGCGCGCGGGCGACGAGGTGCTGCTGTCGGTGCAGGACAACGGCTCCGGCCTGCCGGGCGAACTGCAGGCCCGGCTCGTCAAGCGCGGCGCCCAGGGCGAGACCGGCCAGCTGCTGGGCCAGGGCGCGGGCCTGGGCCTGGCGCTGGTGGCGCAATACACCCAGCTGATGCACGCCCGCCTGGAGCTGGGCAGCGGCCCCGATGGCCGCGGCTGGGTCTGCACCATCGCTTTCGCGACCCCGGCCGCGCGTGGCATCCTCGCGCCATGAAACGCCTCGCCTGCCTGCTTGCCCTGCTCTGCCTTGCCGCGTCCTGCTGGAGCGCCGACCCCGGCGCGCTGCGGATCGGCTCGAAGCGGTTCACCGAGTCGTACATCCTGGCGCACCTGATGGCGCAGACCGTGGCCGGCGCCACCGGCAGCCGGCCCGAGGTGCGGCAGGGCCTGGGCAACACCGCCATCGTCTACGAGGCGCTGCGCTCCGGCAACATCGACCTCTACCCCGAATACGCGGGCACGATCGCGCTGGAGATCCTCAAGCAGCCGCAGCAGCTGACGCTGGCGCAGATGAACCAGGCGCTGGCGCCGCTCGGGCTGGGGGCGGCGATTCCGCTGGGGTTCAACGACGGCTATGCGCTGGCGATGCGGGCCGCGGACGCGCAACGGCTGAACGTCAGGACGCTGTCCGATCTGGCCCGGCACCCGGAACTGAAGCTGGGCCTGTCGAACGAGTTCATCGGCCGCTCCGACGGCTGGGCCGGGCTGGCGCAGCGCTATGGCTTCACCCAGAAGCCGACCGGGCTGGACCACGGGCTGGCTTACGACGCCATCGCCGGCAAGCAGGTCGACCTGATCGACATCTACACCACCGACGCCAAGATCGGCCACCTCGGGCTGCAGGTGCTGGAAGACGACAAGAAATACTTCCCGCGCTACGACGCCCTGGTGCTGTACCGGCTGGACGTGCCGCAAAAGTTTCCGGCGGCCTGGGCGGCGCTGCAGGGCTTGCAGGGCCGGATCGACGAGAACGCGATGATCGCCATGAACGCGCGGGCCGAACTGCAGAGCGTGCCCTTCGACGCGATCGCGGGCGACTTCCTGGCCGCGGGCAGCGCGGCGCCGGCCGCCGGCAGCCGCGGCTTCACCGAAAAGCTGTTCGGGCCGGACCTGGGACGCATCACGCTGCAACACCTGACGCTGGTCGCCGTCGCGGTCGCGGCCGCGGTGCTGATCGGGGTGCCGCTGGCCGTCTGGGCGTTCGCCCGGCCGCGCTGGCGCGGCGCGCTGCTGGCCGTCGCCGGACTGCTGCAGACCGTGCCGTCGCTGGCGCTGCTGGCGGCGTTGATCGGACTGACCGGCGCCATCGGCGCGCTGCCGGCGCTGCTGGCGCTGACGCTCTACGCGCTGCTGCCGATCATGCGCAACACGGTGGCAGGGCTGGCCGAGGTCGGCGAAGGCATCCGCCAGGCCGGCACGGCGCTGGGGATGACGCACGGACAGCGGCTGCGGCACGTGGAACTGCCGCTGGCCCTGCCGACGGTGGTGGCCGGCGTGCGCACGGCGGTGGCCATCGCGATCGGCACGGCGACGATCGCCGCGTTCATCGGCGCCGGCGGCTATGGCGAACGCATCGTCACCGGGCTGGCGCTGAACGACCGCGAGTTGCTACTGGCCGGCGCCCTCCCCGCCGCCGCCCTGGCGCTGCTGTGCGAGGCGCTGTTCGAGCTGCTGGAGCGTTCCATGCGCAGGACCGGCGCCGCGCGCTGACGTCCGCCGTCCGCGCCTTCCGGCGCAGGCTCAACGACAGCATGGCGCAGAGCCAGATTACGCATTGAATGGACCCGAGGCTGTCATCCCGGCCTTGAGCCGGGAGCCATGACTTCGGTTCCGACGACCGTGCCCGCGCGCATCCGACCTGCGGCACGTCCCGGTCGACCCCGGTGCGCGGACCCCTGACGGGGCTTCCCTGTGCTTCTCCCCGCCTGGGGGTGGCTCATCAACTAGACCGGGCTAGGGGCCTGGACGGCCCATGCGCCCGGTCGTCGGACATATGAGCCACGACTCCCCAGCCGGGTGCGA
>CALRYV010000050.1:0-16241 GCA_943372495.1 Ramlibacter sp. 2FC | reverse complement strand
GACTACAACGTGAAAGTCCGGGTCAAGTCGGACAACACGGGTGTCGACATCGCCAACGTGAAGATGAGCATGAATCCCTTCGACGAGATCGCCGTCGAAGAAGCCGTCCGGCTCAAGGAAAAGGGCGTGGTCACCGAGGTGATCGCCGTCTCCTGCGGCGTCACGCAATGCCAGGAAACCCTGCGCACCGCCATGGCGATCGGCGCCGACCGCGCCATCCTGGTCGATACCACCGAGGAGTTGCAGCCGCTGGCCGTGGCCAAGCTGCTCAAGGCCCTGGTCGACAAGGAGCAACCCGGCCTCATCATCCTGGGCAAGCAGGCGATCGACGACGACTGCAACCAGACCGGCCAGATGCTCGCCGCGCTGTGCGACCTGCCGCAGGCCACCTTCGCCAGCAAGGTCGAAGTGGTCGACGGCAAATTGAAAGTTACGCGCGAAGTCGACGGCGGCTCAGAGACCCTGTCGCTCTCGATGCCGGCGGTGATCACCACCGACCTGCGCCTGAACGAGCCGCGCTACGTCACGCTGCCCAACATCATGAAGGCCAAGAAAAAGCAGATGGACATCATGAAGCCCGCCGACCTGGGCGTGGACGTGAAGGCCCATTTGAAGACGCTCAAAGTGGTCGAGCCGCCCAAGCGCAGCGCCGGCGTCAAGGTGCCCGACGTCGCCACGCTGGTGGCGAAGCTGAAGAACGAAGCCAAAGTGATCTGACAGAAAACACCGTCATCCCCGCGCCGGCGGGGATCCAGGGCGCCCTGGGTTCCCGCCTGCGCGGGAACGACGCAACCAGACAGGAATCGACATGACATCCCTCGTAGTAGCAGAACACGACAACGCGTCCGTCCGCGGCGCGACCTGCAACACCGTGACGGCCGCCCTGCAGTGCGGCGGTGACGTGCACGTGCTGATCGCTGGCCACAACGCCGGCGAGGCCGCCAAGGCCGCCGCGCAGATCGCCGGCGTCGCCAAGGTGATCCACGCCGAAGGCGCGCACTTCGAACATGGCCTGGCCGAGAACGTCGCCGCCCAGGTCCTGGAGTTAGTGGCAAATTCGGCCGGCAACTACAGCCACATCCTGTTCCCGGCCACCGCCTCGGGCAAGAACATCGCGCCGCGGGTCGCCGCCAAGCTCGATGTCGGCCAGATCAGTGACATCACCAAGGTCGACAGCCCCGACACCTTCGAGCGCCCGATCTATGCCGGCAGCGCGATCGCCACGGTGCAGAGCCTGGACGAGAAGAAGGTCATCACCGTGCGCACCACCGGCTTCGACCCGGCCGCCGCCACCGGTGGCTCGGGCACCGTCGAAAGCGCGACCAGCGTCGCCGACAGCGGCAAGAGCAGGTTCGAAGGCAGCGAGATCGCCAAGAACGACCGGCCCGAACTGACGGCAGCCAAGATCATCGTCTCGGGCGGCCGTGCGCTGGGCTCGCAGGAGAAGTTCAACGAGGTGATGACGCCGCTGGCCGACAAGCTCGGCGCGGCGATCGGCGCCAGCCGCGCCGCGGTCGATGCCGGCTACGCCGCCAACGACCTGCAGGTGGGCCAGACCGGCAAGATCGTTGCGCCCCAGCTGTACATCGCCGCTGGCATCAGCGGCGCGATCCAGCACCTGGCCGGCATGAAGGACTCCAAGGTGATCGTCGCGATCAACAAGGACCCGGAAGCGCCGATCTTCTCGGTCGCCGACTACGGCCTGGAAGCCGACCTGTTTACGGCCATTCCTGAGCTCGTGAACGCCCTGTGAAAGAAACCAAAGCCATGAAGCAATCGACCCTCTCCCGCCGCCTTGCCACCATCGCCCTGGCGGCGCTGCCTTTCCTGCCCTTCGCGCAAGCCGCGGCACAGGAGTTTCCGAGCCGCCCGGTGAAATTCGTCGTTCCCTTCCCGCCAGGCAGCGGCACCGACACGTCGGCGCGCTATTTCGGCCGCAAGTTCACCGAACTCACGGGGCAGACTGTCATTGTCGACAACAAGCCGGGCGCCAATGGCTTCATCGCGGTGCAGGCCGTGCTGGCGGCGCCGGCGGATGGCTACACCGTCTTTGTCGGCAGCAATTCGACGCTGGCCGTGAACGTGGCCCTCTTCAAGAAGCTGCCATACAACCCGCAGACCGACCTGGCGCCGCTCAGCATGATGATGCGCGCGCCTGCCGTGGTGGTGGTGCCGCCTTCCTCGCCCTACAAGACCCTGCAGGAACTGATCGCCGCGGCCAAGGCCAAGCCCGGCAAGCTGAATCACGGCGGCGGCTCGGCCGGCTACCAGTTGATGAACGAGGCGCTCAACGAACGCGCCGGCATCGACATCGTGAACGTCCCGTTCAAGGGCGCGTCCGAAGCGCTCACGGCCGTGGCGTCCGGAACGGTCGATGTGGCATTTGCCGACATCACCGCTTCGACCGAATTGATCAAGGCCGGCAAACTGCGCGCGCTGGCGCTCGCATCCGATCGCCGTGCCGCGGCATTGCCCGCCGTGCCGCACATGGGCGAAGCCGGCCTGGCTGGCTACGGTGCCTACGTCTGGGTCGGTGCGATGGTGTCGGCCAAGGCGCCGAAGGCCGAGACCGACAAGCTCTCGGCGCTCTTCACGCAGATCGAACGCATGCCGGAGACGCGCGAGTTCTACGAGAAGCTCGGGGCCGAGACCATGCAGGGCGGCGCCGAGGAGATGCGCCGCTTCCAGGCCGCGGAAATCGACCAGTGGAAGCGCCTGGCGATCAAGGCCAAGGTGCAGCAGGAATGAGCGCGCGCGAAGTCTTCGTCCTGGCCGCGGTCCGCACGGCCATCGGGACCTTCGGCGGCGCGCTGAAGGAGGTGCCACTGTCGCAGCTGGCAACCACCGCCGTGCGCGGGGCCCTGCAACGCAGCGGCGCCGAGCCCGGTGACATCGGCCATGTGGTGATGGGCAACGTCATCCCGACCGAGCCGAAAGACGCCTACCTCTCCCGGGTGGCTGCGCTGGAAGCGGGCATCCCGCTGGAGACACCGGCGTTCAACGTGAACAGGCTGTGCGGGTCCGGACTGCAGGCGGTCATCTCGGCTTCCCAATCCATCCTGCTGGGCGACACCGAGCTGGCCATTGGCGCCGGGGCCGAAGCGATGAGCCGGGGCCCGTACTTCATGCCGGCCCTGCGTTGGGGCGGCCGCATGGGCGACCAGCAGGCCACCGATTACATGCTCGGCATCCTGCACGACCCCCTGCAGCGCATCCACATGGGCGTGACCGCGGAGAACGTCGCGCAGCGCGAAGGCGTCACGCGCGAGGCGCAGGATGCGCTTGCCCTCGAAAGCCAGCGCCGGGCGGCACGTGCGATTGCCGAGGGGCGCTTCCGCTCCCAGATCGTGCCGGTGGAGATCGCCAGTCGCAAGGGCACGACGGTGTTCGACACCGACGAACACGTCCGGGCCGACGCCTCGCTCGAACAGCTCGCCAAGATGAAGCCGGCGTTCAGCAAGGAGGGCTCCGTCACCGCCGGCAACTCCTCCGGCCTCAACGATGGAGCAGGGGCGCTGGTGCTGGCGAGCGGCGAAGCCGTGCACGCGCGCGGGCTGAAGCCGATCGCCCGGCTGGTGAGCTACGCCCACGCCGGTGTCGAGCCGGCGGTGATGGGGCTCGGCCCCGTGCCCGCCACGCGGCTCGCGCTCCAGCGCGCCGGACTGAAGGTGCAGGACCTGGACGTGATCGAGTCGAACGAGGCCTTCGCTGCGCAGGCCTGCGCGGTGACGCGGCTGCTCGGGCTCGATCCGGCCAAGGTGAACCCGAACGGCTCCGGCATTTCGCTCGGGCACCCGGTGGGAGCGACCGGCGCGATCATCGCCGCCAAGGCGATCCACGAACTGCACCGCACCGGCGGCCGCTATGCGCTCGTGACCATGTGCATTGGCGGCGGCCAGGGCATCGCGGCCATTTTCGAACGGATCTAGCGGGGTGGGGGTGGGGGATGGCCGGCGAGGCTATCCTCTGTCCCCATGGACCTGCGACGCCTGCGCCACTTCAACGTTCTTGCCGAAACCCTGAATTTCAGCCGTGCGGCGGAGCGCCTGCACATCGCCCAGCCGGCGCTGTCGGTCTCGATCCAGAAGCTGGAGCACGAACTCGGCACCAGGCTGTTCGAACGGACGTCGAGCGGCGTGCTGTTGACCGCTGCCGGCCAGGCAGCCCTGGTCGAGGCGCGGCGCCTGATGTACCACGGGGAGCAACTGCAGCGCTCGGTGCGGGCCGCAGCCGACGGCACCGGCGGCCGGCTGCGCATCGGTTTCGTGGGCTCCGCCATTTACCGGCTGATCCCGACGCTGGTCCCGAACTTCCGCATCCAGTACCCCGACGTCGAACTGGTGCTGCGGGAGGCCACCTCCGCTTCGATCATCGCGATGTTGAACGAGGAGGCACTTGACCTGGGCATCGTGCGCACGCCGCTGTTGCAGGCGCATGGAGCCACTTTGCGGACGCTGCAGCGGGACCGGCTGTTACTGGCGCTGCCCCAGGATCATCCGTTGGCCAGCCGCGAGCCGCTGGCGCTGGCGGACCTCGCCGGCGAGGCGTTCATCATGTACACGCCCACCGAGGCAGCGGGACTCCACGCCTGTGCCATGTCGGCCTGTGCAGCTGCCGGCTTCGTGCCCAAGGTGGCCCAGGAGGCGACGCAGGTGCCCACGGTGCTGGCGCTGGTCGAGAGTGGGCTGGGCGTGGCGCTGGTTCCGGAGGTGATGCGCGGCCACCGTGCGCCGAAGATCGTCTACCGTGACCTGAAGAAGGATGAGTCCACCGAGACGACGCTGGCGCTGGCATATGTGGGCGGCAACGAAAGTCCGGCTGCCCAGCGTTTCATCGACGTGGCCGCGACATACGAGCCGTGAGGCAAACCCTTGACGCTCAAGCGTCACGGTATCTCGAGTACGTCAATCCTCGCCTCAGTGACGTTGCTGAAAGCGTGACGACCGACCATGCGGAAGGCGCGCTCCGAGATCGACGATGAACGAGGCTAGCAAGGAGAACCCAGGTTTCGACGAGATTCAACTGCCTTGCCAACTCTCAATTGATATCCAGCACTACGCCCCCGACGATCGATCCCTGTTCGATCAGGTCGTGCGCACGCCCGGCCTCAGCCAACGGCAGCCGCAGCCCGATGGTGTGCCGGAGCCGGCCGGCGCGCAGCAACGCATCGAGTTCGGCCAGGCCGCTTCCCCACTCGCGACAGTCGTTTCGCGACCCGAAGCGGCATTGCAAACCTCTCGACTCGACGCTCTAAAGCGGTCGGTCGCGTCGTCCCGGCTTGCCAGAGGTCGTCCCAAGTGCCCCTGGCCAAGCGCTTTTGCCAGGACGCGACTAGGAGTAGCTGTCGGTACCGTCCTTGGACCGCTCAGCAACGTGGCGTTCGCAATCATTTTGCCGTCAGCGCCAGTTTCACCGGCACAGGTTTTCCGATGTCTGAAGTGCCCTTCTCGGGCGCCGCCGCAACGGCGCGCGTCGAATCGATGCCTGCGTCTTTGAGGGCGGCGACTATGGCGTCCGCTCGCTGCGCGCCAAGTTGCGCGAGCGCATCAGGGGCCAGCGACTGGTTCTGGTTCAGGCGTTCCAACAGATGGTTATAGAAAGCGCCGGAGTCGGCCACCTGCGGCTCGCCCTGAATCATTTTTCCGACACGCTGCCAGATGGGCAATTTCGCCTGCGCCGATTCGGACTTGGGGTCTTCGGCTGTACTGGTCGCGACAGCGGGCGCGGCCACGGCAACTTCGGCCGCTTTCTTTTGCTTGTCGAGCTCGGCGTCGCCGAAGCGTGCGGCATACAGCTCCCGCACGGCGCTGCGTACCGCGCGATTTCCGAAGTCCACCGGCCCTGGTTCTTCGCCTGCCGCGAGTTTGACGCCGGCGCGGCCGGCGACTTCAACGCGCACCAGGCGTGCCCTGAGAGCGGCTCCATCGGCCGCCTCGCTGTACCCTGCGGGCACCGACAGCTTCAGTTGCGGGCGTTTCCCGAGCAGCTGCGCCACCTGTTTCAGCTTTTCTCGCTCAGGTGGCAACAGGCTTGCGCTGCCGGAATCAAAATCAATCGACTCCAGCTTCTCTCCGCCGACCCCCAGCATGGCACCGATCGCGCGGAACGGCGCAGTGACGATCTTTGTCAGCAAGGTGCCAATGGCCTTCCAGATCAAGGCGCCGTAGCTGAACTGGGGATCGCTGATGTTGCCCGAGACAGGCAGCCCGAGATCGATGCGCCCGTCGCTGTCCTTCAGGATCGCGATCGCCAGTTCCAGCGGCAGCTTGAGGGCGTCGGGACTGTCGACCCGCTCCCCCAGGGTCAGCTTGTCGATGATGATCTGGTTGGCGCCTTCGAGCTGGCTGTTGCGTACCTTGTATTGCAGGTCAAGGGATATCTTGCCCTCGGCGATCTTGTAGCCGGCAAACTTCATGCTGTATGGCGAGGCCGCCACCATGTCGACGTTCTTGAAGACGACATTGACGTCCGTGTTGTTACGCGGCGCAAAGGGGTTGAGCTCTCCGCGGATGCGTGCCAGGCCGAATTCATCCACGCGGCCGTCCAGCTCAATCTGGCTGCGCGAGTCCTGCCTGGACGACAAGCCGTTGACCACGCCGTTCAGCTCGTAGATCTTGGCGGAGAACTGCGGCCGCAGGCTGAGGTCTGTGAAATCCAGCTTGGCGTTGTCAAGGCGAACGCGCCGCACGCGCACCGGGAATGGGTCATTTGTTGCGCTCGCGGCAATGGCGGGTTGTGGCTCGGCTTTCGCGCCGACAGGCGTAGGTTGCTGCACCAGCAGCCGCGCCGCATTGAAACTGCGGTCATCTTCGATGATCAGCTTGGCGTTGGCCTGCGTCACGCGCAGCTCCGGGACATCCAGGAGGTTGGGGCTGAGGCTGGCGGTGAGCTTGTCCGCGCCCACGTTGTTCCAGCTCGCGAACAGCTCGCCGTCTTCCTCGTTGAGGGTAAGTCCCGCGATGTTGATCCCACCGACGTAGCGCGCGCTGGCGCTTTTGGCGGTGCCCGCACCGGTGGTGAGCCGGCCCTGTGCTGAAAGATGGCCGTGCGCAATCTTCAGTTTGACGTATTTGGCGAGCAGGGGCTGCAAAGGCGCCAGAGCGAGTTGCTTGATCCGCACGTCCGCCTGCAATGCGGCGTTGTCCGGCACGACGTTGCCTTGCGCCGACAGCTGGCCGCCCTCTCGAATGTTCATACCGGCATCGAACTTGACGGGCCGCTTGAGGTCGCTGCTTGCGCCGCTGAGTTTCACGGCGAAGTCGTTGACATGGAGCCTGACGCCAGTGTCCTGGTCCTGAATGTCCGCGCTGAATTTGGTCAGTTCCACACTGTTGGCAACCGCCATCCAGGTCGGGCCCGGCAATGCGGCTGGCGCCGCTGCTTGGGAACGGGCCGGCGCAAACTTCGGCAGCAGCCCGATGATATTGAGCTTGCCCTCGCGGTCGCGCGTGAGTTGCAATTGGCCGTCCTGGGCATACAGCCGGCCAACGCCGGCGCGCCGCGCAGCCAGGTCAAACGTGCCGTCGGTTAACCCCAGCGTCGCCAGCTTGAAGGGAGTTTGTGCGCCACCGGCCAACGCCAGATCGGCCAGTGAAAAAGAAACATCCGCAAGCTTCAGTTGAAGCTGCGGCCCGGCCTGCTCGGCGGCCAATTGCAGCTGCAGCCGCAACTTATCGGCGCTGACTCTGAGCGGTGGGCTGACTGTCTCGTCAATGGCGCCGATCGCCAGTTGATCGACGAGCACTTGCTTGACCGCCAGCTTCCAGTTGTTGGTATCCACTGCAGCACTTGGCGCCGGCGCTGCGGCAGGCCCGGCGCTGGCGCCCATGAGATTTGCCAGATCCAGTTCGCCTTCGGCGTTGCGCCGGACGGTGAGCTTGCCGCCATCGGCGCGCACTTCCCCCACGATCGCCTGCCGGTGCACGAGGTCAGCGTTGATGTCGTTCACCTCCAGGCGCGTGAGCGTCGCAAAGGAGTCGGAGGCGCCCTCGCGCGTCAGCGCAAGGTCGCGCAGTGACAGCTTGGCACCTGCAAGCCGAGCATCGAAGCTGCCATTGGCGTAGGAAAAGCTGTAGGGCAAGCTGGCGGAGAACTGGCCGGTAGCGACCCTCGCCCGGGTGTAGGACTTGAGGTACACAGCCGGCTCCGGCAGGGACACGTTTTCAAATGTCAGCTCACCGCTCCCGCGGATCGGATTCATCGACGAGGTGCCCGTCCAGCGCAACTGGCCTCCGCGCGCCGTCTGCGCGGTGAACGTGTGAGCATCGCTCTGGTCTGGAAGGGTGCTGAAACCGGTCAGCGCAAAATCGATCGGTGTGAAAACACTGGTGTAGTCGGCCTGCAGGTCACGCATATCGACCTTGCCCTGCTCCAGGACGAACCGCTCGATGACCACACGCGGCAATCCGGTGCTCGCTGGCGCTTGCTGCGGCCGACGCTCGAGCGTGGCCAGTAACTCCGCGACATTGAATTTTCCGTCCGGTGCAATGACCAGATTCGCGCTCGGCGCAGTGACACGGATTTCGGCAAAGCTCCAAGCCCGCCTGGTCACGGATCGCCACTGCAGCTGCACGGCGAGCCTGCCGAGCGCAAAGAGCGGTGCGCCATCGGCCTCGGCCAGGCGCAAGTCAGCCATCGCCAGTCGCAAATTGAACGGGTTGAACGTGACGTCACCGACCGACGCTTGTCGCGCGAGCTCGGATTGCCCAAATCTTGGAAGCTGGTTCTTGATCGCCCACGGCACCAGCCAGAAACCCAGTGCCGCATACGCGGCCAGCAATGCGGCGCCGCCCAAAAACCAACGCCTCCACCTGAAATTCATCGACGGCAAGTCCACGCCTCCCTCCAGCCGGCATTACGCCAAGTCAATGTCATATTGCCAGCATAGTCGCTATGGGCCATGATGCGAGTAGTTTCCCCGAGGATCTCCCGTGGACCGACGTCAATTCAATTCCGCGACGCTTACTACTTTTGCCCTGCTCGCGGTGACTGCGCCGGGCGAGGGCCACGCGCTGGGCCTGGCTGATTTGAGCAACGCCGAAGCAAACCAGGGCCTCAAGACGGTGCTGGAACAGGGTGCGCTTGCGGCCGTTGCATTGCTTGGCAAGCCGGACGGTTTTCTGAGCAATCCAATGGTGCGCATTCCTTTACCCGGATTCCTTTCCGACGCAGCCAAACTGCTGAAGAGAATGGGGCAGGGCAAACGGGTGGAGGAACTGGAACTCGCCATGAACCGCGCGGCCGAATCCGCCGTTCCTTTGGCCAAAGTTCTTCTGGTCAACGCCGTTAAATCGATGACCGTGACGGACGCGAAGAACATACTGACGGGCGGCGCCACCTCGGTCACGTCATTCTTCGCGGAGCGGACCCGCTCGCCCCTCGCGATCCGGTTCCTGCCCGTGGTGACGAGCGCGACCAAGAAGGTCGACCTCGCGGACAAGTACAACCGTGTGGCCGGAAAGGTCGGCGGAATGGGGCTGGTCAACAAAGAGGACGCCACCATCGAGCAGTACGTCACCCGCAAGTCGCTCGACGGTCTCTACTTCATGATCGGGGAAGAAGAGAAGAAGATCCGACAGAACCCGGCAGGCAGTGGTAAGGCGATTCTGAGCAAGGTTTTCGGTGCGTTGAAGTAAGGGTCGGCGACGTCTGTCTTGTCGCTGCCCTCGCTGGGTGGCAATCCACGTAGTGCTATCCTGATTTTGGCGCTTTGCCCAATCAATCAGTCAATCAATCAATCGTCAAAGGATGAGTAACATGCCCAAGTTCATTTCCTATGCCGCAGCCTCCCTATTTGCTGCCACTCTGTTGTTCACGCAAGTTGCCACTGCAGCAACTCCCGCTGTATCACCTGCAGCATCCGACTGCGCGTCCAAGGCGGTCAGTAAAGACGGCAAACCCCTCGCAGGTGCCGCGAAGAGTTCGTTTATGAAGAAATGCGAGGTTGAGGCCAAAGGCGCTGCTGCATCCGGTTGTGCGGAGAAGGCCATCGACAAGAACGGCAAGCCTCTCGCCGGTGCAGCGAAGACCTCATTCATGAAGAAGTGCGAAGTAGACGCCAAGGCTGGCAAGTAGCTTCTTCTACCTGTTTAGACAAAGAAATGCCGGCCATGTGCCGGCATTTCTTCTTAATGCTGAAGACGGATGTCCCCGCAAATCGGCCGCTGGTCTGAATGACCGGGGTGAATGACTCTTTTAGGAACAGAGCGTTGCGAGCGGACGGCTTACTTCCGCCTCAAAGCGTCGCGTATTTCCCGGAGCAGGACCACATCCTCGGGCGTCGCTGCCGGGGCAGGCGGTGTTGTCTTCTTGAGCTTGTTTATCTGTTTGACCATCAGAAACACGATGAATGCCAGGATGACGAAGTTCAAGGCAATCGTGATGAAGTTTCCGTAGGCCAGCACGGCGCCGGCCTTCTTCGCTTCGACGAGCGTTGTCGCCGTTTGCCCGGCAAGGGGCACGAAGTAGTTGCTGAAGTCCAGCCCGCCAAAGAGCTTGCTGACCACCGGCATGATCAAGTCACCCACCAGCGAGTCGACGATCTTGCCGAAGGCGGCGCCGATGATGACGCCCACCGCCAGGTCCATCACGTTGCCCTTCAGGGCAAATTCCTTGAAGTCGGATGCAAAGCTCATCGTCCCTCCAGATGTTTGTGTTGACTGAGAAGACGCCGCAGGCGACCAGACAATGTTCAGTCTAATTGAAATTCACGAGGTATTGCTGGGGTTAGGCTCGAAAGAGTGAACGGGCCTGCCTGGCGCCCGCCCGAAAGCGTACGATTGCAGAGCCGCCCAAGGGCAGGAGCTCCCGCCATCCTGGCGGACACATCGGGTGCAGGGCGCATCACCTCAGGAGAAGCAGCATGGGATTTTTCAGCAAGATTCTGGACAAGCTGGGCTTCGACGCCGGCGCGAGCAAGGTCGAAGAAATGCTCAAGGCGCCCGTGGCGCCAGCGGCCCCGGCCACCGGCACGATGGGGGGTCCCGCGGGCGCGCCCGCCGTCACGCCCATGAAAGAGGTCGATGTCGTAGCGCAGCTCGAGCAGAAGGCGGCCGCCAACCCGCAGAAGCTGAACTGGCGCACCTCGATCGTCGACCTGCTGAAACTGCTGGACATCGACAGCAGCCTGACCGCGCGCAAGGAACTCGCCACCGAGCTGGGTTGCCCGGCCAACCTGATGGGTGATTCGGCCCAGATGAACACGTGGCTGCACAAGACCGTGCTGGCCAAGCTCGCCGCCAACGGCGGCAACGTGCCCAAGGAACTGCTCGACTGAGCGCGGAGACGACCATGAACCTCACCGACATCCTGGCCCAGGGGGGCGGCCTGCAATCGGTCGCGCGCGATCTGGGTGTGAGCGAAGACCAGGCGGCGGCCGGCGCCGAGGCGCTGCTGCCGGCCATCCTCGGCGGCATGAAAAAGCAGGCTCAGGCCCAGCCCGCGGGGCTGGAGGGCCTGGGCGGGCTGCTCGGGCAGCTGGGCGGCGGCGGGCTGCTGGATCAGGTGCTGAGCCCGCAGCGGACGGACCCGAGCCAGGGCGACGCAGTGCTGGGCGAGATTTTCGGCTCCAAGGACGTGAGCCGCGCAGTGGCCGACAATGCCGCCTCGCAATCCGGCCTCGACTCAGGCGTGTTGCGCAAGATGCTGCCTTTGCTGGCGATGCTGGTCACCGGCTTCATGGCCAAGCAGGCCGGTGGCGTCGGGCAGGCGCCGGAGGGCGGCGGATCCGGCGGCCTGGGTGGCCTGATCGGCAGCCTGGGCGGCCTGTTCGGCGGCGGGGGCGCGGGCGCGGCAGGAGCTGCCGGCGCGGGCGGGCTGGGCGCGTTGGGCGGCCTGAGCGCCATGCTCGACATGAACGGCGACGGCAACGCGCTGGACGACATCCTGCGCATGGCCGGCAAGGCGAACGGCTAGCCAAAGGCTGGCGCAGCACGAAGGAACTCTCTTCCTGCCACGCGCCACGAATCACGTGGCCGCAGAAGCCTTCGCTACGACGATAGGCTCGATGCGGCTGCAGATTCCAGGGTGCGATTGCTTGAGCAGCACGGCGGCCGTGCACACATCGGCGCCACCGGCCAGCTGTGCGACCTATCCACCGATCGAGTGCCAATCGGCCGCGCGCGAGTGGGAGTGAGCGATGACGAGGCGGCGGCCCGCACTTCAGGGGCGCGGCGAGCGGCCCTTGATCAGCCCGTAAATGAAGAGCAGCACCACCGCGCCGATAAGTGAGGCGATCCATCCGGCGGCTTGGCCTTCGGTGTACCAGCCCATCGCGATGCCAACGTAGCGGGCAACGAATGCGCCAGCGATCCCCAGCAGTGTGGTCATGATGAGGCCGAGCTTGTCGTCGCCCGGCTTGATGGCGCGGGCGATCAGGCCCACGATAAAACCGATCACGATCGTTCCCAATATCGACAAGTTTCACCTCCCGTTGAACAATCCGGCAATGATAGGCCGATCACGAAGCGCGGTCGGCCGTGGAAAGCCGCGGCGCATGCCCGTATACAAGACCCCTGGCGACTATGTCCCCGTGATCCGTTTCAGGGCGCTCTCATTTCCCTTCCAGCACTTTCGTGGGCGCTCCCGGGGCATTCGTCTTGACCGAGGCAATGCCGCCTTCCATTGCCTTCGTGGAAGAATACATTTCACTCCTGCCGATGGTTTGTCCATTGGCAGCCACTAGGACGAAATACGGCGCGTTGTCCTTGGACATCTTGCGTTGGTAGCGTTCGTCTAGGGCCGCGTTTTCCTTGACGGACGCGACGCCGTTTTCGGCGCCAGCCCTGGTCGAATACCGCTCGCTTGTCAGAATCACCTCGTGATTCCCAGCTTTTAAGTTGAACATGAACTGGGATCCTGACGCCGGTTTGAGTTCAAAGTAACCTGACATGGTCGATTCCTTCAAAGTTGGATTTGCGGTCTCTGCACTATAAACGCCCAACCATAAACCGGGGGATGTCTCCGAGCGTCAGCGAACGGGCCGGTCAGCTCCGTTCGCGCCGCCCCCGAGCATCCGAACTTCGCGCTGCGGTGCGGCGATCCCGATGTTCCGTGCGCGAAACGCATCGAGGATCGTCTTGTTGACTTCGTTGATCGCCGCTTCGTAGTCCGGTACGTTGACCCAGGGTGCTACACGCACGGTGACGTGCGACTCTGCAAGCTGCGCAACCCCGAACGCGGGCGCCGGATCCTGAAGCACGCGGGGGTGCCCGCGCAGGATGTCTCCGACCAGGCTCAGGGCGGTGTCCACATCGGCGCCGTACGAGATTCCCACCCTAATATCGAGCCGCCGGATCCGGCCGTAGTTGTGGAGGATCTCTCCGACGATCTTGCGGTTGGGGATCACGACCCTCGACAGGTCGGCGTGCCCCAGGGTCGTGCTGAAGAGGCTGATATCCATCACCTCGCCTTCCTCGTGGGCGATCGAAATGTAGTCGCCGACATGAAACGGCCGCGTGAATATGATTGTGAGTCCCGCCGCGACGTTGCCGAGGATCCCCTGCATCGCCAGCGCGATGCCTGCTCCCGCCACCCCGATGCCAGCGACCAGCGGCAGCAGCTCGATGCCGAGATTTTGCAACGCGACGATCGTGAACAGCGCCAGCACCAAGATCCGAAGCAGGCGGACCAGCAGAACGCGCAGCGGCTCCTCGAGTTCCAGGCGCAGGAGCAGGCGATTCAGCATTCGGCCCGCCCAGCCGCCGACGAAGTAGCCGATGACGAGGATGACGATCGCCGTGAACAGCTTCGGGCCGAACCGAATGGCCATGTCCAGCGCGGACGCCTTTACCTGATCGAGCGACTGCAGAGACTTGTCCATGTGGGGAGTTGGGTCCTCTTAACTCGGCAAAGCCGGCACGCTCGGCACCGCAGCGACTATTGCCGTCGAGGCATCGGCCGGCAAGCGGAGCGGACCGCGAGCCCCAGCGGGCACTACGCGCGACCCCGACCGTGCCGATGCCTCCATCTCCGCCCGGCAACCTCGTTCTGCAGAATACCTGAGAATGTATAGCTCGACAAAGCCTAAAGCTTCCGTAGCACCGGCCCGCAAGCGAATCATCGCATCAGCCGGTGCCCGAGCGCGGGTTATGCAGACGTTCCCTGCTAAACGGCTGATTCCAGGAGGTAACTCTGCTCACTCCATCCGTTGGGCCACGGACGACGCATCCCCCTGTGGTGCCGATCACCCGGATTGGATGCCAGCCGCCAGTACGCCGCAGGCCAGTTCCTGGATCCGTGTCAACGGGCGTAGACTGCATCGTTCGACTCCGCCGGGGTCTTAATCGGGAAGGGAAATCATGACCGTCGCACGCATCACCGAAATCAGCAGCGTCAGCAAGGTGAGTTTTCAGGACGCGATCGTCCAGGGCGTCGAGCGCGCCAACAAGACGCTGAAGAACGTCAAGGGCGCCTGGGTCAAGGATCAGGAAGTGACCATCGACAATGGCAAGGTGACGGGATACAAGGTGGTGCTGAAGGTGACTTTCATCCTGGCCGATTGAGTGCAAGTCGGGCCGAACAAGGATGGGCGAACCCGAGTTCATCCCAAGCCAGTCGGCGATCCCGGTGCTTCATGTGCGACAGGCTCGCATTGCCTATTGAAACTGGGATGGCCAAGTGGACTCAAAAAGCCTAGACGGATGAGTGTCGATGAAATGTTTGTCGGTTGAACGCTTCCAAAACATCTGGGCGAAGTGAATTTGCCAAGCGCGGTGGTCACCGGCAAACAGGCTCATGCCTGCCCGCGACGGTTTCCCGCACGGCCTTGCGCCGAACGTTTCCGCCAAGGACTGCGCGGACGGAGTGAAGTAAAGGGTCAGTCCATCCCTATCATCGATTTTCTTGAAGATCGCGCTGCTGTAGTCGATCTGCGCCTTTGCCTGCGAGACTTCCCACGCTGACTGCCACGCAGCCTGGTTGACCTTCTCGATGTCTCCTACCAGGCTCAATCTGTACCAGTTCATGGGGCCTTCCTCAGACGTTACGGCCACATTCTGTTACTGTTTAAACATGCGTGCAATAGCCATCCCGGCCCCGATGCTGGCGAGCCCCAGCGCGAAGCTCTTCACCGCCACGGACTGGATTTACGAGATCAAGTTCGATGGCTACCGCTGCATGGCCCGCGCTGGTGGCGGCGTGGCCGAGCTGCGCACGAGGAGCGGGACCAACTGCACGGCCTGGTATCCCGAGCTGACCCAAGCGTTGAGTAACTTGCCGGGTGGTCCGCACGTGATTGATGGGGAGGTCTGCGTGCTCGATGACATTGGCGGCAGCGACTCCAAGCGCCTTCACGCGCGGGCTAAGCACCGGAGCTGGTTCCTGGGCTGCGACCCGGTCACCTTGTGTGCCTTCGACCTGCTGTTCGAGGACGGCCGCAACATCATGGGCTTGCCGCTGATGGAGCGCAAGGCGCGCTTGGCCAGGCTCGTGCAGCGAGTCGAGAGCGTGATCCTGGTCGACGATCTGCCGGCTCAGGAAGCGATGTTCGAGGGGTCAGTGGGGGCGCGGCTGGAAGGCTTTCTGGCCAAGCGTTGCGCCAGCACCTACCAGCCTGGGGTCCGATCGTCGGATTGGCTGAAGATCAAGCGCATGGGGGACGTGGTGCCCGAGCGATTTCGCAGACCCCAAGAAGAAAGAGTGCTCCACCATACTGAGGGTCTGCGCCCGTGAGTAGTACGCATCCGTGGCCGCTCAACGCACGCGACGCCTATGAAGCAGCGTTGGAGAGGGAGCGCAGGGCTTGGGTCAGTCTTTTTCAAGTACCTCGCACCGATCCGCGATACAAGCAGCTTCTGTCCGATTGGCAATCAGCGGCCGATGGCATAACGGCGGCGGCGGAAAAGGTGCTGGTCCGCTCCCGAAGCGTTGGCCCATACCCCACGCCGAGAATCGATACTAAGACACGTACCCCAAGCTCTGACGTCGGGCCAAGCACAGCGCTGTAAGCCACGACTTGAACGCGCGCTAGGCCGAGATGTCGACCTTCGGCAAGATGGTCGATTCGTTCGTGTTCGAGGTGTTCTGTTTGCCGTTTCTCGAATACGCCTCAGTCGATCAGCTTGTTCTTCAACGCGTAGTAGGTCAGGTCGCTGTTCGAGGCCAGGTTCATCTTTTCCATCAAGCGGGTGCGGTAGGTGTGACCTGCCCCCTACCGGCGTACCAACTGAATTGAGGAAGTCCGGGGTTGCAAGGTTAATCGATCTGCGTTGTGTTTGATGTTTGAGCTGCATCGCCAGCGAGCT
>CALRYV010000049.1:0-17987 GCA_943372495.1 Ramlibacter sp. 2FC | reverse complement strand
CGCAGGGCGTGGGCCTGGATTACAAGGAACTGCCGCGCGACGTGAAGGCCGGCGACACCCTGCTGCTCAATGACGGCCTGATCGTGATGAAGGTGGACGCGGTCAAGGGCGAGCAGGTCCACGCCACGGTCAAGGTCGGCGGCGTGCTGTCCAACAACAAGGGCATCAACAAGCAGGGCGGCGGCCTGACGGCGCCGGCGCTGACGGCCAAGGACATGGAGGACATCCGCACTGCGATGAGCTTCCAGGCCGACTACGTGGCCGTGAGCTTCCCGCAGAACGCCAGCGACATGGAAATGGCGCGCCAGCTGTGCAACGTGGCCGGCGCCGAGTGGCGCCACAAGCCGGGCCTGATCGCCAAGATCGAGCGGGCCGAGGCCATCCCCAACCTGGAATCGATCTGCAGGGCTAGCGACGGCATCATGGTGGCCCGCGGCGACCTGGCCATCGAGGTCGGCAACGCCGCCGTCCCCGCGCTGCAGAAGCGGATGATCAAGATGGCGCGCGACCTGGACAAGCTGGTGATCACCGCGACCCACATGATGGAGTCGATGATCACCAACCCGGTGCCAACCCGCGCCGAAGTCAGCGACGTCGCCAACGCGGTGCTCGATGGGACGGACGCCGTGATGACCTCGGCGGAGACGGCGGCCGGCCGCTATCCGCTGGAAACCATCGTCGAAATGGCCAACATCTGCGCCGAGGCGGAGAAGGCCGAGGACGTCAAGCTCGACGCCGACTTCACCGGCATGACCTTCGCGCGGATCGACCAGTCGATCGCGATGGGCGCGATCTTCACCGCCTACCACCTGGGCTGCAAGGCCATCGTCGCTCTCACCGACTCGGGCTCGACGCCGCTGTGGATGAGCCGGCATCGCATCCACATCCCGATCTATGCGCTCACGCCCAAGGTGGTGACCCAGCGCCGGATGACGCTGTACCGCAACGTGCGGCCGCTGCTGATGGACCAGAGCGTGGAGCGCGACACCGCGCTGGCCGATGCCGAAGCGCACCTGCTCTCGCGCGGCATCGTCAGCCACGGCGACATCTACGCCATCACCTGCGGCGAGCCGATGGGCGCGCCGGGCGGCACCAACATGCTCAAGATCTGCCGCGTCGGCGGCTGAATCCGTTTCGCGCCGCGCTGCGTACTGCCTTGGTGAACAAAGGCAGCAATGGTTTCGACCCCCACTTTCGAATGACCCGCCGTGCCGGCCTGGTGGCCGGGGCGGTGGCGTGGCTGAGCGGCTGCTCCGGCGCCGGCGTGCTCAATGCCGTGGCCGGCAACGGCCACCAGGGCCAGCAGGGCGTGGCCTACGGGCCGGACCCGCGGCAACGGCTCGACGTCTACCAGCCGCTGCCTGACTCCCGGCCGGCGACCCCGCCGATCGTGGTGTTCTTCTACGGCGGCAGCTGGTCCAAGGGCGAGCGCGCCGACTACCGCTTCGTCGGCGAGGCGCTGGCTTCGGCCGGCGCGATCGTCGTGATCGCCGATTACCGGCTCAGTCCCGGGGTGCGCTATCCGGAGTTCGTCCGGGACAGCGCCGCGGCGGTGAAGTGGGCGTTCGACCATGCGTCCGAACTCGGCGGCAGTCCCGAGAACGTGGTGGTGATGGGGCATAGCGCCGGCGGCTACAACGCGGCGATGGTGGCGCTCGACCGGCGCTGGCTGGACGGCGCCGAACTGGCGCGCGAGCGCAAGCTGGCCGGCTTCATCGGGCTGGCCGGGCCGTACGACTTCCTGCCGATCGAGAACCGCGAAACGCAGGTGGCGTTCCGCTGGCCGGACACGTCGCCGGACACGCAGCCGATCGTGCACGTCACGCCCAATGCGCCGCGCACCCTGCTGCTGGCCGCGGCCAAGGACGACCTGGTCAATCCGCAGCGCAGCACGGTGGGCCTGGGCGAGAAACTCAAGTCCGCCGGCGTGCCGACCCGGGTCAAGCTGTACCCGCGCGTCAACCACGTGACGCTGCTGGCAGCCCTGGCGCAGCCGTTGCGCTGGCTGGCGCCCGTGCGCGCCGACGTGCTGGCGTTCCTCGGCCTGCCACCGGTCCGCTGAGTCGCTCCCGCGGCTGGGCCAGCGGCTAAAATCGCCGGATCGGCACGCCTGCCGTGCGCCCGATCTCCTTCATCTTCACCGGACATCACCATGCCACTCGTCTCCATGCGCGAACTGCTGGACCATGCCGCCGACAACGGCTATGGCATCCCCGCCTTCAACGTCAACAACCTCGAGCAGGTTCAGGCCGTGATGGAAGCGGCGAAGGAAACCGGGGCGCCGGTGATCCTGCAGGCCAGCGCCGGCGCGCGCAAGTACGCGGGCGAGCCCTTCATCAAGCACCTGATCCTGGCCGCGATCGAGGCCTATCCGAACATCCCGCTGGTGATGCACCAGGACCACGGCCAGAACCCGGACGTGTGCCAGGGCGCGATCAACCTCGGCTTCTCCTCGGTGATGATGGACGGCTCGCTGGAGGCCGACGGCAAGACCATCGCCAGCTACGACTACAACGTCGACGTCACGCGCAAGGTGGTCGACATGGCGCACAAGGTGGGCGTCACGGTCGAAGGCGAGCTCGGTTGCCTGGGCAGCCTGGAGACCATGAAGGGCGACAAGGAAGACGGCCACGGCACCGATGCGACGATGACGCGCGAGCAGCTGCTGACCGACCCGGAGCAGGCGGCCGATTTCGTGAAGCGCACGCAGCTCGATGCGCTGGCAATTGCGATCGGCACCAGCCACGGCGCCTACAAGTTCACCCGCAAGCCCACCGGCGACATCCTGGCGATCGACCGGGTCAAGGAAATCAACAAGCGCATCCCCAACACCCACCTGGTGATGCACGGCTCGTCCTCGGTGCCGCAGGACCTGCTGGCCATCATCCGCCAGTACGGCGGCAACATGAAGGAAACCTACGGCGTGCCGGTCGAGGAAATCCAGCACGCCATCAAGTACGGCGTGCGCAAGATCAACATCGACACCGACATCCGGCTGGCCATGACCGCCGCGGTGCGCAAGTTCCTGGCCGAGAACCCCGACAAGTTCGACGCCCGTGAATGGCTCAAGCCCGCGCGCGAAGCGGCCAAGCAGATCTGCAAGCAGCGCTACATCCAGTTCGGCTGCGAAGGCCAGGCCGGCAAGATCAAGGGCCGCAGCCTGCAGGTCGTCGCCGGCCAGTACGCCAAGGGCGAACTGGCCCAGGTCGTCCACTGATGACCGCCGCCCTGCACACCTCGGCGCTCACGTCGCTGCCGCTGCTGGCGCGGGGCAAGGTCCGCGACAACTACGCGGTCGGCGACGACCGCATCCTGATGGTGGCGAGCGACCGGCTGTCGGCGTTCGACGTGATCATGGGCGAGCCGATCCCGGGCAAGGGCGAGCTGCTCACGCAGATGGCGCTGTTCTGGTTCGACAAGCTCGGCCACCTGTGCCCGAACCACCTGACCGGCGACGATCCGCTGGGCGTGGTGACGCCCGAGGAAGCGGCGCAGGTGCGGGGCCGCTCGATGCTGGTCAAGCGGCTCAAGCCGATCCCGGTCGAGGCCGTGGTGCGCGGCTACCTGGCCGGCAGCGGCTGGCAGGAATACCGGGCCACGCAGTCGGTCTGCGGCGTGCCCCTGCCGGCCGGCCTGAAGAACGCCAGCAAGCTGGCCGAGCCGATCTTCACGCCGGCCGCCAAGGCGGAGATGGGCGAGCACGACGAGAACATCAGCTACGAGAAGGTCGTCGAGATGATCGGCCCGGAGCTGGCTGCGCAGATCCGCGCCCTCAGCATCGCGATCTACCAGGAAGCGGCAGCCATCGCGCTGGCCAAGGGGATGATCATCGCCGACACCAAGTTCGAGTTCGGGCTGGATCCGGACGGCAAGCTGGTGTTGATGGACGAAGTTCTGACGCCCGATTCATCGCGCTACTGGCCGGTCGAAGGCTATGACGAGGCCTTCCGCGCCGGCGCCAACCCGCCGAGCTACGACAAGCAGTTCGTGCGCGACTGGCTGGAGCAGGTCCGCATCAACGGCAAGCCCTGGGACAAGACCCCGCCGGCGCCGCACCTGCCGCAGGACGTGGTCGACAAGACGGCGGCCAAGTACCGCGAAGCGCTGCAGCGGCTCACGGCATAGGCGGCCGCGGCGGGCGCCGAACAACTGGTTGCCCATGGCCCGCCCGCCCGGGGCTAAGCTGGCTGCTTCACTTGCTGGAGTCCGCCATGAATCCTGTCCGCGCCGCTTGCGCCTGCGCCCTCGCGCTGGCAACTATCTCTTCCTTCGCGCAAACCACCGAAGCCAGCTGCATCGTCGCCGGCCGCCTCGGCGAGACCGGCTGGGCGCCGCGCCTGCAGGGCGTCCAGCTGCTGGGCCAGGACGGCCGCGCCGTCACCGCGTCCGACAAGGCGGCGCTGGCGACGGTCAAGCAGGTCCGGCTCTCGGCGCCGGCCTTGCTGTCACGCTGCGATGGCAACAATGAACTGGCCGCCGGACCGGAGTCGCCAGGCGCCAAGACGCCGGTGCCGGCGATCGGCCCGGGCGTGGTGGCCGTCGAAGCGGTGAATTTCCCCAGGCTGCGCCGCGGCGGCGAGCTGGTGGAGCTGAAGCTCACCGTCACGCCCGAACGCGTGACGCTGGTGACGAGGTGATGAACTGGATCCCCGCCTGCGCGAGGATGACTCACCTGAATCGGTGAGTCAGCTGAGAATCACGCTGGACAGGCGGCGGCGATAACTCGCCACCGTCGGATCGTCCGGCGGAATCTGGCCCTCGGCGACCTTGGGCTTGGGCGGCTCGATGATGTCCAGGACCGCGATGTAGGTCTTGCGCGCGAGGTCCTCGTTCCAGGCCTTGTCGCGCATCAGGATCTCCAGCAGTTCGTCCATGGCCGCGGTCCATTGCTGCTGCGCCATCAGCAGGCGCGCCCGGTCGAAGCGGGCCCCGAAATCGCGCTTGCCGGCGGCGATCTTCGCGTCGGCGGCGGCCAGCGCCGCGGCCGGATCGCCGGCCTCGGCGAAGTCGATGGCATCCATCAGCCGCTGCAGCGAATCGAAGCGTCGCACCAGGGCGGTCTTGGCGATCACCGGGGCGAAGGCCACCTTGGCGTCGTCGGTGCGCCCGGCCAGCAGCAGCGCCTTGACGTAGTCGAAGCGGGCGTCGTCGTTGTCGGGCGCGGCGGCGCTGGCTTGCGACAGGCGTTCCATGGCGTCGGCCGGGTCCAGCGCCGCCTCGGCCTCGGCCACCACGTCTTCTTCCTCGGGCTCGCCGGCCGGGGGCACGTGCTTGTCCAGGAATTCGCGGATCTTGCCTTCCGGCAGGGCCCCCATGAAGCCGTCGACCGGCTGGCCGTTCATCAGCAGGATGACGGTGGGAATGCTCTTGATGCCGAACGCGGCCGAGAGCTGCTGCTCCTGGTCGGAATCGATCTTCACCAGCTTGAAGCGGCCGGCGTAGGCCGTTTCCAGCTTCTCGAGCAGCGGCCCGATCACCTTGCAGGGCCCGCACCACGGCGCCCAGAAGTCCACCAGCACCGGCTGGGTCATCGAGGCGGCGATCACCTCGGTCTCAAAGTTTTCTAGGGTGACATCGATCATTGGAGTGGTAGTTCGGGCTGGAACCTTAAAATTCAACTTTTAGGAGCGGTGATGAGCGCGATACAGATTGGCGTGGTGATGGGCTCCAGCAGCGACTGGGAGACCATGCAGCACGCAGTGGCGATTCTCCGTGAATTCGGCGTCGCCCATGAGGCCCGCGTCGTTTCGGCCCACCGCATGCCCGACGACATGTTCGCCTATGCCGAGGCCGCCTCGGGGCGGGGGCTGAGGGCCATCATCGCCGGCGCCGGCGGCGCCGCCCACCTGCCGGGGATGCTGGCGGCCAAGACCGTGGTGCCGGTGCTCGGGGTGCCGGTGGCCGGCAAGCACCTGCAGGGCATGGACTCGCTGCACAGCATCGTGCAGATGCCCAAGGGCATCCCGGTCGCGACCTTTGCCATCGGCAATGCCGGCGCCGCCAACGCCGCCCTGTTCGCCGTCGCCATGCTGGCCGGCGAAGACGCCGCGCTGCGCCAGCGTTTGCAGGACTACCGCGCCCGCCAGACCGAAACCGCCCGCAACATGACCCTTCCGCCCGCACCATGACCGCCCCCATCATCCAACCCGGAGCCACGCTCGGCGTGATGGGCGGCGGCCAGCTCGGCCGGATGTTCGTCCACGCCGCCCAGCGCATGGGTTATTTCACCGCGGTGCTGGACCCGGACCCGGACAGCCCGGCCGGCCGGGTCAGCCACCGCCACGTCCACGCCGATTACCTCGACGAGAAGGGCCTGGCCGAACTGGCCGGCTGCAGCGAGGCCATCACCACCGAATTCGAAAACGTGCCGGCGCCGGCGCTCGCCAAGCTGGCGAAGCTCAGGCCGGTCGCCCCGGGCGCCGAGGCGGTCGCGATCGCGCAGGACCGGGCCCGCGAAAAGGCCCACTTCATGCGCTGCGGGGTGGCCTGTGCGCCCTTCGCCGTGATCGAAACCCGGGAGCAGCTCGATGCGGTGCCGGCCGACCTGCTGCCGGGCATCCTCAAGACTGCGCGGCTGGGCTATGACGGCAAGGGCCAGCAACGGGTGCGCACGCGCGAGGAACTGGCCTCGGCCTGGGATGCGGCGCAGCACCTGCCCTGCGTGCTCGAGAAGCTGCTGCCGCTGGCGGCCGAGTGCTCGGTGATCGTTGCCCGCGGCGCGGACGGCTCCATGGTGCACCTGCCGCCGCAGCTGAACCTGCATCGCGACGGCATCCTGGCCGTGACCGAGGTCTGGGACGGCAGCCTGCCGCCGGCACAGGCGCAGCAGATGATCGCCGCGACCGAATCGATCGCCCAGGGCCTGGAGTACGTCGGCGTGCTGTGCGTCGAGTTCTTCGTGCTGGCCGACGGCGTGCTGGTGGTCAACGAGATGGCGCCGCGGCCCCACAACAGCGGCCACTGGAGCCTGGACGGCTGCGACGTGTCGCAGTTCGAGCTGCAGGTGCGCACGCTGGCGGGCCTGCCGCTGACGGCGCCGCGCCAGCACAGCGCCGCGGTGATGCTCAACCTGCTGGGCGACCTGTGGTTCGCAGGCGGCGTCGAACGGGCGCCGGACTGGGCCGCGGTGCTCGCCCTGCCCGGCACGCACCTGCACCTGTACGGCAAGCTCCACGCCCGGCCGGGCCGCAAGATGGGCCACCTGAACGTGACGGCCGCCACCGGGCAGCAGGCCCGCGCCACCGCCCTCGCGGCCGCCGCGCTGCTGGGCATCGAAGCGTTCTGACCCGATGGTGCTGGACGGCTCCCTGCCTTCTTCCCTGGCCCAGGCGGTGCAGGCCCTGGCGGCCGGCGAGCTGGTCGCGTTCCCGACCGAAACCGTGTACGGCCTGGGCGCCGACGCCGGCAGCGATGCGGCGGTGGCCAAGATCTTTGCCGCCAAGGGCCGGCCGAGCGACCATCCGCTGATCGTCCACGTCGCGGATGCGAGCGGGGTGGCGCACTTCGCGGCGGCGGTGCCCGCGTTCGCGCAGAAGTTGATGGATGCGTTCTGGCCGGGGCCGCTGACGCTGATCCTGCCGCGGCGCGAGGGGGTCGGCGCGGCTGCCGCCGGTGGCCAGCCGTCGATCGGCCTGCGGTGCCCGGCCCATCCCGTCGCCCATGCGCTGCTGCTGGCCTGCCGCCAGGCGGCGCCGCCGGTCCATGGGCTGGCCGGGCCCAGCGCCAACCAGTTCGGCCGCGTCAGCCCGACGACGGCGGAGCACGTCCGCTCGGAGTTCGGCGAATCGCTGCTGGTGCTGGACGGCGGGCCGTGCGGCGTCGGCATCGAATCGACCATCATCGACTGCACCCGCGGCGCGCCGATGCTGCTGCGCCCGGGCGTGCTGACCCAGGCGGCCATCGAACGCGCCTGCGGCCAGCCGCTGGCCGATTCCGGTGGCGATGCGCCCAGGGCCTCCGGGACGCTGGAGTCGCACTACGCGCCCAAGGCCCGGGTGCGGCTGATGGATGCGAAATCGCTGCAGACGGCGCTGGACCTGCTGGGCGCGGAAGCCTCCCAGATCGCGACCTGGTCGCGTGTCATCCTGCGCAGCAGCTCGGCGCAGATCCTGCGGCGCCGGATGCCCGACGACGCGGCCGAGACCGCCCGCCAGCTGTTTGCCGTGCTGCGCGAGTTCGACGCCCAGGGCGTGCGCCTGATCTGGGTCGAGGCCCCGCCGCCCGCGCCCGAGTGGGACGGCGTGCGCGACCGCCTGCAAAGGGCATCCGCCGGCTGAGCCCGGCGGGCCGGGCCCGGTCGGTAAACTACCCCGACTCAAACCTGGAGATCTTCATGTCACGAAACTGGTTGCGCCGCGGCGTGCTGCTGGCCGCTTGCGCCGCTTCCCTCCTGCTGGCCGCGTGCGGGTCGAGCACCATCGAATCGCAGCTGAAACCGACGCGGGTCGTGGTGTTCGGCGACGGCATGGCCGACATCGGCCAGACGGGCAAGCGCTACACCGTCAACGACGGCACCCTCAACATCTGGACCGAGCAGGTCGCCTTCGGCTTCGGCTTGCCCCTGGCGCCGGCGGCCTCCGGCGGCAAATCCTACGCAACCGGAAACGCCCGCATCACGGCCAAGCCCGACGCCGCCGGCAACAGCGCGACGCCGACGGTCAAGGAGCAGGTCGACACCTTCCTTGCGGGCGACACCGTCGGCAGCAACGACCTGTACATCCTCAACGCCGGCGTGGCCGACCTGATCGCCGAAGGCGCGCGGGTCCAGGCCGGCACCCAGACCGCCGACCAGCTGCTGGCGAGCGCGCGTGTCGCCGGCCGCGACCTGGCCGCCCAGGTTCGCCGCCTGGTCGATGCGGGCGCACGCTTCGTGGTGGTGGTCGGGCCGTACAACCTCGGGCGTTCGCCCTGGGCCATCGGCGCCGGGCTGGCCACGGCGCTGGAAAACGCCAGCGGCCGCTTCAACGACGACCTGCTGGTCGCCCTGGTCGACCTTGGCGACCGGGTGCTGTACGTCGACGCGGCGCTGCAATACAACCTGATGGTCGCCGTGCCGTCCGCCTACGAGCTGACCAACTCGGCCACCCCGGTCTGCACCTCGGTCGACCCCGGCCCGGGCATCGGGATCGGCGCCGGCGAGATCAATTCCGCGCTGTGCAAGCCGGCCACGATCCTGGCCGACGCGGTCTACAACAACTACCTGTTCGCGGACAAGGTCTACCCCACGCCCAGGGGCCAGGGCAAGTTCGGCGAATACGCCTACAGCCGGATCTCGGCCCGTTGGTGACCCCCGCCAGGGCTGAAGCAAAAAGGGCGCCCGCGGGCGCCCTTTTTCGTGGGGCCGGGCTGCGTTACTTCAGCGCGTCGAACACCGCGCGGGCCTGCGCATGGCAGAACGGCGGCTCGTAGCCACCGTGGTAGCTGCCGTAATAGGTGGCGAAAGCAGCGCTGGTCGGGTCGGTCGGCGCCGCGCCGCCGATGCCGAACACAGCCCGGATCGAAGCATCGACGTCGACCGACGTGACGTTGGTCAGGCCGCGGCTGGAGAAGTCGGCCTGGGCGACGTTCATGTGCACCGCCGGCGGCACGGTCGGGTCGCCGGCGCCGCCGCACAGCAGGGTGCGCGCCTTCGGGCTCCAGCCGAGCAGGTCGTTCTTCTTCGCGTCGACGAACAGGCCGCTGCTCTCGTTGGTGCGGATGTCGGTGAGGAAGGCCTGCTGGAACACCGTATCCCGCGCCGCGTCCGGGGCGCCGCCGGGCAGCGTGCCCGACGTCACCAGCGTCGTGAAGGTCAGGGTCGGGCTGGGCAGCAGCGTTTCGATGTAGTTCGAGTACGGGGCCTTGAACGCCTGCGTCACGTTGCTGTAGACGTTGCCGTAGATCTTCTGCCAGGCCGTGACCAGGTAGGGCACGAAGAACTGGTAGCCCGCGATGGCGTTGGTCAGCTTGAACGAACCCGACAGGTTGTACGGCCCGGCCAGGTGGGCGCCGGCCACGACGTTGATCTCGCCGGCGTTGTCGCGCTCGATCGCGCGGTGCGCCGCCATCGACGAGTGGCCACCCTGCGAATAGCCGGTCAGCATGACCTTGCCGTTGAGCGCCACGCCCTGGGCGAAGGCGGCGGCGCGGGCCGCGCGGATCGAGTCGATGACCACGCTGGCTTCCGAATCGGCGTGCAGGTACGGGTGATAGCTGTAGGTCGACTTGGCGAAGCCCAGGTAGTCGCTCGCCACCACCGCATAGCCCTGCGCCGCGTACATCGCTGCCAGCAGGAAGGTCTCGCTGTCGCTCGGGTTGGCCAGAGTGCGCGGCTTCTGCACGTCCGTGCCCTTGGCGTAGGCCACCAGCGGATAGCTGGCGCCGGCGCAGGCTCCGGCGGGCACCAGCATCACACCCGAAGAATTGGCGGACTCGCCCTGCACGCCGATGGTGGCGTAGTTGAGCGATACCACGCGTACGTCGCACTTGGCCTTGCCGCTGACTCCCTGCAGGCCGCTGCTGGCCGTGCTGGCGTCGATCTGGGCCGCGGTGAGCGTGGCGAGCGTCGCCGGGGTCTCGAGCAGGGCGCCCCTGCCGTCGTTGTCGTCGCCTCCGCCGCAGGCTGCCAGCAGGGCGGCCGCGGCGACCGCGGTGAGGATATGGCGCTTGGTCATGGGTCGGGTCTCCTTGGGTTGAACCTGGGTTCTTCTTGTCGCCCATGATGCTAGCCGCGGCTCCCGCCACTGGGGAAGTGCAGGGAAGTCGGGTTTTCCCGTTGCCGCTGTCGCCGGTGCGACCCGAGCCGCCCCTCAGCGGTAGCGCAGCTTCATGCCCAGGATCGCCAGCGCGAGGGCCAGCGTGACCGCGTTGGCAGCGACGATCGGCCACGCGCCGAGCAGCAGGCCATAGGCCAGCCAGAGCGCCACCCCGGCGGCGAACACGCTGTACATGCCCAGCGAGATGCCGCGGACGTCGCGGGTGCGGAACGTCAGCCAGGCCTGGGGCGCGAAGCTGAAGGTGGTGAGCGCGGCGGCGCAATAGCCGACCAGTTCGGACATGGGCATGGAGGAGAGCAGCATGGGTTACTGGTCGCGGGCGGTCCAGTCGATCAGCGCGTCGATGGCCGGCCGCGCCGCGGCCGCGTTGGGGTGGTTGGCGATGGCCACCAGCACGTAGCGGCGGCCGCTGGCGGCGTGGACGAAGCCCGCCACTGCCGTGACATCGCGCAGGCTGCCGGTCTTCAGGTGGGCCAGCCCGGCGCTGCGCCCTCGCAGCCGCCGCAGGGTGCCGTCGGTGCCGGCGATCGGCAGCGACGACATCAATTCCGGCATCAAGGGCGAACTCCAGGCCAGCTGCAGCAGCCGGGCCAGCTGCTGGGCGGTGATGCGCTCGTCGCGCGACAGGCCCGAGCCGTTGTCCAGGGCCGGCGGCTCGCCGCCGACGCGCTCGCGCCACCAGCTGCGCACCAGCTCGCGCGAGCCGTCCGGCGTTCCCAGGCCCTTTTGCTGCAGGCTGAGCGTGAGGAACAGCTGCTGCGCCATCACGTTGTTGCTGTACTTGTTGACGTCGCGGACCACCTCGGCCAGCGTCGGCGACTGCAGCGTGAAGGCGGGGCGCAGGCCGGCCGGCACCCGGCCCTCGCGCACCTGGCCCGAGAGCTTGCCGCCCATCTCCGCCCACAGGCCGGCGACCGCGCGCATGGCGTAGCTTTTCGGGTCGGCATAGGCCACCGGCCAGGCGCGTTCGCCGCACGCCGCGGGATAGCCGCCGGCCAGGCGGATCCGGCCGGCATCGCTGAAATCGGCCTTGAGACCGGCCCGCCAGTCGCCGCAGTCGCCGGCCAGCGCCGGCACGCTCGGCGTGGTCTGCACGCCGGCCAGCGGCGGCTCGTACTGGATCTGCGTGCGGCCGTTGCGATCCGGCACGAAGGTCATCACCACGGTCTTGAAGTTCAGCAGCAGCGCATCCGGCGCGGCGTTGTACGGCCGCAGCGGCTCGCCGTCGAAGGCGCCGGCATCCTGGGGCGGGACCTCGAAGGCGCTGCGATCGAGCACGATGTCGCCCTGCACCTGCGTGATGCCCAGGCCCTGGAGCCTGCGCAGCAGCAGCCAGAGCCGCTCCACGACCAGCTTCGGGTCGCCCTGTCCCTGGATGTAGACGTTGCCCGCCAGCGTGCCGCCCTGCACGGCGCCGTCGACGTAGATCGGTGTCGCCCAGGTGTAGGCGGGGCCGAGCAGGTCCAGCGCCGCGAACGTGGTCACCAGCTTGGCCACCGATGCCGGATTGACGGCGACGCCGGCGCGGTGGCTCAGGCGCGGGGCGGCCCTGCCCTCGGCCTCGACCACCAGCACGCTCAGCGCGTCGCGCGGCAGCCTGGCCCGGGCCAGCGCCGCCTCGACCTCGGCCGGCAGGCCCTGGGCCGGGGCGGCCAGCGCGGCCAGGAGCAGGGCGAGGGTGGCCAGGAGGCGCGGGACGTGGGACATGCGGGCGATTATCCGGGCCCTCGATAATGGCGGGTTGCGCCCCGAATGCCCGATTTGAAACTGCTTGCCTTCGACACCAGTACCGAGACGATGTCCATTGCCGTGGCCGCCGGGGCGCAGCTGTGGCGCCACAGCGGCCGGGGCGGCCCGCTCGCGTCGGCGGCATTGATCCCGGCGATCCAGGCGTTGCTGGCGCAGGCCGGGCTGGCGCTGCACGAGCTCGACGTGATCGCCTTCGGCCACGGGCCGGGGTCGTTCACCGGCCTGCGGACGGCCTGCGCGGTGGCCCAGGGACTGGCCTTCGGCGCCGGCGTTCCGGTCTTGGGCATCGACACCCTGATGGCCGTGGCGGAACAGGCGCGCGCGCAGGCCGGCTGCACCCAGGTGCTGGCCGTCCTCGATGCCAGGATGGACCAGGTCTACGCCGGCGCCTACGAATTCGCACAGGGCGCCTGGAGCCGGCGCGGCGAGTTCAGCCTCGACCGGCCGGAGGCGCTGGCCCTGCCGGCCGGCTGGACCCTCGCCGGCAACGCTTTCGACGCCTACGGGGAGCGGCTGCCGCCTGGCCCGCGCGTGGCCTGCCTGCCCGACGCGGCCGCCCTGGCCCGGCTGGTGCCGGCACTGTTTGCCGGCGGCAACGCCGTGCCGGCCGAGCGGGCCCTGCCCCTCTACATTCGGGATAAAGTGGCGCAAACCACCGATGAACGCGCCGCCGTCAAGGCCGCCGCTGCCCGTCTCCCGTCATGAATGCTGTCTTCAAGCCTGTCGAAGCCGAGTTCGAGCCGTTGACCGATGCGCGGGTGGACGCCGTCGTCGCCATCGAGCAGGTGGCCTACGACCATCCGTGGACCCGCGGCAACTTCATCGATTCGGTGCGGGCCGGCTACCAGGCGCAGCTGCTGGTCGCCGGCCCGCAGTTGCTGGGCTACTTCGTCGCGATGAAGGGCGTGGACGAGGTCCACCTGCTGAACCTCACGGTGGCGCCCGATTGCCAGGGCCAGGGCTGGGGCCGGGTGATGCTCGACGCGCTGGCCCAGTGGTCGCGCGGGCAGGGCGCGCAGTGGCTGTGGCTCGAGGTGCGCGCCAGCAACGGCCGGGCCCAGCAGATCTACGCGCGCCACGGTTACCGGCAGGTCGGCGAGCGCAAGGGCTATTACCCGGATGGCCAGGGCAAGCGCGAAGATGCGGTCGTCATGAGCCTGAAGCTGTGAGTCTCGCGCTCGACCACAGGCAGCGCGCGATGCTGCAGGAAATGGGACTCCGGCTCTACGCGCCCTTGTCCCATCCCGTTGGGCGCGGTGCCGACACCCCCTCTGCGCCTCCCCGCCGGGGGGAGGGGGAGCCGGCCGTTGCGGCCGCGGTTGAAGTCCGGCATCCCGTCGTGGCCAAGGCGCCTACCGTGCTGGCCCCGGCCGCTTCCGACATCGGGCTGATGCAGTGGGAGGCCCTGGAGCCGGCGGTTGCGCAGTGCCGCGCCTGCGAGCTGTGCAACGGCCGCCGCAACACCGTCTTCGGCAGCGGCGACCGGCAGGCCCAGTGGCTGATCGTCGGCGAAGCGCCGGGCGAAAACGAGGACCTGCAGGGCGAGCCGTTCGTGGGCCAGGCCGGGCAGCTGCTGGACAACATGCTCAAGGCACTGGGCTTGAACCGGCGCCAGGACGTCTACATCACCAACGCGCTCAAGTGCCGGCCGCCCGGCAACCGCAACCCGGAGCCCCAGGAGGTGGCGCAGTGCGAGCCGTTCCTGCGCCGGCAGGTCGAACTGCTGCAGCCGCGGATCATTCTGGCGATGGGGCGCTTCGCCGTGCAGGCGCTGCTGCAATCGGGCGAGCCGATCGGCAAGCTGCGCGGCCAGGTCCATCGCTACCAGGGCGTGCCGGTGGTGGTGACCTACCACCCGGCCTACCTGCTGCGCAACCTGGCCGACAAGGGCAAGGCCTGGGCCGACCTGTGCCTGGCGCTGGAAGTGCTCCAGCAGCCCCCTGCCGCGTCAACCAGCTAGCGGCCGGTAAGCCTGCGGCGCCAGTTCGCGGCGCAGGTAGTCGATGCCGCTGAAGGCGGCGTAGTCGGCCACCGTTCGCTCGCGGCCCAGGCCGAACACCCCGCGCAGCTCTCCCCGCACCAGGGCCGCGAGCCGCTGCTGCGACCGTTGCTCCAGGGTCCACCAGGCTTGCGTGCGTTGCGCGTCGTGTTCGGCGTCCCAGTGCAGCGGCCGGCGGGGTGCGCCCGAGTCCGGGGTGTTGTACAGGTGGTAGACCGGCAGCTGCGGCATGTGGAAGATGTCCCAGCCATGGGTGAAGAGCCGCAGCGCCAGCGCCTGTTCCTCGCCGTGGAAGTAGAAGCCCGGGTCGTAGGGAAACTCTTCCACCAGCCGGCCCGGCGCGAACAGGCAGCCGGCGCCCAGGTGGAAGCCGGGCACGGGCAGCGGCGATTCCACCGGATGGGCCTCGAACGGCAGCACCGGATGGCCGTCGGCGAACCCGGCGCCGGGCTTGACCACATGCGCCAGCACCCCTTCGGTGCAGATCTTGCGCACGATCTGCTGGTCCTGCAGGACGAACGGGTTGGGATAGGCGGAAAGCACGACGCCCTTGCGACCGGGCAGCAACGCGCTGGCCTGCGCGATCAGGCGGGCGTCCCAGCCCGGGTCGAAATCCATGTGCGAGTCGAGCTGCAGGAACCAGTCCTCGCCGTCGTAGAACGTCATCGCCACCGCCCGCGCCCAGCACGGGCCGCGGGCGTCCAGCGGCTCGATCCGCACGCAGCTCAGGCGCGCCGGCGCCAGCTGCTGCGGCAGCGGACGCGGGACGTCGGCCGGGCTCTGGTCGACCACGCCGAAATGCAGGCCCGCCGGATCGCTCGCGGTCGCCAGTGCCCGGGCCAGCGTGAAATGCAGCAGCGGGTCGCAGTAGGAAGCCAGGCTGACGAACAAGCTCATAGCGCTGGATTGTCACTCCAGCGTGACCGATTCCCGGCTCCAGTGCTTTGCTGCCGACAAAGCGGCCGCGGCGCGCGAGAAATTCCACGACCTGGCCCGGACCGTCGCGCCGGCCGCGTTCGGGCGCGTTTCTACGCAGGAAAGCGGATGACAAGGCCGCCGAAGAGTCCGAGAATCGTCCCCTCGGTGATCTTCTACCGGACAGGCCAGCAAGGGATCGCCGCAAGCAGCATCCCCATGTCGCAAACCACCTTCCGTCCGGCTTTCGGGCCCAGCGCCGCCGCCACTCCCGCCGTGTCCGGACACCAGCCGCTGGCACTCGCGCTGGCCCTGGCCGCGTGTTTCGTGGCCGACAACGCGGCGCTGGCCCAGGCGGTTGGAGCGCAGGCGGTCCATGGCAGTGCCACGTTGTCGCAAGACGGTTCCCGCCTCACGGTCACCACGCGCAACGGTGCGGGCACCAACCACTCCGTCATCAACTGGCAGAGTTTCGGCGTGCCGGCGGGCAGCAGCACCTGGTTCGCCCAGCCTGGCAGCACCAGCACCTCGATCAACCGCGTGACCGGGCCGGACCCGAGCGCGATCTTCGGCACGCTCGGCTCCAATGGCCGCCTGGTGCTGGTGAATCCGGCGGGCATCACAGTGGGCGCCGGCGCGGTCGTCGACACCGCCGGCTTCACCGCCTCGACGCTGCGCATGAGCGATGCCGACGCCCTGGCGGGCCGGCAGCGCTTCCAGGGTGACGGCGGCGCCGCAGCGCTGACCGTGCAGGGCTCGGTGCTGGCGCGCGGTGGCGACGTGGTGCTGATCGCGCCGAAGGTGGAGGTGGGCCAGGCTGCATTGGTGCAGGCCCGTGACGGCGCCGTCATCCTGGCGGCCGGCCGGTCCGTGGAGATCACGGGCCGCGGCCTCGAGGGCATCCGCATGGAGGTGCAGGCGCCGGCCGATGAAGCGGTCAACCTGGGCACGCTCGCGGGCGACGCGGTCGGCGTGTTTGCCGGGACGCTGCGGCACAGCGGCATCATCCGCGCGCAAACCGCGACCCTGGAAGGCGGACGGGTGGTGCTCAAGGCCTTGAAAGACGTCGCGATCACGCCGGGCGCCAAGGTGCTCGTCGACGGGGGACCGGGGCAGGCCGGCGGAAGCATCTCGGTCAGTTCCGCCGCTGGCGACGTGACCGTCGGCAGCGCCGCCCTCGTGTCGGCCGCCAGTGGCGAGGGCGCGGACGCCGGCCGGATCCGCATCGCGGCGGAGGCGGGAAGCGTCCACGTCGCGGCGCCGCTGCTGGCGGCGGCCCCCGCGCAGGCCGCAACGGCGGCTGCAGCGGGCACGGGCGGCCGGGTGGAGGTGCTGGGCCGGCAGGTGAACCTGGACCCCGGGGCCGGCATCGACGTCTCGGGCGATGCCGGCGGCGGCACCATCCTGGTGGGAGGCGACCTGCAGGGCCGCAACCCCGAGGTGATGAATGCGCGCGACACCGCAGTCGCACCGGGCGTGGTGCTGGCCGCCGATGCGAGGGTGAAGGGCGACGGCGGCAAGGTGATCGTCTGGGCCGACAACGACACGCATTTCGCCGGCCACCTGAGCGCCCGCGGCGGCGACCAGGGCGGCGACGGCGGCTCGGGCGAAATCTCCGGCAGGCACGTGCTGTACTTCCGCGGCACCGCGGATCTCAGCGCCCGCCGGGGCCGGCAGGGCGCGTTGCTGCTCGATCCGGCGAACATCACGGTGGGCACCGTTGCGAACATCAACGGCGACGCCGCGACGGGCGACGACATGCTGTTGCCGGGCGACCTGGACAACGCAAGCGCCGACTTTCCGGGGGCCAGCAGCCAGATCACGGCGACGGCGCTGACGAGCCTGCTCAATACCGCAGACGTGACACTGGCCGCCACCAACAACATCACGATCGCCTCCCCGATCGCCAAGACCGGCACGCTTCCCAGCGCGCTGACCCTGGAAGCCGGCACCGTCACCATCAACAATTCGATCGGCACCAGCGGTGGTGCGCTCACGCTCAACGTCACCGGAGGCACGGCCTCGGTCGGCGGGTCCGCCACGTTCAATGGCCTGACCCTCGGCAGCAACCTGGCCCTGGCCGGTGGCGGCTCCCTCTCGCTGCGCAACGGGCTGACGCTGGCCAACGGCGTCACCTTCAATACCGGCGGCAGCTATCTGTACGTGTACGGCACCCAGTCGATCGGTACACCCGGCACGGCCACGATGGAAGCGGCCGGCGGCGTCGTCTACATCAACGTGGACAACCTCGGGGCCACCCTGACTCTCGGGAACGGCGTCACGTACCGGGGGCGCGGTGGTTTCTACGATTACTACCCGGGCAGCTTCATCAACAACGGCACCGTCGATGCCAGCGTTGCCGGCCAGACCCTGACCGTCCAGAACACCAGTTTCACCAACAACGGGACGGCCAGGAGCTCTGGCGGCAACCTCACGCTCAACCCCGGCTCGTTCAACAACACCGGCGCGGTCGTCAACAACGGCGGCACGCTCACCATCGCAGCGGTCAACACCTTGACCAACACCGGCACCATCGCCCTGAACGCCGGCACCACCAACCTGGGCGGCAG
>CALRYV010000048.1:0-22263 GCA_943372495.1 Ramlibacter sp. 2FC | reverse complement strand
GCTCCTTGATCGGCATGCCGGCCTCGGCCTGCTTGATGAACCCGATGATCTGTTCTTCGCTGAATCTGCTCTTCTTCATGTCCGTCATTCTCCTGGTTGACGGACTTCCTTGAAATTACACTGGTACGGCTAGAAGGGGGCAGGTCACCCGGAAGCCGTGCGCCTTCAGGCGTTCCTCGTTGCTCAGTGCGCTTTCGCTTTCATTTGCGGAGGCTCGTCGGAGCGAGGGACTAGCGTTCGCGCATGGTCAGAGTCGCGGTTCTTCCGTTCTCGGGGTGTTGCGCTGCCATGTGCGCCATCTCCATGAAGATGCGGCCCGGGGCATTGCAGTCGATGCACAGGTCGCCCTCGTGGATTCTTTGAATTGCATCAAGGAGAACTGGTAGCGGTTCGCTCTTGCGAACCACGCCGCGCAGCCCGGCCATCACCGCCTGATCCAGCATGGCCACGTTGCCCGACTCGGTGACGACAAGCAGCTTGGCGCGCGTAGCAGCCAGTAGTGTCCGCACCGATTGGTCCGCACCGATTGGTCGCCCTCCAGGTCAAGCAGCAGAACGTCGATTTCGTACTGTCCCAGCGCGCGGAGGCTTTGCTGCGCTGAGGGGGCCATGCCCACCAGATCAATCCGCGGATCGGCGCTTCGCAGAAGATGTTCCAGGCCCCACCACGTGACTGGCGGCGCAATCACAAAGACTCGAATGGGCGGCCGAACTGGAAGGGACATGGTTTCATTCCCGGAAAAAAGGCACGGCAATCCTAATGCCCAACCTACTGGACCGTAATGAGAAGTGCTGGAATGCAACTAGGTGTTTACTCGCACAGGAGCGCTTGACGGCTTGGTCTGTAGCAATGCCTCAGCAGCTTGTCACCTCTTCCCCAAATGCAATCTGTTTCGGCTAGCCAATCGGACACCGACCTTCTTCGGCCGGCCCTCTATTGCCTCGAACCGGGAACAAAAGGCTGTAGCCCGTCGCTGCTGCGACGCTGGGCCAGCGGCGCTCGGAGTGCCCAAAGCCTAGTGGACGACAGCGGGGCCATGCGTAAGGCTGCCAGGGCGCGTTGCACAACTCATACTGGATTGTCGGTGCTGTCCACGTCCAGTTCAGCCACCTGCGCGATCATCTGATTAACATCACGTCGGTCCCGCAGCACTGCCAAGACACTTTCTGAACCTTCCCCAGTTCGCTGTCGTGCCCCTACGTCGTGGCTGACCGTGGCAGAGTGGGGAACGGGTGGCACGTGCGTGGTCATGAGCTTGGCGCAGCCTAAGTGCGAACGACTGCTGAGCTTGTAGGACAAGATCCACTGGGGTCGATGGTGTTGCGTGATCGACACATCTGGGGTACGTAGGCGGCGGCCGTGCTGACGATCTTGACGCTTGGGCGTGGGCAAGGCCGTGGAAGGCCGGGCGACGCTTTTCTCCAGTCTTCGATGGCAGCGCGTCACGTTTGCAACGCCATTCGTTGAAGTCGGGTTTTCGCGGCCGCTGGCGCGCCAAGCCGCTGCGACGAGGCAGGTAGGCGCTGTCGCACCCCGATTGTCAGAACGACCCGACGCCGTGGCACCTCAACCGGTGCGACGATGAACCATGCCTAATGGATACCCCGGAAGAACCGACCTCCAGGACCTGTCCTGGCGGACGCGGGAACTCGGCCCAGACTTGAGGAGAAAGCTATTCGAGAAACTTGTGCCATCGGGTCCGGGCGCCAATCCCAGTGAACGTCCGGGGGCTGCGTGCAAGGAACCGAAGCACGGCGCCAACGCCAAAGGGCAGACTCGCAAGAAGAAGTAGGCAATTTTTCGAGCCGAGCTGAAGGGCGGCTCAACACCGAACGGCTAATCGGATTCTTATCGTGGCGAGCACGGCGCCGGCCTCCTTCGCGTTCGGAATGACTCCTGCTTCGCCTGCCGGCATCGGAGCAAAGCCAGCCCGACAGCGACGACCACGCCTCTGAGTTCTCCCCGCTAAAGGCGTCGAGCAGTCGATAACAAAGGTGTCCGCGGCCCTGCCGATCATTGCATACACGCATCCATGAACGCCTTGCGGTCATGGCCAGTCATGCCCTTTCCGCTGACGAGGCAGGCATTTCGCAGCGCGCGCAGAGCAGTTTGCTCAGGCCCAAGTACCTCTATGAATCTCTACGTGAAAACGTCCAGGTCGCCGGCCGGACTCGGGGCCGACCACGCCAGCGCGAACGGGCGTCCGCTAAGGCAGCAACTGCCGGTACGATGCCACCCGATTCACTCGTCAACACGCGTGCCGCCGCGCCGGCGCGTCCAGCACAACTGGTTACCATGGCACCATGTGGGCCGATTTAATTGCCGCGCTGCGATCGCAGCTCGAAAACCAGGTCGTCGCCGGCGCCGTGGCGCTGGGGCTGGTGGGCGTGGTCGCTGCAGCGCTGCGCAACGTGCCCGGCGCGCTGTGGTCGCAGCTCAAGCGCGCGCTGATCGTCACCGCCACGCTGGACAGCCGCAACGACCTCTTCGTCGCCTTCATCGCCTGGCTCGACGACCAGCGCTTCGGCCAGCGCAGCCGTTTTTTCACCGTCGTTCAGGCGCCGGCGACGACGGTCGAGCAGGAGGACGAGGCCGACGACGCGCCGCAGCTGCAGTACAGCCCTGCGCCGGGTTTCCACATCTTCTGGCACAGCGGCCGCCTGATGTGGATGCAGCGCGAGATCGCGATGAACATGCAGGTCGTCGAGACAATCCGCCTGGGCGCCGTCCTGGCCCGCCGCCGCGTGCTCGAGGAGCTGCTCGAGAGCGTGGCACGCCGCGCCGGCGAGCGGCGCGCCAACCGGCTGACGCTTTACACGGTCGACCGCTGGGGCGACGAGTGGCGTCTTGCCGACAGCAAGCCGCGGCGCAGCCTCGACTCGGTGGTTCTCGACGAGGGCGTGGCGCGGTTGCTGCACGACGACATCCACGAATTCTTCACCCGCCGCGAGTGGTACGCACAGATGGGCATCCCGTGGCGGCGCGGTTACCTGCTGCACGGCCCGCCGGGCACCGGCAAGACCAGCGCCGCCTATGCGCTGGCCGGCGAGCTGCGCTTGAAGCTGTGCGCGCTGTCGCTGACCAACCCCAAGCTGACCGACAACGTGCTGTCCGACCTGCTGCAGCAGACGCCCCCGCGCTCGCTGATCCTGATCGAGGACATCGATGCCTTTTTCGTCGCGCGCGAGAGCCAGGACAGGCGCATCCAGTTCAGCTTCTCGGGCTTGCTCAACGCGCTCGACGGCGTCGGCGCGCAGGAAGGGCGCATCGTCGTGCTGACGACCAACCACCGCGAGCGGCTCGATCCAGCGCTGATCCGCCCGGGGCGCATCGACGTCGAGATTGAGCTCGGCCGCGCCACGCCGTCGCAGCTGCGCGGCCTGCTGCAGCGCTTTTACCCCGACCATGCAGAGCGCGTGGCGCGCATCGCCGCCGACTACCCGACACGCACGCTCTCACCCGCGCAGGTGCAGCAGACCCTGATCGCCGCCGACAGCCTCGACGAGGCCGAGGCCGGGCTGCGTGCGGCGTGGCAGGCGGCCGCGGCGTCGTTGGCCCCGCCAGCGGCGACCTAGCCGCGCCGCAACGGCACCCCGTTCCGGTGTCGCGAATTGGGTCAACTTCAACCCGTGGTTGGCTCGTTGGCCACCAAACGAGGGCAATATGCCTCCGCGGGGGGACGGTTCTAGAAATGGCGGTACTTTTGGCGGTACCTTCTAGAAGGCTGTTGGCAGAACCTAACAATGGCGCGGGTTTCGGCCCCGTGTTGGACACCCTCCGGGCAGACCAGAGCCTCATCTCACGAAATGTCGCGACGTCTCTAAGTCATTGCTGGCAGATTCTCGCCGTCGCCTGTTCCGTGGGGGGTGCTCCGCTCGCAGCCGCACCGGCTCCGGCCGGACGACGGCAGCCGCCCCCGCGACCATGCGTGGGTCGACTCTGCCGGCACATTCCGATGGACTGGTGGATGCCCTTTGCGTGGCGCTTGCGTTCCGCCACGCGTGCTTCTTCTGTCGTGAACTCCTGGGCGTGGCCGCTCAGGTGCGCGGCCCGGCCGCCCAGGCTGGCGATCTCGCTGGCGCTCCGGTGACATCGCGGCGAAACCGCACCTGGCCTTGGGCGTCGGCAGGATGGATTGCTCTGTCATATGTGCTTCCTCAAGTCGCCAGCCGGTTGCTGGCCGCCAACTGTGCCCAGCACCGCATCGAGATTCAAAGGTGTGGGGTGCGACACCTTGTCCTGGCGCAAGCAAGGGCCCGAACGCGCTTCGAGCCCCGCCCCTGAGCGGCGCTCGGTTTCTTTGTGAAGGAGGAACATCATGAAATCCGAGGCAGGCGGACACGAAGCACGTGACGGTATTGCCTTTTGGGAGTACCTGAGGTTCCGTGCGAAGTTGGCTTCGTCATTGCGGCCAGCCTAAACGGCGGGTGGTCTGCCCGACGTTGAGCGCCCCGCCTGAAAATTCGCCCCGTGCCGCGCTGCAACGACAAGCGCCAGGAACCACCGGAGCAAGAAGGCTTCGTGATCGCGGTCAGATGGCAAGCGGTGCCAGCGCCTCGCGTTCCGGTCCCCGTGCCGGCGATGCCGAGGGCACGCCCGTGGAAACGGTCGCCACGGTCCCGCCGGCAGGATGACCGATCAGCTGCGCGAGCCCGGTAGGGTCCACGCTGACGACGCGGCCGCGCTGCAGCGTGACCAAGCCGCGCTGCTGGAGCGCCTTCAGTCCGCGGTTGGCGGTCTGCCGCGACATGCCGGCCAGCAGGCCGAGTTCTTCCTGCGAGAGGTTGAGGCGCCGCAGCCCGTGCCAGAACCTGCGGCTCAGGTGAAGGGCCAGCCGCTGCTCCAGGCAACCTTGCCGGTCTGCCTGGATGATCGCCATGGCCTGCCTCAGCCGCGTGTTCATGTGCGTCAGCACGGCATGGTTGAAGCTGGCGCTGGCGGCGAGCAGCTGGTGGAACTGGGCCCTTGGCAGGCACAGCAGCTGCGAATCACGCAAGGCGACCACCTCGTAGCTGCGTTGCTCGGCCTGCAGCGCGGAACCTTCGCCGAACCATTCACCGCCGGTCAGCGCCAGGAAGGCTGACAGCTGTCCGTCGGGTCCGCGGCCCTGCAGCTTGACGAAGCCTGAGAGCACCGCGTACCAGCCCGCCGAGCACTCGTGGGCCGGCAGCAGCACCTCGCCGGTCGCGCCGCTGACGGTGAACGAGGCCTGCATCACGGTGTCCTGCAGCGACTCCGGCAGGCAGCCGAACCAGGGCTGCATGTGCAGGAAGCGGGTCACCTGGAACTGATCGTCGATGGGGGGCGGCATGGCGTGCTTCGGGTGGGGCGGCCACCGGCTGCGGCCGCAGGGTCGGATTGTGCGTTCGGCAGCGCGCTGCCACCGGCGGGCCTGCGCCGAAGCGCCGGCAAAGCCAGTGTTTTGGTCCGCCAGGGTCAGCGCGGCCCCGAGAGTCGCTCGCGCAACTGCGCTGGCGGCACGCCGAACCAGCGCTTGCAGGCGCGAAACAGGTTGCTCTGATCGGCAAAACCCAGCATGTATGCGACCTGGCCCAGGGCGTAGCGGTGGTCGGCCAGGTACTTGCGAGCCAGCTCCCGCCGTGCCTCGTCCAGCAATTGCTGGAAGGTCGTGTTTTCGGCGCGCAGGCGTTGCTGCAGCGCCCGGTCGGTCAGGGCCAGGCTGGCGGCAACGTCCTGCCGGCGTGGCTCGCCGCGGTCCAGCCGGCGGATGATTTCCGCGCTGACGCGGTACCCGGTGCTGGCGTCCCCCAGCGCGGCGACCCGTTCCTGCAACGTATGTTCGTGCAGTGCCAGCAAGGCCGGATTGCGCGACGGAATCGCGGTGGCGAGGTCGCTCGCGGCCAGCAGCATCCGATGGTCGGGCCGGCCGAATTGCGGCATGCAGCCGAAGGCGGCAACGAATTGCCGGCTGACTGACGGCTGCGGAAAGCCGAATTGCACGGCCAGCGGCTGCAGATCGCGGCGCGTGACCCAGCGGCACATGGTCAGCAGGGCGAGCAGCGAATAGGCCGATCGCTGCCAGGGCAGCGGCCGGCTGTGGCCCGCGTGGCCCAGGACCAGCCAGCTGTCGGCCCCCTCCAGTTCGAGGTGGAAGGTGGTGGCGCTGGAGATCACCTCGAGGTAGCGCGCGAACCCGTCCAGACCGCTGCGCAGGTCGGCACTGGACAGCATGGCGTAGCCGACGACGTCGAAGTTGACGTACCTGGCGGCCAGCGCACGGTCGACGCCCAGCGCCGCGTTGCCCGAGGCCGCGAGCGCCGCTTCCCACAGCCGGCTGACTTCGTCGCAGGTCAGGCGACCATCGGGCTGCTGCAGCCGTTGCGGCGCGACGCCGGCGGCGCCCAGCAGGGCCAGGGGCTCCAGCCCCTGCGAGCGGAACATCTCGAGCAATGCGCGGACCCAGCTGCCGGAACTGCTGCGGTCCATTCCGGCTGTCAATGCAAGGTGCCGGCCGGATCGACGGCCAGGCCGCGGCGGTACTGGCCGGGAGGAAGCCCGAACCAGCGCTTGCACGCGCGAAAGAAATTGCTCTGGTCGACGAAGCCCAGCAGTTCCGCCACCTGGTGCAACGGATAGCGCTCCTCGGCCAGGTATTTGGCCGCCAGCTCGCGCCGGGCCTCGTCCAGCAACTGCTGGTAGGAGCTGTGCTCGGCATGCAGGCGGCGCTGGAGTGTCCGGTCGGTCAGCGCCAGGCTGGTGGCGATCTCCTCGCGGCGCGGCTCGCCGCGATGCAGGCGCCGGATGATCTCCTGGCTGACCCGGTAGCTGGCGCGCGCGTTGCCCAGGGCCGTCAGCCGGTCCTGCAGCACTTGTTCGTGCAGTGCCAGCATCGATGCGTCGCGCGAGGGCAGGGCGGCTGCGAGATCGGCGCCCGCCAGCAGCATTCGGTTGTCGGGCTGGTCAAAGCGCAGCGGGCAATGGAATACATCGCGGTAGCGCTGGACGTCCGCCGGCTGGGAGAACTTGAAGTCCACCGCCAGCGGCTGCACCTCACGGCGCGTCAACCACTGGCACACGGAGATGACGGACAGCAGGCCGAAGGCATAGCGCTGCCGCGGCACGGGCTGCGCATAGCCGGCCCCGCCCAGCACCAGCCAGCTGTCCGGACCGGCGGCCTGCAGCGCGAAGGTGGCGGCGTCCGAGATCACGGCCATGTAGCGCGCCATCCCGGCCAGGGCCGCGCGCAGATCCGGGCTGGACAGCATCGCGTAGCCCACCACGTCGAAATTCACGTATCGGGCGGCCAGCTCGCGGTCCAGTCCGAGGGCGGTGTTGCCCGACCACGCCACTGCCAGCTGCCACAGCCGGCTCACCGCATCGGCGTCGAAGCGTTCATCGGGATCGGCCAGGCGCGCGGCCTCGATGCCGGCGGCGTCGAACAGGCGCGGCACGTCCAGCCCCTGCGAGGCGAACATTTCGGCGATGCCCTTCACCCAGCTGCAGGAACTGGTGCGTTGCATGGTCGGTCCTGGTTTGCTGAAGTCACTGAATTGGCCGCGTTGCGATAGTGGTGCGGCCGGCCGGGGTGCTTACACTTTTTCCGGTGGCTGCGTCGTCTGACGCCTGCATTTCAAGAGATTCCGGCGCGCCACACAAGCTGAGACTTACCCCAAAGAGGAGACCGACATGACATTCCACAACGGGCGCATCGCCGCCCTGGGCGCCGGCCTGGCGCTGGCGCTGTCCGCATGCGGGGGCGGCGACGGCACCACGCCGACCCTGCGCACCACCAGCCTGGGCTGGATCCAGGGCAGCGACGACAGCGCGGCAAGCGGCACCCTGTCCTGGAAAGGCATCCCGTTCGCCCAGCCGCCGGTGGGCGCGCTGCGCTGGAAGGCGCCGGCAGACCTGGCGCCGTGGTCCCAGACCCTGACCGCGACCAAATTCGGCAACGCCTGCCTGCAGAACGGCCGCATCTACGGACCGGGCAGCAACAACACCTACGACAGCAGCATCGCGGCGACGCTCAACACGCCGGTCGGCAGCGAGGACTGCCTGAGCCTGAACATCTGGCGGCCGGCCGGCGACAGCACGGACCTGCCGGTCATCTTCTTCGTCTATGGCGGTAGCAATATCTCAGGCTACACCGCCGACCCGGTCTACGACGGAGCCGCGCTGGCCAAGGCCGCCAATGCCGTGGTGGTCACCGCCAACTACCGGGTGGGGCCGCTGGGCTTCCTGAACCTGGCCCAGCTCAAGAGCGGAACCAACGCCGCCGAGGACTCCGGCAACTTCGCGTTGCTGGACATCATCCAGGCCCTGAAGTTCGTCAAGGGCAACATCGGTGCGTTCGGCGGCAACGCCGGCAACGTGACCCTGATTGGCCAGTCGGCCGGCGCCATCAATGTCTGGGCGCTGCTGACCTCCCCGCTGGCCAGCGGGCTGTTCCATCGTGCCGTGCCGCTGAGCGGCGGAATCTCGCTGGCTTCCAACCTGCCGGCGGGAACCATCCCCACGCTCAATCCGGCCTCTACTTACCAGGCGCAGGGCACGGCGCTGCTGGCCAAGCTGCTGATCGCCGACGGCAAGGCCACGGACACGGCATCGGTCCAGGCATTCATCGCCACCCAGAGCGCGGCGCAGATCGCCGATTACCTGCGCTCCAAGTCCGGCGCCACCGTGCTGACGACGCTGCTGGCCGGCGGCCTGACCGGGTCCGGCCCGATTCCCGACGGCACCGTGGTGCCGACCGATCCGATCGCCGCGATCGCCGCCGGCAAGTACAACAAGATGCCGGTGCTGACAGGCAACACGGCCGACGAAGGCAAACTGTTTGCGCCGTTCCTCACGCTGCTGGGCGGACCGCCCGGCTTCAAGATCAACGACGCCACCCGCTTTGCAATGATGGCCGGCTTCAATCCCGATGCACCGACCAGCCTGCTGGAGACCGACATCCTCGATCCCGCCTATGCGCCCTCGAACACGCCGGTCACCGGCTGGACCGCCAAGACCACGCTGCTGGGCAACGTGTTCATGGTTCCCAGCCGCGACAGCGTGCTCGGTGCGCTCAAAACCCAGCAGCCGAACGTCTGGTACTACCAGTTCAGGTGGGCGCAGGAGCCGGCGCCCTGGAACACCATCTACGGTGCGGCGCACGCCTTCGACCTGCCCTTCATCTTCGGCAACTTCGGCCCGTCCCTGTTCTCCAACGCGGCCAACAGCACGGCCAACCGGCCGGGGCGGCTCGCGCTGTCGGCGGCGATGATGGCCAGCATCGGCGCCTTCGCCCGCAACGGCGACCCGAACAACGCCACCCTGGGCGCCAACTGGCCGGCCTGGCCGTCGAAGCTGCTGTTCGACGCCAGCCTGACGCAGGCCAACATTTCGGTTCAGTAACCGGCGGCGCGGGCGAGCGCCATCAGGAGACATCACGGTGATCGATCTACGACGTCGCGCGCTGTGCGTGGGTGCCGCCGCCGCCGGGGCGGCCCCTCGCTGGGCCGGCGCAGCCGAGGCCGGAGTGAGCGGGAAATCACTCTGGGCCAGATCGTCGCCCTGAGCGGGCCGCTGGCCGAAATCACACCCGACATCGTGAATGCGTCGGCCGCCTGGTTCGCCGCGGTCAACGACACGGTCGGCATCAATGGCCGCAAGGTGCGATTGCTCACGCTCGACGATGGTTATCTGCCGGGCAACACTGTCAAGGCTGCCCACCAGCTGGTCGACGAGGACCAGGTCTTCGCACTGCTGAACCTGACCGGGACCGGCAACGTGGCGGCCGTGCTGCCGATGCTGGAGAAGAAGGGGGTGCCCCTGCTCGCGACGGCCTGGCCGGTGTCGAGCGCGCCATGCACAAGCGCTCACTGACGATCCACGCGAAGGCGGCAGTCCGGCCGGACGCCGCGGACGTGGACAAGGCGGTCGCGGCGCTGCGCCAGGCGCGGCCGGAAGTGATCATCATGGTCACCACCGGCAAGGCGACGGTCGATTTCGTCAAGAAGTACAACGCCCTCGGCAAGGGGATGCGCTTTTACGCACTTTCGGTGATGGGCGCCCAATCCACGCTGCGCGCCCTGGGCGCCGACGGCATCGGCGTGGTGGTGACCTCGGCGGTTCCCTTTCCGTGGAGTCAGAGCAGTCCGGTGGCCACCGAGTACCGGGCGGCAATGAAGCGGGCCGGCTTCAACAACCTCTCGTTCATGGGCTTCGAGGCCTATCTCAACGCCAAGCTGATGACCGAGGGCCTGCTGCGCGCCGGCCGCGCCCTGACGCGGGCTCGGTTCGTCAGTGCGCTGGAGACCATGGGGCGGGTGGATCTGGGCGGCTTTGACGTCGGCTTTTCCAGGACCTCGCACCAGGGATCGCGCTTCGTGGATCTGACGATCATCGGCTCCAATGAGCGGTTCATGAATTGAGTGGCGCCGTGATCGTCCCGCCGCTGCCACGTGCTACAGCAGGCAATAGCTGGCGTGACGACTGCCGGCCGAACACAGGGCGCTCCTGTTCAGGGCAGGTTTGCATCCTTGCCGGGGCCTGCATCCTCACGCGTGGGGCTTGAAAGGGATTCGCGAACTTCTTGTGCACAGCGGCAGGCCGTGATCCCCGCTGCGCACTCGGTGCGGCATGTCGGGTGGGGACAGCGCGCTGCGAATTCGACACGACTTTTCCCATGGCAGTCGCCGCGATTCGCGTCCATCGCGCATCTGGGCGTCGTCGCCGTGCGCCCCTTCAGGCGAACGCACCCGGATCGATGCGCGATCCGCCACAATGTGCGTTCTCTCCCTGAGCGCCATGCAATCCAAACGTCTTTCCATCCTCCCTTTCATCTTCGAGATTTGCTCTGAATTGGCAAGCGGGCGTTGATAATTGAAGCAATCGACGCGAATCCTTGAGCTGCGCGCCAGTTTTTCCCCAGCGGGGCCTTCGGCCGCGAAGGTTGTTGTGTCGCTATTCGAAGGGGTGAACATGCTGGCAGGGTTGATCACAAGAGACATCGACGACATCGTCAGCGAGTGGGAGCAATTTGCCAGAACGTCCATTCCCCCGGCGCAAGACCTTTCGCCCGAGGAATTGCGCGACCACGCCCGCCTGCTGCTGCAGGCCGTGGCGGCCGACCTGCGGACAGCGCAGGGCGATGCCGACCAGCACGACAAGTCCCGGGGGGAGCTTCCGGACAATTCGCCGCAAATCACCGCAACGGCGCATGAGCATGCCCAGCACCGGTTCGAGCAACGCTTCACCCTGGACCAGCTCCTGTCGGAAATCCGGGCGTTGCGGGCATCGGTGCTGCGGCGCTGGGTGGACCAGAACGCGCAATGCGACCGCGGTGCGGTCGACGAGCTGATCCGGTTCGGGGAAGCCATGGACCAGGCGCTGACCGAGTCGGTGGCCTTCTTCGGCGCCAAGGTCGACCAGTCGCGGGGCCTGCTGCTCGGCGTGCTGGGACACGACATCCGCACGCCCCTGGGCGCGATCCGCATGTCCGCGCAGTTGCTCGAGCGGACCAAGGGCCTCGACGAGCGGCAGGCGAAGGCGGTCCAGCGCATCATCAATTCATCCGACTCGATGCGGGCAATGGTCGATGAACTCCTCGACTTCACGCAGACTTCGCTGGGGACCCGGCTGCCAATCACGCGGGCGCCCTGCGACCTGCAGGCGGTCTGCACCGAGGTCGTGGCGGAACTGGAGGCATTGCATCCGGAGCGGCGGATCCAGCTGGCCTTCGAGGGCGACCTGGCGGGCAAGTGGGATGCGGGCCGGGTCGGCCAGATGGTTTCCAACCTGGTCAGGAATGCCATCCAGCATGGCAACGAACTGCCCGTGACGGTGACGGTCAAGGGTGGCACCGACGCGGTCAGCATCGACGTCCACAACAGGGGTCGGCCGATTCGTCCCCAATCGCTTGCGGCGCTGTTCGAACCCCTGGGGCAGACGCAGGACATGGGCAGTGACCGGCACTCGGGCTCTTCCGGCCTGGGGCTGGGTTTGTACATCGCCCGCGTCATTGCCGTTGCCCACGGCGGCGCGCTCGATGTCGTTTCGTCGGAAGAGGGCGGCACGACGTTCACGGCCCGCCTGCAACGCGGAGATGGGCCGAGCGGCTCGCGTTCGCGCAGCGGCTTGTGATCGGGCTGGCGGTTTGCGCCTCTTTCGCTGTCCGATCTCGCACAGCGGCAGTGAAAGGCGCACACTGGCCGTTCGGGCCTTCGACCGGCCCAGCCCCGCAGCATCGCTGTCCGAGGTGGAGGGATGTCTGCAAACGGGGCTGATATGCATCGATTCTTGACCAACAACCGCGACGAACTGATCGCCAGATGCAAGGCGAAGGTGGCCGAGCGCCCGAGGCGCGCAGCAACGTCAAGACAGCTGCAAAACGGGGTTCCGCTGTTCCTTGAACAGCTCACCAGGACGCTCCAGGCAGAAGAGGACGGCGAGGCCTGGGAAAGCCTCAGGATTTCCGGAGCATCCGGCGGCGACGCGGCTGCGTTGTCCGAAATTGGCCTCACCGCCGCCGCACACGGCAAGGAACTCCTTGCGCTGGGATACACCGTCGACCAGGTCGTGCATGACTACGGCGACCTGTGCCAGGCCATCACGGACCTGGCCGTCGAGCGCGATGCCCCGTTCGCCATCGACGAATTCCGCACGCTGAACCGGTGCCTTGACAACGCCATCGCTGATGCCGTGTCGTCGTTCAGCGCCGAGCGCGATGCCAGCATTGCCGTCAGGCAAAGCAGCATGGCCGGCCTGACGACGCTCATCGACCGCGCCCTGGCCGAAGTGCAGAGGAAGAATTCCATGCCGGTCCAGGGCGAAACGTTCTCGGTGGCATTGCTGATTGCGCAAGCGCGGGAGAGCGCCGCGCTCGACGCGAACCACAGGGGATCCGTGTTCGACGTGCCGGTGGTCGACCCGCTCCTGGGGATTCGCGGCAACCGGGAACAACTCCTGGCGGCCTTGGGAAACCTGCTCCAGAACGCCTTCAGGTTCACCCAGCCCAGCCTTCCGCTCCACGCGCTGCAATAGGCAAAGTGCGGCAGTGCCATGCACCAGATCGCACGAGACCGGTAGGGCAGGGGCAGGCGGCTCAACCCCAGGTGGAATCGCCGTTGCTGGAACGGGGCGTCTTGATCGTCAGCAACGCATGCTGGGCGATCAACAGCAGGCGCTCCGCTTCCAGGCGAAGGGCTTGCAACCGGGTATCGAGTCCGGACTCTGGGGCACCGGGCGCGGGAACCTGCTGTTGCAACGCGCTTTCCAGCGCATTGATCTGGTCGTTCACGCTCTTCCAGGCGGCAAAGGCTTCTTGCGCTTGCCGGATGGTGGCGGCCTTCGGATTTTCCATGACGCGTCCCCAACGTGCGCTTTCACAATGCCCCGGCCAAGCGCGGGGCTTGCAGGTGTCAGTTCGGTGCACGAGAAGAGCTGACCATCGGTGGGGCCGATCAGCGCATTGGACAGGCTTGCCGGCGCGGTTCATGTCATCGGATGCCGCTTCCTGAGGTGGGGAAGGGCGCTGACCGCCACCCGTCGGCCTGCCGCGTACCGGCCATTCAGCACTGGTCCTACACGCCTGCGCCCGTACCGGTTGCAAGATCGGTGCATCGAAGGGAGACACCATGGGCAACGGACAGGGCGGCGCGCGCGCAATGCGGCGCGACCGGATCAACATCCTTGAAAAATACGACCTGCGTGACTGGGCCATCTGCCTGGACACGCCGGCCTCGCTGATCGAAGAAGCCGTGCTGGCGGTCGGCGACCAGGTGGAAACCGTCGTCCGCTACCTGGAGGAGCGCGCCACCGCCTGAATCGCCCTATATTCGGGGTGCCCCGGTCCGCCGGCCCAGGAAAGGTGCCCCATGCGAACGATTCCCGCTGCCATCGGCAAGTACGTTGTGGAGCGCGAGATCGGCCGCGGCGCCAGCAGCACCGTCTATGTCGGATGGGACCCGTTCCACAAACGCCAGGTGGCGATCAAGCAGATCCATGCGCATCTGCTGACCGACGCGGACCAGATGTTCCGCTACCGGCGCCACCTGCACAAGGAAGCTTCGGTTTCCGGCCAACTCAACCACCCCCACATCGTCCGGCTGCTCGACGCGGACATCGACGCCGACCCCCCTTACCTGGTGCTTGAATACGTCGAAGGGCAGTCGCTGTCTTCGTTCACCGCGATCAACCACGCGCTGTCGGTGGCGCAGGTGCTGGACCTCGCCTTCAAGTGCTGCGGCGCGCTGGAACACGCCAACGAGAACGGGCTGGTGCACCGCGACATCAAGCCGGCCAACCTGATCCTGCAATCCAACGGGGTGGTCAAGGTGACCGATTTCGGCACCGCCCTGTCCCTGCGCAGCGACACGACCCAGGTCACCGGGCTGGTCGGCTCGCCGTCGTACATGTCGCCCGAACAGGTCCGCGAGCAGCCCTGCACCTACCACAGCGACATGTTTTCGCTGGCCGTGGTGGTCTACGAGTTGCTCACGGGACGCAAACCCTTCGACGGCGAGACCGATTTCGCGACGATGTACCGCATCAACACCGTCCAGCCGTCGCCGCCCAGCCTGCTGCGGGCCGACCTGCCGCCCGCCGTCGACGCCATCCTGCTGCGGGCGCTGGCCAAGAAACCCGAGGACCGGTATGCGCAGTGGAGCGATTTCGGCGACGCGCTGCTGTCGGTGAGCAAGAGCCTGCCGGCGCGCAGCGCCATCGACCGCGAAGGCGAGCGCTTCGCGCAGCTGCGCGGCCTGGCGTTCTTCTCGCAATTCCAGGACGCGAGCCTGTGGGAGGCGCTGCGGCTGGCCAGGCTCAGCAGCTTCGCCCGCGGCAGCGTCCTGATGCGCGAGGGCGAGCCTGGCGACTCGTTCTTCATCATCCTGCAGGGCGGGGTGACCGTCAGCCGCAGCGGCTGGAAGCTCACCACGCTGCCGGCGGGCGTGACACTCGGCGAGATGACCTACCTGGACCCCGCCAATCAGGTGCGCAGCGCCACCGCCGTCGCGGCGTCCGACGTGCTGGCGCTGGAGATCCGCGACCAGGCGCTGCGCCATGGCTCGGAAGAACTGCAGACCAGCTTCGACAAGGCCTTCATCAAGCTGCTGGTGGGACGCCTGATCGACACCACGGCCCAGGTCGGCACCTGGGACCTGCCCGCGGGCGACGCTGCAGCAGTGCCGGTCGCCTGATCGGCCGGAGTTCACACAAAGCGGCGGTTCTTTACCGCCTCTTGACCGCATTTGCGACTTTCGCCTACAGGTGCCGGGGCCGGCAAGGCTCAACAATGGTTCACCGTTCGCGGCGCCCCTGGCGCGGCGAGTCACGCAACCAACCGGAGACGCTCCATGAACCTGAAACTCAAATCCTCTCTTGCCATCGCGGCCATGGTCCTCGGCGCCCAGGCCATGGCGCAGGTCACGTTCTACGAAGGCGAGGGCTTCCGCGGCCGTGCCTTCACCACCGACAAGCGCGTCGGCGATTTCGGCCGCTTCGGCTTCAACGACCGCGCCAATTCGGTGGTGGTGGACAGCGGCCGCTGGGAAGTTTGCGAAGACAACCGCTTCGAAGGCCGTTGCGTGGTCCTGCGCCGGGGCAGCTACGACTCGCTGCAACGCATGGGCCTGTCGGCCAGCATTTCGTCGGTGCGTCCGCTCGAGCGCAATCGCCCGGTCCCGCAGGCCGTCGTCGTGCCCGAGCCGCTGCCGGCGCCGACCTATGAATACCGCCGCCGCGCCAACGAGCGCGTCTACGAAGCGCCGATCACCTCGGTGCGCGCCGTGGTCGGCCCGCCGAACCAGCGTTGCTGGATGGAGCGCCAGCAGGTGCAGCAGGCACCGAGCCAGAACAACAACGTCGGCGGCGCGCTGCTCGGCGGCCTGATCGGCGGCGTGCTGGGCCACCAGGTGGGCGGCGGTTCCGGCAAGGACCTGGCGACCGTGGCCGGTGCAGTCGGCGGCGCGGTGGTCGGCAGCAACGTGGCCGGTGGCGGCACGGTCGGCCCGGTCGGTCGCGACGTGCAGCGTTGCCAGACCACGCAGAGCACCACCCCGGAATTCTGGGACGTGACCTACAACTACCGTGGCGCCGAGCATCACGTGCAGATGTCGGCCCCGCCGACCGGCAACACGATCTTCGTCAACGCCAACGGCCTGCCGCGCCAGTAAGCGCAGCGCGACGCGAGTGGCGCCGGGGTTTCCTCAGCGCCGCTCGTATTGCGTCTTGCCGAACAGGATCTCGCGCTCCTTCGCATCGCGAATGGGCTTGCGCAGTTCGGCCAGCACCTTGACGCCCCGCTGCACCGCCGGCCGGGCGTCGATTGCGTTGAACCACTGCTCCAGGTGCGGATAGTCCGACAGCGTCACGCCCTGGTTCTGCCAGCTGCGCAGCCAGGGGAAGGTGGCGATGTCCGCGATCGAATAGTCCTTGCCGCCGAGAAAGCGGCTTTGCGCCAGCCGGCGGTCGATCACCCCATAGAGCCGCCTTGCTTCGTTGCTGTAGCGGTCGATGGCGTACGGCACCTGTTCCGGCGCATACATCCGGAAATGATGGGCCTGGCCCAGCATCGGGCCGACGCCGCCCATCTGGAACATCACCCACTGCAGCACTTCGAACCGCTCCCGGTCGGTCTTGGGCAGGAACTTGCCGGTCTTGGCCGCCAGGTAGACCAGGATCGCCCCCGACTCGAACAGCGAAATCGGCTGGCCGTCCGGCCCGTCGGGGTCGGTGAGGGCCGGGATCTTGTTGTTGGGGCTGATGGCCAGGAAGTCCGGCTTGAACTGGTCGCCGGCCCCGATGTTCACGGGCGTGGCACGGTACGGCAGTCCGCACTCCTCCAGCATGATGTGAACTTTGTGGCCGTTGGGCGTGGGCCAGGTGAACACTTCGATCATCGCGGTCCTTTGTCGTGCGGGTTTGAACAATAATGCGACTTTAGGTCAAACCCCCGCCTCATGTTCCAGCGCATCAAGCAGGCTTTTTCCCGCGCACCCAGGGACGACGACAAGGAAACCGTCGGGCCGCCGTCCCAGCTGGCAGCCGGGCCGCTGTCCGAGTGGGCTTCGACCCGCGGCTTCGGCTTTTCGGCCAGCGACAACAAGGGCGCGCTGGGGCTCGAAGGGCGGGTCCGCGGCAAGCGCTGGCGGCTGGAGGTGGGCCGCCCGAGCCGCAACTTCATCCGGGGCGAGGAACTGCGCGGCCGCGCCGAACTGGGCATCGACGAAGACGCCGCGGTGCTGGTGATCAATCGCACGTTGAAGGACGCGCTCGACAAGCTGGCCTATTCGGCCTACACCGACGACCTGCAGACCATGGCCAACCCCAACCTGCCGGAGGAACTGCGCTGGCTGGCGATGTACGACGAGGTCGGCTGGGATGGCCTGCCGCCGCCGTTCTGGGAGCGGTACGTGGTGCTGGCCGACCGGCGCGAGAACGCGCTGGCATGGATCGACGCCGAGCTGGCCGCGGCGCTGCTGGACTGGCCCAGCCCCGGCCCGACCGCGGAAACCCCGTTGCTGATGATGCTGCTGCGCGGCAAGGCCTACCTGCGGATGGAATACCGCCCCCCCAACATGGCGACGCTGCAGCACGCGACGCTGGTGTTCACGACCGCCTGCGAAGCGGCCATCGAGGGCCTGGCCACACCCGTCAAACGCGCCTGAGGCCGACCCCCCAATGACTCCCCAACCCATCACTCCCGACGACCTCGCCCAGCCCGGCGGCCACTACAGCCACGCGGTGCGCGCGGGCGGTTTCGTCTTCGTGTCCGGCCAGCTGCCGGTGGCGCCCGACGGCCACAAGCTCAATGGCGAGTCGTTCGAGGCCCAGGCGCGCCAGGTGCTGGCCAACGTCGCCGGCGCCCTGCGCGCGGCCGGCAGCTCGATCGACCAGCTGGTGCAGGTGCGGGTCTACGTCACCGACATCGAGGACTGGCCGGAATTCAACGCGATCTACGCGCAGTGGGCCGGCGATGCGCGGCCGGCGCGGGCGGTGGTGCCGGTGCCGCAACTGCACTACGGCTTCCGGATCGAGGTCGAGGCGACGGCGCTGGCCTGACGGCGGGCCCGGCGCCGCGCCGGACTGTCAGCCGCCGCGGGTGATCGCCGGCTCGGCGTTCTTGCCGTAGCTGCCGTACTTGCCCAGCTCCCATTTGGCGATCGCGTTGCGATGCACTTCGTCCGGGCCGTCGGCGAAGCGCAGGGTGCGCGCATTGGCATAGGCCCAGGCCAGCGGGAAGTCGTCGCTGACGCCGCCGCCGCCGTGCACCTGGATCGCCCAGTCGATCACCTGGCACGCCATGCTCGGCGCCACCACCTTGATCATCGCGATCTCGGTCCTGGCCACCTTGTTGCCCGCCACGTCCATCAGCCAGGCGGCCTTGAGCGTGAGCAGCCGCGCCATGTCGATCTTGCAGCGGGCTTCGGCGATGCGCTCCTGGGTCACCGTCTGCTGCGCCACCGTCTTGCCGAACGCCACGCGCGAGCTGGCGCGCTTGCACATCAGCTCCAGCGCGCGCTCGGCCAGGCCGATCAGGCGCATGCAGTGGTGGATGCGGCCCGGGCCGAGGCGGCCCTGCGCGATCTCGAAGCCGCGGCCTTCGCCCAGGAGGATGTTGCCGGCCGGCACCTTGACGTTCTCGAAGTACATCTCGGCGTGGCCGTGCGGCGCGTCGTCGTAGCCGAACACGTCCAGCGGGCGCACGATGCGGATGCCGGGCGTGTCCGCCGGGATCACGATCATGCTCTGCTGCGAATGGCGCGGTGCTTCCGGATCCGTCTTGCCCATGGTGATGTAGACCTTGCAGCGCGGGTCGGGCGCGCCGGAGATCCACCACTTGTGGCCGTTGACGATGTAGTGGTCGCCCTGGCGCTCGATGCGGGTCTGGATGTTGGTCGCATCCGAGGAGGCGACTTCCGGTTCCGTCATCGCGAAGGCGGAGCGGATCTCGCCTTCCAGCAGCGGCTTGAGCCACTTCGCCTTGATCTCCTCCGAGCCGTAGCGGGCGATGGTCTCCATGTTGCCGGTGTCGGGCGCGGAGCAGTTGAACACCTCCGAGGACCACGGCACGCGGCCCATGATCTCCGCCAGCGGCGCGTATTCCAGGTTGGTCAGGCCGGCGCCCGTGTAGCCCGAGGCCTGCGCGGTGTCCACCGGCAGGAACAGGTTCCACAGGCCGGCGGGACGAGCCTTCTGCTTCAGCTCCTCGATGATGGGGATGGGCGACCAGCGCTTGCCGGCGTCCGTGTTGGCCTGCAGCTGCTTCTTGTACGTCCCCTCGTTCGGGTAGATGTGTTCGTCCATGAACTTCTGCAGGCGCGCCTGGAGTTCCCTGGTCTTGTCGGAGTATTCGAAGTCCATGCGTATTGCTCCTCGGGGATGAAACGGTGTCAGGCCTTCTGCGCGAAGGACCAGGAAAGTTCGGCCATGGGCCGGGCGCCGGCGGCGGAGGCCACCGCCTGCGCGCTCGAGGCGGTGCCGGCCTCCACCCGCTTGGCGATGCCCTGCAGGATGGCGGCGATGCGAAACAGGTTGTAGGCCATGTAGAAGTTCCAGTCCGCCTTCAGGTCGGCCACGGTGGCCAGGCCGGTGCGGTTGCAGTAGCGGCGGATGTATTCGTCCTCGCTGGGGATGCCCAGCGCGGCGTGGTCCAGCCCCCCGATGCCGCGGCCGGGATGCGGGACGTGCCAGGCCATGCAGTGGTAGCTGAAGTCGGCCAGCGGATGGCCCAGCGTCGACAGCTCCCAGTCCAGAACGGCGACGATGCGCGGCTCGGTGGCATGGAACATCACGTTGTCGAGGCGGTAGTCGCCGTGCACGATGGAGACCTTGCTCTCGTCGCGCGCCGCCGGCGGGATGTGCGCGGGCAGCCACTCGAGCAGCTTCTCCATCTCGGGGATGGGCTGGCTCATGGGGCCCGCGCCGTCGGCCGAGGCCTTGTACTGCTTGCTCCAGCGGCCGATCTGGCGGTCGAAGTAGTTGCCCGGCTTGCCGTAGCCGGCCAGGCCGCGCTCGGCGAACTTTACCGTGTGCAGTGCGGAGATCACGCGGTTCATCTCGTCGTAGATCTCGCCGCGCTGCTCGCGTGTCATGCCCGGCAGCGCCTGGTCCCAGAGGACGCGGCCTTCCATGCACTCCATGACGTAGAAGGCGCGGCCGATCACCGACTCGTCCTCGCACAGGACGTACATGCGGGGCACCGGCACGTCGGTACCGTACAGGCCGTGCATCACGGCGAATTCGCGCTCGATCGCGTGCGCCGAAGGCAGCAGCTTGGCCACCGGCCCCGGCTTGGAGCGCATCACGTAGTTGCGCTGCGGGGTCAGCAGCTTGTAGGTCGGGTTGGACTGGCCACCCTTGAACATCTCAACGGTCAGCGGACCGCGGAAGCCTTCCAGGTTCTTCTCCAGCCACGCGGTGAGGGCGGCCACGTCGAAGGCGTGCTTGTCCGACACCGCGCGGGTGCCGACGAAATGGTCGTAAGAGTCGCTCATCGCTCGTTGTCCGATTCGACGATGCGCAGCAGCGCGTCGCGGTTGCGGATCACGACGCCGCCCGGTTCGATGCGGATCACTTCCTCGCGCTCCATCTGCTTGAGTTCCTGGTTCACGCGCTGGCGCGAGGCGCCCAGCAATTGCGCGAGTTCCTCCTGCGCCAGCTGCAGGCCGATGCGCACCTCGCGGCCGTCGTGCAGGGAGGGCACGCCGTAGCTGCGCACCAGGTGGGCCAGCTGCTTGGCCAGGCGGGCGCGCAGCGGCAGGGTGTTGAGGTCTTCCACCAGGCCGAACAAGGTGCGGATGCGGCGCGCGTGCAGGCGCAGCAGCGCTTCGTACAGCTCCACGTGCTGCGACAGGATCTTCTGCACGTCGGCGCGCGAGACCATCAGCAAGGTGGTCTCCCCGTGGGCGTAGGCGTCGTGCGTGCGGCGCTCGCCGTCGAACATGGCGACGTCACCGAACCAGATCCCCGGCTCGACGTAGGTCAGCGTGACCTGCTTGCCCGTGATGGAGGTGGAGCTCACGCGGACCGCGCCGCGCGCCACCGCCGTCCAGGCCTCGGCCGGGTCGCCGCGCGCGCAGATCAGCTCGCCGTCCTTGTAGCGTTTGACGAAGGCACATCGGAGGATGTCGTGGCGAAGCGAGGGCGAGAGGGAGGAGAACCAGCGACCGTTGTTGATCGCCGCGCGTTCCTCGATGGTAAGAATGGGATCGTCCATGGTCTGTCTTGTGAGCGACTGGCGCCGCGTGCATTGTCGCGTGCGGGACGGCTCAGGAGTAGCGCGGCGGCTGCTTGGCCAGAAAAGCCTGGATGCCGATGCCGCCGTTGGCATGGTGCAGGTTGCGCACGAAATGCTCGCGCTCGCCGGCCAGCTGCTCGGTGAGCGAAGCCGTGGCCGCGTCGTTCAGCAGTTCCTTGATGCTGGCCAGCGCATTGGGCGCACGCTCGTTCAGCCGGGCGGCGAGGGCGAGCGCCTCGTCCAGGGACGCGCCGGGCGCGGTCACGCGGTTGACCACGCCCAGCTGGTGCAGGCGGGCGCTGCCCATGCGTTCGCCGCACATCAGCAGCTCGCTGACGAGCTGGCGGGGCAGGGCGCGCGCCAGGCTCCAGGTGCCGCCGCCGTCGGGCGACAGGGCAACGTTGCTGTAGGCCATCACGAACACGGCGTTGTCGGCGGCGACGATGAAATCGCAGGCCAGCGCCAGGGAGAAGCCGGCGCCCGCGGCCGCGCCTTCGACGGCGGCGATCACGGGCTTGGGGAAGGTGCGGATCGCCTCGATCCAGCCGTGCAAACCTTCGATGGACTGGGCCTGCACCTGCGGCGGCTTCTGCCGGTTCTCCAGCAGGCGCTGCAGGTTGCCGCCCGCGCAGAAGGTGCTGCCCGCGCCGGTGATCACCACGCTGCCGACTTCCGGGTTGCTGTCGGCCGCGTTGAGGGCCTCGACGCCCGCGGCGTAGATCTCCGGCCCCAGCGCGTTGCGGTGGTCCGGGTTGCTGATGGTCAGGACCATGGTGCGGCCCTGGCTGGCGCTCTTGAGTTCGGCCGGCATCAGGACTCCTCCTGCAGCAAGGACAGGCCGATCGCGCCGCGGCGGCGCAGCCAGGGGCTGGGGCGGTAGCGCGGGTCGCCGTAGACGGTCTGCATGTTGAACAGCACTTCCAGCACGTTGGTGGGACCCCAGCGGTCGCCCATCGCCAGCGGGCCCAGCGGATAGCCGAGGCCCAGCGTGACGGCGGTCTCCAGGTCCTTGGGTGAGCAGATCCGCTGCTGGCAGATGTCGGAAGCGATGTTCACGATGGTGGCCACCACGCGCTGCG
>CALRYV010000047.1:0-25758 GCA_943372495.1 Ramlibacter sp. 2FC | reverse complement strand
AAGCTGGAGATGCTGATTCGCGCCCTGGCCCAGGGCGGCTGGGACGGCTTCCTGCCGCTGGCGCCCGGCCTGCGGCTGCTGCCGGCGATCCGCTTCGTGCTGACGCTGGACAGCGACACCGGCCTGCCGCCCGGCGCGCTGCGCGAGCTGGTCGCGATCGCGGCCCATCCGCTGAACGAGCCGCGCATCGATGCAAAGCGACGGCGGGTGGTCGCCGGCTACGGCATCCTGCAACCGCGGCTGGTCACGCCCCTGACCCCGGACGGCCGCAACACGCGCTTCCACCAGCTGTTCTCCGGCCAGGCCGGCATGGACCCGTACAACAGCGCGGTGTCGGATGTCTACCAGGACCTGTTCGGCACCGCCAGCTTCACCGGCAAGGGCCTGCTGAACGTGGCGGCCTGCCACGCGGTGCTCGACGCCCGGCTGCCGTCCGAATCCGTCCTGAGCCACGACCTGCTCGAAGGCAGCATCGCCCGCTGCGGCTTCGTCAGCGACGTGACGCTGGTGGAGGACTATCCGCAGCACCCCGGCGTGGCGGCCTCGCGGCTGCACCGCTGGACCCGCGGCGACTGGCAATTGCTGCCGCTGATGCGGCAGGCCCGCGCCTTCGGCATCGACGCCCTGGGCCTGTGGAAGATGAGCGACAACCTGCGGCGCTCGCTGGTGCAGCCGGCGTGCGCCGTGCTGCTGGGCCTGTCGGTGTTCGAAGGATCGCTCGATCCCGCCAGCGCGATCGTGATGGTGTTCGGCGCGCTGCTGGCCGGCCCCCTGCTCGGCGCGCTGGCCGGCCTGGTGCCGGCGCGCCGGCACATCGCCTGGCGCCACTTCTTCCATGTCGGCGGCCGCGAGCTGGTGCGCGCGCTGGCCGGCGCGGCCTGGCAGTTCAGCCAGCTGGCCGCGCATGCGGGCCTGTTGCTCGATGCCGCCGCGCGGACACTCTGGCGCTTGGCAGTCAGCCGGCGCAAGCTGCTGGAGTGGACCACCGCGGCGCAGGCGCAGGCGGCGGCGCGGCACGACCTGGGGTTCTTCTTTCGCCAGCACTGGCCGATGTCGCTGCTGTGCGGCTGGCTCGCGATCGCGTCGCTCTGGGGGGCGCATCCCGTCATCGGCATGCTGCTGTTCGGCCTGTGGGCCGGCGCGCCGCTGACCAACTGGTGGTCGGCGCGCATCGGCGCCCGTCCCCTGGTCGAGGCCCTGCGCGACAAGGACCGGCTGTACCTGCAGGGCCTGGCCCGCGACACCTGGCGCTTCTTCGAGCGCTGCGTCGGCGCCGAAGACAACCACCTGCCGCCCGACAACCTGCAGCTGGTGCCCGAGCCGGCGGTCGCACACCGCACGTCCCCCACCAACATCGGCCTGTACCTGCTGTCGGCCTGCTGCGCGCGCGAGTTCGGCTGGATCAGCACCGGGGAGCTGACCACCCGCCTGCGCTCGACGCTGGACACGCTGGACCAGCTGCCCAAGCACCGCGGCCACCTGCTGAACTGGTACGACACACGGACGCTGGAGGTCCTGGCGCCCGCCTACGTCTCGACCGTCGACAGCGGCAACCTGGCCGGCCTGCTGCTCACCGTGGCGCAGGCCTGCTGCGAGCTGGCGCGCCAGGGCGCCGACGGCGATGCCGCGCGAGCCGCGCTGCTGGCGCTGGCCGCGCGCTGCCGCGAGCTGGCGATGGCGATGGACTTCCGCTGCGTGTACGACACCAAGCGGCACCTGTTCCACATCGGCCTGCGGGTCCAGGAGCAGACCCTCGATGCCAGCTACTACGACCTGCTGGCCTCCGAGTCGCGCCTGACCAGCCTGCTGGCCATCGCCAAGGGCGATGTCCCGCGTCGCCACTGGGGCTCGCTGGGCCGGCCGTTCCTGTCGGTGGGCGTGACCGCGGGCCTGAAGTCCTGGTCGGGCTCGATGTTCGAGTACCTGATGCCGTCGCTGCTGATGCCCGAGCCGGTCGGCGGCCTGCTGCATTCGGCCGCCTGCGCCGCCGTCGCCGAACAGCAGGCGACCGGCGCGGCCCAGGGTCTGCCCTGGGGCATCTCCGAGTCCGCGTACTTTGCGCAGGACCATTCGCTGGCGTTCCAGTACGGACCATTCGGCGCCCCGCGCCTGGCCCTGCGCCGCACGCCCCCGGGCGACCGGGTGGTCGCGCCCTATGCCACCCTGATGGCCACGATGTTCCAGCCGCGCCAGGCCACGGCCAACCTGCAGCGGCTGGAGGAGCTCGGGGGCCGCGGCGAGCTCGGCATGTTCGAGGCCCTGGACTTCACGGTGTCGCGCCAGCCGGCCGCGCAGCCATTCAGCGTGGTCGAGACCTTCATGGCCCACCACCACGGCATGTCGATCGTGGCGCTGTGCAACGTGCTGTGCGCCGACGCGCCGCGGCGCTGGTTCTCGGCCGACGCCATGGTGATGGCACATGAAGTGCTGCTGCATGAAAGCACGCCGCGCCAGATCGTCGAGAGCGCCGACCCGCGCCATCCCCCCGATCCGGGCAACAGCCAGCCGGCGCCGGTGTTCCAGTCGCGCAAGGTCAACCCGGCCTCCGACGGCTGGCAGCCCACCCACCTGCTGTCCAACGGCCGCTACACCGTGGCGCTGCGCGCCAGCGGCGCCGGCGTCAGCCGCTGGAACGGCCTGAACGTCTCGCGCTGGCGCGACGACCTGCTGCGCGACGGCTATGGCAGCTTCTTCTACCTGCGGCGCGAGGGCCGGCCCGAGCTGGTCTCGCTGACCGCCAGCCCGGCGCCGGGGACCGACTGGCGCTACCAGGCCCGCTTCATGGCCGACCGGGTCCAGTTCGACGCCCAGGGCGACGACATCGCCACCGGCATCACGGTGCTGGTGAGCCCCGAGGACGACACCGAGCTGCGCATCGTCACCCTGCGCAACACCGGCCGCGCAGCGATGACCTACGAGCTGGTGTCGGGCTTCGAGCCGGTGCTGGCTGCCGCGCCGGCCGACGAGGCCCACCCGGCTTTTTCCAACCTGTTCATGCAGACCCGCTGGCAACCGCAGTGGCGGGCGCTGGTGATGGCGCGGCGCCCGCGCCTGCACGGCGACCCCGAGATCGCCGCGGCGCACTTCCTGGCCGGCGCCGAGGGCGAGATCGTGTCGCTGGACTGCATCACCGACCGGCGCGCCTTCCGCGGCCGCAATCGCGCGCTCGACGCGCCCGCCCTCGCGCCGCAGCCCAAGGACGCCAGCGGCGCCCCGGTCAACGGCCTCGACCCGGTGGCCTGCCTGCGGGTGCGGGTGCGGCTGGCGCCCGGCGCGCTGGCGCGCCTGACCTTCGCCACCACGGCGGCCCAGCACGAAGCCGAACTCGAGGCGCGCATCGACAGCTACCTGCAGCCGATGTACGTCGAGCGCGCCGAGCGGATGGCCGCGACGCTGGCCCAGGTGCGGCTGCGCGACCTGGGCCTGGGGCCGGAAGAGACCCTGGCGCTGCAGGACCTGACCACCGCGCTGATGTACAGCGCGCCGCGGGCCCCCACCGCCCACCGCGGGCCGCTCGACCAGCGCCAGCTGTGGCGCTTCGGCCTCTCGGGCGACAAGCCGATCGTGCTGGTGCGGGTGCATTCCGCCCACGGCATCCCGCTGGTGCAGTCGCTGCTGCGGGCCCAGCCCTGGTGGAGCTTCGGCGGGCTGGGGGTCGACGTCGTGGTCGTCAACAGCGAGCCCAACTCCTACCTGATGCCGCTGCAGCGCGACATCCTGGCGCTGCGCGACCGGCTGCTGCAGGCAGTGCGCAACAGCTTCCCGCGCAGCGATGCGGCCGGTTTCTTCCTGCTGCGCGAGCAGGAAGTGTCGGCGTCCGAGCGGGCGGCGCTGGCCGGGCTGGCGCGCGTGATCCTCACCGCCGACGGCCGCCCGCTCGACGTGCAGGTCGCGGCGCTGCGGGAGCTGTGGGCCGGACCGCCGGAGCAGGTGCTGGCGCCGGTGCCGGCAGCCATCGAGCCGCCGGCCGACAACGCCGCGGCGATTCCCGCCGCGCCCGGCGGCCGCTTCGACGCGCCCAGCGGCGAGTACCGCTTCGAGCTGGCGCCGGGCCAGTCGCCGCCGCGCCCCTGGGTCAACGTGATCGCCAACGCCGGCTTCGGCTTCCAGGTGTCGGAAGCCGGCAGCGGCTACACGTGGGCCGTCAACAGCCGGCTGCACCAGCTCACCGCCTGGTCGAACGACCCGGTCGCCGACCCGGCCTCGGAGCACTGGCTGCTGCAGGACCTGGACAGCGGTGACGTGTTTTCGCTGACCCGCGCCGGCGGCCTGCTGCGGGTGCGGCACGGCCAGGGCTACAGCGTGTTCGAGAGTTCCCGCGACGACCTCGAGGTCGAGACGACCTTCTTCGCCGACCGCGAGCAATCCGCGAAGGTGGTGCGGGTGCGGCTGGAGAACGTCGGCAGCACCCGGCTGCGGCTGCGCGCCGTGGCGCTGGTGGAGTGGCAGCTGGGCGCCAACCGCGGCGAGCGGCGCGGAGTCGCGACCTGGAAGAGCGCCACGCTGCCGGCGCTGTTCGCCCAGCAGCGCGAACACCGCGCCGGCTTCGGCGGCCACACCGCGTTCGTCGCGGTCACCGGCGACGCGCGGCTGTCGCAATGGACCTGCGACCGCAGCGAATTCTTCGACAGCACCGGCCGGCTGGGCCTGCCGCAGGCCTGGGCCGGCCGCAGCGGCGCCGGCCTCGACCCGTGCGCGGGGCTGGCCGCCGACCTGGTGCTCGGCCCGGGCCAGAGCCTGGCGCTGAGCTTCGTGCTGGGCCACGCGACCACGCCGGCGGATGCCGAACAGCTGGCGCTGGACTGGAGCAGCCGCGATCCGCTCGAGTCGCTGGCGCAGGTGCGGCGCTGGTGGTCGCAGCTGCAGCAGGTGGTGCAGGTGACCACGCCCGACCCGCTGTTCGACGCCCTGGTCAACCACTGGCTGCTGTACCAGACCATCGCCTGCCGGATCTGGTCGAAGGCCGGCTTCTACCAGGCCGGCGGCGCCTCCGGCTTTCGCGACCAGCTGCAGGACGCGATGGCGCTGGCGCTGGCCCAGCCGCAGCGGCTGCGCGAACAGATCGTGCTCAACGCGGCGCGCCAGTTTCCCGAGGGCGACGTGCAGCACTGGTGGCACGCCCCCGGCGGCGAAGGCGTGCGCACCCATTTCTCCGACGACCTGCTGTGGCTGCCCTACGCCTGCGCCCACTACCTGGAAGCCAGCGGCGACGCGGCCCTGCTCGACCAGCAGGTGCCGTTCCTCGAGGGCGCGCAGATCCCGGAAGGCGCGGAGGATGCGTACTACACGCCGCAGGTCTCCGCGACCACCGCATCGATCTACGAACACTGCGCCCGCACCATCGACCGCAGCCTGCGCGTCGGCGCGCACGGCCTGCCCCTGATGGGCACCGGCGACTGGAACGACGGCATGAACCGCGTCGGGCATCAGGGCCGCGGCGAATCGGTGTGGCTGGCCTGGTTCCTGTGCACGGTGGTGGAGCGCTTCGCGCCGCTGGCGCAGGCGCGCGGCGACAGCGAGCGGGCCCACGGCTGGCTGCGCGCGCGCGAGGGCTGGATCGCGGCGCTGCACGACGCCGGCTGGGACGGCGCCTGGTTCCGCCGCGCCTTCTTCGACAACGGCGAGCCGCTCGGCTCGCAGGCCAACGACGAGTGCCGGATCGACCTGATCGCGCAGGCCTGGTCGGTGCTCTCCGGCGCCTCCACGCCCGCCTACACCGGGCCGGCGATGGCGGCGCTGAAGGACCAGCTGGTCGATGCGGACGCCGGCCTGCTGCGGCTGCTGACACCGCCGCTGCAGCATTCGGCGAACAACCCGGGCTACATCCAGGCCTATCCGCCGGGGGTGCGCGAGAACGGCGGCCAGTACTCGCACGGCGCGGTGTGGGCGCTGATGGCGCAGGCCCAGCAGGGCGACTGCGAAGCCGCATGGGCCAGCTTCCAGGCGATCAGCCCGGCCCATCGCAGCGCGCATCCGCAGCGCGCCGCCGCCTACGAGCTCGAGCCGTATGTCACCGCCGGCGACATCTACAGCGAGCCGCCCTACGTCGGCCGCGGCGGCTGGAGCTGGTACACCGGCTCGTCGGCTTGGCTGTACCGCGCCGCGGTGGAATCGCTGCTGGGACTGGTCGTGCGGCCCGGCGCGCTGTCGCTGTCGCCGCGCCTGCCGGCGCACTGGCCGGCGTTCCAGGTGCGGCTGCAGTTGCAGGGCCGCGAGGTCCGGATCCACTGGGAGCGCGACGCCCATCCCCGGACGCTGGTGCCGGCGGACGCGACGCTCGCCTGGGGCGAGTGGGTGGAGCTGGAGCGCTTGCCGGCGACGGCGGTGCTGCTGGTGCGCGGAGGAGGCCCGGCCGGCCCGGCGCAGGCCGTCAGGTTCCCAGCAGTTCCCCAACCGGCTTGAGGTGGTCGACCCGGTCGCACACCGCCTTGACCACCATCAGGATCGGGATGCCCAGCAGCAGTCCCCAGACCCCCCACAGCCAGCCCCAGCCGAGCACGCCGATGAACACCGCGACCGGGTTCATCGCGCTGGTGCGGCTGGTCAGCCAGGGCACCAACAGGTTGCCCACCAGGGTGTGGATCACCAGCGAGGCGCCGGCCACGGCGAGGGCCATGTTGACCGAGCCGAACTGCAGGAAGGCGACCAGGGCGGAGGCGCCGGTGATCACCGCCGAGCCGATGTAGGGAATGAGGTTCAGCAGGCCGCCGGCAAAGCCCCAGACCGCGGCATGCTTCATGCCCAGCGCCCAGAAGGCCAGCCCGGTGAGCATGCCCACGATGATGCTGGTCACCAGCTGCACCAGCAGGAAGCGCTGGATCTGGGTGGTGATTTCGTCCAGCGCCTGGACCGTGATCTTCTTGTCCGACAACGTGGTGCCCGTGATCTTGACCAGCTTGCGCCGGAAGGTGTCGCCCGACAGCAGCAGGAAGTAAGTCAGGAAGGTCACCACCACCACCTGCCCGACCAGGCTGGCCAGGCCGAGCGTGCCGCTCCAGAGGTGCTCGCGCAGGTCGAAGCGGGGCTTCTCGATCACCACCCGCTGCACGCCCCGGCTGGCGGCCGTGTTGGGACTGGCCTCTTCGGCCGCCTGTTCGAGCTGGGCGGCCGCCTTCTGCACCGTTTCCAGCGGCGTTTCCGGGCGATTGCGCTGCGCGCGCATCGAACTGCGCAGCTTCTGGGCCGCTTCCGGCAGCGAGGCGATCAGCTGGTTGGCATCGTCGGCGAACGAATAGGCCGAAGCCCCCAGGCCGCCCAGGCTGCCCAGGATCAGGACGGCGGCGCTGAGGGCGCGCGGAATGCGCCAGCGTTGCAGCGCATCGACCACCGGCGACAGCGCATAGCTGAACATCAGCCCCAGCAGCAGCGGGATGAAGAAGGCGGCGGCCCAGCGCAGCGTGGCCAGCATCGCCAGCACCGTGAGCACCACCAGCGCCATGCTGCGCACGTTCACCGGCACGTGCAACAGCACCTGCGCGGATTCCTCCCCGGACGGCGCCGGCTCCGGAGCCGGCACGGATTGTTCGTCGTTGTCGTTGTCGTCGCGTGTTTGCATCGTGCCCATTCGTGTTGCGCCAGGCGCGCGGTCAGCCGGCCAGCGCTTCCCGCACCGCGCTGAGCTGGCGGCGCGACACGGCGAGCAGTTCGTCGATGCCGTTCAGCCGCACCGCCCAGACTTCGCCTTCTTCGGGATCGTCGTGTTTTTCCAGCGCCCGCACCGCGTCGCGGGCGACCAGCGCGTTGCGGTGCACCCGCATGAATTGCGCCGCGTACCTTTCTTCGAGGTCGCTGAGCGACGCATCGAGAATATAGCTTCTGGCGGCCGTGCGAACGGTCACGTACTTGAGTTCCGCCTTGAAGTACAGCACCTCGGGCAACGGAACCCGCTCGGTGCGGCCGCGATCCTGGATCACCAGCATGTCGATCGGCACGTCGGGCTGGACCCCGCGGGCCGCGATGGCGGAGCGTTCGACTTTCTGCAGCGCCACCTGCAGCCGTTCCAGCCGCACCGGCTTGGTCAGGTAATCGATCGCCTCGAGCTCGAACGCCTCCACCGCGTGTTCCGCATGGGCCGTCACGAAGATCACGGCCGGCGGCTGCGGCAGCATCCGCATCGCCTGCGCCAGGGCCAGGCCGTCGGCACCGGGCATCCGGATGTCCAGCAGCACCGCGTCGAACGCCTGCCGCCGCAGCAGTTCCATCGCCTGGGTGGCATTGGCCGCTTCGCCGGCGACGTTGGCGGCGGGCATGGCGCAGTCCCCGAGCAGCGTTCGCAGCCGCGACCGCGCCAGCTGTTCGTCGTCGACCACCAGCACCTGCAAAGTCATAGCGACCTCCGTGGCGAGCCTGTCATGCGGGAACCTCGATCCGCACCTGGTAGACGCCATCCACCAGCGCCGTCTGGAACTGTCCCTGCACGTCGTGCAGCAGCCGCAGGCGGTCGCGGACATTGTCCTGCGCCACGCCGTGGCCGCGCCGGCCCTGGCCGGACGGCACCGTGTTGGTGACCTTGATCACCACCACGTCGCCCCGGCGCTGGGTGCTGACCTTGACCTGCGCCCCGCTGGGACTGGGCTCGACGCCGTGCTTCACGGCATTCTCGACCAGCGGCTGCAGCATCAGCGGCGGCACCTTGGCGTCGCCGGCGTGCGGGTCGATCGCCCATTCGATCTGCAGGCGGTCGCCAAAGCGCACCTGCTCGATCCCGAGATAGCGCCGCGCCAGCGCCACTTCCTCGGACAGCGTCACCGCTTCGCCCTGGTCGACCAGGGCATGGCGAAACAGGTCGCTCAGGTCCTCCAGCAGGGTTTCGGCCCGGGCCGGGTCCTCTCGCACCAGCGCGATGGCGCTGTTGAGCGTATTGAACAGGAAATGCGGGCGGATCCGGGCCTGCAGCTCCGACAGCCGGGCCGCGGTGGCGGCCGGGGTGCGGCCCTTGGCGCGCATCAGCAGCGCCACGACCAGCAGCGCCGCGAGCATCGCGCCGGTCAGGGCGCTGGCCAGCCACGGCGGATTGGCGCTGACGCCGGTCATGCTGAGCAACGCGCAGGCGTAAAGCCCCGCCGTCGCCCCCAGCGCCACCCCGAAGCCGATCTGGTAGGGCGGCTGCAGCCGCTCCAGCCGGCTCTTGAGGCTGCAGGCGACGATCAGCCAGGCCAGGGTGGCGGGCAGGGCGACGGCGGACATGATCGACACCCGCTGCAGCCAGTCCAGGAAGTCCGCTGCGCCGAACATCACGCCGGTCATCATCGTCGCCTCGACCACCAGCACCGCGCGCATGATGACCCCCACATGGCACGCGTCGAACACCAGGACGCGCGCCGGCTTCGGCTTGGCGACCGGCAGGTCCATGAACGCCGATAAAATTTGCGAGTCTTTCATCTCAATTGGGGTCAGATCCCGATTATTGCCCCATGACCTCCAATCAACTCGACAAAAAGTCCCAAGCCTGGTCGGCCCTGTTCTCCGAGCCGATGAATGAGTTGGTCAAGCGCTACACCGCCAGCGTGTTCTTCGACCAACGGCTGTGGCAGGCCGACATCGAGGGCTCGCTGGCACACGCCGGCATGCTGGCCGCGCAGAAAATCATTTCCCCCGCCGACCACGCCGCCATCGAGAGCGGCATGGCGCAGATCCGCGCGGAGATCGAATCCGGCGCCTTCGAGTGGAAACTCGACCTCGAAGACGTGCACCTCAATATCGAGGCCCGGCTGACCCAGATCGCGGGCGACGCCGGCAAGCGCCTGCACACCGGCCGCAGCCGCAACGACCAGGTGGCGACCGACGTGCGGCTGTGGCTGCGCGGCGAGATCGACCTGATCGCCGCGCTGCTGGTCGATTTGCAGCAGGCGCTGGTTGCCATCGCCGAGAAAAACGTCGAAGTGATCCTGCCCGGCTTCACCCACTTGCAGGTGGCGCAGCCGGTGAGCTTCGGCCACCACATGCTGGCGTACGTCGAGATGTTCAGCCGCGACGCCGAGCGCATGCAGGACGTGAGGAAGCGGGTCAACCAGTTGCCGCTGGGCGCGGCGGCCCTGGCCGGCACCAGCTATCCGCTGGACCGCGAACTGGTGGCGAAGACGCTGGGGATGGATGGCGTCTGCCAGAACTCGCTGGATGCGGTCAGCGACCGCGACTTCGCGATCGAGTTCACCGCCGCTGCCTCGCTGGCGATGATCCACATCAGCCGGCTGTCGGAAGAACTGGTGCTCTGGATGAGCCAGAGCTTCGGCTTCATCGACATCGCGGACGGCTTTTGCACCGGCTCGTCGATCATGCCGCAGAAGAAGAACCCGGACGTGCCGGAACTGGCGCGCGGCAAGACCGGCCGGGTGGTCGGCCACCTGATGGGACTGCTGATGCTGATGAAGGGCCAGCCGCTGGCCTACAACAAGGACAACCAGGAAGACAAGGAGCCGCTGTTCGACACCGTCGACACGCTCAAGGACACGCTGCGCATCTTCGCGGAGATGGTGGGCGGCATCACCGTGAAGCCGGAGGCGATGGAGCAGGCGGCCCTCAAGGGCTATGCCACGGCCACCGACCTGGCCGACTACCTGGTGAAGAAGGGCCTGCCGTTTCGCGATGCCCACGAAACCGTGGCCCACGCCGTGAAGGCCGCGATCTCGCACCAGGTCGACCTGTCGGAGCTGCCGCTGGCGGTGCTGCAGCAGTTCAACCCGAAGATCGAGAAGGACGTCTACGCGGTGCTGAGCCTGCGCGGCTCGCTGAACGCCCGCAACATCCTCGGCGGCACCGCGCCGGCCCAGGTGCGCCAGCAGATCGAACGCCACCGGACCCGGCTGGGCTGAGCCGGGGTCAGGGCGCGGCGCTGGTCGCGACGTTGATCCGCAGCGGGGCGGCCGTGGCCAGCGGCTGTTCGCTGGCGTTGTCCAGCAACTCGAGGCGCAGCGCGTAGTCGCCGCGCGGCGGGTTCAGCCAGACCTCGGTCTGGCCCTGGCGGAAATCGAGCACGTCTTTCTTGCCGCCCCGCTCCAGGACCAGGCGGAAGTGGCCGCTGTCCGCCACATTCGCCTGCTGGTGCGCGATGTTGTAGCCGCTGGCATGGAACTGGACCCGGAACGGGCCCTTGACCGCCTGCTTGTCCGCCAGCCCCAGGATCTCCACCCGCTTGGGCCCCTGCACGCTGGCCGGCGTGAGCTTCGGGTCCTGCGCGGTGATGGTCACCCGCACCGGCTTGCTGAAGACGAAATAGGGAATATGGCCCTGGTCGGCCAGCAACAGGTTCAGGGTGTAGGTGCCGGGCTTGAGGTTGACCACCGTCTCCATCTGGCCCTTGCCGAAGTGGATGTACTGCTCGGTGAAGGGCAGCGGCTTCTTGAAGTCCAGCGGCAGCGGCTGGTTGATCAGGAGGTGGTGGTGGCCGGCCCGGCCGGCCGTCTTGCCCGCCGGCACCAGTCCCCGCATCGACAGGCCGAAGCGCAGCACGAACGGCGCGACGCGGCTGTCGCCGTCATTGAGGTTGGAGAAATAAGCCTCGGCCTGGCGGTTCGGCGGCGGCTCCACCCAGGGATGGTTCAACACCTCGGAGGCCTCGGTGGCCGGTGCCGGCTGGGCCAGGACGCCAGCGGGGGCGCCAGCCAAGGCGGCGGCCAGCAGGAAGGGGACGGGGCCGAGGAGCTTGATCATGATTTTTGTAACTAAAAACTAACTAGTCTTAATGTAGACCAATCAGTTCATTTGCGCTGGGTACAACTGCACGCTTCAGGCCGGTTTAAGGACCGGCCCGGATAATCCCGGCTTTGCCGAGGAACACCAGACCCATGCGACTGCTGCTGGTCGAAGACGACACCATGATCGGCGAGGCCGTGCTGGACGCCCTGCGCGCCGAGCACTATGCGGTCGACTGGGTGCGCGACGGCGACATGGCCGACACCGCCCTGCGCAGCGAACCCTACGACCTGGTGCTGCTCGACCTCGGGTTGCCGGGACGCAGCGGCCTGGACGTGCTGCGCGCCCTGCGCTCCCGGCGCGAAACGGTGCCGGTGCTGGTGGCCACGGCGCGCGACGCCGTCGGCGACCGCATTGCCGGCCTCGATGCCGGCGCCGACGACTATGTGGTCAAGCCCTACGACGTCGACGAACTGCTGGCGCGGATCCGCGCGCTGCTGCGGCGCAGCGCCGGCCGCGGCGAGCCGGTGTTCAGCCACCTGGGTGTCACGCTCAACCCGGCCACCCGCGAGGCCACGGTCCACGGCGAACCGGTGTCGCTGTCGGCGCGCGAATGGGCGGTGCTCGAGCCGATGCTGCAGCGCCCGGGCGCGGTGTTCTCGCGGGCCCAGCTGGAACAGAAGCTCTATGGCTGGAAGGACGACATCAGCAGCAACGCGGTGGAGGTTTACGTGCACGGACTGCGCAAGAAGCTGGGCAGCGACATGATCCAGACCGTGCGCGGCCTGGGCTACCTGGTGCCACGGCAATGAACGCGCCCTCGCTGCGCCGCCGCCTGCTGTGGCTGGTGCTGGCCGCCATCGCGCTGGCCTCCGTCATCCAGGCCAGCACCGCCTACCGCACCGCGCTCAAGCAGGCCGACGCGCTGTTCGACCAGCACCTGCAGGAAATCGCGCGCTCGGTCCAGGGCGGCCTGCCGTTCGCGCCCGGCGCGGCCCCGGGCGACCCGGCCTTCGACTTCCTGGTCCAGATCTGGGGCCCCGACGGGGTGCAGATCTTCCGCTCGCCGCGCTCGCCGCTGCCGCCGGTGGCGGTGCTCGGCTTCTCCGACGGCATGGCCGGCGGCGTGCGCTACCGGGTCTATTCGCTGCAGACGCCGCAGCAGACGGTGCAGATCGCCCAGGACCTCGACGCGCGGCAGGCCCGCGCCCGGGCCCTGGCCGTCGAAGCGGTGCTGCCGATCGCGCTGCTGGCGCCGCTGCTGATGCTGGCGGTGTGGTGGCTGATCGACCGCTCGCTGGCGCCGGTGGAACGTACCCGGCGCCAGGTCGCGGCCCGGCCGGCCGACGACCTCTCGCCGCTGCCCGACGCCGGTTTGCCCGAGGAGATCCTGCCGCTGGTGCAGGAACTCAACCTGCTGTTCGGCCGGGCCCGGCAGGCCTTCGAAGCCCAGCGCAACTTCGTCGCCGATGCCGCCCACGAGCTGCGTTCGCCGCTGGCCGCGCTCAAGCTCCAGGCCCAGGCGCTGCGGCGGCCCCAGGACGATGCCGGCCGCGAGGCCGCGGTCGCCCGCCTGAACGAAGGGATCGACCGCGCCATCGACCTGGTCGGCCAGTTGCTGGCGCTGGCGCGCGAGGAAGACCTGCGCGACCGGCCCGCCGCGCCGCAGCCGGTGGACCTGCAGCAGCTGGTGCGGGACGTGGTGTCCGAAGTGCTGCCGCAAGCCCAGGCGCGCCGCATCGACCTCGGCCTGGTCCCGCCGGACGCCGGGCCGCTGACCGTGCAGGGGCAGGCGCCGGCCCTGCACACCTTGCTGCGCAACCTCCTGGACAACGCCGTCAAGTACACGCCCGAAGGCGGGCAGGTCGACATCGCGCTGGCGCAGCCGGGTGGCGCGCCCTGCCTGGTGGTCGAGGACAGCGGCCCGGGCCTGCCCGAGGCCGAGCGCGAGCGGGTGTTCGACCGCTTCTACCGCAGCGCGGGCGCCCGGGCGACCGGCAGCGGCCTGGGCCTGGCGATCGTCAAGGCGATTGCCGACCGCCACCGCGCGGTGGTGCGGCTGGAGCAGTCGGCGCGGCTGGGCGGCCTGCGGGTCGAGGTGCGGTTCCCGGCGCCGGTTTAAGCCCCGCCTAAGCCCGCGGGGTCACAGTGGGAGGCAGAGATCTTCCAACCCTTGCCAGGAGCAAACCCATGACACGAGCCCCCCTGAAATCCGCCCCCCTGGTGCTGGCGCTACTGGCCGCCGGCGTGGTCGGCGGCGCCGGCGTCGAAGCCCTGCACAGCAGCCGCGCCACGGCCGCGCCCGCGCCGCTCGCGGCCGTCGCAGCGGCCACCGCCCCTGCCGCCGTCGCGGCACCGGTCGGCACCATCGCACCGCCGGACTTTTCGCAGATCACAGCCCGCTACGGCCCGGCGGTGGTCAACATCAGCGTCAGCGGCATGCGCAAGACCGCGGCCGACGACTCCGGCGCCGAAGCCTTGCCGGGCGACCCGTTCGAATTCTTCCGCCGCTTCCAGCAGGGCCAGGGCGGCGGCATGATGCCGCGCAACGTGCCGGTGCGCGGCCAGGGCTCGGGCTTCATCCTCAGCGCCGACGGCATCATCCTGACCAACGCCCACGTGGTGAAGGACGCCAGCGAAGTGACGGTCAAGCTGACCGACCGGCGCGAGTTCCGGGCCAAGGTGCTCGGCGCCGATCCCCGCACCGACGTCGCGGTGCTCAAGATCGAGGCGAAGAACCTGCCGGTGGTGGCGCTGGGCAACGTCAAGGACCTGCGCGTCGGCGAATGGGTGCTGGCGATCGGCTCGCCGTTCGGCTTCGAGAACACCGTCACCGCCGGCGTGGTGAGCGCCAAGGGCCGCTCGCTGCCGGCCGACAGCGCGGTGCCGTTCATCCAGACCGACGTCGCCGTCAACCCCGGCAACTCGGGCGGCCCGCTGTTCAACTCGCGCGGCGAGGTGGTCGGCATTAACTCGCAGATCTACAGCCAGTCGGGCGGCTACCAGGGCGTGTCGTTCGCGATCCCGATCGACGTCGCCACCCACGTGAAGAACCAGATCGTGGCCACCGGCAAGGTCGAACACGCGCGCCTGGGCGTCGCGGTGCAGGAGGTGAACCAGGCGCTGGCCGATTCCTTCAACCTGGACCGGCCGGAAGGCGCGCTGGTCTCGAGCGTCGAGAAGGGCAGCCCCGCCGACAAGGCCGGCCTGCAGGCGGGCGACGTGATCCGCGGCGTCGACGGCCAGCCGGTGGTCGCCTCCGGTGACCTGCCCGCCATCGTCAGCCGCGCCACGCCCGGCGACTCGATCAAGCTGGACGTCTGGCGCAAGGGCGGCCGGGTCGAGCTGTCGGCCCGCTTGGCCAATGCCTCGGACAAGGTGGCCAAGGCCGACGCCGGCCCGGATCGGGCCGAAGGCGGCAAGCTGGGGCTGGCGCTGCGGCCGCTGGAACGCGGCGAAGCGCGCCAGGCCGGCGTGGCCGGCGGGCTGCTGGTGGAAGACGCCAACGGCGCCGCGGCGCGGGCCGGGGTCGAGGCCGGCGACGTGCTGCTGGCCGTCAACGGCGCGCCGGTTTCCAGCATCGAGCAGGTGCGTACGGTGCTGGCCAAGGCCGGCAAGTCGGTGGCGCTGCTGATCCAGCGCGGCGAGGACAAGATCTTCGTGCCGGTGCGGATCGGCTGACCGGGCCGGCCGACAATGCCGGCATGAATGCATCCATCGACCTCGCCACGCTGCGGGTGGTGGTCGCCGCCGCCGACCTGGGATCGATCAGCGCGGCGAGCGACCACCTCGACCTCGCCGTCGCCGCGGCCAGCGCCCGGATCTCGCTGCTGGAGGAGTCGCTGGGCTTCCGCATCTTCGAGCGCTCGCCGCGCGGCGTGCAGCTCACCTCCGCCGGCCGGATGCTGGTGCAGCGCAGCCGCTCGCTGCTGGCCGACGCCGACCGCCTTGCCACCGACATGCATGACCACGCCCGCGGGCTGCAAGGCCACGTGCGGGTGCTGTCCAACGCGTCGGCGCTGGTGGAGGTGCTGCCGGGGCTGATCGAGGCCTTCGCGCGCAGCCACCCGCTGATCCAGATCGACCTGGAAGAGCGCGGCAGCCCCGAGATTCCGCCGGCGCTCATGGAAGGCCGCGCCGACCTGGGCATCGTCGACCTGCCCACGGCGCCGCCCGGCCTGGCCTGCACCGACTTCTTCAGCGACACGCTGACGCTGCTGGTGCCGGCAGGGCACCCGCTGGCGCAGCGCCCGCGGATCGCGCTGCACGAGGCGCTCGACGAACCCTTCATCGCCCTGGCGGATGCCACGGCCCTGTCGCACCGGCTGCTGGCCGGCGCCACGGCGGCCGGCAAGACGCTGCAGGTGCGGATGCGGATGCGCGGCTTCGATGCGGTGGCGCGGATGGTGGCGGCGGGGCTCGGCGTGGGCGTGCTGCCCCTGGAAGCCATGGGGCCGCAGCTGGCCCACCTGCCGCTGCAGGCGATCGCGCTGACAGACCCCTGGGCCCGCCGCACTCACCGGATCGCGGTACGCAGCGACGTGTCGCCGTCGCCGGCGGCCAGGAAGCTGATCGCGGCGCTCACGTCCAAGGGTTGACCCGGACATCGCGGCCGGCGAAAGCCGCTTTCAGCCGGCGTCCTTGCCGGCCCGCCCTCCCGCACCCACACTCGCAGCGGAACAGGGAGACCCCATGAAGATCACACGCGTCAGCGCCACGCCGCTGAACCTGCCGGTGTCGGTGCAGGCGTCCGGCAAGACCAAGACCACGTCGCTGTCGGTCTGCATCGTCGATGTCGAGACCGACACCGGCCTCATCGGCACCGGCATGACCGCCATCACCGAGGAAGAGGTGATCGGCAGCATCGTCAACGACATCGCGGCACACGCCCTTGTAGGCATGGACCCGCTGCGCCACGAGCAGGTCTGGGAGAAGCTGTACTGGCTGCTGACCCCGCGCGGCCAGTCAGGCTATGCCAGCCACGCCATCGCGGCGATCGACCTCGCGCTGTGGGACCTCAAGGGCCAGGCGCTCGGCCAGCCCTGCTGGAAGCTGCTGGGCGGCGCGCGCGCGGAAGTGCCGGTCTACGCCACCTTCGGCTTCGCCTTCTTCGACCGCGACGAGCTGGCCAGCGCGGCCAGGAGCTGGGTCGCGCGCGGCTTCACGCGGCTGAAGATGACCGTGGGCCACCACGGCCTGCAGCGCCGCGACGAACCGCGCCCGCTCGATGCGGTGATCGCGGAAGACGTCCAGCGCATCCGCGCGGTGCGCGAGGCGGTCGGGCCGGACGTGCAGATCTACATCGACGCCAACTGCAGCCTCGACTACTTCCATGCGCTGGCGCTGGCCCAGCGGGTCGAGCAGTACGGCATCAGCTTCTTCGAGGAGCCGGTGTCGCAGAACGACATTCCAAACCTGGTGAAGCTGCGCGGCAAGACCTCGATCCCGCTGGCCGCCGGCCAGAACGAGGGCCTGGCCAGCCGCTTCCGCGACCTGCTGGTGGCGCAGGCGGTCGACGTGGTGCAGCCCAACGCCTGCATCACCGGCGGCTTCACCCAGTGCAACCGGATCGCCGGCATGGCCCAGGCCTTCAACACCCGCTTCGCCAACGGCGGCGCCTGGCCGCACCACAACATGCACCTGCACGCCGGCCTGGCCAACGGCTCGCTGGTCGAATACCACTCGGTGGCCGTGGAGTGCTGCAAGCAGGTGTTCGACGGCCTGCCCGAGCCGGTCGACGGCATGCTGAAGCTGCCCGACACCCCGGGCCTGGGCTTCGCGCCCAACCGCGAGCGGCTGGCCGAACTGGCGCAGCGGCCGGGCTCGCGCGGCGTCGGCAAGGCCTGATGAACGACAAGACCCAAGGAGACAGCGCATGACTTTCGAGACGACCTCTGTTCGCCGCCGCGCCGTGCTGGCCGCCGCGTCCGCCCTGCTGGCCGCCGGTGCCGCGCAGGCGCAGGACGCGTATCCGAACCGGCCGATCCGGTTGCTGGTGGGCTACTCCGCCGGTGGCGGCGTCGACGCCATGGCCCGGATGCTGGCGCCCCGCCTGTCGACCTTGCTGGGCCAGCAGGTGGTCGTGGAGAACCGCGCCGGCGCGGCCGGCCTGATCGCCGGCGACGCCGTGGCCAAGGCGGCGCCGGACGGCTACACCCTGCTGCTGGGAGAGAGCGGGCTGTTGATCGCCCAGCACCTGCAGCCGAAAATGAGTTTCGACCCGGTCAAGAGCTTCGCGCCGGTGGCGGGCGTGTTCAAGCTGCCGCTGGCGATCGTGGTGAGCAACAGCTTCCCGGCCCGCACCCCGAAGGAATTCGTGCAGGAGCTGCGGGCCCATCCCGCGAAATACTCGTACGCCACCTCCGGCGTCGGCACGGTGCACCACCTCGGCTTCGAGATGCTCAAGGGCCAGACCCGGTCGTTCGTGGTCCACATCCCCTACCGCGGCGCGGCCCAGATCGTGCCCGACGTGATCAGCGGCCAGGTCCCGATCGGGGTGGTGAGCGTGAGCGCCGCCAGCGCCCAGGCCAAGGGCGGCAAGCTGCGCGCGCTGGCGCTGATGAATCCGGGCACAGTCCCCGGCGCGGAACAGATCCCGGCGCTGGCCGAAGCGATCCCGGGCTTCGACGCCGTGCCGCGGCTGATGCTGCTGGCGCCGGCCGGGACCCCGGCCGCGATCGTGGAGAAACTCAGCGAGGCGACGCGCAGCGTGATGGCGTCGGCCGAAGTGGCCCAGGCCGCGGCCCAACTTGGCGCCGTTCCCGCCTACATGGCGGCCGGGCCGCTGGCGCCCGACCTGGCGCGTGAATCCGCGCTGTGGGGCCGGGTGATCCGCGAGCAGAAGATCAGCGCCGACTGAGGGCGTGAGCAAAATTGAGCCGCCCGCCAGATTTCTTCAAACCCCGGCCCGGGCCAGGCGGTAGCATTCCCGCACACCGAGGAGACTGTCTTGCCCGTCATCACCACCATCGAAGACCTGCGGGTCCTGGCCCAGCGACGCGTGCCCCGCATGTTCTACGACTACGCCGACTCCGGCTCGTGGACCGAGAGCACCTACCGCGCCAACGAGTCCGACTTCGACAAGATCAAGTTCCGCCAGCGGGTCGCGGTCAACATGGAGAACCGCAGCACCCGGGTCAGGATGATCGGCCAGGACGCGGCGATGCCGGTGGCGATCGCGCCGACCGGCCTCACCGGCATGCAGCATGCCGACGGCGAGATCCTGGCGGCGCAGGCGGCCAAGCAGTTCGGCATCCCGTTCACGCTGTCGACCATGAGCATCTGCTCGATCGAGGACGTGGCCAAGGCGACCGACCGCCATCCGTTCTGGTTCCAGCTCTATGTGATGCGTGACCGCGCCTTCATCGACAGCCTGATCGACCGGGCCAAGGCTGCCAACTGCTCGGCGCTGGTGCTGACGCTGGACCTGCAGATCATCGGCCAGCGCCACAAGGACATCATCAACGGCCTGTCGGCGCCGCCCAAGCTGACGCTGCCCAACATCCTGAACATGATGACCAAGCCGCGCTGGTGCCTGGGCATGCTGGGCACGCCGCGGCGCCAGTTCGGCAACATCGTCGGCCACGTCAAGGGCGTCGAGAACATGGGCTCGCTGTCGGAATGGACCGCCAAGCAGTTCGACCCGGCCCTGTCGTGGAACGATGTCGAATGGATCAAGAAGCGCTGGGGCGGCAAGCTGATCCTCAAGGGCATCCAGGACGTCGAGGATGCGCGGATCGCGGCCGACAGCGGCGCCGACGCGCTGATCGTCTCCAACCACGGCGGCCGCCAGCTCGATGGCGCGCCGTCGTCGATCTCCGCCCTGCCGGCGATCGTCGAGGCGGTCGGCCACCGGATGGAAGTGCACATGGACGGCGGCATCCGCTCCGGCCAGAGCGTGCTCAAGGCCTGGGCCCTGGGCGCGCGCGGCACCTACATCGGCCGCTCGATGCTGTACGGGCTGGGCGCGCTGGGCGGCGAGGGCGTCACCAAGGCGCTGCAGATCATCCACAAGGAGCTGGACCTGACCATGGCCTTCTGCGGCCACACCGACATCAACAAGGTGGACCAGGCCATCCTGCTGCCCGGGACTTTCTGACTACTGAATCTCCTGCCGCCGCGGCCTGAAGTCCGGTCCGGGCAGGCGCGACAGGCGCTGCTTGGGCCCGCGGTAGGCTTCGAACAGGGCCTCGTGGGCCTGCAGCGACATGTCGCCGCCGCGGTGGTAGTAGCCGGCCACCCACGTCAGCAGCATGTCCAGCTTGCGGTCCTGCTCGGCGCGCGAGCGGTACTTGTGCGGCTCCCAGGGCCGGGTGCGGCAATTGGCCAGGCACTGGTCGATGCCCGGATCGAGCAGCACCAGGTGCGGGCGGTAGGCCAGCGTGGTGGCGATCAGGTCCGGATAACAGCCCTCCACCACCCACTGCGGGTAGGTGCGGCAGAAGGCGTTGACGTCGGCCGCAGCGGCGGCGTGCGTGCGCGGCACCGCGATCCGGTCCGGCTCCCAGGCCACGATGTCCAGGTCCAGCAGTGCCAGGTCCAGCTGGCCGGCGAGCTGCCAGGCCAGGGTGGACTTGCCCGAGCCGGCGTTGCCGATGATTGCGATGCGGGTGTTGCGTTTCACCATGCCGCGAGCGTCGCACAAAACCGGTGCCCCCGGCCCGACCCGCTATAAACGGCCGATGCAAGCTTCTTCCGTCGTCGCCTGGGCCTGGATTCCGATCGTCGTGGCGGCCGCCCTGGCCCAGACCGCGCGCAACGCGGCCCAGCGCACGCTGACGGCGCAGGTCGGCACGCTCGGGGCGACGCTGGTGCGCTTCCTGTACGGGCTGCCGTTCGCGGCCGTCGCCGTCGTCCTGCTGCAAGGCTTCTCCGATGCGCCCATGGCGCCGCCGCCGTTCACCGCCGGGTTCTTCGGCTGGGTGGCGTTCGGCGCGGTGGCGCAGATCGGCGCCACCGCGTTCCTGCTGGCAGCGATGAAGGAGCGCAACTTCATCGTCGCCGTGGCCTATTCGAAAACCGAAGTGCTGCAAGTCGCGGTGTTCGCCGCCCTGTTCCTGCACGAAGTGCCCAGCCTGGTGACGCTGCTGGCCATCGGCGTGGCGAGTGTCGGCGTCATGCTGCTGTCGCTGCCCCAGGGCCAGGCGTGCGCCGGCCCCGGACGCGGCTGGGGCGGCAAGGTGGCGTTGCTGGGGCTGGCATCGGGCGCGGGTTTTGCCCTGTCGGCCGTCGGTTACCGGGGCGCGGCGCTGCAGTTGCCGGGCCTGTCGCCCTGGCTGGCGGCGGCCTGGGGCGTGCTGTGCGCGCAGGCGCTGCAATCGGCGCTGCTGGGGGGCTGGCTGGCGTGGCGCTCGCCGCAGGCGCTGCGCGGCATCCGCAAGGCCTGGCGGATCTCGCTGCTGGCCGGCGGCATGGGCGCCCTCGCCTCGCTGGGCTGGTTCACCGGCTTCGCGCTGCGACCGGCGGCCGACGTGCGCACGCTCGGCCTGGTCGAAGTGCTTTTCAGCTACCTGGTGTCGCGGCGGCTGTTCCGCGAAAAGCTCGGCCTCGCCGAGCAGGTCGGGCTGGCGCTGGTGGCGCTCGGGCTGGTGGTGGTGTGCGCCCGGCTCTGACCGGGCGCGCCGACGGTCAGGCGTAATCCTTCGCGGTTTCGGCGTGGTCGTCGATCATGGCCTCGAACTGGTCGATCATCGGTTGCGGCAGCACTGCCATCGGCGTCTGCGTCGCCAGCCACTCGCACAGCGCGACGTCGGTGATCTGCGGCAGGACCTCGAAGTAGACGCCGTCGGCGCGGTCGCCCGGGGTGGACGAATTGCGGAACTTGAAGCCGCCCTTCCAGACGCCGCCGCCGGCCGGGGCGTACTTTTCCTTGGCCTGGTACTTGTACCCCAGCCAGTAGGTGCGCACGGCCTTGTCCTTGCGCACTTCGACCACGTAGACGTCGCCGCCGGCCGCCGCCTCGCTGGCCTCGGGCTCGCGCGACGTGTACGAATGGGGGGTCTTGCGGATCGTCTTGAGGTTCGCCAGCAGGGGGCCCTGCTCCTCAGCGATATGTTTCACTGCGTATGCGGCCAATGGATTTCTCCCGTAAGGCAATGTGGTCGAACAGGGGACACTATAGGGCCCAGCCGGGAATCGGCCCGCCGCTATGCTTGCGGTGTGTCCAGCGCCCCGCCCATCCGCCGCATCGCCCACCTCGACATGGACGCGTTTTTCGCGTCGGTGGAGCTGCTGCGCTACCCGCAATTGAAGGGGCTGCCGATCGTGATCGGCGGCGGCCGGCGCAAGGTCGACGAGATCATCCGCGAGCGCTACGCCGACCGGCCGCTGTCCGAGATCCCGGTTTCCGCCTTTCCGCTGCTCAAGGACTATGTCGGCCGCGGCGTCATCACCACGGCGACCTATGCGGCGCGCCAGTTCGGCGTCGGCTCGGCGATGGGGATGATGAAGGCCGCCCGGCTGGCACCCGACGCCCTGGTGCTGCCGGTGGATTTCGAGGAGGTGCGCAAATACTCGCGCGGCTTCAAGGCCATCATCCGCGAGATCGCGCCGGTGGTGGAGGACCGCGGCGTCGACGAGGTCTACATCGACTTCACCGAGGTGCCCGGCGGCCAGCGCGAGGGCGGCCGGGTGCTGGCGCGGCTGATCCAGAAGGCGATCACCCAGCAGACCGGCCTGACCTGCTCGATCGGCGTCGCCCCCAACAAGCTGATCGCGAAGATGGCCAGCGAATTCAACAAGCCCAACGGCATCTCGATCGTCTACGAGGCCGACGTGCACACGAAGATCTGGCCGCTGCCGGTGCGCAAGATCAACGGCATCGGCCCCAAGGCGGAAGAAAAGCTGCACAAGCTGCAGCTGCTGACCATCGGCGACATCGCCGCGCGGGAGCGCGAGTGGCTGGTCGACAATTTCGGCAAGGCCTACGGCGCCTGGATGCACGACGCCGCCTGGGGCCGCGACGACCGCCCGGTGGTGACCGAGAGCGAGCCGGTGTCGATGAGCCGCGAGACCACCTTCGACCGCGACCTGCACGCGGTGCGCGACCGCGCCGAACTGGGCGCGATCTTTACCGAGCTGTGCGAGCAGGTGGCGGGCGACCTGCAGCGCAAGGGCTATCTCGGCAAGACCATCGGCATCAAGCTGCGTTACGACGACTTCCGGATCGCCACGCGCGACCAGACCATCGACCACTTCACCGCCGACGCGAAGACCATCCGCAGGGTCGCGGGCGAGTGCCTCAAGCGGGTGCCGCTGGAGCGGCGGCTGCGCCTGATCGGCGTGCGCGTGGGCAAGCTCGAGAAGGCCGGCTCGGCGGCGGCGCAGCAAGCTGTGCAGGAGCCCCGCGCGCGCTATGCAGCCAGCAGCGCCAGTCCGGCGCCGGGGACGCTCGACCTCTTCTGAGACCTTGCGGGACAGACCTTCAGCTCTGTCCCCAACCGAATGGTTGGACGCTTCCTACCGGCGCCGGTCTCTTTGGACTACATGGCGGTGCGGCGGCCCGCCCTACCTTGAACGGGTCTTTCACTTTCATCGAGGTGCAGTGATGAAACAACATCTTCTCCGTCAAGCCGCCGCATTGTGTCTGCTGGCACCCGCCGCCGCCTCCTTCGTCTGCCTGCCCGCCGCCGCCCAGACCACTGCGGCCATGCCGCAGGCCCGCGGCCTGGAGGTCAATGCCGACGCCGGCGTGGCGCCCGGCTCGCAGCTGCGGCTCACGTTCGAAGGCACGCCGGGGGGCCAGGCGACCGCCCGCATCCCCGGCCCGGGCGCCGACGTCGCGCTCAAGGAGGTGGCGCCCGGCAAGTACACCGGCCGCTACGTCGTGCGCCGCGCCGACAACATCGATCCGACCGCGGTGATCCGGGTCACCTTCAAGGCGGCCAGCCAGACGGTGGTCGCCAACTACACCTTCCCGCCCTCGTTCCAGACGCCGGTCGCAGTCGCGCCCGCGCAGCCCACCGTCATCGTGCAGGCGCCCGTCCCCGCGCCGGCTGCATTGCCGCCGCTGCGCATCGAGCGCTTCGCGGTGGCGCCGGTGGGCCGGGCCGAACCGGGTGCGGAACTGCAGTTCCGGCTGAGCGGCATGCCGGGCGCGACAGCCTGGTTCGACATTCCCGGCGTGGCCGCGCGGGTGCCGATGCGCGAAACGCGGCCGGGCCACTACGAGGGCAGCTACGTGCTGCGCCGGCGTGACGACCTGGGCGCGGCCGGCCTCGTCACCGCCACCCTGCGGGCCGACGACAACCGGGTGGCCACCGCGACCCTGAGCCAGCCGCTGGTCAACGACAACCGGCCGCCGCAGATCGGCAACCTGCTGCCGCGCCAGGGCGATGCGGTGAGCAGCGGCCCGACCCAGGTGGGGGCCACGTTCAGCGAAGGCGTCGATCCGCAGTCGGTGCGCATCACCGTCTCCGGCCGCGACGTCACCGCGCTGGCGCAGATCACGCCGCGCGAGTTCTCGTTCCGCGACCGGCTGCCGCCGGGCCGCCACACGGTCGAAGTGCTGGCCGCCGACCGGGCCGGCAACGTGGCCCAGAAGTCGTGGAGCTTCGACGTCGGCTCGACGGTGCTCGGCGCGCCCTCGGTGACGCTGCCGCTGATGGTGATGAGCCACCAGAACAACGCCATGGTCGGCCAGGACGTGACGACGATCCGCGGCCGCACGGCGCCGTTCGCCACCGTGCAGGTGCAGGTGGACGCAATCTCCCCGCCCGGCCGCCGGACCGACGCGGGCGTGGCCCAGCGGCTGGTCTCCGAATCGATGCAGGCCGACGCCAACGGCGAGTTCAGCTTCCATTTCAACCCGCGCACCAGCCGCGACAACGCCAGCTCGCTGCCGGTGCCGGGCACCCGCTACGACGTCTCGATCAAGTCCATCCGGGACAACGCCAGCGCCGAGTCCCGCCTGATGCTGTTCCAGCGCAGCTGATCCCCCCTGCCGGCGGGCCGCGTTTGACGCGGCGCCGCCGCAGGCCTACATTGATCCTGACGCGAATCTTACAAACACCGCCCGGAGCTCGCCATGCCGCTCGCCGAACTGCAACGCATCAAGCAATGGCACGTCAGACACCGCAACGACCACCCGCTGGAATACCAGTTGTGGGACGCGATGCTGACGCTGTGGGTGATGGGCTGGGTCGGCTGGCTCCCGGCCTGGGCGTTCGACGAGCTGTGGGCCGTGCCGCTGTGCGTGCTGGCGATCGCGGCGCCCAGCCTGTACGTGGCCTGGCGCAACAAGGCGCATCGGGAGCGCCGGCTGCGCTGCGACTGGATCGCCTGACGTTACAGTCTCCTGGAACCGGAGACTGCCATGCAATGCTTCTCGCTGACGCGCAAGGACGCCGTCGCCCATCTCGTGCTCGACCAGCCGGGGGCGTTCAACACGATGCACCCGACGTTCTGGCGCGAGCTCGATGAAGTCCTCACCGCCCTGCACCGTGAAGGCACGGCCCGCGCCCTGGTGATCTCCTCCACCGGCAAGCACTTCAGCGCGGGCATGGCGCTCGAGACTTTCGGCGGCGCCATCACCATGGACGACGCCAGCCCCGAAGGCCGGGCCGCGATCTTCGACCTGCTCACCGACATGCAGGCCACCTTCACCAAGCTGGAAACGCTGCGCATCCCCGTGATCGCCGCGATCCAGGGCGGCTGCATCGGCGGCGCGGTCGACATGGTCACCGCCTGCTGCATCCGCTATGCAACGGCGGATGCGTTCTTCTGCGTCCAGGAAATCAACATCGGCATGGTGGCCGACGTTGGCACGCTGCAGCGCCTGCCCAAGCTGCTGCCGCTGGGACTGGTCAAGGAGCTGGCCTACACCGGGCGCCGGCTGCCGGCGGCCAAGGCGCTGGCTCACGGTCTGGTCAACGAGGTGTTCGACACGCCGGAAGCGATGGTGGCCGCCGCGCTGCAGTGCGCCGCCGAGATCGCCGCCAAGCCGCCGGTGGCGATCTGGGGCACCAAGCAGGTGATCCACTACAGCCGCGACCATCCGGTCGACGATGCGCTGAAGCAGATGGGCTGGGTGCAGGGCGCGATCTGGAGCAACGCCCACGTGCGTGAAGCGGTGACGGCGATGAAGCAAAAGCGCGCCGGCAGCTATCCCGACCTGCCGGCGCTGGCGTC
>CALRYV010000046.1:0-27178 GCA_943372495.1 Ramlibacter sp. 2FC | reverse complement strand
GGTACAGGTCGCGATCGACGAACTGGCCTTTGGGATCGCTGATCTCTGCAAAGGCCTTGTCCTGGGGATTGGCCTTGATGTATGCCACGGCCTTCTTGACCATCGCCTCCGCTTCTTTGGCGGTGGCCCGATCTGCGGGTGTGGCAACTGCCGCCCCCGACAGGGCGACAAGAACCAGTGCCGCCACGATCGAAATATTTCGCATTGTCTCGCTCCAGAGTTATCCGACGTCGGTGGAGGACCCCGAGAAAAGGGCCCGTTGTGCAGTCCACGGCGTCGGCGGACGCGAGGTTGGCACATGTGGATACATAAAACAACAAGTTGTTTCACCGATTGCCGGGCGATAAAAAGGCCCCGGTCTTGCGAGCGGGGCCGAGGGCGCGGTTTTTAGCGCTTCTTGTTGGTCGAAGACGATTTACTTTTTTTGCCTGTATTTCCGCAGCGCCTGGATCTGGGCGGCGAGCACGGCGAGTTCGGACTGCGCCTTGGCGATGTCGATGTCGCCCTTGGCGTTGCGCAGCGCTTCCTCGGCGGAGGCGCGGGCGCTGTTGGCCTTTTCCTCGTCCAGGTCCTTCCCGCGGATGGCGGTGTCGGACAGCACGGTGACGCAATTGGGCTGGACCTCGAGGATGCCGCCGGCCACGAAGACGAATTCCTCGGAGCCGTCGGCCATCTCGATGCGCACCGAGCCGGGCTTGATGCGGGTGATCAGCGGCGTGTGGCGCGGGAAGATCCCGAGCTCGCCGGCTTCGCCGGGCAGCGCCACGAAGCGGGCCTCGCCGGAGAAGATCGACTCCTCGGCGCTGACCACGTCGACGTGGATGGTGTGGGTGGAATCCACCATGGTCAGACCTTCTTGGCCTTCTCGAACGCTTCGTCGATCGAGCCGACCATGTAGAACGCCTGTTCGGGCAAGTGGTCGCATTCGCCGGCGGTGATCATCTTGAAGCCGCGGATGGTTTCCGACAGCGGCACGTACTTGCCGGGCGAGCCAGTGAACACTTCGGCCACGTGGAACGGCTGCGACAGGAAACGCTGGATCTTGCGGGCGCGGGCCACGGCCAGCTTGTCTTCCGGCGCCAGTTCGTCCATGCCCAGGATCGCGATGATGTCGCGCAGTTCCTTGTAGCGCTGCAGCGTGTTCTGCACGGCGCGGGCGGTGTTGTAGTGGTCTTCGCCGACCACCAGCGGGTCCAGCTGGCGGCTGGTGGAGTCCAGCGGGTCCACGGCGGGGTAGATGCCCAGCGAGGCGATGTCACGCGACAGCACCACGGTGGAATCCAGGTGGGCGAAGGTGGTGGCGGGCGACGGGTCGGTCAAGTCGTCGGCCGGCACGTACACGGCCTGGATGGAAGTGATCGAGCCGACCTTGGTCGACGTGATCCGCTCCTGCAGGCGGCCCATTTCCTCGGCCAGCGTCGGCTGGTAGCCCACGGCGGAAGGCATACGACCCAGCAGCGCGGACACTTCCGTGCCGGCCAGCGTGTAGCGGTAGATGTTGTCCACGAAGAACAGCACGTCACGGCCTTCGTCGCGGAAGGATTCGGCGATGGTCAGGCCGGTCAGGGCCACGCGCAGGCGGTTGCCCGGCGGCTCGTTCATCTGGCCGTACACCATGGCCACCTTCGAGTTGGGCAGGTTCTCCAGGTCCACGACCTTGGATTCGGCCATTTCGTGATAGAAGTCGTTGCCTTCGCGGGTGCGCTCGCCGACACCGGCGAACACCGACAGGCCGGAGTGGGCCTTGGCGATGTTGTTGATCAGCTCCATCATGTTCACCGTCTTGCCGACGCCGGCGCCGCCGAACAGGCCCACCTTGCCGCCCTTGGCGAACGGGCAGATCAGGTCGATCACCTTGATGCCGGTTTCCAGCAGCTCCTGCGAGGGCGACAGTTCGTCGTACGCGGGGGCCTTGCGGTGGATCGAAGCCGTCAGCTCCGAGCCGACCGGGCCGCGCTCGTCGATCGGGTTGCCCAGCACGTCCATGATGCGGCCCAGCGTGGCCTTGCCCACCGGCACCGTGATCGGCTTGTCGGTGTTGTAGACCATGTTGCCGCGGCGCAGGCCGTCGGACGAGCCCAGCGCGATGGTACGCACGATGCCGTCGCCGAGCTGCTGCTGCACTTCCAGCGTCAGGGCCGTGCCCTCCATCTTCAGCGCGTCATAGACGCGGGGCATCTTGTCGCGCGGGAACTCGACGTCCACGACGGCGCCGATGCATTGGACAATCTTGCCCTGGGTAGCTTGTGCTTGAGCCATTTTCAACTTGCTCCAATCATTAATTCAGTAAAACTCAAACGGCCGCGGCGCCGGCCACGATCTCCGAGAGCTCTTTGGTGATCGCCGCCTGGCGCGTCTTGTTGTAGACCAGCTTGAGCTCGCCGATCACGCTGCCGGCGTTGTCGGTGGCGGCCTTCATGGCCACCATCCGCGCCGACTGCTCGGACGCCATGTTTTCCGCCACGGCCTGGTACACCAGCGCCTCGACGTAGCGCGTGAGAAGCTCGTCGATGACGGACTGCGCGTCCGGCTCGTAGATGTAGTCCCAGCCCGGCTGGCCTTCGTCGGCCTTCATGTTCTCGGCCGTCAGCGGCAGCAGCTGCTCCACCACCGGCTCCTGCTTCATCGTGTTGATGAATTTGGTGTAGCCGAGATAGACCGCGCTGATCTTGCCTTCCGCGTACGCGTCCAGCAGCACCTTGACCGGCCCGATCAGCTTGTCCAGGTGCGGCGTGTCGCCCAGCTGGGTGACATGCGAAACCACCTGGGCGCCGACCCGGTTCAGGAAGCCCAGGCCCTTGTTGCCGATGGCAACGGCCTGCGATTTCACGCCGGCGGCCTGCAGCTCGCGCAGCTTGATGGTCACCAGACGCAGCACGTTGGTGTTCATGCCGCCGCACAGGCCCTTGTCGGTCGTGACGACGATGAAGCCGACGGCTTTCGAGTCGTTGACCTTCATGAAGGCGTGCGTGTATTCCGGGTTGGCCTTGCCGAGGTTGGCCGCGATGTTGCGCACCTTGTCGCTGTAAGGCCGGGCGTGGCGCATCCGCTCCTGCGCCTTGCGCATCTTGGAGGCGGCCACCATTTCCATGGCCTTGGTGATCTTCTTGGTGTTCTCCACCGATTTGATCTTGCCCCGAATTTCCTTGCCTGCAGCCATGACTGATTCCTGTGTTGGCGCTTAAGCGAACGTCTTCTTGAACTTCTCGATGGCTTCGCCGAGTTCGCCTTCAGCCGTCTTGTCCATCGCCTTGTCGGCTTCCAGCTTGGCCAGCAGCGCGGCGTGCTTGTCCTTGAGCCAGGCGTGCAGGCCGTGTTCGAACGCCAGCACCTTCTTGACGTCGATGTCGTCCAGGAAGCCCTTGTTCACCGCGAACAGCGTGGCGGCCATCAGGCTGATCGGCTGCGGGCTGTACTGGGCCTGCTTGAGCAGTTCCGTCACGCGGGCACCGCGATCGAGCTGCTTGCGGGTGGCTTCGTCCAGGTCGGAGGCGAACTGCGCGAACGCAGCCAGCTCGCGGTACTGGGCCAGGTCGGTCCGGATGCCGCCGGAGAGGTTCTTGATCAGCTTGGTCTGGGCGGCGCCACCGACCCGCGACACCGAGATACCGGCGTTGATGGCGGGGCGGACACCGGCGTTGAACAGGCTGGTTTCCAGGAAGATCTGGCCGTCGGTGATCGAGATCACGTTGGTCGGAACGAAGGCGGACACGTCGCCGGCCTGGGTCTCGATGATCGGCAGCGCGGTGAGCGAGCCGGTCTTGCCCTTCACGGCACCCTTGGTGAAGTCCTCGACGTACTTTTCGTTCACGCGGGCGGCGCGCTCGAGCAGGCGGGAGTGGAGATAGAACACGTCGCCGGGATAGGCTTCGCGGCCCGGCGGGCGGCGCAGCAGCAGCGAAACCTGGCGGTAGGCGACGGCCTGCTTGGACAGGTCGTCATAGACGATCAGCGCGTCCTGGCCGCGGTCGCGGAAGTACTCGCCCATCGTGCAGCCCGAGTACGCCGAGACGTATTGCATGGCGGCCGATTCCGAAGCGGAGGCGGCAACGACGATGGTGTATTCCATCGCGCCGGCCTGCTCCAGCGAACGCACGATGTTCTTGATCGTGGACGCCTTCTGCCCGATGGCGACGTACACGCAGGTCATGTTCTGACCCTTCTGGTTGATGATCGCGTCCACCGCCACGGCGGACTTGCCGGTCTGGCGGTCGCCGATGATCAGCTCGCGCTGGCCGCGGCCGATCGGCACCATGGAGTCGATCGACTTCAGGCCGGTCTGCATCGGCTGGCTGACCGACTGGCGGGCGATCACGCCCGGGGCGACCTTCTCGATCACGTCGGTCATCTTGGCGTTGATCGGGCCCTTGCCGTCGATCGGCGCGCCCAGCGCGTTGACCACGCGGCCGATCAGCTCGGGGCCGACCGGCACTTCCAGGATGCGGCCCGTGCACTTGACGGTGTCGCCTTCGGAAATGTGCTCGTACTCGCCCAGGATCACCGAGCCGACCGAGTCGCGCTCCAGGTTCAGGGCCAGGCCGTAGGTGGGCGTGCCGTCCTTGGTGGGCGGGAATTCCAGCATTTCGCCCTGCATCGCGTCGGACAGGCCGTGGATGCGGCAGATGCCGTCGGCCACGGACACCACGGTGCCCTGGTTGCGGATGTCGGCGCTGGCGGAAAGGCCCTCGATGCGGCTCTTGATCAGTTCGGAAATTTCTGCGGGATTGAGTTGCATGACTCTTCCTTGGGGTTAGCTGACAGCCATCAGGCCGCGTATCAGGCGGTGAGGGCGACTTTCATTTGTTCGAGGCGAGCCTTGACCGAGGTGTCCAGCACCTCGTCTCCGACGACCACGCGGATGCCGCCCAGCAGCGAGCGGTCTTCCTGCACCGTGAGGTTCAGCTTGCGGCCGAAGCGCTTCTCCAGCGCCGGCGCCACCGCGCCCAGCGCGCCGGCATCCATCGGGAACGCGCTGTAGACCACCGCGTCGGACGAACCGGTGCGGGCGTTCTTCAGGTCGCGGAACTGGGTGGCGATTTCCGGCAGCGCGGAGAGGCGATCGTTCTCGATCACCGCCCGCAGGAAATTCATCGCCGGCCCCGGCAGCGGCTGCTTGAGCACGCCGGTGATCACGTCGATCACCTGCTGGGCGCGCACGTTGGGATTGGCCGCCAGCTGCAGCAGCTGCGGGTCGCCGGCGACGGCCGCGAGCGGCTCCAGCCAGCCGGCCGCGCCTTCGAGGTCGGCCTGCGACGCCTTGAACAGCGCCTCGGCGTACGGTCTTGCGATGGTGGCGAGTTCAGCCATGGCCTGGGTCCTTGTTACAGCTCGGTCTTCAGGCGATTGAGCAGCTCGGCGTGGACGCCGGGGTTGATCTCCTTGCGGAGGATCTGCTCGGCACCGCGCACGGCCAGCGCGGCCACCTGCTCGCGCAGCGCCTCGCGAGCCTGTACGGTCGCCTGGTCGGCTTCGGCCCGGGCCGCGGCCAGGACCTTGTTGCCCTCTTCGGTGGCGCGCGACTTGGCTTCTTCGACGATCTGCTGGGCCCGGCGCTCGGCGTCGGCCAGCAGCGCGGCGGTTTCCGCGCGCGACCTGGCCAGCTCGGCTTCCACCCGCTGGTTGGCGGCGGACAGCTCGGAGCGGGCCTTGTCGGCTGCTGCCAGGCCTTCTGCGATCTTGCCCGCGCGCTCGTCGAGCGCGGCTGCGATCGGCGGCCACACGAACTTCATCGTGAACCCGACCAGGATCAGGAACACGATCATCTGAATGATCAGGGTACCGGTGATGCTCACTTTTTCATCCTTCACCCCGCGGCGCCATGGCGTCCACGGGGATTGACGTTGATCGGATGCGGATTACTTCGGCAGGTTCGCGATCTGGGCCAGGAACGGGTTGGCGGTGGCGAACCACAGCGCGATACCGGTGCCGATAATGAAAGCGGCGTCGATCAGGCCGGCCAGCAGGAACATCTTGGTCTGCAGCTCGTTCATCAGTTCGGGCTGGCGGGCAGCCGATTCGAGGTACTTGCTGCCCATGATGCCGATACCGATACAGGCGCCGATGGCACCCAGACCGATGATCAGGCCGGCGGCCAGTGCGGTGAAACTGATAACTTCCATGATTGCTCCTAAGGGACTTTGGTTGACGAGAAAAAGAAAACGGGAAACGGAAAACGGTTAGTGGGCGTCGTGGGCCTGGCCCAGGTAGACCAGCGCCAGCATCATGAACACGAAGGCCTGCAGCGTGATGATGATCAGGTGGAACAGCGCCCAGACGGTGCCGGCGATGATGTGGCCGATCGCCAGGCCGATGCCGGTGGCGGACAGCGTCCAGGCGCCGCCCATCATCGCGATCAGCAGGAAGATCAGCTCGCCCGCATACATGTTGCCGAACAGTCGCATGCCGTGCGAGACGGTCTTGGCGACGAACTCGATCAACTGCATGCCGAGGTTCACGACGCCAAGCAGCAGCGCGAAGATCGGGTTCTTGCTGGTGCCGAACGGCGCCGTGACCAGCTCGTGGGCCCAGCCGCCGGCGCCCTTGATCTTGATGTTGTAGAACAGGCAGGTCAGCAGCACGCCGACCGACAGGCCCATGGTCATCGACAGGTCGGCCGTCGGCACGACGCGCAGGTAGGCGTGGTGCGGATCATGGCCGGCAGCGCCGTAGATCTTCTCCCAGATCAGCGGCAGCAGGTCGACCGGCAGCAGGTCCATCGCGTTCATCAGCAGGATCCAGACGAACACCGTCAGGGCCAGCGGCGCGATCATCTTGCGGCTGTGGGCGTTGTGCACGATGCCCTTGGCCTGCGAATCGACCATCTCGACCAGGATTTCCACCGCCGCCTGAAACCGCCCCGGCACGCCGGAAGTGGCCTTGCGGGCGCCCAGCCACAACAGCCAGCAGCCCAGCACGCCCATGGCGATCGAGAAGAAGATGGAGTCGTAGTTGAAGACCGAGAAATCGACGACGCTGCTCGCCTTGTGGTTCTGCAGGTGCGTCAGGTGGTGAATGATGTATTCACCAGAGGTAGGTCCTTGTTCAGCAGCCATTTTTTTCGTTCAGTTCTTCAATTTGCGCCGGGGCGCATACGCCAAAGCGAGCCAGTACACCTTCATCGTGAGCACCAGGCCGACCAGCAATGCCGGCCAGCTCAGCGCCCCCACCAGCCTTGGCGCGGCCACCAGCATGGCCACCGTCAAGGCGATCTTGACCATCTCCCACACCATGAACCCGAAGGCCGCCGTGCCTGCATTCAACGACGACGTGCGCCCGGTCAGTCCGCGCGCAAAAACGGCCGCGGGGATCACCACAGCCAATGCGCCGTATCCGGCGGACCATCCGACGTTTTGCCTCCCGGTCAGGGCCCAGGCGGCCAATGCCACCACGAGTCCCATCACCACCTGCCCCCCGACCACCCACCAGGGGGAAACCGATGGACTTCGTTCCCGAAGCTGCCGCGCCTCGTCGGCGTCGAGCTTCTTGAACGGGGGCGCTTCCTGCGTGTCAGGCAGCGGGGCGATTGTTTTCGTCATCTGTCGCCCTTTTGACCAGCCTGAATTTACACAAAGCCACTGATTATAAGTAAAAACCCCGGGGCTTCCCGCCTACCTGACCGCGACAGTCAGCTAAGTTGCAGGTCAAAAGTGTTTCACCCCGCACAGCACAATGCCCGGGTTGCTGTTCTTCAAGGCTTGCCATGCGCCAACTCTTCCTGTTCTTCCATCTCGCCGCGGCCATCTTCTGGGTCGGCGGCATGGCTTTCATGGTCATGGCGCTGCGGCCCGTGCTGCACGAGCAACTGGCGCCCCCGCAACGCCTGCCGCTGATCGCTGCGGTGCTGCGGCGCTTTTTCGCAGTGGTCGCCGCGAGCATCGCGGTCCTGCTCGCCACGGGCCTGCCGATGCTGCTGCAGACCGGCATGGCCAAGGCGCCGCCGGGGTGGCACACCATGCTCGGCCTCGGCCTGGTGATGATGTTGGTGTTCGGCCACATCTATTTCTCGCCGTACCGCAAGCTCAAGCTGGCGGTGGCCGCGGCGGACTGGCCGCAGGGCGGCCGGTGCGTCGGCCAGATCACGCTGCTGGTCAAGATCAACCTCGGCCTGGGCTGGCTGGCGATCGCCGCCGTGGTGCTCTGGTGGTGACAGCGAAGGCGGCGGCCGCCCTGGCCGCGCGGGGGCACCATCACCCTGACCGACGAGTCACTCGACCAGCCGCCGCGCGACCTGGCGGCAGCGCGCCAGGCGCAGGGCGTCGGAGAGGACGCTTTCATCCTGCTGCGGATCGGCGAGACCCGCTGGCCGGAGCCGCGCAAACCAGCACAATTGCAGCCATGAACGACACTGCAAAACTCCCCCTGCTCCCCTGCTACCTGAATGGCGAGTTCTCGACCCTGCGCGACGCCAAGGTCAGCGTGCTGGATCGCGGTTTCATCTTCGGCGACGGCGTCTACGAGGTGGTCCCGGCCTATGCCGGCCGGCCGTTCCGATTCGACGAGCACATGGCCCGCCTCGACCGCAGCCTGGCCGAGATGCGCATCGCCAACCCGATGAGCCATGCCCAGTGGCGCGCGCTGGTGCTGCAGCTGCTGGCGGCCTATGCCAGGGCGATGGACAAGCCGGTGGAGCAGACCGACCAGATGGTCTACATCCAGATCACGCGCGGCGTCGCGATGCGCGACCACATCATGCCGCCCGGGCTCACGCCCACGGTGTTCGTTACCAGCAACCGCATGTACATCTATCCCGAGCAGGACCGGATCGACGGCGTGGCCTGCGTCACGGCGGATGACTTCCGCTGGAAGAAGGCCCATGTCAAGAGCACCAGCCTGGCCGGCGCCGTGCTGGCGCGCCAGCTCAGCGCCGACGTCGGCGCCACCGAAACGGTGATGTTCCGCGACGGTTTCCTGAGCGAAGCCGCGGCGTCCAACATGTGGGTGGTCACGGATGGCAAGCTGCTGGGAACGCCCAAGGACAACCTGGTGCTGGAAGGCATCCGCTACGGGCTGTTCGAATCGCTCTGCCGCGAGGCCGGGATTCCCTTCGAGCTGCGGCGGATCTCGCGCGACGAGGTGTTCGGGGCCGACGAGCTGCTGGTGTCGTCCGCGACCAAGGAAGTGCTGCCCGTGACCCGGCTGGACGGCCGGGCTATTGGAACCGGCCGGCCCGGCCCCATCTACCAGGCTCTGTACGCCGGCTACCAGCGTGCCAAGCTTGCCTGAAACCACCCGATGACCACGCCAACCCCCAGCCCCAGCCCCGCCCTGCCGCCCGTGCTCGCCGCCGACCCGCGCCGCGAGTCGTTGATCGACTACCCGTCGCAATTCCCGATCAAGGTGATGGGCGAAAACGTCGATGGCTACGTCCACGCCGTGACGGCGATCGCCAGGCAGTTCGACCCGGCCTTCGACGCCTCGACCATCGAGCTGCGCGACAGCAAAGGCGGCAAGTACCTGGGCGTCACCATCACCGTGACCGCCACCAGCCGTGAGCAGCTGGACGACATTTACCGCGCCCTTTCGAGCCACCCGATGGTCAAGGTCGTCCTCTAGCCATGCTGCCCCGCGACCTCGGCCGGGTCGCCTGGCTGCCGACCTGGCAGGCGATGCGGGACTTCACCGCAACCCGCGAGGCCGGGACCGCCGACGAGCTCTGGCTGTGCGAGCACGAGCCGGTGTTCACCCAGGGTGTGGCCGGCAAGGCGGACCATGTGCTGAACGCAGGCGCCATCCCGGTGCAGCAGTCCGACCGCGGCGGCCAGGTGACCTACCACGGGCCCGGCCAGGTGGTCGCCTATCCGCTGCTGGACCTGCGCCGGGCCGGCATCTACGTCAAGGAATACGTCTACCGGGTCGAGGAGTCGGTGATCCGGACCCTGGCCCACTTCGGCGTCACCGGCCACCGGGTGCAGGGCGCGCCGGGCATCTATGTGCGGCTGGACGACCCGTTCGGGCACGCCCGGTTGGCGCCTGACGACTCCTTCGAGGGCCTGGGCAAGATCGCCGCGCTGGGCATCAAGGTCAGCCGCCAGTGCACCTACCACGGCGTGGCGCTGAACGTGGCGATGGACCTGGAGCCCTACTCGCGCATCAACCCCTGCGGGTACGCCGGGCTGGAAACCGTGGACCTTTCTACAATCGGGGTCTCAACCACCTGGAACGAAGCGGCTTCGGTGCTGGGCCAAAAGCTCAACGCGTACCTCGCCCGCTGACTAACATGATCGCAGCGCAGAACCGCTTCAAGCAAGATCACGCCCCCTCGGGGGGCAGTGCAGCCGCCTTGGCGGCAAACGTGGGGGCCGCATGAGCACCGATAACGTCGTCCGCGAAGCGCAAACCGCCGCAAACTACAACCCGCTGGCCAAGCAGAAGGCCGCGGCCAAGCTGTCGCGGATCCCGGTCAAGGTCGAACAGGCCGAGGTGCTCAAGAAGCCGGACTGGATCCGCGTGCGGGCCGGCTCGCCGACCACCCGCTTCTACGAGATCAAGCAGATCCTGCGCGAGAGCAACCTGCACACGGTCTGCGAGGAAGCGTCGTGCCCCAACATCGGCGAGTGCTTCGGCAAGGGCACGGCCACCTTCATGATCATGGGCGACAAGTGCACCCGGCGCTGCCCGTTCTGCGACGTCGGCCACGGCCGGCCCGATCCGCTGGATGCGAACGAGCCGGAAAACCTGGCCCGCACCATCGCCAAGCTCAAACTCAAGTACGTCGTGATCACGTCGGTCGACCGCGACGACCTGCGCGACGGCGGCTCCCAGCATTTCGTCGACTGCATCCGCCGCACCCGCGAGCTGTCGCCCGGCACGACGATCGAGATCCTGGTGCCGGACTTCCGCGGCCGCGATGACCGCGCGCTGGAGATCCTGAAGGCGGCCCCGCCGGACGTGATGAACCACAACCTCGAGACGATTCCGCGCCTGTACAAGGAAGCGCGGCCCGGCTCGGACTACGCCTTCAGCCTCAACCTGCTCAAGAAGTTCAAGGCGCTGCACCCGGGCGTGCCGACCAAGAGCGGCATCATGGTCGGCCTGGGCGAGACCGACGACGAGATCCTGCAGACGATGCGCGACATGCGCGAGCACGACATCGACATGCTCACCATCGGCCAGTACCTCGCGCCGAGCACCAGCCACCTGCCGGTGCGCCGCTACGTGCACCCGGACACCTTCAAGATGTTCGAGGAGCAGGCACGCGCGATGGGCTTCAGCCACGCCGCCGTGGGCGCCATGGTGCGCAGCTCGTACCACGCGGACGAGCAGGCCCACGCCGCAGGCGTGTCGTCATCCGCCGCAGGCGTGTCGGCACCCTCCGCAGGCGTGTCGGCACCCTCCGCAGGTGGTTCATCACCTTTCGCGAGCGTGTCCCGCAGCACCTGAGCGTGCCGGCCAACCTCTACGCCCTGGGAGCGATCGTTCTCTGGGCCACCCTGGCCTCGCTCGGGGTCAGCCTCAGGCATGTGCCTCCGTTCCTGCTGACCGGCCTGGCGCTGGTCATCGGCAGCATCCCGGCCTGGCCGCTGGCGCGGCAGTGGCGGGTTTCGGCGTCGACGCTGGCGCTGGGCCTGTACGGCCTGTTCGGCTATCACCTGTTGCTGTTCATCGCGCTGCGACTGGCGCCGCAGGTGGAAGCCAACCTCGTCAACTACCTGTGGCCGCTGCTGATCGTGGTGCTGGCACCGGTGATCCTGCGCGACATCAGGCTGCGTGCAGTCCATGTGGCGGCCGCCGTCACCGGCTTTGCCGGCGCGGTCATCGCGATCCTCGGCGGCAGCGCCAGTGCGTCCGGCGCCTGGTCCTGGGGCTACCTGCCGGCGCTGGGGGCGGCCTTCATCTGGGCCAGCTATTCGCTCGGCACCCGCCGGGTCGCGGCTTTCCCCACCGCTGCGATCGGCCTGTTCGGATTGGTGTCCGGACTGCTGTCGCTGCTGTGCCACCTGCTGCTCGAAGCACCCGTCACGCTGCAGGCTCAGGACTGGCTCCTGGTCACGCTGATGGGCCTGGGGCCGCTGGGCGCCGCCTTCTTCCTGTGGGACCGGGCGCTGAAAGCGGGCGACCCGCGCCAGATCGGCATCCTCAGCTACCTCACGCCGCTGCTGTCGACCGGCCTGCTGATGGTGGTGAGCGACCGGCCGTTCAGCCCCTCGATCGCCCTGGCTGCCGCGATGATCATCGGCGCGGCGGTGCTGGGCACCCGCGCCCGCTGAGCTATTTCGCCGCCAGCACGCTGGCCGGGTCTTCCGATTCCAGCACCCGCTGCGACCAGGGCGCCAGCCGCGCCGCATCAGCCCGCAGCACCTCCTGCTTGACGGCGAGGATCTGCGCCGGGTGCATCGAGAAGCTGCGCAGCCCCATGCCCAGCAGCAGCCTGGTGAGCGACGTGTCGCCGGCCATCTCGCCGCAAACGCTCACGCCCTTGCCCTGTGCATTGCACTCGGCGATCGTTTCGCTGACCAGCCGCAGCACCGCCGGATGCAGCGGGTCGTACAGGTGCGCCACCGATTCGTCGGCGCGGTCGATGGCCAGCGTGTACTGGATCAGGTCGTTGGTGCCGATCGACAGGAAGTCGAAGTACTTCAGGAAGATCTTCAACGTCAGCGCCGCCGCGGGAATCTCGATCATGGCGCCGAGCTTGACCGGGCCGTAGGTCAGGCCGCGGTTGTCCAGTTCGGCGCGGGCGAAATCGACCAGCGACAAGGTCTGGCGAATCTCGCTGGCGTGGGACAGCATCGGGATCAGCAGGTTGACCTGGCCGTGCGCGGCCGCCCGCAGGATGGCGCGCAGCTGCGTGAGAAACATCGCCGGGTCGGCCAGGCTCCAGCGGATCGCCCGCAGGCCGAGTGCGGGGTTCAGATGCGCGGCATCGCTGATCGAGTCGTCGAGCTGCTTGTCGGCACCGACGTCGATGGTGCGGATCGTCACCGGCAGGCCCTGCATGCCCTCGACGGCCTTGCGGTAGGCGCGGTACTGCTCCTCCTCGCCTGGCAGGTCGCCCTTGCGGCCCATGAACAGGAATTCGCTGCGGAACAGGCCGACGCCGACCGCGCCGGCCAGCACGGCGCCGGGCGCGTCCTCCGGCATTTCGATGTTGGCCAGCAGTTCGACCTTCTGGCCGTCCAGCGTCACCGCCGGCGTGTGGCGCAGGCGCGAGAGCCGCCCGCGCTCGAGTTCGGCCTGGCGCTGCTTGAAGCCGTATTCGGCCAGGATGATCGGCGACGGGTCGACGATCATCACGCCGGCATCGCCGTCGATGATCACCCAGTCGTCCTGGCGCACCAAGTGGCTGGCGCCGCGCGCGCCCACCACGGCCGGAATGTCCATGCTGCGGGCGACGATGGCGGTGTGCGAGGTCTTGCCGCCGACGTCGGTGACGAAGCCGGCGAACACGCTTTGCTTGAACTGCAGCATGTCCGCGGGCGACAGGTCGTGCGCGATCAGCACCAGCGGCACGTCGATGCTGTCGTCCAGCAGCAGGTCCTGCTGGGTCTTCCTGCGCGCCGCGGGCGGCGCCACCGGCGAGCCGACGCCCTTCATGTAGCGCAGGATGCGCTCGGCGACCTGTTCGAGGTCGGCCTTGCGCTCACGCAGGTACTCGTCCTCCATGTCGTCGAACTGGCGCGCCAGCACTTCCAGCTGGGTGGTCAGCGCCCATTCGGCGTTGTACAGCCGGTCGCTGATCCAGTGCTTGACGCCGCTGATCAGTTCCTCGTCCTGCAACAGCATCAGGTGCACGTCGAGCAGCGCGGCGAGCTCGTGCGGCGCCTCCTTGGGCCCCATCCCGGCGATGGTCTGCTGCAGCCGGTGGATCTCGTCGACCACCGCATTGCGCCCGGCCCGCACGCGCGTGACCTCGGACTCGATCTGGCCAGGGTCGATGAAGTAATGGGCGACGTCCACCCGGCTCGATGCCATCAGCACCGCGCGCCCGATGGCGATCCCGCGGGCGACCGGCAGGCCGTGGACGGAAAAGGTCATGGTTTCGCCGCCGGGCCGCCCCAAGGCGAAACGCGGCCGCCCCGGGGGGCAGGGAGCCACACCCCGTGGGCGACCGTGGGGGCCATTGCTCTCATTCCCCCTCGCCGAACTTGTCGGCGATCAGCGCCAGGATCGCGTCCATCGCCTCCTGCTCGCGCTCGCCGCCGGTTTCCAGCACGACCTCGCTGCCGATGCCGGCCGCCAGCATCATCACGCCCATGATGCTCTTGGCGTTCACGCGGCGGTCGCCCCGGCTCATCCAGACGTCGCAGGGGAAGCTGCCGGCCAGCTTGGTCAGCTTGGCGGAAGCCCGCGCATGCAGGCCCAGCTTATTGCTGATGGTCGTGGTGGTCTTGATCATTGGTAGTGCGGCGGGTCTGGTTTTGGGGAGCCGTGACGGCCACTTGCATCACGCCCTGGGTGCCGCCGATGACGGCGCGCGACACCAGGGTCTCGAGCGGTTCATGGCGGTAGCTGACGCTGCGCAGCAGCATCGGCAGGTTGACGCCGGTGATCAGGCGGCTGCGCACGCCATCGACCAGTTTTTGCGCGACGTTGCTCGGCGTCGCGCCGAAGATGTCGGCCAGCACCAGCACGCCGTTGACCTGCGGCAGGCGGCCGAGCTGTTCCAGCGCGATGCGGGCGGTGGCCAGCGTTTCGTCCGGCGACAGGTTGGGCTGGACGTCGATGGCCGCCACTGTGGCATCGCAATCGGGGAAGACATGCAGCGCGCATTGGCGCAGTGCATTGGCCAGGGGCGCGTGGGCGATCAGGAGGATGGCGTTCATGAATGGGTAGGAGCTCGGGTTCGATTATCCCGGTTCGCGAGCATGAAGTATCCATAGGACGCGGCGCTGCAGGCCAGGAACACTGTCATGGCCCCGCGGAACGCGTCGACCGTCTCCAGGCCCGCGGCCGCAAAGCCGTCGATCAGCAGGCCGATTCCCCACTGCACGAAGAACACGCCGCTGAAGATCACGAGGTTGTAGGCCGACAGGGCGCGGCCGGCCAGGGCCGGCGGAAACGCCATGCCGACCGCCGGCTGGGCCAGCGACACGAAGGTGCAGCTGACGCAGAACGCCGCCCAGGCCCAGGGGCCGGCGCGCGGCCCCGCGACGATGATGGCGGCCAGCACGACCAGGCTCAGCGGCAGGCCGCCGGCAATCAGCCGGTCGGTGTTCAGGCCCCGGCGCGCCAGTTGCGGGTTGAGCGCGCCCCAGCTGAGGAACGCCGCGAGCATGCAGATATTGATGGTGAAGAGGCCGGCGGCCGCCTGCAAGGGCGGGTAGCCCGCGACCCGCACCAGCCAGGGGCCGGCCCACAGCGTCTGCATCGCGATCATCCCGCCGTAACTGAAGAAACCGATCGGCGTCAGGCGCCGGAAGTAGGGGTCGCGCCAGACCTGCGCATAGCTGCCGGGGCGCTCGCTCTCCTGGACCGGGTCCCGGTGCCAGCGCGGCACCGTCAGCGCGATGACCAGCATCGACAGCGCGATCGCCGCCGCCAGGCCCCAGAACAGCGGCCGCCAGCCGACCACGGGCATCAGCCACTGGACCGGCAGCGTCGAGGCCATCATGCCGAACGAGCCGGTCATCAGCATCCAGCTGTTGGCGCGCAGCTGCTCCGTCGGTCCGAGCCAGCGCCGAAACCCCGTCAGCGGCGCCATCAGGCAGGCGCTCACGCCGACGCCGCCCAGCACCCGCGCCGCCAGCAGCGTGCTGAAGCTGGTGGCCAGCGAGAAGGCGATGCACGCCACCACGGCGATCCCCAGGAAGCCCAGGATCACCCGCTTGGGCCCGTGCCGGTCCAGCCAGGTACCCAGCGGCAGCTGGATGGCGGCGAAACCCAGGAAGTAACCGCCGGCCAGCAGGCCCAGGTCGCGCGAATGCAGGGCGAACTCCTGCGTCAGCGTGGGCGACAGCGTGGCCGTGATCGCCCGCAGCAGGGCCGAGAAGAAGTAGGTGAAGGCGAACGCGAGGAACACCGCCACCGCGGTGCGAGCCGGCAGCAGGTTCATTCGAAACCCAGGCCGGCGAAGAACGTGTCGGCCGCTTCGGGCGGCACCCGGTCGGCATAGATCACGGCCTGGACCACCTGGCTGCCGCGCGCGAAGTAAGCGGCCTGGCTCTCCACCGGGCTGCCGTCGCCGCGCAGGCCGACTGCCGTCACGCGCAACGACTGCGGCAGCGCCATGGCCCCGGCCGGCAGGAACGGGCGCTCCCCCATGCCGGCGGCGGTGGCGCGCATGTTGGCCAGCGTTGCGGCCTTCCATTGCGCCAGCACCTCGCCGGCGCGCAACGGGTCGACGATGTCGCCGACCAGGATCGCGAAGGTGGCGCCGCCCGTGTCGCAACCCAGGACCTTGAGCTCCACCTGCCGGCCGGCCATCGGCACCGTGCGCGCGGCCTTGTCCGGCTTGCACGGCAGCGTGGCCTTGAGCGGGGCGGATTCGGCGCGGACGTCGCGCCAGTTGAAGGTGGGACTGCAGGCGGCCAGGCTGAACAGGACGGGCACGAGAGCGGGGCGGAGCATCACCCCATTATCGGTTTGCGCTGAAAATGGCCGGATGAATTCACTCGATGGCATCCGTGTGCTCGATCTCTCGCGCGTCCTGGCCGGACCCTGGTGCACCCAGACCCTGGCCGACCTCGGCGCCGACGTCATCAAGATCGAGCGCCCCGGCAGCGGCGACGACACGCGCACCTGGGGCCCGCCCTTTCTCAAGGACCAGCAGGGCCACGATACGGCCGAAGCGGCCTATTACCTGGGCACCAACCGCAACAAGCGGTCGGTGACCTGCGACATCTCGCAGCCCGAGGGCCAGGCACTGGTGCGGGACCTGGTCCCGTTGTGCGACGTGTTCGTGGAGAACTTCAAGGTCGGCGACATGGCCCGCTACGGGCTCGACTACCCGTCGCTCAAGGCACTGAACCCCAAGCTGGTCTATTGCAGCGTGACCGGCTTCGGCCAGACCGGGCCCTACCGCGAGCGCGCCGGCTATGACTACGCGATCCAGGGCATGGGCGGCCTCATGAGCATCACCGGCGAACGCGACGATCTCGGCGGTGGTCCGCAGAAGGTGGGGGTGGCGGTGGCCGACCTGTTCACCGGCATGTACGCCACGGTTGCCATCCTGGCCGCCTTGCGGCACGCGGAAAGGACCGGCGAGGGCCAGGCCGTCGACATGGCCTTGCTCGACGCGCAGGTGGCGATGCTGGCCAATCTCGGCGCCAACTACCTGGTCAGCGGCAAGGTCCCGGGCCGCTCGGGCAACGCGCACCAGAACATCGTGCCCTACCAGGTGTTCGAAACCGCGCCGGCCACCGACGCCAGCAAGGACCACATCATCCTGGCGGTGGGCAACGACGGCCAGTTCGCCAAGTTCTGCGAAGTCGCCGGCCGGCCCGAGCTGGCGCAGGACCCGCGCTACGCCAGGAACCAGGACCGGGTCCGCAACCGTGCCGTGCTGGTTCCGCTGCTCGAACAGCTCATGGCGCAGCGCCCCAAGGCGTGGTGGCTGGCGGCGCTGGAAGCCGCCAAGGTGCCGTGCGGCGCGATCAACAACCTCGCCGAGGTGTTCGCCGATCCCCAGGTCCAGCAGCGCGGCATGGTCACCAGCTGGGAGCACCCGCTGGAGCCCGTGCTGCGGCTGGTGTCGAGCCCGATGAAACTCAGTGCCACGCCGGTGCGCACGGACCGGCCGCCGCCGCTGCTCGGACAGCACACCGACGAGGTGCTGGGCGAGCTGTTGCGGCGCACGCCGGCCGAGATGGACGAACTCAGGAACAGGAAGGTGATCTGACATGGCCAATTTCGTTCTCGTTCATGGCGCATGGCATGGCGGCTGGTGCTGGCGCCGGGTGGTCCAGGCCCTGACCGCGCAGGGCCATCGCGCCCATGCGGTGACGCTCACCGGGGTGGGCGAGCGGGCGCACCTGATGTCCTCGGCCATCACGCTGGAGACCCACATCAGCGACGTGCTGCAGGCAATCGATGCCGAGGAGTTCGATGACGCGGTGCTGGCCGTGCATTCCTACGCGGGAATGATCGGCACGGCGGTCGCGGACCGGCGGCCGGAGCGGCTCGCTCACCTGGTGTACGTGGACGCCGTGGTGCCCCGACCCGGCGAGAGCTGGAGCAGCACGCAGGCCAGCGCTACCCGTGAAGCACGGCTGGCTGCGGCCAAGGCCTCGCCCGACTACAGCTTCCCCGCGCCCGATCCCGCGGTGTTCGGCCTGGCCGGCGCAGACCTGGAGTGGGTGCGGCGGCGCCAGACCCCGCATCCCGGCCACACCTACCAGGCGGCTCTGGATTTCGATCCGCTGCGGGTCGCTTCGGTGCCCCGCACCTTCGTCGACTGCACTCGCCCGGCACTGGGGACCATCGACGTGATCCGCAGCCGGGTGCGGGACCCGCGCTACTGGGACGGCGCCTGGCAGGGCGGCGGCGGGGTCCGGCTGGTGGAACTGCAGACCGGCCACGACCCGATGATCAGCGCCCCGGCCGACCTCACGCGCATCCTGCTGGAAGCGGCGGCCTGACCTTGCGCAAGGCAGGGGAGGGAGCGCGCCGGTAAAATGACGCCATGAAACGTGTTCTTTCCGCAGTGGCCGTCGCCGCCATCCTGGCCGGCGCCACCGCCGTGTATCTCGGCACCGGCAAGGCCGCCGCGCCCGACTCGACGTTCGTGCTGCTGGATGGAACACGCAAGACCACCGCCGACCTCAAGGGCCAGGTGACGCTGGTCAATTTCTGGGCCACCAGCTGCGTCACCTGTGTCGCCGAAATGCCCAAGGTGACCGCTACCTACGAGAAGTACCGCGCCCGCGGCTACGACACCGTGGCCGTGGCAATGAGCTACGACCCGCCCAGCTACGTCGTCAACTACGCGCAGACGCGCAAGCTGCCGTTCAAGGTGGCGATCGACAACACCGGCGCCGTGGCGAAGTCGTGGGGCGACGTGCAGCTGACGCCGACCACCTTCGTCGTCAACAAGCGCGGCGAGATCGTCAAGCGCTACGTCGGCGAACCCGACTTCGCCGAACTGCACAAGCTGATCGAGAAGCTGCTGGCCGAAGCCTGAGCGAGCCGCTCAGTCCTTGCGGTAGGCGTCGTGGCAGCCCTTGCAGGTGTTGGCCGTCGAGCCGAAAGCCACCTTCAGGTTGTCCAGGCTGTTGGTCTTGGCCGCGGCCAGCAGCTTGCCGGTCTCGCCCACCAGCTTTTCGTTGTGCTCGCGGAACTTGGCTTGCTCGGCCCAGATTTCCGGTTTGGCCCGGGTGGGCGTGACCTTGTCCGTGCCGGGGCCGAATCCCGCCCACGGCAGCTTGGCCATGTCAGCCACGATCTCGGCGTTGTCCACGGCAGCCTTGGCGTCGTAGGGCACGCGGCCGTTGGCCATGGCGCCGATGCGCCCGAAGTGCTGCGCCATGACGAACAGCGCCCCTTGCCGGTACTTGACGGCGTCCTCCGGCTTGGCGAATTGCGCGGATGCGGGAACGGCCGTGGCAGTGGCGATTGCGGCCAGCACGAGCGAAATGGCGAGTTTCATGGGCTTCTTCTCCTGGTTGTTCAACAAAAGTGCTCGAGAGCCTGCTGCTGACTTGGGTTGCGACCAAAAAGTTCTATGCCTGACGGTCCCCTCAGGGAAACTCCCGATCCGGCGCGCATTGCGGGACGCAAGCACAATCGTGGCCAGCGCAGCCACAACAACGAGGTCATCGATGGCGAACAGGATCCGGGTCTGGGACTTGCCCACGCGACTGTTTCACTGGAGTCTGGCCGCCTGCATCGTCGGCCTTGTCATCACGGGTTACATCGGCGGCTCGGCCATGAACTGGCACGCCCGGATCGGCTATGCGGTACTGACCCTGCTGCTGTTCCGCCTGGTCTGGGGGGTGGTGGGAGGCCGCTGGTCGCGGTTCTCGAGCTTTCTCTATGCACCCGGCAGCGTCGTCAACTATTTGCGTGGCCGCGCCCACCCCGACCACCTGATCGGCCACAACCCGCTGGGCGCCGGCTCGGTTTTCGCGATGCTGGCGGCGCTGCTGGCGCAGGTCGCGACCGGCCTGGTCGGCGACGACGAGATCTCGTTCACAGGGCCGCTGAACCGGTTCGTGCAAAGCAGCAAGGGGCTGGCGGCCACCTGGTACCACAAACGAGTGGGCCAGTGGATCGTGGTGGGCTTGGTGCTGCTGCATATCGCAGCGGTTCTGTACTACCTCATCCGGCGCAAGGACAACCTGATCCGGGCCATGGTGGGCGGCGACAAGACGCTCGAGCGCAAGGCGCCCGAGTCCCGCGACACGGCGGGAACCCGGCTGCTGGCGCTGGCCGTCCTGGTCGGCTGCGGCGCGGCCGTGGCCTGGCTGGTCAGCCTGGGCGCATAACAACGCGGCGGGGCCCTCACGGCCGGAGACAAAAGGCTAAACTGGAATGCTTTTCATCGCCATTGCACCAGCTTGCAAGCTTCCTTGATTCCGCAGATCGAGCTGTTCACGCCGACTTCTTCCCGGGAGCTTGCATCGGTGCGCGACATCTTTCGCGAATATGCGCAGGGACTGGGGGTGGACCTGTGCTTCCAGGACTTCGACACCGAGCTGGCGACCCTGCCCGGTGAATACGCGCCGCCGCGAGGCGCGTTGTTGCTGGCCACTGTCGATGGCCAGCTGGCAGGCTGCTGCGCGCTGCGGCCCATGGATGCGGTCGACTATCCGAACGCGGCGGAGATGAAGCGGCTGTATGTCCGCAACGCCTTCCGCGGCCTCGGCCTCGGGCGCGAACTGGCTCAGGCTGCCCTGGATGCGGCGCGCCAGGCCGGCTACACGTCCGTGCTGCTGGACACGCTCGACGACATGGAAGCCGCTCGGGCGCTGTACGAAGACCTGGGGTTCGAGGAGATTCCGCCCTACTATCACAACCCGATTGCGGGGGCGCACTACCTCAAGGCCGATCTCGAGCGCCAGACGGGCTGGTGATCCCGCCGGGGCGGGGAGGGGCCTCAACCCTTGGCTTGTGCCAACAGCGTGCCGGCGTCGCTGACCTCGAATTTGCCTGGTCCTTCGATGTTCAGGGCGGCGACCTTGCCGTCCTTGACCAGCATCGAGTAGCGGTTGCTGCGCACCCCCATCCCGCGGCCGGTGAGGTCCAGCGTCAGGCCGGTCGCCTTGGCGAAGTCGGCACTGCCGTCGCCCAGCATGCGGACCTTGCCGCCGGTCTTCTGGTCGCGCGCCCAGGCGCCCATCACGAAGGCGTCGTTGACGCTCACGCACCAGATTTCGTCGACGCCGGCAGCCTTGAAGTCCGCAGCCTTTTCGACGAAGCCGGGCACGTGCTTGGCCGAGCACGTGGGCGTGAAGGCGCCGGGCAGGCCGAAGATCGCGATGGTCTTGCCGGCCGACGCCTTGGCCACGTCGACCGGGTTCGGGCCGATGCTGCAGCCGTTCCCCTCGACTTCAGAATACTCTTGCAGCGTCGCTGCGGGAAGGGTGTCGCCGACTTTGATCATGGATGCTCCAGAAATGAAAAAACGACCCACATTGTGGGCCGTTTTCGGCTGGAGCGCAGGGCAGCGATTAAACCGCGGCTGCCTTCTCGACCAGGCGGGTGGCAACCCAGTTCTTGGTCTTGGAGATCGGCCGGCTCTCGGTGATCTCGATCACGTCGCCGGTGTGGTACTCGCCCTTTTCGTCATGGGCGTGGTACTTGCTCGACTTGGCAACGATCTTGCCGTACAGCTCGTGCTTCACACGGCGTTCGACCAGGACCGTCACGGTCTTGGTGCGCTTGTCGCTCACGACCTTGCCGATCAGGGTGCGCTTGAGGGATGTTCTGGCTTCCGTCATGGTGCTTCCTTACTTGGCCGCCGGCGCGGACTCAGCTTGCTTCTGGGCAAGGATGGTCTTGGCGCGGGCGATGTCGCGGCGCGTGATGCGCAGCGTGCCGGTGTTGGTCAGTTGTTGCGTGGCTTTCTGCATGCGCAGTCCGAAGTGGGCCTTTTGCAGGGCCTTGACTTCGGTCTCGATGCCAGCGACGTCTTTCTTGCGCAGTTCAGCAGCTTTCATTTCTTCATTCTCCTGAATTACGAGCCGATCATGCGGCTGACGAACGTGGTGCGCAGCGGCAGCTTGGCAGCGGCCAGGCGGAAAGCTTCGCGGGCGAGTTCTTCGGGCACGCCGACGATCTCGAACACGACCTTGCCTGGCTGGATCTCGGCCACGTAGTACTCGGGGTTGCCCTTGCCGTTACCCATCCGCACTTCAGCGGGCTTGTGGGAGATCGGCTTGTCGGGAAACACACGGATCCAGATCCGGCCGCCACGCTTGACGTGACGTGAAATCGCGCGGCGCGCGGCTTCGATCTGGCGGGCCGTCAGGCGGCCCCGGTCCGTGCACTTCAGGCCGAAGTCACCGAATGCCACCGAGTTGCCCCGGGTGGCGATGCCGGTGTTACGGCCCTTCTGCTCTTTGCGGTATTTGCGGCGAGCGGGTTGCAGCATGTTTATTCTCCTTTACCGTCAGCGGCCGGCGCGGCGCTGGTGCCGCTACCGGTACCGGCTGGCGCGGCTTTGCGGACGCGCTTAACGGTAGATTTCGGTGCTTCTGCACCTGGGGTTGCTTCTGCGGGCTTGTCGCTGCCGTCAGCCGGCGCAACATTGCCCGCACCAGCTGCGGGGCGGCGGGGCGCGGGACCACGGCGGTCGCCCGTCGGGCGGTCGCCCGGGCGGGCATCGCGGCGCGGGCCGCGGGGGCGGCGCTCGTCGTCCGGACGCGGGGTTTCCACGGCGGGCAGATCGTTGCGGCCCAGCGTGTCACCCTTGTAGACCCAGACCTTGACGCCGATGACGCCGTAAGTCGTCTTGGCTTCCGAGAAGCCGTAGTCGATGTCGGCGCGCAGCGTGTGCAGCGGCACGCGACCTTCGCGGTACCACTCGGTGCGGGCGATCTCGATGCCGTTCAGGCGGCCGGCGGACATGATCTTGATGCCCTGGGCGCCCAGGCGCATCGCGTTCTGCATCGCACGCTTCATCGCGCGGCGGAACATGATGCGCTTTTCGAGCTGCTGGGTGATGCTGTCGGCGATCAGCTTGGCATCGATTTCGGGCTTGCGCACTTCCTCGATGTTCACTGCGACCGGCACGCCCAGGCGCTTGCCCAGTTCTTTCTTGAGCGCTTCGATGTCTTCGCCCTTCTTGCCGATCACCACGCCCGGACGGGCCGAGAAAATGGTGATGCGGGCGTTCTTGGCGGGACGCTCGATCAGGATCCGCGACACGGCCGCGTTCTTGAGCTTGGTCTTGAGGTACTCGCGCACCTTGATGTCTTCGGCCAGCATGCCGGCGAAGTCACGGTTGTTGGCGTACCAGCGGCTGGCCCAGTTGCGGCTCACCGACAGGCGGAAGCCGGTAGGATGGATTTTTTGTCCCATAACTTTCCTGAGCCTGTTAGTTGCCGACGGTCAAGTACACGTGGCACGTGGGCTTGACGATCCGGTTGCCGCGGCCTTTGGCGCGCGCGGTGAAACGCTTGAGCGAAGCGCCCTGCTCGACGTAGATGGTCTTGACCTTCAGTTCGTCGATGTCGGCGCCGTCGTTGTGTTCGGCGTTGGCGATCGCGGACTCAAGCACCTTCTTGATGATCACGGCCGCTTTTTTCTGGGTGAATTCCAGGACGTTGAGCGCCTGGTCCACCTTCTTGCCGCGGATCAGATCTGCGACCAGACGGCCCTTGTCGACCGACAGACGGACACCCCTGAGGACTGCACGTGTTTCCATGGTCTTTCCTTATTTCTTCTGGACTTTTTTGTCCGCCGGGTGACCCTTGAAGGTGCGCGTCAGGGCGAATTCGCCGAGCTTGTGGCCCACCATCTGGTCGGTGATGTAGACCGGCACGTGCTGCTTGCCGTTGTGGACGGCGATCGTCAGCCCGATGAACTCGGGCAGGATCATGGAGCGGCGCGACCAGGTCTTGATCGGTTTCTTGTCCTTCGTGGTCACGGCCTTGTCGGCCTTGGCCACCAGGTGGTGGTCGACGAAGGGACCTTTTTTGAGTGAGCGAGTCATTGGCTACCCCTTACTTCTTGCGACGCGACACGATCATGACCTGCGTGCGCTTGTTGTTGCGGGTCCGATAACCCTTGGTCAGATTGCCCCACGGGTCGACAGGGTGGCGGCCTTCGCCGGTCTTGCCCTCGCCACCGCCGTGCGGGTGATCCACCGGGTTCATCACCACGCCGCGCACGGTCGGGCGGATGCCCATCCAGCGCTTGACACCGGCCTTGCCCAACTGGCGCAGGCTGTGTTCTTCGTTGGCGACTTCACCGATGGTGGCGCGGCATTCGATGTGGATGCGACGGACTTCGCCGGACCGCATGCGGACCTGGGCGTAGGTGCCTTCGCGCGCCAGCAGGGTCGCGGACGTGCCGGCCGAGCGGGCGATCTGGGCGCCCTTGCCGGGCTTCAGTTCGATGCAGTGGATCGTCGAGCCGACCGGGATGTTCCGGACCGGCAGGGTGTTGCCGGCACGGATCGGTGCCTCGGCGCCGGACAGCAGCGATGCGCCCACTTCAAGACCGCGCGGGGCGATGATGTAGCGGCGCTCGCCGTCGGCGTAGCAGATCAGGGCGATGTGCGCCGTGCGGTTCGGGTCGTATTCGATGCGCTCCACCTTGGCCGGGATGCCATCCTTGGCGCGGACGAAGTCCACGACGCGGTAGTGGTGCTTGTGACCACCGCCCTTGTGCCGGGTGGTGATGTGGCCGTTGTTGTTGCGGCCCGACTTCTGGAACTGGGGCTCCAGCAGCGGTGCGTACGGGTCACCCTTGTGGAGGTGGTCCCGCGAGATCTTCACCATGCCGCGCTGGCCTGGTGAAGTCGGTTTCATCTTGATGACTGCCATGATTTACGCGGCCTCCCCTGCGAGGTTCAGCTCTTGGCCCGGCTTCAGCGTCACGTAGGCCTTGCGAATGTTGTCGCGGCGGCCGACGGACTTGCCAAAGCGCTTGGTCTTGCCCTTGATATTGACCACGGAAACGCCCTTCACCTCGACCTTGAACATCAGTTCGACGGCGGCCTTGATTTCCGGCTTGGTGGCGTTCTGCAGTACCTTGAACGTCACGGCATTGCTCTTGTCGGCAACCATGGTGGCCTTCTCGGACACGATGGGAGCGACCAGCACCTGCATCAGGCGTCCTTCGTCGTATGTTTTGGCGGTGCTCATGCGAACATCTCCTTGAGCTTGTCGACGGCGCCCTTGGTGACCAGCACCTTCTTGTAGTGCACCAGCGACAGCGGATCGGCGTAACGCGGCTCGACGATGAGCACATTCACCAGGTTGCGCGATGCGAGGTACAGGTTTTCGTCGACTTCTTCGGCGATGACCAGAACCGATTCGAGGTTCATGGCCTTGAACCTGGCGGCCAGCTGCTTGGTCTTGGGCGAATCCACCTTCATGGAGTCGACCACGGCCAGGCGGCCTTCGCGCGCCAGTTGCGAGAAGATGGACGCCATGCCGGCGCGGTACATCTTCTTGTTGATCTTCTGGGTGAAGTTCTCGTCCGGGCTGTTCGGGAAGATCCGGCCGCCGCCGCGCCACAGCGGCGAGGACGTCATACCGGCGCGGGCGCGGCCCGTGCCCTTTTGCTTGAACGGCTTCTTGGTCGAGTGCTTGACCTGCTCGCGGTCCTTCTGGGCGCGGGTGCCTTGACGCGCGTTCGCCTGGAAGGCCACGACGATCTGGTGCACCAGGTCTTCGTTGTATTCACGGCCGAACACGGTTTCCGGAGCGTCGTACTTGGACGAGGCCTGGCCCTGTTCGTTCAGGAGTTCTAGTTGCATTACTTGGCTCCCTTCGCCGGCGCCTGGGCGGCGGCCTGAGGCTTGGCCTTCACAGCCGGACGCACGGTCACGAAACCGCCCTTGTGGCCTGGAACGGCGCCGCGGATCAGCAGCAGCTGGCGGGCTTCGTCGATCCGGAACACGTCGAGGTTCTGGGTGGTGACGGTGTCGTCACCGAGGTGACCCGTCATCCGCTTGCCGGGGAACACACGGCCGGGATCCTGCGCCATGCCGATGGAGCCGGGAACGTTGTGCGAACGGCTGTTGCCGTGCGACGCGCGTTGCGACTTCATGTGGTGGCGCTTGATGGTGCCGGCGAAGCCTTTGCCGATCGTCGTGCCCTGCACGTCGACCTTCTGGCCCACTGCGAACACATCGGCGGCAGGCACCGTGGCGCCAGCGGCGTACTTGCCGGCGACGTCTTCGGTGACGCGGAATTCCTGGATGATTTCACCGGCTTCCACACCCGCCTTGGCGAGGTGGCCGGCTTGCGGCTTGGTCACGCGCGAAGCTTTGCGCGCGCCGAACGTGACCTGCAGGGCCACGTAGCCGTCGTTCTCTTGGGTTTTGACCTGGGTCACACGGTTGTTCGACACATCCACCACCGTGACAGGAACAGCGTCCCCATCATCGGTGAACAGGCGCATCATGCCCACCTTGCGGCCCAGCAACCCGAGGGAGTTGCTCAGACTCATGTTGTTGCTCCGTTGCTCTCGCCGCAGCCGCTTCAATTGGCTTCTGCGTTTGACGTTGCCCGAAGGAAACGGCGAAAGAAGGTTGATAAAACTTCACCCTGATCGGGCGAAGCCACAAATTATAACCCGCTCCTGCGAAGCTCGCAAGAGCGGGTACTGACTTCTTCTTGTTTTGACTGGCTCAGGCCGCTTATTGCAGCTTGATCTCGACGTCGACGCCGGCCGGCAGGTCGAGCTTCATCAGCGCGTCCACGGTCTTGTCGGTCGGGTCCACGATGTCCATCAGGCGCTGGTGGGTGCGGATCTCGAACTGGTCGCGGCTGGTCTTGTTGACGTGCGGCGAGCGCAGGATGTCGAAACGCTTCATGCGCGTCGGCAGGGGCACCGGGCCCTTGACGATGGCGCCGGTGCGCTTGGCGGTGTCGACGATCTCGGCGGCGGACTGGTCGATCAGCTTGTAATCGAAAGCCTTCAGGCGGATGCGGATTTTCTGTTGCGTGGCCATGGCTATTCCTTATTCCAAGATCTTGGCGACGACGCCGGAGCCGACGGTCTTGCCGCCTTCGCGGATGGCGAAGCGCAGGCCTTCCTGCATGGCGATCGGGTTGATCAGCTTGACGGTGATCGACACGTTGTCGCCGGGCATGACCATTTCCTTGTCCTTGGGCAACTCGATGGC
>CALRYV010000045.1:0-27961 GCA_943372495.1 Ramlibacter sp. 2FC | reverse complement strand
CGGCCTTGCCGTCGCCGGTCTTGACCAGCGACAGCACGCCGTGGTCCATGCGGCTGCGCACTGCCGGGTCGTAGACCAGGGTCTGGTCCACCGCCGGCGCCTGCGGCTCGACCCAGCGCCAATCCAGCGACCACAGGTCGGCCGGGTGGATCCGGTCGGAGCCGGCCAGCTCCTGCGCGTCGCGGTACTGGGGAAACAGGGCCACAGCCGAAATCGGCTTGCCCAGCAACAGGCCTTCGAGGTATTCGGTCAGGGCGAAACCGGCGCGCTCGAGCTTGGCCGATGCCGCCTCGCTGCACAGCTCGGGCTTCTCGACGAACTTCTGCACCGCCGCTTCCATGCCGCGCAGCATGTGGGCCGGCGCCGCCATGCCCACCATCTCGAGGGCGCCGACCGCCTGGTGCAACTGCTGCCGCGCGATGCGCAACTGGCCGTCGTCGACCGACGCCATGTCGGAGCCGCGGGCGATGTTCGCGTCGCGGACAAAGCGGCGCAGGGCAGCGGAGGCGGTGTCCAGCGACTTGCGCAGTTCGTCCAGCACCCAGGCCAGGGGACCCAGGTCGTTGGCGGCCAGGTCCAGGTCGGTTTCGTTGACTTGCATGGGGCCTCTGGGAGTGACGAGTGCCGGATGAAGGAAAGGCGGGCAGCGCCGTTCAGGCAATCTTGAATCGCGACACCGACTGGCGCAGTTCCTCGGCCATCCGGGACAGCTCGCGCACCTGCTGCGCGGTGGAGCGCGTGCCCTCGCCGGTCTGTTCGGTCACCGCGAAAATGTGCTGGATGTTGCCGGCCACCACGTTGGCGGACTCGGCTTCCCTGGAGGCAGAGTTCGAAATCTGCTCGATCAGGTCGGCGAGCTTGCGCGACACCTGGTCGATCTCGGTCAGCGCGGTACCGGCGTTGTCGGACAGCTTGGCCCCTTCCACCACACCTTGCGTGGAGCGCTCCATGGCGGCCACCGCGTCCTGGGTGTCGGTCTGAATCGCCTTCACCAGGGCCGAAATCTGGCGCGTCGCATCGGCGGACCGTTCGGCCAGCCGCTGCACTTCTTCGGCCACCACCGAGAAGCCCCGTCCGGCTTCACCGGCCGACGCGGCCTGGATGGCGGCGTTCAGGGCCAGCACGTTGGTCTGTTCGGTAATGTCGGAAATCAGCTCGGTGATTTCGCCGATCTCCTGCGACGATTCGCCCAGGCGCTTGATCCGCTTGGAGGTTTCCTGGATCTGGTCGCGGATCGAGTTCATGCCCCCGATGGCGTTCTGCACCGCCGCCAGCCCGGACTCGGCGGCCTGCAGCGACTGCCGCGCCACCTGGGCCGATTCCTGGGCCTGGCCGGACACCTGGTTGATCCGGCCCGCCATGTCGAGCACCGACTGGCCGGTTTCGCGGATCTCGCGCAGCTGTTCGGTCGAAGCCGCCAGCAGTTCGGTCGACGTGCTTTCGACCTGCGCCGTGGTCTGCGCCACCTTGGTCGCCGTGTTCTGCACGTTGCCCACCAGCTGGCGCAACTCTTCCACCGTGTAGTTCACCGAGTCGGCGATGGCGCCGGTGATGTCCTCGGTCACGGTCGCTTCCTGCGTCAGGTCGCCTTCGGCCACTGTCTGCAGTTCGTTCATCAGCCGCAAGATGGCCGCCTGGTTGGCGTCGTTGACGCGCTTGGCTTCCTGCTCCTGCTGCTCGGCTTCCAGCCGCTGTTGCTCCGCCACCGTCTGGCGCTTGCGGCTGTCCTGCAGCTGCACGTACGCCAGGCCGAAGGCACAGGCGATCGCGAAGATCGACGACAGCACCAGCGTCAGCCAGGAGCCGGCGCCCAGGCCGGTCTGCGACGACAGCTTGCCCTGCAGGTCCTGCAGCGAGCGGCGCAGCGGTTCGCTGTCGGCAATGATGGCGGACTGCGCTTCGCGGGCGGACACCAGGCCCTGCAGGTTGCCCAGGATGGCCCCGGCCTGGGTGCGGGTCTGTTCGTACAGCTTCATCAGGGCCTGCAGCCGCTCGCGCGTCTGCGGATCCCGCGACGGCGCCAGCCGCAGTTCGGCGCTGCCATCGAGCAGGCCTTCGGCGATTTCCTTGAACGAGTTCAGGTCCTTGCCCAGCAGGAACACCGCTTCGGGGCTCACGCCTTCCATGGTCAGGAATTCGTTGGCGGACTTGCCGATCCGCTGGGTCAGCATCACCAGCTGGCCGGCGGCCGAAATCTCGGACGACGGCGCGTTCTGCTGCAGCTTGAGCGACGAGACCGTCTCGGCGATTTCCAGCAGGTCGGACGACTGGCGGTTGATGGTGCGCAGCGCGGTGCCCACCTGCGTCAGGATCTTCTGCTGGGTCATGACGACCGCGGCGTTCTTCTCGGCCCGCTCCATCAGCGGCGAAATCTTGTCCACCTCGCCCTGGTACTGTGCGCTGACGGCCGGAATGTTCAGGGCCTTGTCGCCGCTCTTGAGGCCGCGCACGGTGCTGGCCAGCACGCGGGCGCTTTCCTTCACGTCGGGGAAGGCCTGGGCGCTGCCCACCAGCGCCTGCGACACCGACTTGGCCAGCCGCTGCGATTCCATCAGGGACTGGCCGGTGCCGGCGACCTGCTGGGCGGCGCGGTCCGCCTGGGTCACGGCGAAGACCGCCACCGAGGCCAGCACGACCAGCGAAACACCGAGCAGCGTCAACAGGGTGCGCTGGTGCGCGCTGGCGGTGCGCCGACCGAGCAGCGGCAAGGTGACCATCTCTGCCCGGTCGAGGCCCGCCGGTTCGAGCGAATCCTCGCCGTCGACGCTGTCTTCGGCCTCGCCCATCCCCATCCCCATCGCCGCACGCTCGCCGTGCATCGGATCGCGCGAAGCCGGCATGCCCAGGCTCAGGTCACCACTGGGTCCGACCGAGACGTCGTGCGTTTTTTTCGAGAAGATGTTTTTGAACTGGTCGACGACGGACATGGTGCTGCCTTCCGGGAATGCTTTTTAAGCGCTGATGCTCAGGAACTGGGGTTGTTGCGACAGCGCCTGCAGGTTGATTTCCTGCCAGAACGCGCCGTTGACGTCGGTGTAGCCGCTGCCGAAATAGCCGGGCGAGCCTTCGGGCGGTCCGCTCGAGGAAGTGAACGCCTCGATCTTGCGCAGGCCCGCAAGCCGGTCGATCAGCAGGGCGCAATTGACTTCCAGCGCCGAATTCAGGGCCACCAGCCGCGACTCCGCGCGGGTCGCGTCGGAGCGCATCGCGGGCGCGCGGCCGACCACGAAGCCGGCCAGGTCGACCACGCCGTAGAGGCCGCCGCGCAGGTTGGCCACGCCCAGGAACCACGGGTGGGTGTAAGGCACGTGCTGCGCGCTGACGAAGGGAAAGATCTCGCCGGACTGGGCCAGCGGGAACAGGTACCTGGCGCCGGCAGACTCCACCGCCAGCCAGGACGCCGAAACGCCTTCAGTGCGCGCTGCCTGCAGACGGGTTGCGAGCCGGCTCTGGAGTTCTCGAAGTGCTTCGCGGTTGGCCATGGGTCAGGGCAGCGGGCGGCGCGGTCAGCTCAGGGCCTTGATCTTGGCCATCAGCTCGTCCGCGTTGACCGGCTTGGTGATGTAGTCGCGCGCGCCCTGGCGCATGCCCCACACCCGGTCGGTCTCCTGGTTCTTGCTGGTGCACATGATGATCGGCACGTCCGCATACAGCGGGTCGCGCGTGATCGCACGCGTCAGCTGGAAACCGTTCTGGCCCGGCATCACCACGTCCATCAGGATCAGGTCCGGCTTGTCCTCGGCCAGCCGGCGGAAGGCGTCTTCGGCGTTCTCCGCCGTGCGCACCGCGAAACCGTTCTTCTGCAACAGGTCGGTCATGAACATCAGCTCGGTCTTGGAATCGTCCACGACGAGGACTTTTTTTATGGACATCACGTCACTCCTTGGGCGGCAGCACCAAACTGCTGCACTGTCTGCAGCAGCTGGTCTTTCGTAAATGGTTTGGTCAGGTAGTCCTGCGAGCCGACCATGCGGCCGCGGGCCTTGTCGAAAACGCCGTCCTTGGAGGACAGCATGACCACGGGAACGGAAGCGAACTTCGCGTTGCGCTTGATGATCGCGCAGGTCTGGTAGCCATCGAGCCGCGGCATCAGGATGTCGCAGAAGATCAGATTGGGCTGGTAGTCGTTCACCTTCGCGAGGGCGTCGAAACCGTCTTCGGCAAGCATGACCTCGTGGCCACCCTGCTTCAGGAAGATCTCAGCGCTGCGCCGGATGGTATTGCTGTCGTCGATCACCAGGACTTTGAACCCGGATCCAGTCGTGCTCACGTGACGCTGCTCCTCAATCTGTTACTGCGTTGGGCTGCGGCATCGTCCAGTCAATGGAAAAGTGCACGTCCCTTTTTTAAATCTGAACCATCTCGAAATCTTCCTTGCGGGCACCGCATTCGGGGCAGGTCCAGTTCATCGGAACTTCGGACCAGGGGGTGCCCGGGGCGATGCCGTGATCAGGGGCTCCGGTGGCTTCGTCGTAGATCCACCCGCAAATCAGACACATCCAGGTTTTTGCTTCAGTCACAGCTTAAAGGGCCTTCGAATAGAATGCAACGATTGTATCGAGGCCGTGTTGCCCACTGAGAGCGCAGCGAAGCGGCAACCGGCCGGACCCAGGCCCATGACCAACCCCACCCCCCCCATTTCCGTCGGCGCCGCCGATGCCGAGCCGGACGCCGACGCGAGTCCGGCCTGCGTCCTGGTCTTCAACGCCAACGACCCGAGCGGCGCTGGCGGCATCGCGGGCGACGTCACGGCGATCGCGTCGGTCGGCGCGCACGCGCTGGCAGTGGTGACAGGCGCGTACGCACGCGACACGGCGGAGATCTTCGACCACTTCGCGTTCGACGAAGAGACGGTCGCCGAACAGGCCCGCGCGATCCTCGAAGACGTGCCGGTGCAGGTGATCAAGGTGGGCTTCGCTGGCAGCCCGGAGAACCTGAGCACCATCGCGGAGATCGCGGCGGATTACTCGGAAGTCCCACTGGTGGCTTACATGCCAAACCTTAGCTGGTGGGACGAAGGCCAGATCGACCTGTACCTCGACGCCTTTCGCGAATTGTTGTTGCCGCAGACCACCGTGTTGGTAGGAAACCACAGCACGCTGTGGCGCTGGCTGTTGCCGGACTGGAGCAGCGAGCGCAGTCCGACTGCCCGGGACATCGCCAAGGCCGCTTCCGAGATGGGCGTCCCCTACACGCTCGTCACCGGCATTCCCCTGCCCGACCAGTTCCTGGACAACGTGCTGGCCACGCCGCAGGCGGTTCTTTGCAGCGAGAAGTTCGAGCGCTTCGAGGCGGTCTTCTCTGGCGCCGGCGACACCCTGTCGGCGGCGCTCGCGGCCCTGGTGGCCAGCGGCACCGACCTGGCGGCGGCCGCCACCGAAGCGCTCGGCTACCTCGATCGCTGCCTGGACGGGGGCTTTCGCCCCGGCATGGGCAACGTCATTCCCGACCGGCTGTTCTGGGCCCAGCCGGAGGGCGAGTCCGAGCCCCTGACCGAAGAAGAAGCGCAGGCCCTGCAGGTTTTCGATATGCCAGCCCATGACACCAAACACTGACCGCAACCAGCAACTGTTCGACCGGGCCCGCCTGGTCATTCCCGGCGGCGTGAACTCGCCGGTGCGCGCCTTCCGCGCCGTCGGCGGCACGCCGCGGTTCGTCCAGCGGGCGCAGGGCGCCTACTTCTGGGATGCCAACGGCCAGCGCCACATCGACTACATCGGCTCCTGGGGCCCGATGATCCTGGGCCATGGCCATCCGGCCGTCGTGGAGGCAGTGCAGAAAGTCGTGGTGGACGGGTTCTCGTTCGGCGCGCCGACCGAGCGGGAAGTCGAACTGGCCGAGGAGATCCTGCGGCTGGTGCCGTCGATGCAGATGGTGCGGCTGGTCAGCTCCGGCACCGAGGCGGCGATGAGCGCGATCCGGCTGGCCCGCGGCGCCACCGGCCGCAGCAAGCTGATCAAGTTCGAGGGCTGCTACCACGGCCACGCCGACGCCCTGCTGGTGAAGGCCGGCTCCGGCCTGGCCACCTTCGGCAACCCCACCAGCGCCGGCGTGCCGCCCGAAGTGGTGCAGCACACGATCGTGCTCGAATACAACAACATCCAGCAGCTCGAAGAAGCGTTCGCGCTGCACGGCAAGGAGCTGGCCTGCCTGATGATCGAGCCGATCGCGGGCAACATGAACTTCGTCCGGGCCTCGGTTCCGTTCATGCAGCGCTGCCGCGAACTTTGCACGCAGCACGGCGCGCTGCTGGTGTTCGACGAGGTGATGACGGGCTTCCGGGTCGCGCTCGGCGGCGCCCAGAGCGTCTATGCGAAAGCCATTCCCGGCTTCGCGCCCGACATCTCGGTGCTGGGCAAGGTGATCGGCGGCGGCATGCCGCTGGCGGCCTTCGGCGGCCCGCGCGCGATCATGGAGCAGCTCGCGCCGCTGGGACCGGTCTACCAGGCCGGCACGCTGTCCGGCAACCCGGTGGCCACCGCCTGCGGCCTGGCGACCCTGCGCGAGATCGGCCAGCCCGGCTTCTTCGACGCGCTGTCGGCGCGCACCCGCTCGCTGGTCGACGGCCTGGGCGCCGCGGCGCGCGAAACAGGCGTCGCCTTCAGCGCCGACTGCGAAGGCGGCATGTTCGGCTTCTTCCTGCTGGATGCGCTGCCGCAAAACTACAGCCAGGTGATGAAGACCGATGGCCCTACCTTCAACAGGCTGTTCCACGGCCTGCTCGATCGCGGCGTCTACATCGCGCCGGCGCTGTATGAAGCGGGCTTCGTGAGCAGCGCCCACAGCGCGCAGGACATCGCCGAAACGGTCGCTGCCGCGCGCGAGGTTTTTCGCGCCGCTTGACGAACCGGGCGCAGCAACGCGCAGCCCGGTTCCCCTTGTGAAGAGGATCCGGCTTCGCCGGTCCTCTTCACACTGATCAGCCACCGATCAATGCCGGAAGTGCCGCACGCCGGTGAAGACCATTGCCACGCCGCGTTCGTCGGCGGCGGCGATCACTTCCGGATCGCGCATGCTGCCGCCCGGCTGGATCACGCCGGTCGCGCCGGCGTCCACCACCACGTCGAGGCCGTCGCGGAACGGGAAGAACGCATCGCTGGCCACCACGGTGCCGGCCAGCGACAGGCTGGCGTGCTGCGCCTTGATGCCGGCGATCCGGGCCGAGTCGAGCCGGCTCATCTGGCCGGCGCCGACGCCCATCGTCATGCCGTCCTTGCAAAAGACGATGGCGTTGGACTTGACGTATTTGGCCACCTTCCAGGCGAACAGCATGTCCTGCAGTTCCTGCTGGGTCGGCTGCTTCTTGCTGACCACGCGCAACTCCGACAGCGCCAGTTCGCGGTTGTCGGCGGTCTGCATCAGCAGGCCCGAGCCGACCCGCTTGACGTCGATCGCGTTGCGGCCGTTGTCCCAGTCGGTGGCGCCGCCCGGCGGCAGCGCGATCCGCAGGATCCGGACATTGACCTTGGTCTTGAACACCTCGAGCGCCTCGGGTGTGAAGTCGGGCGCCATCAGCACCTCGACGAACTGCTTCGACACCGCCTGGGCGGCGGCGGCGTCGAGCGTGCGGTTGAAGGCGATGATGCCGCCGAAAGCCGAGGTCGGATCGGTCTGGAACGCCTTGCTGTAGGCCTGCAGCGGATCCGCGGCCACGGCCACGCCGCAGGGGTTGGCATGCTTGACGATGACGCAGGCCGGTTCGGTGAAGCTCTTGACGCATTCCCACGCGGCGTCGGCATCGGCGATGTTGTTGTACGACAGCTCCTTGCCCTGCAGCTGCTGCGCGGACACCAGCGAGCCCGGCGCCGGATCCAGGTCGCGGTAGAACGCGGCCTGCTGGTGCGGATTCTCGCCGTAGCGCAGGTCCTGCAGCTTGACGAAGCGGCCGTTGGACTGCCCCGGGAACAGGCTGCGGCCGCCCTCCTGCTGGATGCCGGACAGGTAGTCGCTGATCGCCGCGTCGTAGTTGCTGATGCGGTTGAAGGCGGAGACCGCCAGGGCGAACCTGGTCTGCTGGGTCAGCGCGCCGCCGGCCTTCAGCTCCGACAGCACCACGTCGTACTGCGAGGCGTCGGTGACGACGCCGACGTCCTTCCAGTTCTTGGCGCCGCTGCGCACCATCGCCGGCCCGCCGATGTCGATGTTCTCGATCGCGTCTTCCAGCGTGCAGCCGGGCCTGGCCACCGTCGCCTCGAACGGATACAGGTTGACCACCAGCAGGTCGATGGTGGCGATGTTGTGGCGCTTGAGCGCCGCCATGTGCTCGGGCAGGTCGCGCCGCGCCAGCAGGCCGCCGTGCACCTTGGGATGCAATGTCTTGACGCGGCCGTCCAGCATCTCGGGAAACGCGGTGAGCTCGGCCACCTCCATCACGGGCAGCCCCTGGTCGGCCAGCAGCTTCGCGGTGCCGCCGGTGGAGATGAGCTTCACGCCGAGGCCGTGCAGGGCCTGGGCGAATTCGACGATGCCGGTCTTGTCGGAGACGGAGATGAGTGCGTGCATGGGAAGCCTTAATCAGTTGGGGACAGAGCTGAAGGTCTGTCCCGCAAAGTCCTACTTTAGGAGCTTGTGCTCTAACAGTTTCTTGCGCAAGGTGTTGCGGTTCAGGCCGAGCCATTCGGCGGCCTTGGACTGGTTCTGGTCGGCCTTGGCCATCACCACTTCCAGCAGCGGCTTTTCCACCGCCTTCACCAGCATGTCGTACATGCCATCGGGCTCGGTGCCGCGCAGGTCGCGGAAATAGCCCTCCAGGCTGCTGCGCACGCATTCCTCGATGTGTTTCTTGCTCACTGGATCGCTTCCGCCGATTGGATTTCGCTCTCGTCGCTGGCCACGAGCGGTGCCGGGATCCGGTCCGAGCCGGCCGCCAGCTGGCCGAAGAAGGCGGCCACCGCGCGCATCTGCTCCTGGCTGCCGTCGATGAGGTTCATCTGGGCGCGGAACTCGGCGCCGCCAGGCAGGGCCTTCACGTACCAGCCGATGTGCTTGCGGGCGCTGCGCACCCCGGTGAACTCGCCGTAGAGCGCGTAGTGGTCCTGCAGGTGGTCGAGCAGCAGGCGCTCCACCTCCTCCACCAATGGCGGCGCGAGGTGGCTGCCGGTGGCCAGGAAGTGGCCGATCTCGCGGAAGATCCAGGGCCGGCCCTGGGCGGCGCGCCCGACCATGATCGCGTCGGCGCCGGTCTGGGCCAGCACGTCGCGCGCCTGCTCGGGGGTCCGGATGTCGCCGTTGGCCACCACCGGGATCCGGACGGCGGCCTTCACGGCGGCGACGGTTTCGTATTCGGCCTCGCCGCCGTAGCCCTGCTCACGCGTGCGTCCATGCACGGCCAGCATCTGCACGCCGGCATCCTCGAAGCGCCGCGCCAGCGCCAGCGCATTGCGGTGTTGCTGGCACCAGCCGGTGCGCATCTTGAGGGTGACCGGCACGCCATGCGGCGCGCAGGCATCCACCACCGCCTGCACGATCTGCAGCGCCAGCGCCTCGTCCTGCATCAGCGCCGAGCCGGCCCACTTGTTGCAGACCTTCTTGGCCGGGCAGCCCATGTTGATGTCGATGATCTGGGCGCCACGCTCGATGTTGTAGACGGCCGCGTCGGCCATCATCGCGGCCTCGGTGCCGGCGATCTGCACGGCAATCGGGCCGGGCTCGCCCTCGTGGTTGGCGCGACGCGATGTCTTCAGCGTGTGCCACAGGTCGCGGCGCGACGTCACCATCTCGCTGACCGCATAGCCGGCGCCGAGCTGCCGGCACAACTGCCGGAACGGCCGGTCGGTCACTCCCGCCATCGGCGCCACGAACAGGTTGTTCGTCAGGATGTGGGGACCGATGTTCATGAAACGTGGAGGCGGAGCTGCTGAAAAATGAGGCACGATTGTATGCTTACGCCAAGTGGCGGGCCAAAGAATAAGTGCGTATGCGCCTACAGGGTCGGCAACGCCCGGTCCCTATACTCTGCAACGCATGCAACACTGGCTCGATTCCGTCCTGGCGCTCCTGGCGCTGCCGCAATACGGCCTGAGCACGCTGTTCGTGGCGGCATTCGTGTCCGCGACGCTGCTGCCGCTGGGGTCCGAGCCGGTGCTGTTCGGCCTGCTCAAGCTCAACCCCGACCTGTTCTGGAGCGCCGTGTTCGTGGCCACCGCCGGCAACACGCTGGGCGGCATGCTCGACTGGTGGATGGGCTATGGCGCCCACCAGGTGGTGGACAAGTACACCCATTCGAAGTCGCACGTGAAGGCGCTGGAGTGGCTCGAGCGGCTCGGTCCCAAGGCCTGCCTGCTGGCCTGGCTGCCGGTGGTCGGCGACCCGCTGTGCGCGGTGGCCGGCTGGCTCAAGCTGTCGTTCTGGCCCTGCGTGGCCTACATGGCGATCGGCAAGTTCCTGCGCTACGTGTCCATGACCGCGGCGCTGCTGTACGTGTTCCCCGGCAAGATCTAGCGCCACCGCGACCGCGACCGCGGCCAGCTGCTAGACGTTGAACAGGAAGTTCATGACGTCGCCGTCCTTGACGACGTATTCCTTGCCTTCGCTGCGCATCTTGCCCGCGTCCTTGGCGCCCTGTTCGCCCTTGAAGGCGATGAAGTCGTCGAACGCGATGGTCTGCGCGCGGATGTAGCCACGCTCGAAGTCGGTGTGGATCACGCCGGCCGCCTGCGGACCGGTGGCCCCGACCGGCACCGTCCACGCGCGCACTTCCTTGACGCCGGCCGTGAAGTAGGTCTGCAGGCCGAGCAGCTTGAACGCGGAGCGGATCAGGCGGTTCAGGCCCGGCTCCTCCTGGCCGATCTCCGACAGGAACATCTGCTTGTCCTCGTCGCTCATGTCGGCCATCTCGGCTTCCATCTTGGCGCAGATCGCCACCACCGGCGCGTTCTGCTTGTCGGCGTACTCGCGCAGCCGGTCCAGGTAGGGGTTGTTGTCGAAGCCGTCTTCCGCGACGTTGGCGACGAACATCGCCGGCTTGGCCGTGATCAGGCACAGCGGCTTGACCAGCGGCTGGTCTTCCTTGCTGAAGTCCAGCGCGCGCACCGGGATGCCCTGGTTCAGCGCGGTCTGGCAGCGCTCGAGGATGGCGACGAGCTTGGCCGCCTCCTTGTCGCCCGAGCGCGCGGTCTTGTTGTGGCGGTGCAGCGCCTTCTCCACCGTGCCCAGGTCGGCCAGGCACAGCTCGGTCTGGATCACCTCGATGTCGTTGACCGGATCGACCTTGCCCGCAACGTGGATCACGTTCTCGTCGTCGAAGCAGCGCACCACGTTGAGAGTGGCGTCGGTCTCGCGGATGTGGGCCAGGAACTGGTTGCCCAGACCTTCGCCCTTGCTCGCGCCCGCCACCAGTCCCGCGATGTCGACGAATTCGACGATCGCCGGGACCACGCGCTCGGGCTGCACGATGGCCGCGAGCTGCGTCAGCCGCGGATCGGGCAGCTCCACCACGCCGACATTCGGCTCGATGGTGCAGAACGGGTAGTTCTCGGCGGCGATGCCGGCCTTGGTCAGGGCATTGAACAAGGTGGACTTGCCAACGTTGGGCAGTCCTACAATGCCGCACTTCAAGCTCATGTCAGTGCCCGCCCGGCCGCCCGAAGGGCACTGCAGCCCCCTCGGGGGGCAGCGATTGAAAAGAGCGTGGGGGTCGTCATGTCAGTTCCAGAAAATCAAGGCGGGAAGTGTATGCGATGGCCCGCCTCACGGCCGCTGGCGCCGGGCAAAGCCGCTTTGCCGGCGTGGGCCGCGATGCTGCTGCTGGTCCTGTTCTGCTGCCTGGGCGCGGCCCGGGCCCAGCCGGCGGCGCGGCCCGTGCCCCCCACCATCGTGCTGGAAGATGGCGGCCGTCCGCTGCGCGATTCCGCCCCCGGCCTGGAGTGGACCGACCCGCGCGGCACCACGACGCTGGCGCAGGTGCTGGCCGGCAAGGCCGCCTTCCAGCCGCTGCAACCTGACCGCATCCACGACCTCGGCGCCGCGGGCGCGCTGTGGCTGCACCTGCGGCTGGCGCGCCCGCAGTCGTCGCACGTGGACTGGCTGGCCGAACTGCCGCTGCCGCCGCTCGACTCGGTGACGCTGTACCAGCAGGATGCGACCGGCGCCTGGCACGGCCAGAGCGCCGGCGACAAGCTGGCCGTCGCGTCGTGGCCGGAGGCGGGCCGCTTCCCGATGTTCCGGCTCGACGTGCCCGCTGGCGCGGCGCGCGACATCTATTTCCGGATCTCGCACAACGCCCGCTCCAGCATTCCGCTGCGCATCGCGTCGGCGGTCGACCATAGCCAGCGCATGCAGCTGGCGTACCTGGGGCTGGGCCTGGTCTTCGGCGGCCTGACGCTGGTGATCGCCGCCTGCCTGGCCCAGGGCTGGATCTACCGCGACCGCCTGTTCCTGGGCTATGCCGCCTATGCGACCACCATCGCCCTGGCCATGACCGCCTTCACCGGCGCCGGGGCCCACCTGCTCTGGCCCCACTCGGGCGCGCTGGCCGACGTCGCCCAGGGCGGGCTGGCCCTGCTGTCGGGCGCCGCCTCAACCCTGTTCGTCCGCGACCTGAGCGGCATCGCGATCCGGGCGCCGCGGCTGGCCGCGTTCTCGCGCTGGACGGCTTTCGCGGCGGCGCCGCTGCTGCTCGCCTATGTCCTGGTCGACCGGCCCCTGGGCACCGCGATGCTGGGCGCCTACCTGGCTCTGGCCTGCGTCCTGAACCTGCTGATTGCCTGGCGGTCCTGGCGCGCCGGCGACCGCGTCAGCCTGTGGATCCTGGCGGCCTACCTGCCGCTGGCCGTCGCACTGGTCCTGACGCTGACCCGCATGTTCGGGCTGGCACCCGCTTCGTGGGCCAACCAGTACGGCATCGTCGCCGCGATGGCGGCGCAGGTTCCCCTGCTCCTGGTCGCCCTGAGCATCCATTCGCGCGAGCGGCACGGCGCCACCATCCGGGAGCTGGCCCTGTCCAGCCAGGACGCGCTGACCGGCCTGCTGGCGCCGCACCTGTTCCACGACCGCCTGCGCCAGCTGGTGGCGCGGCACCAACGCCATGGCGAAAGCGCCACGGTGCTGTTCGTCGACCTGGCCAACTACCCGCGGATCAAGGAGCAGCACGGTCCGGTGGCGGCGGAGCAGAGCCTGCTGCGCAGCGTCATCAAGCTGCGCCGGATGCTGCGCGAGGTCGACACGCTGAGCCGGATCGGCGAGGCGCGCTTCGGCCTGATCCTGGAGCGACCCGGCTCGCGGGGCTCGGTGCTGGACCGCGCCGCGCGGGTGGTCGCGGCCGGGAAGATGCCGGTCAAGGGCCAGAAACCCGAGATCGTCCTGCAGTTCCACATCGCTGCGGCCTTGCTGGAGGAAGTGGGGATGGAAGCCCCGGAGCTGACCGCGGCCCTGGCGACACTGCTGGAATCGATGGCGCCGAACACCCGGCGCCCGATCCGGTTCGTGGGCCCGCCCAGCACCGAACCGTTGCCGGCGTTCGACCAGGACGACGGCGGCATCCCGGTGTCGCAAGGACCGGCGACCGCCTAGAAGTCGTAGTCGGCAGTCACCGTCTGGCCGACCTTCAGCGTCTGGTCGATGCCCTGGGCGATGACCAGGTTCATGCCGAAGCTCAGCGCCCCGTTCAGCAGCTCGTTGCTGCGGTACGTGCGCAAGGTGGAACTGACGGCCGGACCGGATTGCGCCGTCGCCGGATCGATGTCGGGAATCGGGCAGCGGCCGCAGGGCTTGACCGGCCGCAACCGCACCGGCGGATCCCCGGCGACCTCGAACATCACCACCCGGTCCTCGTCGTGCGCCTGCAGCCCGGACAGCACGATGTTGGGCCGGAACCGCTCGATGCCGACCGGGGCGTGGCCTTGCGCCGCCAGTTTTTCGTTGAGCAGGTCGAGCGACGCCTGGCTGGCCACCAGCAGCGGAAAGCCGTCGCTGAACTGGTTCAGGGCTTCGATCTCGCCGGTCCATTTCCGGCTGGACAGCCGGCGGTGGTCGGGGTCGAAGCGCACCAGCCGCAGCTTGCGCCCCAGGAAATCGCTGAACCACTGGGCCGCGATCGGGCCCATGTCGTAGGCGCTCACGTCATCGCCCCAGATCCGCACCCGGGCCGGCTCTTCCACCGCGTCGATCTGCAGGTGCAGGGCCAGCATGCCCGGCGCGCGCAGGACGACTTCATGGACCTTGAGCTGGGGCTTGACCAGCGCCAGGCGCGGCAGCTCGCGCTGCGTGACGAATTCCCCCTGCTCGTCGACCACCATCCAGGCGCGGTCGAGGTCGAAACCGGTCTCGGTCAGCACCGCTTCCGCCAGCTCGACGCCGGCGCAGGACTTGATCGGATAGACGAACAGCCGTTCGATGCGGGCGGTGATTTCGGGAGCACTCAAGTCTTTTCTCCGGGGCAGCGCTTTGCGCGTGGCAGCCGGCATTGTGCCCCGCTCCTACAATGCCCCCATGGCCCCCGCACTCGATGTCTGCATCCGCGGCGCCGGCATCGTCGGCCGCACCCTGGCCCTGTTGCTGGCGCGCGAGCGCCTGCGCGTGGGCCTGGTCGACCAGCAGCCGGCGCCCGATACCGGTCACAGCGACGTCCGCGCGTATGCGCTCAATCCCGCCTCGCGCGAGCTGCTCGAGATGCTGCGCGCCTGGCCCGACGCTGCCCATGCGACGCCGGTGGCGGCGATGCAGGTGCACGGCGACGACGGCGGCGAAGTGAGTTTCGACGCCGCCGACCAGGGCGCGGCGGCGCTGGCGTGGATCGTCGACGTGCCGGCGCTGCAGCAGCGGCTGGGCGAGGCGCTGCGCTACCAGCCGCTGGTCGAGCGCCTGCAGGCCCCGCGGCCTGCGGCCCTCACGGTGGTCTGCGAGGGCCGCGCCAGTGCCACCCGGGCCGAATTCGGCGTGCAGTTCGAGGTCACTTCGTACCCGCAGCGGGCGATCGCCGCGCGCCTGACCTGCGAAATACCCCATGGCATGGTGGCCCGCCAGTGGTTTGCCGACGGCGAAATCGTGGCTTTGTTGCCCATGGGCGGCCCCGCGGGCGGCGCCCAGGGGAACTTGGTGGCGCTGGTCTGGTCTGTCCGTGAGGAGCGCGCCGATGCGTTGCTGGCGCTGGATGCGGCCGCGTTCGCCCTCGAAGTGGAAAAAGCCTGCGGGCGGGCGCTGGGCGCGATGGCCCTGGCGACCGACCGCGCGGCCTGGCCGCTGCAGCTGGCGCGGGCCGACCGCTGGAGCGGACCGGGCTGGGTGCTGGCCGGCGATGCGGCGCACAACGTCCATCCGCTGGCGGGGCAGGGATTGAACCTGGGACTGGCCGACGCGAAGGCCCTGGCCGACGTGCTGCAGCAGCGCGAGTACTGGCGCGGCGTCGGCGACCCCAAGCTGCTGCGCCGCTACGAGCGCTCGCGCAAGGCCGACGTGCTGGCGATGGGCGCCACCACGGACGGCCTGCAACAGCTGTTCGCGCAGCCGCCGGGGCCCTGGGCCCTGCTGCGCAACTGGGGCATGTACGGCTTCGAGCACAGCGGGCCGCTCAAGCAGTGGGTGGCGCGCCAGGCGATGGGCCGGCGCTAGTTTTTCGACATGTTTTTCGTTTGGACTGGAAGAAGAAGATGAACCTGATCAAGACCACCCTGGCGACCGTGCTGGCGGCCCTGGCGCTGGGCGCCCCGCTGGCGCAGGCCCAGGAAGCGACGATCCGCAAGAACCTGGGCGAGCGCATCCCCCAGCTGCAGAAGATCGACGAGGTCACCCGCACGCCGATGAACGGCCTGTGGGAAGTGCGGATGGGGTCCGATGTCCTGTACACCGACGCCGAGGGCAACTTCCTGATCCAGGGCAACCTGATCGACGCGAAGAGCCGGCGCAACCTGACCGAGGAGCGGGTCGAAAAGCTGTCGACGATCGACTTCGACGCGCTGCCGGTCAAGGACGCCTTCACCATCGTGCGCGGCAACGGCAAGCGCAAGATGGCGGTCTTCGAAGACCCGAACTGCGGCTACTGCAAGCGCTTCGAGCGCGACCTGCAGAAGGTCGACAACGTCACCGTCCACATGTTCCTGTACCCGATCCTGGGCGGCGACTCGCCGGACAAGTCGCGCAACATCTGGTGCGCCAAGGACAAGGGCAAGGCCTGGCTGGACCTGATGGTGCGTGACCAGCCGGTTCCCACCACCGCCTGCGATGCCACGGCCATCGCGCGCAACCTCGAGTTCGGCCGCAAGCACCGCATCACCGGAACGCCCACGCTGTTCTTCTCCGACGGGTCGCGCGTTCCCGGCGCGGTGAGCGCGGTCCAGGTCGAGAAATTCCTGGCCGACGCCAAGTAATCCGGAGCATGCCCACTTCGTCCGAGCGCAGCGCCAGCCTTCATTACCAGGTCGAGGCCGCCGACCTCCACGCCCACCTGTTCCGGATCACGCTGACGATCGCCCAGCCGCAGGTGAGCCAGCAGGTCTCGCTGCCGGTGTGGATCCCCGGCAGCTACCTGGTGCGCGAGTTCTCCCGGCACCTGCAGCGGCTCACCGCGCGCCAGCAGGGGCGCCCGGTGCCGGTCCACCAGCAGGACAAGTCGCACTGGCAGGTCGACTGCGTCGCCAGCAGCCCGCTGGTGCTCAGCTACGAGGTCTACGCCTTCGACAACTCGGTGCGCACCGCGTGGCTCGACGCCGGCCGCGGCTTCTTCAACGGGACCAGCCTGTGCCTGAAGGTGCACGGCCAGGAAAGCCAGGTCCATGCCCTGGAAATCCTCGGCTCCCCCCATATCGGCCACTGGCAGGTGGCCACCGGCCTGGCGCCGCACAAGGTCAACAAGCGCGGCTTCGGCACCTACCTGGCGGCGGATTACGACGAACTGGTCGACTGCCCGGTGGAGCTCGGCGCGTTCTGGAGCGGAGATTTCAAGGCCGGCGGCGTCCCGCACCGGCTGGTGGTGGCCGGCGCCGCTGAATCGATCGACACGGCCCGCCTGCTGGCGGACACGCAGCAGATCTGCGAAGCCGAGATCCGCTTCTGGCATGACCGGAAGCGCCCGCCCTTCAAGAGCTACCTGTTCATGCTGAACGTGGTCGATGACGGCTACGGCGGCCTGGAGCATCGCAACTCCACCGCCCTGATTGCTTCGCGGCGCGACCTGCCGCGCCTGGGCGAGAGCCGCCAGACCGACGGCTACATCACCCTGCTGGGCCTGATCAGCCACGAGTACTTCCACACCTGGAACGTCAAGCGCCTGCGGCCGGCGGAATTCGCCCGCTACGACTACGGCGCCGAGAACTACACGCAGCTGCTGTGGTTCTTCGAGGGCTTCACCAGCTACTACGACGACCTGCTGCTGCGCCGCGCCGGCCTGATCGACGACACGGCTTACCTCAAGCTGTTGAACAAGACCATCAACCAGGTGCTGCAGACGCCGGGCCGCGAAGTGCAGGCGACGGCCCAGGCCAGCTTCGACGCCTGGGTCAAGTACTACCGCCAGGACGAGAACACGGCCAACGCCACGGTGAGCTACTACACCAAGGGCTCGCTGGTCGCGCTGTGCTTCGACCTGACGCTGCGGGCCGAAGGCCACACCACGCTGGACGCGGTCATGCGCGCGCTGTGGCTGCGCTGCAAGGGGGGCCCGATGACCGAGGCCGACTTCGCTGCCGTCCTGCGCGAACTCGGAAGCCGGGCCTACACCCGCGAGCTGGCCGCGTGGGTCCACAGCACCCGCGAACTGCCGCTGGAGGAACTGCTGCTCAAACACGGCGTGATGGTCCTCGAAGAACCGGCGCAACTGGCGCAGCGCCTGGGCATCCGGGTGACGGAGAGCAGCGGCGTGCAGATCAAGCAGGTGCTGCGCGGCGGCGCCGCGGAGCTGGCCGGCATCGCCGCCAACGACGAATGGCTCGGCGTCGAGGTGGCGGGCCACGGCTGGCGCATGACCAAGCTGGACGACCTGACGCTGTATGCCGGCGCCCACAAGAAGGTGGTCGCCCTGGTGGCCCGCGACCGCCGGCTGCTGCGGCTCGAACTGGCCTTGCCGGCCGCCGTCACCACCTGGCGGCTGGTCCTGCGCGACCCCGCGCTGGCGCAGCCGTGGCTCGCCGCAAGCCACTGATCGCGGCGCTGCTGCTGGCAGTGCTGCTGGGCCACGCCCTGGTGCTGCAGTGGCTGGCCTGGCAGGCGCAGGAGCAAGCGGCCCTGAAGCTGATGGCCGCGCCGATGTTCACCCGGCTGTTGCAGCCCGCGGCCCCGGTGGCACCGCCCCCGGTCGCAGTCACCAAGCCCGCGCGGGTGCGGGCGCCGCGGCCGGCGACGATCGAAGCGGTGGCGTCCTCGACCCCCGCCGAGGTCACGACCACCGCCCCCGCGCCGGTGCCCGCGACCGAGACCGTGGCCGCCGAACCGGCCCAGGCCACGCCGACTGCTGCCCTTACGCCGGCCGAAGAGGTCGCGACCACGCCGACTCCCACGGTCCCCGCGCCGACGGCCACGGCGACTGCGAGTCCGAGTCCGAGTCCGGCGACCCTGGACAGCTGGCCGGGCGACACCCGACTGAGCTACCGGGTCGGCGGCTACTTCCGGGGCGAGCTGCACGGCGACGCCCGGGTCCAGTGGCAGCGCCAGGGCGACCGCTACCAGACCCGCATCGACATCGACCTGGGCCCGGTGAGCGTGGTGATGACCAGCCAGGGCCAGGTCACCGAGCAGGGCCTGGCGCCCAGCGCCTACGAGGAAACGCGGGTCGGCAAGCGTCGGTCGGCCCAGTTGCAGGAGCGGCAGGTCACCCTGTCCGACGGCAGTCAGGTGCCCCGGCCCGACGGGGTGCAGGACACGGCCAGCCAGTTCGTGGAGCTGAGCCACCGGTTCGCGTCCGGCCAGCTGCCGCTGGAAGTCGGCCGCTCGGTCAGCCTCTGGCTGGCGCGCCCCGGCGGGGTCGACTACTGGACCTACGACGTCGTGAAAAAGGAAGTCCTGCAGACGCCGCAGCTCGGCGCGGTGGAGGCGTTCCATCTCAAGCCCCGGCCGCTGGCCAATGCGCGCGGCAACATCACGGCTGAAATGTGGTTCGCGCCCTCGCTGCAATACCTGCCGGTGCGCATCCTCGTCACTGCGGGCGACGCCAACCTCGACCTGTTCGTCGAGAAGATCGAGCAGCGTTAGCGGCGACGCTGGTCGAGCACCCGTTTGGCCTTGCCGACGCTGCGCTCGACGCCGCCCTCGGGCCGCAGCTCGATCTGCGCCGAGGTGCCGATGAAGCTCTTGATGTCATGCTGCAGCGACTGCGCCGCCTGGAGCGCGGCCTGCGAATCCGGCGCCACGCCGGGCCGGGTCTCCACCGCCACCGTCAGTTCGTCCAGCGGGCCGTCGCGGGTCAGGATGCACTGGTAGTGCGGCGCCAGCTCGCTGCGCTTGAGGATCAGCTCCTCGATCTGGGTCGGGAACACGTTGACGCCCCGCACGATCATCATGTCGTCGCTGCGGCCGGTGATCTTCTCCATCCGGCGCATGGTGCGGGCGGTGCCGGGCAGCAGCCGCGTCAGGTCGCGGGTGCGGTAGCGGATGATCGGCAGCGCCTCCTTGGTCAGGCTGGTGAACACCAGCTCGCCGAACTCGCCGTCGGCCACCGGCGCGCCGCTGTCGGGGTCGATGATCTCGGGATAGAAATGGTCTTCCCAGATCGTGGGGCCGTCCTTGGTCTCGACGCATTCGTTGGCCACGCCCGGCCCCATCACCTCCGACAGGCCGTAGATGTCGACGGCGTCGATGTCCAGGCGCTGCTCAATCGCCAGGCGCATGTCGTTGGTCCACGGCTCGGCGCCGAAGATGCCCAGCCGCAGGCTGCAGCGCGACGGATCGAGCCCCTGGCGCTCGAATTCGTCGGCGATCGCCAGCATGTAGCTGGGCGTCACCATGATGATGTCGGGGCGGAAATCGTTGATCAACTGGACCTGGCGCTCGGTCTGGCCGCCGCCGAACGGCACCACCGTCAGCCCCAGCTTCTCGGCGCCGTAGTGGGCGCCGAGACCGCCGGTGAACAGGCCGTAGCCGTAGCTCACGTGCACCATGTCGCCCGGCCGCGCACCACTGGCGCGGATGCTGCGCGCCATCACCTGCGACCAGGTTTCGATGTCGTTCTTCGTGTAGCCGACCACTGTGGCCTTGCCCGTGGTGCCGCTGGAGGCATGGATGCGTGCGCACTGTTCGCGCGGCACCGCGAACATGCCGAACGGATAGGCGTCGCGCAGGTCGTTCTTGCCGGTGAAGGGAAACTTCGCCAGGTCCGCGAGCGTGCGGCAGTCCTGGGGCCGGACGCCGGCCGCATTGAACTTCGCGCGGTAGACCGGTGAATTGGCATAGGCATGGTGCAGCGTCGCCTGCAGCCGCTTGAGCTGGAGCGAGCGCAGCTCGTCGACGCTGGCCTTTTCGATCGGCTCCAGGGCGAAGCCCGTCATTGTTCCTCTCCCGCGGGCAGCACGGCGCCCTTGATCTGCGCGCTCTTGCCGCGGAACATCGCGACCGCTTCACCACGCTGGTTGCTCACCTTCATGTCGAAGATGCCGTGCCGTCCCTGCAGCAGCTGTTCGACGCCTTCGCAGGTCAGCACGTCGCCCAGGTGGGCCGGCCGCAGGAACTCGATGCTGGCGCCCGAGGCCACCGTCGCGAAATTGCGGCTGTTGCAGGCGAAGGCGAAGGTGGAGTCGGCCAGCGTGAAGATGAAGCCGCCGTGGCAGATCTGGTGGCCGTTGAGCATCGGCTCGCGCACGGTCATGCGCATGAGCGCGCGGCCGGGCTCGCAGGCGAGCAGCTCCATCTGCATGAAGTCCTTGCTGGCGCGGTCCACCGCGAACATGGAGGCGCCGCATTTCGCGGCGAGCTGGTGGTCGTCCATGTCACTGGCCTTTGAAGTTCGCCGGCCGCTTTTCCCGAAACGCCATCACCCCTTCGATGTAGTCGTGGGTCTGGCCCAGGGCCGACTGGGTGTCGCGCTCCAGGTCCAGTTGCCGGTCCAGGTCGTTGGACGCGGCGGCGCGCAGCAACTTGCGGGTGGCAACCAGCGCCTTGGTCGGCAGGTCGGCCAGCCGGGTGGCGAGCTGCAGCGCAGCTTCGACGCAATCCTCGCCTTCGGCGGCGACGTCCCAGATCATTCCCTGCTCCTTCGCCTGCGCGGCGCTCATCTTGTCGCCCAGCATGGCGGCGCCGAGCGCCCGCGCGAGGCCCAGTCGCTTGACCAGGAACCAGCTGCCGCCGGCGTCGGGCACCAAACCGATCTTGCTGAAGGCCTGGATGAAGCTGGCGTTGGAGGCGGCGATGGCCAGGTCGCAGGTCATCGCCAGCGAGGCGCCGGCGCCGGCGGCAACGCCGTTCACGGCCGCGACCGTGGGAACGCGCAGGGCTTGCAGCCTGCGCACCGTGGGATTGAAGGCCTGGTCGATCACCGGTCCCGGGTCGGCGCGCTTGACCAGGTCAGGGCCCGGCTCGAAGTCGAATTCCGCCAGGTCCGCGCCGGCGCAGAAACCGCGCCCCGCACCGGTGATCACGCAGGCCCGGACCGACTGGTCGGCCTCGATCCGGTCCAGCGCCTCCCACAGCTCGCGGTGCATCTGGCGGGTGAAACTGTTCAGGGCCAGCGGCCGGTTCAGCGTGAGCAGCGCCACCGCGCCCCGGGTCGAATACAGGACGGTCTTTTCGGTCATGGGAGTCTCCTGAGCAGGCACTCTACCATTGGCAAACCGGCCGGTCGGCGAATGTTCCGCTTGGGTATAGTCGAACGATCGGAACCGCAACAACAGGAGCAGTGATGGCCTACGACAACATCGAAGTGAGCACGCAGGCGGGCAAGGTCGGCATCGTCAGGCTCAACCGGCCCAAGCAGCTCAACGCGCTGAACAACGAGCTGATGGACGAACTCGGCGCGGCGCTGAAGGCCTTCGACGCGGATGAAGCGATCGGCTGCATGATCGTCACCGGCAGCGAGAAGGCATTCGCCGCCGGCGCCGACATCGGCGCCATGGCCACGTACAGCTTCGCCGACGTCTACAAGGGCGACTACATCACGCGCAACTGGGAGACCATCCGCAGCATCCGCAAGCCGGTGATCGCCGCCGTGAGCGGCTTCGCGCTGGGCGGCGGCTGCGAGCTGGCAATGATGTGCGACTTCATCATCGCCGCCGACAACGCGAAGTTCGGCCAGCCCGAGATCAAGCTGGGCATCATCCCCGGCGCCGGCGGCACCCAGCGGCTGCCGCGCGCCGTCGGCAAGTCCAAGGCGATGGACATGGCACTGACGTCGCGCATGATGGATGCGACCGAAGCCGAACGCTCGGGGCTGGTCAGCCGCGTGGTCGCCCTGGACAAGCTGATGGACGAGGCGCTGGGCGCCGCACTCACCATCTGCGACTTCTCGCAGATCGCGGTGATGGCGGCCAAGGAATCGATCAACCGCTCGTTCGAAAGCAGCCTGTCCGACGGCGTGATGTTCGAGCGGCGCCTGTTCCATGCGACCTTCGCCACCACCGACCAGAAGGAAGGCATGGACGCCTTCGTCAACAAGCGCAAGGCGCAGTTCAAGCACCAGTAGCCTGGCGGGTCGGCACGACTGGGATATAATTTCGGGCTCGGCGCTTTAGCTCAGTCGGTTAGAGCGATGGAATCATAATCCACAGGTCCGCGGTTCGAATCCGTGAAGCGCCACCAGAAACCAAAAGGCCAGCCGGTTCGCCAGCTGGCCTTGTCCGTTTCCCGCTGACAGCCGCTCACTCGAGCTTGATGTTGGCCTTCTTCACCAGTGCGGCCCAGCGCTGGTTCTCCGCCGCGATGAAGGCGGAAAACTCTTCCGCGCTGCCGCCGCCCACTTCATTGCCGGGGCCGGTGATCCGCTCGCGCAGTTCCGGCGCGGCCAGCGCCTTGTTGAATGCTTCGTTGAGCTTCGCAACGGTGGCCGCGGACATGCCCTTGGGGCCGATCAGGCCCAGCCAGTTCGAGACCACCACCTGCGGGTAGCCGAGCTCGGTCATGGTCGGCACGTTCGGCAGGCTGGGCAACCGCCTGGCGCTGGTGACCGCCAGCGCACGCGTCTTGCCCGCCTGGATCGACGGCAGCGCGGCGTAGGTCTGCTCGAACATCAGGTCGATCTCGCCCGACAGCAGCGCGGTCGCTGCCGGGCCGCCGCCCTTGTACGGCACCGACAGCGTGGTGATGCCGGCGGCCAGTTCGAACAGTTCGCCGCTCAGGTGGTGGGCACCCCCTGGGCCGGCATTGCCGATGGTGAGCTGGCCCGGCTTCGCCTTGGCGGCGTCCACCACGTCCTTGAGCGTCTTGAACGGCTTCTCGACCCGCGTGACCAGCACCAGCGGCGCCCGTTCGATCAGCACGATGGGCGTGAAGTCCCTGAGCGGATCGAAGTTGAGCTTCGGGTACAGCGACGGATTCACCGCCAGCGGGCCCATGGCGCCGATGCCCAGCGTGTAGCCGTCCGGCGCGGCCTTGGCCACGTAGTCGTGGCCGATGTTGCCGCTGGCGCCCGGCTTGTTGTCGATGACCACCGGCTGGCCGAGCATGGCGCCGACCGGGATGCCGAGCTGGCGCGCCCGCTGGTCGTTGTTGCCGCCGGCGGAGAACGCGACCACCACGGTGATCGGCTTGGCGGGGTAGGCCTGTCCTGAGCTGGTCGAAGTGGCCTGCGCGAACGACGGGGACGGCAGCACAACGGCGCCGGCAAGGCACAGCGCGAGCGCACGACGGGAGAGCGAGGGTTGCATCAGGAGGTCCTTTCAGGGGCGCGGGTCCGACCGGCCGCCGGACACCATGGTCGGCATTATTGCATTTTGACGTTAATATATGCAAACCCAATCGCGTAGTGGAAAACGCGCATGCCGTTGCGCTATCGTGCAGGCCCAGGCGCCCTCGTCTTCCCATGAACCTCGACCTCACCGTTCCCGCCCGCATCCTGGACCTGATCCGCGACGACGGCCTGCCGCCGGGCAGCCACCTGCCGGCGCAGATGCTGGCCGACCGGCTGCGCATCTCCCGCTCGCCGGTCAACCAGGCGCTGGAGTTGCTGCACGGCAAGGGGCTGCTGCATCGCGAACCCAATCGCGGCTACTTCCTGGCGACGGAGATCGACGGCCCCACCACCCAGCTGGCGGAGTCGCTCGGCCTGGATGACGGCCGCTCGGCCAGCGCGGTGTATTTCCGCATCGCCGAGGACCGGTTGCAGGGATTGCTGCCGGATGCCTTCAGCGAAACCCTGCTGCGCCAGCGCTACCAGCTCACCAGCGCCCAGCTGCAGTCGCTGCTGCATCGCATGGCGCAGGAAGGCTGGGTCCGGAAGAAGCCGGGTTACGGCTGGGAGTTCTCGCCGATGCTCACGACGCCGGAAAGCCTGATCCAGTCCTATCGCTTGCGGCTGGCACTGGAGCCCGCCGCCTTGCGGGAGCCCGGCTACCACATCGCACCCGAGGTGCTCGCGCGCTGCCGCGCGGCGGAGATCCACCTGCTCAAGGGCGGGATCCGGACCGACAGCGCCGACCAGATCCACGAGCGTGGCGTGCGCTTCCACGAGGCGCTGGTCGAGGGCTGCGGCAACCCGTTCTTCATCGATTCGATCCGGCGCGTGAACCGCGTCCGCCGCCTGCTCTCCTACCGGTCCACCCAGGACCGCAAGCGCTACAAGCAGCATTGCGAGCAACACCTGGCCATCCTGGACCTGCTCGAACAGGAGCGCAACGAGGAAGCGGCGCAGGCGCTGAGCGACCACCTTGCTGCCACGGTGCGCAACATGCGCAAGATCACGAAGATCCTGAAGCCCTGAGCGTCTTTTTCAGGATGGAGGGAATCACGCCGCCGTCGCGCAGCAGCTGCAGCTCCAGGCCGGTTTCGATGGCGGCAGTGGCGGTGAAGGCGTCGACCGAGCCGTCGGCGCGCAGGATCCGCACCCGGAGCGGACCGCGCACCTGCACCGCCTGGGCGGATGCATCGATGTCGATCCGGTCACCGGGCCGGATCTCGAGCGTCGAGGCCGCGACGGCGGCGGGCACGCTGACCGGCAGGATGCCCATGCCGATCAGGTTGGAGCGGTGGATGCGCTCGAAGCTGCGGGCCAGCACCGCGCGGATGCCCAGCAGGCGCTGCCCCTTGGCGGCCCAGTCGCGGGACGACCCCATGCCGTAACGCTCGCCGGCGACGATGACCACCGAGTCGCCGGCCCTGGCGTAGCGCTGCGCCGCTTCCCAGATCGGCAGCATCTCCCCGGTGGGCAAGTGCACCGTGTGCGCCACCGGCGCGTCCGGCGCGAGCAGGTTGCGCAACGTCTTGCTGTGGAAGGCGGCGCGCACCATCACTTCCCAGTTGCCACGTCGCGAAGCGAACACGTTGAGATCGTCACGCGCGTCGCCGCGCTCGACCAGGTAGTCCGCGACCAGGCTGTCGCGCGGGATGGCGCTGGCCGGCGAAATATGGTCGGTGGTGATGTCGTCGCCGACGACCAGCAGCGGGTAGGCGCAGTAGCGCCCCAGCAGCGAGCCTTCGGTCACGGCAGCGAACGGCGGACGGCGTAGTGCGGTGGACGCCGGGTCCCAGGGAAACAGCGCGCCCTTGGGCGCGGTCAGCGCCTGCCACTGCGGATTGCGGCCGGCGATCTCGAAGTCGCGCGCGTAATCGGCCGGCGACAGGGCCGCCGCCAGGTGCGAATCGATCTCTTCGCGCGAGGGCCACAGCTCCCGCAGGTACACCGGCCGTCCCCGGTCGGTCCATTGAACCGGGTCGTCGCGCAGGTTGCGTTCGGCATCGCCGGCCAGGCCGAAGGCCACCACCAGCGCCGGCGACATGATGAAGCTCAGCTCCAGGTCGGGGTGCACGCGGCCGGGAAAGTTGCGGTTGCCGGACAGGATGGCGACACCCTTGACCGCACCGGCCGCCTGCGCGGCGGCGATGCCGTCGGTGAGCGGCCCGGAGTTGCCGATGCAGGTGGTGCAACCATAGCCGACGATGCCGAAGCCCACGGCCTCCAGGTCTTCGAGCAGGCCCGCGCGTTGCAGGTAGGACGCGGCCGCCGGCGATCCCGGCGCCAGCGAGGTCTTGACCCACGCCGGCGCCTTGAGCCCGAACCTGCGCGCGTTGCGCGCCACCAGCCCGGCCGCGACCAGCAGCCGCGGATCGGAAGTGTTGGTGCAACTGGTGATCGCGGCGATCGCTACGGCGTGCCGCGGCAGCTCCGACTTCGAGGCCGGCGCGAAGCCGATGGCATCCAGGGTGTTGCCGGTTTCCGAGACATCGAGCAGGTCCTGCGGGCGGCGCGGCCCCGCGACGTGGATGCCGATCGAGGCCAGGTCGATCTCGATCTGGCGGGTGTAACGCGGCTCGGCCTGCGGATCGAACCAGAGGCCGGCCGCGCGGCTGTAGGCCTCCACCCGTTCGATGGCGGCTTCGGGCCGGCCGGTCTGGCGCAGGTAGGCCAGCGTGTTGGCATCGACCGGAAAGAAGCCGGTGGTGGCGCCGTATTCCGGCGCCATGTTGGCCACCACGGCGCGATCGCCGGCGCTCAGGCTCGACACGCCCGGCCCGAAGAACTCGACGAACTCGCCGGTGACGTCCAGTTCGCGCAGGCGGGACGTGACCGTGAGCGCGAGGTCGGTCGCCTGCGAGCCGGGCCCCAGTTGCCCCACGAGCCGCACCCCGGTGACCTCCGGGATCCGGATCATCGTCGGCATGCCGAACATCACCGTCTGCGCTTCGAGGCCGCCGACGCCCCAGCCCAGCACGCCGATGCCGTTGACCATGGGGGTGTGGCTGTCGGTGCCGATCATGGTGTCCGGCACCAGCCACTGGCGGCCACCACGCTCCTCCACGCTCACCACCGTGGCCAGCTGTTCGAGGTTGATGGTGTGCATGATGCCGGTGCCGGGCGGATGGATGCGCACGTTGCGCAGCTCCTGGGCGGCCCAGCGCAGGAACCGGTAACGCTCGGCGTTGCGCCGCATCTCATGCCGCAGGTTGACGGCGGGCGCATCGGCGCGGCCAGAGGCCTCGACCGCCAGGGAATGGTCGACCGAGACATCGACCGGCAGTTGCGGATTGAGCCGCCGCGGGTCGGCGCCGGCCTCGGCCAGCGCATCGCGCATCGCCGCGATGTCGACCAGCGCCGGCGTGCTGGTGGTGTCGTGCATCAGGACGCGCGCGGGCTGGAACTCGATCTCCGCCTGGCTGGTGCCGGTGGCGAGCCAGGCCAGCAGCGCGGCCTCGGCGGCTGTCCGCTCCTTGCCGTGCATGTTGCGCAGCACGTTTTCCAGCAGGATGCGAAGCACCACCGGCAGGCGCTGCAGGACCGCACCGAAGCGGGCGGGAAGGTCGACGAACGCAAGGTCGGCGCCCCCCACGCAAAGCACGCCGGCCACGAGATCGGCATTGGAAGTCATGCCGAGATTTTGCACTTTTTAGCTTACAAATGCAATAACTGCACCGACGCCGGAATCTGGCGCGGACCGCCTGCTCGCGGACCGGCTCCGGGCGTCGCGTCCGTAACGGCAAGCTCGGTGGACGAAGTCCGGGTGGTTCAGTCGTACAGCGAGCGATGCAGCCTGTCGGCCAGTCGCCCGCACCACCACGCACCCACGCCGGTCGCCAGCGCCAGCACCAGCAGCGCCAGGTACAGGCCCGGCTCCTTGGTGGCGCCGTCGAACTCCTCGATCGCCCAGAACACCAGGACCGCCAGGCCGGCCAGGCTGGCGACGACGCCGGCACCACGCCGAATCTTCAGCAGCAATTTCACCAGCCGCTTGCGACTGCGAACGCTCCGCGGCAACGACCGGTCAAGCCATGCCCGTGGCTGCAGTCCCGCCGCCAACGCGGGGGCCGGCGGCGGCTCCTGCGCCGACGTCGGCTCCTGTGCCACGGGCGGCGCCCCGCGCCGTGCCAGTCGGGTCCGCCGCTGGACCACCCAGCCGATGCCGCCGCCCATCGCCAGGCCGGCCAGGGTCAGCGTGGCCGCGGAAAAGGCATCCTCGGCGGC
>CALRYV010000044.1:0-29500 GCA_943372495.1 Ramlibacter sp. 2FC | reverse complement strand
AGCCAGGGCGGCGAGCCCAGCGCATCGGCGCTGACCAGGTCATAGCATGCCAGCGACAGCGGCCCGTGGCCGCCGTTGAGGAAGCGGGTGGCGCGGATGCAGCCGGGCACCGCCGCCAGTCCCGGCATGTGCTCGACGTCGTACCAGCGGCTGATCTCGGGCATCCAGCCGGCTTCGGGGTCCATCTCGACGACGTAATGGAAGCGGGCCGGTTCGCCCGCGGACGCGCCGGGCGTGTCGAACACCGGCGCCAGCACCGAGACACGCACGTCGCGCGCCCCCTGGCAATGGCGGGCGAAGGCTTGCGCCTGCGCCGGCGTGGCGGCGACACCGGCCGGGACGCGGGCGTAGACATAGGCCAGGCCCTGGTCCTGCGCCCAGGCGGCACGGTGCAGTGTCCAGCCCTGCTCCGCGCAGAAGGCGCGGGCGCCGGCCAGCAAGCCGGTGCCGGCAGCCAGGCCGGCCTGGACCAGGATCCAGTCGTCGCGGTCGGCCATGCTCAATGCCCGATCTGCAGCGCTTCGAGGAAGCGCGAGACCATGTTGTAGGCCGCCACCGTGGCCGTCAGGTCGACCAGCGCCTGGCCCTGGAAGTGCTCGCGCACCCGTGCGAACAGCGGGTCGGGCACGGTGATGGCGCGCGTCATCGCGTCGGTGTAATCGAGGGCCGCGCGTTCGGCCGCCGTCAAGGGCAGCTGCGGCGGCAACGGCTGCGCGCGCATCGCGTCGATGGTGGCCTGGGCCACGCCGGCGGCCAGCGCGTGCGGCACGTGGGCTTCGAATTCGTAGGGCGCGTTGTTCAGGATGGCGACGCGCAGGATGATCAGCTCGCGCAGGCCGGCCGGCAGGCTGTTGCGGTTGCGGATGGCCGACAGCATCTGCTCCCAGCCGTGCGCCACGGGCGGGCTGTGCAGCAGCACCTGGTACAGCGGCGAGATCCGGCCGCGCTCGGCGACGATCTGCGCCTCCAGCGCGGCGAGTTCCGGCCGGGTGCCGGCGACGATGGGGTCGATGCGCATGCTGTGGTCCTTCAATCGGGCTTGATCTTGTTGGCCTTGATGACCTGGGTCCACTTGGCCAGGTCGGCCTTGAGCAGCGCGGAGAGTTCCGCCGGCGTGGAAGGCGCCGGCTCGGCCCCCGATCCCATCAGCTTGGCCTTCACGCCCGCATCGTCGAGCGCCTTGCGCAGCGCCCGGTTGACGCGGTCGACGTCGGCCGCGGGCGTGCCCTTGGCCGTGAACAGCGCGTACCAGTTGTCGGAGTCGACGCCCGGGATGCCCATCTCGTCGAAGGTCTTCACGTCGGGCAGCAGCGGATGGCGGCGCGTCGCGGCGATGCCGATCGGTTTGAGCTTGCCGCCCTTGATGAAGGAAATCAGGCCGGGAATGTCGCCGAAGAAGCCGTCGACGTGGCCGGCGATGACGTCGGTGATGGCGGGCGCCGCGCCCTTGTACGGCACGTGCAGCAACGGCGCCTTCGAGGCGTCGGCCAGCAGCTCCATCGCCAGGTGCGGCACGCTGCCTGTGCCCGATGAAGCGAGGGTCAATGGCTTGCCGCCGCGCTTGGCGGCAGCGACGAATTCGGCGCCGGTGTTGTAAGGCGCATTGGCCGGCACCACCAGCACTTCGACGTTGCGCACCACCAGCGACACCGCCGTCAGGTCGCGCGCCGGGTCGTAGGACAGCTTGTCGTACAGCGCCGGGTTGATGGCGACGGCGCCGACGCTGCTGAGCCACAGCACCTGGGCATCGGGCGTCGAGCGCGACACGTAGTCGGCCGCGATCGCGCCGTTGGCGCCGGCCCGGTTCTCGATGATCACCTGGTGCCCCAGCTCCCTGCCCATGGCTTCGGCGATGGCGCGGGCGACGAAGTCCACCGGGCCGCCGGGCGGGAAGGCGACGACCAGGCGGGTGGTCTTGCCGCCCTGCGCGAAGGCGGGGCCGGCAGACGCGATGGCGCCGGCGACGGCGGCGAGCACGGTGCGGCGGGAGAAGGCAGTGGAGTTCATGCGTGTGTCCTTGGGAAAACGCGTTTCAGTCGCAGCGCACCGACATGCCGCCGTCGACCACCAGCTCGGCGCCGGTGATGAAGCGGGCCTCGTCCGAGGCCAGGAACAGGGCGGCGGCTGCGGTGTCGCGGCCATCGCCCATGAAGGGCAGGGGGATGCGCGACTGCCGTTGCTTGAGCAGCGCCTCGACGTCGCCGCCGGCGCGCTGGCCGGCCAGCCGCACTTCGACCATCGGCGTGTGCAGCTGCCCCGGCACCACGGTGTTGACGCGGATCTTCTGCGCCGCGTACTGCACGGCGAGCGCGCGCGAGAACTGGATCACGCCGGCCTTGGTGGAGGCATAGGCGATCTGGGCCGCGCCGGTCCAGCGCAGGCCGGAGGTCGAGGAGATGTTGACGATGGCGCCGCCGCCCTGATTCACCATGTGCGGCAGCACGTGCTTGCAGGCCAGGAACACGCTCTTCAAATTCTGGTCGACCTGGTTGTCCCACACGGCTTCGTCCATCTCCACCGGGCCGCCGCGGGCCGAGCCGCCGACGTTGTTCACCAGCACGTCGATGCGGCCGAAGCGCTCGATGCAGCGCTCCACCATGGCGGCGATCGAGTCGCTGCTGGTGACGTCGCAGTCGGCGGTGGCGATGGTGCCGCCGGCCGCCGCGACCCGTTGCGTGGTCTCCACCAGCCGCCCGGCGTCGCGGTCGGAGCCGAACACCAGCGCGCCTTCCTCGGCGAAGCGGACCGCGATGGCGCGGCCGTTGCCCCAGCCGGGGCCGACCGAGCCGGCGCCGGTGACCAGGGCGACCCGGCCCTTGAGGCGGCCGGCGGGGGTGTAGTTGAAATCGGGGGTGGTGCTCATTGGGGAAACCGGTAAAGGGTCTGGGGGGTGTGGACCAGCAGTTGCTCGCGTGCCGCCGCATCCGGCGCGATCTCCTGCAGCAGGTCCACCAGCTGGCCGTCGTCGGGCACGTGGGTGTGGTTGGGATGGGGCCAGTCGGTGCCCCAGACGCTGCGCAGCGGAAAGTCCTGCACCAGCCGGCGCGCCAGCGCGATGCCGTTGGCGTAGGGCGGCGTCGGGTCGATCCGGTCGATGCCGCTGACCTTCACGTAGAACCGCTGATCCTGCAGCAGCGCGTGGAGCGCCGCGAAGTCGCGATGCTGCGGACCCAGCGCCGCGTCGACCCGGCCCATGTGGTCGATCACCACCGGCACCGCGCATTGCGCCAACGGCGCCGCCAGCGTGTGCACCAGGCTGCTCTCGAAGTGCACCTGCAGGTGCAGGCCGTGCGCCGCCAGCCGGCGGCTGAAGTCCGGCAACTGGACCGGCGCGGCGGCGGCCGGCAGGTGCGGCGAGAAGTTGAAGCGCACGCCGCGAAAGCCGGCCGCGGCCAGCCGCGCCAGTTCTTCGTCCGGCACGTCGATGGGCGCCAAGGCGATGCCCAGGTAACGGCCGCCGCCGGCGGCGATCGCGTCTTCGACCACGCTGTTGTCGAAGCCGTGGACGGTGGACTGCACGATCACGCAGCGCCCGATGCCGAGCCGGCGGTGCAGCGCGAACAGCTTCTCCTTGGGCGCATCGACCGGCGTGAAGCCGCGCTTGGCGGCGTACGGAAAGCGCGCCGCCGGCCCGAACACGTGGACGTGGGTGTCGCAGGCGTCGGCCGGCAGTTGCAGCCGCGGCTGGCTGGGTTCGGGGTTGTAGGTGAGGACGGTGGACATGTGGGGACAGCAATCGTCGCCCGATTCTCGGCGCTGTCGGCCCAACGTTCGTGCATACCAGCTATCCGTAAAATGCATCGCATGGACCTGACCCGGCTGCGCTATTTCGTATCGGTGGTGGAGGCCGGCAGCTTCAGCCGGGCGGCGGCCGTGCTGCACCTGTCGCAGCCGGCGCTCAGCCGCCAGGTGCTGCTGCTGGAAGAAGAGGTCGGCCAGCGGCTGCTGGTGCGCACCGGGCGCGGCGCCGAGCCGAACGAGGCCGGGCTCGGCCTGCTGGCCCATGCCCGCGCCATCTTCGAGCTGGCCGACCGGGCCCAGGCCGAACTGCAGGAGCGCCAGGCCAGTCCGGGCGGGCGCGTCACCATCGGGCTGCCGCCGCGGGTGGCGCACGTGCTCACCGCCGACCTGGTGGAGCAGTTCCGCGAGCGCTATCCCGACGCGGCCATCACCGTGGTGGAGGCCCTGAGCATCCGCCTGCGCGAATGGCTGGTGGCCGGCTCGCTGGACATGGCGATCCTGTTCGATCCGGCGCCGTCGCCGCAATTGAGCGAGGAGACGCTGGCGCGCGAACCGCTGGTGGTGGTCGGCCCGGCGCCGTTGCCGCGCCGCATGAAGCTGGCGGAGGTGGCGGCGCTGCCGCTGGTGATGCCGAGTTCGCCGAACGCGCTGCGCCAGCTGCTCGACAAGGAGGCCCGGCCCCGCGGCCTGCCCCTGACCATCGTGGCCGAGGTCGACTCGGTGCAGACCGTGCTGTCGCTGGTGGCGCGCGGCGTCTCGCACACCGTGCTGCCGGTGAGCGCGACCCGGCTCTGGAGCTACGCGCAGCCGCTCTACACCGCGCCCATCCACGCGCCGGCGATCCGCAACCGCGTGGTGCTGGTGCTGCCCAAGGCCCGGCCGGCGACGCGACCGATGCGGCACGCGGCGCAGCTGCTGCGCCAGCTGGCGTTGAAGGAATACGGCGGGGAGTGAACGGGGCGCTCAGTTCGACGCGGACGGCCGGCTCTCCCGCAGCCGCAGCCCGCCGTTCACCGCGTCGCGGTACGACGAGGGCGGCTCGCCGACCGAGCGCGCGAAGAACTTGCCGAAGTAGGCCGGGTCCTCGTAGCCCAGGGTGGTCGCGATCTGCGCCACCGTCATCGGCGTGTACGCCAGCAGCCGGCGGGCCTCGAGCAGCAGCCGCCCGTGCACCAGGTCGAGCGCGCTTTGCCCGGTCACCGAGCGGCAGCTGCGGCTCAGGTGGTCGGGTGTCACGCCCAGTTTGCCGGCATAGAAAGCCAGCGGCCGGTGCTCGCGGAAATGCTCCTCCACCAGCTGCAGCAGGCGTTGCACCAGGGTGTCGCGCAGCGGCGCGTGCCGATGCTGCGCCGGCCCGGCGCCGCGGTGCCGCAGGAACCACAGCACGATCAGCGTGGCCTGCGCCTGCAGGGCCTGGACCCGGCCCGGATGGGCGGCGCGGAACTCGCCGGCCAGCGCCGCGAACAGGCGGGAACACTCCGTGACGTCGGACCCGAGCGCCGGAGCGTCCATCACGAAGGACTGGCCCAGCTGGGCCTGGAGCTTGCCGGCGCCACCGAGCGCGTGCTGCAGCAGCGCCGTAGGCAAGGTGACCTGGTGGCCGGCCGTGTCGCGGGCGTAGCGGAAGCCATGGATCGAGCCCGGCGCGATCATGGCGATGGCCGGGGCCACGATCGCGTGCTCGATGCCGTCGATGGTGGCGCTGGCGCTGCCGCGTTCGAGCAGCTGGAACTGGTGCAGCGCCTCGTGCCGGTGTGCCGGAATCGTCCAGTCGTGCAGGCGGCCGCGTACGGCCACCGGTTCGTAGTGCAGGCAGTCGTCCGGCTGCTCGTGCCGCACCTCGCGGAACGGCACCAGGAGCAGCGGGGCGGCGGTGGGCTTCATGGGCGGATTCTCACTCCGATGCCGGAAAAGAACCAGCGCCTGCGCCTTTCGTCCCTGTTCCGGCGGGCCCTGAACCGTCACCATCGGGCACACGAACAGGAGACACGACATGCAGACTCGACGCACCATCCTGCAGGGCGCCGCGGCCCTGGCGGGTTCCGGCCTCTGGGCCGGCGCCGCCGCCCAGGGCAGCGGCAACGCCTTCATCGTCTCGGGCTTTCCGGCCGGCGGCATGGGCGACTTCGTGGCCAGGCCGCTCGCCGAGAAATTGCGCGGCAAGTACGCGCCCAATGTGCTGGTGGAAGCGCGCACCGGCGCCGGCGGCCGCATCGCCGTGGAGTACGTGAAGCGGGCCACCCCCGACGGCCTGACCATCCTGCAGATCCCGAGCTCGCCGATGGTGCTGTACCCCAACACCTACAAGAAGCTCAACTACGACCCGCTGGCGGATTTCATCCCGGTCAGCACCACCGTCACCTATGCCTTCTCGATCACGGCCGGTCCCGGCCTGCCGGCCGAAGTCAAGACCCTGGCCGACTACCTGAAGTGGGCCAAGGCCAACCCGAAACAGGCCAGCTACGGCGTGCCGGCGGCGGGCTCGGCGCTGCACTTCGTCGGCATGATGCTGGCGAAGGCGTCGGGCGTGGAGCTGACCAGCGTCGCCTACCGCGGCGGCGCGCCCCTGCTGCAGGACGTGATGGGCGGCCAGGTGCCGATCAGCATCAACGTGATCGGCGAGGTGGCGCCGCACATCAGGTCCGGCAAGCTGCGCTCGCTCGGCGTCACCAGCGCCCAGCGTTCGGTCTTCCTGCCGGACGTGCCGACGCTGGCGGAGCAGGGCTTCCAAGACATCGTGGTGCAGGAGTGGCTCGGCTGGTTCGTGCCGGCGAAGACGCCGCCGGAGCAGGTGGCCAGGCTCAATGCCCTGGTGCGCGAAGGCCTGCAGGCGCCCGAGATGGTCGACTCGCTGGCGAAGAATTCGCTGCAGCCGGTCACCCAGGCGCCGGACGAGTTTGCGCGGATGGTGCGCGCCGACGCCGCGCGCTGGGCGCCGATCGTCAAGGCCGCCGGTTTCACCGCGGAGGAATGATCTGTCCATGCTGAAACTCACGGGAGCGCAGGCGCTGGTGCGGTTGCTGGCAGTCGAGCGGGTGCCGTTCGCCTTCGGCATCGTCGGCGGCAAGCTGGCGCCGCTGCTGCACGCCATCGCGCAGGAGCCGTCGATCCGCTTCGTCGGCGTGCGCCACGAAGCCGCCGCGCCGATGATGGCCGCCGCCGTCCATGCCAGCTCCGGCCGCATGGCGGTGGCGCTGGGCGAGATGGGGCCGGGCGGGCTGAACCTGGCATCCGGCCTGGGCGTCGCCTTCGGCAACAACCTGCCGCTGCTGGCCATCACCACCAACCAGCACCGCGCGGCCTCTTATCCGCACAGCGGCATGTTCATGGACCTGGACACCAAGGCCGTGATCGCGCCGCTGACCCGCTGGAACGCGGTGGTCAACGACCCGCGCCGGCTGCCGGAGCTGGTGCGCCGCGCTTTCCGCGAAGCGCTGGGCGGCCGGCCCGGCCCGGTGCACCTGGACATCCCGCAGGACGTGCTGTCGGCCAGCTGCGAGTTCGCCGACGCTGAATTCGACATCGCGCCCTCACGCTACCGCGCGCTGGGCGGCTCGCGCCCGTCAGCCGACGCGGTGGAGGAGGCCGCCGCGCTGCTGCGCGGCGCCAGGCGCCCCCTGATCGTCGCCGGCGGCGGCGTGGTGGCGGCGGGCGCGGCGCCGCTGGTGCGCGAGCTCGCGCTGCGCCTGGGCGCGCCGGTGGTGCCGACGCAGATGGCGCTGGGCGTGGTCGCCACCGGCAGCCCGTTCTTCATCGGCCACGGCGGCCTGATCGCGGGCGAGGCGGTGAAAACGGCGTTCGAACAGGCCGACGTGATCCTGAGCGTCGGCTGCCGCTTCTCGTCGTGGCTGTGGGACGAACACGGCCCGTTCGCGCGCCGCCAGCACCGGCTGGTGAACATCAACACCGACCCGTCGGCGCTGGGCCATCCGGCGCTGCATGAGGTGGCGATGGTGGCCGACGCCTCGCTGGCGCTGGCCGACATCCTCGACGCGCTGGGCCAGCAGCTGGCGCTGTCGGTGGAGCCGCAGTGGCTGGCGTCGATCCGCAGCGTGCGGGCCCGCTACGACGCCGCGCTGGCCGCAACGGCGGGCGATGGCGGGGAGGTCATGCACCCGGCGGCGCTGGCCCAGGCCGTCGCCGCCGCGCTGCCGGCGCAGGCGCTGGCGGTGTACGACGGCGGCCACACCACCTTCTGGAGCAACGACCTGACGCCGGTGCACGATGTGCGCACGCGCTTCCACGAGCCCGGCATGAGCCAGCTCGGGTTCGGCCTGCCCTACGCGCTGGCGCTCAAGCTGCAGTTTCCGCAGCGCGCCGTCGTCAACATCACCGGCGACGGCTCGTTCGGCTTCACGCTCAACGAGCTCGACACCGCGCGCCGCCAGCAGCTGGCGGTGCTCACCGTCATCCACAACAACGCGGCCTGGGGCATCATCCGCGCCGGCCAGCGCAACCAGCTGGATTTCGAGCTGGGGACCAGCCTGGAGGGCTGCGACTACGCCGCCATCGCGCGCGGCTTCGGCTGCCACGGCGAGGTGGTGACGCGGGCGCAGGACGTCGGCCCCGCCATCGAACGCGCCATCGCGTCCGGCCTGCCGGCGGTGCTCGATTGCCGCACCCGCTTCGTGCCCCATCCGGCGATGCCGATGTTCGGCAGCATGAACCGGTACGGCTTCGGCGCGCCTCTATGATCGCGGCGTGCCCGCGCAACCTTCAAGGACCGAACCCATGTCATCCCTCAGCCTGGCGCAAGCCAACCAGATCATTGCCGCCGCCCTCGCCAAGTCGAAGGAATCCGGCTTCAAGCCGATGGGCATCGTCGTGATCGACGACGCCGGCCATCTCAAGGCGTTCGCCCGCGAGGACGGCGCCAGCATGTTCCGCTTCGACGTGGCGCAGGGCAAGGCCTGGGCCGCGGTGGGCATGGGCGCGTCGAGCCGGGTGCTGGCCCAGCGCGCCAAGGACAACCCGAATTTCTTCGTCTCGCTGGCGGCCACGGCCGGCGGCAAGTTCCTGCCGCAGACCGGCGCGGTGCTGGTCAAGGATGCGGCGGGCCAGGTGCTGGGCGCGGTCGGCGCCAGCGGCGGCACCGGCGACGAAGACGAGGCGATCTGCATCGCCGGCGTCGAGGCCGCGGGCCTCAGCGCCGGTTGACGGCGGCGGCGATCTCGGCCGGCAGCCGCTTGAGCAGCCAGCGGATCGCCAGCGGCACCAGCACCAGGTCGTCGAGCACCCCGATCACGGGGATGAAGTCGGGGATCAGGTCGATCGGAGACAGCACGTAGAGCACGATCGCCGCGGCCCCCAACTTGAGCCAGCCCGGCGCGGCCGGGTGCCGCAGCGCGAACCACAGCCGCCGCGCGTCACCGCGCAGCACGGTCCACAGCAGGGTCAGGCGTTTGAAGATCATGGCGCTCCTTGGCGACGTGGAGGGCCCGCCGCGGGCCCATGTCCGACCCAGATGGCGCCGGAGGAGGCTGCTGCAAGGGCTTGCGCCGAACGTTACATTCTGCGGATGGACCGGGACCCGTTCGGCCTCCAGCGATTCGTCGCGCCGCAGGACGCCTAGCTGAAGCTGGTGCGAGAACGCCTGAAGGAGTTGCAGGATGGCTGAACTGAAATTTGCGCCCGTTGCGCACGACCATGAGGCCTTCCTCGCGAAGGCTCGTGCGCGCAAGGGCTTCTCTGCTGGGTACGAGGCGCTTGAACTCGGATATCAAGTGGCCGGGCAAATGCTGGAGGCCCGGTCGCGCGCGGGCCTCACCCAGGATGTCGTGGCCGAGAGAATGGGTACCATCAAGAGCGCCGTCTCGCGGCTCGAATCGGCTGGCAAGCACGCACCGTCGCTCGCAACGCTCAAGCGTTACGCAAGTGCCGTTGGGTGTGAACTTCAAGTGAAACTGGTGCCGCACAAGTCTGCGTGATGTCCGTCGTCGGAAATGACGTGCGGACGGTAGGCCGGATGCCAACGGCTAGGGACGTCCATGTCGATCGACTTGTTCGCCCATCACACGCCACGTCCCCCAAAGAAACGGGAGACCACTCTGGGGATGAGAGATGGCAGGCCTCGGATGAGACCACGTCGTCTCTCAGCGAATTTCGAGCGGAGCGCGACTGCTAGTGACTCTTTGGCCCGAGCCTTCGCATCTGCGAAGTCGGCGAGCAATCGTCCAGCGAGTTCAGGCCGCCCGGAAAAAGCGGCTGCCTTTTGAATCTGATCTTCGCCTACTGTCTCCAGCGGGAGGAGGGCCTCTTGCGCGTCTAAGGCGATCCGGTCAATCCAGGTCTGCGTCACCAGCAACGCGTGCGTCGCCGCCCATGTGTAGTGTTCCGAAACGCTTTCGGCCGCGCCCTCCAACGCTTCGACGGCTGCCCTGAGCACTTGTTTCAGCATGGACCCTGACTTCAAGAGGCCTTTTGCGGCCAACTCCCTCTGTATCGCCTGAATCTCAATCGGGAGGGCCTTGACCCGTAGTCCGACGACAGCGTCGGCCTTCGTGCGCGCCAGTGCTTGCAGGTCGGACATGCGGGAGACCTAACGCAATTACCCAGCCACCGCGTCGCCCCAAGGCGACATCACCTCGGTGCAGCCCATGTTCAGCCTCTGCTCCCGCAGCACCCCCGCAGGACAGGCGAACGCATACGGGAAGACCGTGCGCCGCACCGACGCCGTCGGCATCACCTGCTCCAGCGCCTGCCGGATGTCGGGCGCCAGGCTGCGGTCCGCCGTGATCTGGCCGCCGCCGCTGACGTCGATGCGCGGCTGGTGGAAGGCCTGCTCCAGCGTCATCCGGTGGTCCAGCAAGAACGAACTCAGTTGCAGCACCGCGCCCAGGATCTTGCGGCCGCCCGAGGCGCCGAGGGCGAACTGGCGCCCGTCGCGGCCGACGCCCACCACCGGGCAGTAATTGGCCAGCACGCGCTTGTTGGGCGCCAGCGAATTGGCCTTGCCCGGTTCCGGGTCGAACCACATGATGCCGTTGTTCAACAGCAGTCCGGTCGACGGCGATACCACGCGCGAGCCGAAGATCGACAGCAGCGTCTGCGTCACCGCGCACATGTTGCCGTGCCGGTCGACCACGCTGAAGTGCGTCGTGCAGCCCGGCGCCTGCGGCGCCTCGTGGTCGCCCATGTCGGCGAGGCGGGTGCGGAAGGCGGCGTCCAGGGTGCGCGCCATGGCCTGGTAGGCCTGGGCGTCGGGGCCGCGGCCGCCGGGTTCCAATTCACGCTCCAGCAGTTGCAGCGCCTGCGCGAAGGTGGGGCCGCCGGTCAGGCCCGGCGCCGCATACATGTGGCCGCCGCGGTATGGCACGGCCAGCGGCTCGGCCCATTGCGCCTGGTAGGCGGCCAGGTCGGCCTCGCCCAGGCAGCCGCCCTTGGCCCGCACGTCGGCCACCAGGGCCCGGGCCAGCGCGCCTTCGTACAGCGCCCGCGGCCCTTCGTCGGCGATCTGCTGCAGGGTGGCGGCGAGCGCGCGCTGGTCCAGCCGCCGATCGGTGCTGGCCGTCCACGCGCCCATGATCGGCCACTTGCCTTCGTCCAGGAACATCGCGGCGGCATCCGGGTCCTGCGACAGGACCCTGGCGCTGGAGGCCGTCACCAGCCCGGAGTACCAGTCCACCAGCAGGCCCTGCTGCGCCAGTTGCACGGCCGGCAGCACCAGCTCGCGCCAGGGCTTGCGGCCGTAGCGCCCGTGCGCCAGGCCCATGCCCGCGACCACGCCCGGCACGGCCACCGCGGTGGCGCCCTGCACGTTGCGGTCGCCGACGACGGCCTTCCAGGGGAACAGGTCCGAGCTGCGGCCGTCGCCGCTCAGGGGATAGTCCTTCGGGTCGAGCTCGCGCGGCGAGCGCATGCCGTAGTCGACCACCTGCGCGCGCTGCTCGTCGGCGCGCCACAGCACCATGCAGCCGCCGGCCATGGCGCCGCTCATCCAGGGTTCGACCACGCCGAGCGCGAACGATGTCGCCACCGCGGCATCGACGGCATCGCCGCCGGCAGCCAGCACCGCGGCGCCGGCCTGGGCCGCGCGCTTGTGCTGCGAGGCCACCACGCCGGCCTCGGTGGCGATGACGGTCTTGCGCACCTGCTGCGCGTCGGAAAAGTTGTCCATCATCATCGTCGCCTACCCGTGGGCCTTGGCATGCCGCACAACGTCGGCATGGGTGGCGAACCAGACGTTGCCCAGGCTCTTGGCGTGCTGGATCAACTGGTCCAGGATCCAGATCCGCGAGCGGTAGCCGCTGATGTGCGGATGCATGGTCAGCTGGAAGATGCCGCCTTCGGCATGCGCCGCCTCCAGCTCGCGCCGGAAGATGTCGAACACGTCGGCCGGCGGCGTGTAGGGTCGCAGGCCGGCGAAGCGGTTCATGTTGAAGTACACCGCGTCGTCGCGGATCCACTCCACCGGCAGCTCCACCACGCCGCTGGGTGCGCCATCGAGCAGCAGCTCGTAGCAGTCGACGTCGGCCATCAGCGAGCTGTCATACAGCAGGCCCATGTCGCGCGCGATCGCCAGCGTCGCGGGGCTGAAGTCCCAGGAGGGCGTGCGGATGCCGACCGGCCGCTTGCCCGCCAGCCGCTCCAGCGTGTCGGCGGCGCGCAGCATCAGGTCGCGCTCGGCGGCCTCCGGCAGCACCGAGTTGCGTTCGTGGATCCAGCCATGCAGCGCCACCTCGTGGCCCGCGTCCGCGACCCGGCGCTGTTCTTCCGGGTAGAGCAGGGCGGTGACGGCCGGCACGTAGAAGCTGGCCCGGACGTCGTGCCGGTGCAGGATCTCCAGGATGCGCGGGATGCCCTGGCGGTTGCCGTACTGGCCCTGCGAGAGCTTGCCGATCGACTCGCCGCCCTCGCGCAGCTCGTTGGTTTCATGGTCCGAGTCGAACGACAGCGCCACTGCGCAGCGGGCGCCGCCCGGCCAGCTGGCGGGGCGCAGCGCGCGGCCGGCGCGCACGTGGTCGACGATGCCGCGCCAGTGCGCGTCGGGCCATTGCCAGGGTTGCAGCGGCTCGCTCATTTCTTGCCTCCGGCGTTGATGCCGCGGGCGATCTCCTGGGCCGCCTTCTGCTCGCTGACGACGAAGCCGGCGAAGTCGGCCGGCCGCATCGCCACGCCTTCGAGGCCCAGCGTGTCGAACTGCGCCCGGACGTCCGGCTCGTTCACCGCGGCCGCCACGGCTGCATGGATCTTCTGCACGATGTCGGGCGCCGCGCCGGCCGGCAGCCACAGGCCGAACCAGTTGACCTTGTTGAAACCCTTGAGCCCCTGTTCGTCCATGGTTGGCACGTCCGGCATGCCCTTCCAGCGCCGCGCGCCGGTCAGCGCCAGCGCCCGCAGCTTGCCGCTTTGCACGTGCTGCAGCGCGATCTGGGTGCCGACGAAGAAGATGTCGATGCGCCCGGCGATCAGGTCGGTGGTCGCTTCGGCGATGCCCTTGTACGGCACCGACAGGATGTCGGTGCCGGTCATGGACTTCATCACTTCGGCCGGGATGTGGCTGGCGGTGCCGTTGCCGGCGTTGGCATAGGTGAGCTTGCCCGGGTTCTTCTTGGCGTAGGCGATCAGCTCCTGCAGGTTCTTCGCCGGCACCTCGGGATTGACCACCAGCGCCTGGCCGAAGTTCTGCGCCGCCAGCGTGACGTGGGTGAAGTCGCGCACCGGGTCGTACGTGACGTTCTCGTTGAAGGGCGGGATGTTCACGTGCGAGGCGGTGGTGAACAGCCAGGTGTAGCCGTCCGGCGGCAGCTTGGCCACGTAGGCGGTGCCCACCATGCCGCCGGCGCCGGCGCGGTTCTCGATGATGATCGGCTGGCCCAGCGCGGCGGTGAGCTTGGGGATGATGGCGCGCAGGATCAGGTCCGGCGGGCCGCCGGCCGGCGAGGGCACGACCACCTTGATCGGCTTGTTCGGGAAACTTTGTGCGTGGGCCAGGCCCGCGGTGAGCGCGGCCAGCGCCAGGATGCACAGTCGTCGTGTCGTCGATGCCATTGCGAATTCTCCAATCAGTATCTGGGTCAGGACAGCCGCACCGGCTGCTGCGTGGCGACGGACTGCAGGATGGCCTCCAGCACCGCCACGTTGTGCACCGCGTCGCCGCCCGGCAGCGCGAGCGCGCGGCGGGCCTGCGCCTGCTGCGCGAAGTGCTCCAGCTCGGCCCGCTCGGTGCTGGTCTTGGGAAAGCTCTGGACCTGCGGCCGCTGCTTGACGGTGATGTGGTCGCGGTCGATCAGGCAGGTCGTCAGGTCCCAGGTGGTCAGGTGCTCGACGTCGCCGACCTGCGCCCAGCCGTTGCTGCCGAACACCTGCAGCCGCCAGGTCTCGGCCGTCGCGATCACGGTGCCCAGGTAGCCGGTGGCGCCGCTGGCAAAGCGCAGCAGCATCGAGGTGGTGTCGTCGACGCCGAAGTCCTGGGCGAGGCGAAAGCTCTGGGCCGTCACCTGCTCGATCGGGCCGGCCAGCGACAGCATGGCGTCGATCACGTGCACGCCGCGGCCGGTCATGCCGCCGGCCGGCACCTCACCGGTGTCGTGGCGCCAGTGGCCCCTGGGAAAGCGGTAGGCGCTGGGGCCGCAGAAGTTGCCTTCCAGGTGCAGCACCCGCCCCAGCGTGCCGTCGTCGATCAGCCGGCGGATCGCCTGCAGCGCCGGCTGGTAGCGCCAGTTGTAGCCGACGCCGAGCGTCACGCCGTGGTCGGCGCATGCCTGGGCCGCGCGCTGCGCGCTGGCCGCATCCAGCCCCAGCGGCTTTTCGCTGAACACGTGCTTGCCGGCCCGGGCCGCGGCGACGATCTGGTCGGTGTGCATCGAGTGCGGCGTGGCGAGCACCACCGCGTCGACCGCCGGGTCGGCCAGCACGGCCTCGTAGTCGGGCAGCATGCGCAAGCCATGGGTCTGCGCGAAATCGCGCGCCTTGTCCGGCGTGCGGGTGGCGGCGGATGTGAACTGGATGTGGGGACTGGCGCCCTGCACGCTGCGAACCAGGTTCTGGCCCCAGGTGCCGAGGCCGATGATGGCGGCGCGGATCATTGTTGCTGTTTTCCTTCAGGCATTGCAGCAGCAGTTTGGTCCGTGAGACGGGCCCGCGCAAACGCGGTTTACCCTGTACGCGATACTCGTCGCAAATGACGAACCGAGTGGATCCCCAAGTGACTGGCGCACGCGCACGAAAGTGGTATTTCGGCTGGAACATCGTCGGCGCCGCGGCGCTGCTGACGCTGCTGTCGGTGGGCATGCGCCTGGGCATCGGGCCGTTCTTCCTGCCGATGGCCTCGGACCTCGGCTTCAGCCGCAGCCTGCTGGCCACCATCGTCGCCGTCGGCATGCTGTGCTACGGCCTGGCCATGCCGCTGGCCGGCTACCTCGTGGCGCGGCGCGGCACCCGCTTCGTCCTGCTGCTGGGCGTGGCCACCGTGGTGACGGCGACGGCCTGGAGCGTCACGGCGCGCCATCCGGTGGCCTTCCTGCTTTCGTTCGGCGTGCTGCTGTCGGTGGGGCTGGCGTTCACCAGCCCCGTGGCGCTGACGCCGGTGATCAGCCACTGGTTCACGCGCCGGCGCGGCATGGCGCTGTTCTTCCTGTCCACCGGGTCCATGGCGGGCATGGCCGTGATGACGCCGGTGCTGGCCTGGGCCATTGCCGCCATCGGCTGGCGCGCGACCCTGGTCGGTTTCGCTGCCGTCTTCACGGCCTTCGCCGTGCCCGTCGCCCTGCTGGTGATGCGCGACGACGCGCCGGACCACACCGACCTGCACCCCGACGAGATTGCCGCCGCCCGCGCCAGCACCGTGGCGCCGCCCCGCAGCCTGGCAGTGCGCGAGGTGCTGCGGACCACGCCGTTCTGGCAGATCGTGCTGGGCCTGTTCGCCTGCGGCTTCAGCATGAACCTGCTGGGCACCCATGGCATGCCGATGCTGATGGACCACGGCTTCTCCGCGTTCTCCAGTTCGATGGGCATCGGGTTGATCGGCTTCGTCGCCATCTTCGGCACCCTGGTGCTGGGCCGGCTGGCGGACCGGGTGCCGCGGCGCCAGCTGCTGGCCGTCATCTATTCGATCCGCGGCCTGGGCTTCTTCGCGCTGGTGGCGGTCGGCACCCATTTCGAGCTGTACGTCGCGGCCGCCATCGGCGGCCTGGTGTGGGCCGGCAGCATCGCGCTGTCGTCCGCCATCCTGGCCGACGTCTACGGCGTGCGGCTGGTTGGCCTGCTCTACGGCTTCGCCTACCTGGGGCACCAGGTCGGCGGGATGATCAGCTCGTGGCTGGGCGGCTGGGGCTACGAGACCTTCGGCACCCACTGGCTGGCCTTCGGCGCGGCCGGCACCCTGCTGTTGCTGGCGGCGGCGCTGTCGCTGCGCCTGCCGGTGCGCGGCTACACCCTGATGCGGCCGGCCTCCGCGTGAATCCCGCCGGGCAGGCGGAACGCCGCCCGCTCACGTTCGTCGAGCCGAGCCACCAGCCCGGTCTCCCAGGCCAGGTAGGCACGGGCCGCCTCCTTGTTGCCGTCGTGCCGATCGTGCACGAAGAACAGGAAGTCGATGCAATCGGCGTCGGGCGGGTCGGCGGCGCTCGCTGCCAGCGGCAGTCCGGCCTGCTGCCACGCGGCCACGCCACCGGCCAGCAGGCTGGGTGACAGGCCGAGTGCCTGCAGTTCGAAGAGCGCTCCGGTGCTGACGGCCGGATCGTCGGCGATCAGCACCAGCGGCCGGGTTTCGCCGGCCAGGTCGGCGGCCAGGCGCGGCCGGATCGACCAGCGCGACCCCGGGATGCGGCCCTTGCGGTATTGCATGCTGGCGCGCAGGTCGATGGCGACTGCTTCGTCCGCCGCCAGCAGGCGCGCCAGCGTGGCGGCATCGATCCGAGGCGCTGGCGGTGTGTCGATGACCTCCGGCTCGGGCAGCGACAGTCCGCCGTCCAGCCCGCCGGCCAGGACGCTGGCGTCGTGCCCCATCTGCCGCAGCCAGCTGGCCACCGTCGGCGCCCGGATGCCGTCGGAGTCGAACAGCACGATGCGCGCATGGCGGACGCCGACGTATTGGTCGCAGGCCTGCAGCAGCTGGCCGCCGGGAGTGTGCTGCGCGCCCGGCAGGCTGCCGGCGGCGAACTCCTCGGGCGTGCGGACGTCGCACAGGAACAGGCTGCGCTCGTCGTCGCCGGCCCAGCCGCGCACCGTGCCGGCATCGACCTCGGGGACCCCGAAGCGCTGCGCCAGCGCCAGCGCCGCCGCGCGCATGCTGTCCTGCGCGGCCGGCTCGCCGTACTGGCGGGTGTTGCCGTGCTCGAGCGGCAGGTCGGCCAGGAACCAGCCCTGGGTGCCGTCCTTCAGCGCGAAGACCGGGTTGCGCAGGCCCAGGTTGATGAGGGTCTGGGCGCCGATGATGCTGCGGGTGCGGCCGGCGCAGTTGACGACGATCCGGGTGCTTTCGCTCGGCACCAGCTGGCGCACGCGCAAGGCCAGTTCGCCGTTGGGGCAGCAGGTGGCCGTCGGGATGTTCATCTTGCGGAATTCCGGCACCGGCCGTCCGTCGAGCACCACCACGTCCTGGCCGTCGGCGATCATCGCGGCCAGTTCGAGCGCGCTGACGTGCGGCGTGCCATAGGCCTGCTCGGCCAGCTCGCCGAAGGTCTTGGACGGCAGGTTGACGCCGGCGAACAGCGCCAGGCCGGCCGCTTCCCAGCCACGGGTGCCGTCCTGCAGCACATGCACGTTGCAGTAGCCCAGCGCGATCAGCCTTTGCGCGGCCGCCGGCGCGACCGACCGGCCGTCCGCATCGACCAGCACCATGCGGACGCTCTTGCGCGGGGCCAGCCGCGCCACGTCTCCTTCCAGCCGGCTGTACGGCAGGGAGACGGCATGGAACAGGTGGGCCTCGCCGTACTGGCCGTGCTCGCGCACGTCGAACAGCGCGATCTCGCGGCCGTCGTGCAGCCAGTCTTTCAGGGTCGGGGCGGCGACGCTTTTCAGGTTCATGATCGTCATGGCGGGACCGGCTTGGGTTGGTTCGATGGGCCGGCCCGACTGTAGCCGCGCCTCGCAGTGGCCCGGTTCGGGGGCGTCATCACGCCCGCGCAGGCATCCCGTCCTGCCAATCCGCCAACGTGCGGTTCCAGGCAGCGATGCGATCGCCGGCCGCCGTTGCGGCGCTGCCGGAGTTGCCGGCGATCAGGCGATCGATCGCGGCTTCCTGGTCGCTGTCCAACTCCGGCGGGAACAGGGGTACGACGGTCACGATGCAGTCCGCCGGCGCGTCGGAGTGTTCCGGCGCCAGGCCCGCGCCCCGGATGCGGTAGGTCAGCGAGCCGCGCCTGAGCTTCATCTGCTGCAGCCCGCGCGGCGTCGGCACCTCGATCCAGCGGTTGGCCGTCCAGGCAAAGCCGTCGACCGGGAGTTCGAACGTCACGGTGCCGTCCGCCTCGAGCGCGAAGAACGGGTGCGGCTGCAGTTCCACGCGTACGCGCACGCGCAGCGCCGGCCTGGTCTTGCGGGGCGGCCCCTGCAGGCGGGTGACGACTTCGATCACGGTGCCGGCGCGGGTCCGCGGCGCCACCGGCACGCTGCAGCGATAGCTCCGGGCCGGCGCCGTGCCGCTGCCGCCGCAGACGGCGCACTGGTGGCGTGTCACGCCCTGTCCGTGGCAGGCGCCGCATTCGGCCGGCAGCGCCATCCAGGCGAACCACGCGGGCGACCGGGCGCGGCCGGAGCCGGCGCACTCGCCGCACTCGGTGGCGGCGGCTTCGAGGCCGCTGCCTTCGCAGTCGGCGCAGGCGTCGACCAGTTCGCCCTGCACTTCGCGGGTGCAGCCGCTGACCGCCTCCTCGAGCGTGATCGTGACAGTGTGGTCCACCGTGGGGTGCCGGGCCTCCTCTTGCACCCCGGTCCCGGCCTCGTTCCTGGACCTGCGGATCTCGTCGAGCGCGCGGTTGATGCGCTGGATCTTGCGCAGGGCGTGCGGGCTGTCGTTGCGGTCCGGGTGCCAGTGGGCCGACAGGCGCCGCCATGCCGCCTTGACCTCGGCGTCACTCGATCCCGGCGCCAGGCCCAGTTCGCCGTAGGGGTTGTCGAGGTTCAAGGCCAGCTCCGTGAGCGGGAAACAATCGAAAGGATATGTTGCACTGCAGCATGGTAACGGAGGCAGTGCGCCGGGAGGCCGCCGACCGACCCGATAATGCCTTCACACCAATCCGTGACGCCCGAAGAAACGACCCCCCTGTGATGCTGCGCGACGTAGAAGGCTCCTGGCAGGAAACGCCGCGGTTCTGGTGCTATCGCATCGGCGGCTTCATCCTGCTCAATCTCGTCGACGACCCGGCTTGGCTGGCGCTGATGTTTTGCTGACAGGGATCGGCGCAACCACCAGACCCGTTACATCCCGCGGGAACCCCGGGCGGCGTTTTGCACTCCATCTGGTCGGCAACAGAGGGGACACGGAGATGTCAGATGAGTTCGAAGATGCACACGAAGCCGGGGCGTTGCGTCGCCGCGCGGCGATCTCGGGCCCGGCCAAGGCACCGACCCGCCAGCTGGTCGCCAGGCTGGTGACCCGGCTGTATTCGGCCGCCAGCGCGCCCCTGCGCGCCAGGATGCTGGCCTGCCTGGTCCGGCCCCTCAGTCCGCTTGGCCTGGTGGCCGTCGCTTCCGGCGCCTTCGGTGGCCTGCTGCATCGCTGGAGCGACCGCGGTCCGGTCATTCCGCTGGAGGAGGTGGGGCGCTTCTCGAATGACCAGATCCTGGAACTGGTGCGGTTCGTCGACCAGGTCAATCCCGAGGCCGTGCAGCAGATCGCCAGGCTGATCGCGGCCAGCCCGGCCGGCATGGCCGCCTTCAGCGCGTCGGCGGCCCTGTTGCTGCTGCGGGCCGTGCGGGCCCGGGGCCAGTCGGGCCCCGTGGCACGCGACCTGTAGGGCTCGACTCCGGACCAGTTCAGGCGGGTCGCGCGCGTCAGGCCGGCAGCGACGCCTTGCCTTCGCGCCGGTTCACCTCATGGAACACGCCGCGCAGCCACCTGTTGGCCGGGTCGTGCTGCAGGCGCCGGTGCCAGAACTGCTGGACGTCGATGGTCGGCGCGCGCAGCGGCAGGGCGATGCGCTTGATCCGGATGTGGCGCTCCACCGCGCTGGCGATGTCGTCGGGCACGGTGGCGATCAGGTCGCTGCCCGGCAGGATCGCCAGCAGGCTCATGAAGTGCGACAGCTCCAGCATCACGCGCCGGTGCTGCCCCTTTTCTTCCAGGTAGCGGTCGAAGGCGTGCTCGCGCCCCTCGGGCCGCACCACCACGTGGCGCGCCGCCAGGTACTGCTTGAGCGTCAGGCGCGGCCCGACCTCCTGGTTGCCGGCGCAGGCGATGCAGGCATAGGAGGTCTTGAACAGGCCCTGCTGGAAGAAGCCGGCCTTCTGCAGGTCGGGGAAGAAGCCCACGGCCAGTTCCGCCGCGCCCGATTCGAGCGCCTCCGCCGCCGCCTTGCGCGGCATCGACACGGCGTGCAGCCGCACCCCCGGCGCGTCGGTGCGCAGGCGCCGCAGCACCGGCGGGATGAAGGCGATTTCGCCGATGTCCGGCGTCAGGATGGTGAAGCTGCGGTCGGCCAGCAGCGGGTCGAACGCCGCCTGTTGCAGGATCTGGGTGCTGATGGTCTCCACCACCGCGTGCACGGCCGGTGCCAGCTCCAGCGCGCGCGGCGTCGGTTCCATGCCGGCGCCGGCGCGCACGAACAGCGCGTCGCCGAACAGGACCCGCAGCCGGGCCAGCGCGGCGCTGGTGGCCGGCTGGCTCAGGCCGACGGCCTCGGCGGCGCGGTTGACGCTGCGGTGCCGGGCCATGGCGTCGAAGATCACCAGCAGGTTGAGGTCGACCGCGCGTATATCCATGGCATGGATTTTACGTATCCGCCGCATCGACTGGGCAAATCGGCCGGCCCGCCCTAGCATGGCGGTTGCCACAAGACTATGCAGGAGACAAGGTGAGCCAGCCAGCAGCGACGCGCCTGCGTTGCCAGTGCGGAATCGACGCGCACGCCCACGTCGTGCCGGAGAACTTTCCGCGCTACCTCGGCTCCGCCGCGCCCGCCGACTGGCCGTCGATGGCGCCGGCCCACGCCTGCCACCGCAGCGTGATGATTGCCGGCAAGAACTACCGCACCGTGTCGGACCGGTGCTGGGACACCGCCAGGCGGCTGGAGGACCTGGCGGCGATGGGGCTGGAGCTGCAGGCGGTGTCGCCGATGCCGGAGCTGCTCTCCTACTGGATGGAGGCCGCCGATGCGCAGCAGCTGCTGCGCTTCCTCAACGAGGAGATCGCGCGGATGGTGGCCGACTCCGGCGGCAAGCTGGTCGGCCTGGGCGCGGTGCCGCTGCAGGACATGGCGCTGGCGATCCGCGAGCTGGAATACGTCATCCAGACCCTGGGCTTTGCCGGCGTCGAGGTCGGCAGCAACATCAACGGCCGACCGATCGGCGCGCCGGAGTTCGACCCGTTCTTCGAGGCCTGCGAGCAACTCGGCGCTGCCGTGTTCGTCCATGCGCTGCGGCCGGCGATGGAGCGCCTGGTCGGCCCGGCGCCGCTGCAGCAGGTGCTGGGCTATCCGTCGGACGTCGGCCTGGCGGCCGCCTCGGTGCTGACCACCAACCTGATCGAACGCCGGCCCGGTCTGCGGATCGCCTTCAGCCACGGGGGCGGCACGCTGGGCCTGCTGCTGCCGCGCCTGCAGCAGGCCTGGGGCGTGTTCCCGGCACTCAAGGACGCCATCACGGCCTCGCCGCGCGAGCAGGCGCGCAAGCTGTTCTACGACACGCTGGTGTTCGACGGGCCGACGCTGGCCCATCTGGTGTCGCTGTACGGCGAGACGCAGTTGCTGGTGGGCACCGACTACCCCTTCAACTTCCACGAGCGCGACCCGGTGGGCGCGATCGAACGCGCCGGCTTCGATCCGGCCACCAACGACCTGCTGCTGCGCGCCAATGCGCAGCGTTTCCTGGGGCTCCCCGCATGACCGCACCGACTGGCAACTTCACCCGCCGCCGCGTCCTGCCGGCCATCGCGCTGCTGGGTGGGGGCGGCGTCGCCTGGGCCCAATCGGGCGCCGCGTATCCGAACCACCCGGTCAAGCTGATCGTGGCCAACGCGCCGGGCAGCTCGGTCGACACCATCGGCCGCATCGTCGCCAACCAGCTGGCGATCGCGCTGGGCCAGCCGCTGGTGGTCGACAACAAGGCCGGCGCCGCGGGCGCGGTCGGCATGGACAGCGGCAAGGCGGCGCCCGCCGACGGCTACACGCTGGTGGTCGCCTCCAGCAGTTCGATGACGGTGGCGCCGCTGCTGCAGAAGGCGGTGCGCTACGACCCCCTGCAGGACTTCGAGTTCGTCTCGCTGGTCGCCGTGCTGCCCAACGTGCTGGTGTGCAACACCGCGCTGCCGGTGGCCAACGTGGCGGAGTTCGTCGCCTACGCCAAAGCGCAGGGCGGCAAGTTCAACATGGCGTCGGCCGGCGTCGGCTCGGTCAGCCACCTGGCGGGCGCGGCGCTGGCGGCAGCGGCCGGCTTCGAAGGCCTGCACGTACCGTACAAGGGCGGCAGCCAGTCGGTGGGCTCGGTGGTGTCGGGCGAAACCCAGTGGACGCTCACGCCGGCGCCGGCCGCGATGGGCCTGGTCAAAGGCGGCCGGCTCAAGGCGCTGGGCCATAGCATGGGCAAGGGCACGCAGCCGCTGGGCCCGCTGCCGGCGATCGCCGAGACCGTTCCCGGCTTCGAGTTCGCCGGCTGGATCGGCGTGGTCGCGCCCCGGGGCCTGGCGCCGGCCGTCGCGCAGCAGTTGCGCCGCGGCCTGGCCACCGCCTTGCAGCAGCCGGCGCTGCGGGAGGGCTTCGCGCTCAATGGCGCGGTGCCGACCGCCAGCAGCGGCGAGGAGTTCCGAGAGTTCCTGCTGCGCGACATCGAACAGAACCGCAAGGCGATCCGCGCCGCCGGCGTGCAACCCGAATGACGATCCCAGCCATGACACCACCCCTCGTTTCAGCGCTGCGCAGCGTCGAGATCGGCCTGCCCGACGTCGCCGCGGCCGAGGCCTTCTTCACCGGCACCTGGGGCCTGGCCGTCGCGGCGCGTGCCGGGGATGCGGTCTACCTGCGCGGCACCGGCGCCGACCACCACCTGCTGTCGCTCCATCCCGCGGACAAGCCGGAGGTGCGGATGGTGACGCTGCGCGCGCCCACGACGCGCGAACTGGACCAGTTGCTGGAGACGGTGCCGGCGAACGGCGGCACGGTGCTGTCGGCGCGGGCACCGGTGACCGAGCCCGGCGGCGGCGAGGCCGTGGTCGTGCGCGACCCGCAGGGCCGCATCATCCGCATCGTCACCGGCGACCTGCGCCACGCCGACACGCAAGGCCACCGCGACCGGCCGATCCGGCTGGCCCATGCCGTCCTCAACAGCCATGACGTGGCCGCGGGCCTGCCGTTCTACGAGAACGCATTCGGCATGAAGCTGTCGGACCGCACCCGGATCATGGCCTTCATCCGGATCCCGACCCAGCCGCGCGGCGACCACCACAGCATCGCGCTGGCCGACGCCGACAACGACTGCCTGAACCACATCGCCTTCGTCATGCCGGACCTGGAGTCGGTGATGCGCGGCGGCGGCCGGATGAAGGACGCCGGCTACGGCATCGAATGGGGCCCCGGCCGGCATGGCCCGGGCAACAACAGCTTCAACTACTTCGTCGGCCCGGCCGGCTTCGTCATCGAATACACGGCCGACGTGGAGCAGATCGACGACAGCTATCCGGTGCGCGGCCCGCAGGACTGGCAGTGGCCGCCCGGACGGGTCGACCACTGGGGCATCTCGGCGGCGCCGTCGGCGCGCCTCAAGGAAGCGCAGCGGCAGATCAACTTTTCGTCGGGCCTGCAGGCCTGATCGTCAACATTCACAGGAGAAACAAATGAAACTGGTGAGTTATCGCAAGCAGGGCGCCCTGCAAGTGGGCGTGGTCGACGGCAAGGGCGTGGCGGACCTGCCCGGCGTGACGGACCTCGGCGCTGCGCTGATGCAGGGCGTCGACGTCATGGCGGCGGCCAAGACCGCACTGGCGTCGTCGGCCGCACGCACGCCGCTCGAAGGCATCGAATACGCCGCCCCGGTGACGCGCCCGAACAAGATCGTCTGCCTGGGCCTGAACTACTACGACCATGCCAAGGAAGGCGGGCGCGAGAAGCCGGACTACCCGTGGTTCTTCTACCGCGGCTCCTCGTCCCTGATCGCGCAGGGCGAGCCGGGCATCAAGCCGCGCGTGTCCGACAAGCTCGACTACGAAGCCGAACTGGCGGTGGTGATCGGCAGGAAGGCGCGCCACCTGACGCTCGACAACGCGCTGGGCTGCGTATTCGGCTACAGCTGCTTCAACGACATCTCGGTGCGCGACTACCAGAAGAAGACCGGCCAGTGGACCATCGGCAAGAACTTCGACGGCACCGGCCCCTTCGGCCCGCTGCTGGTGACGGCCGACGAACTGCCGCCCGGCGCCACCGGCCTGCGGATCCAGAGCCGCCTCAACGGCCAGGTGATGCAGGACGCGAACACCGACGACATGATCTGGGGCGTGGCCGAGACCCTCGTGCTGCTGACCGAGTGCATGACGCTCGAGCCCGGCGACGTGATCGCGATGGGCACGCCGGCCGGCGTCGGCCAGGCCCGCACGCCGCCGGTGTGGATGAAGAACGGCGACACCGTCGAGATCGAGATCGACAAGATCGGCGTGCTCTCCACTCCGATCCGCAACGAGGGCTGAGGTGCAAGAGGTGGTTTTCGACGTCGCCATCGTCGGCTTCGGGCCGACCGGCGCCGTGGCCGCGGGGCTGCTGGGCGGGATGGGGTTGAGCGTGTTCGTCTGCGACCGCAGCCACGAGATCTACGACAAGCCGCGCGCCTTCGCGCTGGACCACGAGATCATGCGGGTGTTCCAGCAGCTCGGCGTCGCCGAGCAGGTGCTGGAGTTCACCGAGCCGTTCACGCCGTCGGAGTTCTACGGCGTCGACGGCCAGTTGATCAAGCGCTTCACCACCGCCGATCCGCCGTATCCGCTGGCCTTCACGCCGGCGCTGGTGTTCAACCAGCCGGAGGTGGAGCGAGTGCTGCGCCGGCATGTCACGTCGCTCGCGAATGTCGAGGTGGCGCTGGGCCAGGCGCTGGTGGCGATGACGCAGGACGATGACGGCGTGCGGCTGCAGCTGCAGGACGAGGCGGGCGCCGCGCGCGAAGTGCGGGCCCGTTACGCGATCGGCTGCGACGGCGCGTCGAGCACGGTGCGCAACCTCGCCGGCATCGGGCTCGATGACCTGGGTTTCGACCAGCCCTGGCTGGTGGTGGACGTGCTCGCCAACGATCGTGGCCTGGCCAAGCTGCCCAAGGTCAGCCTGCAGGTCTGCGAGCCGCAGCGTCCCACCACCTTCCTGGTCGGGCCGAAGAACCACCGGCGCTGGGAAATTGCGCTCAACGAGGGCGAGGATCCGAAGGCGATGGCCACGCCCGAAGAGACCTGGAAGCTGCTGGCGCGCTGGATCACGCCCGACGACGCCGTGCTGTGGCGCCAGGCCAGCTACCGCTTCCACGCCCTGGTGGCGCAGCGCTGGCGCGCGGGCCGGGTCTTCATCGCCGGCGACGCCGCCCACCAGCAGCCGCCGTTCCTGGGCCAGGGCATGTGCCAGGGCGTGCGCGACGTCGCCAACCTGGCCTGGAAGCTCCAGGCCGTGCTGCAGGACCACGCGCCCGATGCGCTGCTGGACACATATGGCGCCGAGCGCAAGGCCCACGTCACCGAGCTGACCACGCGGATCAAGGCCATCGGCCAGATCGTCGGCCAGCGCGATCCGGCCAAGGCGCGCGAACGCGATGCGCACCTGCTGGCCGAGTGCGGCGGCAAGGTGGTGTCGCAGCCGCGCCAGAGCGTGCAGCCGGCGCTGGCCCAGGGGCTGCTGTCACCGGTCGCGCATGCGGCGGTCGGGACCATCTTTCCGCAGCCGTGGATCGTGCGCGATGGGCGCAAGCAGCGGCTGGACGACCTCGCCGGCCGCGGCTGGCGGGTGGTCACCTGCGAGCGCGGCCAGGCCCGCGCGCCCGGCATCGCCTTCGTCCACATCGGCGCGCCCGATTGCACCGAGGCCGACGGCGTCGTCGCCCGCTGGTTCACGCACCACGACTGCATCGCCGCCATCGTGCGGCCCGACCACTATGTCTGGGGCGTCGCCGCGGACGCCTTCTCGCTGGCGTCCCAGCTGGCCGCGCTGCAGCACCAACTACAACCAGGAGACCAAGCATGAAACGCAGAACCTTCACCCAGGCCGGCCTGTTGCTGGCCGCCATTCCCGCGGCCCGGGCCCAGACCGCCGGCGCCTGGCCGCAGCGGCCGGTCAAGTGGATCCTGTCGCAGCCGGCCGGCTCCGGCCCCGACATCCTGGCCCGCTACGTGGCCGACCAGCTCGCGCGCAGCTGGGGCCAGGCGATCGTCATCGACAACAAGCCCGGCGGCCAGAACGTGATCGGCGCCCAGGCGGCCGCGCGCTCGGCGCCGGACGGCTACACCTTCTACTACGCGACCACGGCGGCGATGGTGACCAACGCCTACACCTTCAAGTCGCTGCCTTACGACGCGGCCAAGGACTTCGTGCCGGTGCGCCTGATCGGGCGCAGCCCGTTCGTGATCGCCGCCGCCGCCGGCTTCCCGGCCAAGGACCTGGCCGACGCCATCGCGCGGGCCAAGGCCGAACCCGGCAAGATCGCGATCGCCACCGAAGGGCCCAAGACCTTTTCCGGCATGCTGGCCGATTCGTTCGCGGCGCTGGCCGGCATCAAGCTCAATCACGTGCCCTACACCAAGGCGCCCGACGCGATCCAGGACGTGCTCGGCGGCCGGGTCCAGCTGATCTGCCTGCCGGACGCGGCGCTGGTGCCGTACCTCAAGTCCGGCCAGATGAAGGCGCTGGCCGTGAGCGCCGGCCAGCGGCTGGCCACCATGCCCGCCGTGCCGACGCTGGGCGAGACCTTCGCCGGCTTCGAGTACACCGGCTGGAACGGCCTGTTCGCGCCGGCCGGCACGCCGCCCGACGTGGTGGCGCGCGTGAACCGCGACCTCGACGCGCTGCTCAAGCAACCCGAGGTGGTGCAGCGACTGCAGGCGCTGGGCTCGATCGCCGAACCGGACATGAACGTCGCGGCCTTCGACGGCTTCATGCGCAGCGAGCGCACCCGCTGGGCCGGCATCGTCAAGGCGATCGGGATCACGGCGGAGTGAGGGCCTGGGGCTGGACTACCATCCTGATTTCGCCCCTGGAGTCACGACATGAGAGACAACCGCCTTCGCCACATCTGGAAGTCCGGCGGCACCGCCGTCAACGGCTGGCTGGCCATCCCCAACGGCTTTTCGGCCGAGACCATGGCCCACCAGGGCTGGGATTGCCTGACCATCGACATGCAGCACGGCGTGGTCGACTACCAGGCGATGGTCGGCATGCTGCAGGCCATCTCCACCACCGACACCGTGCCGATCGTGCGGGTGCCGTGGCTGGAGCCGGGCGCGCTGATGAAGGCGCTGGACGCGGGCGCCTACGGCGTGATCTGCCCCATGATCAACACCCGCGAGGACGCGCAGAAGCTGGTGGCCTGGACCCACTACGCGCCGCGCGGCGCGCGCAGCTTCGGACCGGTCCGGGCCCTGCTGTACGGCGGGGCCGACTATCCGGCCAAGGCCAACGACACCATCGTCACCTTCGCCATGATCGAGACGGCGCAGGCGCTGGACAACCTCGACGACATCCTGTCGGTCGAAGGGCTGGACGCGATCTACATCGGCCCGTCGGACCTGTCGCTGTCGCTGGGCTGCACGCCGACGCTGGACGACGTCGACCCGAAGGCGGCGCAGGCCATCGAGCACATCATCGCGCGCGCGAAGCACCATGGCGTGGTGGCCGGCATCCACAACGCCGGCACCGACTCGGCGCTCAGGCGCCAGGCCATGGGCTACCAGTTCGTCACGGTGAGTTCGGATGCGCGGCTGATCGCGTCGGGAGCGCAGCAGGTGATGGCAAAGATGCGCTCGAACGTGCCGCCCAAGGCGAGCGGCGGGACTTACTGATCCGCGCTGGGCGAAGGCCGGGCGGTCCGCCTGGCGCGGCGCCTCAGAACGCCTTCCATTCCCCGTTCCCCGACCCATGTCCCGGGCCCTGGGCCTGATTTCCCAGCGCAGCGACGAAGGCCGGCAGCGGATTGGTGTTGCGGCGGACCTTGATCGACGGCAGCGGCGTTGCCAGCGGGGTGCTTCGCGGAACCGGCGCCTGGGCGTGCCGGGAAGAAAAACCGGCCGTCTCGGCGCCAAGCTTGAAGCGCGAGACCATCTGCAGCAGCGAACCGGCCTGCTCCTTCATCGATTCGGTCGCGGCGGTGGCTTCTTCCACCAGTGATGCGTTCTGCTGCACCACCTGGTCCATCTGCTGCACGGCTGTGCTGACCTGCTCGATCCCGGAACTCTGTTCCTGGCTGGCGGCGGCGATCTCGGCGATCAGCTCGCTGACCTTGTTGACCGAAGTGACGATCTCCTCCATGGTCTTGCCGGCGGCGTCGACCAGCTTGGTGCCGGCGTCGACCTGGTCGACGGAGTCGCCGATCAGCGTCTTGATTTCCTTGGCCGCCGCGGCGCTGCGCTGGGCCAGGTTTCTCACTTCCGCCGCGACCACCGCAAACCCGCGGCCCTGCTCGCCGGCCCGTGCGGCTTCGACGGCAGCGTTGAGCGCCAGGATGTTGGTCTGGAAGGCGATGCCGTCGATCACGCCGATGATGTCGGAGATCTTTTTGGACGAATCGGAAATGCCGGTCATGGTGCTGACCACCTGGCCCACCACCTGGCCGCCCTTGCGCGCCACGTCCGAGGCGTTGTTCGCCAGCTGGCTGGCCTGCCGTGCATTGGCGGCATTCTGGGTGACTGTGGTCGTGAGCTCCTCCATCGAGCTTGCCGTTTCCTCCAGCGTGCTGGCCTGTTCCTCGGTACGTTGGGACAGGTCGATGTTGCCCTGCGCAATCTGGGCGCTGGTGTCGGAGACGGCGTGCGCACCGCCGGCGACCTCGCCCACCAGCGCACGAAGGTTGGCGGCCATCCGGCTCATTGCGTACAGCAGGCTGCGTTGGTCCCCAGGCGCGACCTCCACATTGACCGACAAGTCACCGGCGGCGATGCTGGTGGCGACAGCTGCCGCATACGCCGGCTCGCCGCCGAGCTGAAGCCGCAGGCTGCGCGCGATCAGGTACGAGACGGCGAAGGCCGCAACCACCGCGAGCAGCGCGAACCCGATCATCAGGTTGAAGCTGTTGTGGTAGGTGGCCGCCGATTGCTTGGCCATGTCCCTGGAGTCGTCCGCAAGGTGGTCCACCAGCTTCGCGATGGCGTTGATGTAAGCGATCTGGGCCGGCCGCGCCTTGTCCAGCAGTTCCTTCTTCGCGTCGTCCAGCTTTCCGGCCTCGGCGAGCTTCAGGAACGCGTCTTCCGGTTCAATGTAGGTCTTGCGCACTTCAACAATGTTTTGGAGCAAGGCTCCGGCCTTCTGCGTGTCGACCAGCTTCGTCATCTGGTCGAGCAGGTCGGCGCGTTCCTGCTTGTTGACGTGGATGGATTTGAGTTCCTCCTTGATCGCTGCGGGGTCGGAGAGGATCAACGCGTTGCGCATGTGACGGGCGGTCTGCAGCACGGCGGCTTCCCATTTGCCCGCGGCGATCAGCTGCGGCGCCCGGT
>CALRYV010000043.1:0-30184 GCA_943372495.1 Ramlibacter sp. 2FC | reverse complement strand
GATCCGGGCCAGGAAGCGGCCGATCCATTCCAGCACCTCGAAGTCGTCGAGCTCGGGCCGGCGGCCGCCGCGCCGGGGACTGACGCTGAAGCGAAACCCGGTGTGTTCGTTGAGCGTGCGGCCGCCCAGCACCAGGGGGCCCACCGCCGGCACCTCCGCTGCCATCAGCTCGGCGGAGAAGCTGTGTTCTTCCAGGATCTGCGCGTCGCTCCAGCGTCCCGGCCGGTAGAACTTGGCGACGACGCTGTCGTTGCCCTCGTAGGAATCTTCGAGCTGGACCTGGTAGACCCGGTTCTCGTACGAGCTGAGCGCCATGAGCCGGCCGTCGCCGTGCAGGCCGACCGAGGAGAGCGCGTCGAGCACAACGTCGGGCGTAAGGTGCTCATAGGGATGGGATGACATGCGCGATTGTCCCCCGCGCCCGCGCGTCAGGGTTTCGACAGCGACAGGATGTGGCCGCGAGACGGATCGCCCTGGCCGGACAGCACCTGTGCATACGCGGCTGGCACCGCCGCGGCGCCGTGGTGGTGTTCGGCGGCGAGCCAGGGCGCACTGGGGTTGGCCACGTTGGCGAGGAAGCCCTGCCAGCCCCGGACCAGGCGCTGGCCGAGCCCCGCGGCGCCCCAGTCGGTGTTGCGCTTCTTGACCTGGGCCGGGGCAAAGAACATCACCGGCCGCGGCCCCGCCAGGTCCTTGCCGCCACCGAGCCGGTCGACATGGGTGCCGCCGATCGAGCAGCTGTATTTCAGGTTGGCGAAGCGGGCGTGGATGTCGCGGCGCAGGCCGGCGTTGCCGGCGAAGTCGACGTAGACCACCGCCGCATCCGCCGCCACCTGGTCCAGATCCTCGTAGGCCAGCACCCGCGTGTAGCAGCCCAGGCGCTCGCAGAAAGCCTTGTTGCGCGCCGACGTGAGGCCTACCACCTGCAGGCCCGGGCGCTGCGCCAGCTGGAAGGCCGTGCCATAGGCGGTCTTGCTCGAGGCGCTGGACAGCAGCAGGGTGTCGGCGCCGAAGAAGGCGTTGTCGGCCAGGAAATCGTCGATCAGCCACGACGTGATGAAGAGCGGCCGCAGCAGCGCCTGGATGTCCTCGCTTTCGGCGGTGTAGAACGGATCGGCGTTGCAGCGCAGGTACTGGTTGTAGACCGGGTGCAGCGCGCTGCGGTGCGGCGCCGCGTCGGCGAAGCCGGCCGCGGTCAGCCGGGCCGGCTGCAGCACGGCGTGATCGGCCATCGGCCAGTAACCATACAGCCGCTCGCCCACCGCCACGCCGGGATGCAGCGACTGCACCACCGCGCCGAAGCCCCACACCGGCACCACGCCCCAGCCGTCTTCGGCGGTCGGAAAGAACTGCCAGTAATTCATCGCGTCGCCGAACGCGGCATAGGTGATGTTGTTGGACGTCAGCGCGAAGCTGTCGATGCGGACGCGGACCTGGCCCGTGGCCAGCGGCGCGTCGGGCGCCTCGTGCAGCCGGGCCTGGGCGAGCTGGTCCTTGCGAACGAGAAGTGTGGTGGTGCTCATGGCGGCCACCGTAAACCAAACGGCCCGCCCGTTCAACGCAGGCGGGCCGCTTGGGCGACAGGCGCCAGGGGCTCAGACCACGTTGAGCGTGACGTCGATGTTGCCGCGGGTGGCGTTGGAATACGGGCAGACCTGGTGGGCCGCGTCGACCAGCTTTTGCGCCGCGTCACGCTCCATGCCGGGGAGGCTGACGTTCAGGGTGGCGGCGATGCCGTAGCCCTGGCCGACCTTGCCCAGGTCGACGCTGGAATCGATCGCCAGGTCGGCCGGCAGGGTGATCTTCTGCATGCCGGCGACGGCCTTGAGCGCGCCGATGAAGCAGGCCGCGTAGCCGGCGGCGAACAGCTGCTCGGGGTTGGTGCCGGTGCCGGCGGTGCCGGGTGACGACAGCTTGATGTCGAGGCGGCCGTCGTCGGTGCGGGCGGCGCCATCGCGGCCCCCGGTGGTGTGGGCCTTGGCGGTGTACAGGACTTTTTCGAGCTTGGCGGTCATGGTTGGCTTTCCAGGGTGGGTTGGGGAATTCAGGCCGTCAGGCGCTGACGCAGGGCTTGCACCTGCCGGGTGAGTGAAACGATGTCCGGCAGCGGGCACTGCGCCGCCTGGGCGATGCAGGCCGGGACTCTGGCCGCGCGGGCCTTGAGCTTGCGGCCCGCGGGGGTGAGGGTGACGTGGACCCGGCGCTCGTCGTCGAGCGCACGGATCCGGGCCACCAGCCCGGCGGCTTCGAGCCGCTTGAGCAGCGGTGTCAAGGTGCCGGAGTCCAGGAACAGGCGCTCGCCGAGCTCGGACACCATCAGGGCATCGCGCTCCCACAGCACCAGCATCACCAGGTACTGCGGATAGGTCAGCCCCAGGTCCGCCAGCAGCGGCTTGTACAGCTTGGTCATCGCCAGCGAGGCGGAGTACAGCGCGAAGCACAGCTGGTTGTCCAGCAGGAGGGCGCGGTCCGCGGCGGTGGTTGGCGATGGCATGCCGCAATTGTAGCTCGCCATTCAATTGCGTGCAATGTAATTGGCGGCGACGGCCGCGGGGAGCCGGGACCGGGCGTCAGACCTGGTCGGCCAGCACCGGGGGCGCCGGCGCCCGGGCCGCGATGACGCGGTCCAGGATGGAGTCGAGCAGCAGCATGTCGCGGTACACGCCCAGCGGCAGCTGCGGCGGGCCGACGCTCTTCTGGCGCGACTGCGCGTCGCCCAGCATCCAACGCAGGATGAACAGCCGCGCTTCGCGCTGGGGCCACTTGCGCAGCAGGTCGCCGCGCAACTGCTGGTCGTCGGCAATTTCCGCCGCGGCGGTCGAGGCGGCGTTCCACCGGGGCGCGTTCTGGCCGAAGCGGGTGCGGAAGGCGTCCCGCACCAGTTCCCATTCCTCCGGCCGGTCCAGCTTGCGGTACAGCTCGCGCAGTTCAAGGAACACCCACGGGCTGCTGTAGCGGTAGTCCACCAGGTGCTGCTCCAGCAGTTCGGCGGCGGCCTTGAAGTTGCGCCGGGTGCTGAGCTTTTCGAGCCGGGCATGCAGGTCGTGCAGGTCGACCAGCGTGGCTTCGCGGCGCGACGGCGTGTCGCCGATCACGGACACGTAGACCGGGTCCGCCGCCTCGACGATCTCGCGGCCGTCGGGGAAGGTCTCGTCGATGCCCCGGGACGGCCGGCGTTGCGAGGCCGCAGGTGTGACGGCCCAATGGCCGGCCTCGCCGTCTTCCTCCAGCTGGACCCGGCGGCGGCGCTCGTAGAGCCAGCCGACGCCGGCGGCGAGCGCGAAGCTCGCCAGCGCCCAGGTCACCTCGGGCGGCGGTGCCGACACCAGGCGGCGCGGCAGGGTGACGGCCTCCGGCAGCGCCGGGGCGAACCGGTTCAGGCTGGCAAGCGTGATCGATGGGGGTGGGTCCGCGGGCGCGGCAGCTGCGACGGCCGGCCGGGGCCCGGCCGGTGCACGCTCCGGCGGCACCACCATCAACTCGGTGCTCGAACGCAGCGCGATCGCTGAAGCCTCGGGGTCGGCTTCGGGCGGGAACGCAGCTGCGGTGGGAGTCGTCAAGGGTGGGGGCCCCGGGAAAATGGTGAGCGAATGTTACAAGGCCCCTGGCTCTTTGACCACGTTGGCTGTAGCTTCGATGCCGAAAGGACACCCTCATGGTTGACTACATCATCATCGGCGGTGGCTCCGCGGGTTCGGTGCTGGCCGCACGCTTGAGCGAGGATCCCGCGTCGCGGGTGGTCTTGCTGGAAGCCGGCGGCACTGACAGCAGCGTCCTGATCCAGTGCCCGGCCGGACTGGCCGTGCTGGCGAAAACCGGCCAGGCGAACTGGGCCTTCGAGACCACGCCGCAGCCGGGCCTGGGCGGCCGGCGCGGCTACCAGCCGCGCGGCAAGGTGCTGGGCGGGTCCAGCTCGGTGAACGCGATGATCTACACCCGCGGCCACCGGGACGACTACGACCACTGGGCGGCGCTCGGCAATCCGGGCTGGGGCTGGGACGATGTGCTGCCCTATTTCAGGCGCGCGGAGCACAACGAGCGCGGCGCCGACGCCTGGCACGGCAGCGGCGGGCCGCTCAACGTGATGGATCCCCGCAGTCCCAGCCGCTTCGGGCCGCTGTTCGTGCAGGCCGGCGAACAGGCCGGCTATCGCCGCAACACCGACTTCAACGGCGCCGAGCAGGAGGGTGTCGGCCTGTACCAGCTCACCCATCGCAACGGCGAGCGCTTCAGTGCGGCCAAGGCCTATCTCGCGCCGAACCTGTCCCGCCCGAACCTGCAGGTCATCACCGGGGCCCACACGACGCGGATCCTGCTGGAAGGGCGGCGTGCCGTCGGCGTGGAGTTCCGCCGCCGGGGCGCGCTGCGCCGGCTCGACGCGGGGCGCGAGGTGCTGCTGTGCGCGGGGGCGCTGCAATCGCCCCAGTTGCTGCTGCTCTCGGGCATCGGGCCGGCGGCGCAGCTGCGTGAGCACGGCATCCCGGTGGTGCATGACCTGCCCGGTGTGGGCCGCAACCTGCACGATCACGTCGACGTGGTCCAGGTCTGGGATGCGCCCCAAGCCAAGGATCTGTTCGGACTGTCGCTGGCCGGGGCGGCACGCATGGTCCAGGGCGTCTTCGACTGGCGCCGGCAGCGCAGCGGCATGCTCACCACGAACTTCGCCGAGGCTGGTGGCTTCATCCGCAGCGGGCCGGGCGAACCGATCCCCGACCTGCAGTTGCATTTCGTGATCGGCAAGCTGGTCGACCATGGCCGCAAGACCGTGTTCGGCCACGGCTACTCCTGCCATGTCTGCCTGCTGCGTCCCAAGAGCCGCGGCAGCGTGACGCTGGCCAGCGCCGACCCGGCCGCGGCCCCGCGGATCGACCCCAACTTCCTCGCCGAGCCGGACGACCTCGCGCGGCTGGTCACCGGCTTCAAGGCGATGCGGCGGCTGCTCACCCAGCCGGCGCTGGCCGCGCTCGGCGCGCGCGAAGTGCCCCAGTCTGCAACCGCCCGGACCGACTCCGAGATCGCGCAGTTCATCCGCGACCACGCCGACACCATCTACCACCCAGTGGGCAGCTGCCGGATGGGAGCCGGCGACCTGGACGTGGTCGATCCGCAGCTGCGGGTGCGCGGCCTGCAGGGCCTGCGCGTGGCCGACGCTTCCGTCATGCCGCGCATCGTCGGCGGCAACACCAACGCGCCGGTGATCATGATCGCGGAGAAGGCGGCGGACCTGGTCCGGGCCCGAATTTAAGGTTCGCTGAAGGTTTTCTTAAGCAATTCTTCAGAACGCCATCGCACGCCGATTCCTAGACTTCCTGCCATGGTTGCCCGCATGGTGCGGCCGGCCAGATTCAACGCAGGAAAGCGAAGGAACAGCATGAAGATCGATTCGAACGAGATGAAGCAGGTGGCGGCGGCGCAGGCCCCGCGCTTCGACATGTACAGCGGCATCCACAAGGCGCTGCGGGCGCTGATGGCCGACACGCTGCTGGCAGCCGGCCGCATGGACGTGGAGGACGAGCTGGAGACAGCCCAGACCACCCAGCGCATCGTCGAACTGCTCGAATTCTGCGGCTCGCACCTGCGGCACGAGAACGCCTTCGTCCACACGGCCATCGAGGCCCGGGCCCCGGGCGCGAGCAGCGCCATCGCCCACGACCACCAGCAGCATGAGGAGCACATCGCCCGCCTCGACGCCAGCGTTGCAGCGCTGCGCGCCATGCCGCCCGCGACGCGACACGCCGCGGCGCTGGACCTGTACCGGCAGCTCGCGCTGTTCATCGCCGAGAACTTCCAGCACATGAACGTGGAAGAGACCGCCCACAACGCCGTGCTCTGGGCCCGCTACACCGATGCCGAACTCGCGGCCATCCATGGCGCGCTGGTAGCGTCGATCCCGCCGGACGAGATGCTGTTCACCGCGCGCTGGCTGGTCCCGTTCATGAACCCCGCCGAACGCACCGCTGTGGTGGGCGACATGCGGGCCAACGCGCCGGCGCCGGCCTTCGCCGCCGTGATCGACGTGGTGCGTCCGCACCTGACGGACCGCGAATGGGTCAAGCTCGCCGACAGCCTGGACCTGCCGCCGTCCGCGACCTGGTGACGGGACCGGTCAGGGCACCACGTCGGCCAGCAGCACCGGCCGCTGCACCGCCAGCCGGAAGCGGCCGCGCCCTGTCTTCTCGATCCGGATGTGCGGGCCGTGCTCGGCCAGCCGGCGCTGCAGCAGCAGCAGCCTGGCTTCGAGGTTGTCGGTGACGTCCGGCAGGCGGATCGCGGGGTCCAGCCGCAGTTCGCGGTTGGAGAACTCGGTGCGGCCCTGCTGCGAATAGTCCCGCAGCAGCTTCCAGAAAATCGCGCCGGCCACGCCCTTGATCAGGTAGACGTCGTCCACGAACACGCTGTCGTTGCTGCCGAAACGCCGCAGCCGCAGCGGCGCGCCGGTGGCGGCGGGCACCGGCGCGGCCGCTGGCGCCGCCGGCTCGCCGGCCTCGGTGCCGGCCTGCATCAGGTCGATCGCGGCGCCCAGGTGGCCGGCCATCGCCACCAGCATGTCCTCGTCCTCGAAGCTGAACTGCAGGTCGTTCGGGCTCTCCACGAACAGCACGCCGAGCACGCGATTGGCCGACAGCACCGGCACCGCCAGCTGGCTGTGCGGCTCGGGCAGGCCCGGATAGGGAATGTCGGTGGCCGGCTCGATGTCGGGGACGTTGGCCTGCAGGCTGCTGCGCATCGCCTGGCTGTAGAGCGACGCATTGGTCATGTGCACGATCCGCACCGGCGTACGCTCGCGCGCCGCGACGCCGATCACGCCCTGGCCGATCCCGATCTCGGAGCCGACGCCCGACGTCGCATAGCCGCAGCTGGCCACCGTGTAGAGCCGCTGCGTCGCGGGGTCCAGCATCAGCACCATGGCGTGCTCGACACCGGCGTGGTCCGCCAGCGTCGCCAGCACCGCGTTGAGCGCCTCGTCCAGCGAGCCGCAGCGCGCCAGCCGCTCGCTGCAGCGGCGCACGGCGCTGAGCATGCCGCTGCGCGGCGGCGGCGCGGGCAGGTGGGAGCCTTCGACGGCCTCGATCTGCAGCACCTCGTAGATGTCGGAGCCGAGCAGGCGGAACACGCCGGCCATGCCAGTGTGCGAAGCGATGCCGGCAAGCTGGGCCTTCATGCCCTCGAACAGCGGCCCCTGGGTTTCGGTGCGCAGGTAGCGGATGTGCAGGCGGAAGAACTGCGCCGTCTGCGGGTGCAGCAGCAGCACCGTCGCGTGCGGATTGGCCAGGATGTTGCGGCGGGTCTTGTTGAAGAACTGGAACGACAGCGCCACGTGCCGCTGGTCGACGTAATAGACCTGCGAGATGTAGGCGACGTTGGGCATGCCCGCGGCGTCGCAGGTGGCCATCATCGACGGGATGGCGCCCTCCAGGCAGGCGCGGATGTCGCCGAGCCCGGGCGCCCCTTTCATGCCTTGGCTCCCAGCACCTCGCCGGCCCGCGGACCGGGCGTCTGGTCGAAAGCCTGCTCGGGGCTGAAGCTGATCGCCACCACGTCGTCGAGCTGGTGGGCGAGCATGGCCCGGGTCAGCGGCGGCGCGTGGCCCACCAGCTGGATCTCGTGCTCCATCGACGCGAGATAGCGGGCCAGCACCGGTTCGTCGTCGGCCCGCGCGCTGCGCAGGCTGGCGCAGCTCGCCTTCACCTGCACGGTGCGGTGGGTGGACGGCTCGCTGAAGACCACGGCGACATGGCCGGTGGCGGCAATGTCCTGCACCAGCTGGCGCGACTGCCGGCGCGACACGAACACGGTGATCGAGCGGCCCTCGTCCTGCACCAGGCTGCCGACCGCACGCATCACGCTGGGCCGGTTGCCCAGGTCGCGCGAGCCGACGATGACGGAAACGCCGCGCGCCATCATGGCGACGAGCTGAGGCGGCAGCAGGACGGGAGCCTGGGACATGGCCCGATTGTGTCGCAGCCCCCGCGATGGCCGCCGGTAGCCTAGAATTTTCGTCTTCCTTGACTCCTGATTGAACGATGTGCCCGATCGGCTTGCGGTAACGCCCCAATACCTGTTGCCCAAGCGGCTCATGACAGTCTTCGCCGGCAAGGTCGCCAACTGGCGCGGCGGCCCGGTGACGCAGGCCATCATCCGCAAGTTCGTTGCGCACTATGGCGTCGACATGGCCGAGGCGGTCAACCCCGACCTCGGGAGTTACGCGACCTTCAACGACTTCTTCACCCGTCCGTTGCGCGACGGCGCCCGGCCGATCGCCGACGCGCCGCTGGTCTGCCCGGTGGACGCGGCGATCAGCCAGTTCGGCCCGATCGAGAAGGACCAGATCTTCCAGGCCAAGGGCCACAGCTACTCGACCCGGGCCCTGGTCGGCGGCGACCAGGAGCTGGCGCACCGCTTCAACCATGGCCATTTCGCGACGCTGTACCTCGCGCCCAAGGACTACCACCGCATCCACATGCCCTGCGAGGGCCGGCTGACGCGGATGATCTACGTGCCGGGCGACCTGTTCTCGGTCAACCCGCTGACCGCGCGCCATGTGCCCAGCCTGTTCGCCCGCAACGAGCGCGTGGTCTGCGTGTTCGAGACCGCTTTCGGCCCCTTCGTCAACGTGCTGGTCGGCGCCACCATCGTCGGCAGCGTGGCCACCGTCTGGCATGGCGTGGTCAACCCGCCGCGCACCCGCGAGATCCGCGAGTGGCGCTACGACGACCAGAACATCGTGCTGGCCAAGGGCGCGGAGATGGGTCGCTTCCTGCTCGGCTCGACGGTCGTGATGCTGTTCCCGCGCAACGTCGTCACGTTCACCGCGGACTGGGCGCCGACCCGGCCGGTGCGCCTCGGCGAGCCGATGGCCACCATCGCCTGAGGCCCGTCCGGCACTCGTGCCGCCGCGCGTACCGCCCGCCCGCTACTGGAACGCCACCTCGTCGAAGCTGCGCAGCTTGCGGCTGTGCAGGCGCTGGCTGCCTTCGCGGCGCAGGATCTCGATGGCGCGCATGCCGATGCGCAGGTGCTGGTCGACCCGCTCGCGGTAGAACTGGTTGGCCATGCCGGGCAGCTTGATCTCGCCGTGCAGCGGCTTGTCGCTGACGCACAGCAGCGTGCCGTACGGGACCCGGAAGCGGAACCCGTTGGCGGCGATGGTGGCGCTTTCCATGTCCAGCGCGATGGCGCGGCTCTGGCTGAAGCGGCGCTGCGGCTGGTTGCCGGGCAGCAGCTCCCAGTTGCGGTTGTCGGTCGAGGCCACGGTGCCGGTGCGCATGATGCGCTTGAGGTCGGCGCCCTGGCACTGGGTGACGTCGGCCACCGCCTGCTCCAGTGCCAGCTGGATCTCGGCCAGCGCCGGGATCGGCACCCACAGCGGCAGGTCTTCGTCCAGCACGTGGTCCTCGCGCACGTAGGCGTGGGCCAGCACGTAGTCGCCCAGCTGCTGGCTGTTGCGCAGGCCGGCGCAGTGACCCAGCATCATCCAGGCGTGCGGCCGCAGCACGGCGATGTGGTCGGTGATGGTCTTGGCATTGGCCGGGCCGACGCCGATGTTGACCATCGTGATGCCGCCGTGGCCGGCGCGGATCAGGTGGTAGCCCGGCATCTGCGGCAGGCGCGGCGGCGCGGTGCCCGGGGCCGCCTCGGGCAGCGCACCCATGGGATCGAGCGGATGGCCCTCCAGGCCGACCCGCCGCGTGACCACGTTGCCCGGTTCGACGAAGGCGATGTAGTCGCTGTCCGGGTTGGCCATTTCCTCGTGGCCCAGCCGGATGAATTCGTCGATGTAGAACTGGTAGTTGGTGAACAGCACGAAGTTCTGGAACCACTCGGGCGCGGTGCCGGTGTAATGGCGCAGCCGGTGCAGCGAGTAGTCGACCCGCGCCGCGGTGAACAGGGCCAGCGGCTGCGGCTCGCCGGGGCGATGGTCGGCGGTGCCGTTGGCGATGCCGTCGTCCATTGCGCCGAGATCGGGCAGGTCGAACACGTCGCGCATCAGCGCCCGCCGCGACGGGCTCAGCGTGCCCTCGATGTAGTCGTTCTCCGCGAACGAGAAATGCACCGGAATGGGCTGGGTGCTGGTGCCCACTTCCAGCTCCACCCCGTGGTTCTGGCGCAGCAGGCGGAATTGTTCGAGGTAGTAATTGCGATAGAGGTCAGGTCGGGTCAGCGTGGTCTCGAAGCGGCCGGCGCCGGCCACGAAACCATAGCTCAGGCCCGCGCTTTCCAGCTCGTTTTGCCGCACCACGGTGTCGGTGTGGATCCGCACGAACGGATAGCAGGCCCTGACGTGTCCCGGCAGGCTTTCCCCGCTGACGAACCGCTGCATGGCGTCGCGCAGGTGGCCGACCTGCTGCGCGTAGATCGCCTGCACCTGCGCCAGGGCGCTTTCCGGATCGGTGTGGCGGCTCGGAGCAATGAAAGGAGGCATGTAAGGCATGAATCCTATTGTGCAACGCCGCCAGTGGCCCGCCCGGGGGGCGCCACCCTGCCGTGTGAGACACAGTCCTACACGGTGTAACGAACTCACCTGACTCCCGTCGAGCTAGCCGGTTTTCTACATTTGCTTCATCGGCAACAAGACTTAAATGCTCACAGGAGAAGCGAATGAGAACAGAAACGATGGCAGCCAATCCGTTTGCCTTGATCATGGACCCGGAACGGGTGCGCCAGACCATTGCCAAGTCGGAGTCGCTGAGCAAGCTGAGCCAGCGCCAGTGCCATCCCCTGGACCGCGCGGTGATCCGCAGCGCCAGTGCCGAACTCGCCGCCTATGACGCGAAGATCGACCGTACGACCATCTACCTGCCGCCGGAAGACCCGAAGCCCGCACCGGTCGCGCGGGCTTACGCCGAACCCCTGAACTGAGGTCAGCTCGCCGGGCCGGCTGCGACCGGCTCGCGCATGGTGACGAACTCCTCGGCCGCCGTCGGGTGGATGCCGATGGTGCTGTCGAACACCGCCTTGGTGGCGCCCGCCTTCAGGGCCACCGCGAATCCCTGGACCACTTCGCCGGCGTCGGGGCCCACCATGTGCAGGCCCACCACCCGGTCGGTGGCGCTGTCCACCACCAGCTTCATCAGCGTGCGCTCCTTGCTGCCGCCCAGCGTGTTCTTGAGCGGTGTGAATTCGCTGCGAAACACCGTCACCTGTCCCAGCTGTTCCCGCGCCTGGGTTTCCGTCATGCCCACGGTGGCGATGTTCGGATGGGTGAACACCGCGGTCGGAATGAAGTCGTAACCCATCTTGCGTGAGCCCTTCCCGAACAGGTCGTCGACCAGCGCCATGGCTTCGCCGAGCGCCACCGGTGTGAGCTGGATCCTGGCGGTGACGTCGCCGATCGCGTGGATGGTCGGCACGGACGTCCGGTAGCGCGCGTCCACCTCGATCGCCCCGTCCTTGCCCTGCTTCACGCCGACCGCGTTCAGGCCCAGCCCGTTCACGTTCGGCACCCGGCCGGTGGCATACAGCACCGTGTCGGCCAGCACGCTGCTGCCGTCACCCAGGACTGCGCGCAAGCCCTGCGCGGTCTTCTCGATCGCCTTCACCTCGGTCGACGTCCGCAGGTCGACTCCGTGTTTTCGCATTTCCGCCTCGATGAAGACGCGCACGTCGTCGTCGAAGCCGCGCAGCACCCTGGCGCCGCGGTACAGCTGCGTCACCTTGGACCCCAGGCCGTTGAAGATGGAAGCGAACTCGCACGCGATGTAGCCGCCGCCGACCACCAGCAGGCGCTGCGGGAACGGATCGAGGTCGAACATGCTGTCGGAGCTGACCACCAGTTCGCTGCCCGGGAAGAACGGCACGCTGGGAGTGCCGCCGGTGGCGATCAGGATGTGCCGCGCGGTGAAGAGCCGGTCGCCGGCTTCGGTCTTCACCTGCACCTGGTCGGCCGCCACCGGCTCGGCCCAGCCCCGCACCAGTTCGACACCGGCGCCCACCAGCAGCTTTTCGTAGACGCCGTTCAGGCGCGAAATCTCGCGGGCCCGGTTGGCCTTGAGCAGCTTCCAGTCGAAGCGCGGCGGGTCGACCGCCCAGCCGAACCCGGCCGCGTCCTCGAACTCCTGCGCGAAGTGGGCGGCGTAGCTGTAAAGCTTCTTCGGGATGCACCCGACGTTGACGCAGGTGCCGCCGAGCGCCGCGGCTTCCGCCACCACCACCCGCGCCCCGCGCTGGGCGGCCATGCGCGCTGCCCGCACGCCGCCGCTGCCACCGCCGATGACGAACAAATCACAAGATGTCGATTCCATGCCTGCTCCGGGCCGTGCCGGCCGTTGCGGTCCATTCTAGGAGCCGGTCGCGCCCGGCAGGCGCCGCTATCATCCCGTGATGTCCTCCACCGGCACCTGGTCCCAGGCCATCGGCAGCATCGGCAGGGTGCCGGTGCGCTGGCTCGCCGGCTGGTGGCGGATCATCGAGTTCGGCGCCGTGGTGCTGGTGCTCGCGCTGTCGCCGTCGTCCTACCGCACCGGCATCGGCAACGCCCTGTCGCGCCACATCTACCTGGACACCGCGCCGATCCTGGGCTGGTTCACCGTGCTGTGCGCGCTGCTGACGCTGGTGATCACCCGCATCGTGGTCGTGACGGCGTACAGCTACGGCCTGTCGCAGTACGCGCTGGAGATGGTGATCCGGGTGCTGGTGCTGGAGCTGATCCCGCTCACCGCGGCATTGTTCGTCGCCCTGCGCTGCACCATCCCCAACGGCGCCGCGCTGGCGGAAATGCGCCGGGTCGGCCGCTTCGACGCGCTGCGCCGGCAGGGCCTGGACCCGGTCACGCGCGAGGTGCTGCCGCGGGTTCTGGCCGGCGTGTTCTCGGCGATCACGCTGGCCGCGCTCAGCTGCGTGGTGGCGCTGGTGCTGGCCTACTTCGCGGTCTACGGCCCGAGCACGGCCGGCATCCCGGGCTACTCCCGCATGTTCGGCCATGTGTTCAATCCCGCGGTGTCGCTGATCTTCGTGCTCAAGACGCTGCTGTTCAGCCTGGCCGTCTCGGTGATCCCGATGGCCTCCGCGCTGTACGACCTGGAGGGCGACGGCTCGCGCGAAAGCGCCGCGCTGCAAGGGCTGGTGCGCATGTTCGCGGTGCTGCTGGTGATCGAGGCCGTGTCGCTGGTGGGCAACTACTATTGACCCCATGAGCTCTCCGCCCGACCGCCACGGCACGCCGGTCCTCAATTCCGAGCCGGTCGCGCACGAGGGCGTGCGCCACCTGGAGTTCAAGGCGCGCCTGCTGCTCCTGTTCGCCGCCCTGCTGATCGCCGGCTCCGCCATCTACCTGCTCCACGCGCGCGGCGTGTTCGAGCCGACCCAGACCCTGGTGCTGGCGGCGGACGATTCCGAGGGCGTGGTGGCCGGCATGGACCTGACCTTCTCGGGCTTTCCGATCGGGCGGGTGCGCGCGGTCGAACTGGCGCCGGACGGCAACGTCCGGATCCTCATCGACGTGGCCAAGAAGGATGCGCACTGGCTGCGCACCTCCAGCGTGTTCACCATGGTCCGCGGCATCGTCGGCGGCACCAGCCTGCGCGCCTTCTCCGGCATGCTGGCCGATCCGCCGCTGCCGGACGGCGCCGTGCGCCAGGTGCTCAAGGGTGACGCGTCGGCCGAGATCCCGAAGGTGGTCGCCGAGGCCCGCCAGGTGCTGGAGAACCTCAACGCCATGACCGGCCAGGACGCGGCGCTGCGCAGCGCACTGGCCAGCGTGCAGGCCGTGACCGACCGGCTCAAGGGGCCGCAGGGCGCGCTGCACGTGCTGTTCGGCAACGAGGCCGACGCCAGGAAACTGGTGACCACGCTCGATCGCGCCAACAGCCTGCTGGCGCGCCTGGACCAGCTCGCGGTCCGGGTCGACGGCCTGACCGGCAAGGCCGACAGCCAGGTGTTCGGCCAGGAAGGGCTGGTGCGTGACGCGCGCACCACGATGCGCCAGCTCGATGGCCTGCTCGCCGACACCCGCGCCAGCCTGAAGAAGGTCGACGCCGTGCTGGTCGAAGTGCAGGGCGTGGGCGCCAACGTGAAGGCCGCCACCGCCGACCTGGGCCCGCTGCGCGCCGACGTGGAGGCCAACCTGCGCAAGATCGAGGGCCTGATCAACGAGATCAACCGCAAGTGGCCGTTCGCCCGCGACACGGAGATCAAGCTGCCATGAACCGGATCGCGACGCTGCTGCTGGCCCTGGTGCTCGCCGCCTGCGGCAGCAAGCCGAAGGCGCCCGACTGGCAGCTGGAGGCCCATGGGTCGCTGGAGCGCTACGTCAAGGCCTTCATGGCCGCCGACACGCGGGTCGAGGCCGTGGAATTCACCCGCGCGCGGGAGCAGCTCGCGCGCACCGGCGACGCCGGCCTGGTGGCGCGCGCCGAGCTCACGCGCTGCGCCCTGCGGGTGGCCAGCCTGGTGTTCGAACCCTGCGTCGGCTTCGACGCGCTGCGGCCGGACGCGCCGGCGGCCGAGCGCGCCTATGCCGACTACCTGGCGGGCCGGGCCTTGCCGCCCGACGCCGCGCTGCTGCCGCCGGCGCACCGCGCGGTGGCCGCGGCCAGCGCCGACGCTGGCGCGGTGAAGTCGATCGAGGATCCGCTCTCGCGCCTGGTGGCCGCGGGCGTGCTGTTCGAGACCGGCCGCGCCAGCCCCGAGGTGCTGCAGCTCGCGGTCGACACCGCGTCGGCGCAAGGCTGGCGCCGGCCGCTGCTGGCCTGGCTGGGCGCGCAGGTTCGGCGGGCCGAGCTGGCCGGCGCGACCGAGGAAGCAGGACGCCTGCGCCGCCGGATGGAACTGGTCCTGGGCGGCGGGCAATAATCGGCCTTTGCCATCAGGAGATGCTTGTGCGATTGTTGTTCTGCGCCGCGGCGCTGTCTCTCGTTGCCTGCGCCGCGCCGGCCCAGGGTCCCGTCACCACCAAGACCGGCCTGGTCTACCAGTCGCTCAAGGAAGGCAGCGGCGCCGCCCCGGCCGCCACCGACACCGTCAAGGTCCATTACCGCGGCACGCTCCTGGACGGCAAGGAATTCGACAGCTCCTACAAGCGTGGCGAAGCGACCGAGTTCCCGCTGAACCGCGTCATTCCCTGCTGGACCGAAGGCGTGCAGCTGATGAAGCCGGGCGGCAAGGCCAAGCTGACCTGCCCGCCGGCCATTGCCTACGGCGAGCGCGGTGCCGGCGGCGTGATTCCGCCGAACGCGACGCTGAACTTCGAGATCGAGCTGGTCTCGGTCAAGCGCTAGCCAGCAGCCGCAACGCGCCCTGGTAGGTCGGCACCTCGACCCACAGGCCGTCCACCAGCACGCGATCGGCGCCCTGGTCGCGCGCCGACTCGAACGCCGTCACGATCCGGCGGGCGCGGGCCAGCTCCTGCGTCGTCGGCGTCAGCACCAGTCGCAGCGGCCTCGCGTGTTCCGGGCGCACCAGGCTCTTGGTCCGGTAGCCGAGCCGGCGCGACTTGCGCGCTTCTTCGACGGCCCCATCGGCATCGGCGAAGGTGTAGGGCGCGTCGATGGGCTCGATGGCCGCGGCCCGGCATTCGAGCAGGAAGCGCCGGCGCGCGTATTCGAGTTCGTCGCCGCCCGGACTGCGGTCGGCGCACAGGTCGGCGGCCAGGTCCTCGGCGCCCAGCAGCGCGCAACGCACCCGGGCGCTGGCGCCGGCGATGTCGCGCACGCTCACCACGCCCAGCGCGGTTTCGCACACCGGCAGGATTTCGGTGGTGCCGCGCTCGATGCCCAGCGCCGCTTCGTGCGTTGCGATCGCCACGTCGAGCGCGCGGATCTGGAATGCGCCCGCCGTCTTGGGATAGGCAATGATGTCCGGCCGCGCCGGCATCACCGCCTGCAGGTCGAGATAGCCTTCGGTCTCCAGCGGATTGATGCGCGCGCAGACCATCGCGCCGGCGGCGCGCCAGCGGTCGAACAGCGCGGGGGCCAGGGTGCGCGCCTGCCGGCGCTGCGGGGGCGGCGTGAAGTCCTCGAGGTCCTGGACCAGCACGTCGGCGCCGGCGGCCGCCATCGCCTCGTGCATGGCCGGATCGGCGCCAGGGCCGAACAACCAGGTGCGCCTGAACTCGGGGCTGCGCTCGGGACGGCGCAGGGTCAGGTGGTGGTCCGGCAACATGCGAGGCGGTTTCATGGCGGGCGGGCGGAGACGGCGGTGCAGACATTCTGGAGCCAATGCCCGCGGCGTGTGCGGCCGGTTACAAATTCCCTGGCGCGCCGGTGGGGTCCGCCAATGAAAAAGCCCGGCACCTCGCGGTGCCGGGCCTGAGAAGCGGAGACCGCTTAGGGCTTGGTGGCCGTCGGAAAAGGCCAGGCGGCTTGCGGGTTCAGAGTGGTCTGAGCCGCAGGTGCAGCCGGGGCAGCAGGAGCTGCCTTGACTACGGGCTTGGCCGCCGGCTTCGCAGCTGGCTTTGCAGCCGGCTTGGCAGCCGCTTTCGCCATCGGCTTGGCCGCAGGCTTGGGGGCAGCAGGCTTTTTCGCTGCTTTCTTGGCAGCGGGCTTTTTCGCTGCCTTCTTCGCGGCCGGCTTCTTGGCCGTGGCCTTCTTGGCGACGGCCTTCTTGGCCGTGGTCTTCTTCGCAGCTGCCTTCTTCGCAGGCGCCTTCTTGGCTGCAGTCTTCTTCGCAGCGGCCTTCTTCGCCGGTGCCTTCTTCGCTGCAGTCTTCTTGGCGGCCGGACGCTTCGCAGCGGCCTTCTTGGCCGGGGCCTTCTTCGCGGCTACCTTCTTCGCAGGAGCCTTCTTTGCTGCCGACTTCTTCGCAGCGGGACGCTTCGCCGTGGCTTTCTTAGCCGTAGCTTTTTTCGCAGTTGCCATTTCTATTCTCCTTGATCAAGTTGATCAACATCAACTAAAGAAGCACTTCATGCTTGTTGGTTGCATGAAGCGATCCATGGAGTTGGGCTCGTGCCCAGCTCCATGAACACCGGTGCCCGGACCGTCTCCCGCTCTTCGGCGTGGTCGTCGGTCCGTGCAAATCTCAGGCTCATCCCGTCTTGTTTCCCTAGTCCCAGCTCAGCGCGCCGCCGGACTGGTACTCGATCACGCGGGTTTCGAAGAAATTGCGCTCTTTCTTCAGGTCGATCATTTCGCTCATCCACGGGAACGGGTTTTCCTCGTTCGGGAACAGCGCCTCGAGGCCGATCTGCGTGGCGCGCCGGTTGGCGATGTAACGCAGGTAGCCCTTGAACATGGATGCGTTCATGCCGAGCACGCCGCGCGGCATGGTGTCTTCGGCATATTTGTATTCGAGCTCGACGGCCTTCTGGAACAGCGCCTTGATCTCGGCCTTGAAGTCGGCCGTCCACAGGTGCGGGTTCTCGAGCTTGAGCTGGTTGATCAGGTCGATGCCGAAATTGCAGTGCATCGATTCGTCGCGCAGGATGTACTGGTACTGCTCCGCGGCGCCGGTCATCTTGTTCTGCCGGCCCAGCGCCAGGATCTGGGTGAAGCCGACGTAGAAGAACAGGCCCTCCATCAGGCAGGCGAACACGATCAGCGACTTGAGCAGCGTCTGGTCGTTCTCGGGCGTGCCGGTGTGGAAGTTGGGGTCCATGATCGCCTCGATGAAGGGGATCAGGAACTGGTCCTTGTCGCGGATCGACTGGACCTCGTTGTAGGCGTTGAAGATCTCCGCCTCGTCCAGGCCGAGCGACTCCACGATGTACTGGTACGCGTGGGTGTGGATCGCTTCCTCGAACGCCTGGCGCAGCAGGAACTGGCGGCACTCCGGCGCCGTGATGTGGCGGTAGGTGCCCAGCACGATGTTGTTGGCGGCCAGCGAATCGGCGGTGACGAAAAAGCCGAGGTTGCGCTTGATGATGCGGCGCTCGTCCTCGGTCAGACCGTTCGGGTCCTTCCACAGGGCGATGTCGCGGTTCATGTTCACTTCCTGCGGCATCCAGTGGTTGGCGCAGGTGGCCAGGTACTTTTCCCAGGCCCACTTGTACTTGAACGGCACCAGCTGGTTGACGTCGGTCTGGCCGTTGATGATGCGCTTGTCGGCGGCGTTGACGCGGCGATGCGCGGTGGCCTGGACCACGCGCGCGGCGACGGTGCCGGCAGCCGGACGCACCGCGCCGTCGTCGAGCGTGCGAGCTGCGGGAGCGGAAATTTCGGAGGGTGCTTGCGAAAGAGGTGAATGGCTCACCTCGCGGCTCTGAATGAAGCCGCTGTTCAATTGCGTTGGCGGTGTGGGCTTGACTTCTTCGTCCCAGGTCAACATAGGTTTTCCAATGCTCGGATGATATGAGCAGCGATGCGGAATGAAAAGTGTTCGTTCACATCACTGCCCGATTGTGTTGCTCAATTGCATCGGTGTTTTGTCAGAGAACACCGACAGTTTTTTCCATCGTCGTGATCACTGGCAGGCTTCGCAGCCGGGGTCGTCGATCGCGCAGAACTTGATGTCGGTTGCGGGCGTCGCGTCGAGCTGCGCACGCGAGTCATTGATCTGCGCACGCGCAGAGGCCGCCGCGGCATCGAGCGCGCTCACGCCGCCTTGCGCCTGCCCGCCCGACGAGACTGCGTTCAACCGGCCCGAGGTCACGGTCGACTTTTCGGTCTGCGTGGCGCTGATGGTGCGCAGGTAATAAGTGGTCTTCAGGCCGCGGGTCCAGGCCAGCTTGTAGGTGTCGTCCAGCTTCTTGCCGGACACGCCCGCCATGTAGATGTTGAGCGACTGCGCCTGGTCGATCCACTTCTGGCGCCGGGCCGCCGCTTCCACCAGCCACGTCGTTTCGACCTCGAAGGCGGTGGCGTACAGCTGCTTGACTTCCTGCGGCACGCGGTCGATCGGGCGCAGCGAGCCGTCGAAGTGCTTCAGGTCCATGACCATGACGTCGTCCCACAGGCCCAGGCGCTTCAGGTCACGCACCAGGTAGTGGTTGATCACGGTGAACTCGCCGGACAGGTTGGACTTGACCGAGAGGTTGCCGAAGCAGGGCTCGATGGAAGCGTCGACTCCGATGATGTTGGAGATCGTCGCCGTCGGGGCGATGGCCACGCAGTTGGAGTTGCGCATGCCGTCCTGGGCGATCTTGCGGCGCAGGGCGTCCCAGTCCAGGCTCATCGAGCGGTCGACTTCGACATAGCCGCCGCGCTGCTTTTCCAGCATGTCCAGCGTGTCCAGCGGCAGGATGCCCTGGTCCCACAGCGAGCCCTTGTAGCTGGAGTACTTGCCGCGTTCCTTCGCCAGCTCGGTCGAGGCCCAGTAGGCGTGGTAGCAGACGGCTTCCATCGAGCGGTCGGCGAATTCGACCGCCTGCTCGGACGAGTAGGGGATGCGCAGTTCGTACAGCGCGTCCTGGAAGCCCATCACGCCCAGGCCGACCGGGCGATGGCGCAGGTTGGAGTCGCGGGCCTTCTTGACGGCGTAGTAGTTGATGTCGATCACGTTGTCGAGCATGCGCATCGCCGTCGTGATGGTCTTCTTGAGCTTCTCCTGGTCCATCGCGCCGTCCTTCAGGTGCTGGAGCAGATTGACGGAACCCAGGTTGCAGACGGCCGTCTCGGTGTCCGAGGTGTTGAGCGTGATCTCGGTGCACAGGTTGGACGAGTGGACGACGCCGGCGTGCTGCTGGGGCGAGCGCACGTTGCAGGCATCCTTGAAGGTGATCCAGGGATGGCCGGTCTCGAACAGCATCGTCAGCATCTTGCGCCACATGTCGGCGGCCTGGACGGTCTTGCTGGGCTTGATCTCGCCGCGCCGGGCCTTCTCTTCGTAGGCGACGTAGGCCTTTTCGAACTCGATGCCGAACTTGTCGTGCAGGTCCGGCACGTTGGACGGGGAGAACAGCGTCCACTCGCCCTTTTCCATCACCCGGCGCATGAACAGGTCGGGAATCCAGTTGGCGGTGTTCATGTCGTGGGTGCGGCGGCGGTCGTCGCCGGTGTTCTTGCGCAGCTCCAGGAACTCCTCGATGTCCAGGTGCCAGCTTTCCAGGTAGGTGCAGACCGCGCCCTTGCGCTTGCCGCCCTGGTTCACCGCCACGGCGGTGTCGTTGACCACCTTCAGGAACGGCACCACGCCCTGCGATTCGCCGTTGGTGCCCTTGATGTGCGAGCCGAGCGCGCGCACCCGGGTCCAGTCGTTGCCCAGCCCGCCGGCGAACTTGGACAGCAGGGCGTTTTCCTTGATCGACTCGTAGATGCCGTCCAGGTCGTCCGGCACCGTGGTGAGGTAGCAGGACGACAGCTGCGAGCGCAGGGTGCCGGCGTTGAACAGCGTCGGCGTGCTGGACATGAAGTCGAAGCTCGAGAGCACTTCGTAGAACTCGATCGCCCGGGTTTCCCGGTCGATCTCGTTGAGCGACAGGCCCATCGCCACGCGCATGAAGAACGCCTGCGGCAGCTCGATCCGGGTCTTGCGCTCGTGCAGGAAGTAGCGGTCATACAGCGTCTGCAGGCCGAGGTAGTCGAACTTCAGGTCGCGTTCGGCCTTCAGGGCGCCGCCCAGGCGCTTCAGGTCGAACTGCAGCAGCTTTTCGTCCAGCAGTTCGGCGTCGACGCCGCGCTTGATGAAGCCGGGGAAGTAGTCGGGGTAGCTCTGCACCATCTCGGACGGCGGCAGGTCGCGGCCCAGCACCTCCTTGAAGATGGTGTGCAGCAGCAGGCGCGCCGTCGCGTAGGTGTAGTCGGGATCCCTTTCGATCAGCGTGCGGGCCGCCAGGATCGAGGCCTTGTAGACCTCGTCCATCGGGACGCCGTCGTACAGGTTGCGCATGGTCTCGGCCATGATCGGGGCCGGCTTGACGTCGGCGCCCAGGTTCTGGCACGCGAAGTCGATCAGGCCCTTGAGGTGGTCCAGGTCCAGCGGCACGCGCTGGCCGCCGTCCAGGACGTGGATCGTGGGCGCCTTGGCCGCTTCCGGCGCCGCCTGCTTGGCGCGCTCTTGCGTGCGGCGCTCGCGGTACAGCACGTAGGCGCGGGCGATCTCGTGGTGGCCGCCGCGCATCAGGCCCAGTTCGACCTGGTCCTGCACGTCTTCGATGTGGAAGGTGCCGCCGCCCGGGCGCGAACGCACCATGGCGCGGATCACGGCCTGGGTCAGGCCGTCGACGGTTTCGCGCACGCTGGCCGAGGCCGCGCCCTGGGTGCCGTGCACGGCCAGGAAGGCCTTCATCATGGCGATGGCGATCTTGTTCGGCTCGAACGGCACGACCGCGCCGTTGCGCCGGATGATCTGGTAGTGGGCCAGCGAGTTGGCCGCGGCGGCGTTGCTGGCGGTGGTCTGTCCGGCGGCTGCGGCGTAACCGGCGCCGGAGGTGGAAGGAGTGGTGGAAGCGATCTGCATGTTTCCTCTTTTGCGCGTTCTTCTTGGGTGATTGCGGTGCCGCTTGAAGCACCGCGGTAAAACCTGAATTCGGGTGTCGGGACACTATATCTAGTGGTCCCTGGGAATTCAAGCGCTATATGTAGCGTTTTGGCGGGCTGTCGACCCGAGTGGCGGGTGGCGTGAAACGGGGCTGGCCGCCGCACCGCGCCGCAAGCCGCATGCAGCCAGCATCAGGCTCGCGCCGTGCAGGCTGCACGCGGCCTGCTGGCGTTTTTTTGCCAGCGGGCCGCATCAGGATTGGATGCATGACACTGCCCCCGATCCGGTCGCCGCGCACGCCGGCGCATGGCCGTTGCGGGCCGGCAACTGAGCCTGCGAGGCGGGGTTTTCACTGCTTGCGAAAACGCTAGATCTGGGGGTAAGCACTGCATTTGCCACTACAGGTAGTGTACCGCGCTGCCACGGGCAGCGTGCGCGCGGGCAGCGCAAACCTTCGTTTCCGACGGGTCAGGACCGCGCGGGAAACCGCGCCGCCGGCCAGCCGAGCGTGCCGCGCAGGCACTCCCAGTCGAAGCCCTGGCCGGGGTCGGCCTTGCGTCCCGGAGCGATGTGCTCATGGCCCGCGACGTGCGCGATCGGATAGTGCTGCACGATGGCTGCGCACAGGTCGCCCAGCGTCTCGTACTGCGCCGGCTCGAACGTGCCGCCTTCGATTCCTTCGAGCTCGATGCCGATCGAGTCGTCGTTGCAGTTGTCGCGGCCGCGGTAGCGGGACTGGCCGGCGTGCCAGGCGCGGTCGTCGCAGCTGACGAACTGCCACAGCTCGCCGTTGCGCCGGACGTAGAAATGCGCGGACACCTGCAGGCCCTCGATCTCGCGGAAATAGGGATGCGCGCTCCAGTCCAGCGTGTTGGTGAACAGCTGCTGCACCTCGTCGCCGCCGAACTGGCCGGGCGGCAGGCTGATCGAGTGCACGACCACCAGGTCGATCACCGTTCCCGATGGCCGCGGTCCGAAGTTGGGCGACGCCAGCCGGCGCGCATAGCCGTACCAGCCGGCCTGCCACAGCGCCCCGGCGTCCGACTCAGGCCCGTTCATCGTGGGGCTCGTCGCCGCCCGGGGCGGCGATCGCCAGGCGGGCGATGCGGTAGCGGATCTGCCGCAGGCTCAGCCCGAGCCGCTGCGCCGCCGCCGTGCGGTTGAAGCCGCTCTCCTGCAGCGCCTTGACCAGGATCTCGCGCTCCTGCTGGTCGAGATAGGCCTGCAGGTCACCCGGCATGACGTGCGGCGGCGGCGCGCCGCGGGCGGCCGTGAGCGCCGCCGGTTCCGGCTCGTGCAGCGCATTGCCGCCGGCGCCGGCGGCCGCCTGCGTCGGGGCGAAATCGACCTGCAGCTCCTCGCCGTCGCTCAGCGCCACGGCGCGGTGCAGCAGGTTCTCCAGTTCGCGCACGTTGCCACTGAGCTGGTGCGCGCACAGCTGCTCCAGCACCGACGGCGAGAGCACCGGCACCGGCATGCCGGATTCGCCGGCGATGCGGGCCAGCAGCGCTTCGCACAGCGCGGGCAGGTCGCCTCGCCGCTCGCGCAGCGGCGGCACCAGGATCTCGATCACGTTGAGGCGGTAGTACAGGTCCTGCCGGAACCGGCCCGCCAGCACGTCGGCCGCCAGGTCCTTGTGGGTGGCGCTCACGATCCGCACGTCGACGGCTTCCTCCTGGGTCGAGCCGAGCGAGCGCACCTGCCGCTCCTGGATGGCGCGCAGCAGCTTCGACTGCATCGCCAGCGGCAGGTCGCCGATCTCGTCGAGGAACAGGGTGCCGCTGCGGGCTGCCTGGAAATAGCCCTCGCGGTCCTGGGTCGAGCCGGTATAGGAACCCTTGCGCGCCCCGAAGAATTCGGCTTCCAGCAGAGCCTCGGGAATGGCGCTGCAGTTCACCGCCACGAACGGGCCGTCGGCGCGGTGGCTGCACGCGTGGACGGCACGCGCGACCAGTTCCTTGCCGGTGCCCGACTCGCCGCGCACCAGGACCGGCGCCATGCTGCGCGCCACCTTCGCGATGCGGTCCTTGACCTGGCGCATCACGGCCGACTCGCCGACCAGCCGCTCCAGCGCGGCCCGGCCGGTGGCGGGACGGTCGCCCCCCGTCTGCGCCCGCGCCGCGGTGGCGCGCCCAGCCGGGGCGGGCGGCGACTCCTGGATCGCGGCGGCCACCACGTTGCGGAACTGCTTGAGGTCCACCGGCTTGGTGAGGTAGTCGAAAGCGCCGGCCTTCAGCGCCTCGACGGCATTCTCGGCCGAGCCGTAGGCCGTCATGACGATGCAGCGCTCGGGCCGCTGCTGCTCGAGCAGCCAGTGCAGCAGTTCCAGCCCGAGGCCGTCGGGCAGGCGCATGTCGGTGATCACGGCATCGAAGCGATGGGTCGCCAGCTGCTGCCCGGCCTCGGCCAGCGTCGCCGCCGCTTCCACGCGATAGCCGGCGCGCAGCAGCGTGAGCTCGTACAGGGTCCGCAGGTCGGGTTCGTCGTCGACCACGAGCACGTGCGCAGCGGAGGCGGGAGTTGCGGCCATCAGGCGGTCATTGTGTCAAATGGGGAGTTGCCTGCAAGGGCCGGCCCGTCGGCGCGGAACACGACGAAGAACTCGTTGCCCTGGCGCGGCGAGGCGCCCGGGCCGATGCCGCGACGGTAGCCGATCTGGGCGCCGTGTCGCTCGCACAGCTCGCGGCAGATGTACAGGCCCAGGCCGCTGGAGCGGCTCTCGGAGGAAAAAAACGGCTCGAACAGATGCTGGCGAACGGTCTCCTCCAGCGGCGGGCCGTCGCTCCACACCCGCAGCGTCGACTCGCGGCCCACGCGCTGCGTGAGCACCCGGATCGACGCCGGCTCGCCGCTCGCGTAGCGGTGCGCGTTGTCCAGGAGGTTGATCAGCACCCGTCGCAGGTGATCGTCTTCGAACACGACCTGGGCGCCGCCGTCGGCCAGCGACAGCGCGAGGCGCTCGCCGACGCCGGCCTGCCGGGCCCAGTCGCTGCAGGCGACGGTGACGGACCGGTCCAGTTCCAGCCTGAGCGCATCGGCTTGGGGCCCCCGGTGCTGGACCCGCGACAGGTTCAGGATCTCGTCGACGATCTGCGCCAGCCGTTGTGCGTTCTGCCGCACCAGGGCGCTGAGCTGGCGTTGCTCCGGCTCGGTCAGGTCTTCGTCCAGCAGTGCATTGGCCTGGGCGATGGCGGCCAGCGGGTTGCGGATCTCGTGGGCCACCGCGGCCGACATGCGGCCCATGGCCGCCAGCTTTTCGGTGCGCAGCCGCGCTTCCAGTTCGCGCAGGTCCTGCAGGAACATCACGCACAGGCTGTGCGCCAGGTCGTCCTGGGCCGCGGTGAGGCGGGTGCGGACCTGGAACCGGCGCGGGCTGCCGATGCCGTCGTCGATCGCGACGTCGGCCCGTTGCGACAGCTCGGTGGTGAAGGTGAGCCGGGCCAGTTGCGCCAGCGGCTGCCAGGGCCGGTGTGCCGTCAGCAGCAGGGGCTGGTCGGGCGCCGCCCGGGCCTCTCCCAGCTGCTTGCGTGCCGCCGGATTGGCGGCGCGCACGCGGCCGTCGGCATCCACCACCAGCACGCCATCGTTCAGGTTCTCGATCACCAGCTCGTTGACCTGGGCCTGCACCCGCGCCACCTGTCGGCTGCTGCGCGCCGCGGCTTCCTCGCGCGCCAGCCGCGACGCCAGCTGGTTGACCAGCACCGCGACCGCGAAATAACCCATGCCGGTCAGGCCCGCCTGCAGGAAGCGGGTCGCCAGTTCCTGCGGCGCCTGCAGCACCATCACCCAGGCTTCCGCCAGCAGCAGCAAGGTCACGCCGGCCGCCGTTCCCAGCGCCAGCAGGCTCGACCCCAGCACGGCCGCCATCAACACCGGCAGCGCGAACAGCGGGCTGTAGTTGATGGTGCCGACCTGGAGGAACTGCAGGGTCGAGAACGCCATCAGGTCGACCCCGATGGTGGACACCCACTGCGGATCGAAGGCGCTGCCCTGCGGCTGGGGATGGGCCAGCAGCCGCACCGCCAGTGTCGCGACCAGATAGGCGCCGCACAGCCCGAGCAGCCAGTCGCTGATGCCGAGCAGTTCGCCCAGCAGCAGGTAGAGCGTCGACAGCAGGAACAGCAGCACCACCGCGATCGTCACCCGCGCGGTCATGAAGCCGCGCCACAGCCGGTCGAACGGCGTGTCGCCGATCAGCTCCAGCGTCGACTCGGCCCAGGGGATCGAAACCGGGTTGGCCATCAGCCGCCGGCGCGCTGCCGGTGTTCCTGGCAGCAGTAGAGACGGCCGTCGGGCCCCGGCAGTGCGTCGGTCCGCGGCAGGTGCACCGCGCACACCGGGCAGCGCACCATGTCTTGCGGCGCGGGCAACGGCGGCCTGGCGGGCGGCGGCGGCTGCTGCTTCTCGATGCGCCGGTTGTTGCGCCACAGCCAGACCGCTACCAGCACCACCGCCAGCACCAGCAGGTATTTCATGGCGCGCGCCCCAGCACCACTTCGAGCACGAAGCGCGAGCCGACATAGGACAGCAGCAGCAGCAGGGCGCCGATGTAGAGGAAGCGCACCGCCTTGCGGCCGCGCCAGCCGAAGCGTGACCGACCCAGCAGCAGCACGGCGAAGGCGACCCACGACAGCACCGAGAACACGGTCTTGTGGTCCCACTTCCAGGGCTTGCCCTGGCCATAGAGCGTCTCGCCGAACAGGAAGCCGGCCGCGAGCGTCGCCGTCAGCAGCACGAAGCCGGCGCCGACGAAGCGGAAGGTCAGGCGTTCCAGGGTCAGCAACGGCACGCCGGCGTGGGGCTGTTCGGCCTGCCGGATCTCGCGCTCGGCCCGCGTCATCAGCCAGGCATGCACCACCGCGGCCGCGAACAGACCGTAGGACGCGATGCCCAGCGCCCAGTGCAGCGGCAGCCAGGGCGAGGCGGCCGCATGCAGCGGCGAGCCCGGAAAGACCAGCGCCAGCAAGACGGCGGCCGTGCCCATCCCGGCCAGGGCCCAGCGCGCCTGCATCTGCGGAAAGAACTTCTGCTCCACGGCGTACACGGTCAGCACCAGCCAGGCGGTGACCGACAGCGCCGGCGCGAATCCGAAGCGCGGGGCGTCGCCCAGCAGGCCCAGCGCCAGCACCAGGGCATGCAACAGCCATGCCGCCAGCAAGGCCAGCCGGGCGGCGTGGTCGCTCAGAAGGCGGGCGGCGGCGGCGGGGACGGCATAGGCGGCGGCGGCGGCCAGTGCCAGCATCATGCTCGCAAGGGATGCACTGGCTAGAATCATGGGTCACAGTGTAGCCCCGGCTTCGGTCCCTCGAAGCGTCGTTGGCAGCACCGAAGTACCTCTCATCACATGGCCTCCGCCCTCTCCGACAAACTCTCCCGCCTGGTCAAGGAAATGCGTGGCCAGGCCCGCATCACCGAGGACAACGTCCAGGACATGCTGCGCGAAGTGCGCATGGCCCTGCTCGAGGCCGACGTGGCCCTGCCCGTGGTGCGCGACTTCATCGCCCGGGTCAAGGAAAAGGCGCTGGGCCAGGAGGTGCTGGGCTCGCTCTCGCCGGGGCAGGCGCTGGTGGGCATCGTCAGCCGCGAGCTGGCGGCCACCATGGGGCAGGGCGTCAGCGACATCAACCTGCAGGCGCAGCCGCCGGCGGTGATCCTGATGGCCGGCCTGCAGGGCGCCGGCAAGACCACCACCACGGCCAAGCTGGCCAAGCACCTGATCGAGAAGCGCAAGAAGAAGGTGCTGACCGTGTCCGGCGACGTCTACCGGCCGGCCGCGATCGAGCAGTTGAAGACCGTGACGAAGCAGGCCGGCGCCGAGTGGTTCCCGAGCACCCCCGACCAGAAGCCGGCCGACATCGCTCGCGCCGCCCTCGATTACGCCCGGCGCGGGTACTTCGACGTGCTGCTGGTCGACACCGCCGGCCGGCTCGCCATCGATGAAGTGCTGATGCGCGAGATCAAGGAACTGCACGCGATCCTCAATCCGGTCGAGACGCTGTTCGTGGTCGATGCCATGCAGGGCCAGGACGCGGTCAACACCGCCAAGGCCTTCAAGGAGGCGCTGCCGCTGACCGGCATCGTCCTGACCAAGCTCGATGGCGACTCGCGCGGCGGGGCGGCCCTGTCGGTGCGCCAGATCACCGGCGCGCCGATCAAGTTCGCGGGCGTCAGCGAGAAGATCGACGGCCTGGAGGTGTTCGACGCCGAGCGCCATGCGGGCCGGATCCTGGGCATGGGCGACATCGTGGCGCTGGTCGAACAGGTCACGGCCGGCGTCGACATGCAGGCGGCGCAGAAGCTCGCCGCCAAGATCAAGAGCGGCGACGGCTTCGACCTGAACGACTTCCTGTCGCAGATCCAGCAGATGAAGAGCATGGGCGGGCTGTCGCAGCTGATGGACAAGCTGCCGGCGCAGATGCAGGCCAAGGCCGGCCAGGTCGACATGGACAAGGCGGAAAAGGACATCCGGCGCAAGGAAGGGATCATCCAGAGCATGACCCCGCTGGAGCGCCGCAAGCCCGACCTGATCAAGGCCACCCGCAAGCGCCGCATCGCCGGCGGCGCCGGGGTCCAGGTTCAGGAAGTCAACCGGCTGCTCAACGAGTTCGAGCAGATGCAGACCATGATGAAGAAGATGAAGGGCGGCGGCCTGATGAAGATGATGAAGCGCATGGGCGGCGGCAAGGGCGGCATGCCCAAGATGCCCTTCTGAAACCTTGCGGGACAGACCTTCAGCTCTGTCCCCAACTGATCAGGTCTTGCGGGACAGACCTTCAGCTCTGTCCCCAACTGATCAGGCCAGCGCCGCTTCCTTCGTCAGCACTTCCCCCCGCAGCGAGTGCGGGTTGGCCTCGGTGATCCGGACGTCCACCATCTGGCCGACCAGGCGCTGGGGCCCCTTGAAGTTCACCATCCGGTTGCATTCGGTGCGGCCGGCGAGTTCGCTTGCATCCTTGCGCGAGGGGCCCTCCACCAGGATGCGCTGGACGGTGCCGAGCCGGCTGGCGCTGATGCTGCGGATGTTCGCCTCGATCACCGCCTGCAGTTCCTGCAGCCGCTTGAGCTTGACGGCATAAGGCGTCTCGTCGTGCAGCGTCGCGGCGGGCGTGCCGGGCCGGGGGCTGAAGATGAAGCTGAAACTGTTGTCGAAGTGGACGTCGTCGATCAGCTTCATCATCTTGCCGAAATCGTCGTCGCTCTCGCCGGGAAAGCCGACGATGAAGTCGCTCGACATCGCCATCTCCGGGCGGACCGCGCGCAGCTTGCGCACCGTGCTCTTGTATTCCATGGCGGTGTAGCCGCGCTTCATCGCCATCAGGATCCGGTCGCTACCGTGCTGCACCGGCAGGTGCAGGTGGCTGACCAGCTTGGGCACCCTGGCATAGGCCTCGATCAGCCGCTGGGTGAACTCGTTGGGGTGGCTGGTGGTGTAGCGGATGCGCTCGATGCCCGGAATCTCGGCGACGTATTCGAGCAGCAGCGCGAAGTCGGCGATGTCCACGGCGCCCGTGCCGTTCGGTCCCTTGTCGCCCATCCTGCCGCGGTAGGCATTCACGTTCTGCCCCAGCAGCGTCACTTCCTTGACGCCCTGTTCCGCCAGGCCGGCGACTTCCACCAGCACGTCCTCGAACGGCCGCGACACTTCCTCGCCGCGGGTGTAGGGCACAACGCAGTAGCTGCAGTACTTGCTGCAGCCTTCCATGATGCTGACGAAGGCCGTGCAGCCGTCGACCCGGGCCGCGGGGAGGTTGTCGAACTTCTCGATCTCCGGGAAGCTGATGTCCACCTGGGCCCGGTCGTCCCGGGCGCGCTGGTTCAGCAGCTCGGGCAGCCGGTGCAGGGTCTGGGGACCGAACACCACGTCGACATAGGGCGCGCGCTGGATGATGGCCGCGCCTTCCTGGCTGGCCACGCAGCCGCCGACGCCGATCAGGACGCCCTTCTTCTTCAGGTGCTTGACGCGGCCGAGGTCGGAGAAAACCTTCTCCTGCGCCTTTTCCCGCACCGAGCAGGTGTTGAACAGGATCAGGTCGGCTTGCTCGACGTCCTGGGTCGTCTCGTAGCCCTGCGCCGCATGCATCACGTCCGCCATCTTGTCCGAGTCGTACTCGTTCATCTGGCAGCCGAACGTCTTGATGAAAACCTTCTTGGTCATCGCGCGCTCCATACTCAGCGGCGGGCGCCGAAGATCAGCGCCAGCAGCTCGTTGAAACGCTGGTAGCCGTCGCGGCTGTCGGTGCCGGAGAGCTTCGCGTATTCGTCCGGCGTCAGCACCCAGACCTCGTGGATCAGGCCGGCGGCGTCGCGGCGGTACACCACCGGCAGGTCCTGGCCGACCACGGAGCCGGAGAGCAGCAACATGTTGTTGAGGTCGCGGATGCGGGAGCCGGGCGACAGCCGGTCCGGCTTGCCGTCGAGCGTCACCACCGGCGGCTGCGTGACGGTCAGGCGGCCGCGCACGACGTCCTTGGGTGCTTCGCGGATGATGCCCTGCGCGTTGGCAGCGGCGAAGGGGAGGAAGGTCATGCCGGCCAGGACGGCGCAGGCAAGCAGCGCTGCCCCGACCCGGCTTTCGATGCAGCGATTCATGGTGTCCGTCCAGAGGCTGGGAAAAGAAGGGCACCGGCCATGGGGGCCGGTGCTTGCGAGGGTGCGGCGCGAGTTTACCAAAGCGCGGTGGTGCCGCCGCCGCGCGGACGTCCTTGCCTGATTGCCACGTCTGGTTGAGAATCCGGCGTCCCCAAGGCCCCATGTCGATTTCATTCCGCCCCTCGGGCCCATCTCTTGAGCAGTCCTGAATCCCCCCCCAAGCCGGAAGCACCCATTGCCCTGCGGTCCGACCGCGAACTGAAGGTCCTGCCGGTCCAGAAACCCCTCCCCGCCGCATCCGCCG
>CALRYV010000042.1:0-30925 GCA_943372495.1 Ramlibacter sp. 2FC | reverse complement strand
TGCGGGTGCGCCGGGAAGCCAGGCACGCTGTCGCCGTGGTACATGCTCCAGCCGTCCTTGCGGCTGAAGTCCTGGCCGATGTCGCGGCCGGCCAGCGCCGCCGCCGGCACGCCGAGCTTGCCGTCGGACTTCGGGTACGCGTCGTCGTGGTACGCGCAGAACAGGAAGGGATCCGCGGTTTCCCAAGGAAAGCCCAGGGACTTGACGGCAAGGACGGGGGACTCGGTGGTGGTCGGCATCAGGCGCTCCAAACATCCCAGGTGAGGCCGGCGCCCGCGTCTTCAAGCACCTCAGGCCTCGTCCCGCACCTTGTACTGCGACACCAGCTGGCGCTGCACCGTCGGCGGGACCGATTCGTAATGGCTGAACTCCAGCCGGAAGCTGCCCTGGCCGCCGGTGAGCGCGTTCAGGCGCGACTGGTAGGCCGCCAGCTCCGACAGCGGCGCCTGCCCCACCACCGTCAGGGCGCCGCTGCCGTTGCCCGCCTGGGTGCCGTTGACCTGGCCGCGCCGCGCCGCCAGGTCGCCGGTGATGTCGCCGATGTTGGCCTCCGGCGCCGCGATCTCCATGTTGACGATCGGCTCCAGCACGTTGGGCGCCGCCGCCTGCACCGCCGCGATCACCGCCTTGCGGCCGGCGGTGATGAAGGCGATTTCCTTGCTGTCGACGCTGTGGTGCTTGCCGTCGTACACCACCACCCGCAGGTCCACCACCGGGTAGCCGGCGATCACGCCCTGCTCCAGCGCCTGGCGCACGCCCTTCTCCACCGCGGGAATGAAGTTGTACGGGATCGCGCCGCCCTTGACCTGGTCGACGAACTCGAAGCCGGTGCCGCGCGGCAGCGGCTCCACCTTCAGGAACACCTCGCCGAACTGGCCGGCGCCACCGGTCTGCTTCTTGTGGCGGAAGTGCCCTTCGGCCGGCGCGGTGATGGTCTCGCGGTAGGCGATGCGCGGCGGCCGGGTGTTCACCTCGCATTTGTGGACGTCGGTGAGCCGCTCCAGCACCGTGCGCAGGTGCAACTCGCCCAGGCCGTAGACCACGCTCTCGTTGGTGACCGGCACATGCTCCACCCGCAGGCAGGGGTCCTCGCTGACCAGCTTGTGCAGGATCTCGTGCAGCCGCTGCTCGTCGCCGCGGCGCTTCGGTTCGATCGCGAGGCCATGCACCGGCACCGGGAAGTCCAGCGGCTTCAGGTGGATGTGGTCGTCCTCGGCGGCGTCGTGCAGGACGGCGTCGAAGTGCAGCTCCTCCACCTTGGCGATCGCGCACAGGTCGCCCGGCACGGCGCGCGGCACCTCGGCGAAGTCCTTGCCCTGCAGCATGAACAGATGGCCGACCTTGAACGGCCGCCGGCCGTCGCCGACGAACAGCTGGCTGTCGCGGGTGATGGTGCCCTGGTGCACCCGGATGATCCCCATCTTGCCGACGTACGGGTCCTGCGTGATCTTGAACACGTGGGCCAGCACGTGCTTCGAGGGATCGGGCACAGCCTCGATCGGCTTGGCCTGCGCGCCCTCGCCCTTGAGGAATTCGGGCGGGTTGCCTTCGGCCGGATTGGGCAGCAGCCGGGTGATCACCTCCAGCAGCTCGGGCACGCCGGCGCCGGTGCGCGCGGACACGAAGCAGACCGGGATCAGGTGGCCCTCGCGCAGGGCCTGCTCCAGCGGCGCATGCAGCTCGCCCGGGTCGACGTCGCCGTCATTGAGATAGCGCTCGACGAAGGCGGCGTCCACCTCCACCACCTGCTCCACCAGCGCGCGATGGGCCTGCTCCACCGAGGAGAAATCGGTGGCCGTGCCCTCGTCGGCCTTGTTGTAGAAACAGTCCACCACCCGGGCGCCGCGGCCGGCCGGCAGGTTCACCGGCAGGCACTCGCGGCCGAAGGCGGCCTGGATCTGCGCCAGCAGCGCCTGCAGGTTGACGCCCTGGGCATCGATCTTGTTGACGATGATGAGGCGATCGCGCCCGCGCTGGGCCGCCCAGTCCATCATCTTGCGGGCCATCGGCTCGATGACGGCGGTGGCGCTGATCACCACCGCCGCCGTCTCCACCGCCTCCAGCGCCGGCAGCGACTGGCCCAGGCATTCGGGCGCGCCGGGGGTGTCGATCAGGTGGGTGTGGACGCCGCCGTAGTCGAAGTGCGCCAGCGACGAATTGAGCGAGTGCAGCGCCTTGCGCTCGAGCGGGTCGTGGTCGCTGACGGTGGTGCCGCGCTCCACGCTGCCGGGCGCGCCGATGGCGCCGGCCTTCCAGAGCAGGGCTTCCACCAGGCTGGTCTTGCCTGCGGTCGCGGGACCCACCAGGGCCAGGGTCCGCAGCGCGGCGATGTCAGGCAAGGGCATTGTCGGTCTCCACTGGACACAGGCTTTGATGTTAAGCCGGACGGCGGCCGGGGGGAACCGGAAAATCGCCATCGGCCAAAACCGGCCATGCCGGACGGATCCCCGATCCGGCATGGCATTTGTCCTACACCAGGTGAGTGGCTGCTCGCTACGCTTGGCCGCATGCAACCCGACAAAGCCAAACCCCGCAAGACCCACCGCGACGAATACGAAGTGGCCTACTACACCAAGGAACTGGGCCGTCCCCTGCAACGCAAGATGCTGCAGCAACAGATGGAATCCACCGGATCGACGGCGACCGCCTCCCACGGTGAGGACAGTTCGTTCGACAGCCTGCCGAGCGAGCCGACCTGGCCGGACCGGGCCGGGTGATATGGCCCCCACGCTTGTCACTTCGTGGACTGCGCTGGACGTGCCGCCGCCGGAGGCAGCCGCGGGACTCAGCCCCTCGGGGGCTTCAGTGCCCTTGGGGCGGCCTGGCGGGCACTGACCCCACGGCGCGCCGCTTTTCGCGTAGGCTGTGATTGCGCCCGGCGGCAGCGTGCCGCCGCGAACAAGAACACCAGGGAGAGCGAACCCCATGGCCACTGCCCCCGTCCATCCCGCCCTCGCCGCGGTGCGCAAGTCCGGCGTCAACAAGGTCAAGGTGGCCTGCAGCGACATCGACGGCATCCTGCGCGGCAAGTACCTGCACAAGGACAAGTTCGAGGGCGCGGCCGACGACGGCTTCGGCTTCTGCGACGTGGTGTTCGGCTGGGACGTGGGCGACAGCCCCTATGACAACGCCGCCGTCACCGGCTGGCAGCACGGCTTCCCCGACGCGCTGGCGCGGCTGGACCTGGATACGCACCGCAACGTGCCCTGGGACGGCGGCATCGACTTCTTCCTGGGCGAATTCATCAACACCGACGGCACGCCTTACGCCGTGTGCCCGCGCCAGACGCTCAAGCGCGTGCTCGCCCGCGCCGAGAAGCTGGGCTTCAAGGTGATGGCCGGGATGGAGTTCGAGTGGTTCAACTTCGTCGAAACGCCGCAAAGCTGGGCCGCGAAGAAGGGCGTGAGCCCCGAGACGCTGACACCCGGCATGTTCGGCTATTCGCTGCTGCGGGTGAACCAGAACCGCGAGTACTTCAACGCGATCATGGACGAGATGCAGGCCTTCCGCGTGCCGATCGAGGGCCTGCACACCGAGACCGGCCCCGGCGTGTACGAGGCGGCGCTGGGGTTTTCGGAGGCGCTGGAGCAGGCCGACCGCGCCATCCTGTTCAAGACCGGCGCCAAGGAGATCGGCGCGCGCTTCGGCATCATGCCCAGCTTCATGGCCAAGTGGAACGCGCAGCTGCCGGGGTGCTCGGGCCACATCCACCAGAGCCTGTCGGACGGCAAGGCCAACCAGTTCTATGGCGCGGACAGCCCGCGCAAGATGAGCCCGCTGTTCGAGAGCTATCTCGCCGGCCAGGTCGCCTGCCTGATGGAATTCGCGCCCATGTTCTGGCCCACCATCAACAGCTACAAGCGGCTGGTCGACGGCTTCTGGGCGCCGGTCAAGCCGACCTGGGGCATCGACAACCGCACGGCCAGCTTTCGCGTCATCTCCGGCAGCCCCAAGAGCACGCGGCTGGAGACGCGCTGCCCCGGCTCCGACGTCAATCCGTATCTCGCGATGGCCGCGGTGATCGCCGCCGGCCTCTACGGCGTGGAGAAGGGCTTGAAGCTGACGGCGCCGCCGATCACCGGCACCAACCAGGGCGCCGAGAATATTCCCCGCGCACCGCGCACGCTGGACGCGACCACGCGCATCTTCCGCGAGTCCAGGATCGCGCGAGAGATGCTGGGTGACACCTTCGTCGAGCACTTCGCCGCCACCCGCGACTGGGAATACCGCCAGTGGCTCGACGGCGTGACCGACTGGGAGTTGAAGCGCTATTTCGAGATCATCTGATGATGGAAATCCGCCAGCTCATCCCCAGCGACGCACCGGTGTACCGGGCCTTGCGGCTGCGCGCTTTGCGCGAACACGCCGAGGCCTTCACCTCCGATCATGACGAGGACGAGAAGCTGCCGCTCTCGACCACCGAGCAGCGGCTGCAGGTGGGCGCAACCAGCCGTTTCTGGGGCGCGTTCGACGGCGCGACGCTGCGCGGCATGGTTGGACTGGAACGCGAGCGGCGCAGCAAGACCCGGCACAAGGCCAAGGTGGTCGGCATGTATGTGGCGTCCGAGGTTGTCGGCCAGGGCATCGGCCGCGCCCTGCTCGATCGTCTCGTGGCCGAGGCGCGTGCGGGCGGGATCGAACTGCTCGTGCTCACCGTCACCGACGGCAACCAGGCCGCGACGACGCTCTACGAACGCGCCAGCTTCCACTCCTTCGGCGTCGAGCCCGACGCGATCCGCGTCGACGGCCGCGGCTACGGCAAGCGGCACATGTTCCTTGACATGACACCCCTATGAACAGCACCAGTTTCTCGTTCCCCACGGCGATCAAGTTCGGCCCCGGCGCGCGCAAGGAGGTGGCGAGCCACCTGCTGGCACGCGGCCTCAAGCGCCCGCTGATCGTCACGGACAAGGCCATCGCCATGCTGCCGGTGCTGGCGGAGTTCAGGCAGCACCTGGACGGGCTGGACGTGTCGGTCTATGCCGGCGTGCACGGCAATCCGACGGCGCAGCAGGTGATGGATGGCGCGATCGCGTTCACGGCCCACGGCGCCGATTGCGTCATCGGCTTCGGCGGCGGCGCCGCACTGGACGTGGCCAAGGTGGTCGGCCTCGCCGCCACCCACGGCGGCCACATCATCGAGTACGCCTGGGACCATCCGCAGGTCAGGCCGATCGACAAGGAGCTGCCTTATTGCGTGGCGCTGCCGACCACGTCGGGCACCGGCTCCGAGGTCGGCCGGTCCGCCGTGATCAGCGAGGACGAGACCCATCTGAAGCGGATCATCTTCAGTCCCAGGGTGCTGGCCAGCGTGGTGTTCGCCGACCCGGAGCTGACGCTGGCGCTGCCGCCGCACGTGACGGCGGCCACCGGCATGGACGCCCTCACCCACAACATCGAGAGCTACCTGTCGCCGGCCTACCACCCGCTGTGCGACGGCATCGCCCTGGAAGGCACGCGGATCGCGGCGCGGGCGCTGGTCAAGGCCGTGGCCGAGCCGCAGAACCTGCAGGCCCGCGGCGACATGATGATGGCCTCGATGATGGGCGCGATCGCGTTCCAGAAGGACCTCGGCGCGGTGCACTCCTGCGCCCATGCGCTGGGCGCGGTCTGCGACCTGCACCACGGCCTGGCCAACGCATTGATGATCGACACCGTGCTGGCCTGGAACCACGAGGCCGCGCCCGAAAAGTTCGCCGAGCTGGCCCATGTCTGCGGCGTGGCCGCCGGCGGACCGGGCTTCGTGCCCTGGCTCAGGCAGCTCAAGGTGCGCGTCGGCCTGACCGGGACGCTGAAGGACCACGGCGTCACGCCCGGGCAGCTGCCGCGGCTGGTCGAGATCGCGACCGCCGACATCTGCCACCTGACCAATCCGCGGCCGGTGACGGCGGCGGACTTCCAGCGGCTGTTCGAGCAGGCGATGTGATGGGTGCTGCGGCACGCCTGAAGATCGGGATCTCGGCCTGCTTCATGCACGCCGACCCGGCGCGGGCGCTTTTCACCGGCAAGACGCTGCAGTACGTGGAGCAGTCGATCGCGCACTGGGTGATGTCCACCGGCGCGCTGGCGGTGATGGTGCCCAGCCCGACCGGTGCGACCCAGCGCGGCGACGTCACGCTGGACCACTTCGCGCAGTGGCTGGACGGGCTGGTGCTGCACGGCGGCGCCGACGTCTCGCCGCTCAGTTACGGCGAGCAGCCGCTGCAGGACAAATGGGCCGGCGACCGGGTGCGCGACGAGTACGAGATCGCCCTGGTGGCGGCCTTCGAGCGCCATCGCAAGCCGGTGTTCGGCGTCTGCCGCGGCCTGCAGCTGATGAACGTGGCCTACGGCGGCACGCTGTACCAGGACATCGCGACCCAGGTGCCGCAGTCGCTCACGCACCGCGACGCCGCCGTCTACGACCAGAACTTCCACAGCATCGACATCTTGCCGCAGTCGCGGCTGGCGGCGCTGTACCCGGGCGCCGGCCGCGTCACCGTCAACAGCATCCACCACCAGGCGATCAAGGACCTGGCGCCCGGCTTCCAGGTGGAGGCGGTGAGCAACGAGGACGGCCTGGTCGAGGCGATCCGGCGCAGCGACCGCAGCCTGCCCTATCTCGCGGCGGTGCAGTGGCACCCCGAATTCCACCTGCCCGGATCGCAGGCGCTGGACGACGCTGCCCTGCTGCAGGATTTCCTCGACGCCGCCGCAGCCGCCCACACCTCGCCGACATGACCGAACTTGCCATCCACGACCCGGCGACGGGTGAACGCATCGCCACCGTGCCGGCGGACGACGCCACGTCCGTCGCCGCCCGGGCCGCGCGCGCCCGCGCCGCCCAACCCGCCTGGGCCGCGACGCCGCTGGCGCAGCGCCGCGCCTGCATCGAGCGCTTCCGGGCCGGCGTCGTGCGCGACCTGGAAGCCTTGGCCGCGACCATGAGCCGCGAGACCGGCAAGCCGATCCGGATGTCGCGCAACGAGCTCAACGGCCTGCTGCCGCGGATCGACTTCTTCCTGCAGCAGACCAGCGCCGCCACGGCGACCGAGTCGGTCTTCGACGAGGGCGGGATGCGCGAGCAGATCGAGCACGTGCCGCTGGGCGTCGTCGCCAACATCTCGGCCTGGAACTACCCGTGGTTCGTCGGCTGCAACGTGATCGTGCCGGCGCTGCTCACCGGCAACGCCGTCATCTACAAGCCGTCGGAGTACGCGACGCTGACCGGATTGGAGATCGCCCGGTTGCTGCACGAGGCGGGGGTGCCGCCAGACGTGTTCGTGGCACTGGTGGGCGAAGGCGCGGTCGGGGCCGCGCTGCTGCAGCAGCCGATCGACGGCCTGTTCTTCACCGGCTCGCACGCCACCGGCCAGCGGATCGCCCAGGCGCTGGGGGGGCGGCTGGTCAAGCTGCAGCTGGAGCTGGGCGGCAAGGACCCGACCTACGTCTGCAACGACGCCGACCCGAAGACCGCCGCCGAGTCGCTGGCCGACGGCGCCATGTATAACACCGGCCAGAGCTGCTGCTCGGTCGAGCGGATCTATGTCCACGAGACGATTCACGATGCCTTCATCGACGCCTTCGTGCGGGCGGTGGAAGGCATGCCGGCCGGCGACCCGATGCGGGAGGAGACGTACATCGGCGCCATCACCCGCCCGCCGCAGCTCGCCGTGCTGGAGGCGCAGGTGACCGACGCTCTGGAGCTCGGCGCGACGCTGCACATCGGCGGCAAGCGCCTGCCCGGCCCCGGCAACTGGTACGCGCCGACCGTGTTCAGCAACGTCGACCACCGGATGGCGCTCATGAAGGAAGAAAGCTTCGGCCCTGTCATCGGGATCCAGAAGGTGTCCGGCGACGCGGAGGCGGTGCGGCTGATGAACGACACCCGCTACGGTCTCACCGCCGGCGTCTACACCCCCGACGAGCAGCGCGCCCGCGGGCTGCTGGCGCAAGTCAACGCGGGCACCGTCTACTGGAACTGCTGCGACCGGGTCAGCCCGCGCCTGCCCTGGAGCGGCTACGGCGACTCCGGCGTCGGGCTCACGCTCTCGACCTACGGCATCCAGACCTTCACCCGGCCGAAGGCGTGGCACCTGCGGTCGGCAGCGTGAAGCGGAAGGTGGCGCCCTGCGGTTCGGATTCGGCCCACAGCCGGCCGTGGTGGGCTTCGACGATCTTGCGGCTGAGGGTCAGCCCCATGCCGATGCCGCTGGGCTTGGTGGTGTAGAACGGCTCGAAGATCCGCTGCAGCTGCCTGGCGCCCATGCCGCGGCCATGGTCCTTGACCGCGACCTCCACCTCGCCGGCGGCGTTCACGGCCATCTCGATCGCAATCCCGCGGTTGCCCTCGCCCACGCCGCGCACCGCGTCCATCGCATTGAGCAGCAGGTTCAGCAGCACCTGTTGCAGCTGCACCCGGTCGACCCGCACCGCCGGCAGGTCCGGCGGCGCCGTCAGCGTCACGTCGGCCTTGCGCTGGTGCAGCTCGCCCACGGCGATCGCGATCACGTCGGCGGCCACTGCGGGCAGCTGCACGACCTCGGCCTCGGCCGAGCCCGGCTGCAGGAAGCTGCGGGTCTGCCGCACGACGGCGCCGGCGCGTTCGGTGTCGCGCACGACGTGGCGGGCGGCGGCGATGGCTTCGTCGATGGCCGGCGGGTCGGCGGCCAGCCAGCGCAGGCAGGCCCCGGCGCTGGCTGATGCCGCGGCCAGCGGCTGGCTGACTTCGTGCGTGATCGAGGCGGCGAGCTGGGCCAGGGTGGTCGCCCGCGCCACCCGCGTCACCTGGCCCTGCAGCCGCTGCAAGGCCAGCGCGTCGTCGGCGGCTTCGATACAGATGCACATGACGGCCTCCACCGTCACGCCGTCGTCGGCCAGCAGCGGGCTGCAGTTGAAGGTCACGGCGTGCCCGGGCAGCACCGGCAGTGGCGGCAACGCGGCCCCGCTCTGGTGCACCGCCTCGATCACCGGATGGAGCCGGCTCCACAGCTGCGGCATGGTTTCGCCGGCCTGTTCGAGCAGCAGCCCGAGCGCCTCGTTGTAGACCAGCTGCGGGCCGCCGCCGACGGCAAGCAGCATCGGTACCCGGCTGGCCAGGCACAGCCGCACCGCGGTGCCCACGCCGGGGGCAAGCGCTTCAGTCCGGGGCGCGTCCATGGTCCTTACCGCCCGCCAGGCCGGGTTCGGCCCGGTCGACCATCCGCACCAGGTCCGCCAGCGACTGGGCGCCCATCTTGTCCATCACGTGGCGGCGATGGACCTTGACCGTGATCTCCGCGATGGAGAGCTCCGCGGCGATCTTCTTGTTCAACATGCCGCGCACCACGCGCTCCATGACCTCGCGTTCCCGCGGCGACAGCGTGGCGATGCGCCGGCGCCATTCGCCGAGCTGGGTCCGCTCCTGCAGCTGGAGCGCATCGCGCTCCAGCGCGAGGTCGACCGCATCGAGCAGCTCCTGGTCGCGAAACGGCTTGGCCAGGAATTCGACCGCGCCGGCCTTCATCGCGCGCACGCTCATCGGAATGTCGCCGTGGCCGGTCATGAACACGATCGGCCTGGAGTCGCCGCGCCGGTTCAACGTTTCCTGCAGTTCCAGGCCGCTCTCGCCGTCCAGGCTGACGTCCAGCACGATGCAGGCGGGCACCGGCGGCCGCGCGGCGGCCAGGAATTCACTGGCCGACGCGAAGGTTCGCACTTCGCGGCCGACCGAGCGCAGCAGGCTGCTCAGCGCCTCGCGCACCGCCGCATCGTCATCGACGATGGATACGACGCAGGCGGGGCGGCTGGGACCGACGCTGGACACGCGAACCTCTCTCCACGGCGGGTGGTTGCTCTCACTGTAGGCCGCAAAACGGCCGCGCGGTGAGCCTTTTTCCCGGCAGGCGGGCCCGACCGGATCGCCTTGGCCGAGGTCGACGCCGCGCTGGCACAACCTTTGCATCGCGCCTTGTGTACAAGATGGGATGCTTCAAAGTGGTGCCAGTTTCTTCGCTCGCGGATCCTTCGCCTCCAGCGGCCGCCCTGGCGGCCGCGGCCTGGATCGTCCGCGCTGACGGTCCGCTCGGTCACGGCGGCCCCGGGCCGCTGGCGGGGCTGACGTTCGCGGCCAAGGACAACATCGATGTCGCGGGCCTGCCGACCACCGCCGGCTGCCCCGCCTTCGCCTACCGCCCGGCCGCCCACGCCGAGGTGGTGCGGCGCCTGCTCGGCGCTGGTGCGCAGTTGCTGGGCAAGACCAACCTCGACCAGTTCGCCTGCGGCCTGAACGGCAGCCGATCGCCCTACGGCGCGGTGCCCAACGCCTTCGACCCGGCCTATGTCAGCGGCGGCTCCAGCTCCGGGTCGGCCTATGTCGTGGCCACCGGGCAGGTGGACTTTGCGCTCGGCACCGACACCGCCGGCTCCGGCCGGGTGCCGGCCGGCCTGAACAACATCGTCGGCATCAAGCCGAGCAAGGGCCTGGTCAGCGCACGCGGCGTCGTGCCGGCCGCCCAGAGCGTGGACTGCGTGTCGATCTTCGCGCGCTCGGTGGGCCTGGCGGCACGGGTGCTCGCGGTGGCCGCTGGCACTGACCCGGGCGATCCGTACTCGCGCCCGCTGCAGCTCGCCAGCCGGCCGTTCGGACAGGAGTTCCGGTTCGGCCTGCCGACGGTGCTTGAGTTCCACGGCGATGCGCTGGCCGAAGCGGCCTTTCGCGACGCGGTCAAGCGGCTGCGGCAACTGGGCGGCACCTCGGTGCCGGTCGACTACCAGCCGCTGGCCGAGGTCGCCGCCCTGCTGTACGACAGCGCGCTGGTGGCCGAACGCTATGCCGCGGTGCGCGACTTCTTCGACGCCCACGAGGACGAGGTGGTCGAGCCGGTGCGCAGCATCATCGCGCGCGGCCGCAGCTACAGCGCCGCCGACCTGGTGCAGGCGCAGACCCGGCTGCGCGTGCTCGCGCGGCAGGCCGAGCCGATGTGGGACGGCATCGACGTGCTGCTGGTGCCGACCGCGCCCACCCACTACACGATCGCGCAGATGCGCGAGGAGCCGGTGCTGCGCAACCGCAACCTCGGCGCGTACACCAACTTCGTCAACCTGCTCGATTACGCCGCCATCTCGGTGCCGAGCGCGGTCCGGCCCGACGGCCTGCCCTTCGGCATCACCCTGATCGGCCCCTGCGGCAGCGACTGGCAGCTGGCCGACCTGGGCCAGCGCTACCACCATGCCACCGGCCTGGCGCAGGGCGCCACCGGCGAGCCGCTGCCGCCGCCGCAACCCATCGCGGCGCTGCGGCCCGCGTCGACGGTGAAGGTCGCCGTGGTCGGCGCCCATCTCTCCGGCATGCCGCTCAACGGCCAGCTCACCGAGCGCGGCGCGATGCTGGTCGGCCGCACCGAAACCGCGCCCGACTACCGCTGCTACGCGCTGGCCGGCACGGTGCCGCCCAAGCCGGGGCTGCTGCGCGTGGCGCCGGGCACCGGGGCGCGCATTGCCCTGGAAGTGTGGGAGATGCCGGTAGAGCAGTACGGCTCCTTCGTCGCGCTGGTCGCCGCGCCGCTGGGGATCGGCACGCTGGCGCTGGACGACGGCAGCAGCGTGCAGGGTTTCGTCTGCGAACCCATCGCGCTCGACGGCGCGCTCGACATCTCGCACCACGGCGGCTGGCGCGCCTACCTCCATTCGCTCAAGACCGCGGCCTCAACCGCCCCCATCCCAACCCAGGAGTTGCAATGACCTCACCCCGCCCGCCCACCACCGCCGCCACCGGCACCCGGCGCCGATTGCTGCAAGCCGGCGCCGCCGCCGCGACGCTCGGCGTCATCGGCGCGGTGCGGGGGCAGGCCCTGCCCAAGGTGCGCATCGGCTTCTGGCCGGTGGCGGCCGGCCTGCCGTTCTTCGCCGCGGTGGAGAAGGGCTACTTCAAGGAAGCCGGCCTGGACGTGGAGCCGCTCAAGTTCGCCGGCGCCCAGCAGGTGATGGAGGCGATGCTGGCCGGCCGCTCCGACGGCAGCTCCAACGGCACCGGCTCGGCCAACCTGGGCATCGGCGAGATCGCGCAGCCGGGCCTGTTCAAGATCTTCTGCACCAACCCCAGCAACGCGAAGTTCGTGCTGGACGAATTCATCGTGCCCAAGGACAGCCCGGTCAAGACCATGGCCGACCTCAAGGGCAGGAAGATCGGCTCGGGCCCGGGGATCCAGAACGTCACCCTGTGCAAGACCATGCTGGAGCGCGCCGGCGCCACCGGCGCGACGGTCGTCGAATTGCCGATCGCCCAGCACGTCGCCTCCCTGGTGGCCGGCCAGGTCGACGCCTGCTACACGCTGGAGCCGACGGGGACCGTGGGCCGGATGAACGGCACCACCCGGGTGCTGGAGGCCGGCGTGGTGGCCAAGTACATCCTGGGCGACCCGATGGCGCCCTGGCACGGCGGCGCGGCCAGCCTGACCAGCGAGTTCATCAAGAAGAACCCGGAGGTCGCGAAGAAGTTCGTCGCCGCCTACACCCGCGGCGTGCAGCTGGTGCGCACCGCGCCGAACGAGGCGCGCCAGTACCTCAAGGGCTACACCGCAATCGAGGGCGCGCTGACCAACGAGGTGCCGCTGGCGTCGTACATGCTCGCCAGCGAGTTCAAGCCGAGCGATATCGCGTACTTCCAGAAGTTCTACGACCTGTTCACCGAGAAGGGCATCTTCGAGCGCAAGGTGCCGGTCGAAGGCCTTCTCTACAAAGGCTGAACATGTTGGCCCCCACCCTGCCGGAAACGGCCATCAGGGCGATCGCCGCCGCGACGCCGGCTGCCACGCGCCGCGCGAGCTGGGGGCGGCTGCTGCCCTTCATCGGCCCGGTGCTGCTGTTCATCGTGTGGGACTTCGTGGTGCGCTTCGGCTTCATCAAGGCGATCCTGCTGCCGCCGCCGGGCGCCACGCTGGTGACGCTGGTCACCGGCCTGGCCGGCGGGCCGCTGCTGCTGGACTTCGGCGTCACGGTGGCGCGCACGCTGCAGGCCTTCCTGATCGCCGCCGTGGTCGGCATGCCGCTCGGCGTGCTGCTGGGAAGCAACGAGAAGGCGTATCGCAGCGTCGAATTCCTGATCGACTTCTTCCGCTCGACGCCGTCGTCGGCGCTGATCCCGCTGTTCCTGCTGATCTTCGGCGTCTCCGACATCAACAAGGTCGCGATCGCGGCCTTCGGCGCCTTCCTGATCGTGGTGTTCAACAGCGCCTACGGCGTGATCAACGCCCGCAAGCAGCGGGTGATGGCGGCCCGGGTGATGGGCGCCTCGCGCTGGCAGGTGTTCCGCGACGTGCTGGTGTGGGAAAGCCTGCAGCCGTCGTTCGTCGGCCTGCGCTCGGCGGTGTCGATGGCGCTGGTGATCGTGATCGTAGCCGAGATGTTCATCGGCTCCGAGAACGGCCTGGGCCACCGCATCATCGACGCGCAGCAGGTGCTCAACGTCAAGAGCATGTACGCCGCGATCATCGCCGCGGGCGCGCTGGGCTACGCACTCAACGTGTTGTTCCTGGTCGCCGAACGGCGCATCGTGCACTGGAGCGGGAGATGAATGCCGTCCTCACTTCGCCGGTCGAGGCCTATGCCGATGTCCCGCCGCCGGTGTTCAAGCCCGGCCCGCCCGGCACCGAGATCACCATCCGCGGCCTGACCAAGTACTTCGCCGGCTGGCCGCTGTACGAGAACTTCGACCTCGACATCCCCAAGCACGCGATCGTCTCGGTGTTCGGCCCCAACGGCTGCGGCAAGTCGACCCTGATCAACATGATCGCGGGGCTGATCCCGCTCGATGCCGGCGAGATCCTGTTCGACGGCAAGACCCTCAAGGACACCAAGATCGGATACGTGTTCCAGAACTACCGGGAAGCCTTGTTCCCGTGGATGCGCACCATCGACAACATCGCCTATCCGCTCAAGCTCGAAGGCAGGTCGAAGGCCGAAGTGGACCGGCGGATGGGGGAACTGGTGGCCTCGTTCGACGTGAAGTTCGATCTGAACCGCTATCCGTACGAGCTGTCGGGCGGCCAGCAGCAGACCGCGTCGATCATGCGCGCGCTGGCGCCCAAGCCCGAGGTGCTGTTCCTCGACGAGCCGTTCTCGGCGCTGGACTTCGAGATGACGCTGTTCATCCGCGAAAAGCTGCAGGAGGTGTTCATGCAGACCGGCACCACGATGCTGCTGGTGTCGCACGACCTGGAAGAGGCGGTTTACCTGGCCGACCAGGTGCTGCTGCTGACCAAGCGGCCGACCCGCATCGCCGAGATCCTGCCGTACCGCGACGCCCGGCCGCGGACCGTCGAGACCCTGTCGGAGCCGAGCTTCATCGCCGCCAAGAAGCGCAGCCTGGAGATCTTCCAGCGCGAGGTGCGGCGATGAACTCGCCAGCGGATGTGCTCGCCTACGTCAAGGCGACCGCCGCCTTGCTGGACCTTCCCCTGGACGACGCGCGCGCCGAGCGCGTCGCCGGCCACCTGGCGCTGTCCGCTGAACTCGCGCGGGCGCTGCAGGCCTATCCGCTGCCGCCGGAGGCGGAGCCGGCCGAGGTCTTTTGCCCGGCGCCGTTCGGCTCGGGCCGGGGCGGGCCGAGGTGGCCATGAGCGACACGGCACTCCAGGGCGCCGGCCTGCTGCGCGCCATCGCCAGCGGCGAGCTGAGCGCGGTCGCGGCGCTGGCCGGCACCATCGCGCGGATCGAGGCCACCGACGCCCAGGTCAACGCCTTCACCGGCCGCAGCTTCGAGCGCGCACGGCGCGAGGCGGCGGCGATCGATGCCAGGCGCGCCGCTGGCGAGCTGCTGCCGCCGCTGGCCGGGCTGCCGTATGCCGTGAAGAACCTGTTCGACATCGAGGGCGAGGTGACGCTGGCGGGATCGAAGATCAACCGCACGCTGCCGCCGGCGCGAGAGGATGCCTTCCTGGTCAAGCAGCTGCGCTCCGCCGGTGCAGTGCTGGTCGGCTCGCTCAACATGGACGAATACGCGTACGGATTCACCACCGAGAACACGCATGCCGGCCCGTGCCGCAACCCGCACGACCCGGGACGGATCGCCGGCGGTTCGTCGGGCGGCTCGGGCGCCGCCGTCGCCGCCGGCCAGGTGCCGTTGGCGCTGGGCTCGGACACCAACGGCTCGATCCGGGTGCCGGCGTCGCTGTGCGGCGTCTGGGGCCTGAAGCCGACCTTCGGCCGGCTGTCGCGACGCGGCAGCTATCCCTTCGTGCACAGCATCGACCACCTCGGCCCGCTGGCCGACAGCATCGAGACCCTGGCGCTGGCCTATGACGTGCTGCAGGGTCCGGACCCGCTGGACCCGGGTTGCCATGCGCTGGCAGTGGAGCCGGTCGGCGGCCAGCTGGCGCGCGGCTGCGAGGGCCTGCGCATCGGCGTGCTGGGCGGCTACTTCGCGGAGAACGCGACGGCGCCGGCGCTGGCGGCGGTGCAGGCGGCGGCGCAGGCGCTCGGCGCCACGGCGCCGGTGGAGTGGCCCGAGCCGGCGCTCGGACGCGCCGCGGCTTTCCTCATCTCGGCGGCCGAAGGCGGCTCGCTGCACCTGCCCGACCTGCGCACACGGGTCGAGGAGTTCGAGCCGCTGTCGGTCGATCGCTTCATCTCGGGCGCGCTGCAGCCCGGCGCCTGGTACGTGCGGGCCCAGCGCTTCCGCCGCGTCTACCGCGACCTGGTGAACGCGCTGTTCCAGCAGTGGGACGTGCTGATCGCGCCGGCGACCCCGGTGAGCGCACCCCCGATCGGCACCGAGTGGCTGGAGATCAACGGGCGCCGGTTGCCGTGCCGGCCCAGCTTGGGTTTGCTGACGCAGCCGATCTCGTTCGCCGGCTGTCCCGTCGTCGCCGCGCCGCTCTGGCCCGAAGGCACCGGCGGCATGCCGATCGGCGTGCAGCTGATCGCCGCGCCCTGGCGCGAGGACCTGGCGCTGCGGGCGGGGTGGGTGTTGCAGCAGGCGGGCGTGGCTTGCCTTCGGAAAACGACATGATGGACATCGATCTCCCCGACGTGCTGGCCGAAGTGACGGCCGCGTTCCAGCGCTACGAGAAGGCGCTCACCGGCAACGACGTGGCCGTGCTCGACGAGCTGTTCTGGGACAGCCCGCACACGCTGCGCTATGGCATCACCGAGAACCTGTACGGCTCCGACGCGATCCGCGCGTTCCGCGCCAGCCGTCCATCGCAGGGGCTGGAGCGGACGCTGCTGCGCACCGTCATCACCAGCTACGGCCGCGACTTCGCGGTGGCCAACTGCGAGTTCCGCCGCGACGGCGGCGCGCTGCCCGGCCGCCAGAGCCAGACCTGGCTGCGCACGCCCGACGGCTGGCGCGTGGTCGCCGCCCATGTGAGCCTGCTCGCCTGACGCGGAACGAGGAAACGCACGCCGTGATCGAGCTTGCCGCCAACCCCTTCGGCTACACGTTCCCGCTGAACCGGGCGGCGCTGGTCATCATCGACATGCAGCGTGACTTCGTGGAGCCGGGCGGTTTCGGCGAAACGCTGGGCAACGACGTCTCGCTGCTGCAGGCCATCGTGCCGGCCTGCCAGCGGGTGCTCGCCGCCTGGCGCAATGCGGGCGGGCTGGTGGTGCACACGCGCGAAGCGCACCACGCCGACCTGAGCGACTGCCCGCCGGCCAAGCGCAATCGCGGCAATCCCACGTTGCGCATCGGTGACGCCGGGCCGATGGGCCGCATCCTGGTCAGCGGCGAGCCGGGCAACCAGATCATCCCGGAGCTGGCGCCCATGCGCGGCGAGATCGTGCTGGACAAGCCCGGCAAGGGCGCGTTCTACGCCACGCCGCTGCACGACCTGCTCAGGCAGGCCGGCATCACCCACCTGCTGTTCATGGGCGTGACCACCGAGGTCTGCGTCCAGACATCCATGCGCGAAGCCAACGACCGCGGCTACGACTGCCTGTTGCTGGAGGACTGCACCGAGAGCTATTTCCCGCGGTTCAAGGCGGCGGCGGTGGCGATGATGCGGGCCCAGGGCGCCATCGTCGGCTGGACGGCCACCAGCGATCAGCTGCTGGACGCGCTGCCGCCGGCGCGCGTCTGACCCGGGGATCCCTGTGCTGACGACCGCCAACGTCGCCCGCCGCGGGGCTGCCGGCAGCGCGGCGCCGGCCTTCACGTCGCGCGCCGACGAGGTGTACCTCCAGCTCAAGCGCGACATCGCCGGATTCCACCTGGTGCCGGGCGACCGCTTTACCGAGAACGAGATCGGCGAGCGGCTCGGTGTCTCCCGCACGCCGGTGCGCCAGGCGCTGTTCCGGCTGCAGCAGGAAGGCTTTGTCGAGGTCTTGTTCCGCAGCGGCTGGCGGGTGTTGCCGTTCGACTTCGAGCAGTTCGAGCAGCTCTACGACCTGCGCATGGTGCTGGAAACCACCGCCGTCCAGCGCCTGTGCGGCGACGCCGAGCGCGTCGACCGCGCGTTGCTCGATGCGCTGGTGGCGGTCTGGCTGGTGCCGGGGGCCGAGCGCAGCGCCGACATGGCGCAGGTGTCGCAGTGGGACGAGGAGTTCCACTGCTCGCTGGTCGCCGCCGCCGGCAACAACGAGATGGCCAAGGTGCACCGCGACGTCACCGACCGTATCCGCATCATCCGCCGCCTGGACTTCACCAAGCAGGCGCGCATCGACGCGACCTACGAGGAGCACGGCAAGATCCTGAAGGCGATCCAGCGCAAGCGCGGGGATCAGGCGTCGCTGCTGCTACGCGCCCACATCGAGACCAGCCAGGCCGAGGTCCGCAAGATCACGTTGCATCAGGTGCACTTGGCGCGGCAGGGTGGCACCGCACGCTAGAGGTGAAACCAAACCTACTTCTTCCCCCGCCCATACTTCGCCTCGAAGCTCGCCTTCCCGATCGAGTTCCCGTTCACCATGAAGCCCGCCAGCGCCGCGGTCGCATCCGGCGGCAGCTCCAGCTTCTCCACGCCGAGCGCGTGCACGGTGAAGATGTAGCGGTGCGGCGGGTCGCCTTCGGGCGGGCAGACGCCGCCCCAGCCGGCAACGCCGTAGTCGATGCGCACATGGCTGGCGCCCCGGGGCAGGTTGGCGCCGCCGACGGCGCCGGCATCCGCCTTCAGCTCGTTCACGCTCGCCGGAATGTTGACGATGAACCAGTGCCACCAGCCCGAGCCGGTCGGCGCGTCGGGGTCGTAGACGGTGACGGCGAAGCTCTTCGCGCCGGCCGGGGCGCCGCTCCACTTCAATGCCGGTGACTTGTTCTCGCCCGAGCAGCCGAAGCCGTCGAATTCGAACTTGCTGTCGATGGTGCCGCCGGACTGGATGTCGGGGCTGCTCAGCGTGAAGCTCATGCCGGTCTCCTCAAGGTCTTGCAGGGAATCGGATGATGCACCGGCAATCGCGTGTCCGCAAACGGCCAGCCGGGGTCGCGCCGCGCGGGCACGATGGCGGTTTCGGCGAGACTTCCACCATGCGCACCCAGCCCCTGCCCCGCTCTTTCACGGCCCTGGCCGGCTCCAACCTGGCGGCCCAGTCGGCCGAGCAACTGAGCCTGGCCGCGGTGCCGCTGGTGGCGGTGCTGGCGCTCGGCGCCGGGCCGGGCGAAATCGGCACCCTGGCGGCGGTGCAGACGCTGCCGTTCCTGCTGCTGTCGATTCCGCTCGGGTTGCTGGCCGACCGGCTCTCGAGGCGCCGCCTGATGATCGCCGCCGAGGTGCTGCGGGCGCTGTCGCTGCTGGGCCTGCTGGCGATGGTCGTGTCGGGCCAGCTGTCGATCGTCTGGCTGGCCGTGCTCGGCTTCATCGGCGCGGTCGGCACCGTGGGTTTCAGCGTGGCCGCGCCGGCGCTGGTGCCGGCCCTGGTGCCGCCCGCGTTGCTGGGGCGCGCCAACGGCCGGCTCGAGCTGGCCCGCAGCGCCGCCTTCGCCGGCGGCCCGGCGCTGGCCGGGGCGCTGGTGGCATGGGCCGGGGCGGCGTCGGCCTTCGTGCTGGCGGCGGTGCTGTCGATCGCCGCCGTCGGCCTGCTGTGGCGGCTGCAAGAGCCGGTGCGGCCCGCCGCGCCGGCGCGCCATCCGCTGCTGGAGATCCGCGACGGCGCCGAGCTGGTCTGGCGCCAGCCCTTCCTGCGGCCGATGCTGCTGACGGGCGTGGCCTGGAACATCTCGTGGTTCGTGCTGCAGGCGGCCTATGTGCCGTATGCGGTGCGCGCCCTGGGCCTGAGCACGCAGGCGGTCGGCTTCACGCTGGGCTGCTACGGCGCCGGCATGGTGGTGGGCGCGCTGCTGTCGGCGCGGCTGGTGGGGGCGATGGCTTTCGGGCGCGCGATCCAGTTCGGGCCGGCGGTGTCGGTGCTGGCCGCGGCGACGATGGTCGCGACGCTGGCCGTGCCCTCGGGCTGGCTGGCCGGCGCATCGTTCTTCCTGTTCGGCGCCGGCCCGATCATCTGGACCATCACGTCCACCACGCTGCGCCAGAGCGTGACGCCCGGCGCCATGCTGGGCCGGGTGTCGTCGGTGTTCCTCACGGTCAATGCCGGCTCGCGCCCGCTCGGCGCCGCGCTCGGTGGGCTGGTGGGCGCGCAATGGGGCGAGGCGGCGTGCCTGTGGCTGGCGCTCGCCGGCTTCGCGCTGCAGGCCTGGATCATCCTGGCCTCCAGCCTGAGCGGGCTGCAGCGGCTGCCCGAGCCGCTGCCGGCAGCCTGACGCACAGAGTCAGCCACCGGGCAGCCCGCCGGTGCTACGCTGTCCGTCCTTCTTTCGCGACGGAGGCCAGCATGGACCCGGACCCGGTACGCAAACCGCTCTACAAGTCCCTGTATTTCCAGGTCATCACGGCCATCGTGATCGGGATCCTGCTGGGCTACTTCGCGCCGGCCACCGGGGAGGCGATGAAGCCGCTGGGCGATGGCTTCATCAAGCTGATCAAGATGATCATCGCGCCCATCATCTTCTGCACGGTGGTGGTCGGCATCGCCGGCATGGAGGACATGAAAAAGGTCGGCAAGACCGGTGGCCTCGCGCTGCTGTACTTCGAGATCGTCAGCTCGATCGCGCTGGTGGTCGGCCTGGTGATCATCAACATCGTCAGGCCCGGCGCCGGCATGAACATCGACGCCGCGTCGCTCGACACCAAGGGCATCGCGGCCTACACCAAACCCGGGCAGATGACGTCGACCACCGACTTCCTGCTCAACGTCATCCCCAACACCGTGGTCGACGCCTTCGCCAAGGGCGAGATCCTGCAGGTGCTGCTGTTCGCCGTGCTGTTCGGCTTCGCGCTGCACAAGTTCGGCGGCCGCGGCACGCTGGTGTTCGACTTCATCGAGAAGTTCTCCCACGTGCTGTTCTCGATCGTCGGCTACATCATGAAGCTGGCGCCGATCGGCGCGTTCGGCGCGATGGCCTTCACCATCGGCAAGTACGGCGTCGGTTCGCTGCTGCAGCTGGGCCAGCTGATGGCCACGTTCTATGCCACGTGCCTGGTCTTCATCTTCGTCGTGCTCGGCGCCATCGCGCGCTTCCACGGCTTCTCGGTCTGGAAGTTCATCAAGTACATCAAGGAGGAGCTGCTGATCGTGCTGGGCACCTCGTCGTCCGAGTCGGTGCTGCCGCGGATGATGACCAAGATGGAAAACCTGGGCGCGCGCAAGTCGGTGGTCGGCCTGGTGATCCCGACCGGCTACTCGTTCAACCTCGACGGCACCTCGATCTACCTGACGATGGCGGCGGTGTTCATTGCGCAGGCCACCAACACGCCGATGTCGCTCGGGCAGCAGCTCACTCTGCTGCTGGTGCTGCTGCTCACCTCCAAGGGCGCGGCCGGCGTGACGGGCAGCGGCTTCATCGTGCTGGCGGCGACGCTGTCGGCGGTGGGCCATGTGCCGGTGGCGGGGCTGGCGCTGATCCTGGGCATCGACCGCTTCATGTCCGAAGCGCGGGCGCTCACCAACCTGATCGGCAACGGCGTCGCCACGGTGGTGGTCGCCAAGTGGACCGGTGACCTGGACACGGTGCGGATGCAGCAGGTCCTGAACAACGAAACGGCGCAGGACGCCGACGAGCCGGAAGAGATCCTCGACAAGGTCGAGGCGCACATGCCGCCGGGCGCCTGAAGGCTCAGGCCTTCCTGGCCGCGGCCGCGTCGTCCAGCGCACCGGCGCGCTGGGCCGCGGGACGGGCGAGCAGGCGGTCGACGTAGTCGCTGAACGCCGGCCGCTTCTCGATGGTGCCGGACATCATGCCCCAGCCGATCTGCGACCCCACGTAGACGTCGGCCGCTGTGAAGTGGTCGGCGGCGATGAATTCACGGCCGGCCACCGCGCGCTCCAGCGTGGCAATGGTCGCGTCGAAGCTGCCGTAGCCCGCCATCCGGCTCTTGTCGGCGGGCGCCAGCAGGCCCAGCGCCTTCGCCGTCACCGCAGCTTCGAGCGGGCCTGCGGCGAAGAACAGCCAGCGGTAGTAGGCGCCGCGCTGGTCCAGCGCCGGCGCCAGCTTCCGCTCCGGGAAGGCGTCGGCCAGGTAGGCGCAGATGGCAGCAGCCTCGCTGACCACGGTGTCGCCATGCTGGATGACAGGCACCTTGCCCATCGGGTTGATGGCCAGGAAGCCTGCATCCTTGATCGTGCTGTCGAAATCGAGCACGACGGTGTCGTACGGCGCGGCCACTTCTTCCAGCATCCAGCGCGCGATGCGGCCGCGCGACATCGGGTTGGTATAGAAGGTCAGGCTCTTCATGGCGCGCTCAGGTGCTTGCCGACGATGCCGGCCAGCTCGAACATCGTCACCTGCGCCTTGCCGAACACCGGCAGCAGCTTGGCGTCGGCGTTGATGGCGCGCTTGTTGGTGGCGTCCTGCAGGCCGTTGGCCTTGATGTAGTCCCACAGCTTCTTGATCACCTCGGTGCGGGCCACCGGATCGGCGCCGATCACCGCCGCCAGGTCGGCGCTGGGCTTGAGGCCGGCGCCGGTCTTGCGCGGCGCCTTGGGTGCGGCCGCCTTCTTCGCTGCGGGCGCCTTCTTGGCCGGCGCCTTTTTCGCGGCGGTCTTGGCCGCCGTCTTCACGGCCGTCTTGGCCGCCGTCTTGGCCGGCGCGCCGCCGGCTGTCTTGCGCGGCGGGAACTTGCTGGTGCGCGGCTCGAACTCGAAATTCACCTTGCCCGCTTCCTTGTCGAAGGCCAGGAAGGCCTTGAAGGCGCGGCGGGTGCGCATCGAGACGAACTTGTCCAGCAGGTCGGTCTTGCCGGTGGCCAGCAGCTTTTGCATCTGCTCGCGCGAGACGGGTTGCTGCAGGATGATCTGGCCGGTCTTGAAGTCGCAGCTCGGGGTCGCCTGGTCGGCGGTCGGCACCGACTTTTCGCACAGGTAGTTCTTGCCCCACTCGAACACGCGGGCGCCGCACTTGGGGCAGGGGCCGAGCGACTCCTGGCCGCTGAAGTCGATCACCTCGCCGGTTTCGGCCGGATCGGATTCATTGCCGAAGTCGAACTCCAGCTTCCAGTTCTTGTCTTCCTCGCTGAACTTGAGAACGATCTCCGCGGTGAAGGGCCAGCCGGCCTTGGAGCGGAAGCCCTCCAGTGGCCCGATCTTCTTCTCGCGCAGGAATTCCTCCACTTCCGACGGTTCGAAGGTGCGGCCGGCCGGCGTCTTGCCGAACGAGAAGCCGCAGGCCTCGCCGTTTTCCTTGGGGCCGACGCAGGTGTAGCGGCGGTAGTTTTCCTTCACCACGCCGCCGCAGTTCGGGCACGGCGTCGACAGCGTCGCGTAGTCGCCCGGCACGGTGTCGCGGTCGTATTCCTTGGCCTTCTTGACGATGTGCTTCGTCATCTCGGCGATCTCGAGCATGAAGGCGTCGCGCGACAGCTTGCCGTGCTCCATCTGCGCCAGCTTGTATTCCCATTCGCCGGTCAGTTCGGGCTTGGACAGCTCCTCGATGCCCAGGCCGCGCAGCAGCGTCATCAGCTGGAACGCCTTGGCCGTCGGGATCAGCTCGCGGCCGTCGCGGAACATGTATTTCTCGTTGATCAGGCCTTCGATGGTGGCGGCGCGGGTGGCCGGCGTCCCCAGGCCCTTTTCCTGCATCGCTTCGCGCAATTCATCGTCTTCGACCATCTTGCCGGCGCCTTCCATCGCGCCCAGCAGCGTCGCTTCGGAATAGCGGGCCGGCGGCCGGGTCTTGAGCGGCTTGGGCTCGACCACTTCGGCACGCACCATCTCGCCCGGCTTGACGGCCACCAGGGTCTTGTCGTTCTCGTCGCCCTCTTCGGCCACTTCCTTGCCCCAGATCGCCAGCCAGCCCGGCTTGACCAGCACCTTGCCGACGGTGCGGAAGCTGTGGCCCACGGCCTGCGAGATGCGGGTGGTCACCATGAATTCCGCACTGGGGAAGAACACCGACAGGAAGCGCTTGACCACCAGGTCGTACAGCTTCTGCTCGGCGTCCGACAGGCCGCTGGGGGCCTGCAGCGTCGGGATGATGGCGAAGTGGTCGCTGACCTTGGCGTTGTCGAAGATCCGCTTCATCGGCTTGACGTAGCTGCCGGCTATCGCCTGCTTCGCGAACGGCGCCAGGTGCTTCATGCCGCTGTCGGCCAGCATGCCCATGGTGTTCTTGACCACCGCGACATAGTCCTCAGGGAGGTGGCGCGAATCGGTCCGCGGATAGGTCAATGCCTTGTGCCGCTCGTACAGGCTCTGCGCCAGGGCCAGCGTGGTCTTGGCCGAATAGCCGAAGCGGCCGTTGGCTTCCCGTTGCAGCGACGTGAGGTCGAACAGCGCAGGGGACGCCTGCGTGGTGGGCGTCGCTTCCTCGGTGACGGTGGCGGCCTTGCCGCGCACCGCGTCGGCGATGGCCAGCGCCTCGCGCTCGGTCCAGACCCGGTCGGCCTTGATCTCGGCGTCGTCCGGGTTCTTCCTCCACTTGGGGTCGATCCACTTGGCCTGGTAGGCGCCCGCCTCGGCCAGGAAGGTGGCGTGGATTTCCCAGTAGTCGCGGCTGATGAACTTGCGGATCTGCTCCTCGCGCTCCACCACCACCGCCAGCGTCGGGGTCTGCACCCGGCCCACGGTGGTCAGGAAGAAGCCGCCGTCGCGCGAGTTGAACGCGGTCATGGCGCGCGTGCCGTTGATGCCGACCAGCCAGTCGGCCTCGGAACGCGAGCGGGCGGCGTCGGCCAGGCCCAGCATCTGCTTGTCGGTGCGCAGCTGGGCGAAGCCGTCGCGGATCGCCTGCGGTGTCATGGACTGCAGCCAGAGCCGCTTGACCGGCTTGCCCAGGGGCACGAACTTGCCGCCCTTGTTGCCGCCGGCGTACTGCTCGATCAGCCGGAAGATCAGTTCGCCTTCGCGCCCGGCGTCGCAGGCGTTGACGATGTTGGACACGTCCTTGCGCTTGGCCTGCTTGATCACCGCGTTGAGCCGGGTCTTGGTCTTGTCCACCGGCTTCAGGTCGAAGTACGGCGGGATCACCGGCAGGTTGGCGAAGCTCCACTTGCCGCGCTTGACGTCGAATTCCTCCGGCGCCTGGATCTCGACCAGGTGGCCGACGGCGCTGGTCACGATGTACTTCTCGCTTTCGAAGAACTCGTCGTGCTTCTCGAACTTGCCGGCATCGGGCGTGAGCGCGCGCACGATGTCCTGTGCCACCGACGGCTTTTCCGCAATCACCAGGGTCTTCGTCATGTCAGTCTTTGCCAATCTTCATTAGGCCGCTTTATATCGGAGACGGCCCGCCTCCTTACAATCTCGGCTTTCCTCGCGCGCACCCGCGCACGTGTGCATCTTCAACTTAACAGGTTTTCGGCAATGCCCGCAAAAGCAGTAACCGGCGACTCGCGCCGGATCCAGACCCGGCTGTCGGGCGTCCATGGCAAGGGAGTCTTCGCAGTGCAGGCCATTGCCGAAGGCGAAACCATCATCGAATACGTGGGCGAGGTGATCACCTGGAAGGAGGCCCAGCGCCGCCATCCGCACGACCCGAAAGACCCGAACCATACCTTTTACTTCCACGTGGACGAAAAAAGGGTCATCGATGCCAAGGTGGGCGGCAATTCGTCACGCTGGATCAACCATTCCTGCGACCCGAACTGCGAGGCCGACGAGGAAGAGGGCCGGGTCTTCATCAAGGCCCTGCGCAACATCAAGGCCGGCGAAGAGCTCAATTACGACTACGGCCTGATCATCGACGAGCGCTACACCCCCAAGCTGAAGGCCGAATATCCGTGCTGGTGCGGCGCGAAGAACTGCCGCGGCACCCTGCTGGCGCCCAAGCGCCGCAAGTAACTTGAGCACCGCCGGCCCGCCCCAAGGTGCGAAGGCCCCCTCGGGGGGCCGCGCAGCGGGTTCGCCCGCAAGCGTGGGGGCCAACATCGTTTGGCCGGCCGAAGCGATCTGGGAGGCGGTCGAACCGACCCTTCCCGGCTTCACGGTCGAAGTGCTGCCGCAGCTCGATTCGACCAACAGCGAGCTGATGCGGCGCTCCCGCCTGGGCCAGACCGAGCCGGTGCTGCTGGTCGCCGAAAGCCAGACCGCCGGCCGCGGCCGGCTGGGACGGCAATGGCAAAGCCAGGCCGGCGCTTCGCTGACCTTCTCGCTGGGCCTGCTGCTGGCCCCCGCCGACTGGGCCGGCCTGTCGCTGGCGGTCGGCGTCTGCCTGGCCGAGGCGCTGCATCCGGACGTCCGGCTCAAGTGGCCCAATGACCTGTGGCTGGGAGACCGCAAGCTCGGTGGGATCCTGATCGAAACCGCCACGCCGGTCAGCCCCGCGGCCGGCGTCATTCCCGCGCAGGCGGGAACCCAGAGCGCCCTGCCCCAACGGTTCGCCGTGGTCGGTGTCGGCATCAACCTCGCGCCGCAACCCTCGGCGGGACTCTCCACGCCGCCTGCCGCCCTGCAGGAGCTGTTGCCCGGCCTCGACGCCGGCCAGGCCCTGTTGCGGCTCGCCGAGCCGCTGGTGGGGACGCTGCAGGCCTTCGAGACCTTCGGGTTCGCGCCGTTCCAGGCTCGCTTCAACGCCCGGGACGCGCTGCGCGACCGGCCGGTGACCCTCAGCGACGGCACGGCGGGGACGGCCCACGGCGCCAGCGAAACCGGCGCACTGCTGGTGCATACTGCGCTCGGCATGCACGCCGTCACCAGCTCCGAAGTGAGCGTGCGGCCCACGCCCTGACTCTTTTTCCGAACCCTTGCTGCGCCTGATCGTCCTGCTGCTGCTGCTCGCCAATGGCGCCTACTTCGCGTGGGCCCACGGGCTGCTGGCCGCCTGGGGCGTGGCGCCGGCGCAGCAGTCCGAGCCGCAGCGGCTGACGCAGCAGATCCGGCCCGAGGCGTTGAAGATCCTGCCCGCCGACGAGGCCCGGCGGGTCGAGGTGGCGGCCACGGCGCCGAAGGCGGCCGAATGCCTGCAGGCGGGGCCGTTCGAAGACTCCCAGGTCGCCCCGCTGCGCTCCAGCCTCGGCGCCTGGCCGTCCGGCTCCTGGACGCTGGAGCCGACGGTGGAGCCGGCCCGCTGGATCGTCTACATGGGCAAGTACCCGACCATCGAGGCGCTGAACAAGAAGAAGGCCGAATTGCGGTACCTGGGCGTCTCGTTCCAGGCGCTGCTGAATCCGGCGCTGGAGCTCGGGCTGGCGCTGGGCGGCTTCAAGACCGAGGACGAGGCCAACACCCAGCTGAGCGAGCTGGCCCAGCGCGGCGTGCGCACCGCGCGGGTGGTGGTCGAGCGGCCGGAGCTGCGCGGCCAGCTGCTGAAATTCCCGGTCCTGGACGACGCGCTGCGGCCGCGCCTGGACGAGATCAAGACCGCCCTGGCGGGCAAGCCGCTGCGCGCCTGCCGCTGACCCTCCAGGAGAGACCCGCATGAAGCTCTATTTTTCGCCCGGCGCCTGCTCGTTCGTGCCGCACACCCTGCTGGAGACGGCCGGCGCGCCGTTCGAGCCGGTCCTGGTGAAGCTGCACAAGGGCGAGAACTACAGCCCCGAGTACCAGGCGATCAACCCGCGCAGCCAGGTGCCCGTGCTGGTGGACGGCGACCAGGTCATCACCCAGATCTTCGCCATCGTGAATCACCTGGACGGGCTCTTCCCGCAATGCGGCTTCATCCCGCGCGAGCCGCTGGCGCGCACCCGGATGTTCGAGACGCTGGCGTGGATGAACAACACGGTGCATCCGACCTTCACCCACATCTTCCTGCCGCACAAGTTCGCCGGGAGCGACGCCGCCAAGGCCGAACTGAAGGCGTTCAACACCAACCTGTACCGGGGCCACTTGGCGGAGCTGGAAGCGCTGGTGGAGCGGGCCGGGGCCGCCGGCAAGCCGTACCTGGCGGGCGACCGGTTCGGCCCCCTCGACGCCTACACGCTGACGCTCGCGCGCTGGGGCGGCATCGCGGGCATCGACCCCGCCGGGTATCCCGCGACCTGGGCCTTCATTGCGCGGATCGCCGCGCTGGCGCCGGTGGCCCGCGCCATCGAGCGCGAGCGGCTGCAGCTGAATCTGTTCAAGCCGGCTTAGCGTCGGGCGCATCGCCGACCACGAAGCGCACCGTCACCCGGGTGCCGGGCGGGGTCTGGCCCGGATGCGCGTCTTCCAGCGTGATGCTGGCGTTGTGCTGGCGCGCGATCTCCAGCACGATCGGCAGCCCGAGCCCCGAACCGTCGACGTTGGTGCCCAGCGCCCGGTAGAACGGCTGGAACACCAGCTCGCGCTCGGCCTCGGGAATGCCCGGGCCCGAATCCTCCACCTGCAGCACCAGCACATGGCCGAACGGGTCGGCCAACACCCGCGCCGTGATCACGCCCGGGTGCTCCGCGCTGGACGGCGTGTAGCTGATGGCGTTGTCCAGGAGGTTGCGGATCAATTCCTTGAGCAGGGTCGGGTTGCCCGGCAGGACGACGCCGGGAGCGCCCGGCTGGGCGCCGTCGTAGCCCAGGTCGAAGCGCTTGTCCATCGAGTGCGGCACCGAGTCCTGCACCACCTCCATCGTCAGCCGCGCCAGGTCGCACGGTTGCCGCGCGATGGTCTGCTGGCCGGTGCTCTCGGCGCGGGCCAGCGCCAGCAGCTGGTTCACGGTGTGGGTCGCGCGGACGCTGGAGCGGCCGATCTGCTTGAGCGACTGCTTCAGTTCCTCGGCGTTGAAGCCTTCGCGCTGGGCCAGGTCGGCCTGCATGCGCAGGCCCGCCAGCGGGGTCTTGAGCTGGTGGGCCGCGTCGGCGAGGAAGCGCTTTTGCGTGGCGATCGAATCCTTCAGCCGGTTCAGCAGGTCGTTGATGGACGAAACGAGGGGCGCCACTTCCAGCGGCACGGCCTTGTCGTCGAGCGGACTGAGGTCATCGGGCTTGCGCTGGCGGATCCGCTCTTCGAGCTGCGACAGCGGCTTGATGCCGCGCACCAGCGCCAGCCACACCAGCAGCACCGCCAGCGGCAGGATGACGAACTGGGGCAGCATCACGCCCTTGATGATTTCGGTGGCCAGCACGGAACGCTTCTCCCGCGTCTCGGCCACCTGCACCAGCGCCGGCTGGGCATCGGGCAGGTCCAGCTTGACCCAGGTGTAGGCGATGCGCACGTCCAGGCCGCGCATCTCGTCGTCGCGCAGCCGCACCTCGCCGACCACCGCGCGCTCTTCCTCGCGCGGCCCGGGGAAGTCCTTCTCGCCGCTCAGCACCTCGCCCTTGGTGCCGATCACCTGGTAGTACACGAGGTCGGAATCGTCGGCCCGCAGCAGTTCTCGGGCCGGCTGCGGCAGGTTGAAGACCACGCGGTGGTTCTGCACCGTCACCAGTTGCGCCAGGGCCTGCACGTTGTATTCCAGCGCCCGGTCGAACGGCTTGCCGGCGATGCTCTGCGCCACCAGCCAGGTGAGCGCCAGGCTGACCGGCCACAGCAGCAGCAGCGGCGTCAGCATCCAGTCGAGGATCTCGCCGAACAGCGAGCGCTGCTCGCGCTGGAAGATTTTCACTTGGCCTTCAGCCGGGGATTTTTTCGAGGCAGTAGCCCAGGCCGCGCACGGTGGCGATGCGGATCGGCCCTTTCTCGATCTTCTTGCGCAGGCGGTGGATGTAGACCTCGATCGCGTTGTTGCTCACTTCCTCGCCCCACTCGCACAGGCGCTCCACGAGCTGGTCCTTGCTGACCAGGCGGCCGGCGCGCTGCAGCAGCACTTCGAGCAGGCCCAGTTCGCGGGCGGAGAGTTCCACCATCTTGCCGTCGATGGTCGCCACCCGGCCGGCCTGGTCGTACACCAGCGGTCCGTGCTTGATGGTGCTGCTGGTGCCGCCCATGCCGCGGCGGGTCAGGGCCCGCACCCGCGCCTCGAGCTCCTGCAGGCTGAACGGCTTGGCCATGTAGTCGTCGGCGCCGTAGTCCAGGCCCTTGACCCGCTCCTCGACGCTGTCGGCGGCCGTGAGGATCAGCACCGGCAGCGACGAGCCGCGGCTGCGCAGCTTGCGCAGCACCTCGAGGCCGTGCATCTTCGGCAGCCCGAGATCGAGGATCAGGAGGTCGAACTCGTTGTTGGTCATCAGCGCGGCGTCGGCTTCGCTGCCGCTGGAGACGTGATCGACCGCGGCGCCCGAGGCCCGCAGCGTTCGAAGCAGTCCGTCGGCCAGCACCTGGTCGTCTTCGGCAATCAGTATCCGCATGACTGTCTCCTGTTGCCCAAATTCTAGGCTGCGCCCCAGGCGCTGCCCCCAGCATAGGCCTCCAGCCCGATCGCCACCACGGCCGCGACCTCGGCGCCGACCTCGGCGCGGAACTCCGCTTCCGCCTGCGCCACCGCCTCCTTGAAGGCCTGCAGCCACGCCAGGCCGCTGGCGGTGAACCGGACCACCCGCGCGCGGGCATCGCGGCTGTCCTTCTCGCGCAGCACCAGGCCCCAGGCCTCGCACTGGTCGACCAGGTCGCCCATCGCCTGCTTGCTCATGCCGGCGCTCTGCGCGAGATCGGTGAGGCGCGCGCCCTCGATCGCGAGGTGGCGCGTGATGTGGATGTGCGCCGCGCTGACCTGGCTGCGCGCCGCGAGGTTGGACAGCGCCAGCGGCACGTCGTCGTTGTGCGCCATCAGGTGCAGCACGCGCTCGTCGAAGCGCCGCATGGCATGGCCCAGCAGGCGGCCCAGGTGGACCTGGCGGCGGGCTTCTGACAGGGGTTCCAGGGGCATGCCGAAATGGTAAGGCAAACTGACGAAAAAACCCGTTTACTTGATGCGACCTGCGACGTTACATTACTGGTCAAGCATCCAGCCTGTGAATAAAAACAACTGGATCGGCCACCCAAGTCATTGATTCACAAGGAGAAAACTCATGGACGCACAGGTCAAGGGAACACGCATCGGCGCGCCGGACAGCGACAAGGCCAAGGCCCTGGCGGCGGCACTGGCCCAGATCGACAAGCAGTTCGGCAAGGGCACGATCATGCGATTGGGCGAGGGCGAGAAGCTCGAGGACATCCAGGTGGTGTCGACCGGCTCGCTGGGCCTGGACATCGCGCTGGGTGTCGGCGGCCTGCCCCGCGGCCGCGTGATTGAAATCTACGGCCCGGAATCGTCGGGCAAGACCACCCTCACGCTGCAGGTCATCGCCGAGATGCAGCGCCAGGCCGGCACCTGCGCCTTCGTCGACGCCGAGCACGCGCTGGACGTGCAGTACGCGCAAAAGCTGGGCGTCAACCTGTCGGACCTGCTGATCAGCCAGCCTGACACCGGCGAGCAGGCGCTGGAAATCGTGGACAGCCTGGTGCGCTCCGGCGCGGTGGACCTGATCGTGATCGACTCGGTCGCCGCGCTCACGCCCAAGGCCGAAATCGAAGGCGAGATGGGCGATTCGCTGCCCGGCCTGTAGGCCCGCCTGATGAGCCAGGCGCTGCGCAAGCTGACGGCCTCGATCAAGAAGACCAACTGCATGGTCATCTTCATCAACCAGATCCGCATGAAGATCGGCGTGATGTTCGGCAGCCCCGAGACCACCACCGGCGGCAACGCGCTGAA
>CALRYV010000041.1:0-34219 GCA_943372495.1 Ramlibacter sp. 2FC | reverse complement strand
CAGCGCGGCGCGCGCGCGCTCCGGCACCAGCACGAAGCGCCACGGCAGCAGCTCGCCGTGGTCGGGGGCGGCCGCGGCCGCGCCCAGGATCGCATCGAGCTGGGCCCGGTCCGGGCCGGGCGCGACCAGCCGCTTGGGCAGCACCGTGCAGCGCGCCTGGATCAGCGCGCTGGCCCATTCGGCCAGGGGCTGTTCAGCCGGGGCGGGCGTCGGCACGCAGGCATCCATACCAGTACCCATGGCGCACTCCCCAGGTCCCCACCAGGCCGGCCCACAGGCCGGCCGCCGCCAGCAGCAGCCCCGCACCCGGCAACGCCGGCACCGCGGCGGCGAGGCGCAGGGCAGTGGCCAGCTGCAACAGCCAGAACAGCATCCAGACCCGGTCGTCGACCACCACGGCGCGGCCGCTGTGCGCGCAGGTGACGCGGGTGACCATGGCCAGCATCAGCGACCCCAGGCCGCCCAGCGTGACCGCATGCAGCGCGGCCAGCGGCAGCACCGGCGCCCCAGCGAACAGTTCCGCCAATTGCGAAACTCCCGACAGCGCGAAGCCGGCGCCCAGCCAGAGAAAACCGATGTGCAGCAGCGCCAGCAGGCGGGTCCGCCCGCGCTGCTGGCGCGACCAGGCCACGGCCAGCCACAGCACCCAGCTGCCCGCGCCCAGTGCCAGCAGACCACGCAGCAAGGTCCAGGCCGGCGCGGTCCAATCCGCCGCGTCGACACCGGCGGCGAGCGCCTCGGTCCCGGCCGCGCCCAGCAACAGCCACAGAACCCACCGCAACGTGCCGAGGAAGGGCAGCATCCGGTGCGACACCGTGAGGTACACCGCGACGACAAAGCCCCACAGTCCGCCGAGCGCAAACGCCCGGGCCACGCCGTCGGCGTCCGCGGCCACCGCACCGGCCATGCCGGCCAGGCTCAGGCAGCCGACCAGCAGCGCGGCGCCAGCCAGCTTCGGGTGCAGCCGGTCCGGCATCCGGCTGGCGCCGACCAGGCGCCAGAAGCGCAGCGTGACGGCGCCCAGCCCGAACAGCGCCAGCACCAGTGCGGCAGCAGCGAGCGCGCGATGCAGGTGGCTGCCCACCAGCCACAGCAGCCAGCCGCCGGCCTGGGCCAGCAACGCCGGCGCCAGCTGGCGCGCCGACGGACCGGTCACGCCCAGCCAGCGCGGGCCGGCCGTGAACAGGAAGCCGGCGAAAAAAAGCGGCATGAAGCCGAAGGTCATGACACCGGCGTGCACCAGCGACGGCGACAACTCCCACGCCAGCCCGGGGCCGACACCGGCCCGGTCCAGCAGCGCCAGCGTCCACCACAGCGCGGCAGCCACCAGCACCAGCGTGGCCAGCAGGAACGCCAGCCGGTGCGGCGCCAGCAGCACGTGGCGCCAGCGCCAGCCGGCGGCGGCGGAGGTGGCTGCCGCCGCAGGGTTCATCCGCAGGCCCCGACGTGGCCGCAGGAGGTGCAGAAATCGCAGCCGTCCTTGCGCACCATCGCGTTGGCCCCGCATTCGGGGCACTTGGCGCCGGCCATGGCGGCCAGCTCCCCGCTTCCCGGCAGCGGCGTCGCCAGCGGCGCCACGTCGCTGCCGCTGCGGCGGGCGATGATGTTCTGGATCGCATAGGCGATCGCCGCCACTTCCGAGTCGTGCCACAGCGGCACCGCCGTGCCGTCGGCGCGGGTGTAGGTGCCCAGGCGCACCGGCCCGCGGTCCCAGGCCACCTTGCGCATGTCGGCCAGCGCCCGCTCCAGGAAGCCGCCGCGCGCCGCCAGCGACAGCAGCCGCATGCTGGCCGTGATCCATTGCTGCGACTGCTCGCTCTGGCCGACCGGCATGAAGAACTCGATGGCGCGCTCGCGGCCGCCGGCCACCGGCAGGAACGACACCACCAGGTACAGGTTCTGGCGGCCCTGCTGGGTCCAGTACTCGATCTTCTCGGCCACCGCGGCCAGCGCGCCGCGCGGCCGGCTCTCGATCACCGCGCGCATCGGGTCCACCCCCGGTCCGGTCAACGACGGCTGTCCCGCCTCGGTCGCCACGGGGGTGGTGCTCAGCACCGAACCCAGGATGGTGTTGGGCCGGTAGGTGGCCAGCCCTTTCAGCCCGGCCTGCCAGGCTTTCACGTAGAGGCCCGTGAAGTCCTCGTACGGGTAGTCGACCGGGATGTTCACGGTCTTGGAGATGGCCGTGTCGACGAAGGGCTGCACCGCCTCCATCATCGCCAGGTGCCCGGCCGCCGGCATCTCCAGGGCCGAGACGAAATAGCGGGGCAGCTGCGCCATGTCGCCGCCCAGGGACCGGTACAGCCGCCACGCGTGGTCCTCCACCATGTACTCGCTGGTCGTGCCATCGGGCTCGCGCTTCTTGCGCCGGTAGCTCCAGGAGAACGAGGGCTCGATGCCGTTGGAGGCGTTGTCGGCGAAGGCCAGGCTCACCGTGCCGGTCGGCGCGATCGACAGCAGGTGGCTGTTGCGCAGGCCATGCTTGCGGATCTGCTCCTGCAGCGCCGGTTCCAGCCGGCTGGCGAAGGTGCCGGGCTCAAGGAAGCGGTCGGCGTCGAACCGGGGGAAGGCGCCCTTCTCGCGCGCCAGCGCCACCGACGCGGCGTAGGCCGAATCGCGCATGCAGCGGGCGATCCGCACCGCCAGCTCGCGGCCCGGCGCTTCGTCGTAGCGCAGGCACAGCATCGCCAGCGCGTTGCCCAGGCCGGTGAAGCCGACGCCGATGCGGCGCTTGTCCATGGCCTCGGCACGCTGCTGCGGCAGCGGCCAGAAGGTGAGGTCCAGCACGTTGTCCAGCGCCCGCACCTGCAGCGCCACCGCTTGCGTGAAGGCCTCGAAGTCGAATTCCGCCGTGCCGCCGAAGCCGAACGGATGGCGCACGAACCGCGGCAGCACCACCGGCCCGAGGTCGCAGCAGCCGTAGGGGGGCAACGGCTGCTCGCCGCAGTTGTGCGCGTGCAGGCCGTTGGCGTCGAACGCGTGGACATCGGCCACGGTGACGTCGAACACCTCCTCGATGCCGTCGTCTTCCAGCGATTCGATGGTGGCGGTGAAGCGCTCGCGGTTGAGGCCGCGGCTGTAGGACCCGAGCGCCTGCTCCAGCCGCCCCGCCTTGTCGGTGTCGGCGAAGCCGACGCGCTCGGCAAAGACGCGCAGGTTGTCGGCGCTGATGACGAGTTCATGCTGCGGGCCGGTCGCGTAAAGCTTGAGGCCGCCCTTGCCATCGGGCAACTCCCGGTTCTGGGCCAGCCGCCGGTTGCGATAGATCGTCGAAGCGGCACCCAGCCGCAGCAGCATCCGTTGCACCGACTCCAGCAAAGGCAAGTCGCTTTGCGCGAGCCGCACGCTGACGCCCTTGTCCTGCGATCCCTGGACCGAGCCGTCGCTGTCGAACAAGCCGCGCAACAGGCCGGCGGCGAACTCGGACGAGCCCTGCTCCATCGCGGGCGTGATGGTCTTGTGCCCCGGCGCCATGCCCATGTCGAGCGCCAGCGCGCGCAAGGCCCCGGACGCCATCCTGGACTCGCCGCGTCCGGCGATCGGCCGCTGGAAGCCGCGGAAGTCCACCCGGTGCGGCAGCGTGGCCGCGGCAGCCTGCGCCGCCTGCACCACGCCAGCGGCGCCGGTGAGCGCCAGGCTCATCACCCCGTTGCCGACCTGCTTGAGTTCCGGCGCCCAGACCGAGATCACGGCCTTGTCGGCCTTGAGCGTGCCGTCGCCGATCAGCAGCCCCAGCAGGTAGCCTTCGGCTTGCGTGCCGGCGCCATCCCAGCCGGCCAGCGTCCGGTGGTCCTGCAACAGGATTTCATCGCCCGGCTGCAGCTGCGCGGCGGCGATCCACTCGGTTTCCAGCGTGTAGCGGGTCTTGCGTGCCACCCGGCGCAGCCGGTGGTCGGCCGTCAGCCGCAGGCGATGGCCTTCGCGGGTCTGCAGGGCCAGCACCGGCCTGGTTCCGGTGCTGAAGAAGCCTTCGCTCTCCACCTTGTAGGCGCGGCCGTCGACGATGGCGCTGAAGCGGCGCCCGACCAGGTCGGCGACCCGGCGAGCGCCCGCATCCGTCATCACCCAGGTATCGGCCGTGACGCAAGGATTGGTCGCGCTGATCTCCTCGCAATAGCGCAGGTTGTTGTCGCGGTTGATGGTGTCGGTGAACAGGATGCCGGGCTCGGCGAAGTCGTAGGCCGAGCGCATCACGGTGTCCCACAGCTGCTGCGCCGGCAAGGTGCGATAGACCCAGAGGCCGTCGTCGCGCTGGTGCGCGCCCTGCGCGATCAGCGGCGCGCCGGGCGCGGCCCGGTGCGTCAGCGGCCAGCCCTCGCCGGCCTGCAGCGCGCGCATGAATTCGTTGGTGACCGCCACCGAGACGTTGAAGTTGGACCAGCGGCCCGGCGTGCGCTTGGCAGTGATGAACTCCAGCACGTCGGGATGGTCGATGCGCAGCACGCCCATCTGGGCGCCGCGGCGCGAGCCGGCGCTCTCCACCGTGGCGCACGAATGGTCGAACACGTCGATGTAGCTGCAGGGGCCGGACGCGAACGAGCCGGTGCTGCTGACCTTGGCGCCGCGCGGCCGGATGCGCGAAAAATCGTAGCCGACGCCGCCACCGCGCCGCATGGTTTCCGCCGCTTCGCGCAGCGCTTCGTAGATGCCGGGATAGCCGCCGTCGTCCTGGCCCTGGATGCAGTCGCCGACCGGCTGCACGAAGCAGTTGATCAGCGTCGACTGCAGCTCGGTGCCGGCCGCGCTCATGATGCGGCCCGCGCCGATGGCGCCGGCCCGCAGGTTGGCGTGGAACAGCTCGCGGTACTTCGCGCGCTGGCCCTCGCCCTCGACCGAGGCCAGCGCATCGGCGACGCGCGCATACAGGTCCTCGACATCCGCTTCGCCGGGCTTGAGGTACTTCTCCTGCAGCACGTCGCGGCTGATCGGCTGCATCGGCATGGTGTCGGCGGGGGTGGGATCGCGCTTCATGCGGCTGCTCCTTGCTCCAGGCCCTGCGGGCGGATGCCGCCCAGCAGCCATTGCATCAGGTCATTCACCGGGCGGATGGCGTCGCCGAACGGCAGCTTGCCGGCGCCGCGGAAGAACAGGCCCTGGTCGGTGTGGCCGGCCACCGCATGCCCCAGCACCTTGTCGATGCAGAACTGGCCCCAGGCCGCATTGCCGTCGCGCAGCCCGCAATGGGCCAGGCAATCGAACCACATGGTGCAGTGCGGCTTGACGTGGGCATGGGCCTGCAGCCGCGGCTGCAGGCGCAAATACTTTTCCAGCCAGGGGGTGCGGACGGCGCGCGCCGGCAGGCCGGCGACGCTGGTGAATTCGACGAGGTCCTCGGGCCGGGCCTGCGCCAGCACCCGCTTGAATTCCGGCGCCGCGTCGCCTTCGGTGGTGACGGCGAAAGCCGTGCCGAGCTGCACGGCGGAGGCGCCCAGGTCCTGCAGGCGCAGGATGTCTTCCAGGCTGCCGACACCGCCGGCGGCGACCAGCGGAATCTTTCCCTCGAGGCCGGCCGACCTGAAGAAGGCCAGCACCTCCGGCAGCACCACGTCGAAATCGAAGCGCTTGTCGTGCAGGTCCGCCACCTTGGCGGCGCCCAGGTGGCCGCCGGCCAGCCCGGGATGCTCGATCACGATCGCATCGGGCAATCGCCCCTTCTTTTCCCACTTGCGCACCACCAACTGCACGCCGCGTGCATCCGACAGGATCGGGATCAGCGCCGCCTTCGGATGCTCGCGCGCCAGCTCCGGCAGGTCCAGCGGCAGGCCGGCGCCGACCACCAGCGCGTCGATGCCGCACTCCAGCGCGTGGCGCACATAGTGTTCGTATTCGCTCACGGCCCGCATCACGTTGACGGCCAGCAGGCCGCGGCCCTGCGACAGCTCGCGCGCCTTGGCGATCTCGCGGCCCAGGGCCACCAGGTTGGCGGCATCGATCAGGGGCTTGGCGGACTCGCCTTCGAGGTCGGCCGTCCGTTCCATCAGGTCCGGATGCAGGCGCCGCAGGTCGACGCAACTGAGGGTACCGACGGCGCCCTGCGCGGCGACCGCGCCGGCCAGTCCGCCGGCCGACACCCCGATGCCCATGCCGCCCTGCACCACCGGCACCAGCTCGCGCCCGGCCAGGCGCCAGGGCTTCAGGCCCGAGGCGAGGGCCAGCGCGTGGAGCGCGGCCGCACCGCGCTCAGTCAGAGATGATTTGTCCATCGTGTTCCACATAAGGTTGGTACGGACCGGTGCCGCTGCTGGAGGCTACCGAAGCCGGGACAAAGCCGCCTTGCTGTGCGTCAAACACATGCACTTCTCCGGCCTCGATCACGTAATGCCAGCCCTGCAGCTTCAGGTGGCCGGATTCGACCCGCCGCCGCACCATGGGGTAGTCCATCAGCCGCTCCAGTTGCAGCACCACGGCGCGCTGCTCGGTCCGCCGCAGCATCTCGGGCCCGGGCTGGACCGGCAGCAGGGCCTCGTCCACCAGCTTGAGCCAGGCCTGCAGGGCCACGGCCTCGGCCGGCGCCCCGTCGTAGGCGGCGCGGATGGCGCCGCAATGGCTGTGTCCGCAGACGATGATGTGTTCCACCTCCAGCACCAGCACCGCGAACTCGACCGCCGCCATGGTTCCGTTCAGGCCCGCCCATCGCGGAGCCGCCTCAAGATGGGTGCGCCCCCCTGGGGGGCAGGCGCTATCCGCGCCGTGGGGGTCCTGTAAATAACCATCGTAAGGCGGCACGAAAGCCCCTACGTTGCGCACGATGAACAGTTCGCCGGGGCCGGCGCCGGTCAGCAGGTAGGGCACCAGGCGCGAGTCCGAGCAGCCGATGAACAGCGTCTTGGGGTGCTGGCCCTGCGCCACCAGGTCCTGGAAGCGCTGCTGGTGCAGCGGGAAATAATCCGAATGGAAGCGGCGCAGACGCAGCAGCAGCTCGTCCGCAGCCTCGGCGGTCATGTGGCCCCCACGCCCGTCGGAGCCGGTCTGCCCCCCGAGGGGGCGTTCGCTTGCTTGAAGCGGTTCTGCGCCGCGCTCATTGCACCAAGGGCGTCTCGGCTGCGTCCAGCGCGACGCCTTCGACCCGGGCCTGGCCGGCCAGCAGCTGCAGGCACTGGCGCAAGGCCGTGACATAGGTTTGCTGGCGCAGGGCCATGCGCACGGCGCCCTGCACCGATTCGAAGGGCTGCGCGGCGCCGGGCTCGCGCTCCAGCACTTCCACCACGTGCAGGCCGAAGCGGCTGTGCACCAGTCGCGGCAGCACGCCGACCTCCACATGGCCGAACAGCTCGCGCGCGAACTCGGGCGCGCAATCGGCCGCAGCCAGCCAGCCCAGTTCGCCACCCGCTTCGCCGCTCGGGCAATTGGAGAGCTCGCGGGCCGCGCGGGCAAAGGCATCGGTCGCCGTGCCGTCGTGGCAACGCACGTCCAGCAGGCAGGCCTCGGCCCGGTTGCGCAAGGCGACCACGTCCATCCCCGGCGTGACGGCAAAGAGGACGTGGCGAACCCGCACGCGCTCGCCGGTGCGGTAGCGCGCCGGCTGGGCGTCGAAGTGGCGGCGGCAGGCCTCGTCGGACGGCGTCTCGATCTGGATTTCCTGCTCCAGCCATTCGTCGATGGCCTCGGACGCTTCCTCGCTGATCGCACCCTCCAGCGGAACCGGGTCGCTGGCATCGAGCAGGCCGGCGCCGATGGCGGCCTGGCGCAGCAGCTCGGTGCAGGCGCGCTGGCGCAACTGTTCGGTCGTCAGGTCTTCCTGCGGGGTGTTCAGCGGCACGCCGTTGACGCGCGCGATGACTGCCTCTTTGGTGGCGGTGGCGTTCATGGTTGCTGCGTCCCCGGCAGGTTGTGGCCGGCGGGCACGTTCAGGCGCCGGCTGCGCACCACCTGGTGCGGGCGGAACAGGAAGCCCACGGTGGCGAAGCCGCTCCAGACATGGACCAGCCGGCTGAACGGGAACAGCAGGAAGATGGTCATGCCGAACACCACGTGGAACAGGTAGGGCCAGGCCAGCGCGGACAGCGCCGTCGCATCGACCGGCCGCAGCGTCACGATGCGCTGGGCCCAGTCGGCCAGGATCAGCATCACGCTGCCGTCCGAGTGCTGGAACGAGTAGGGAATGGTGATCAGGCCCACCACCAGCTGCACCCACAGCACCACCAGGATGGCGATGTCCGTGGGATGGCTGGTGTGGCGGATGCGGTCGTCGAAGATCCGCCGGTAAAGGAGCAGCGTCAGGCCCACGAAGCACAGCAGGCCGGCGATGCCACCGGCGGTGATGGCCAGCATCTGCTTGGTTGCCGCGCTCATGAAGATGCCGTACACCGCATGCGGCGTGAACAGGCCCACCAGGTGGCCGAAGAACAGGAACAGCACACCGACGTGGAACAGGTTGCTGCCCCAGCGCAGCGTGCCGGCGCGCAGCATCTGCGACGAATCGCTCTTCCAGCTGTACTGGTTCTGGTCGAAGCGGATCAGGCTGCCGATCACGAACACCGTGAAGCAGACGTAGGGATAGACCTGGAACAGGAAACCGGAAACGCCGCTCATGACGCTGCTCCTTGTGCGTAACTTGTCTTGCGAACGATGTGGACCGGCTGCGGCTGGCCCGGGCGGGCCTGGCCCTGGGTGGAACAGCCGTCGAACACCACCGGCTCGGCCCAGCTCTCGTCCAGCGGCGGTTCGGGCGTTGGCTCCACGGCCTCGGCCTTCTCGCCGGCCAGCTCCAGCAGCGCGCCCAGCACGCTGGCGTAGGCGCTGTCACGCTGGCGCAGCGCGCCGAAGATGCCCTTGAGCAAGTGCGAGATCTCGCCCAGGAAGGCCTTCGCTTCCGCGTGCGGCTGGGTGGAGATGAACTCCAGCACCGCCGGCAGGTAGTCGGGCAGTTCGCCCTCGGCCAGCACCAGGCCGGCCTTCTCGTAGGTCTGGCCCAGGTCGATCATGGCCGGGCCGCGGTCGCGCGAATCGCCGTGAACATGCTCGAACAGGTGCAGCGAGGTGGCGCGGCCGCGGTCGAACAGCTCCACATAGGCGGCTTCGGTCTCCAGCGGGTCGCCGCGCTCCAGCGCGGTCATCAGTGCCAGCAGCTCGCCGGCGCGGGTGGGCGTGAGAGCGCGCTCCTGTTTCAGCAGCGCGCTCATCTCGGGAAGGAAGGCCCGCGACTGCGCGTCGGGATAGCCGAGCAGGGCGGCGAGGATGCGCAGCGTGATGGCGGCGGGGCGCTTGTTGTCTTGCTTGCTCATGTCAGATCTCCGCCTTGATTGGAATCGTGCGCTTCTTTTCCGCGCCGAACAGGCTGACCTCGGTGTTGCCGTCGGAGCAGCCGTTGCCGAAGGTGAAGCCGCAGCCGCCGCGCACGTTGAAGGTGTTCTCGGCGTATTCGCGGTGCGTCGTCGGGATGACGAAGCGGTCCTCGTAGTTGGCGATCGCCATCACGTGGTACATCTCTTCGACTTCCGCCTTGGTGATGCCCACCTGGTCCAGCACAGCCTGGTTGATGCGCTGGTCAACATGCTTCTCGCGCTGGTAGGCGCGCATCGCCAGCATCCGCTCCAGCGCGCGGACCACCGGCTTGGTGTCGCCGGCCGTCAACAGGTTGGCCAGGTACTTGACCGGGATCCGCAGCTGGTTGACGTCGGGGATCTCGCCGTTCTGTCCCAGGTGGCCGGCGTTGGCGGCGGCGCTGATCGGCGAGAGCGGCGGCACGTACCAGACCATGGGCAGCGTCCGATACTCCGGGTGCAGCGGCAGCGCCACCTTCCACTGCACGGCCATCTTGTAGACCGGGCTGTTGCGGGCGGCGTCCATCCACTTGTCGGGAATGCCGTCGAGGCGGGCCTGCTCGATCACCTTGGGATCGAACGGGTCCAGGAAGATGTCCAGCTGCGCCTGGTACAGGTCGCGGTCATGTTCGACGCTCGCCGCTTCCTGGATCCTGTCCGCGTCGTACAGCAGGACGCCAAGATAGCGGATGCGCCCGACGCAGGTTTCGGAGCACACGGTCGGCTGGCCGGCTTCGATGCGCGGATAGCAGAAGATGCACTTCTCGGCCTTGCCGCTCTTCCAGTTGTAGTAGATCTTCTTGTAGGGGCAGCCCGAGACGCACATGCGCCAGCCGCGGCACTTGTCCTGGTCGATCAGGACGATGCCGTCTTCCTCGCGCTTGTAGATCGAGCCCGAGGGGCAGGAGGCGACGCAGGCCGGGTTCAGGCAGTGCTCGCACAGCCGCGGCAGGTACATCATGAAGGTGTTCTCGAACTGGCCGTACATCTCCTTCTGGATGTCGTCGAAGTTGCGGTCCTTGCTGCGGCCGGCGAATTCGCCGCCCAGGATCTCCTCCCAGTTCGGGCCCCAGACGATCTTGTCCATCTGCTTGCCGGTAATCAGGCTGCGTGGGCGCGCGGTGGGCGTCGCCTTCATTTCCGGCGCCGACTGCAGGTGGGCGTAGTCGAAGGTGAAGGGCTCGTAGTAGTCGTCGATCTCCGGCAGGTTGGGGTTGGCGAAGATGCGCATCAGCAGCTTCCACTTCGCGCCCTGGCGCGGCTCGATCTTCCCGCTGGCCTTGCGCACCCAGCCGCCGTTCCACTTGTCCTGGTTCTCCCATTCCTTGGGGTAGCCGATGCCGGGCTTGGTCTCGACGTTGTTGAACCAGGCGTATTCCATGCCGGGCCGGCTGGTCCAGACGTTCTTGCAGGTGACCGAGCAGGTGTGGCAGCCGATGCACTTGTCCAGGTTCAGCACCATGCCGATTTGCGCGCGGATCTTCATGCTGTTTCTCCCTGTTCCAGCGTCGGCTTGATGAGTTGTTCTCCGATCGGTGTATCGAGCCAGTCGATCTTGTTCATCTTGCGCACCACCACGAACTCGTCGCGGTTGGTGCCGATGGTTCCGTAGTAGTTGAAGCCGTAGCTGAACTGCGCGTAGCCGCCGATCATGTGCGTGGGCTTGAGCACGATGCGCGTCACCGAGTTGTGGATGCCGCCGCGGGCGCCGGTGATTTCCGAGCCGGGCGTGTTCACGATCTTTTCCTGCGCGTGGTACATCATCACCATGCCGGGCGGAACCCGCTGGCTGACGACTGCCCGGGCCGCGATGGCGCCATTGATGTTGAACAGCTCGATCCAGTCGTTGTCGATGATCCCCGCGCGTTTCGCGTCGTCCTCGCTCATCCAGACGCACGGACCGCCGCGGCTCAGCGTGAGCATCATCAGGTTGTCGGTGTAGGTGCTGTGGATGCCCCACTTCTGGTGCGGCGTGATGAAGTTCAGCGCGATCTCGGTGTTGCCGTTGGGCTTGATGCCGTGGATGCCGGCCGTGGTCTTCAAGTCCACCGGCGGCCGGTAGCTGGAAAAGCCCTCGCCGAACGCGATCATCCAGGGATGGTCCATGTAGAACTGCTGGCGACCGGTGAGGGTGCGCCATGGGATCATCTCGTGCACGTTGGTGTAGCCGGCGTTGTACGACACCGTCTCGCTCTCGATCCCGCTCCAGGTCGGCGAGCTGATGATCTTGCGCGGCTGGGCCTGGATGTCGCGGAAGCGGATCTTCTCGTCCTCGCGGTGGATCGCCAGGTGGGTGTGGTCGCGGCCGGTCTGCTTGCCCAGCGCGGCCCAGGCCTTCACGGCCACGTGGCCGTTGGTCTCGGGCGCCAGCTGCAGCACCACCTCGCAGGCGTCGATGTCGGTCTCGATCTTGGGCATGCCCTGTGTGACGCCCTCGGCGGTGACGAAGCCATTGAGCTCGCCGAGCTGCTGCACCTCGGTCTGGGTGTTCCAGGCGATGCCCTTGCCGCCGTTGCCCACCTTGTTCATCAGCGGGCCCAGCGCGGTGAAGCGCTTGAACACGTTGGGATAGTCGCGTTCCACCACCTGCATTTTGGGCGCGGTCTTGCCCGGCACCAGCTCGCACTCGCCGCGCTTCCAGTCCTTGACCTCGAAGGGCTGGGCCAGCTCGGACGGGCTGTCATGCATCAGCGGCGTCAGCACCAGTTCCTTTTCCACGCCCAGATGGCCGACGCAGACCTCGCTGAACTTCTTCGCGAAGCCCTTGTAGATCTCCCAGTCGCTGCGCGATTGCCAGGCCGGGTCCACCGCGGTGGACAGCGGATGGATGAAGGGATGCATGTCGCTGGTGTTGAGGTCGTTCTTCTCGTACCACGTCGCCGTCGGCAGCACGATGTCGGAGTACAGGCAGGTGGTGCTCATGCGGAAGTCCAGCGTGACCAGCAGGTCCAGCTTGCCTTCCGGCGCCTTGTCGTGCCAGACCACTTCGGTCGGCTTCGCCTCCTCGGCACCGAGGTCCTTGCCCTGCACGCCGTTGCTGGTGCCCAGCAGGTGCTTGAGGAAGTATTCGTGGCCCTTGCCCGAGGAGCCCAGGATGTTGGAACGCCACACGAACATGTTGCGCGGCCAATTGTCCGGATGGTCCGGGTCGGTGCAACTCATCTTGAGCGAGCCGTCCTGCAGCGACTTGACGGCGTACTCCTTCGGGTCGAGGCCGGCGGATGCGGCATCGCGCACCACCTGCAGCGGATTGGTCTGCAGCTGCGGCGCGCTCGGCAGCCAGCCCATGCGCTCGGCCCGCACGTTGTAGTCGATCATGCTGCCGGCATACAACTTCTTGTCGGCCAGCGGCGACAGCACTTCCTCCATGCCCAGCTTCTCGTAGCGCCACTGGTCGGTGTGGGCGTAGAAGAAGCTGGTGCTGTTCATCTGCCGCGGCGGGCGGATCCAGTCCAGCGCGAAGGCCAGCGCAGTCCAGCCGGTCTGCGGGCGCAGCTTCTCCTGGCCCACGTAATGGGCCCAGCCGCCGCCGCTCTTGCCGATGCAGCCGCACAGCATCAGCATGTTGATGACGCCGCGGTAGTTCATGTCGCTGTGGTACCAGTGGTTCATCGCCGCGCCGATGATCACCATCGACTTGCCCTGGGTCTTGTGGGCGTTCTCGGCGAACTGGCGGGCCACCGTGATCAGCTGCGCGCGCGGCGTGCCGGTGATGCGCTCCTGCCAGGCCGGCGTGTACGAGGTGTCGTCGTCGAAGCTCTTCGCAGCGAATTCGCCCGGCAGGCCGCGGGCCACGCCGTAGTTGGCCACCTGCAGGTCGAACACCGTGGCGACCAGGGCCGAGCGTTCCTCGCCGGCCTTGCCCAGCGAAATGCGCTGGACCGGCACGGTCCGCACCAGCACGTCGCTCTGCACGTTGTTCGGGAAGTTCTCGCTGACGATGCCGCCGAAGTAGGGGAAGCCGACTTGCGCGGTCTCGCTCGACGCCTGCTCGCCTTCGAGCACCGAGAGCTTGAGCTTGACGTCGCCACCATGGCGTGCCTCCTTGGCCTCCAGGTTCCACTGGCCGACGTCCTCGCGTCCGTCCGCGCCCCAGCGGAAGCCGATGGCGCCGTTGGGCAGCACGACCTTGCCGGAGCTGTCCAGAGCGACCGTCTTCCACTCCGGGTTGTTGGCCTGGCCCAGCTTGCCGTTGAAGTCCGACGCCCGCACATAGCGGTCCGGCACGGTGATGACCTCGCCGCTGGGCAAGGTGTGCTCTTTCAGCAGCACCAGCATCGGCATGTCGGTGTAGCGGCGCACGTAGTCGTCGAAATACGCGCTGCGCTCCCCGCTGTCGGGGAAGTAGAACTCCTTGAGGATCACGTGGCCCATGGCCATCGCCACGGCGGCGTCGGTGCCCTGCTTGGGGTTCATCCAGATGTCGGCCAGCTTGGCCACCTCCGAATAGTCGGGCGTGATCGCCACCGTCTTGGTGCCCTTGTAGCGGACCTCGGTGAAGAAGTGCGCGTCCGGCGTGCGCGTCTGCGGCACGTTGGAGCCCCAGGCGATGATGAAGCTGGAGTTGAACCAGTCGGCCGATTCCGGCACGTCGGTCTGCTCGCCCCAGATCTGCGGACTGGCCGGCGGCAGGTCGCAGTACCAGTCGTAGAAACTCATGCAGACCCCACCGATCAGGCTCAGGTAACGGCTGCCGGCCGCGTAGCTCACCATCGACATCGCGGGGATCGGCGAGAAGCCGATCACCCGGTCCGGCCCGTGCTGCTTGATCGTGTAGACGTTGGCAGCGGCGACGATCTCGTTGACCTCGTCCCAGCCCGAACGCACGAAGCCGCCCAGGCCGCGCACCTGCTGGTAGTCGCGCCGCTTGCCGTCGTTCTCCACGATCGAAGCCCAGGCCTCGACCGGGCTCATCGTGAGGCGCGCCTCGCGCCAGAGCCGCAGCAGCCGGCCGCGCACCATGGGGTACTTCACGCGGTTGGCGCTGTACAGGTACCAGCTGTAGCTGGCGCCGCGGGCGCAGCCGCGCGGCTCGTGGTTGGGCATGTCCCAGCGGGTGCGCGGGTAGTCGGTCTGCTGGGTTTCCCAGGTGACGATGCCGCCCTTGACGTAGATCTTCCAGGAACAGGACCCGGTGCAGTTGACGCCGTGGGTGCTGCGCACGATCTTGTCGTGGGCCCAGCGGTTGCGGTACGCGTCCTCCCAGGTGCGGTCTTCGCCCGTGGTGCGGCCGTGGCCGTCGGCTGAGGTCTCGCGCGGCTGGGCGAAGTAGGTGAGGCGGTCGAGGAAGTGGCTCATTGTTGTTGCTCCGGACGTTTCAGCAGGGCATGGGCGCGTTCTTGCGGGCGTAGAACCACCACGTCACCGCGATGCACAGCAGGTAGAAGACGATGAAGACGTACAGCGCCGCATCGGGCGTGCCGGTGATGCTGATCGAGGTGCCGTAGCTCTTGGGGATGAAGAAGCCGCCGTAGGCAGCCATCGCGGCGGTGAAGCCCAGGGTGGCGGCGCCCTCGGTGTTGCCCTCCTTGGTCGCCACGGCCACGGCCTGCGGGTCGGCCTGGTCGACCCGCGCCAGCGCCTCGTTCAGGAAGATCACCGGGATCATCCGGAAGGTCGAGCCGTTGCCGATGCCGGTGGTGAGGAACAGCACCAGGAACATCAGGAAGAAGCCGGTGAAGTTGCCGCCCGATGGTCCGGTGGGCAGGAAGTACAGCACGCCGCAGACCGCCAGCGCCATCACCACGAAATTCCAGAACGTCACCTTGGCGCCGCCCATCTTGTCGGCCAGCCAGCCGCCGAACGGCCGCACCAGCGCGCCCACCAGCGGCCCCAACCAGGCATAGGCCAGCGGGTTGACGCCGGGGAACTGGCTCTTGATCAGCAGCGGGAAGCCGGCGGCATAGCCGATGAAGGAACCGAAGGTGCCCAGGTACAGCAGGCACATCAGCCAGTTGTGCTTGCGGCGGAAGATGGTGGCCTGGGTGGCGAAGGACGCCTTGGCGTCGGCGATGTCGTTCATGCCGAACCAGGCCGCGAACGACGCCAGCAGGATCCAGGGCACCCAGATGAAGGCCGCGTTCTGGGTCCAGACCTGCACCGTCTGGCCGTTCTTGACGATGTTCTGCGCGTCACCGCCGAAGATGCCGAAGATGCCCATGGTCACCACCAGCGGGCTGAGGAACTGCACCACCGACACGCCCAGGTTGCCCAGGCCGGCGTTCACGCCCAGCGCCGAGCCCTTGCGCTCCTTCGGGAAGAAGAAGCTGATGTTGGCCATGCTGGAGCTGAAGTTGCCGCCGCCCAGCCCGCACAGCAGGGCCAGCAGCATCATGGTCGGATAGCTGGTGGTGTTGTCCTGCACCGCGAAGCCGATGCCGATCGCCGGGACCAGCAGCGAGGCGGTGGAGATCGCCGTCCAGCGCCGGCCGCCGACCAGCGGCACGATGAAGGAATAGAAGATCCGCAGCGTCGCGCCCGACAGCGCCGGCGCCGCAGCCAGCCAGAACAGCTGGTTGGTCGAGTACTTGAAGCCCAGCGACGGCAGGCCCACCGCCACCACGCTCCAGACCTGCCAGACCGCGAAGGCCAGGAACAGCGCGGGCACGCTGATCCACAGGTTGATCTTGGCGATGGCCTCGCCCTCGCGTTCCCAGAATGACTTGTCCTCGGGGGTCCAGATCTTCAGGACCCGGCCTTGGGGCAGGGGTGCGGTGGTGGTGCTCATGGTCATGCTTTCTGCAGGGCCGGGTCCAGGGAGGCCGGCATGGGACGGGGATGGAGAGAGGGGCCCGCAGGCGCGTGGCTGCCCATCACCTCGGTGCGCCGCACTTCGGTGAAGTACATCCAGATCAGCGACACCCAGACCACGCCATACATCAGCATGAAGGCGCTGGAACGGATGCCGGTGAGGTCCATCAGCGCGCCGAACATGATCGGCAGCACGAAGCCGCCGAGCCCGCCGGCCAGTCCGACCACGCCCGAGACGGTGCCGATGTTGTGCGGATACTCGTCGCTGATGTACTTGAAGACGCTGGCCTTGCCGAAGGCCCAGGCGATGCCCAGCAGGAACATCAGCGCGGTGAAGGTGTAGACGTTCAGGCCGATGTGGAAGGTCTTCGGGCCGTTGACGGTGAGGATGGTGAAGTCGGTCTGCGGGTACGACAGCAGGAACAGGCAGATCCAGCTCACCCACATCACCCACCAGGTCATGGTGTGGGCGCCGAACTTGTCGGACAGCCAGCCGCCGACGGCCCGCAGCACGCCGCCGGGCAGCGAGAAGCAGGCCGCGAGCAAGGCGGCGATGCGGATATCGAGACCGAACTCGCCGACGTAGTACTGCACCATCCACAGCGACAGCGCGACATAGCCGCCGAACACGATGCTGTAGTACTGGCAGTAGCGCAGCACCGTCGGGTCCTTGAGCATCCTGAGCTGGTCGCTGAACCTGACGCTGCTGGGGACCAGGTGCGACGGATCGCTGTGGCTGAAGAACCAGAACAGGATCACCGTGCCGAGCATCACGGCGGCATAGACCTGCGGCACCATGGTCCAGCCGAAGGCCACCAGCAGCACCGGCGCCACGAACTTGTTGACGGCGGCGCCCGAGTTGCCGGCGCCGTAGACGCCCATCGCGAAACCCTGCCGCTTCTTCGGGAACCAGCGCGCGACATAGGGCGTGCCGACCGAGAACGACCCGCCGGCCAGGCCGACGAACAGCCCGATCACCAGGAAGTGCCAGTACGCCGTGGCGTACGACATCAGCCAGATCGCCGGCACGGTGACGGCCATCAGGAGCGTCATCACGATGCGGCCGCCGTAGCGGTCGGTCCAGATGCCCAGCGGCACCCGCACCAGCGAGCCGGTCAGCACCGGCATGGCGGTGAGCAGTCCGAACTCGGTGGCGTTCAGGTTCAGCGTCTTCCGGATCGGGATGCCGATCACGCCGAACATCATCCAGACCATGAAGCAGACGGTGAAGCCGAGCGTGCTGACGGCAAGCACCGACCAGGCCTGGCGGGTGACCGTGGCGGGGCCGGTCGCGGCGGTGACCGGGGCGGCGGAAGCGGGGGCGTTCATTGGTTCTCCGGGACTCTTGGAAGCTGGGTCCAATGTCGCCGGAGGGTGGCCGCGTGAACATCCTTCGGTGGACGAGCCGCGCGGCGGCAGAAGAACGATGGCCGCGCAGGGGACCATCGTTCGAAGGAACTAGGGGCGCGCTCCGTTGCCGGTCGCGTAGACCGCAGCCTGGACCCGCGAGCTGAGCTGCAGCTTGCGCAGGATGTGCTGGACGTGGATCTTCACCGTGGTCTCGGCGATCTCCAGCGTGCGGGCGATTTCCTTGTTGCTGGCGCCGGTGGCGATCTGGTGCAGCACCTGCTGCTCGCGCGGCGACAGCAGCGCGACGGCTTCATGGGCAGGGGCCGGGTCCGGCGGCGCGGCGCGGGCGTTCTGGAACGCCAGCACCAGCTTGCCGGTCAGCTCCGGACTGACCACCGCCTCGCCGGCCATCGCCCGGTGGATCGCCTGCGCCAGCTGCTCGCCCTCGATGGTCTTGAGCAGATAGCCGTGGGCGCCGGCCCGCAGCGCGGCAGCCAGGTCGTCCGCGTCCTCGCTCACGGTGAGCAGGAGGATGCGGGCCGCGGGCGCGGCCTCCTTCAGGCCGGGCAGGGCCTCGATGCCGCGCACGCCCGGCAGGTGGTTGTCCAGCAGGATGACGTCGGGTTGCAGCGCGCCGGCCAGCCGCAGCGCCTCGCCGGCATCGGCGCCCTGGCCCACCACCTCGAGGCTGGGGTCGGCACCGAGCAGGGCCACCAGGCCGCGGCGAAACAGGGTGTGGTCGTCGACCACCAACAGGCGCACGGAAGTCATTGCTGCTCCTCCTCCTTTCATGCCGCCATGGCGGCCAGCTGCTGCACCGGCGGCGACTGCGTGGCTGGCGGCAGCGTGATGGCGACCGCGCAGCCGCCGCCCGGCCGGGACACGACTGCCACCGCCGCGCCGATCCGCGCCGCCCGCTCGGACATGATGCGCAGGCCGACGTGCAGGTCGCCGCCGCCGCGGTGGGCCGCGTCGAAGCCGACGCCGTCGTCGCGCACCTCGAACCGCCATGCCGGCGCAGCGGTGACGCGCAGCACGACCTGACTGGCATGGGCGTGCTTGCGCACGTTCGACAGCGCTTCCTGGATCACGTGCAGCACCTGCACCTGGACGTCGGGCGCCAGCGGCAGGCCGTGGCCCTCCAGCTCCAGCCGGGCCGGCACGCCGCTCTGGTGCTCGAACTTGGACAGCGTGCTGCGCAGCGCCAGGGTGATGTCCTCCTCGCTGGTGCGGGTGCGGAAATGCACCAGCAGCTCGCGCACGTCGGAGTAGCTCTCGCGCACCCCGGTGTCGAGCTCGCCGATGATGTTGCCGACCGCGCCGGAGTCGCCGCGCCGCACGGCTTCGCGCAGCAGCTGGACCTGGATCTTCATGAAGGCCAGCGACTGCGCGATCGAGTCGTGCAGCTCGCGCGCCAGCATGCCGCGCTCCTGCGCCACCGCCGCCTCGCGGCCCAGCGCCTCGGCCCGCAGGCTCTCCATGGCGCTGGCCAAGTGGCTGGCCAGCGAATCGAGCAGGCTGCGCTCGTCCGGCGACAGCTGCACCGCGCGGCGGAAGAACAGGTCGACCTCGCCCAGGACGGCGCCGTGCAGCATCACCGGCACCGACACCAGGCTGAGGTAGCCCTCGTCGCTGCAATGGTGCAGCGGCGCCGGGGTGGCGCAGGCGATCGGGATCACCCGGGTGGCGGCGCTGGCCTGGCGCTGGCCGCAATGGCAGGCGCCGGTCTCCAGGCAGGCCTCGTCGCGCAACATGTGACCCGACAGGCCGTCGGCGGCCAGCAGCAGGTAGCGCTCGTTGGCCTGGCCGGACCAGCGCACGGCCGCCGCGTCGGCGCCGGAAATGCGCCGCACCTGGGCCGCGAAGCCACCGGCCAGCGCGTCGAGGCTCTTGGCCCGGGCCAGGAACTCACTGACCTGGTACAGGTCGGCCAGCCGTTGCCGCTCCACCTCCAGGCTGGCGGTCTTGTCGCGGACCTTTTCCTCGAGGCTGGCGTACAGCGCCTGCAGCGTGCGGGCCATCTCGTTGAAGCCGGCCGCCAGCTCGCCGAACTCGTCCTGCGCCCCGGCCTCGACCCGGGTCGCCAGGTCGCCCTGCTGGATCGCGGCCAGCGCGCGCTTGAGCCGCGCCACGGGGCTGAGCACCAGCAGGTAGCTGGTGTACATCAGCGTCACCGCGCTGGCGATGGCCAGCGCCATCATGGCCAGCTGGAACATGTTGAGGATGGCGGTCCAGCGGGCGATCTCGGCCTCGATGCCGCCGACGAAGCCGTCGATCAGCGCCACGAACTCGTCGGCCTGGTGCGCCGTCGCCGGCGGGCCGGCCGCGGCGCCCGGCTCCCAGGCGCTGCGCAGCTGGCCCCAGCGGGCCCGCAGCAGCTCGAACTGGTGGCGCGACTCGCCGGTCCAGGGCACCAGCAGCGGCCGGGACGGGTCGCCGGACTGCAGCAGCTCGAGGCCCTGGTCGAAGCCGCGACCGAGGCTGACGATCTCCAGCGGGTCGGCCGCGCCGGCCACCGCCAGCGCGAGCCGGTAGGTCTGCATCCGCAGCCGGCCGGCCTCGTTGACCGCGGCCGCGCTGCCCTGCAGGTTCCAGGTCACCCACAGCGTCAGCCCGATCGACACCAGCGCCAGCAGCAGGAAGGTCAGCCCGGTGGCGACCAGCTTGGCGGTCAGGGTCCAGCGTACTTGCATCGGCCCAGCTTAGGCCGGTCCGGCGCGGCCCGACTTGCCCTACATCAACTGGGCGGCGGGCAACAGTGGCGTCACGGCGCCTCGAAGGCCCGCTCCAGCCAGCCTTGCGACGTGGTCGAGCCGTCGTGCGAGTGGTAGATGCTGGTGCGCCGGGCCGAGAGGTGGCAGCGGAACTTGGGCATCGTGACGTTGGCCAGGACGCTGTCGGTGTAGCGGTCGCTCTGGTCGGCAACGATGTCCTGCAGCAGCTCGTGGGCAAAGCGCCGGTTGAAGCACATGGTGGAGCTCATGCCGCCCGGCGCATGGGAGGTGAACTCGACGTCCGGGCCGTAGCGGAAGTCGCGGGCCCGGGTGAACAGCAGCCCGCAGCGCCGCGACACCGAAAAATCGTGCTCGCGCAGGTCCTCCAGTCCGCTCGCGACATGGTCGCGCAGGTACAGGTCGTCGTCGTCGGCCCAGAAGAAATGGGTGCATCCGAGTGCGAGCAGGTGGCGCAGGGGAATGGCGTACCAGTCGTGCTGGCGCATCTGCTTGCCCGTATGGATCCAGATCAGCTGGGCGGGGGTGCGCAGGTCCTCCACCGCCCAGTGGTAGGACTGGGGGTTGCCGTTCTGGAAGATGCAGATCACGTCCGGCGGCCGGGACTGCACGGCCAGCTGCAGGACGCAGGCGCGCAGCAGGTCCGGCCGGTTGAACGTGGGCACCATGACGCCGACCTTGGGAGTTTCCACTGGGGCCCCCTTTTCAGGCACTGGCGCTCAGGCGTGCTTGCGGATCGAGTCGGCCAGGGTGTTGACCAGCCGGTCGATGTGCGACTTCTCCACGATGTAGGGCGGCGCGATCACCAGCACGTCGCCGGCCGGCCGCACCAGGGCGCCGTTCTTGAAGCAGTCGATGAAGATGTCGTAGGCCCGCTTGCCCGGCGAGCCGGCGATCGGCGCCAGTTCCACGGCGGCGGCCAGGCCCAGGCTGCGGATGCCGATCACGTTCGGCATGCCCTTGAAGGTGCTGTGGAAGGCGTTGCCCAGCACCTTGCCCATCTCGCCGGCGCGCGCGAACAGGTTCTCCTGCTTCATCAGCTCCAGCGTGGCGATGGCGGCGGCGCAGGCCACCGGATGGCCGGAATAGGTGTAGCCGTGGAAGAACTCGATGACGTGCTCGGGCGCGTCGGTCTTCATCATCGCGTCGTACAGCTTGTCGCGGCAGATCACGCCGCCCAGCGGGATCACGCCATTGGTGACGCACTTGGCGAAGTTCAGCATGTCCGGCACCACGCCGTAGTAGTCGGCGCCGAAGTTGGTGCCCATGCGACCGAAGCCGGTGATCACTTCGTCGAAGATCAGCAGGATGCCGTGCTTGTCGCAGATCTCGCGCAGGCGCTTGAGGTAGCCCTGGGGTGGCAGGTACCAGCCGGCGGAACCAGCCACCGGCTCAACGATGATCGCGGCCACGTTGGAGGGGTCGTGCAGCGGCAGGATCCGGTTCTCCAGCTCCAGCAGCAAGTCTTCCTGGAACACCGGTTCGACGCCGTTGATGTAGGCGTTGTTCACCGGATCGTGGATGAACCGCATGTGGTCCACCCGCGGCAGGAAGGCCGAACCGAACACCTTGCGGTTGGCCGGGATGCCGCCCACGCTCATGCCGCCGAAGCCGACGCCGTGGTAGCCCTTCTCGCGGCCGATGAAGACGGTGCGGTGGCCTTCGCCGCGGGCGCGGTGGTAGGCCAGCGCCACCTTCAGGGAGGTGTCGGCCGCCTCGGAGCCGGAGTTGCAGAACAGCACCTTGTTCAGGTCGCCGGGCGCCATGGCGGCGATCATCTCGGCGGCCTGGAAGGCGCGGTCGTTGGAGGCCTGGAAGGCGGTGGAATAGTCCAGCGTGTCGAGCTGCTTCTTGATCGCCTCGTTGATGGGCTTCCTGTTGTGGCCGGCGCCGACGCACCACAGGCTGGAGATGCCGTCCACCACCTTCTTGCCGTCGTGGGTGGTGAACTCCATGCCGTCGGCCGCCACGAAGATGCGCGGGTCCTTGCGAAAACTGCGGTTGGGGGTGAAGGGCAGCCAGTGGCTGTCCATGTTGAAGTCGTTGTAGGCCATGGCGAAAGCTCCGTCGGAACAGGGATGGGGATATTTTGCACCTGCGACAATGCAAGGCGTATGAACCACGCTTACGTCCTCACCCTCTCCTGCCCGGACCGCCCGGGCATCGTGCATGCGGTCTCCGGCTTCCTGCTGGAACACGGCGGCAACATCGAGGAGGCCGCCCAGTACAACGACCACGACACCGGCCTGTTTTTCATGCGGGTGCAGTTCGCCTGCGACCAGCACACCCACGACGACCTGAAGGCCCGGCTGAAGTTCTTCGCCGAGCCGTTCCAGATGGAGTGGAAGCTGCACGCGACCACCCAGCCGATGCGCACCGTGATCCTGGTCAGCAAGGAAGGCCATTGCCTGAACGACCTGCTGTTTCGCTGGAAGTCCGGCCTGCTGCCGGTCGACATCGCGGCGATCATCTCCAACCACCGCGAGTTCTACCAGCTGGCCGCCAGCTACAACGTGCCGTTCCACCACCACCCGGTGACGGCAGCGACCAAGGCGCAGGTGGAGGCCAAGCAGCTGGAGATCATCGAGGCCGAGGGCGCCGAGCTGGTGGTGCTGGCACGCTACATGCAGATCCTGTCGGACGACCTCTGCCGCAAGCTGGCCGGCCGCGCCATCAACATCCACCACAGCTTCCTGCCCAGCTTCAAGGGCGCCAAGCCGTACTACCAGGCCCATGACCGGGGCGTGAAGCTGATCGGCGCCACCGCGCACTACGTGACGGCCCATCTCGACGAGGGCCCGATCATCGAACAGGACGTGGCCCGCGCCGACCACAGCAAGACCGTGGAAGACCTCACCGCCATGGGCCGCGACACCGAAAGCCAGGTGCTGGCCCGCGCCGTCAAGTGGCACAGCGAGCACCGCGTGCTGCTCAACGGCCACAAGACGGTGATTTTCAAGTGACGACGCGTGGTACGAGCGTCGTCATCCCCGCGCAGGCGGGGATCCATGGATTGCGGGTCAAGCCCGCAATGACAAACTGTGACCGCCCGCATCCCGCCCATCCAGTGCCTGCTCACGTTTGAGGCATTGGCCCGGCTGCGCTCGGTGACGCAGGCGGCGGATGAACTGTGCGTGACGCCCAGCGCCGTCAGCCACCGGGTGCGGCAGCTTGAACAGATCATCGGCACCAAGCTGTTCGGCCGTGCCGACTTCTCGCTCACCACCGAGGGCAGCGAATATCTGGCCCACGTGCGCGAAGGCATCGCCATCCTGGAGCGCTTCCCCGGCCGCGACACGGCCCAGGGCAAGCGCAAGCTGAAGGTGGCGGTGACGCCGACCTTCTCGCGCTCGATCCTGATGCCGCGGCTGCGGGGTTTCATCGAGGCCTACCCGGAGATCGACCTGATGCTGCAGGTGTCGATCCCGCTGCTGGACGTGGTGGCGGAGGACGCCGACCTGATGATCCGCTTCGGCACCGGCCGCTATGCCGACGTCGAACACCTGTGCCTGATGACCGACGAAGTCACGCCGCTGGCCTCGCCCGCCTACCTGCGCGAGAACGGCCCGTTCGACTCGATCGAGGAGCTGCTGGCCGCCAAGTTGATCAAGAGCCCGCTGGAGCCGTGGCGGACCTGGTTCCTGGCCCACGGCGTCGACAGCGGCGAGCCGGCCGAGGGCTCGTCCTTCAACGACATCGGCCTGATGTGCGACGCGGCCGCCCAGGGCCTGGGCATCGCCCTGGTCCGGCTCAAGCTGGGCCAGCCCTGGCTGGAGAACGGCACGCTGGAGCGGATCTCGCCCCGCAACGTGCCGAGCCCGCACGCGCACTACCTGTGCTGGCGCGCCGGCACGATGGACCGCTGGGAGTGCGCGGCCTTCGCCGAGTGGCTGAAGAAAAGTGTTTAGCGGTTCTTCGTCGCCGTGATGACCTGGAAGTTGCCGAAGAAGAAGGTGCTGCGCTCGGCGGTCCAGCCGCCCATGGCCTCCAGGCAGGCCAGCGGATCGTGGCTGTCCCACAGCGCCAGTCCCAGCGGCTCGAACACCTTGAAGTAGGTCCAGCTCAGGGCCCGCAGCACCCACAGCTCGGGCCGGTGGAACTCGGCCAGGTACAGCTTGCCGCCCGGCGCCAGCATGCGGCCGGCCTCGCGCAGCGCCTGCGCCTTCAATTCGTGCGGCAGTTCATGCAGCAGGAAGAACATCACGTTGGCATCGACCAGGCCGCCGCGCTGCTTCATGGCGGTGGCGTTGTCTTCCAGATAGTCGATCTTGCCGGCATACCGACCCAGCTTGCTGCGGGCGTGCGTCAGCTCGTTGGGAATGATGTCCGCGATCAGCACCCGCTCGGCGCCGGCCTCGACCGAGGCCTGCACCACCCGCGGGATCACGTTGCCGAAGGCACACGAGGTGACCAGCACCTTGCGCCGGCGCAGGTCGGTGGCGTGCAGGCCGGCCACGATCTTGGACACCAGCCGGTCGTACTGGAACAGCAGGATGGCGGAGATGACCGGCTGGAAGTCGACCAGCTTGATCAGCCGCATGTTGGAGTAGATCGGGTAGACATGGGCGCGCTCGCTGTTCCAGCGCGGCGACAGGCCGCGCACGATCAGCGTGCCACGGGTGAACACGAAGAAGAACAGGCCGGTCGCCGCCAGCAGGAACACAAGGCCGAACGCGGCATGGGTCATCCAGGCATTCATGATCATCCTTTCGCTGCATGAGCTTCGATGGATGCCATGGTGCGGCGCGCTGCCGGGCAGCCACTTGATCCAGCTCAGGCCGGGCTGGATTGGAGGGTTTTTCAGCGCCGCCATGCAAAAAGCTCACGCCCGGCGCGCCGCCTTGGCCTAAAGTGCTGCCAACCCCAGGACTTGCCCGATGAACGCTGCCGCCCCCGATCCCGCCCTGCTGCAACGCGCCGAACGCCAGGCGCAGGTCGTGCGCGCGCTGCAGGCCGTCCTGCCGGCCCATGCCCTGCTCTGGAACGCGGAAGAGACCACGCCCTACGAGTGCGACGGCCTGACGGCCTACCGGCAACGGCCGCTGGTGGTGGCCCTGCCCGAAACGCCGGAGCAGGTGCAGGCGGTGCTCAGGGCCTGCCACGCGATCGCTGCGCCGGTGGTGGCGCGCGGCGCCGGCACCGGCCTGTCGGGCGGGGCCATGCCCCATGCCCTGGGCGTGACGCTGTCGCTGGCCAAGTTCAACCGGATCCTGAAGGTCGACCCGTTCAGCCGCACGGCCCTGGTGCAATGCGGCGTGCGCAACCTCGCCATCAGCGAGGCGGCGGCGCCGCACGGGCTGTACTACGCGCCCGACCCCTCGAGCCAGATCGCCTGCACCATCGGCGGCAACGTCGCGGAAAACTCAGGCGGCGTCCACTGCCTCAAGTACGGCCTGACGCTGCACAACGTGCTCAAGGTCAAGGGCTTCAGCGTCGAGGGCGAGCCGGTCGAGTTCGGCGGCGATGCGCTCGATTGCCCCGGCCTGGATCTGCTGAGCGTGATCGTCGGCAGCGAGGGCATGCTGGCGATCATCACCGAGGTGACGGTGAAGCTGGTGCCCCGGCCGCTGCTGGCGCGCTGCATCATGGCCAGCTTCGACGACATCCGCAAGGCCGGCGACGCCGTCGCCTCCGTCATCGCCGCCGGCATCATCCCGGCCGGGCTCGAGATGATGGACAAGCCGATGACGGCCGCCGTCGAAGACTTCGTCCACGCCGGCTACGACCTGACGGCGCAGGCCATCCTGCTGTGCGAGAGCGACGGCACGCCGGAGGAAGTGGAGGAAGAGATCGGCCGCATGAGCGAGGTGCTGCGGTCGGCAGGCGCGACGGCGATCGCGGTGAGCCGCGACGAGGCCGAGCGGCTGCGCTTCTGGAGCGGCCGCAAGAACGCCTTCCCGGCGTCGGGCCGGATCAGCCCGGACTACATGTGCATGGACTCGACCATCCCGCGCAAGCGGCTGGCCGACATCCTGCTGGCGATCCAGCAGATGGAGATCAAGTACGGCCTGCGCTGCGCCAACGTGTTCCACGCCGGCGACGGCAACCTGCATCCGCTGATCCTGTTCGACGCCAACGACGCCGACCAGCTGCACCGGGCCGAGCTGTTCGGCGCCGACATCCTGGAGACCAGCGTGGCGATGGGCGGCACCATCACCGGCGAGCACGGCGTCGGGTATGAAAAGCTCAATTCGATGTGCGTGCAGTTCAGCGCCGCCGAGAACGAGCAGATGTTCGGCGTCAAGCGCGCTTTCGATCCACAGGCGCTGCTCAATCCTGGCAAGGTGATCCCGACGCTGAACCGCTGCGCCGAATACGGAAAGATGCTGGTGCGCGGCGGGCAGATCGCGCATCCGGATCTGCCGCGGTTCTAGAAGAGCGCGGCGCCGGCCGTCAGGGCTTGCACTGCGTGTCGGTGACGGTGATGGCCGGCTCTTTCTTGCGATCGTCGGCCTGCTTTTCTTCTTCCTTGAGCAGCAGTGAGACGAATTTCGTCACGACGGTGTCCTGTTCCGCGACCGCGAGCTGAACCTGCTCCCGGGTCGCCTCGTTGCGGAGCAGCTCCACGATCCGTTCGACGGTGGGTGACGCCGCCGGCGCCGGGGCGGACGTCGGTGCGGGCGTTGGCGCTGGCGTTGGCGCTGGCGTTGGGGCCGGTGAGGGAGCTGGTGAGGGAGCTGGTGTAGGCGCCGGTGACGGAGCTGGCGTGGGCGCCGGCGTCGGAGCGGGCGTGGGCGCCGGCGTCGGAGCGGGCGTCGGCGCCGGGGTCGGTGCCGGGGTGGGTTCGGGTGTCGGCGCCGGTGTGGGCGCCGGCGTCGGAGCTGGCGTCGGAGCCGGGGTCGGGGCTGGCGTGGGCGCCGGGGTCGGGGCTGGCGTGGGCGCCGGAGTCGGGGCTGGCGTGGGCGCCGGAGTCGGGGCTGGCGTCGGAGCCGGAGTCGGGGCTGGCGTCGGAGCCGGAGTCGGTGCCGGCGTTGGCGCCGGGGTCGGGGCTGGCGTCGGAGCCGGCGTGGGCGCCGGTGTCGGGGCTGGCGTGGGCGCCGGAGTCGGAGCTGGGGTGGGTGCCGGTGTTGGCGCCGGTGTTGGTGCCGGCGTCGGGGCTGGCGTGGGCGCCGGCGTCGGTGGCGGTGGCGCCGCCACGATCAGGTCCAGCGAGTTGAACGCCAGGCTGCCGCCCACCAGCGTCCCCGACAGGGTCGGCAAGGTGCCCCCGACGGTGCCGGCGATGAGGGTGTAAGGACCGTCCGGCGGCTGGGTGATGGTGTTGACGACCACCGTGGTGCCGGTGGCGAAGCTGGTCGCGCCCGTGACCGACACGGTGTCGCGCGCGGTCGAGCCGTCGAAGTCGAACTCCAGGACGCCGCCGGTGTCGACCTGCAAGTCGCCGCCGATCACGGCCGTTCCGATCCCACCGGTCCCGCCGGGCAACAGGCTGCCCGCCAGGACGACGGTCGGCGCGTTCAACGTGATGGAAGGCGCGGACAAGGACGCACCGGGAGCGATCGCGATGCGGGCGCCGATGCCCGTCACCGTCATGCTGCCGGTGCTCGCGAGGCCGTTCTTGACCGTGAACTCCAGGCCGGACTTGCCGGTCAGGTCCATGGTGCCGCCCGCCGTGAGGCCGCCGGTTCCCAGCGCGTGCAGCACCGACAGGTTGCCGCCGGCGCTGCCGCTCAGCGTGCCGACATCGTTGCCGGCGTCGCCCAGCAACACCGGGCCGGCGACGTCGAAGTTGAGATTGGGCGGCGGCGTCACGAACGAGCCGGTGACGGCACCGGTCTGCGTCACGCCTGCGCTGCCGGCCGCCAGCTGCACGGCGCCGGCCGGCGTTGCGCTGCCGGGAAGGCCCGCGCTGTCCATGCCGGCACTGCCCGGGCCCAGGTCCAGGCCGGTGCCGCCAGCGCCGAAAGTCAGGCTGGTCGTCCCGGTCCGGTTGCCAAGCACGAGACTGCCGCCATTCCCGCCGGCGCCACCGGCCAGCGCCGGCGCCGGACACGGCGTCGCGCAGGTTCCCGCGTTGCCGCCGGCGCCGCCGTTCGCATAGAACGACCCGGACAGGTTCACGTCGCCGCCACCGAGCGCCTCGACCGTGATCGAGCCGCCGTTGCCGCCATTGCCGCCCTTGCCAGTGGTGGTGTCCGGGAGGTTGCCGTTGCTGCCCGCGCCGCCGGCGGCTCGGACCGTCACGCCCAGGGCATTGAGGGGGCCGCCGTGCGATCGAAGCTCCACCACGCCGCCATTGCCGCCAGGGCTGCCGTCGACCGTGCCTCCGCTGTTGGCGCTGCCGGGCGCGCCGCCGGCATTGAGCACCAATCCATCCAGCGCCACCAGCGTCAGGCCGCCCGCGGCGGCGTTGATCTTGATGGTGCCGCCGTGGCCCCCGCCGCCGGGGTTGCCGGGGTCCGGGAAGCCGCCCTGGCCGCCGCTTGCATCGACGCCAAAGGTGGAAAAGGTCAGGTCGCCCACGGTGCGGGTGATCAGGACCGTGCCCCCCGTGCCGCCGGTGCTGCCGCCCCCGAACCCGCTGCCGCCGCGTGCCGAGGCGTCCATGTCGATGTTGCCGTTGCTGGCGGTGACGGTGATGTTGCCGGCATTGCCGCCGTTGGCCATGCCGGTGACCCCGGACCCGCCGTCGGTGTTGATCGTGGGGACGGAGATGTCGGCGGCTGCGGTTCCCAGAGTCCCGATGGTGACGTTGCCGCCAGGCCCGCCGCTGCTGCCGGTCGTGAAGATGGCATTCACGCTGATGCCGCCGGCCGCCGTCAGGCTGACGTCGCCCCCCTTGTTGCTGTCGTTCGCGCCGGTGCCGATGAACATCAGCGGCGCGTCGATCCGGCCGCTGCCGCTCGGCACGAACACGGTGCCCGACTGGTTGGCGACCAGGGCGATGTCGCGCCCCGGGGCGTCCAGGAAAGCGCCCCCGGTGCTGGCGTCGGTGATGTTGGCGCCCGCTTCGATCAGGAAGCCCGGGCCCGGACCGGTCGCGTTGTTCTGCAGGAAGACGCCGTCCAGCGCCACGTCGGCTTGCTGCGAGGCGATCTTCGTGCCGGCCGACGCATTGAGTTCGACGAAACCGGCGCCGAATCGCACCGACCCCGCCGGGCCGGTGCCCTCGATGGCGATGGCATTGGCGTTCATGACGACGTCGCCCGGAATGTCGACGCCGGCGCCGGTGATCTTGATCTGGCCCGCGGCGCTCGCGAGCAGGTCGGTGACGGCACCGGCGGCGAATCGCACCGCCCCGGTTGCGCCGATGCCCTCGATGGTGATGTTCCGGCCCTGCATCACGACGCCGCCCCCGATGTCGACACTGGCACCGGTGAGCTTGATGTCGCCCGCCGTGCCGGCGCTGAGGTTGGCGACGCCGTTGACCATCAGGCTGTTGCCGCCGACATCGGACAGGCGCGAATCGAGCGTGATGGAGGCGCCGGCCGGCTGGGCGCCGCCGGCCGTGGTGTCGATCGGCTGGTTGAGGTAGAGCGCGGCGCCATTGGGCCTGGGGCCGGCGCCGGCAGGATCGCCGGCGCGCAGCAGTACCGCACCGCCGTTGGTCGTGATCCTGCCGTTCACGTTCAGCAAGGCGCCGGCCTGGGCCGTCAGCCCGATGCCGGCATTGGCCATGTTGACCGGCACGTCGAAATTGATGTCCTGGTTGGCCTGCAGGATCACGTTGCTGGTGGCGCCGTTGATCAGCGCCACGTCGATCGTGGCGTTGGGGAACGTGCTGTCGGAGAACTGGTCGACGTCGGCGAGCCCGGGCACCGGCGCGGGTGAGGGCGCGGGCGTCGGGGAGGGACCGACTGTGATGTTGTCCGGGTCCAGCAGCAGCGTGCCGGCCTTGCCGGCGGGCGCGCGGGTGTCCACCTGCGAGGAAAACTGCAGGTCCTTCTTGCCCGACACTTCGACGAAGCCGCCGTCGCCACCCTGCGGGCCGCCGCGCGCGCTGATGCTGCCGGCGCTGCGGGTCTGGTCGTCCGCCCAGACGATGATGCGGCCGCCATCGCCAGCCACCGTGGCGTCGGCCTTGAGCGTGGCGCCGGCATCGACCAGCGTCCGCTGCGCATTGGGCGCCTGCGGGTTGCTGCCCTGGAAGTCGCCGCCGATGCGGATGCTGCCGCCCCCCTGCTCCCCGCTGGCATCCAGCGCGGCGCCGGCGAGCAGCCCGACCCGCTGGCCGAACACGTCGATCCGGCCGCCGGCACCGGCCGGTCCCACGGCGCGGATCCATCCCGAGACCAGGGCATCGCCGCCCGCCGCCCGCAGCACCACCCGCCCACCCTCGGTCGTGACCGAGCGGGCGTCGACCGAGCCGCTGTGCTTCAGCGTGCCGGCAAAGATGCCCACCGCGTCGCCCGAGAGCCGGCCCAGGTTGACGGCCCGGTCGGCCGGAGCCTGGAACTCCATCCGGATGCCCTCGAGCCCACGGCCGGTGATCTCGGCCTTCTGGCCGGCGCCCAGCACCACGGCGCCGTCCGGACTGTCGATCAGGGCGCTGGCAGCCGTCTCCAGGTTCGGAGCGATCAACACCACGTCGCCACGCCGGGCCAGGATCTGGCCGCCCACGCTGAGGCTGCCCGCCGCCGTGCCGTCGCCGAAGCGCAGGCGCCCGGCCATCGCGTCGGCATCGCTCATCCGCAGGGTCGAGGCGGTGAAGCCGGCGGTGTCGACGACCGCGCCGGCGCCCACGGTGATGCCGGCCGGATTGACCAGCACCAGCCGGCCGTTGGACCCCAGGGTGCCGAAGATCGCGCTCGGGTTGGAACCCAGGACGCGGTTGATGGAGGTGCTGGTGGCAGTCGGCTGCGAAAACCAGGTGCTGCTGCCCGCGGGGATGGAAAAGCTTTGCCAGTTGATGGCGGAGTGGTTGAGGCCCACGCCGTTGCGCGTCGTGACCGTCAGCAGCGATCCGGTCTGGCTCAGGGTGGCGCTGCCGACCACGGCCTGGGCGCCGCTGGTCTGGCCCCGGGCGGGAGCACCGGCGGCAAAGCAGGCTGCGAGAGCCAGCGCGATGGCCAGGGGCCGGTGGCCGGCGACCGAGGGCGCGGCGACTGCGCTGCGACGGGCCGCGGCAAGCAGGACTGTGACTTCGTGAGACATCGGTTCACCCCGGGGCGCAACTGGCGTGCGCTGAAACAATTGTCACCGCAGCGACGCAATTTCCAACATCAGTGCCGTGAACGACGTCACGGCGAGCCGGTGGAAGCACGCCTCATGGCTTGCATTGCGTGTCGGTGACGGTGATGGCCGGGTCTTTCTTGCGGTCGTCGGCCTGCTTTTCTTCTTCCTTGAGCAGCAGTGAGACGAACTTGGTCACGACGGTCTCCTGCTCGGCGACCGCCAGCTGAACCTGCTCCCGTGACGCTTCGTTGCGCAGCAGTTCCACGATCCGCTCGACCGCCGGCGACGCCACCGGCGCCGGAGCTGGCGCGGGCGTTGGGGCCGGCGCGGGAGCTGGAGTGGGAGCAGGGATGGGTGCGGGCGTGGGTGCAGGAGTCGGTGCCGGTGTGGGTGCTGGCGTGGGCGCCGGAGTGGGTGCCGCGGTGGGTGCCGGTGTGGGAGCGGCGGTGGGTGCCGGCGTCGGCGCTGGGGTGGGCGCGGCGGTGGGTGCCGGTGTGGGAGCCGCTGTGGGTGCCGGGGTCGGTGCCGGAGTCGGCGCGGCAGTCGGTGCCGGCGTGGGCGCAGGAGTGGGCGCCGCGGTAGGTGCCGGCGTCGGTGCCGCGGTAGGTGCCGGCGTCGGTGCCGCTGTGGGCGCCGGGGTAGGAGCAGGGGTCGGCGCCGGAGTGGGAGCGGCGGTCGGTGCCGGCGTCGGAGCCGGAGTCGGCGCGGCGGTGGGAGCCGGAGTGGGTGCCGGCGTCGGTGCCGCTGTGGGCGCGGGGGTAGGAGCAGCGGTAGGAGCAGGGGTCGGCGCCGGAGTGGGAGCGGCAGTCGGTGCCGGCGTCGGCGCTGCAGTCGGAGCCGGTGTCGGCGCCGCAGTGGGTGCCGGGGTGGGTGCCGGCGTCGGCGCGGCGGTAGGGGCCGGCGTCGGTGCCGCTGTGGGCGCCGGGGTAGGAGCAGCGGTAGGAGCAGGGGTCGGCGCCGGAGTGGGAGCGGCGGTCGGTGCCGGTGTCGGCGCCGCGGTCGGTGCCGGCGTCGGCGCGGCGGTAGGTGCCGGAGTCGGCGCCGGAGTGGGCGCCGCGGTGGGTGCCGGAGTCGGAGCCGCTGTGGGCGCCGGAGTGGGAGCCGCGGTGGGAGCGGGGGTCGGGGCCGCCGTTGGCGCCGGCGCCTGCGCAACCAGCCGGAGCGCGTTCGGCACGGGGGCTGCGGACGGCGCCGGAGTGGGAGTGATCGAACCCGTGAACCCAGGCGGCTCCGGCGGCATCGACCCGGTCAGCAGCCCGACGTTGCTGCGAATCACGTCGAATGCATCGCCGGTCACGTAGCTGGCGCCGGCAAGATCGGTCCGGTTGATCACGGTGCCCGTGCCGACGGCCACCGGGCCCGTCACCGAGACCACGTCGTAGGCCGATGTCGACCCCAGCTTGAGGGTGACGGTGCCGGCGCTGGTGTCGAGGCTGCCCACGACCGACAGCGTTCCGGTCGTGGTCGGGGTGCCGGGAGACATGGTGCCAAGGTTGACCAGCGCAGCGCCGCCAAGGTTGAAGGTTCCGTCGCCCGAGAGGAGGCCGCCTGCCGGATTGGTGAAGCCGGCGCTGCGGTACATCGTGGCTCCGGAGCCCAGGTTCACCGTGCCGTTGTTGGTGAACCCGCTGTTGTAGATGGCGATCGTCTGGCCGGCGCTGACGTCGATCACGCCGTTGTTGATCAGCCCGCCGTTGCTGTAGTAGTCGTAGAACCCGCCATGGCCCCGCCACGTGATCCCGGGACCGAGCGTCAGCGTCTCCCCGCTGGCACCGGCGTTGACATAGATGTACCCGCCGGGACTCAGGAAGGTCGCCGTGCCGCCGGCGCCGCCGACCGCGATCGACTGGCTGCCGTACATGTAGAGGTAGGAGCTGCCGGCGTTGAAGGTGACGCCGTTGGCCAGCGCCAGCCCGTTCCTCACGTTCATGTAGCCGCCGCCGACCAGCGACAGGTCGCTGCCGATGCTGATCGCCTCCAGCAAGCCGCCGTAGCCGAACAGGATGGTGCCGTCGCCGCTCACCAGCGTGCCGTTGCGCAGCGTGCCGTACAGCTGGCCCAGGCCGCCGGGGCCGAACAGGCCCGCCCCGCCGATGTCGAGCGTGCCACCCAGCAGGTCCAGCGTGCCGGCGAGGTTCACGCTGCCGCCGGTGCGGCTGTAGCCGCTGGCCAGCGCGGCCGGCGTGAAGCTGCCGCCCAGGTTGGTGACGCCGGCGCTCAGCGCGATGGTGCCGTTGTTGGTCAGCGCGTTGACAGCGGCGATGGTGAGCGTGCCACCCGTGTTGGCAACCGTCGCGCCGCCAGCATTGGTGAATGACGTGGGGCTCAGGTCCAGGTCGCCGCCGGCCGTCCTGACCATCGCGTTGTTGATGAAGCTGCTCGGCTGGATGTACAGCGTCTGGCCGGTTCCCGTGCTTTCGATCGTGCCGTTGTTGACCAGCACGCCGCCACTGTAGTAATTGCCCACGCTGCCGTAGCCCGAGTGTCTGAACGTGAGCCCGCTGTCCAGCGTCAGCGTCTCGCCGGCGCTGCCGTTGGTATTGATGTAGATCGAGCCGCCGCCCGATTGCAGGGTCGCCGTGCCCGCGACCGGCCCGATCGCCTGCGTGCCATAGGTGTAGAGCGTGCTGTTGGCGATGTTGAAGGTGCCGGTGTCCGCCAGCCGCAGGCCGCCCCTGATGTACAGCGACGCGTAGCCATTGGTGCCGAAGTCGGGCTTCAGGGCGTTGCCGACCGTGATGCCGTCGAGGGTCCCGCCGCTGGCGCTGAGCAGCGTCCCGTCACCGCTGATGAGCGTGCCGTTCTTGACCGTGCCGTAATAGATCGAGCTCAGCCCGCCGGTGCCGAACAGCCCCGCGCCGCCGATGTCCAGCGTGCCGCCCAGCAGGTCCAGCGTGCCGGTGAGGTTCACGCTGCCGCCGGTGCGGCTGTAGCCGCTGGCCAGCGCCGCCGGCGTGAAGCTGCCGCCCAGGTTGGTGGTGCCGGCGTTCAGGGCGATGGTGCCGGTGT
>CALRYV010000040.1:0-42013 GCA_943372495.1 Ramlibacter sp. 2FC | reverse complement strand
GCGAGCGGGTCGAGGTGCCGGGCAAGGCGCCGGTGACCTGCAGGGACCCCGACGACCAGAAATTCATCGATCTCGCGGTTGCCCATGGCGCCACGCTCCTGAGCAAGGACCGGGCGGTGCTGGCGCTGAAGAAGCGGCTGGTGGCGCTGTCGGTGCACACCGGGCCGGTGCTGCCCTAAAGCCCGAAGCGCTCCGCCCGCGCCAGCGGCCAGTACAGCCGGAACACGTTGTGCTGCTGCTCCAGGTTGCCCGAAAGCAGCGAACCGGGCTCCACCCGCAGGATCAGGTTGGACAGCAGCCGCACTTCGGTGTCGGTGATGCGGCGCACGATGTGGTGGGCGGTGATCTCCTGCGGATGGCTCAGGCCGGCCGCCTGCACCATGTCCTTGAGCGCGGCCAGCGTGCTGCGGTGGAAGTTGAACACGCGCTGCGCCTTGTCCGGCACCACCAGCGCGCGCTCGCGCACCGGGTCCTGGGTGGTCACGCCGGTCGGGCAGTTGCCGGTGTGGCAGGTCTGGGCCTGGATGCAGCCCAGCGCCATCATGAAGCCGCGGCCGGCGTTGCACCAGTCGCCGCCCAGCGCCATCATGCGCACGATGTCGAAGGCGGTGATCACCTTGCCGGCGCAGCCGATCTTGACGCGATCGCGCAGCCCGGCGCCGACCAGCGTGTTGTGCACCAGCAGCAGCCCCTCTTGCAGCGGCGCGCCGACGTGGTCGCTGAATTCCACGGGCGCCGCGCCGGTGCCGCCCTCGGCGCCGTCGACGACGATGAAGTCCGGCGTGACGCCGGTCTCCAGCATCGCCTTCACCAGGCCGAACCATTCCCATGGATGGCCGATGCACAGCTTGAAGCCGACCGGCTTGCCGCCGGACAGCTCGCGCAGCCTGACGATGAACTCCATCATGCCGATCGGCGTCGAGAAGGCGCTGTGGGCCGATGGCGAGATGCAGTCCACCCCCACCAGCACGCCCCGGGCAGCGGCGATCTCGGGTGTCACCTTGGCCGCCGGCAGGATGCCGCCGTGGCCGGGCTTGGCGCCCTGGCTCAGCTTGATCTCGATCATCTTCACCTGCGGCTCGCGGGCGTTGGCGGCGAAGCGCTCCGGCGAGAACCGGCCGTCGTCGTCGCGGCAGCCGAAATAGCCCGAGCCGATCTCCCAGATCAGGTCGCCGCCATGGACCCGGTGGTAGGACGAGATCGAGCCTTCGCCGGTATCGTGGGCGAAGCGGCCCAGCTTCGCGCCCTGGTTCAGCGCCATGATGGCGTTGGCCGACAGCGAGCCGAAGCTCATCGCCGAGATGTTGAAGATGCTGGCGTCGTACGGCTGCTCGCGCTCGGCCCCGATCGTGATGCGGAAGTCCGACGAGGCCAGGTGGGTCGGCATCATCGAATGATTGACCCACTCGTAGCCGCGCTGGCCGACGTCCAGCTGGGTGCCGAACGGCCGGTTGTCCGCCTCGCCCTTGGCACGCTGGTAGACCAGCGAGCGCTGGGCCCGCGAGAACGGCGCGGCCTCGGTGTCGGTCTCGATGAAGTACTGGCGGATCTCCGGCCCCACGTACTCGAACAGGAAGCGCAGGTGGCCGACCACCGGGTAGTTGCGCAGGATGGCGTGGCGCTTCTGCACCAGGTCGTGGATGCCCAGCGCCGTGAGCGCGGCGAACAGCGGCACCAGCCACAGGCCGTGGCCGCGCCAGAACCACCAGGCCAGAGCCGCCAGCAGGCCCAGCGCGCACAGCGCCAGGCTGGCATAGCGCTTGGACGAATTGGCCGGCAGGCGCAGACGGACGCCGTTCACGCGGCCTGCCGCTGCGGGAGCCGGGCACACCCGCCGTGGACGGGGTCGATGGTCTGCGGGTGGGAATGCATGCTTCCGGTCCTTGTTGTGATTGCTACGGCTCAGTCCAGCAGCGCGATCAGGCGGTTGAGCGCGTGCCGCACGGTGGCCTCGCGCACTGCGGCGCGGTCGCCGGGAAAGCGCCGGGTCTCGCTGGTCAGCAGGCCGTCGACCTGGAAGCCGAACCAGACGGTGCCGACCGGCTTGTCCTGGCTGCCGCCGGCGGGTCCGGCGACACCGGTCACGGCGACGCTGGCCTGCGCATGCGAATGGCGGATGGCGCCGAAGGCCATCGCCCGCGCCACCACTTCGCTGACTGCGCCCTGCGCCGCGACCAGCGCCGGGTCGACGCCGAGCAGTTCGCTCTTGGCCTCGTTGGAATAGGTGACGAAGCCGCGCTCGAACCAGTCGCTGGAGCCGGCCAGGTCGGTGCAGGCCGCCGCGATCATGCCGCCAGTGCAGCTTTCGGCGGTGGCGAGCTTCCAGCCGCGCGCGCGCAGCAGGTCGGCCAGCCGCAGCACCGCCTGGGGGGTGGCCAGTTGGGCGCTCACCACCAGGCCTTCCATGCCGCGAGCACCAGCAGCGTGCACAGGGCGGCGACCAGGTCGTCGAACAGGATGCCGAAGCCGCCGGGCCAGCCGAAGCCGTGGTACAGGTCGTCGGCCCAGCCCACCGGTCCGGGCTTGAGCGCGTCGAAGAACCGGAACAGCGCGAACGCCGCCAGCTGCGCGCCGAAGCCGGCCGGCAGCAGCAGCCACAGGATGATCCAGAAGGCGACCACTTCGTCCCAGACGATGTTGCCGGGATCGAGCACCCGCATGTGACCCGCGGTCACGGTGCAGGCCCACCAGCCGACCGGCAGCGAGACGGCGATCACCAGACCGAGTTCGAGCGGCGTCAGCCAGTGCGCCAGCGCCAGCCAGGCCAGCCAGGCCCACAGCGTGCCGGCGGTACCGGGCGCCAGCGGCGACAGGCCAGAACCGAAGCCCAGCGCGATCAGGTGGGCGGGGTGCGACAGCATGAAGCGCGCGGTGGGCCGCACGGCGGCGGGAAGGACGGGAGGATTGCGCACGGTCGTCATTGTGTCCTTGCCGCGGCGGCCCGCTCCGGCCGCGCGAACCAGTCGGCCCACCAGTCGAGGCCGGCCTTGATCTCGGGCAGCCGGTGTTTCGCGCCCTGGGTCATGGCGAAGATCGGCGTCACGACGCTGTTGCCGACCAGCCCGTGCCGGTGCAGGTCGTCGGGGTGGGCCGGCAGGCCGGCCGCCTCCAGGTCCTGCGGCTCCCGCGCCACGGCCGACAGCGTGCCCAGCTCCGCCACCCGGGTGCACAGGTGCAGCGCGTCGAAATCGAGTTCCCTCATGCAGCCAATGGTAGCGAGCAGGTGGTGTTGCAGCGCGCGCAACACCCATTTGCGGCGGGCGCCGTTTCCGCAGCGAGGCGCGCTGCCCAGAGTCAAAGCCTGCTCAACGCACCGGAGTCCACCATGAACTGCGTTCCCCGCAGCGACCTCACGCCGGCCGACCGCGACGCCGCCAGCCACCGGCGTGACAGTCACTTGTGCAGCAGCTTCAGGAAGCGTTCCGCCGGCTTGCTCAATGGGCGGTCGCGCCGCACCAGGCTGCCGTAGGCCTCCAGCTTCTGGCCCAGCGGGTAGGCGACGATGCGCAGCAAGCCGTGGGCGGCGTCGCGGCGCGCCACCGCCTCGGGGATCACCGCCACCAGCTGCGAACTGCGCACCAGGTTGATGGTGGTCAGGATCGAGCCGGTTTCCAGCAGCCCGCGCGGCAGCGGCGCATGGTGGTCGCGGAACTCGCGCTCGATCACGTCGCGCATCGGGCTGCCGGGCGGCTGCAGCACCCAGGGGTAGTCCAGCAGCGCCGCGAACGGCACCCGGCGCCGGCGCGCCAGCGGATGCTCGTTGGCCACCACCACCGCCAGCCCCTCGTCCTCGATCGCCTTGAAGCTGCATTCGATGCCGGGGTGGCCGACCTGCCGGCCGATCACCACCTCCAGCACGCCCTCGCGCAACTGGTCCAGCAGCCGGTCGCTGGTGTCGACCGCGATCTCGATCGCCAGCAGCGGAAACAGCGCCTTCAGCCCGAGCACTGCCTCGGTCAGCCGGCCGGGCGAGGCGGCCATGATGCTGCCGACCGAGAACTTGCCGGCGCTGCCCAGTTTCAGCTCGCCCAGTTCGCGGTTGAGCGCCTCCATGCTGCCGCGGATGCTGCGGAAGTAGCTGGTCACCCGCTCGCCGGCGGGGTTGAGCCGCAGGCCGCGGCCGGCCCGCTCGAACAGCGGCTGGCCGAGCGCGCTTTCCAGCTCGTGCAGCATCTTGGTCGCCGCCGGCTGCGTCATTCCGAGCTGGCCGGCGGCGGCGCGCAGGGTGCGCAGGTCCTCGATCGCGAGGATCAGCGCGATCTGCCGCATGCGCAGCCGGTTGAGCAGTTGCGGGGTGCTGCCCTGGCGGTCGATGGAGCCCACGTCTGATTACCTCCGGTGATCGGTCTATCAACAGTTTTCAGTTTACGGGAATCAGTCGCCTTCCTATCATCGCGTTCACTTCCCCAGCAACCGTCCGGAGACACACACGATGAACCGATTCCTGGCCCCCGTGGCCGCAGCATTGCTGGCGTTCGGCCTGACCGCCGTCCAGGCCCAGGACTGGCCCAGGCAGCCGGTCAAGATCCTGGTCGGCTCCGCGCCCGGCGGCGGCACCGATGCGATGGCGCGCGCCGTGGCCGACCGGCTCGGCCCGCTGCTCAAGCAACCGGTGGTGGTGGAGAACCGGCCTGGCGCTTCCAACACCCTGGCGGCCGGCGTCACCGCCAAATCCACCGACGGCCACACCATGGTGATGGGCGTGGTGACGGCGCATGCGATCGCGCCGCACCTGCTCAAGCTCAATTACGACAACAACAAGGACCTGGTGCCGGTGGCCTTCGTCGGCGCCGTGCCCAACGTGCTGGTGGTCGGCAACGACGTGGCGGACTCGGTCGCGGCACTGGTGAAGTCCGCCAAGAAGGACCCGGGCAAGATCAACTACGCCACCAGCGGCGCCGGCAGCACCCAGCACATCGCGGCCGAAATGTTCAAGGACGCGGCCGGCGTGGCGATCACCCACGTGCCGTACAAGGGCAGCGGCCCGGCCCTGATCGACCTGATCGGCGGCCAGGTGCAGATGAGTTTCGACACCATGCCCTCCGTGATCGGGCAGATCAAGAACGGCAAGATCCGCGCGCTGGCCGTCACCACCGCGAAGCGCAATGCGCAGCTGCCGAATGTGCCGACGCTGGCCGAAGCCGGCGTGCCGGGCGTCGAGATGAGCGCCTGGTACGGCATCTACATGCCGGCATCCACCCCCAAGGCGGTGCAGGACAGGGTGCACGACGCGGTGAACCAGGTGCAGGCGATGGCGGAGACCAGGACGCGGCTGGAAGCCGTCGGCGCCGAGATCGCGCCGATGACGCAGCCGCAGTTCGCGGCCTTCCACGCCGCCGAATACAAGCGCTTCGGCGACATCATCAAGAAAAACGACATTCGCCTGGATTGACGCCATGAGTTCACCTGCATCGCCCGTCGTGGCACTCACCCTGGGCGATCCCGCCGGCATCGGCGCCGAACTGATCGCCCGCCTGCTGGCCAAACCCGAGGCCGCGCAACTGGCCAACGTGGTGCTGGTGGGCGACCGCTGGCTGTGGGAAGAAGGCCAGCGCATCGCCGGCACGTCCGTCGCGACCGACCCGGTGAAGTCGCTGGCCGAGGTGCGCGGGCGCGCCGCCACCGGCCGGCCGGCCTTCCTGGCGGTCGACAGCATCGCCCCCGGCGCTGTGCACCGGGGCCAGGCCGAGCCGGCCGGCGGCCGCTCGGTGCTCGCGGTGCTGGACCAGTGCATGGACGCCACCACCGCCGGCCACATCGACGCCATCTGCTTCGCCCCGCTGAACAAGCAGGCGATGAAGCTGGGCGGCATGCAGCACGAGGACGAACTGCACCACTTCGCGAAACATCTCGGCGTGACCGGCTACTTCTGCGAGTTCAACACCCTGGGCGAGCTCTGGACCTCGCGGGTCTCGTCGCATATTCCGCTCAAGGACGCGGCCGGCCACCTGAGCATCGAGCGCATCGAGCAGTCGGCGGAACTGATCTACCGCTCGCTGCTGGCCAGCGGCTTCGCCCGGCCGAAGATCGCCATCGCTGCCTTCAACCCGCACGGCGGCGACGGCGGCTCCTGCGGCCGCGAGGAGATCGACATCATCATTCCCGCCGTGAAGAAGCTGCAGGCGCGCCAGTGGCCAACCGAAGCGCCCTTCGACGGCCCGTTCCCGGCCGACACGATCTTCCTGAAGGCGCAGGCCGGCGACTACCAGGCCGTCGTCACCATGTACCACGACCAGGGCCAGATCGCGATCAAGCTGCTGGGCTTCAGCCGCGGCGTGACGGTGCAGGGCGGCCTGCCGATCCCGATCACCACGCCGGCCCACGGCACGGCCTACGACATCGCCGGCATGGGCAAGGCCAACGTCGATGCGACGTGGCAGGCATTCCGCATTGCAGCGCGCATGGGAGCGGCGCACCGAAGTGCCACGCCCGTCGCCGCCTGAAACCAACATTCTCCAGAGAGACCCATCATGAAGATCAAATCCGTCCGCGCCCGCGTGTTCCAGTGGAAGGGCAAGACCGTTCCGCCGCAGGGCAACTTCTGCTCCAACGCCATGGACCTGGTGTATTCCAACACCGAGACCATGAGCACCTTCCGCTTCCACTCGTGGACGGTGGTGGAGATCGAGACCGACGACGGCATCGTCGGCCTGGGCAACGTGGCGCTGGCGCCGGCCATCGCCAAGGCCATCATCGACCAGTACCTCACGCCGCTGGTGCTGGGCCAGGACCCGTGGGACTACGAATACCTGTGGCAGCGCATGTACCGCGCCACCCACGCCTGGGGCCGCAAGGGCGTGACCATGGCGGCGATCTCCGCCATCGACCTCGCCATCTGGGACATCCTGGGCAAGTCGGTCAACAAGCCGGTGTTCAAGCTGCTGGGCGGCCGCACCAAGGAAAAGATCCCCTGCTACTACTCCAAGCTCTATCGCACCGACCTGAAGGCGATGCAGGACGAAGCCAAGACCTACCTGGACCAGGGCTTCACCGCCTTCAAGATGCGTTTCGGCTACGGCCCAGCGCACCTGCAGAAGGGCGTGAGCGAGAACCTGAAGTCGGTGGAGGCCGTGCGTGAAGTGATCGGCTACGACAACGACCTGATGCTGGAGTGCTACATGGGCTGGAACGTGGAATACGCCAAGCGCATGCTGCCCAAGCTGGAGAAGTTCCAGCCGCGCTGGCTGGAAGAGCCGGTGATCGCCGACGACATCGACGGCTATGCCGAACTCAACGCGATGAACATCATCCCGATCTCCGGCGGCGAGCACGAGTTCTCGCACTACGGCTTCAAGCAGCTGCTGGAGCGCAAGGCCGTCTCGGTGGTGCAGTACGACACCAACCGGGTCGGCGGCATCACGGCGGCGAAGAAGGTCAATGCGCTGTGCGAGGCCTTCAGCGTGCCTTTCATCCCGCACGCCGGCCAGATGCACAACTACCACCTGACGATGAGCAGCATCGCCTCGCCGATGGCGGAGTACTTCCCGATGTTCGACGTCGAAGTGGGCAACGAACTGTTCTATTACATCTTCGACGGCGAGCCGGTGGCCGAGAACGGCTTCCTGCAACTCGACGACAACAAGCCGGGCCTGGGCCTGACCATGAAGACGGAGTTCCTCCAGGACTTCGACATCATCGAGTGACGACGACCATGAACACTGCGCGCGTCATCCGGCTGCATCCCGCCGACGACGTCGTGATCTCGCTGGACCAGCTGGTCTCCGGCGCCCGCATCGAGAGCGAGGGCATCGTCGTGGCGGGCCTCGTTCCGCCGGGCCACAAGATCGCCACCCGCGCCATCGAGGCCGGCGCGCCGGTGCGCCGCTACGGCCAGATCATCGGCTTCGCCAGCCAGGCCATCCGCGCCGGCCAGCATGTGCACGTGCACAACTTGGCCACCGGCGATTTCACGCGCGACTACGCCCACGGCGCCGAAGCGAAGCCGACCCGGTTTGCGGATGCGCCCGCGAGCTTCCAGGGCATCGTGCGCGAGGACGGCCGCGTCGCCACGCGCAACTACATCGGCATCCTCACCTCGGTGAATTGCTCGGCGACCGTGGCCCGCGCCATTGCGGACCGCTTCCGCCGCGACATCTTTCCGCAGGCGCTGGCGGACTATCCGAATGTCGACGGCGTGGTCGCGCTCACCCACGGCACCGGCTGCGCAGTGGATTCGGAGGGCGAGGGCCTGGCCATCCTGCAGCGCACGCTGGGCGGCTATGCCTGCCATCCCAACTTCGCCGGCGTGCTGGTGATCGGCCTGGGCTGCGAGACCAACCAGGTGGATCGCCTGCTGGCCACGCAGGGCCTGAAAGACAGCGCCCGGCTGCGCAGTTTCACCATCCAGGACACCGGCGGCACCACCAACAGCATCGCGCTCGGCATCGAACAGGTCAAAGCCATGCTGCCGGCCGCCAATGCGGTGAAGCGCGAGACCGTTCCCGCGAGCCATCTGGTGATCGGCCTGCAATGCGGTGGCTCCGACGGCTATTCGGGCATCTCGGCCAATCCGGTGCTCGGCGCCGCGGTGGACCTGCTGGTGCAGCATGGCGGCACGGCCATCCTGTCGGAGACGCCGGAGATCTACGGCGCCGAACATCTGCTGACGCGCCGCGCCCAGACACCGGCGGTGGGGCAGAAGCTGGTGGATCGCATCCGCTGGTGGGAGGCGTATTGCGAGCGCAACGGCGCGGCGATGGACAACAACCCTTCGGCCGGCAACAAGGCCGGCGGGCTGACCACGGTGCTGGAAAAATCCCTGGGCGGCATCGCCAAGGCCGGCTCCACCAACCTGGTCGACGTGTTCGAGTACGCGCAACCGGTGCGCGCGCGCGGCCTGGTGTTCATGGACACGCCGGGCTACGACCCGATCTCCGCCACCGGCCAGGTGGCGGGCGGCGCCAACCTGATCTGCTTCACCACCGGCCGCGGTTCGGCCTACGGCTGCGCGCCGTCGCCGTCCTTCAAGCTGGCGACCAACACCGCGCTGTGGCAGCGCCAGTCCGACGACATGGACTTCAACTGCGGCGAAGTGCTGGACGGCACGCGGACCATTGCGGAACTCGGAGCTGACTTGTTCCGGCAGTTGCTCGATACTGCATCGGGACGGCCGTCGCGCAGCGAGACCCATGGCTACGGCCAGCAGGAATTCGTGCCCTGGCAGATCAGCGTCATCACCTGACGCCAAGACTTTCGGAGAGAGACACCATGAGCATCCACCAGCCCGCCCGCTACCGGGGCCTGTTCCCCGTCGTCCCGACGCCGTTCACTGAGAGCGGCGCGCTCGACCTGGCCAGCCAGAAGCGCTGCGTCGACTTCATGATCGACGCCGGCTCCGACGGCCTGGCGATCCTGGCGAATTTCTCCGAGCAGTTCCTGCTGGCGGACGACGAACGCGAAGTGCTCACCAGGACCATCCTCGAGCATGTGAAGGGCCGGGTGCCGGTGATCGTCACCACCACGCACTTCAGCACGCAGGTCTGCATCGAGCGCAGCAAGCGGGCGCAGGCCATGGGCGCGAAGATGCTGATGGTGATGCCGCCGTACCACGGCGCCACCTTCAGGGTGCCGGAACCGCAGATCTACGAGTTCTATGCGCGCCTGTCGGATGCGGTCGGCATCCCGATCATGATCCAGGACGCGCCTGCGGCCGGCACGCCGCTGTCGGCCGCCTTCCTGGCGCGCATGGCCAGGGAGATCGAGCACGTCACCTATTTCAAGATCGAGACGGCCGGCGCCGCCGCCAAGCTGCGCGAGCTGATCCGCCTCGGCGGCGAGGCGATCGAAGGACCATGGGACGGCGAGGAAGCGATCACGCTGCTGCCGGACCTGGATGCGGGGGCAACGGGTGCGATGACCGGCGGCGGATTTCCGGATGGCATCAAGCCGATCCTGGAGCACTACCGCGCCGGCCGCCGCGACGAGGCGATCGCCGCCTACGAGCGCTGGCTGCCGCTGATCAACATCGAGAACCGCCAGTGCGGCCCGCTCGCCGCCAAGTCGCTGATGCAGGAAGGCGGCGTCATCGCCTGCGAGGCGCCGCGCCATCCGTTCCCCGCCATCAACCCGCACAGCCGCGCGCTGCTGGTGGAGACGGCGAAGCGGCTCGATGCGATGGTGCTGCGCTGGGGGCGCTGATCGTCGTCCCCGCGCAGGCGGGGACCGCCTGCGCGGGAATGACGACTATCGCGCGCCGCGCAGCATTTCGACCAGCGCCGGCGCGTCGGCAGGAACCGCATCCCCCCGCCAAGCCACATGCTGGTCCGAGCGGCACAGCACGAGCTTGTGGCGGTACGCCTCCGGCACCTTGTCCGCTTGCACATCGAGGACCGTGACCGGCACCTGTTTCGCCTGGGCCGCCGCGAGCAGCGTCGCCACGTCCAGCTCCGGGTCGAAGCGCAGCAGCGTGTACACCGGCCCGAAAGCGTCGTAGAGCGAGCGCCCGTCCGCCAGCCAGAAGTGCGGCGCGCGGCAACCGGGCACCGTCGATTCGGTGAAGCCGCCCATGCTGTAGGCGGGCGGCTGCTCTTCGCCGTCGCTGGCCAGGATCGGCGAGCTGCTGTAGTAGTAACCGAAGTTCAGGCCGGCGCAGCAGAACTGCTGCACATTCAAGTCGTACGCTTCCCGTCCCATGTCGGCGCGGATCGCCTCGCCTTCGGCGCTGGCCTCCTCGATGTTCGCGGGCACGGCGCGGCGGGCCTTGATCATCTTGGCCGCATGCTCCATTGCGAACTGCGACACCTGCTCGGTGATCGGCTGCCGCTCGGCTTCGTAGGCGTCGAGGATCGCGGCGTCGCCCCAGCCCTGGATGCGGGCGGCGAGCAGCCATGACAGGTTGATCGCGTCGGCGATGCCGGCGTTCATGCCGTAGCCGGCGTAGGGCACCCACAGGTGCGCGGCGTCGCCCGCCAGGAACACGTTGCGGTCGCGGAAGCGGTTGGCGACCAGCCGGCGCCCGACCCAGTCCTCCTTGCTGATCACCTCGTACCGGAAGTCCGGGCCGACGCCCAGGATCTGGCGGATGGACCAGTCGCGGTCCACCGAATCGAACTCCGGCTCGTCCGGGTTCAGGTGGTTGTGCACCAGCCAGGTCTGGCCGTCGTCGATGGTGAACATGGTGCCGCAACGGCGCGGATTGACCGAGTAATAGCACCAGGCCGGCTTGCCCGGAATCAGCGCTGCCAGCTGCGGCGCGCGGATGTAGGTGGACTGCACGCGCTGGATCACGGCCGTGCCTTCCAGTTTGGCGCCGATCTGCTTGCGCACGGTGGATGCGCCGCCGTCGCAGCCGACCATGTAGCGCGCCCTGATGGTCCGCTCCTTGCCCGTGTCGAGATCGAGCGCAGTGGCCGTCACGCCATCGCCGTCCTGCGTGAACGCCGTGAGCTGCGTGCGATTGAGCAGCGTCACGCCCGGCAAGGCCGCCGCGTGTTCCAGCAGGATCGGCTCCAGGAAGATCTGGTTGATGCGGTGCGGCGGCTCCGGCGTCGGCCACCAGGCGTCGGGCCCATCGGTCTCGGTGTAGCGGTCCTGCCGGCAGGGGATGGGGATGCGTGTCAGCTCCTGGCCGGTGACGGCGGTGCGGAACACCACGTCGTTCGGGTGCGTCGGCGGGAGGCCGGCGTCGCGCACCTTCTGCGCCACGCCGAACCGGCGGAACTGTTCCATGGTCCGCGCCGCCACGTGGTTGCACTTGACGTTGGGCGGTTCGGCATAGCGGCGGATCTCGGCGATCACCACCTTCACCCCGCGGCCCGCCAGGTCCATCGCCAGGGTCAGGCCCACGGGCCCGGCGCCGACGACGAGGACGTCGGCTTTCAGATCGTTCATGTCAGTCGAGCTTGATGTTGGCCTGCCTGATCACCTTGGCCCACTTCTGGGTCTCGGACCGGATGTAGGCCTCGAAGGTCTCGGGCTTGCCCGGGGCCGGCTCGACGCCGAGGTTGCGCATGCTGGCCTGGATCTGCGGGTCGTTCAATGCCGCGGTGATCTCCGCATTCAGCCGCGCGACCACGGCCGCCGGCGTGCCCGCCGGCGCGACCACGCCGAACCAGCCGGTCGAGTCGTAGCCCGCCAGGCCCGCTTCCGAAGCGGTCGGCACGTCGGGCAGCGTGGGCAGGCGCTGCGGGCTGGTGACGGCATAGGCGACCAGCTTGCCGGCCTTGATGTGCTGCAGTGCGGCCGGCAAGTCCACCACTGCCAGTGGCACCTGGCCGCCCAGCACGTCGAGCGCCGCCGGGCCGGATCCCTTGTACGGCACTTCCACCAGCTTGATGTCGGCCATCTGGCCGAACAGCGCCGCCGACAGGTGCATCGCCGTGCCGTTGCCGCCATGGCCGATCGACAGCTTGCCCGGGTCGGCCTTGGCCTGCGCCACCAGCTCCTTGAGCGTGCGGGCCTTGAGCGACGGATGGCCGACGATGACGAAGGGGATGGCCGCCAGCATGCTGACCGGCTTCAAGTCCTTGATCGGATCGAACGGCATCTGCGGATAGAGGCTGACGTTGGCCGCCAGCGCGCCGGCCGCGCCCACGCCCAGCGTGTAGCCGTCGGCCGGCGCCTTGGCGACGATGGTCAGGCCGATGTTGCCGCCGGCGCCGGGCCGGTTGTCCACCACCACCTGCTGGCCCAGCCTGTCGTTCAGGCGCGGCACGATCATGCGCACCACCGCATCGGCGCTGCCGCCGGGCGGGAAGGTGACGACCATGCGAATCGGTTTGGCCGGGAAGTCGGCGGGCGCCGCCGGCGCCTGGGCCTGCGCCGACAGCACGCCGGCGGCGAGCAGCGCCGTGGCGGCGCGCAGCAACTGGTTCAGGCCGCTCATTCGATCTTAACCCCGGCGTCGTTGACCACCTTGGTCCATTTCGGGATCTCGCGGTTCAGCAGCTCGCCGAAGCCTTCGGGCGTGCTGGCCTCGACTTCCACGCCCTGGTCGCGGAACAGCTTCACGACCTCGGGGTCCTTCAGGATCTGCACGATGTCGCGGTTGGCGCGATCGACGATCGGCTTGGGCACGCCGGCGGGCATCTGCATGCCGAACCAGACCGTGACGTCGTAGCCGGGCACGCCGGATTCGGCGACGGTGGGCACCTCGGGCAGCAGCGGCGTGCGCTTGGTGCCGGTGACGGCGATGGCCTTGAGCTTGCCGGCCTTGATCTGTTGCATCACGTTCGGGACGTTGTCGAACAGCACGTCGATCTCGCCGCCCAGCATCGCCATCACCGCCGGCGCGCTGCCCTTGTACGGCACATGCGTCAGCTTCGTGCCGGTCATCGACATGAACAGCTCCATCGAGAGATGGTTGGACGAGCCCGAGCCGGTGGAACCGAAATTGATCTTGCCGGGATTCTTCTTCGCGTAGTCGACCAGTTCGCGGACGCTGGAGATGCCCAGTTCATTGCGCACCACCAGCGCGTTCTGCGTGCTGCCGGCCCACACCAGCGGCTGGAAGTCCTTTTGCGCGCTGTAGGGCAGCTTGGCGCCGTAGAGCGCCGGCAGGGCCGAGAACGGCAGCGGCGTGATCAGGATGGTGTAGCCGTCGGCGGGCGCCTTGGCCGCCAGGTTGTTGCCCAGCACCGTGTTGCCGCCGGGGCGGTTGTCGACCACCACCGGCTGCTTCCACACCTTGCTCAGGCGGTCGCCGACGGTGCGCGCCAGCGTGTCGTTGAAGCCGCCGGGCGGATACGGAACGATGATCCGCGTCTGCTTGGCCGGATAGTCGTCCGCGGCCAGCGCGGCGCCGCACAGCGACAGGGTGAGGAACAGGGACGCCAGGACGCGTCCCGTCAGTTTTTCGAGCATGTTGTCTCCTTGGAATTGTCTTGCTGCTGTCAGAACTTCACGACGTAGCCGGGGCCGTCGATCATCGGGTAGCGGTCGAAGATCGACTCGTCGATCTCCAGGCCGATGCCGTGCCCGGACGGCGGCTCGACGCAGCCGTCAGCCCCGATCTCGAAGGTGCTGCCGAACATGTCGCGGAACGGGTTGAACTTCGACACGCAGGCCTCGAAGTAGCCGCCGTTCTCGGTCGCCGCCAGGAAGTGCAGGGTGGCCGCGTGGTTCAGGCCGGTCGCCGAGCTGTGGGCATGGACCGGAATGCGGAAGGCCGATGCCATCGCCGCGATCCGCACCGCTTCGGTGATGCCGCCGCTCTTGGACAGGTCGGGCTGCCACACCTGCACCGCGCGGGCTTCCAGCATCTGGCCGAACTCGAAGCGGGTGAAATGGTTCTCGCCGGCGGCCAGCGGCACCAGGGGCGAGATCTTCGCCGCTTCGCGGTAGGAGGCGAAGTCGTTGCAGGCGAACGGCTCTTCCAGCCAGCCGGCCTGGATCTCGGCCAGCACCGGCATCACGCGGCGCACGTCGGCCATGGTGTAGGCCGTATTGGCGTCGGCCAGGATGTCGATGTCGGCGCCGAGCACGGCGCGCACCTTGCGCACCCGCTCGATGTCGTTCTTCGCCGTGTCGCCGAGGCGCAGCTTCACTGCCTGGTAGCCCTGCGCCACGTACTCCTGCGCTTCCTCCGCCAGTTGCTGCGCCGGCTGGAACCCCAGCGAGATGCCGCCGGCATAGGCCGGGATCCGGCGCCTGCTGCCACCCAGCAGCTCGTACAACGGCATCCTGGCGGCCTTGCCGCGGATGTCCCACAGCGCCATGTCGATGCCCGACAGCGCCAGGCAGGTGCCGGCGCCCAGCCCGTGGCTGGACAGCTGCATGCGGTGCACGCGCTGCCAGGCGCCCACGACGTCGGTGGCGTCCAGGCCCACCAGCAGCGGCTGCAGCGTGTTGTGGATCAGGCTCACGATCGCGCCGGGGCTGCGGCCGGGATGCGCCTCGCCGTAGCCGGTGATGCCGTCCGAGGTTTCGACGCGCACGATGATGGCGTCGCGCTTGAGCGTGCTGCCGATGCCCATGGTCACGGTCTTGCCTTCGGGCAGCCGGAACGACAGCGGGATGGCCGTGATGCGTGTGATCTTCAAGTGGTGTCTCCTTTTTGCTTCCTGGTGAAACGGGAGTGTCAGCGAACCGGGGCCGTGAACACTTCCGGATTAACGACGTTGGCGGGCCGCTCGCCGGCCAGCAGCGCGCGCAGGGTGTCGACGGCGAGCAGGCCCATCGCGCGCTCGGCCTCCTGCGTGATGCCCGCCAGGTGCGGTGTCAGCAGCACGCCCGGATGCTGGCGCAAGGCGCTGTCGGCGGGCAGCGGCTGGGTCTCGAACACGTCGAGCACCGCGCCGGCGAGGGTGCCGGCCGCCAGCGCCGCCGCCAGCGCGCTCTCCACCACCACCGGCCCGCGGCCGACGTTCACCAGCACGGCGCCGGGACGGGCCCGCGCCAGGACCCTGGCGTCGACCATGCCGCGGGTGGCCGGCGTCAGCGGACAGGCGATGACGATGAAATCGCTGGCCGCGAACAGGTCGGCCAGCGCCAGCGTGGGAATGCCGTCGGGGACGGCGGCGGGCGTCGTGGTGCAGGTGACCAGCCGCATGCCGAAGCCGTGCCGGGCGATCTCGCCGATGCGCCGGCCGACCGCGCCGAAGCCGATCACCCCCAGGGTCCGGCCGCGCAGTTCGAAGGTGCGGGCGCCGGCCTGGGCGCGCACCTGCCAGTCACCGGCGCGGACGCTGGCGTCGAAGCCGGCCAGCTGCCGGCTGTGCGCGAGCAGTGCGGCGAAGACGTATTCGGCCACGGCGTTGGCATTGACCCCGGGTGTGTTGCCGACCGGCACCCGATGCGCCGTGGCGCGGTCGACGGGAATGAAGTCGAGCCCGACGCCCTGGCGCAGCACCGCGCGCAGCGCCAGCGGCCGTTCGAACAGGTCGGCCGGCAACTGCCGCCGCACCACCAGCCCGTGCACGCGGCCCGCTGCTTCGCGCAGCGCGGTGTCGCTCTGGTCGCGGGTCAGGCCGGCCGGCAATTGCGAGACCTCGGCCCAGCCGGCCAGCCGGGCGGCGGCCTCCGGATGCAGGGGGTCGGTCAGCAGGACGCGGGGCGGGGAGTCGTGGTTCATGCGGCTGCCAGTGTGCCGCATGCCGCGCCCGGCTTCAGGCCGGCCGGCAGGAGCCGTGCCGGCGCCGGAAATTCCGCGGCTCCACGGCGCTGGCGGCCCACAGTCCGATGCGGCCCTGGCGCGCCTGCGCTTCTTCCTGGGCATAGGGGCCGGGGCGACCGCGGTAGCGCCCCGACCAGGCGTAACCGCGCTGCACCAGCCAGGCGCCGACGTCCTGGCCCTCCAGGCTCACGCTGCCCACGCTGCGCTGGTACCTGTCGCGGGCCCGGGTCGAGACCCGCACGGTGCGATGCAGCACGCGGGCGGCCAGCGCCTCGCGCGCCTGGGTGCCGAAAGCCTGGCAGATTTCGGGCGCGTCCAGCCCCAGGATCCGCACCTGCACCGGCGGCCGGTCGCCGCCCGGCCGCACCCACAGCGTGTCGCCGTCGGTGACATGGCTGACCACGCCGTGCAGCGGCCGCGCGCCGGCAGGCAAGCCGGCGAGCAGCGCCAGCAGCAAAACGACAGCTTTCATCCCCTGAGCAACGGTCCGCATGCGAATCACGATGACAGCTCAGGCGAAATGATCGAACGACGCGTAGCGCGTTGGCAGCAGCGCGCCGTTCGCGCTCACCAGCCGCAGGCCGGGCTCGGCCTGGATGGCGCCGATGCGGGTGACCGGCGTCGCCGCCGGGGCCGCCGCGGCTTGCACGGCGGCGCGGGCCGCAGCCGGCGCGGTGAAGGCCAGTTCGTAGTCGTCGCCGCCGGCCAGCACCAGGTCCAGCCGCTGGTCGTCGGGCAGCACCACCGCCGCGGCGAGCAGTCCGATCACCGCCACGCTCTCGATGCGGGCGCCGACGCCGGACTGCTCCAGGATGTGGCCCAGGTCGCCGGCCAGGCCGTCGCTGACGTCGATCGCGGAGGTGGCGACGCCGCGCAGCGCCTGCCCCAGCGCCACCCGCGGCGTCGGCTGCTCCAGTCGCGCGCGCGCCGCGTCGGCCACGGCGGCCGGCAGCGACCGCTGGCCGCGCAACAGCTCCAGCGCCAACCGGGCGTCGCCGAGGGTGCCGCTGACATAGATGTCGTCGCCGGCGCGGGCGCCCGAACGCAGCAGCGCCTGTCCGGCGGGCACCTCGCCAAACACCGTGATGCAGATGTTGAGCGGCCCCTGCGTCGTGTCGCCGCCGACCAGCTCGCAGCCTTGGGCGTCGGCCAGCGCGAACAGGCCGCGCGCGAACCCCGCCAGCCAGGCTTCGTCCACCCGCGGCAGCGCCAGCGCCAGCGAGAACGCCACCGGCCTGGCGCCGCAGGCCGCCAGGTCGCTCAGGTTCACCGCCAGCGCCTTGTGGCCCAGCTTGAACGGGTCTACGGTCGGCAGGAAATGCCGGCCCTCGACCAGCATGTCGGTCGACACGGCCAGCTGCATGCCGGGTGCCGGCGCCAGCAGCGCGCAGTCGTCGCCGATCCCGAGTGCCGCGCGCGAGGGTTCCTGCTGCGGGAGCACGGTGGCGCCCACCGGTCGCCTGAAGTAACGCTCGATCAGCTCGAATTCACCCATGGGTCGAGCATACTTCGCCCATGCGAATACTCCTCGTCGAGGACGACAAGATCCTGGCCGACGCGCTGTGCCGGGCGCTGGTCCAGTCCGCCTACGCGGTGGACGTGGTCGGCACCGGGGAGCAGGCCGACAACGCGCTGGCGATCGAAAGCTACGACCTGGCGATCCTGGACATCGGCCTGCCCGGGCTGAGCGGCCTGGACGTCCTGCGCCGCCTGCGCGCGCGCCGGTCGCACGTGCCGGTGCTGCTGCTCACGGCGCTCGACGCTCTGGCCGACCGGGTGCGCGGCCTGGACCTGGGCGCGGACGATTACCTGGCCAAGCCGTTCGACCTGCCCGAGCTCGAGGCGCGGGTGCGGGCCCTGCTGCGCCGCGGCAACGCGGCCTCCACGCCCTTCCTGCACCACGGGCGGCTGCGGCTCGACACGGTCGGCCGGCGCGTGTTCTACGACGAGCAGCCGATCGACCTGTCGGCGCGGGAGCTGGCGGTGCTCGAGCTGCTGCTGCTGCGCGAGGGCCGCGTCGTCAGCAAGGAGCACATGGTCAACCACCTGTATGGCTGGGGCGACGAGGTGGGCGCCAACGCGATCGAGGTGTACGTCTACCGGATCCGCAAGAAGCTCCAGCCCCTGGGCTGCGACATCCGCACCGTCCGGGGCATGGGCTACCTGATGGACCGCAACGATGCGGCGGACTGAGCCGCGGCTTCAGACCAAGCTGCTGGCGTGGCTGCTGGGGCCGCTGCTGGCGGTGCTGGTGCTGGACACCGCCGTGACGTACTGGACCTCGCTGGACTTTTCCAACCTGGCGCACGACCGCTCCCTGCACGAAATCGCCCGCGAGGTGGCGCTCCACGTCAAGCCCAACGGGTCCGGGCCCAAGCTGGACATCTCGCCCACCGCCGAACGGATCCTGCTGGTGGACCAGGACGACCGGCTGGCGTTCAAGGTCACGGCCGCCGGCGGCGCCGTGATCGGCGGCGATCCCGCGATCGGCCCGCCGCCGCGGTCGCCCGGGAGCGGCAAGCCGCTGTTCTACGGCGCCAGCGTCGACGGCACGCCGATGCGGGTGGTCGCGGCGTGGATGCCCTACGACGTCAACAACCCGTCGGGCCTGGTGCTGGTGCAGGTGGCCGAAACCCTGAACAAGCGCAACCGGCTGGCGCGGGAGATCCTCACCGCCGTCGTGGTGCCGCAGCTGCTGCTGATCGTGATGGCGATGGCGGTGGTCTACCTGGGCATTTCGCGCGGGCTGGTGCCGCTGCGGCGGCTGCAGCGCGCGGTGTCCGACCGCTCGCACCTCGACCTGACGCCGGTGGCCCTGGACGGCATCCCGGGCGAAGTGCGGCCGCTGGCCGAGGAGGTCAACGAGCTGATGCAGCGCCTGGGCAAGACCCTGGACTTCCAGAACCGGTTCATCGCCGATGCGGCGCACCAGCTCAAGACGCCGGTGGCCGGACTGAAGGCCCAGATCGAGATGGCGCTGCGCGAGGAAGACCCGGAGCGGGTGAAGCACTCGCTGGCGCAGCTCTATGTGGGCGCCGACCGGCTCTCGCGGCTGGTGCGCCAGCTGCTGTCGCTGGCCCGCAACGAGCCGGGCGCAGCCAGCGCGGTGCAGCTGCAGGCGCTGGACCTGGACGCGTTCGCGCTCGAGATCAGCATGGAGTGGGTGCCGGTGGCCATCAAGCGCGGCGTCGACCTCGGCTTCGAGGCCAGCGGCGGCCCGGTGGTGATCGACGCCGACCCGGACCGGCTGCGCGAGCTGGTGAACAACCTGATCGACAACGCCGTCCGCTACAGCCAGCACGGCGGCCGCGTGACGGTGGCCGTGGCGACGGCCGGCGCGCAGGGGCGGCTGTCGATCAGCGACGACGGTCCCAGCATTCCGGTGGAGGAGCGCAAGCGGATCTTCGAGCGGTTCCACCGGCTGCTGGGCACCAACACCGACGGCAGCGGCCTCGGACTGGCCATCGTCAGCGAGATCGCGACGCTGCACGGCGCCAGCATCACGCTCGAAGAAGACCTGGACGGCATCGGCAACACCTTCAGCGTGTTCTTCCCCCTCGGCGACGCTGGCGCCGCCCCGCCCGGCCGTAAGCCTGGCGACAGCATGGCGACATCTTCCTGACAGTTGGGCGGCAGAAAGGCGTCAGCGGCCGTCCCTAACCTCGGTGCTGTCGGAGCCGATGGGCGGCTCCCCGTTGCTTCGAGGAGCCGAGATGTCTTTTGTCACCCCCGAGTTCTGGATCGCCTTGCTCCAGATCATCATGATCAACATCGTGCTGAGCGGCGACAACGCCGTCGTCATCGCGCTGGCCAGCCGCTCGCTGCCGCCGGCGCAACAGAAGAAGGCGATCATCTTCGGCAGCGTCGGCGCGATTGCGCTTCGCATCGTGCTGACCTTCTTCGCGATCATGCTGCTCACGCTGCCCTACCTGAAACTGGTCGGCGCGGCGCTGCTGCTGTGGATCGGCATCGGGCTGCTCAAGGGCGAGGACGAAGAGGCCCACCTGGAGGGCCATTCGAGCCTGGCCGCCGCGATCAAGACGATCATCGTCGCCGACCTGGTGATGAGCCTGGACAACGTGATCGGCGTGGCCGCCGCCGCCAAGGGCAACATCCCGCTGCTGGTGATCGGCCTCGTGATCAGCATCCCGCTGATCATCTACGGCAGCACCCTGATCCTCAAGCTGATGGGCCGCTTCCCGGTGATCATCACTATCGGCGCCGGCCTGCTCGGGTGGGTCGCTGGCGAAATGGCAGTGTCCGACCCGGCCGTGACCGCCTGGATGGCGAACCACTCGGTGATCCACATGCTGGCCCCGCCGGTCGGCGCGATCCTGGTGGTGTTGACGGGCAAGTGGCTGCTCAGCCGGTCCATGGCGCAGCAGTCGGTCCGCGCTGCAGAACAGGCTGCCGGTTGATCCGGGGAACAGCATGAGGAGCGTGCTGATTCCGATCGACGCCGGCAACCGCGCCAGGACGATGGCTGCGGTGGCCGAAGTGGTCCGCATCTATGCCCAGGAGCCGGTGGCCGTCCACCTGCTGAGCGTGCAGCCGGCCGTGTCGGGCCATGTGGCGATGTTCTTCGGCGAGGGCGAGCTGACCCAGCTGCAGCACGGCGCCGGCGCGGAAGACCTGGCCCCGGCGCAGGCCCTGCTGCAGACGTCGGGCGTGCCGTTCAACAGCCTCGTGCGGGTGGGCCGCAGCGCCGAGACCATCGCGAAGACCGCGCGCGAACTCGGTTGCGACCGGATCGTGCTGGGGCAGGACGGCCAGGGCAGCTTCGCCAGCAAGATGTTCGGATCGCTGGCGCAGCAGGTCCGGCAGATCGTCAGCGGCAATGGCGGCGGCGACTGCCAGGTGATCGGCTCCTGAGCCGGTCCCTCCCCGACCGATCGTTGCTTTCCTGGAGGCGGGCGCCGCCGCTCATTCCTCCACGAAAGCTTCCTCGCGGGTGCGCTTCACCGCCGGCAGCAGCACCACGATCAGCAGCGCCAGGGCGGCAGCCAGCAGGCCAGCCGAGAGCGGCCGGGTGACGAACACGCTCCAGTCGCCGCGCGACAGCAGCATGGCCCGCCTGAGGTTCTCTTCCATCATCGGGCCCAGCACGAAACCCAGCAGCAACGGCGCCGGCTCCGCGCCCAGCTTGGCGAAGACGTAGCCGATCACGCCGAAGATGCCCACCATCCAGATGTCGAAGGTGTTGTTGTTGGTCGAATACACGCCGATGGCGCAGAACAGCACGATGGCCGGAAACAGGAAGCGGTAGGGCACGGTGAGCAGCTTGATCCACACGCCGATCAGCGGCAGGTTCAGGACCACCAGCATCAGGTTGCCGATCCACATGGAGGCGATCAGGCCCCAGAACAGTTCCGGATTGCTGGTCATCACCTGCGGGCCAGGCTGGATGTTGTGGATGGTCATCGCCCCGACCATCAGCGCCATCACCGCGTTCGGCGGAATGCCCAGCGTCAGCAGCGGGATGAAGGACGTCTGCGAGCCCGCGTTATTGGCCGACTCGGGCGCGGCGACGCCGCGGATGTTGCCGCGGCCGAACGGCACCTCGCCGGCGCGCAGGCGCAGCTTCTTCTCGATGGTGTAGGCGGCGAACGCCGACAGGGTGGCGCCGCCGCCCGGCAGGATGCCCAGCGCGCAGCCCAGTGCCGTGCCGCGCAGCACGGCCGGCAACATGTTCCTGAAGTCCTGGCGGGTGGGCATCAGGCCGTGCACGCTCCTGGTGAAGACCTCGCGCTCGCTGCTCGATTGCGACAGGTTGCCGATGATCTCGCCATAGCCGAACACGCCCATGGCCAGCGTCACGAAGCCGATGCCGTCGGTCAGTTCCGGGATGTCGAAACTGAAACGGGCGACGCCGGAATTCACGTCGGTGCCGATCAGCCCCATCAGCAGGCCCAGCACGATCATGCCGATCGCCTTGAGCAGCGAGCCCGACGCCAGCACCACGGCGCCGATCAGGCCCAGGATCATCAGCGAGAAGTATTCGGCCGGGCCGAACTTGAAGGCCAGTTCGGTCAGCGGCGGCGCGAAGGCGGCCAGGATCAGCGTGCCGACCGTGCCGGCGAAGAACGATCCGAGGCCGGCGGCGGCCAGCGCCGGCCCCGCCCGGCCCTGCCTGGCCATCTGGTAGCCATCGATGCAGGTGACGACCGAGGACGACTCGCCCGGCAGGTTGACCAGGATGGCCGTGGTCGAGCCGCCGTATTGCGCGCCGTAGTAGATGCCGGCCAGCATGATCAGCGCCGAGACCGGGGGCAACGCGTAGGTCGCGGGCAGCAGCATCGAGATGGTCGCCACCGGGCCGATGCCGGGCAGCACGCCGATCAGGGTTCCCAGCACGCAGCCGATGAACGCGTACAGCAGGTTGATCGGCGTGAAGGCGACGCCGAATCCCATGGCGAGGTGAGAAAAGAGTTCCATGGCGGTTTCCTCAGCCGGTGATGAAGGACGGCCACACCGGGATCTGCAGTTTCAGCAGCACGATGAACGCCAGGTAGCTGCCGATGGCCAGCACCGTGGCCAGGATCAGCACGTCGCGCAGGCGAAACTGGTCACCGCCGCGGCTGGCGATGAGGGTCAGCGCATAGATCGCGACGATCAGCCCCATCGCCGGCACGCCGATCGATGGCAGTCCGCCGAGCAGCACCCCGAAGGCGACGTTGGCGCCGATCACGAAGGCCAGCGGCCGCCAGGCCCAGCGGCCGATCCGGTCGCCGTCGTCCGGACCGCTGGCCAGCGCCTGCACCACGACGCCGATGCCGATCAGCACGAGCACGACGCCCAGCATGACCGGGAAGTAGCCCGGTCCCATGCGGGCGCCCTCGCCGATGTTGTAATTGGTGGCCCCGATCGAGAACGCGAGACCCGCGCCGCCGAACATGAGCCCGCAGAAGAAGTCTTTCTGGCTTTTGATATGCATCGGCGGAAGATACATCACAACGTGATATGTTTGCCATTGTGGAAACCACGCGCAGTCATTCGTATTCATTGCTGCCCCGGCAGCAGGACCAGCCATGAGCCAACGCAAGCCACCGACCAAGGAAACATTCGAGGCGTTGTCGAACTTCCGCTACCAGCTGCGCAAGTTCATGCGCTTCAGCGAGGATGCGGCCACGAGCCAGGGCATCACCTCACTGCAGTACCAGCTGCTGCTGCATGTGTGCGGCTTTCCGGGCCGCGAATGGGCCACCATCGGCGAAGTGGCCGAGCGGCTGCAGTCGCAGCACCACGGGACGGTGGCGCTGGTGACGCGCTGCGAGGAGGCGGGGCTGGTGGAGCGCCGGCGCGACCCGACCGACGGCCGCCAGGTGCAGGTGCACCTGCTGCCGGCCGGCCGTCGCCACCTGCGTACCCTGGCCGCGCTGCACCGCGGCGAGCTCAGTGCCCTCGATCGCGCCATCGGCCAGCTGAAGGACGAAGCGGCCTGGCTGGACCAGGAACAGGATCGGCCGTAGCCCAGATCAGACGCGCACTCCGCGGAATCGCTCGGCCGCCTGCCGGCTCACTTCGGCCAGCAGCCGCTCCTTGGCCTGGCGTTCGCGCAGCCACCTGGCGTCGTTGGCGCCCAGGTCGGCCGACAGCTTCAGCAGGTCGATCCCGGCGGCCGCGCCCACCGAGATCGCGTGGGCGTCGATCTGCTTCATGGTCAGCACGATGTGGTCGCGCAGCGCCATGTGCTCGCCGGTCACCGGGTCCACGTACACCGCATCGAGGCCGAAGCGGCAGGCCTGGAACCGGTTGTAGGTGTAGACCATGTAATCGTCCTCCACCGGCATGAAGGGCTGCTCGTGCAGCAGCCACGACGCCAGCGCCTGGACATAGCCCGAGAGGGCCGCGGCCCGCTCCACCGTCAGCGGCGTGTCGAAGACCCGGATCTCGATCGTTCCGTACTCCGGCTTGGGCCGGATGTCCCAGTAGAAGTCCTTCATGCTCTTGACCACCCCGGTGCGCGTGCTCTTGGCGAACCAGGCGCCGAACTCCTCCCAGCGCAGGGTGAAGGGCGCGCGGCCCGACATCGGGAACGCGAAGACGGAATTGAGCCGGGCCGAATCGAACTGGGTGTCCTGGCCCTGGACGAACGGCGACGACGCCGACAACGCGATGAAGTGCGGGATGTAGCGCGACATCCGGTGCAGCATCAGCAGCGCGCTGTCCGCATCCGGGCAGCCGACGTGCACGTGCTGGCCGAAGATGGTGAACTGCTTGGACAGGTAGCCGTACAGCTGCGACAGCTCGTGGAAGCGCGGCCGGTCGTAGATGCGCTGCTCGTGCCATTGCTGGAACGGATGGGTGCCGCCGCCGGCGATCGCGATGTTCAGCTTGTCGGCGCACCGGACCAGCGCATCGCGGATCTGCGACAGCTCGCCCAGCACCTGCGCCGAGGACTGGCACACGCCGGTGGAGATCTCGATCATGCTGGAGGTCATCTCCGGCACCACCGCGCCGGGCAGCGGGATCTTCGCCATCAGCCGCAGCATCTCGTCCGAGTAGGGCGCCAGGTCGTAGTCGTTGGTGTTGATCAACTGCAGCTCCAGCTCGACGCCCAGCGACAGCGCCGCCGACTGCTGGAACGGCTCGAGCACGGCCTGCCGGGCGGCCGCGGTCTCGGAGCGAGACGCGCTAGCCACGCACGTCTCCCGGTGTCGTGAGCGCGGAATCCGGGCCCCAGGAGCGCGTGCTCTCGCCGGTGCGGTGCACCGCGAAAGTCGCCAGGATGGCGCCCAGAACCTCCATCAGCAGGATCGCCGGCAGGGCGATGCGGGCCAGCAGCGGCAGGGCCGGCGAGCTGGCGGCGAATTGCGACACCAGCAGCAGGGCCACCGACGACATCGGCGACATCGCGCTGCCGGTGTAGAGCGCCTGGCGCCAGCTCAGGCCGCTGCCCCAGTTGGCGGCCATCACGCCCAGGATCTTGGCCGCGCCCCGGGCCAGCACCAGGCCCGCCACCAGTTTGGCCGTCTGCATGTTCCATTGCGCGTTGGCCGCGACCACCGAGACCAGCACGAACATCAGCATCGTCAGCAGCGAGCCGGCGGTGCCGAGCTGGCGCGGCCAGGCCCACGGCTTGGGATTGAGCTGCTTGAGCAGCATGCCTCCCAGCAGCGCCGCCAGCGGCGCCGAAGCGCCGAAATGGGCGGCCAGGGCGGTGCCGGCGGCCAGCAACGCCATGAACAGCATGGAGGTGTTCTCGCTGGTGGGGCTCATCACGCGCAGGGCCACCCGCAATGCCAGCGCCAGCACGGCGCCGACCACCACCGACAGCCCCAGCACCACCAGGATCGGATAGGCCATGTCCGCCCATTCCTTGTGCGGCCGGTGCATGACGCCGGCGCGCGCAGTGCACAGCGTGAGGGCGTACAGCGTGCTGAGCGTCGACAGCACCATGGCCCGCTCGGTGACGGGGCCCGAGGCCCGGGTGTCGATCACGATGCGGCTCAACACCGCGGGCGACGCCGCCATCGCCACCAGGGCCAGCGACTGGGCGACGTCGGCGCGCACCTCCAGGTAACGCAGCACGTAGTAGACGACGACCAGTGTCAGCGTCGACTCGAGCAGGCTTTGCATCAGCACCATCGGGTTGTGGCGGAACCAGCGCAGCGGAATGCGGCCGCCGGCCTCGAACAGCACCACCGACACGCCCAGTTCGAGCAGGAACAGCCCGGTGCCCTGCAGCGGCCAGGCCGCGCCGGTGAACCCGGCGAGGCCGGCGACCGCTCCGACCGCCGAATAGCCGACCACCTTGGGCAGGCCGATGTAGCGGTGGAACAGATGGCCGGCGATCGCCGCCACCCCCAGCAGGATCGACCATTGCACCGTCGGCAGGCCGGCGGAGGGCTTGAGCCACTCCGACCAGATCGCCGTGATTTCGTTCATGTCAGTCTCCGCCGAGCCGCCTCAAGGAGACTGAAGCCCCCTCGGGGGGCAGCGATTGAAAAGAGCGTGGGGGTCATTCCAGTCTCCGCCGAGCCGCCTCAAGGAGACTGAAGCCCCCTCGGGGGGCAGCGATTGAAAAGAGCGTGGGGGTCATTTTCATTTGCTGTCCCCGGCGCACTGTAACGCCCAGTCCCGCTCGCGCCCTGTAGGACAGCGCGCCAGTGGCGCCCGGCCCGGTCATGGCGGCAGAAAAAAACTGGCCGGCCGCCGGCGCCAGCGGGCGCGCAGGGCCCGGCGGATCCGCAGCCGGTCGGCGCCGCCGACGCTGTGGGCGCGCAGCGCCAGCCGGAAAGCGAAGTAAAAGCTCACGCCCAGGTTCAGCATGCCGATCAGCGGAATGGCGGCGACGCACCACCACAGCTCGGACATGTGCAGCACCTGCGGTCCATAGGCCGAGGCCGCCGCTGCCAGCTGGCCGCTGGACAGGGTGACGTGCCGCGCCTGCAGGCCGAGGCCGAAGAAGGCCAGCACCGGCGGCACCAGGCCCAGCATCAGGCCCAGCGAGATGTTGGACGCGAACCCCGAGATGTTCTGGCGCATGAAGCCGGCCCAGCGCGCGGCGCGGTCGGCGCCCAGCACCGCGGTGATGCGCGGGTTGTAGCGCATCGCCGAATCCAGCCGGTGCAGCACGAACCAGTTCTCGGTCCAGCCCGCGATCAGGCTGGACGTGAACAGCAGCACGCCGGTGAAGGCGGCGAAGATCAATGTGAGCGGATTGAGCAGGTGCAGCGAATGGAAGACGTGGTCGGCTTCGGCGCGGTCGATCATCGGGGCGCCGCTCGCCAGCTGGATCAGCACGCTGAGCAACACGACGCAGGGCACCACCATGCCGACGTTGCCGAGCACGGCCGCCACCTGCGAGCGCACCAGGTTGGCGACCTCGTCGACGAAGTCCTCCACCGCGGCCGGTTCGGCCAGGTCCTTGAGCTTGGCCGCCATCGCCGGCGCCGTCATCGCGGGTTGTTTCGTGGCCAGGGTCCAGTGCATCAACTGGATGAAGACGAAGCTGGCCGCGTACATCACACCGGCCCAGAACCCGCCCCAGAACGCCGCCAGCCCCAGCGTCGCCAGCGCGAACTTGAGCAGGGTGGTGACGGCCGTCGCGGCGCCGCCACCCGCGGCCTTCCACAGCATCTGCCGGTATTCGGCCGGCGTGCGGGTGATGTAGTGCTCGCCGGCTTCGGCGCTGCGCTCGGTGACCTTGGACGCCAGCAGCGACGAATTGGCGGCGAACAGCGCGCGCAGGCTGCGCCGCTCCTGGCCCATCGCGGCCAGCCGCGACACCAGGCGGGCCGTGCTGCCTTCGGGCGACGCCGAGATCAGGCAGTCCATCAGCTCGCGGATCCGCAGCACCCGCGCCCGCAACTGCCGCAACAGGAACACCAGGCCGACCGAAATGCCGTGCTCGTTCAGGTGCGGGTAGACGCTGGTGGCGGCCTGCCGGCAACCCTCCAGCCGGTCCCGCAGCCGCGCCGCGGCGTCTTCCAGCGCGAGCGGCTCGCGCGGCGTGGCGACGAAGGCGGCGCGGAAGTTCTCGATGTCGGCCGGCAGCTCGTGGAACGGCTGCAGCTCGCGCGACGGCACGCTCATCCGCTGCCGCAGTTCGGCCGCGAAGCCGGTGGCGCGGACCTGGCTGGCGCAGTAGTTGATCGCTTCCAGCAGCTCGTGCTGCCACAGCGTCAGCCCGGTCACCGGCGAGGCGGTCGTGACCAGGGCGGCCAGCCGCTGCAGGGTCTCGGCGTCGAGCGCGGCGACCCAGGCTGCGTCGTCGCCCCGGGGCATGGCCAGCGAGAACAGTTCGGCCGAGTCGGTGGTTTCCGGGGTGGCCGGGAGCAGCTTCTGCCGCAGCCGTTCGTTGAATTCGCTGATGAAGGCCATGCGCGGCGCGAAACCGAAGTCGGCCAGCAAGGCGGTGGCGTCGACGGTCTCCGCCAGCACCTGCCACCACTGCCGCACCCGTTCCTGCAGCGCCGGGCGGGCGTCCAGGGCATCGAGGAACAGCCGCACCCGGCTGGCGGCGGCCTGCGGCGAGGAGCCGCGCGGCCCCCGCACCCAGTCGAGCAGGCCGATCAGCCACAGATGCCGCTGCGCCAGGGGCGCCTGGGCATCCAGGGTGTCGAGCACCTGGTTCAGATCGCGCATCGACGGGAAGACGGTCGCTAGTGCAGCACCCGCAGGGCGCCGTCGTCGAGGATGAAGGGCGGGATCTGCACTTCGAAGCGCTCACCGTCCTCGGCGACGAAGAAATAGCTGCCCTGCATCGTGCCGGAGGGCGTGCGCAGCCGGCAGCCGCTGCTGTACTGGAAGGCCTCGCCCGGCTTGAGCAGGGGCTGCTGGCCGACCACGCCCAGTCCCTTGACCTCCTCGACCTCGCCGGCGGAGTTGCCGATCTCCCAGTGGCGGGAGATCAGCTGGGCCGGCACCTCGCCGGTGTTGGTGATGGTGATGGTGTAGACGAAGCTGTAGATGCCCTGCGTCGGAGCCGACTGCTCGGGCAGGAAACGGGGTTCGACCTCGACGCGAAACTGGTACTTGGCCATGGCCGCACTGTAACCGCTCGCCGATTTGCGAAAATCCCGCCATGAGCAAAACCCACCGCATCGCGCCCTCGATCCTTTCGGCCGACTTCGCGCGGCTCGGCGACGAGGTCAAAAGCGTCATCGCCGCCGGCGCCGACTGGATCCACTTCGACGTGATGGACAACCATTACGTGCCCAACCTGACCTTCGGTCCGATGATCTGCTCGGCGCTCAAGCCCCACGCGAAGACCGCGGCCGGCGTGGCGGTGCCGATCGACGTGCACCTGATGGTGCAGCCGGTCGACGCGCTGGCGCAGGCCTTCGCCGAGGCCGGCGCCGACTACATCAGCTTCCATCCGGAGGCGTCCGGCCATGTGCACCGCAGCGTCCAGGCGATCAAGGCCAGGGGCTGCAAGCCCGGCGTGGTCTTCAACCCCGCCACCCCGCTCGACGTGCTGGACTGGGTGATCGACGACATCGACCTGATCCTGATCATGAGCGTCAACCCGGGCTTCGGCGGGCAGAGCTTCATCGAGTCCGCACTGCGCAAGATCGAGGAAGCGCGCAAGCGCATCGACGCCACCGGCCGGGACATCCGCCTGGAGGTCGACGGCGGCATCAAGACCGACAACATCGCCCGGGTGGCGGCGGCCGGCGCCGACACCTTCGTCGCCGGCAGCGCCATTTTCGGCAAGCCCGACTACCAGGGCGTCATCGACGCGATGCGGACCGAGCTGGCGCGTTGAAGGCTCAGGGCGGACTCAGGGCGCCAGCTTCTTGAGCGGGTCGCCGGCGCCGTTGCGCATCTTCTCGTAGGTTTCGTCGAGCACCGGTCCCTTGTCGGTGTCCACCAGGCCGCGCTCGACGTCTTCCCGCGCCTGCTTGCCGATCCGCTCGCCGGATTGCTCCTGGGCCGCCTGGCTGTCGGACGATTCGTCCCGCTCGTGCGGCAGGCGCGGCGCCGGGTCCTGGGTCTCGCCCTGGGCCGGAACCGTCTTGCCCTTGTTCGCGTCGGCCTCCGGTCGCTTTCGGCTGGTCAGTCGGTTGTGCATGGTGTGGCTTCTTCGAAAACCCCACTGTCGCGCCTGGCGCCGGCCGCGCCGGTAGGGCCGCGGCGCGGGAAACTGTGGGAAACGTCCTACCGCCGGTGGTGGCGCATGCCGACAACGCACGGTGCCGCCCGGCTACGGGTCCTGGCTCAGGCAGTCCGTAAGCTCCCCAGTACAGAAGCCGTCCCACGACCCCGCGCAAGGAGAACCCCATGGAGTTGCTCGCAGGAATCCTCATCGGAGCCATCATGGGCTCGGCCGCCGCCGCGATGATGCGGGTCGATTCGTCGCGCGGGATCTACCTGCACGCGATGCTGGGCACGGTCGGCGCCCTGATCGGCGGCGTCGCGCTGACCCTGCTGTTCCCCGGGACGTGGGCGGAGCTGCAGGACGAGTTCCTGGTCTGGTGCGTGGCCGGTGCTGCCGGCCTGCTCGCGCTGGCGACCGTCGCCAACGTGCTGGAACTGGCGCTCGACCTCGAAACCAGCTGATTTTTTTCCCGGCCGACGCTGGCAGCGCGTGCGCGCTGGCGCCTGCCTGTTCATTTGACCGCACAGTTCGTATCCAGGAGTGATTTGATGGCCCAGCCCCGACAGGAGACCCAGCGCAAAGCCAAGGCGGGAGACAGCGCAGCCGCCAAGGTGAAGCAGCTGGAGTCGTTCAGCCAGGGGCCGGAGAGCCAGCTGACCACCAACCAGGGCGTGCCGATCCCCGACAACCACAACTCGCTGAAGGCGGGCGTGCGCGGGCCGACGCTGCTGGAAGACTTCATCCTGCGCGAGAAGATCACCCACTTCGACCATGAGCGCATCCCCGAGCGCGTGGTCCACGCCCGCGGCACCGGCGCCCACGGCTACTTCGAGCTGTACAAGTCGCTCTCCGAATACACCCGTGCCGATTTCCTGCAGGAAGTGGGCGCGCGCACGCCGGTGTTCGTGCGCTTCTCCACCGTGGCCGGCTCGCGCGGTTCGTCCGACACGGTGCGCGACGTGCGCGGCTTCGCGGTCAAGTTCTATACGCGTGAGGGCAACTACGACCTGGTGGGCAACAACATTCCGGTGTTCTTCGTCCAGGACGCGATGAAGTTTCCGGACCTGGTGCATGCCGTCAAGCCGGAGCCGCACCACGAGATGCCGCAGGCCGCCAGCGCCCACGACACCTTCTGGGATTTCGCCTCGCTGATGCCCGAGACCACGCACATGCTGATGTGGGTGATGTCGGATCGCGCGATCCCGCGCAGCTTCCGGATGATGGAAGGCTTCGGCGTGCACACCTTCCGCTTCATCAACGCCCATGGCGTCGCGCATTTCGTCAAGTTCCACTGGAAGCCCAAGCTGGGCAAGCACGCCCTGGTCTGGGACGAGGCGCAGAAGATCGCCGGCAAGGATGCGGACTTCCACCGGCGCGACCTGTGGGAGGCGATCGACCAGGGCAACTTCCCGGAATGGGAGCTGGGCCTGCAGCTGATCGAGGAGAGCAAGGCCGCGGCGCTGGGCTTCGACCTGCTCGACCCGACCAAGCTGATCCCCGAGGACATGGTGCCGGTGCAGCTGGTGGGCAAGATGGTGCTGAACCGCAACGTCGACAACTTCTTCGCCGAAACCGAGCAGGTGGCGTTCCATCCGGGCCACCTGGTGCCCGGCATCGACTTCAGCAACGATCCGCTGCTGCAGGGTCGCCTGTTCTCGTACACCGACACCCAGCTGTCGCGCCTGGGCGGTCCCAACTTCCACGAACTGCCGATCAACCGCGGCGTCTGCCCGTTCCACAACTTCCAGCGTGACGGCATGCACCGCCAGTCGATCAACAAGGGCCAGGTGAACTACGAGCCGAACACGCTGGCGACCGGCTCCGAGCAACGGGTCGACGGCGGCACCGGCGGCTTCCAGAGCTACCCGGAGGAGCTGGAGTCGCCCAAGGTTCGCCGCCGCAGCCCCAGTTTCGACGACCACTTCACCCAGGCCACCCTGTTCTGGAACAGCCAGAGCCCGGCCGAGAAGGACCACATCGTCGCCGCGTTCCAGTTCGAGCTGTCGAAGGTGCAGGTGCCGGCGATCCGCCAGCGGGTGGTCGACAACCTGGCCCACGTCGACGCCAAGCTGGCGCGCAAGGTCGCCGAGCCGCTGGGCATCGGCGCGCCCGACGCCAAGGCGGCGGCCGGCCGCGCCGGTTTCCGCGAAGCACGCTTCAAGCTGCCGATCGAGGCCTCGCCGGCGCTGAGCATGGAGCACAACGGCGCCACCATCCAGACCCGCAAGGTCGCCATCCTGGTGGCCGACGGGGTCGAGACCGGTGCCATGAAGATCGTCCAGCAGGCGCTGCTCGACGCCGGCGCCATCTGCAAGGTGGTCGGGCCGCACCTGGGCTTCGTCTCGACGTCGTCCGGCCAGCAGCTGGCGGTGGACTTCACCTATTCGAACATGCCGTCGGTGATGTTCGATGCGGTGCTGGTGCCCAGCGGCGCCATCAGCGCCAAGGCGCTGGTGCGCAGCGGCGACGCCGTGCACTTCGTGCAGGAAGCCTTCAAGCACTTCAAGACCATCTGCGTGATCGGGGAAGGCGTGGAGCTGCTGCGCGGCCTGGGCATCACCAGCGATCCGGGTTCGCCGGCCTTCGCCGGCGTGCTGGTGGGCAAGAGCGAGCCGACCGCGCGGGTCCAGCTGGGGCAGGATTTCGTCGCTGCCATCGGCAAGCACCGGCACTGGACGCGCGCCGACGTGGAGTCGGTGCCGGCCTGAGCGGGCCCTGGGGCAAACTCCGGGCATGCACCCGAACCTGAAACTGGGGCCGCTGACCGCGGCCATCGTCGACCTCGACGGAACGATGATCGACACGCTGGGCGACTTCGTCGTCGCGCTCAATCGCATGCTCGACGACCTGCGGCTGCCCGGGATCGACCGGGCGGCGATCGAGCGGATGATCGGCAAGGGCTCGGAGCATCTGGTGCATTCCGTCCTGGCGCACTGCGGCGGCGACCCGCAGCTGTATCCCGCCGCCTGGAAAGCCTACCAGCACCATTACCTGGCCATCAACGGTCAGCATGCGCAGGTCTATCCCGGCGTGCTGGAGGGGCTCGCGCTGCTGCAAGCGCGCGGCCTGAAGCTGGCCTGCCTGACCAACAAGCCCACCAATTTCGCGCTGCCGCTGCTGGCGGCCAAGGGCCTCGACGGCTTCTTCGGCGTGGTGTTCGGCGGCGACGCGTTCGCGGTCAAGAAGCCCGATCCGTTGCCCCTGCTCAAGACCTGCGAGGCCTTGTCCGCGCCGCCGGGCCAGACCCTGATGATCGGCGACTCGAGCAACGACGCCGCCGCCGCCCGCGCCGCCGGCTGCCCCGTGCTGCTGGTGACCTATGGCTACAACCACGGCGAGCCGGTGCGGGCGGTGGACGCCGACGGTTTCGTCGACTCGCTGGCGGAACTGGGTCGGCTGCTTTAGCTGGCCTTGCCCAGCAAAGCGTCCTTGAGCTTCCAGTCGGCTGGGTTGGGGCCGAGCCAGATCCGCAGCATGGCGTTGTAGAACTCCGGTTCCTTGAACGGCTCCCCCTGCTGGACGCCGCGCAACATCACCACCGTGCCGGTGCCGGGCACCCAGTCCAGCGAGAAGGTCTCGCCGCTACCGAGCTTCTTGTTGTCCGAGAAGATCTGGCTCATGCGCATCACGCCGGGGATCAGCTTGGAGAACGCGGCCCGGTCCATGTTGTCTTCGATGCCGCGCGCGAACAGCTTGCCCAGTTCCGACGAGTCGATGTCGCGCAGCATGGTGATGCTGATCCGCTTGGCGCCGGGCGCGGCCAGCACTTCCTCGGTGGTGCCGGCCTTGCGCGTCAGGTAGAGGCCGGCGGCGTAGACCTTGAACACCGCCTTGTAGCGGGTGCCCGCGCCATTGAGCTGGGTCCGGGAGCCCCGGACGTCGCTGCTGTCGTCGAAGCGGACGCCGGAAACGGTGACCTGCGCCATGGCGCTGGAAACGAGGAGGGTGGCCGCGATGGCGCAGGCCCAGGTTCTGGCAGATGGCATGTCGGCTCCCCGGATGTTTCGAAATGTAGCAACCCCGGATTCTTCCCGCCTGGCGCCCGATCTCGCAGAGGGTTTTCGCGGGGGCAGCGAACCGGTTTGCTACACTGGCCCGCATGTTCATTCACCGAACCAACATCACAGGTTTGAGCGACCGGGGAGCCTGGCCCTGGCGTCCATCCCGGTTCGAATCTGCCTGACAGCACGGGCCACCCCGTGCCCCGCGCCTTGCCCTTGTCGCAAGGCACCCTGTGTGAATGAATCGCGGCAGCGCCTGCCGCGGAGCTTGTGGAGGCTCACCCCTTGATCACCGAACTTGAATTCAAAAGCCTTGCCTTGCAGGGCTACAACCGCATTCCGCTGATGGTGGAAGCGTTCGCGGACCTCGAGACGCCGCTGTCCCTGTACCTCAAGCTCGCGCATTCCCGCGACGGCGGCAAGTTCAGCTTCCTGCTGGAGTCCGTGGTCGGCGGCGAGCGGTTCGGCCGCTACAGCTTCATCGGCCTGCCGGCGCGCACCCTGCTGCGGGCCAGCGGGTTCGGCGCCGCCGCGGTGACCGAAGTGGTGCGGGACGGCGTGGTGGTCGAAAGCGCCCGCGGCAATCCGCTCGACTTCGTCGCCGCCTACCAGAAGCGCTTCAAGGTGGCGCTGCGGCCGGGGCTGCCGCGCTTTTGCGGCGGCCTGGCCGGCTACTTCGGCTACGACACGGTCCGTCACATCGAGAAGAAGCTCGAACAGAGCTGTCCACCCGACACCCTGGGTTGCCCCGACATCCTGCTGCTGCAGTGCGAGGAACTGGCCGTCATCGACAACCTGTCGGGCAAGCTGTACCTGATCGTCTACGCCGACCCGGCGCAGGGCGAGGCCTATGCCAACGCCAAGAAGCGGCTGCGCGAATTGCGCGAGATGCTCAAGTACTCGGTGAGCGCGCCGGTGGTGCGGCAGACGCAGACCTTCCCGGCCGAGCGCGATTTCGCCAAGGCCGATTACATCAAGGCCGTGGACGCGGCCAAGGACATGATCGCGGCCGGCGATTTCATGCAGGTGCAGGTCGGCCAGCGGATCAAGAAGCGTTACACCGAGTCGCCCCTGTCGCTCTACCGCGCGCTGCGCTCGCTCAATCCGAGCCCCTACATGTACTACTACCACTTCGGCGATTTCCACGTCGTCGGGGCGTCGCCGGAGATCCTGGTGCGGCAGGAGCAGACGCCGGACGGCCAGAAGATCACCATCCGGCCGCTCGCCGGCACCCGTCCCCGCGGCGCGACGCCGGAGCAGGACAAGGCCATCGAGCAGGAGCTGATCAACGATCCCAAGGAGCGGGCCGAGCACGTGATGCTGATCGACCTGGCGCGCAACGACATCGGACGCATCGCCAAGACCGGCAGCGTGAAGGTCACCGAGGCCTTCGCCGTCGAGCGCTACAGCCACGTGATGCACATCGTCAGCAACGTCGAGGGCATCCTGAACGACGGCATGACCAGCATCGACGTGCTCAAGGCCACCTTTCCGGCCGGCACGCTCAGCGGCGCGCCCAAGGTGCATGCGATGGAGATCATCGACAAGCTGGAGCCGACCAAGCGCGGAATCTACGGCGGCGCCTGCGGGTACCTGAGCTACGCCGGCGACATGGACGTCGCCATCGCGATCCGCACCGGCATCATCAAGGACCAGACGCTGTACGTGCAGGCCGCCGCCGGCGTCGTCGCCGATTCCGTGCCCGAGCTCGAATGGAAAGAGACCGAAGCCAAGGCGCGGGCGTTGCTGCGGGCGAGCGAGCTGGTCGAGGAGGGGCTTGAATGAAGACGGCAATCGCACCTCGGTACGCAGAGGACGCAAAAGATTCGCAGAGTTCGCAGAAGGAACAGCCGAAGATCGAGAATGACTTTTCCCACGAAATCATTGGGGCAGCAGTCGAGGTTTCAGAGAGTCCTGGGCGTGGGGTTGCTCGAAAGTGCCTACGCGGGAGCACTGGCAGTCGAGTTGGTGCAACGCGGGCTGCTTTTCGAGCGGGAGGTGCCGGTGGAAGCTTTCTACAAGGGTCAGCACGTCGGCCTTGGCTACCGAGCGGACTTCATTGTCGAGAAATCTGTCATCGTCGAACTCAAGGCAATGGACGCGATCGCGGATGTTCATCGCTCACAGTTGCTCTCGTACCTGCGCCTCTCCGGGCTCAAGCTCGGCCTGTTGATCAACTTCCACGCCTTTCCGGTTGTCAAAGGCATCCACCGCTTGGTGAACAAGCTATGAAACCCGTGCCGTCTTCCTTCTGCGACCTTTGCGTCCCCTTCGCGTCCTCTGCGTACGGGTGTCCGTTTTCCGCTTGCAAGCCGACCAGGAGCATCGAAACATGAAGCTTTTGATGATCGACAACTACGACAGCTTCACCTACAACCTGGTGCAGTACTTCGGCGAACTGGGCGCGCAGGTCGAAGTGTTCCGCAACGACGAAATCACCGTGGCCGGGATTGCGCAGCGCAAACCCGACCGGCTGGTCGTCTCGCCTGGGCCTTGTTCACCGGCCGAGGCCGGCATCTCGGTGGAGGCCATCCAGCACTTTGCCGGCAAGCTGCCGATCCTGGGTGTGTGCCTGGGGCACCAGAGCATCGGCGCGGCCTTCGGCGGCCGGATCGTCCGCGCGCAGCAACTGATGCACGGCAAGACCAGCGTGATCACGACGACCGGCGAGGGCGTGTTCGCCGGCTTGCCGGAGCACTTCACGGTCAACCGCTACCACTCGCTGGCGATCGAGAAGTCTTCCTGCCCCGGCGAGCTGGCGATCACGGCGTGGACCGAGGACAAGGAAATCATGGGCGTGCGGCACAAGGAGCTGGCCGTCCAGGGCGTGCAGTTCCATCCTGAATCGGTGCTGAGCGAACACGGCCACGCGCTGCTGAAAAACTTCCTGGAGCAAACCGCATGAATCTGCCCATCGTCGATCTGCGCAGCGACACGGTGACCCGCCCCACCGCCGGCATGCGCGAGGCCATGGCCGCGGCGCCGCTGGGCGACGACGTCTTTGGCGACGACCCGAGCGTCAATGCGTTGCAGGAGAAGATCGCTGCGCTGCTGGGCTTCGAAGCGGCGCTGTTCGTTCCGACCGGCACCCAGAGCAACCTGTGCGGCGTGCTGTCGCATTGCCAGCGGGGCGACGAGTACATCGTCGGCCAGATGGCGCATTGCTACCGCTGGGAGGGCGGCGGCGCCGCGGTGTTCGGCAGCGTGCAGCCGCAGCCGATCGCGCACCAGGCCGACGGCTCGCTGGCGCTGGCCGACATCGCGGAAGCGATCAAGCCGGACGATCCGCACTTCGCCCGCACCCGCCTGCTGGCCCTGGAGAACACCATCGGCGGCAAGCTGCTGCCGATGGCGTATGTGGAGCAGGCCACTGCCCTGGCAAGAACGAAGGGGCTGGCGCGGCATCTCGATGGGGCGCGGCTGTTCAATGCGGCGGTGGCGCAGGCCGCGCAGCGCGGCACCGACGCCAGGACCGAAGCGCGCCGCATCGCAGCCTGCTTCGACAGCGTCTCCGTCTGCTTCAGCAAGGGGCTGGGCGCACCGGTCGGTTCGGCGCTGTGCGGCTCGCGCGACTACATCGCCAAGGCGCGGCGCCTCCGCAAGATGGCCGGCGGCGCGATGCGCCAGGCCGGCATGCTGGCCGCTGCAGCTTCGTACGCGCTGGACCACCACGTCGAGCGGCTCGCGCAGGACCACCTGTTGGCCGCGCAACTGGCGAACGGGCTTGCCGGCATCGACGGCCTGCAGGTGGAAACGCCGCAGACCAACATGGTGTTTGCCGATCTGACCGGCGCGGCGCGCGAGCGGTCCGCGGGGCTGATCCAGCACCTGGCCAGCGAAGGCGTGCTGGCCACCGGCCTGTACCGGCTGCGTTTCGCCACCCACCTGGACGTCGACGCCGCGGGCATCGAACGCGCCGTTGCCTCCGTGCGCCGGTTCTTCCGGGCCTGAGCGGCGTCCAGCTGGCTTCGTCCGACAATCCCTCACGCTAGTCCTCCATGGAGAAGATCATGCCCATCACCCCCCAGGAAGCGCTGCAGCGCACCATCGAACACCGCGAGATCTTTCACGACGAGATGCTCAGGATCGTGCGCATGATCATGAGCGGCGAGCTTTCGCCGGTCATGATGGCGGCGCTGATCACCGGCCTGCGCGTCAAGAAGGAAACCATCGGCGAGATCACGGCCGCGGCCCAGGTCATGCGCGAGTTCTCCACCAAGGTCCACGTCGCCGACAAGACCCACCTGGTCGACATCGTCGGCACCGGCGGCGACGGCTCCCACACCTTCAACATCTCGACCTGCTCGATGTTCATCGCCGCGGCCGCCGGCGCCAAGGTCAGCAAGCACGGCGGGCGCAGCGTCTCCAGCAAGAGCGGCAGCGCCGACGTGCTGGAGAGCCTGGGGCTGAACATCAACCTGCCGCCCGAGGCGATCGCCAGATGCATCGAGCAGGTCGGGATCGGCTTCATGTTCGCGCCCAACCACCACCCGGCGATGAAGAACGTCGCGCCGATCCGCAAGGAGCTCGGCGTGCGGACCATCTTCAACATCCTCGGGCCGCTGACCAATCCGGCCGACGCGCCCAACATCCTGATGGGCGTGTTCCATCCCGACCTGGTCGGCATCCAGGTGCGGGCGCTGCAGCGGCTCGGCGCCGAGCACGCGATCGTGGTCTACGGCCGCGACGGCATGGACGAAGTCAGCCTGGGCGCCGCGACCATGGTCGGCGAGCTGAAAAACGGCGAGATCAGCGAATACGAGATCCACCCGGAAGACTTCGGCATGGCGATGGCGAGCAACCGGGCGCTCAAGGTCGAGACGCCCGAGCAGTCGCGGGAGATGCTGATGTCGGTGCTGGACAACCAGCCTGGGGCGCCCCGCGACATCGCGATCCTCAACGCCGGCGTCGCGCTGTATGCGGCCAACGTGGCGCCGACCATGAAGGACGGCATCGCCAGGGCGCGGGCCGCCGTGGAGTCGGGGGCGGCCAAGGCCAGGCTCGAACAGTTGATCGCCGTGTCCAAGACGCTGGGAGCCTGACGCAATGAGTGACATCCTCGACCAGATCGTCGCGGTCAAGCGCGAAGAAGTCGCCGCCGCCGTCAAGCGCAAGCCGCTGCCGGCCATGCGTGCCGACGCCGAGAGCCGGGTGCTGACGCGCGATTTCGTCGGCGCGCTGCGCCGCAAGATCGCGGCGGGCCAGAGCGCCGTCATCGCCGAGATCAAGAAGGCCAGTCCCAGCAAGGGCGTGCTGCGCGAGGAGTTCATTCCCGCGGACATCGCGCAGAGCTATGCCGACGGCGACGGCAAGACCAGCGCCGCCTGCCTGTCGGTGCTGACCGACCGCCAGTTTTTCCAGGGCGAGCCGGATTTCCTGAAGCAGGCGCGCGCGTCCTGCGACCTGCCGGTGCTGCGCAAGGACTTCATGGTCGACCCGTACCAGGTCTACGAGTCGCGGGTGATGGGCGCCGATTGCATCCTGCTGATCGCCGCCTGCCTCGACGACACCCGGATGGCCGAACTGGAGGCGATCGCGCGCAGCCTCGACATGGCGGTGCTGGTCGAGGTCCACGACGCCGCGGAGCTGCAACGTGCGCTCAAGCTCAAGACCGCGCTGGTCGGCGTCAACAACCGCAACCTGCGCAGCTTCGAGGTTTCGCTGGCGACGACGCTGGCGCTGCGCAAGGACGTGCCGGCCGACCGCCTGCTGGTCACCGAGTCGGGCATCCGGACGCCCGAGGATGTGAAGACCATGCGCGACGCTGGCGTCAACGCCTTCCTGGTGGGCGAGGCCTTCATGCGCGCCGCCGATCCGGGTCGGGCGCTGGCCGAGCTGTTCGCCTGATGGACGAACGGCTGGTGCGCTGGGAGCCGGAGCAGTGGCCGGTGGCCGCCGGCTGGAAGCCCGTCGTCGACGCCTTCCTGGCCAGTCCCGCCGGCGTGCGGCTGGGCGACTTCATCCGCGGCCGGCTTGCCGCGGGCGCCATCATCTATCCGCCGCGGCCGTTCCGGGCGCTCGAGCTGACGCCGCTGCACGAGGTCAGGGCGGTGATCCTGGGCCAGGATCCGTACCACGGCGCCGGCCAGGCCGAGGGCCTCGCCTTCTCCGTCGCGCGCGGCGTCCGCTTGCCGCCGTCGCTGCGCAACATCTTCAAGGAGCGGCTGGCGTCGCTGCAGCGGCCGGTGCCGGACCACGGCTCGCTGGTCGATTGGGCCCGGCGCGGCGTGTTGCTGCTCAACGCCAGTCTCACGGTCGAGGATGGGCAGCCCGGCAGCCATGCGAAAAAGGGCTGGGAGACGCTCACCGATGCGCTGCTCGAGGCAGTGGCGAAGACCGCTTCGCCCTGCGTCTACCTGTTGTGGGGCGCCCACGCCCAGGCCAAGGCCAGCCTGATCGAGCAGGCCGCCCGCAGCCACGGGCGCGAGGCCCTGGTGCTGCAGGCCAACCATCCATCGCCGCTGTCGGCCAACCGGCCACCGGTGCCGTTCCTGGGCTGCGGCCATTTCGGCCGGGCCAATGAGTGGCTGGCGGCGCGGGGCCATCCCGACGTGCTCTGACTTACAGGGGCAGGCGCTTGAACACGCGGGCCAGCCAGGGCTGGAAGGCGCGGCTCAACCGGCGCGGCCGGGGCTGGGCCGACACCAGGTCGGTCCGGGCGCCGTCGAGGTAGTCGGCCCGGATGTCGACCGTGCCACGCGCGCCGATCGCCTCGAAATGCTGAGCCAGCCATGCATGGGTGCGCTGCTGCCCCATGTCGAACAGGTTGCGGATCATGGCTGCGTCGGTCGAGCTTTTGGTCGACGCCGGGTACTCCTTCATCGCTTCGCCGCCGTCGATGCGGTGCAGCAACACCTGCTTGGCGCGGTCCGGCTGCAGGGCGCCTTCCGCGAGCAGCGTGTTGATGAAGTCGATGGAACGCATCTGGGTCAGCAGGCTGGCGTTGAAGGTGAGCTCGTTGACGCGGTCGAGGATCTGGTCGGGTTTCTGTGGCGTGCTGTCCTGCCGCAGGGGATTGAGCTGCACCAGCATGATGTCGGCGCAGGCGCACTGCCCGATCAGCGGTGTCAGCGGCGGATTCACCGAGTAGCCGCCGTCCCAGTAGTCCTCGCCGTCGATCGTCACGGCGTGGAACAGCATCGGCAGGCAGGCCGACGCCGTGACGGCCTGGGCGTTCAGGCTTCCCCCGCTGAAGATCACGGCGCGCCCGGTGCGCACATGGGTGGCCGAAACAAACACCCTGAGCTGGGGCGTGCGGGCGATTGCGTCGAAGTCGATCTCCCGCTCCAGCAGGCTGCGCAGCGGATTGATGTCCAGCGGATTGGACTGGTAGGGCGAGAACAGGCCACGCATTGCATTGGCCCAGATGTTGGTGGGCGCCAACTCGGGCGGCAGCCCGCCCCAGAGCATGCTGCCAAAGCGCTGCTGGAGCGAGCCCATGGTGCCCCAGGCGGCGACCTGGTTCCAGATCCGGGCCAGCGAGTCGCGGGCGCCGCGCCGCGGGTCGGTGCCGGCGGCCAGCGCCGTGGCGTAACCGCTGGCCAGCGCCACCGCGTTCACCGCGCCGGCGCTGGTGCCGCTGAGCCCCTCCAGGGCGATCCTGGGGTCGGCCAGCAGGGCGTCGAGCACGCCCCAGGTGAAGGCGCCGTGGGACCCGCCGCCTTGGAGCGCAAGGTTGAGTGTTCGCATGCGCTAACCGTACGCAACAATCGTGCACTGTTCGTGTCACGGGGGCCGGGCCGTCCGGCCAGTGTCAGGTTGCGGGTCTTTGCCACGGACCCCGTTGGCCGGCCGTTTGAAACCGTGGTATATTTCGAGGTTCGCCGGAGGGGTGCCCGAGTGGCTAAAGGGGGCAGACTGTAAATCTGTTGGCTTACGCCTACGCTGGTTCGAATCCAGCCTCCTCCACCAGGCCTTTCACGAGGCCGGGATAGGCGAAAAAACATGGGCCGAAAAGCCCGTGAGATTGATTGAAGATGCGATTTGTGTAGAGCTGTGGAATGCCTGCGAGGGTTGACAGGATCACCCCCGTTTGCGGGAGTAGTTCAATGGTAGAACCCTAGCCTTCCAAGCTAATGACGCGGGTTCGATTCCCGTCTCCCGCTCCACAAGCCGGTCGCCAGTCAGAGTGGATGTTTGCAAGGCGAACAAGAATTCGCCCTTTTGGCTCAGTGGTAGAGCACCCCCTTGGTAAGGGGGAGGTCGCGGGTCCGATTCCCGCAAAGGGCACCAGTTTTAGTTGTTGATCAGTTACTTTTTCGGAGTCGAAAAATGGCAAAAGGAAAATTCGAGCGGACCAAGCCGCACGTCAACGTTGGCACCATTGGCCACGTGGACCACGGCAAGACCACGCTGACGGCGGCGATCACCTCGGTGCTGGCGGCCAAGTTCGGCGGTGAAGCCAAGGCCTACGAC
>CALRYV010000039.1:0-46542 GCA_943372495.1 Ramlibacter sp. 2FC | reverse complement strand
ACCAGCTCCCACTTCACCAGCTTCCCGCCCATGAATTCGCAGGTGACGTGCGACTCGCTGGCATCGGTCCAGCGGTAGATTTCAGGCTGCTGGTCCTTGGGCGACAGCAGTTGTCCGAGCGAGCGGGTCATCGTCACGACGTGCAGCAGCGCGACCCCGGGCTGGAGCTTGGCGTTGAGCATCACGGCGCTGTCGACATAGCCGACCGGGCGGTCGGCCGCCCGCTTGAGCGCCGTCATCATGCGGTTGAAGTGCAGCAGCACCCACATCAGGATGCCGCCGGACACCAGGGCGACGCCGCCCCAGCCGGCGGCGGTCCAGGCGCCGAACACGAGGACCACGCCGAGGATCGGCACCAGGATTTTCTGAAAATTCATGGGGTGGATTCTCCTACGCCAGGCCGCGGACCACTTCCATCGCCTCTTCGACCCGGTCGACGGCGTGGATCGTGAGGCCCTCGATGTCGCGCGCGCCCTTCTTCGGCGCATTGGCGCGGGGCACGATCGCCACCGAGAAACCGAGCTTGGCCGCCTCGCGCAGCCGCTCCTGGCCACGCGGCGCCGGCCGCACTTCGCCGGCCAGGCCGACCTCGCCGAAGGCGATGAAGCCCTTGGGCAGCGGCTTGCCGCGCAGGCTGGAGGTGATGGCCAGCATCACGGCCAGGTCGGCCGCCGGCTCGCTGATGCGCACGCCACCCACCGCGTTGACGAAGACGTCCTGGTCCAGGCAGTCGACGCCGGCATGGCGGTGCAGCACCGCCAGCAGCATCGCGAGGCGATCGCGGTCCAGGCCGACCGAGAGCCGGCGCGGGCTGGGGCCGCCGCTGTCGACCAGCGCCTGGATCTCCACCAGCATCGGGCGCGTGCCTTCCAGCGTCACCATCACGCAGCTGCCGGGCACCGGCTCGCTGTGCTGCGACAGGAAGATCGCGCTGGGGTTGGAAACGCCCTTGAGGCCCTTCTCCGTCATGGCGAACACGCCGATCTCGTTGACGGCGCCGAAGCGGTTCTTGATGGCGCGCACCAGCCGGAAGCTGGAGTGGGTGTCGCCCTCGAAATACAGCACGGTGTCGACCATGTGCTCCAGCACCCGCGGGCCGGCCAGAGCGCCTTCCTTGGTGACGTGGCCGACCAGCACGATGCAGGTGCCGCCGGACTTCGCGGCCCGCGTCAGGTGGGCGGCGCATTCGCGCACCTGCGCCACCGAGCCCGGGGCGGAGGTGAGCTGCTCCGAATACATGGTCTGGATGGAATCGATGACAGCCACCGCAGGCTGGTGGGCGGCCAGCGTCGCGAGGATCTTTTCCAGCTGGATCTCGGCCAGCACCTTGACCTGCGACTGGACCAGCCCGAGCCGGCGCGAGCGCAGCGCGACCTGGGCGCCGGACTCCTCGCCGGTGACGTAGAGCGTCGGCACGCCCACGCGCTGCAACCCGTCGAGCGCCTGCAGCAGCAGGGTCGACTTGCCGATGCCCGGGTCGCCGCCGATCAGCACCACGCCGCCTTCCACGATGCCGCCGCCCAGCACCCGGTCCAGCTCGCCGATGCCGGTGGGCGTGCGGTCGACCTCGCTGGCCTCGATGTCGGCCAGCGCGGCGACGGCGGAGGTCTTCGCCAGCGAGGCGAAGCGGTTCTTCGCCGGCGCCGCGCTTTCGGCGACGGTTTCGATCAGCGTGTTCCAGGCCTCGCACTGCGGACACTTGCCGAGCCAGCGCGCGCTGGTGCCGCCGCACTCGGTGCAGACGTAACTGGTTTTTTCCTTGGCCATGGTGCGCCGACTATAGCGACCCAAGGGTTTACCCCGAGGTTCCGGTCAACCGAAAACCGCGATTCATTTAATATATTAAATATACTGGCGACGTGACTCCGACCTTCGTCCACCGCAACCTGCCCCGCCTGCTGCTGCAGGCCCGCGAATCCGTCATGGCCCACACCCGGCCCAGCCTGCGCGAGCACGGCCTGTCGGACCAGCAATGGCGCGTGCTGCGGGTGCTGGGCGAGCACGGCACGGTGGACACCGGCCGGGTGGCGCGCGAGGCCTTCATCCTGGGACCGAGCCTGACCGGCGTGCTGGCGCGGATGGAGCGCGACGGCCTGGTGCGGCGCGAGCGCGACCCCGCGGACCAGCGCCGCAGCGTCGTCGAGGCCACGGCCAAGGGGCTGAAGCTGGTGGAGACGCTCTCGGTCACGATCGAGGAGCACTACGGCTGGATGGAGCAGTCCATCGGCAAACAGAAACTGGCCGAGCTCTACGACCTGCTCGACCGGGTGATCGAACTGGAGCGAACGTGAATATGCTGAGCGACGCCGGGCCGCCCCAAGGCGCGAACGCCCCCTCGGGGGGCAGCGCAGGGACGCCAGTCCCAAGCGTGGGGGCCATCCCTTTGGGTACCGTCTACGGCACGCTGCTGAATTTCCGCGGCGAGGTCGAGGCCTGGGCCCCGAAGATGAACGAGGCGCCGTACAAGGCGCCGCCGAAGCAGCCGGTGCTGTACATCAAGCCCGCCAACACCTGGAGCAGCGACAGCGCCAGCATCCCGGTGCCGGCCCGCGCGCCGCAGTTGGAGGTCGGCGCCACCATCGCGATGATCATGCAGGCGCCGGGCGTGGTCGCCGGTTACCGGCTGATGAACGACCTGTCGCTGCCGCACGCGAGCTTCTTCCGGCCGCCGGTCAAGTTCAAGTGCCTCGACGGGTTCCTGGGCATCGGCGACACGCTGCTGGCGGCCGGCGCCGATGTCGATCCGTCGACCTTCGTGCTGGAAGTGCGGATCAACGGGGAGTTGAAGCAGACCGTCCGCTTCAGCGGGCTGGTGCGCGACGCGCAGCAGCTGCTGGCCGATGTGTCGGCGTTCATGACGCTGGGCGAGGGCGACGCGCTGATGCTGGGATGCGACCTGGGCCGGCCGCTGGCGCAGGTCGGCGACCGGATCGAGATCAGCGCGCCGGGGTTCGGCACGCTGACAAACACGCTGGTGGCGGAGGGTTCGGTATGAAGCACGCTCGCATCCAATATCAGGGCGTGGTTCACGAAGCGACCGAGCGCGATGGCCAGCTGCTGCTGGCCGATGGCCGCCTCGTGGCATTGGACGCCGTCAGCTGGCTGCCGCCGCTGGCGCCGACGCCACGGCCCCGCACGATCTTTGCGCTCGGCCTGAACTACGCCGACCATGCGAAGGAGCTGGAGTTCAAGGCGCCCGAAGAACCGCTGGTGTTCCTCAAAGGCGAAAGCGCGCTGACCGGACACCGCCAGCTCACGAAGCGACCGGCGGGCGTCGAGTTCATGCATTACGAATGCGAGCTGGCGGTGATCGTCGGCAAGACCGCGAAGAACGTGAAGCGCGCGGATGCTTACGACCATGTGGGCGGCTACACCGTGGCCAACGATTACGCGATCCGCGACTACCTGGAAAACTGGTACCGGCCCAACCTGCGGGTGAAGAACCGCGATGCGACCACCCCGATCGGCCCCTGGTACGTCGATGCGGCCGACGTTCCGAACCCGATGGCGCTGGCGCTGCAGACCACGGTCAACGGCAAGATCACGCAGTCCGGCAACACGAAGGACATGATCTTCGACGTGCCGTTCCTGATCGAGTTCTTCAGCGGCTTCATGACGCTGTCGCCCGGCGACCTGATCCTGACCGGCACGCCCGACGGCGTAGTCGATTGCCGGCCCGGCGACGTCATCGTCACCGAGATCGAGGGCATCGGCGCCCTCGTGAACACCATCGAGTAATTGGAGTCTGACCCCAATATGAGAATCGATCACCTGATCAACGGCAAGGCGGTCGCGGGCCGCGACTACTTCGAGACCGTCAACCCGGCGACGCAGGAGGTGCTGGCGGAAGTGGCGAGCGGCAGCGAGGCGGAAGTCAATGCCGCGGTGGCGGCGGCGAAGGAAGCCTTTCCGAAGTGGGCCGGCCTGCCGGCGCCGCAGCGCACCAAACTGATCCGCAAGCTCGGCGACCTGATCGCGGCGCATGTGCCGGAGATCGCGCAGACCGAGACCAACGACTGCGGCCAGGTGATCGCGCAGACCGGCAAGCAGCTGGTGCCGCGCGCGGCCGACAACTTCTATTACTTCGCCGAGATGTGCACGCGCGTCGACGGCCACACCTACCCGACCGAGACCCACCTGAACTACACGCTGTTCCACCCGGTCGGCGTCTGCGCGCTGATCTCGCCGTGGAACGTGCCGTTCATGACGGCGACCTGGAAGGTCGCGCCCTGCCTCGCCTTCGGCAACACCGCGGTGCTCAAGATGAGCGAACTCTCGCCGATGTCGGCGGCGCGGCTGGGCGAGCTGGCGCTGGAAGCCGGCATCCCGCCCGGCGTGCTGAACCTGGTGCACGGCTACGGCAAGGAAGCGGGCGAGCCGCTGGTGCGCCACCCCGACGTGCGCGCGATCTCGTTCACCGGCTCGACGGCGACGGGCAACCGCATCGTCAAGGAAGCGGGCCTGAAGAAGTTCAGCATGGAGCTGGGCGGCAAGTCGCCGTTCGTGATCTTCGCGGACGCCGACCTGGACCGCGCGCTCGACGCGGCGATCTTCATGATCTTCTCCAACAACGGCGAGCGCTGCACCGCCGGCAGCCGGATCCTGGTGCAGCAGTCGATCTACGCGGACTTCGTGCAGAAGTTCGTGGCCCGCGCAAAGAAGATCGCCGTCGGCGATCCGCTGGACGAAAAGACCATCGTCGGCCCGATGATCTCGCAGGCCCACCTGGCCAAGGTGCGCAGCTACATCGAGCTCGGACCGAAGGAAGGCGCGACGCTGCTGTGCGGCGGCCTGGATGCGCCGCTGCTGCCGGACAGGGTCAAGAAGGGCAACTACGTGCTGCCCACCGTGTTCGCCGACGTCGACAACCGCATGAAGATCGCGCAGGACGAGATCTTCGGCCCGGTCGCCTGCCTGATCCCGTTCAAGGACGAAGCGGACGCGATCCGGCTCGCCAACGACATCCAGTACGGCCTCTCCAGCTACGTGTGGACCGAGAACATCGGCAAGGCGCACCGGGTCGCCGCGGCGGTGGAGGCCGGCATGTGCTTCGTCAACAGCCAGAACGTGCGGGATCTGAGGCAGCCGTTCGGCGGCACCAAGGCGTCCGGCACCGGCCGCGAAGGCGGCACCTGGAGCTACGAGGTGTTCTGCGAGCCGAAGAACATCGCGGTGTCGATGGGCAGCCACCACATCCCGCACTGGGGAGTCTGACCATGGGCCAACTAGCGCTGGCCGCCAAGATCACCCACGTTCCTTCGATGTACCTGAGCGAGCTGGAAGGCGCGCGCAAGGGCTCACGCCAGGACGCGATCGATGGCCACATGGAAATCGACCGGCGCTGCCGCGCGCTGGGCGTCGACACCATCGTGGTGTTCGACACCCACTGGCTGGTCAACGCCAACTACCACATCAACTGCGCGCCTGAGTTTGCGGGCACGTACACCAGCAACGAGCTGCCGCACTTCATCAGCAACATGGCCTATGAGTTCCCGGGCAACCCGGAACTGGGCCAGCTGCTGGCGAAGGCCTGCAACGACCTCGGCGTGGAAACGCTCGCGCACGACAAGACCACGCTGGCGCCGGAGTACGGCACGCTGGTGCCGATGCGCTACATGAACAAGGACCGGCACTACAAGGTGGTGTCGGTGTCCGCGCTGTGCCAGGCGCACTACCTGAACGACAGCGCGCGCCTGGGGTGGGCGATCCGCCGCGCGATAGAGGACCGCTACGACGGCACGGTTGCCATCTTCGCCAGCGGCTCGCTGTCGCACCGCTTCGCGCAGAACGGGCTGGCGCCGGAGTTCGCCTTCAAGGTGTGGAGCCCGTTCCTGGAGGCGCTGGACCACGAGGTGGTGCGCATGTGGGAGCGCGGCGAGTGGCAGCAGTTCTGCGGCATGCTGCCGGAGTACGCGGCCAAGGGGCACGGCGAAGGCTTCATGCACGACACGGCCATGCTGCTGGGCGCGCTGGGCTGGTCCGACTACGACGGCAAGGTGGAGGTGGTGACGCCCTACTTCGGCGCCTCGGGCACGGGCCAGATCAACGCCATCTTTCCGGTGACGCCGCAAACCGGCGCCGCCATCCCCGCGCCCCAGGCCTCGTCGGCCGCGGGCTACACCAACATCAACCAGCGCTTGTAGCCATGCCGCACCTCGTCATCCTCTACACCCCCGACATCGACCGCAAGACCGACGTCACGGCGCTGTGCCGCACGCTGGCCGACGAGATGCTGGTGATCCACGACGAAGCCGGCAAGCAGGTGTTCCCCACCGGCGGCACGCGGGTGCTGGCCTACCCGGCGGCGCACTCCGCAGTGGCCGACGGCAAGGGCGACTACGGCTTCATGTACCTCAATGTGCGCATGGCCGGCGGGCGCAGCGACGCGGTGAAGAAGGCCGTGGGCGACCGCCTGCTGGCCAGGGTGAAGGAGCACTTCGCGCCGATCTTCGAGAGCGAGATGATCGGCATCACGCTGCAGGTCGACGAAAGCCCCGGCCAGGTGTACGACGGCAAGCACAGCATGCTGCATCCGCTGTTCAACAAATGACAACAACCGTCGTCCCCGCGCAGGCGGGGACCCAGGGCTTCCGCCCCTTTCTTCAATGCCCTGGATTCCCGCCTTCGCGGGAATGACAAGAGGACCCCGCATGTTTGACAAAGAGCTGATCCAGCAACTCGCCGCCGAACTCGACGCCAGCGAGAAGTCGCGCGTCCAGGTGGAGCATTTCTCCAAACGCTATCCAGGCATGACGATCCAGGACGGCTACGCGGTGTCGCGGGCCTGGGTGCAGAGGAAGATCGCCGCCGGCCGCACCGTGCGCGGTCACAAGATCGGCCTGACCTCGCGCGCGATGCAGCAGTCCAGCCAGATCGACGAGCCCGACTTCGGCACGCTGCTGGACGACATGTTCTTCGAGGCCGGCGACATCCCCGCGAGCCGCTTCATCGCGCCGCGGGTGGAGGTGGAGCTGGCCTTCGTCCTCAAGCGCAAGCTCGAGGGCACGGACATCGGCATCGAGCAGGTGCTGGACGCCACCGACTACGTGCAGCCGGCGATCGAGATCATCGACGCGCGGATCGAGCAGTTCGACCGCCACAGCAAGGCCATGCGCAAGGTGCAGGACACCATCAGCGACAACGCCGCCAACGCCGGCATCGTCATGGCCGGCCGCAGGGTCTTGCCGCGCGAGGTCGACCTGCCCTGGGTCGGCGCGATCCTGCGCCAGAACGGCGTGGTGGAAGAAACCGGGCTGGCCGCCGGCGTGCAGGGCCATCCCGCCATCGGCGTGGCCTGGCTGGCGATGAAGCTCGCGCCCTGGGGCGAGTGCCTGGAGCCGGGCCAGGTGGTGCTGGCCGGCTCGTTCACCCGGCCCGCGCTCGCGAAGCAGGGCGACGTCTTCGATGCCGATTACGGCCCGCTGGGTCGCTTCGAATTCCGCTTCGCCTGACCGCCATGAGCGAAACTCGCCCCAGCCACCAGGGCCCGGTGGCCCAATCCGGAAACGTCGTCTGGCTGCGCGGCGAATCCTGACCCCTCCATCCAGCCTGCCACAGGAGCTTTCCCTTGAGCATTTCACGTCGCAACGTCATCCAGTCCGCCGGCGCGTCGGCCCTCCTCGCCGCTGTCGGCCAGCAGGCCTGGGCCCAGGCCCAGGTCGAATCGCTGAAGATCGTGACCGGCTTCACGCCCGGCGGCACCTCCGACACGATCTGCCGCCGCGTGGCGGAAAAGCTCGTGCCCGGCTACGCGAAGGCCGCGTTCGTGGAAAACAAGACCGGCGCCGGCGGCCAGATCGCCGTGCAGACGGTCAAGGCCGCGCCACCCGACGGCACCACCATCCTGCAGACGCCCATGTCCATGCTCGGCATCTATCCGCACATCTACAAGAAGCTGCCCTATGACCCGGTGGCCGATGTCATGCCGGTCACGCTGGGCTGCGTGTTCGACTTCGGCTTTGCCGTCGGCCCCGCGGTGCCCGCGAGCATCACCACCATTCCGGAGTTCCTGGCCTGGTGCAAGGCCAATCCGGCGCAGGCCAACTTCGGCTCGCCGGCTGCGGGCTCAACGCCGCACTTCATCGGCGTGTTGCTGGGCAAGTCGGCTGGCATCGAGATCAAGCATGTCCCCTTCCGCGGCACCCAGCCGGCGATCCTGGACATGATCGGCGGTCAGATCCAGGCGGTGAGCGGCCCGATCGGCGAATTCACCCAGCATGTCGCGGCCGGCAAGTGCCGTCTTCTCGGGACGTCCGGTGCCCGGCGCAGCCAGTTCGCGCCGACTACGCCCACCTTCGTGGAGCAGGGCCTCAAGGACTTCGTCTATGACGAGTGGTTCGGCTTCTTCGTGCCGGCGAAAACGCCGACCGATGTGATCAACCGGCTCAACACCGCGATGCGCGCCGCGCTGGCGGCGCCGGAGACGGTCAATGGCCTGGCCGCCATGGGCCTGGAGGCCAAGTCCTCCACCCCGGCCGAACTGGCGGCGCGCCTGAAGGCCGACACCAACCGCTGGGGGCCGCTGGTCAAGACCATCGGCTTCACCGCCGACACCTGATCCGAGCGACGAAAGGAGAGCCCGCACCATGAACGCCATCCTCAAACCCGCCGCCAGGCCGGGGATGCATCCGGACGAATGGGCGGCCCGCCTCGAGCTGGCCGCCTGCTACCGCATCTTCGCGATGCTGGGCTGGACCGAGATGATCTACAACCACATCACGCTGCGCCTGCCGGACAGCGTGACGGGGGGCGCTACCGCAGGGGCCTCCAAATCCCCGCAGTTCCTGATCAACCCGTTCGGCCTCCACTACAGCGAGGTGACGGCCAGCAACCTGCTCAAGATCGACCTGCAGGGCAACAAGCTGGACGACAGCCCGTGGCTGGTCAACCCGGCCGGCTTCACGGTGCACGGGGCCATCCACGAGCACATCCCCGACGCCCATTGCGTGATGCACACCCACACCACCAACGGGCTGGCGGTCGCCTGCTCGCAGGTGGGGCTGGCGCAGAACAACTTCTATTCGGCGCAGCTGCACGGGCTGGTGGCGTACCACGACTTCGAGGGCATCACGGTGCACGCCGAGGAGGCGCCGCGGCTGCTGAAGAACATCGGCGACAAGCCGGCGGTGATCCTGCGCAACCACGGCCTGCTGTCTTGGGGCCGGACCCTGCCGCTGGCCTTCGTGCGGCTGTGGACGCTGCAGCGCGCCTGCGACGTGCAGGTGGCGACGGCTGCACTCGGCCCGGCGATCCCGGTGCCGGAGCACATCGCGCAAAAGACGGTGCAGGACTCGTTCCAGTGGGATGCGAAATTCGGCGCCGGCCAGGACGTGTTCGACGCGCTGGTGCGGCAGGTGGACAAGATCGACCCGAGCTACAAGAACTGAGGACCGGCCCATGAAAGTGGCGATCTATGGCGCCGGCGCGATCGGCGGCTGGATGGGCGTGAAGCTGGCGCAGGCCGGCTGCGAAGTCGGCGTGGTGGCGCGCGGCGCGACGCTGGAGGCGCTGCAGCTGCACGGGCTGCGGCTGGAAGCCACGGACGTGTCTTCGGTGCCGGTCCAATCGAGCGCCAACCCCGCCGACCTCGGCGTGCAGGACCTGGTGATCGTCGCCGTCAAGGCGCCGGCGATGGCCGCCGTGGCGCAGGCGATCGGCCCGCTGATCGGGCCGGACACCATGGTGCTCACGGCAATGAACGGCGTGCCGTGGTGGTTCTTCGAAGGCTTCGGCGCGCAGTACGCCGGCACGCGGCTCAAGGCCGTCGACCCGGACGGCGCGATCGCGCGAGCCATCCCGGCCCGGCACATCATCGGCTGCGTGGTCCACGCCAGCTGCTCACTCACCGGCCCCGGCTTCGTCAAGCAGCACTTCGGCAACAAGCTGATCGTTGGCGAGCCGTCCGGCGAGAAGACCGCGCGGGTCAACGAGCTCGTCGCGCTGATGCAGAAGGCGGGCTTCGAGACCGTGCTGTCGGAGCAGATCCAGAAGGATGCCTGGTACAAGCTCTGGGGCAACATGACGGTGAACCCGGTGAGCGCGATGACCGGCGCCACCACCGACCTGATCATGGGCGACGACCTGGTGCGCGGCTTCATCTCGAAGGTGATGCTGGAGGCGCGCGAGATCGGCTTTCGCATCGGCATCCCGATCGAGCAACAGCCCGAGGACCGGCACCAGGTCACGCGCAAGCTGGGCTCGTTCAAGACCTCGATGCTGCAGGACGTGGAGTCCGGCAAGCCGGTGGAGCTCGACGCGCTGGTCACGGTGGTGAAGGAACTGGGCGAGTTGACCCAGGTGCCGACACCGTTCACCGACGCGCTGCTGGGGCTGTCGCGCCTGCACGCGCGGGTCCATGGGCTGTATTGACGGACTGAAGATGACGGCCCGCATTTCCGACCTGCACATCGCCCGCGAGGACGCGCTGCCGACGCCGCAGGCGCTGCGTGACGAACTGCCCTGCGGCGACGGCGAGGCCGCGTTCATCGCCGGCGCCCGCGACGCCGTGCGCGCCATCCTGCGCGGCGACGACGACCGGTTGCTGGTGATCGCCGGGCCCTGCTCGGTCCACGAGCCGGCGTCGGCGGTGGACTACGCCGGCCGCCTGCGCGCGCTGGCCGCCAGCCACGCCGATGCGCTGCTGGTGGTGATGCGGGTCTACTTCGAGAAGCCGCGCACCCGCATGGGCTGGAAGGGCCTGATCTACGACCCGGGCCTGGACGACAGCGGCGACATCGGCGCGGGCCTGCGCGCGGCGCGGACGCTGCTGCTGGAATGCGCGCGGCTGGGCCTGCCGGCGGCCTCCGAGATCCTGGACCTGATCACGCCGCAGTACTACGCGGAGCTGTTGAGCTGGGGCGCGATCGGCGCCCGCACCGTGGAAAGCCCGCTGCACCGGCAGATGGCCTCGGCCCTGTCGGCGCCGCTGGGCTTCAAGAACACGACCCAGGGCGGGGTCGAGGTGGCGATCGACGCGATCCACGTCGCCGGCCAGACGCACCGCTTCCCCAGCATCTCGCTGCAAGGCCAGGCCATCGTCGTCACCACCACCGGCAACCCGGACGCGCACCTGGTGCTGCGCGGCAGCGCCAGCGGCCCGAACTATGACGCGGCCAGTGTCGCCAAAGCCGCCGCCGCGCTCGCAGCCGCCGGACTGCCGGCGCGGCTGCTGGTGGACTGCAGCCACGGCAACAGCGCCAAGGATTGGCGGCGCCAGCCCGTCGTGGCGGCTGACCTGGCGCGGCAGGTGGCGGCGGGATCGAGCGCCATCGCCGGCGTGCTGCTGGAAAGCCACCTGGTCGAAGGCCGGCAGGACATCACCGACGGCCGCCAGGGCCTGGTCTACGGCCAGAGCGTCACCGACGGCTGCATCGGCTGGGACAGCACGGTGGCGGTGATCGAGGAGCTGGCCGCGGCGGTGCGCACACGGCGCTCGGCGGCTTGACTGCAAGCAGCTCCGGTTCCAGAATGGCGCCATAGATCCATTCTGGAGCCAATCATGCCGAACCTGTCGATCAAGGACGTGCCCGAGGCCTGGGCGGAAGCGTTGCGGCAACGCGCAAGCCGCAGCCATCGTTCACTCCAGGGTGAGCTGATGGCGATCATCGAACGGGCCGTGCAGGAAGAGGCGGTGCCTGCGAACAGCGGACAAACCGGCGTCGTCGGTTTCGATCGCTTTGGGCATCCGATCACGCGGCCAGGAACGAAGACGATCGAGCAGATCCATGCAGAACACCTGAAGCGCTTCCCGGAGCCGATCCGGGGCGGGCCGCTTGCCGTGGACATCATCCGCGCCGATCGCGACTCGCGATGAAACGCAGCCCCGCTCTCCTGTTCGTCGCGGAACCTCCGGCGCAGTACCTGGTGCATCCGCCACTGGTCGTTGACTGCAGCGTGATGAGTTCCGCCATGTTCGAGGAGGAATCCCGGGAAGTCGCGCTCAACCTGCTCAAGGGAAAGACGCTGCATGCGCCCTACCTCCTGGAACACGAACTGGTGAGCGTCGCCCTCAAGAAACAAAAACTGGGATGGCCTGCGGAGGCCGTTGCGGCGGCGCTTGCCGACCATTCGCAGTTGAACATCGAATTGCACAGAACCGATATCGAAGCGCAGCACGCATTGGCGGTCAAGTACAAGCTGAGCGCCTACGACGCCGCCTACCTGTGGCTCGCCGCCGAACTGAAAGCCCCGCTGGCCACCTTCGACGAGAAGCTGGCCAAGGCGGCCACGCTCCATCTCTCCAGCCTGTCCTGATGACACCCATCCCCAAACGCGCCCTGAGCGCCGGCGCTTTCGCCACGCTGTTGCTGATCGCCCTGATGATGGGCGCCAACCATGTGGCGGCGCGGATCGCCTTCAACAACGGCGTCGACGTCGCCACGGCGGTGGTCTTTCGCAGCGCCGTGACGGCGCTGGTGATCGTGGCCCTGCTCGCGGCGCAGGGCGTGCGCGTGCAGTTCACCTCGCGCCACAAGCGCATGCTGCCGCTGATCGGCCTGTTGATCGGCGTGCAGAGCCTGTGCCTGTATTCCGCCGTGGCACGGCTGCCGGTGGCGCTGGCGCTGCTGGCCTTCAACACCTATCCGATCTGGACGGCGTTCTGGTCGTGGGCCCTGTACAAGCACCGGCCCGAGCGGCCGCTGCTGGTCGCGATGCCGGTGATCCTGGTCGGCCTGGCACTGGCGCTGGACGTGTTCGGCGCCGCCTCGGGCCTGGGCGCGCAGGGCCAGTGGGCGCGCATCGGCGCCGGCGTGGCCTTCGCGCTGGCCGCGGCCGCCACTTTCGGGCTGGCGCTGGTGATCACGCAGCATGAAGCCGGCGACGTCGACGGCCGCGTGCGCACCGCCACCACCATGACGATCGCCGGCCTGGTGGCGCTGACGATGGTGGCCTCGCAAGGCGGCTTCCACCTGCCGCAGGCGCCCGCCGGCTGGGGCGGCCTGGCCGCGCTCACGTTCCTGTATGGCACCGCCTTCACCATCATGTTCACCGTGCTGCCCCGCCTGGGCGTGGTCGGCAACTCGGCCATCATGAACGTGGAGCCGGTGTTCGCGCTGGTGCTGGCCTGGTTGATCCTGGGGCAGGCGGTGGCGCCGGTCCAGGTGGTCGGCGCCCTGATCGTCGTCGGCACCGTGATGCTGCTGGGGATGCGCAAGCGCTGATCCGGCGGGCCGTATGCTTTCGTCCTTTTTTCTTCTTCAAAGATCCATTCCATGCGTTCCTTCTCCCCGACCCGCTGCGCGGCGGCCGTTGTCCTGTGCCTTGCCACCTGCGCCGGCGCGCTGGCCGCACCCGACGCGCGCATCGCCGCGCTTGCCGCCGCCCAGAAGCAGCCGCTGCTCGATTCGCTGTCGCAGTTCGTCGGCATCGAGTCCGGCAGCCGCGACCGCGAAGGCCTCGACCGGCTGGCCGCCCTGATCGCCGACAAGTTCAAGGCGCTCGGCGCCGAGGTGGAACTGATCGAGCCGGGCAGCCCGGCCTCGCCCGAGGTCTATCGGATGGAAGACACGCCGGAGCAGATCGGCAAGATGATCAAGGCCATCTTCAAGGGCACCGGCACGAAGAACGTGATGCTGATCGCGCACATGGACACGGTGTACCTCAAGGGCATGCTGGCCAGGCAACCGTTCCGCATCGAGGGCGACAAGGCCTACGGCCTGGGCATCGCCGACGACAAGCAGGGCATCGCGGTGATCCTGCACGCCGTCACCATGCTCAGGCAGCTGGACTTCCAGGAGTACGGCACGCTGACGGTGCTGATCAACGGCGACGAGGAGATCAGCTCGCCCGGCTCGCGCGCGCTGATCACGAAGCTGGCCGCGCAGCACGATGCCGTGCTGTCGCACGAAGGCTCCTACATCAACGACGACAAGATGTCGCTAGCCACGGCCGGCATCGGCTCCGCCGCGCTGAAGGTGACGGGCAAGGCCTCGCACGCCGGATCGACGCCGGAGCGCGGCGTCAACGCGCTGTACGAGCTGTCGCACCAGGTGCTGCAGATGCGCGACCTGTCCGACCCGGCCACCGGCATGAAGATGAACTGGACCATCAGCAAGGCCGGCACCAACCGCAACGTCATCCCGGCCGAAGCCACGGCCGAAGCCGACGTGCGCGTGACCCGGGTGGCCGATTACGACCGGATCGAAAAGCTGATGCTGGAGCGGGTGAAGAAGCAGCTGGTGCCCGACGCCAAGGTGGAACTGAAGTTCGAGCGCCGCCGACCGCCGCTGGAGAGCAACGCCGCGTCGCTCGCCGTGGCGAAGCATGCGCAGGCCATCTATGCCGAAATGGGCCGCAAGCTGGGCGCCGACGACAAGGTGGCCGGCGGCGGCACCGACGCCGCGTTCGCCGGCCTGGCGAAGACGCCGGCAGTGGTCGAGCGCTTCGGCCTGCAGGGCTTCGGCGCGCACTCGAACGACGCCGAGTACGTGCTGCTCGATTCCATCGAGCCGCGGCTGTACCTGGTCACGCGGATGGTGATGGACATTGCGCGGGGCAAGGTCAACTAAATCCTGTCATGCCGGGCTTGACCCGGCATCCAGACCTCGCGTGAGGGCTGGCAGCCCGGGGGCATCAGCGCCAGGAGGCAATGGGCTGGCTTCCCCTGAGCGATTTCACCGCCTCGCCGAACGTCTTCGCTCCCGGCGCCTTCGCCTGCAGCACCCCGGCGATGGCAACCAGCGCGATGAGCGCGGCCAGCGCATGCAGCCAGGTGTTGCGGATCAAGGCGCCGAGCCAGTCGCCCACTGTCAGCTTGCGGGAGACGCGGCGCACGACGACGCCCGCGAAAGCGACCTCGAACGCGACCTCGAGCAACAGCGGCAGCCCGCCCAGCATGGCAAACACGGCGCCCGCGACCAGGCCCAGCACCAGCACCGCAATGACCACCAGACAACCTTCGCCGTCGGTCCCGCCGACGTCGATACTGCCGCCGTCCCAGCCGCCGCCGGTTTCGGCGCGGACCAGGTCGGACCAGATCCGGACGCAGGCGATGAAGACGAGATAGGACAGGAAGAAACTGATCGCATAGCGCGCCGGCATGTTCGCCATGCCAAGCATCAGCAGCATCCAGCTGAAGCCCCAGCCGGCCAGCCAGGTCGCGGCGAAGATCAGCGAAACATGAAGATAGACCGGCCGCAGATTGCGGCGGCTCTCGATGAAATTGCGCTTCTCCCGCTCATAGCGGCCGCGATCCCACTCCTCGCTCATTCACCCACCACGAACGGCACCCGCGGCGCGACGGCGCACATCAGCTCGTAGGCGACGGTGCCGGCGGCCAGCGCGATCTCGTCGATCGGCAGCACGGCGCCCTTGGGCCCGTGGCCCCAGAGCGTGACGGCGCTGCCGAAGCCGGCGTCGGGAACCGGCGTCAGGTCGACCGTGATCATGTCCATGCTGACGCGGCCCACCATCCGGGTGCGGACGCCGTCGACCAGCATCGGCGTGCCGGTGGTGCAGTGGCGTGGATAGCCGTCGGCGTAACCGCAGGCCACCACGCCGACCCGCAGCGGCGCATCGGCGGTGAAGCTCGATCCGTAACCGACGGTGTCGCCTGGCTGCAGTTCCTGCACGCCGATGACGCGGCTGGCCAGTGTCATGGCCGGCTGCAGTTCCCAGTGCGCGCTGTCGTGGCTTGGGTAGTCGGGCGCGCTGCCGTAGATCGCGATGCCGGGGCGGATCCAGTCGCCGCGCACGCCGGCCTCGTCGCCGTGGCGCAGGGCGCCGGCGCTGTTGCTCAGGGACCGCTCGCCCGGCAGGTCGCGGGTGGCTTGCTGGAACACCTCGACCTGGTGCGCGATGCCACGGGCGCCATCGGCATCGCTGAAGTGCGTCATCAGCGAGATCTCGTCGACCTGCGGCAGCGCCTGCAGCCGCGACCAGGCGGCGCCGAAGCGCGCCGGCGGAAACCCCAGCCGGTTCATGCCGGAGTTCATCTTCAGGAACACCCGGTGCGGCTGGTGGGTCTTGTGCATGGCCAGCATGTCGATCTGCTGGTCGCAGTGCACCGCGTGCCAGAGGTTCAGGCGCGAGCACAGCTCGAGGTCGCGCGCCTCGAACACGCCCTCCAGCAGCAGGATCGGCCCGCGCCAGCCCAGCGCCCGCACCCGCTCGGCCTCCTGCAGGTCCAGCAGGGCGAAGCCGTCGACGCCGCGCAGCCCGTCGAACACCCGCTCGATGCCGTGGCCGTAGGCGTTGGCCTTGACGATGCCCCACACGCGCGAATCGCCGGCGGCGCGCCGCATCCGCTCGAGGTTGTGGCGCAGGGCGCCGGTGTGGACGGTGGCGAGGATCGGGCGGGGCATGGCGTCCTTGTCAAGCAGGTTTGAGCGGCGATTTTGTCACTACAGCGCGTGATATAACCCGTTGTCGTCAGGAGACAGCCACCACAATTGCACGGGCGCAAGCCGACCCGCGCCCCCACGCCCCAAAGAATGAAGCGCGGTTTCTACACCCTCATGTCGGCCCAGTTCTTCTCGTCGCTGGCCGACCAGGCGCTTTTCGTTGCGGCAGTCGAATTGATCAAGGGCAGCGGTGGCGCCGAATGGCAACGCGCGGCCCTGGTGCCGATCTTCGCGCTGTTCTACGTGATCCTCGCGCCCTGGCTGGGTGCGTTCGCGGACGCCTTTCCCAAACGCAACGTCATGCTGGTGAGCAACGCGATCAAGGTGGTCGGCTGCCTGATGATGCTGTTCGGCACCCATCCCCTGATGGCCTACGCCATCGTCGGCCTCGGCGCCGCAGCCTATTCGCCGGCCAAGTACGGCATCCTGACCGAGCTGCTGCCGGCGTCGCAGCTGGTCAAGGCCAACGGCTGGATCGAGGGCCTCACCATCGCATCGATCATCCTGGGCATCCTGCTGGGCGGCCAGCTGGTCGGCTCCATGGTCTCAGGCAAGCTGCTGGCCTTCGACTTCCCGATGCTGGAAACCGGCATCGACACGCCGCCCGAGGCCGCGATCTTCGTGCTGATCTTCATCTACGTGCTGGCGGCCTGGTTCAACACCCGCATCCCGCTGACCGGCGTCGAGATGCGGCCGATGCCGAAGAACCCGCTGGAACTGGTCCCCGATTTCTGGACCTGCAACTCCCGGCTCTGGCGCGACAAGCTGGGCCAGATCTCGCTGGCCACCACCACCCTGTTCTGGGGCGTGAGCGGCAACCTGCGCTACATCATCCTGGCCTGGAGCGCCGCGGCCCTGGGCTACAGCACCACCCAGGCCTCGTCGCTGGGCGGCGTGGTGGCGATCGGAACCGCAGTCGGCGCCATCGTCGCCTCGGTCCGGATGAAGCTGGATACCGCCACCCAGGTCATCCCGCTGGGCATCGTGATGGGCGTGCTGGTGATCATGATGATCTTCATCGACAACGTCTGGGTGGCGGCGCCGTTCCTGATCCTGATGGGCGGCATCGGCGGCTACCTGGTGGTGCCGATGAACGCGCTGCTGCAGCACCGCGGCCACAACCTGATGGGCGCCGGCCGCTCGATCGCGGTGCAGAACTTCAACGAGCAGGCCTGCATCCTGGGCCTGGGCGCCTTCTACAGCCTGTCCACCGGCATGGGCCTGTCGGCCTTCGGCGCCATCACCGCCTTCGGCCTGGTGGTGACCATCAGCATGTGGCTGATCATGCGCTGGCACCAGAACAACTGCATCAAGCACAAGGAAGAAATCGAGCACCTGCTGGTCATCGCGCGCCACGACAACGTGCATGGCTAAGAAGTGGGGGGCCGCGCCGGCCCTGTGGCCGGTGCTGGCCCTGATGCTCAACGCCCTGGTCTGGGGCGTCTCCTGGTGGCCGTTCCGCGAGCTGCAATCGCAAGGCCTGCATCCGCTCTGGTCCACCACCCTGATCTACGCGCTGTCGCTGGCCTGCCTGCTGGCGCTGCGCCCGGGCGCGCTGCGCGGCTTCGCCGGCCAGCCGCTGCTGTGGCTGCTGATGGCGGCCGCCGGCCTGACCAACGTCGGCTTCAATTGGGCGGTGACCGTGGGCGACGTGGTCCGCGTGGTCCTGCTGTTCTATCTGATGCCGGCCTGGACAGTGCTGCTGGCCTGGCCGCTGCTGGGCGAGCAGCCCACCGCCGGCGCCCTGGCCCGGCTGGCGCTGGCGATGGCCGGCGTGTTCATCGTGCTGCAAACCGGCGACGGCGGCTGGATGTGGCCGGTGCCGCGCGAGGCCGCCGACTGGCTGGCGCTGCTGGGCGGCTTCAGCTTCGCGCTGACCAACATCCTGCTGCGCCGGCTGCAGCACGCGCCGGCCGAGGCCCGCATCGCCGCGATGTTCGGCGGCGGCGCGCTGATGGCGGCGGCCGCCGGCCTGCTGGGCGTGGGGCTGGGCATCGTCAACGCGCCGCCGGCGCCCAGCCTGGACTGGGCCGGCGTGGCGATCGGGCTGGGGGTGGCCTTCCTGATGGGCAACGTCGCCCTCCAGTACGGCGCGGCGCGCCTCAGCGCGCACACCACGGCGCTGGTGATGCTGTCGGAAGTGATCTTCGCCAGCGCGTCGTCGGTGGCGCTGGGCGCGGCCGACCTGAACCCGCGCACGTGGCTCGGCGGCGCCTTGATCGTCAGCGCCGCGGCCTGGTCGGCGTGGCCGCGCCGCGAGGCCCGCGCGGGCGAGCCGCTCGGGGCAAAATAGCCGCATGACCACTGTCTACGACTTCGAAGCGCGCTCCATCGACGGCCGTCCGGTGCCGCTGGCCAACTACAAGGGCCGGGTGCTGCTGGTGGTGAACACGGCCAGCGCCTGCGGCTACACGCCGCAGTTGGGCGGCCTCGAGGAGCTGCACCAGGCCTACGGCCCCAAGGGCCTGGCCGTGCTCGGCTTTCCGTGCAACCAGTTCGGCTCGCAGGACCCGGGCAGCAACGCCGAGATCGCGCAGTTCTGCCAGCTCAATTACGGCGTCAGCTTTCCGATGATGGCCAAGATCGACGTCAACGGCCCGGCCGCCGACCCGCTGTACCAGTGGCTGCGCACCGAGGCGCCCGGCATCCTGGGCAGCAAGTCGATCAAGTGGAACTTCACCAAGTTCCTGGTCGGCAAGGACGGCCAGGTGATCAAGCGCTACGCGCCCACCGACAAGCCCGAATCGCTGAAGGCCGACATCGAGAAGGCGCTGGCGGCTTAGGGACGGTCTAAGCCTGGATCGCCGCGTCCAGCACCTCGACCCAGTGCTTCACCGGTGTCGCCGTGCCGCTTTGCAGGTGCGTGATGCAACCGACGTTGGCGGAGATGATGGCCTGCGGCTCCAGCTCGCCGAGGTGGCCCAGCTTGCGGTCACGCAACTGTTTCGCGATGTCCGGATGCAGCACCGAATAGGTGCCCGCCGAGCCGCAGCACAGGTGCGATTCGCCAGTCGCCACGCGCACCGTGAAGCCCAGCTCGCCCAGCCAGCGCTCGACACCGCCGCGCAGTTGCTGGCCGTGTTGCAGGCTGCACGGCGGATGGAAAGCCAGCATCCCGGCCGACGGCTTGACCTTGCCGCGCAGCGCCTGCGCGATCTCCGGCAGCAGCTCGCTCAGGTCGCGCGTCAGCTCGCTGATGCGGCGCGCCTTGTCCGCATACGCCGCATCGTGCTGCAGGTGGTGGCCGTACTCGCGCACCGTCACGCCGCAGCCCGAAGCGTTCATCACGATCGCCTCGACGTCGCCGCGCTCGACATGCGGCCACCAGGCGTCGATGTTGTTGCGCATGTGGACGAGCCCGCCCTCCTGGTCGTTCAGATGGAACTTGACGGCGCCACAGCAACCGGCCTCCGGCGCCACCACGGTCTGGATGCCGACCGCGTCCAGCACCCGGGCCGTCGCGGTGTTGACGTTGGGCATCATCGCGGGCTGCACGCAGCCAGCCAGCATCAGCACCTTGCGCGCGTGCTGGCGGGTCGGCCAGCGGCCGGCGTCCTGCCTGGCCGGCACCTTGTCCTTGAGGGCGCCGGGTAGCAGTGGCCGCATGGCCTGCCCCAGCTTCATCGCCGGTGAAAACAAGGGCGAGGTCAGGCCTTCCTTGAGGATCCAGCGCAGGGCCTTGGAGCCGGCGCCACGGTCGACCTTGCGCTCCATGATGCCGCGGCCGATGTCCGCCAGCGCGCCGTACTGCACGCCGCTGGGGCAGGTGCTTTCACAGTTGCGGCAGGTCAGGCAGCGGTCCAGGTGCAGCTGGGTCTTGCGGGTCGGCGGCGCGCCTTCGAGCATCTGCTTGATCAGGTAGATGCGGCCGCGCGGTCCATCGAGCTCGTCGCCGAGCAGCTGGTAAGTGGGACAGGTGGCCGTGCAGAACCCGCAGTGCACGCACTTGCGCAGGATGGCCTCGGCCTCCATGCCTTCGGGCGTGCCTTTGAATTCGGGCGCGAGATTGGTTTGCATGGTGGGCTACAGGTCCGGATAGAACCGGCCGCGGTTGAAGATGCCGGACGGATCGAACTGTTGCTTGAGTTCACGCTGGATCCGCAGCAGCACCGGGTCGAGCGGCGCGAAGCGGGGGGTGCCGGGGTCCTGCTCGCGCACGGCGCGGAACAGGGTCGCATGGCCGCCGGCCGCTTTCGCGATCTGCGGCAGCCGCTCGCCCTGGCCGGGGACGACCCGCACCCAGCGTTCGCCGCCGTGCCATTCGACCAGCGGCGGTTCCGGCAAGTCCAGCACTGGCGCGGTCTGCGGAACCGAGAGGCGCCACAGGTCGCACTCGCCGCGTTCCAGGAACCAGGGCAGCCGCTGCTCGCGGCACAGGTCCCAGTCGGGTGCGACCTGCGCGTTGTCCTGGCGCTCGCCACCGAGCTTGCGGCAGGCCGCCTCCACCGCCGCGACGGCGCCGCGCAGCCGCAGGAACAGGGTGCCCACGCCCGCGTCTTCGACCCAGCAACTGGCGTTGAGCGGCAGCGGCTGGCCGCCCCAGCAATTGAGCTGGCGCAGCGCCTCGGCCTGCGTCATTGCGAACTTGAGCGTGGCCTCGGCCGGCGCGCGCGGCAGCACCTTGAGGCTGGTCTCGACGATCAGGCCCAGCGTGCCGAGCGAGCCGGCGACCAGGCGCGAGACGTCGTAGCCGGCCACGTTCTTCATCACCTGGCCGCCGAACGTCAGCAGCTCGCCGCGGCCATTGACCATGGTCACGCCGAGCACGTAGTCGCGCACCGAGCCGACACTGGCCCGCGCCGGTCCGGACAGGCCGGCGGCGACCATGCCACCGACCGTGGCGCCGGGGCCGAAGTGGGGCGGCTCGAACGGCAGGCATTGGTTTTTCGATGCGAGCAGCGCTTCGAGTTCGGCCAGCGGCGTGCCGGCGCGGACGGTGACGACCAGCTCGCTGGGCTCGTAGCTGGTGACGCCGGTCAGGCCGCGCGTGTCGAGCAGCTCGCCCTGCGTCGGCTCGCCGTAGAAGTCCTTGCTGCCGCCGCCGCGGATGCGCAGCGCCTTGCCGCTGGCGGTTGCCGCGCGGATGCTTTCGATCAGGGAGTCGGCGGCGGGGTCCATGGGGGGATGGTAAGGCCCGTGGGACGGGCGCCCCATATGGCAAACGTGAAGTTTATGAATGGGGGAGCTGACGGGATTTCAGGAGCTCGACCGCCAGCGGGAACCGTTTACGATGCAGCCACCCACGATGAGCCCACTCGATTGCTGCTTGCCCGCAAGGCTTCGCCTGTCCGGTGACGTCGATGCATGGTTGATCGCCGAGGGCGACGTCCGCCAATTCTGGGTCTCCCGCTTGCGTCTCTTCCACTGCCCTTCGTGCGGGCAATGCTGGCTTTGGCGGTCAGAACTGGTCGGCCATCAGGAACGGGATATCACGTGGAACCAGCTGCCGTCCCAGGCGGACTTCGAAGTTGCGGCTGCGTCGCAGCAAGCCGACGATGAACGCCGGCAGGGCGAGCAGAAGCTGCGATACGAACAGCTTGGCCTCGATTGGCCGAGCGGACGCCAGCTTCGCTGATGCCGGCCGCTGGTTCGGCCGGCGCCGAACCCCGCTACACCCCACCCAACCACACCAGCAGCTTCTCCAGCCGATCCTGGCTGCCCGCCTCGAAGCCCTGCACGCCCACGGTCTTGAGCAGCGCCGCGTCCTCGGGTGCGTTGCCCAGTGCGGTCAGCGTGGCCTGGATCTTCGCGACCTCCGGCTCGGAGACGCGCTTGCCGGCGACCAGCGGAAAGTACGGCTGCGGGATGCTCTTGTGCAGCACGCGGAAGCCGTTCTTGTCCAGGCTCTTGGCCGGCCCGGAATACGAGGCGATGCCGCCGACGTCGGCGAACTTGTTGTCCAGGAAGAACGTGATGGCGGCCTGCTCGCGCACGTACTTGACGTCCTCCCTGGCCAGCACGATGCCGCGGTCGCGCAGCTCCGCGGTGCAGAACTTCGTCATGTAGGCGGCGGTCTCGGGGAACGCCCAGCGCTTGCCCTTGGCATCGTTCAGGGTCTTGAGCGGCGAATCCTTGCGCACGACGATCAGGCAGTTGCCGTCCGGCCGGGCCGAGGCCACGAACTTGTAGCCGTGCTTGCTGACGCCGCGGGCCGGATAGTCGCTGGGCCGCGCCATCACCAGGTCGAGCCGGCCGGTGGCCATGCCCTCCTCGAGCTGGGCGAACTCGCGCACGAACACCACCTGCACCTTGCGCCGGATGGACTTGCCGATGGTGTCGGCCAGCCCCTGGTACTTGGCGATGACCTGCGCATGGTCCAGGCCGCCGGAGGTGCCCTCGCTGATGCCCAGCGTCAGCGCGCTCTCCTGCGCCCTGGCCGTCGCGGTGGCGGACAACAGCAGCGCGAGCAGCCACGCGCCGCGACAAATCGACTTCTTCTTCACTCCTACTTCTCCCTTGACTGCATCGAAAACAAAGTTTCGATGATGCCCGCAGCCGGAGTCAGTCGATTAAGAAATTGACTGGTAGGCCGGGCGTGGCCACCCGCGTCGAGAACACGCAGCCCGAGTCGGGCAGGCGCTCCAGTTCCGCCGCCGGCCGCTTGTCGCGGGCGCTGGTGAGGTACAGCGTCTTGCCGTCCTCGCCGCCGAAGCACGGCATGGTCGGACACATCGCCGGCACGGCGATGTCCTGCAGCAGCTCGCCGGCCGGCGACAACTGCAGCACCCGGCCGCCCTCGTACATCGCGCACCAGTAATTGCCCTGCGCATCGACCGAGGCGCCATCGGGCCGGCCACCGTAGTCCGCGTCGCCGGGCTGCCAGCCGGCCGGCTTGCCGGGGAATTGCCGGAAGACGCGGTGGTGCCGCATCTCGTTGGTCGTCGCATTCCAGTCCCACGCGTGGATCACGTGGTTGGGGGTGTCGGTCCAGTACACGGTCTTCTGGTCGGGCGACCACGCCAGCCCGTTGGCGGTGACGGCGTTCTGCGCCTTGAGTTCGATCAGCGGCTGGCCGCCGGCGGCGTTGTCGGGACGGCAGTCGATGCTGTACAGCTCCGCCTTGCGCGCGTCCCTGGGTTCGTACATGGTGCCGGCCCACATCCGCCCCAGCGGGTCGGCCTTGCCGTCGTTGAAGCGGGTCGTCTTCGGGTCGTGGTTGAAGCGGGCGATCCGTGCCAGCGCGCCACCCCAGGCCCGAGCGCGGTAGATGCCATCGCGCAGCGCGATCACCAGCCCGCCGCTGGCCGCCGGCGCGATGCAGCCCGGCTCGCTGGGCATGGCCCAACTCTCGACCGCCCCGCCGACGGTGTCGCAGCGCCGCAGCTGCATGGCGGGGATGTCGACCCAGTACAGCACCTGCTCGTGCGGGTGCCAGAACGGCGACTCGCCCAGCCGGTCCGGCTGCGCGACGGCCACCTGCCAGTTCATTGGACGCGCTCCACCTCGATGCTCATTTGCGCGGTGAGCGTTTCGCCGGGTTGCAGCGTGTGCAGGCCGAGCGCCTCCGCATCGGCGCCGGCAGCCACCAGGTTGACGGCGTTGTTGACGTGGCTGACCGGCTCGATCGCAATGGTGTCGCGGCCGCTGTGGGTGAAGACCACCAGCCGGCCCAGGTTGGACCGCACGCGCACGTCCAGCACGTCGTCCCGCAACCGCACCACGCCGCTCCAGCCGTCGAAGCAATGGTCGATGTCGAGGCCGGCGCAGTCGGCGTCCAGCCCCGGCGCCGGGCTGCGGGTGGTGGGCAGCTTGTCGGCGCCCATCTCCCAGCGGCCGGTCGCTTCGAAGGCGATCCGGCTGCCCGGCCGCTTCATGAAGTACGGATGCCAGCCCAGCCCCGCCGGCGCCGGCCCGTGCGACTGGTTGGTCAGGGCCAGCGTCAGCTCCAGCGTGTTGCCACGCAAGCGCAAGGTCTGCGAGCTGTCGAAGGCGAACGGCCAGGCCGCGTCGGCCGGGTGTTCATAGGCCAGCATGGCGAAAGAGTCGTCGCTGTCGAGCACCGTCCAGGGCCGCTGCCAGCCGACACCGTGGATGGCGTGCGGCTCTGGCGCATTGTTGCTGACCAGCGGATGGCTGGTGCCCTGCCACTGCAGCGTGGCGCGGGCGACGCGGTTGGAGAACGGCACCAGCGGATAGCTGCCGGATTGCCGGGCCGAGGCCAGCGGCTCGGGCGACTGCCGCAGCACCGGCAACCCGTCCAGCCAGAGGCCGGCGATGCAGCCCCCCAGCGCAGGTTCGATGGCGCACACCAGCTTGCCGGATTCCAGTCGGATCATTTGGACGTCTCCTGGCGACCATTGTGCCCGCCGGCGGCCGGATGAAAAAAGCCCGCGGGGCTTGCGCGCCGCGGGCTGAAACATCCAAAGGAGACTTGCAATTGCCCAGGGGCTGCGGCCGTGCAAGCCGCAGCATGTGCTCGTGTCAGCGGTTGTACGCTGTTTCGCCGTGCGAGCTGATGTCCAGGCCTTCGCGCTCTTCCTCTTCGGAGACGCGCAGGCCGATGACCAGGTCGACGATCTTGTAGGCGATGAAGGCGACGATGGCGGACCAGACGATGGTGGTCAGCACGGCCTGGAGCTGGACCCAGACCTGGTGGCCGATCGAATAGTCCGCCGACACCTTGTTGGCGACGTAGTCATAGATGCCGGTGCCGCCGAGCGACGGCGACGCGAACACGCCGGTCAGCAGCGCACCGAGGATGCCGCCGACACCGTGGACGCCGAACACGTCCAGCGAGTCGTCGGCGCCGAGCATGCGCTTGAGGCCGTTGACACCCCACAGGCAGATCAGGCCGGCCAGCAGGCCGATCACGATGGCGCCCATCGGGCCGACGAAGCCGCAGGCCGGGGTGATGGCCACCAGGCCGGCGACCGCGCCGGACGCGCCGCCCAGCATCGAGGCCTTGCCCTTGGACAGTGCTTCACCGGCGATCCACGACAGCGTGGCGGCGGCGGTTGCCACCAGCGTGTTGACGAAGGCCAGGGCAGCGACGCCGTTGACTTCCAGGTTGGAGCCGGCGTTGAAGCCGAACCAGCCCACCCACAGCAGCGAGGCGCCGACCATCGTGAGTGTCAGGCTGTGGGGCGTCAGCGATTCCTTGCCGTAGCCCACGCGCTTGCCGATCACATAGGCGCCCACCAGGCCGGCGATACCGGCGTTGATGTGCACCACGGTGCCGCCCGCGAAGTCGAGCGCGCCCTTGGCCCACAGCCAGCCGGCCGCGGCCGAAACCTTGTCGGACGAAGCAGCGTCGGTGATCGCATCCGGGCCGTCCCAGTACCAGACCATGTGGGCGATCGGCAGGTAGCTGAAGGTGAACCAGATGGCGACGAACAGCAGCACGGCCGAGAACTTGATCCGCTCGGCGAAGGCGCCGACGATCAGCGCGCAGGTGATGGCCGCGAAGGTGGCCTGGAAGGCGACGAAGGTCAGTTCCGGGATCACGACACCCTTGCTGAAGGTGGCCGCCACCGAGTCGGGCGTGATGCCCTTCAGGAAGATCTTGTCCAGGCTGCCCATGAACGGGTTGCCCGCCGTGAAGGCCACGCTGTAGCCATACAGCGTCCACAGCACGTAGATCAGCGCGGTGACGACGAACACCTGCATCAGCACCGACAGCATGTTCTTGCTGCGCACCAGGCCGCCGTAGAACAGCGCCAGGCCGGGGATGGTCATCAGGATCACCAGCACCGTGGCGACCGTCATCCAGGCCGTGTCACCCTTGTTGGGGACTGGCGCCGGAGCGGCGGCGGCCGATGCGGCCGGTGCGGCGGGAGCCGCGACGGCAGCCGCCGGAGCCGCCGCGGGAGCGGCGGCGGAGGCAGCCGCTTCGGCGGGCGCGGTGACGGCAGCAGGCGCGGAGGCGGCGCCGGCGGCGGGCGCCTGCGCCTGCACCGCGGCGCCGGCGATCAACAAGCCCAGGCCGAGGCCCAGGCTGGCAAGTAGCTTTCTCATGGTCTCGTTCTCTTTCTGCTGTGGGGTGAGTTAAAGAGCTTCCTTGCCGGTTTCGCCGGTGCGGATGCGCACGACCTGCTCGAGGTCGTAGACGAAGACCTTGCCGTCGCCGATCTTGCCGGTCCGGGCCGCGGCTTCCACCGCCTCGATGACGCGCTCGACGAGGTCGTCGGAGACGGCGGCCTCGATCTTCACCTTGGGCAGGAAGTCCACGACGTATTCCGCGCCGCGGTACAGCTCGGTGTGGCCCTTCTGCCGGCCGAAGCCCTTGACCTCGGTCACGGTGATGCCCTGCACGCCGATGCCCGACAGCGCTTCGCGCACTTCGTCCAGCTTGAACGGTTTGATGATGGCGGTAACGAGTTTCATCGTCTTCTCCTGAAGAAGGGGGATTAGAAGCTGTACTTCACGCCGAGCACCAGGCCGCTCTTGCCCAGGTTCTTGCCTGACGGCGAGACGTACAGGCCGGAGCCGGCGTCGGTGCCGACCAGGGCAGCGCTGGCCGACAGGCCGTTGCCGAAGTCCTTGCCCAGCGTCAGCGCGTAGTCGGTATACGAATAGGCGTTGTTGTGCTTGACCTTCTGGTAGCCGATGTGCGGCGTGATCGACCAGCTGTTGCCCAGGTCGAAACCGGCCGACAGGTCCAGGTAGTAGCTGTTCTTGCTGTCCGAGAAGCCGAACAGGTTGGTCACGGCGTGCGAGTACTTCAGCGTGGCCGGCCCGACGGTGCCGGCGGCATAGATCTCGGTGGTGTTGGGGCTCACGGCCAGCTTGTGGCTGGGGTACTGGTACGTCAGCACGCCGACGTCGTAGGCGATGGTGTTGTAGCTGCCCTTGTAGCCGCCGTACAGGTCGATCTCGGCCGGGGCGTCGCCGCCGGCGTCCTTGATCCACTTGATGGAGGTGGCCCACACGCCCAGGTAGAAGCCGCTCTTGTGCGCGAAGTCGGCGCCGCCCTGCAGTGCGGGCTTCAGGCGCGACTGGGAGATGCCGCGGTACCGGTAGTCGGTGACCAGGCCGACGTTGTAGCCCAGGGTGTAGTCGGGTTCCGGCGCCTTGGCCTGGGCGAAAGCGGAGCTGCCGGCCAGGGCGAGGGTGGCCAGGACGATGAACTGGGTCTTCTTGATTTGCACGGGTTTCTCCTGAGGGTTTGAAGGGAATGGTGGAACTAAGCAGGGAGCGTGCCAAAAGTTACAGGCTCCGAAACACCTGTTGTGCACCAGCGCGACGGCGCGAGTCGGGCCGAAAAGCGCCGGTTTGGGGCAATCGGCACCAAGGAGGGGCGGCCGACGCCCGATTTCTGGCCGGGCCCGGGCCCCGCACCGATTCAGGGCCATGGCTGGCGCGGGACGACCCTCATCAAGTGCGCGGAGGGGCCAGCCACCTGCGCGTCTTCCTGCCGGCAGGCTGGCCGTTGCAGGAAGGTGAGCCGATCCGCCTGCCGCACTCCTGAACCAACGACCGGGACCGGGCCATGAGCCTGGCCCTGGTGCAAAGCCGCGCCCTGCTGGGGCTGGACGCCCCGGCCGTGACGGTGGAGGTGCACCTGGCCAACGGCCTGCCGTCGTTCACCCTGGTCGGTCTGGCCGACGTGGAAGTGAAGGAAGCCCGCGAACGGGTGCGCTCGGCGATCCAGAACAGCGGGCTGGAGTTTCCGGCCAACAAGCGCATCACCGTCAACCTGGCGCCGGCGGACCTGCCCAAGGACTCGGGCCGGTTCGACCTGCCGATCGCGCTGGGCCTGCTGGCGGCCAGCGGCCAGATCGACGGGGCCCGGCTGGCCGGCCACGAGTTCGCCGGCGAGCTGTCGCTGTCGGGCGAGCTGCGGCCGGTGCGCGGCGCGCTGGCCACCAGCCTCGCGCTGCAGGCCCACGGCATCGCCAGCCGGCTGGTGCTGCCGCCCGCCAGCGCAGAGGAAGCGGCGCTGGTGCCCGGCGCGCGGGTCTACCGGGTCGGCCACCTGCTGGACGTGGTCGGCCAGTTCCTGCCGACCGGGACCGGCGAGCCGGCCGAAGGCTGGAGCTGCCTCGCGGCGCAGCCGGTGGCCGCCGCTGCCGACTATCCGGACCTGGCCGACGTCAAGGGCCAGGCCGGGGCCCGGCGCGCGCTGGAGATCGCCGCTGCCGGTGGCCACAGCGTGCTGCTGTCGGGCCCGCCGGGCGCGGGCAAGTCGATGCTGGCGCACCGCTTCGCCGGCCTGCTGCCGCCGATGACGGTGCAGGAGGCGCTGGAAAGCGCGGCCATCGCCAGCCTGTGCGGCCGCTTCGCGCTGGAGCGCTGGTCGCTGCGGCCGACCTGTGCGCCGCACCACTCCGCCAGTTCGGTGGCGATGGTCGGCGGCGGCTCGCCGCCGCGGCCGGGCGAGATCTCGCTGGCGCACCACGGCGTGCTGTTCCTCGACGAGCTGCCCGAGTTTCCGCGGGCCGCGCTGGAGGCCTTGCGCGAGCCGCTGGAGACCGGACAGATCACCATCGCCAGGGCCGCGCGGCGCCAGGAGTTTCCGGCGCGCTTCCAGTTCATCGCCGCGATGAACCCGTGCCCCTGCGGCTGGCGCGGCTCGGCGCACCACGCCTGCCGTTGCACGCCCGACCAGGTGGCGCGCTACCAGGGCAAGTTGAGCGGCCCGCTGCTGGACCGGATCGACCTGCACGTCGACGTGCCGCCGCTGTCCGCGGACGAACTGCTCCAGGCCGCGCCGGGCGAACGCACACTGGATGTGCGCGCGCGCAGCGGGCGGGCACGCGAGCGGGCGGTTCAGCGGCAAGGCAAGGCCAACCACGCGTTGCAGGGCCGCGAGATCGACCTGCAAGTGCGGCTCGACCCGGAGGCCGCGCGCTTCCTGCAGCTGGCGTCGGCGCGATTGGGCTGGAGCGCGCGCGGCACCCACCGCGCCATGCAGGTGGCCCGCACGATCGCCGACCTGGCCGGCGCGGAGACGACCGGTGTCGCCCACGTCGCCGAGGCGGTGCAGTACCGGCGGCTGGCGGATTAGTGCTGTCGAAACGGCCGTGTTTCACAACATCGCGCGGCCAAGCTCGTGAATAATCCCGCATGCATTTTTTCACCTCGCTGCGTCCGTTGCTGGCGCTCCTGCTGCTGTCGTGCGCGCTCGCGAGCCACGGCGCCACAACGTCGGAACCGCCGGCTCCCGACAAGGCCAGCGCCGCGCTGGTCAAGGCCGCCTTCCTGCACAAGTTCGCCAGCTTCGTCGACTGGCCGCAGGGCAGCTTTCCGCGCCCGGACAGCCCGCTGCGGATCGGCGTCGTCGGCGACGGCCGGATCTGGCAGGAGCTGTCCCAACTCTCGCAGGACCGCGAGCGCGACGGCCGGCCGGTGACGGTGACGCGGGTTGCCCCCGGCGATTCGCTCGCGGGCCTGCACATCCTGTACCTGCGCGCGCCGACGCTGGCCAAGATGGCCGACCTGCTGGCCGGCGTGCCCGAAGGCGTGCTGACGGTGGCCGACGCCGACGGCATCCATCCCAAGGGCAGCGTGATGAGCTTCTTCCTCGAAGACGGGCGGGTGCGCTTCGGCGTCTCGCTCGAAGCTGCCAGCCGCCAGCGCCTGCGCCTGAGCTCGCGCCTGCTGGCGGTTGCCCGCAACGTTCAGGGCCGCGTCGCCGGCGACACCCTGGTGGCGCTGCTGGCGCGGGCGCGGCGCCTGTCCTGAGCCAGAATCGCGGCATGCCCGCCGCCCCCTGCGCCCCCGCGTCTTACGACCGGCGGCAGGTCGGCTGGCTGTCGCTGGCGCAGCTGATCACCTGGGGCAGCGTGTTCTACACGTTCGCCCTGCTGATGGAGCCGCTGGAGCGGGAGCTGGGCCTGACGCGGGCCGAGTCGTCGCTGGGCTTCAGCTTGGCGCTGCTGGCCGAAGGCCTGCTGGCCTACCCGATCGGGCGCTGGATCGACCGCGGCCATGAGCGCGCCGTGATGACCGTCGGCTCGCTGGCCATCGCCGCGGGCCTGCTGCTGCACAGCGTGATCGACAGCGCCTTCGGTTTCTACGCGGCCTGGGCGCTGCTCGGATCGGCGCTGGCGGCCACGCTCTACACGCCGGTGTTCGCGGTGGTCACGCGCCGCTATCCGCACGACTTCCGCCGCGCCATCATCACGCTGACCTTCCTGGGCGGGCTGGCCAGCACGGTCTTCATTCCGCTGTCGGCCTGGCTGATCGCCACGCTCGGCTGGCGCCACGCGCTGTGGGTGCTGGCGGCGCTGCACCTGCTGGTGTGCGCGCCGCTCCATGCCCTGACCTTGCGTCATGCACCGGCGCCGAGGTCCACGGCGGGCGCTTCCGATTCACCGGCCGCGCACCTGCGCAGCGCGCCGTTCCTGCTGATCGGCGTGTTCGTGGTGCTGATGATGGCGGTGACGGCGGCCTTGCCGGCCCACATGGTGAGCCTGCTGCGCGAAAACGGCCTGGCCGAGGCCTGGGTGATCGCCATTCCGGCCAGCATCGGGGTGGTGCAGGTGCTGGGCCGGCTGCTGCTGTTCTTCTTCGAGCACCACTTCAACCTGCACCTGGCCAACCGGCTGATCCCCTGCCTGATCCCGCTCGGGCTCGGCGCCCTGATCGCCGGCGCCGGCCAGCCGCAGGCGGCCCTGCTGTTCGTGCTGCTGTACGGCCTGGGCAACGGCATGCTGACGATCGTCAAGGGCACGGCCATCGCCCAGTACGTGAGCCGCGACCATGTGGCGTCGCTCAACGGCGCGCTGGGCTTGCCGACGGCGCTGGCCCGGGCCGTCGCGCCCTGGATGCTGGGCGTGCTGTGGAGCCCCGCGTCCGGTTACCGCGACGGCTTGTGGCTGCTGCTGGCGGCCAGCTGCGTGGCGGTGCTGGCCTTGTTGCTGGCGCAGCGCCGGTCCTCGTCCAGGGCCCGCGCGCAACCGGCGGCGAACAGCAGCACCGCCGACGAGAAATAGATCCACATCAGCAGCACGATCAGCGAGCCAGCCGCGCCATAGGCCGACACCACCGCCGCGGTGGACAGGTAGACCGCCAGCAGCTGGCGGCCGATGGTGAACAGGGTGGCGCCGATGAACGCGCCGAACACCAGGTAGCGCAGGCCGGGCTTGGGGCCGGCGCTCATGCGCATCATGGCCAGGAACAGGCCGCCGCAGATCAGGAAGCCGAGCACCTCGTTGAGCACCCGCAGCAGCTGCACCAGCGGGAACCAGCTGCCGGCCCAGCCGGAGAACAGGTTCAGCAGCGTGGAGATCACCAGGGTGACCAGCAGCAGGAAGCCGAAGGCCAGGATGTAGGCCACCCCGCGCAGCCGCAAGGATGCGCCGCGCCACCACTTCTGCCTGGGCGGCGTGCCGCTGTCCTGCAGCCAAAGCCGCTCGAACGCTTCCTGCAGCTCGCCGAACACGCCGGTGGCGCCGAACAGCAGCACGCCGAACCCGAGCAGCGACGCGACGATGCCTTCGGACGGTTCCTTGGCGCTGGCCAGCGCGCCCTTGATCAACGCCCCGCCCTGCTCGCCGACCATGCCGGCGATCTGCGCGATCAGGCCCCGTTCCAGCATGTCGCGGTCCATCCACCAGCCCAGCACGGCGACCATCACGATCAGCAGCGGGGCCAGGCTGAGGATGCCGTAGAACGACATCGCGGCGCTCATGCGCATGCCGCCGGCCTCGTCCCAGAGCTCGAAGGCGCGCACCAGCGGCTTGAGCGGACGGCCGGCCTTGCGCAGCCAGAGCGGGACGTGGTCGATGAAGGAAGCCATGGCCCGAGGCTACACCCCCGCGGCGGCGGCGCTCAGAGGTTGGGCGCCAGCAGCCGCTGCAGCAGCGCCACCTCTGCGCCGCGGCGGCGGGCCTGGTCTTCGACCTGGTCTTCGCCGATCTTGCCGACGCTGAAGTAGGTGCTCTCGGGGTGGCTGAGATAGAACCCGCTGACGCTGGCCGCCGGACTCATCGCCATGCTTTCGGTCAGCTCCATGCCGATGTCATGGGGCTGCAGCAGCCGGAACATGTCGGCCTTGACGCTGTGGTCCGGACAGGCCGGATAGCCGGGCGCCGGCCGGATGCCCTGGTACTTCTCGGCGATCTCGTCCTCGATCGACAGGTTCTCCTGCGGCGCGTAGCCCCACAGATCCTTGCGCACGCGTTCGTGCAGCGATTCCGCAAAGGCCTCCGCCAGCCGGTCGGCCAGCGCCTTGAGCATGATGGCCGAGTAGTCGTCGTGGTCGTCGAGGAAATACTTCTCCTTCTTGTCGACGCCCAGGCCCGCGGTGACGGCGAAGACGCCGATGTAGTCGTCGCGCACGCCGCGCGGCGCGATGAAGTCGGCCAGCGCGCGGCTGGGCCGCATCTTGCCGTCGACGGCGTCCTTGACGGTCTGCTGGCGCAGGCCGTACCAGGTCATCGCCACTTCATCGCGCGTTTCGTCGGTGTAGAGAACGATGTCGTCGTCGTTCACGCTGTTGGCGGGCCAGAAGCCCATCACCGCATTGGCCGTCAGCCAGCGGCCTTCGACCAGGCGCTTGAGCATGCGCTGGCCATCGGCGTACACGCGCACGGCCTCGGTGCCGACCACCTCGTCCTTCAGGATCCTGGGGAAGGGCCCGGCCAGGTCCCAGGTCTGGAAGAACGGGCCCCAGTCGATGGCCTTCGCCAGTTCCGCCAGGTCGAAGTTCTTGAACACGCGGCGGCCGATGAACTTGGGTTTGGGTGGCGTGTAATTCGCCCAGTCGATCGGCGTCTTGTTGGCCCGCGCCTGCTCCAGCGGCCAGAGCGGCACCTGCTTCTTGTTGGCGTGCTGGTGCCGCACCTTGTCGTAGTCGGCATTGATCTCGGCGATGTATTTGCTGGCCTGATCGGACAGCAGCGACTGCGCCACGCTGACGCTGCGCGACGCATCCGGCACGTAGACCACCGGGCCCTCGTAGTGCGGCGCGATCTTGACGGCGGTGTGGACCCGGCTGCAGGTGGCGCCGCCGATCAGCAGCGGGATCTTGCGGATCCGGAAGTGGTCGTCCTTCTGCATCTCGCCGGCGACGTACTGCATCTCTTCCAGCGACGGCGTGATCAGGCCCGACAGGCCGACGATGTCCGCGCCCTCGACCTTGGCCCGGGCCAGGATCTCGTGGCAGGGCACCATCACGCCCATGTTCACCACCTCGAAGTTGTTGCACTGGAGCACGACGGTGACGATGTTCTTGCCGATGTCGTGGACGTCGCCCTTGACGGTGGCGATGACGATCTTGCCCTTGGCCTTCACGTCCTCGCCGGCCGCGGCCTGCAGCTTCTTTTCTTCCTCGATGTAGGGAATCAGGTGGGCCACCGCCTGCTTCATCACCCGCGCCGACTTGACCACCTGGGGCAGGAACATCTTGCCCTGGCCGAACAGGTCGCCGACGATGTTCATGCCGTCCATCAGCGGGCCTTCGATCACGTGCAGCGGCCGGCCGCCCCTGGCCAGCACGGCCTGGTAGGCCTCCTCGGTGTCCTCGACGATGAAGTCGGTGATGCCGGAGACCAGCGCGTGCGACAGCCGCTGTTCCACCGTGCCGGCGCGCCATTCGTTCTTCTTCGATTCGTCCTTGGCGCCGCTCCTGGCGGTCTCGGCGATCTCGACCAGCCGCTCGCCGGCGTCGGGCCGGCGATTGAGCACCACGTCCTCGACCCGCTCGCGCAACTCCGGCTCGAGTTCGTCATAAACGCCGACCATGCCGGCGTTGACGATGCCCATGTCCATGCCCGCCTGGATCGCGTGGTACAGGAACACGGTGTGGATCGCCTCGCGCACCGGGTCGTTGCCGCGGAAGGAAAAGCTGACGTTGGACACGCCGCCGGACACCTTCGCACCAGGCAGGTTGGCCTTGATCCAGCGCGTCGCGTTGATGAAATCGACCGCGTAGTTGTTGTGTTCCTCGATGCCGGTGGCGATCGCGAAGATGTTGGGGTCGAAGATGATGTCCTCGGGCGGGAAGCCGACCTCGTCGACCAGCACCCGGTAGGCCCGCTCGCAGATCTGGATCTTGCGTTCGTAGGTGTCGGCCTGGCCCTTCTCGTCGAAGGCCATCACCACGGCGGCGGCGCCATAGCGCTTGACCAGGCCGGCCTGGCGCTTGAACTCCGCCACGCCTTCCTTCATCGAGATCGAATTGACGATGCCCTTGCCCTGGATGCAGCGCAGGCCGGCCTCGATCACCTCCCACTTGGACGAGTCGACCATGATCGGCACGCGGGAGATGTCCGGCTCGCTGGCGATCAGGTTCAGGAAGCGCACCATGGCCGCCTTGCTGTCCAGCATGGCTTCGTCCATGTTGATGTCGATCACCTGGGCGCCGTTCTCGACCTGCTGGCGGGCGACCGCCAGGGCTTCCTCGAACTGGCCGTTCAGGATCATGCGGGCGAAGGCCTTCGAACCGGTCACGTTGGTGCGTTCACCGACGTTCACAAACAACGCGCCAGAGTCGAGGGTGACGGGCTCGAGGCCCGAGAGTTTCATGGGGGGGACGGAATGGTCCGGCATCTTGCTCACCTTGGTGTTGCCCGCCGCGCGGGGAATTCAGGTGAGCGCCGTTTGCATTCCTCAAGCCTGACGGACCGGTGACGGCCGCTGCAGCGCTCCTTGAGTAGCGGGGATTTTAATCCAGCGGCCCGGCGGAGGAGACAATCGCGGCGTGAACACCTTTCTCACCATCCTCCTGTATGCCCTGGTCGCATCCGCGCTGCTGGCCTTCATCTACACCCTCAAGTCGCTGCGGCTGCAGAACCGGTTCAAGCGGCTCGGCGTGCTGCCGGGCCGCAGCGTCGACGAGATCCTGAAATTCGTCGGCAAGCCCTCGCACCGGGCCCGGCTCGACGCCCACCGCGAGGTGCTGGAATGGCGCCGGGTGGGGTTCCACATCGCGCTGCGCTTCACCGACGGCGTCTGCGACGGCGCCGAGAAGGTGTAGCGCTCCTAGAATTCCGGGTTTTCGATTTCATTCTTCCAGGAGTTCCTGTCATGACCGGTTTCCGCTGGCTGCGCACAGTGCGCACCACCTTCGCGCTCGGCGCCTTCCTGCTGGCCGGCGCCGCCGCCCAGGCCCAGGCCAACGCCCCGATCCGGATCCTCGTCGGCTTCCCTCCCGGCGGCGGCACCGATGCGATCGCCCGGGTGCTGGCCGACAAGCTCAAGGACCAGCTCGGCACGCCGGTGCTGGTCGACAACCGCGCCGGCGCCGGCGGCCAGATCGCCGCCCAGGCCCTCAAAGCCGCGCCGGCCGACGGCCACACGCTGTTCCTCTCCCATGACCACACGATTTCGATCCTGCCCCTGGTGACGAAGAACCCGGGCTTCGATCCGGCAAAGGACTTCGTGCCGGTGGCGGGCTTTGCCACCTTCGTCAACGCGCTGGCCGTCTCCGGCGGCACGCCGGCGAAGTCGCTGCCCGACTACGTGGCATGGGTGAAGACCCAGGGCGCGGGCAAGGGCACGGTGGGGGTTCCGGCGCCGGCGTCGGTGCCGGAATTCCTGGTCAAGCTGATCGGCCAGAAGTACGCGCTGGACCTGCAGGCGGCGCCCTACCGCGGCAGCGCGCCGATGATGGCCGACATGCTGGGCAACCAGATCGGGGCCGGCGTCGGCTCGGTGCCCGACTTCATCGAGAACCACAAGGCCGGCAAGATCCGCGTCGTCGCCGTGATGGGCCGGACCCGGCAGGCCGCGCTGCCGGAGGTGCCGACCTTCGCCGAACTGGGCGTCGCCGGCTTCGAGGACGTGCCCTACTACGGCCTGTTCGCGCCGGCTGGGACGCCCGAGGCAGCCATCGTCCGCATCTCCGACGCGCTGATCAAGGTGATGACCCTGCCCGACGTGCAGGACCGGTTCAAGGCCATGGGGCTCACCGTCGCCTTCATGCCGCAGCACCTGCTGGCCAGCCGGGAGCGCGCCTACAGCCGGACCTGGGCCCGGATCATCAAGGACAGCGGCTTCCAGCCGCAGTGAGCGTCAGGCCGGCGCCTGCATCCGCACCTGGCGCGCGGCCTCTTCATCACGGGCGGCGTCGATCTCCCGCATCACGGCGCTCAGGTCCACGCTGCCCTGCTGCTGCACGAACCGGCCGGTGAGAACGGTCTCCGTGTCGAGCAGGCCGCCCTGATAGAGCTGCCAGATCTCGGGCCCGAACTGGGTCTGGCGCAGCTCCGGCGCGAACTGGCCGAAGAAGTCGCGCAGGTTGGCGACGTCGCGCAGCAGCATGCGCGGGGCGTGGTTGTTGCCGGCGGCGTCGATGGCCTGCGGCAGGTCGATGACCACCGGGCCGTCGGCGGCCAGCAGGATGTTGAACTCCGACAGGTCGCCGTGCACGACACCGGCGCACAGCATCCGGACCACTTCCTTCAGGAGCGTCGCGTGGTGGGCCCGCGCGTCCTCGGGCGTGAAGCGCACGTCGTTCAGGCGCGGCGCGGCGTCGCCACCCGCATCGGTGACCAGTTCCATCAGCAGCACGCCGTCCCAGAAGTTGTGCGGCTTGGGCACCCGGACACCGGCCGCGGCGAGCCGGTACAGGGCGTCGACCTCGGCGCTTTGCCAGGCGGCTTCAGCGGCCTGGCGACCGAAGCGCGTGCCCTTGGCCATGGCGCGGGCCTGGCGGCTGTTCTTGACCTTGCGATTCTCGGTGTAGTCGACCGCCTGGCGGAAGCTGCGCTGGTTCGCTTCCTTGTAGATCTTGGCGCAGAGCGTTTCCTCGCCGCGCCGCACCACATAGACCATGGCTTCCTTGCCGCTCATCAACTGGCGGACCACGGTGTCGATCAGGCCCTCGTCGATCAGGGACTGCAGGCGGGCGGGTGCTTTCATCCCGCATTGTCCCCTGCCCGACCGTAGCGCGGTCTACAAGGGGAGATCGGCCTTCTTCATGGTGCGCAGCACGAAGGAGGATTTGCTGTGGCGGATGCCCTTGATCTTGTACAGCTTCTCGCGCAGCAGGCGCTCGTAGTCGCGCGTGTCCTTCACCGCCACCCGCAGCAGGTAGTCGTATTCGCCGGACACCAGGTAGGCCTCGATCACCTCGGGAATGGTGGCCAGCACCTCGCCGAACTTCTCCAGCGTGTTGTCGGTGTGGCTGTCGAGCGTGAGCTGCACCAGCACCGTGTCGCCCAGGTCCAGCGCCTGGGCGTTCAGGCGCACCGTGTAACCCTCGATGACGCCGGCCAGCTCCATCTTCTTGATGCGCTCCCAGCACGGCGAGGCGCTCAGGCCCACGGCCTGGCCGATCTGCTGCAGGCTGGACCGGGCGTCGGCCTGCAGGACTTTCAAGATTTTCCGGTCGAGTGCATCCATGGAGATGGATTATCCGACAAATGGCAGAGTGCAGAATGATTTCCTGCAGCCAGGCGGGAACGGGGAAAGTTCGGCAAGACTTTCCGCCCCCGCCGGCCGATACTTGATCCCAAGACGGAGGCGCTTACCGGCGCATCCGGGATGACAAGGCGCCAGCGGACCACCCGTCCGCTGGCGAGCCTGGCACCAGTCCACAAGACCTACGCCGCTTCCTTGTAGAAGAAGTCGCGCTTGAGCGTGCGCGCCGCCAGCGGCGCCACCGCGTCGCGGATCGCGCCGATGTGCTCGGGCGTGGTGCCGCAGCAGCCCCCGACGATGTTGACCAGGCCCTCGGCCGCGAACTCGCGCAGCAGCCGCGAGGTGACGTCCGGCGTCTCGTCGAAACCGGTCTCGCTCATCGGATTGGGCAGGCCGGCGTTCGGATAGCAGCTGATGAAGGTGTCGCCGGCCACCCGGTGTAGCTCCTGGATGTAGGGCCGCATCAGCGCGGCGCCCAGGGCGCAGTTCAGGCCGACGGCCAGCGGCCGGGCATGGCGCACGCTGTACCAGAAGGCCGTCACGGTCTGACCGCTCAGGATCCGGCCGGACGCGTCGGTCACGGTGCCGCTGATGACCAGCGGCAGCCGCTGGCCGGACTTCTCGAAATACTCGTCGATCGCGAACAGCGCCGCCTTGGCGTTGAGCGTATCGAAGATCGTCTCCACCAGCAGCAGGTCGCTGCCGCCTTCGACCAATGCCTCCACCTGCTCGTAGTACGAAGCGCGCAGGGTCTCGAAGTCCACGTTGCGGGCGCCCGGGTCGTTGACGTCGGGGCTGATGCTGGCGGTCTTGGGCGTGGGGCCCAGCGCGCCGGCGACGAAGCGCGGCTTGTCGGGCGTGGAGAATTTGTCGCAGGCGGCGCGGGCGATCCGCGCCGACGCCAGGTTCATCTCGCGGGCCAGGAAGCCGAGCTGGTAGTCGTCCTGGGCGATGCTGGTCGCGCCGAAGGTGTTGGTCTCGATGATGTCGGCGCCGGCGGCGAGGTAACCCTCGTGGATGTCGCGGATCACGTCGGGCCGGGTCAGGCTGAGGAGTTCGCCGTTGTTCTTCAGGTCCTTGGGGTGGTCCTTGAACCTGTCGCCACGGAAGTCGGCCTCGGTCAGGTTGAAGCGCTGGATCATGGTGCCCATCGCCCCGTCGAGGACCAGGATGCGCTTGGCCAGCAGCTCGGGCAGGGCCTGCCCGCGGGTGTAGGTGATGGGTTTCATGGTGAGGCCATTTTAGTGACGCGGGCCGAGCCCCCGCCCTCTTCCCGGACAATAGGCCCCATCTTGCTGCCGTCCCCGCCCGCCCCCCAAACCATCCTGCACGAAGTCTTCGGCTACGAGCAGTTCCGCGGCCCGCAGGCCGCCATCGTCGACCACCTGGTGGCCGGCGGCGACGCCCTGGTGCTGATGCCCACCGGCGGCGGCAAGTCGCTGTGCTACCAGATCCCCGCCATCGCGCGGCAACGCGCCGGCCACGGCGTGGCGATCGTGGTGTCGCCGCTGATCGCCCTGATGCACGACCAGGTCGGCGCGCTGCACGAGGCCGGGGTCGACGCCGATTTCCTCAATTCCACGCTGACCTTCGACCAGGCCAACGCGGTCGAGAAGCGGATGCTGCGCGGCGAGATCACGCTGCTGTACGCGGCGCCGGAGCGGGTGACGACGCCGCGCTTCCTCGACCTGCTGGACCAGATGCATGCGCGCGGGCAGGTCAGCCTGTTCGCGATCGATGAAGCCCATTGCGTCAGCCAGTGGGGCCACGACTTCCGGCCGGAGTACCGGGCGCTCACGGTGCTGCACCAGCGCTATGCCGGCGTGCCGCGCGTGGCCCTCACTGCCACCGCCGACGACATCACGCGGGCCGACATCGTCGAGCGGCTGCAGCTCGAAGAGGCGCGCCAGTTCGTCAGCAGCTTCGACCGGCCCAACATCAGCTACACCATCGTCGAGAAGAAGGAAGCGACGGCACAGTTGCTGCGCTTCATCGAGCGCGACCACGCCGGCGAGGCCGGCATCGTCTACTGCCAGTCGAGGAAGCGCGTGGAGGAGATCGCGCAGACCCTGAGCAGCCAGAGCATCACCGCCCTGCCCTATCACGCGGGCCTCGACCAGGAGGTCCGGCAGCGCAACCAGGACCGCTTCCTGCGCGAAGAGGGCATCGTGATGGCGGCCACCATCGCCTTCGGCATGGGCATCGACAAGCCCGACGTGCGCTTCGTCGCCCACCTCGACATGCCCAAGAACATTGAGGGCTACTACCAGGAGACCGGTCGCGCCGGCCGGGATGGCCTGCCCGCGGCGGCCTGGATGGCGTACGGCCTGCAGGACGTGGTCAACCAGCGCCGCATGATCGATGAAAGCCCGGCCGGCGAGGAGTTCAAGCAGGTGATGCGCGGCAAGCTCGACGCGCTGCTGGCGCTGGCGGAGGCCACCGACTGCCGCCGGGTGCGGCTGCTGCACTACTTCGGTGAAGCTTCCACCCCGTGCGGCAACTGCGACAACTGCGTGACACCGCCGCAGATCTGGGACGGCACCGACGCCGCGCGCAAGCTGCTGTCGACCGTCTACCGGGTCCAGCAGATGAGCGGCATCAGCTTCGGCGCCGGCCACATCATGGACATCCTGCGCGGCAAGGCGACCGAGAAGGTGACGCAGTTCGGCCACCAGGACCTCACCACCTTCGGCCTCGGCGCGGAGTTCAGCGAAGCGCAGTTGCGCGGGGTGCTGCGCCAGCTGATCGCGACCGGCGCGCTGGCGGTCGACGCGCAGGCCTTCAACACCTTGCAGCTGACCGAAGGCTCGCGCGGCGTGCTCAAGGGCGAGACCCAGGTGCTGCTGCGCGAATCGGTGTCGCTGCCGTCGGAACGGCGCCGCAGCAGCAGCCGCACCGGCCGCAGCGGCGCCGGCGCGCCGTCAGCCGCAGCGGCCGCCCTGACGGCCGAGGGCCAGGCCCGGTTCGCCGCCTTGAAGGCCTGGCGGGCCGAGGTGGCGCGCGCCCACAACCTGCCGGCGTACGTGATCTTCCACGACGCCACGCTGGCCGCGATCGCGGCGCTGGCGCCCGGCACCCTGCGCGACCTGCAGGGCGTGAGCGGCCTGGGCGCAAAGAAGCTGGAAGCCTACGGCGAGGAGGTGCTGCGCGTGGTGGCGCAGCCCTGACGTCAATGGCGGGTGAGCGCGCCGCCCTGCAGGAAGCGGCTGCTCCTGGCCGGCGACTTGCCTGACAGCAGCGGCTCGCCGCTGCCGGCCAGGCCGGCCTTGGCCACCCCGGTGGCCACCGCCGGGCAGATCCCGGTCTCGCGATAACTCAGCGCCGCGGCCAGCCGGCCCTCGGCCGGATCGCCGAGCGGACGGCTGAAGTCGTCCGGCACGGCGCAGGTCGGCGCCAGGCCGTCGGCATAGTCGCCGAAACCCTGGTTGTTCACGCCCTTGAACTGGATCGCGAAGTAGGTCGTGCCGCAGTTGTCCTGGGGGATGAAGCCGTACGGCTTGCCGCAGGTGGTGTTGCCGATCTGGTTGACCTTGACGTTGACGCCGCGCAGGCCGTTGATGATCGACTCGCTGGCCGAGCAGGTGTCGGCCCCGGTGAGCACCGTCACCCGGGTCAAGCCCAGTTGCGGCAAGGGCTGGCCCTTGGGCGTCGAGAAGCCGAGGCTGGACGCGTGGAACGGCGTCGTGGTCTCGGCCTCCGTGAGCTGGAACGGATTCTTGCTGTTGAACTGCAGCCGCTCGAAGAAGGCGCCGGTGGTCGCCGCCGGGCCGGCGATCATGTAGGCCAACTCGCTCGCGATGGCCAGCAGGCCGCCGCCGTTGTAGCGGATGTCCAGCACCAGGTCCTGCACGCCCTGCGCCTTCAGCTGCGCGATCGCGGCGATCAGCTGCGCTTCGGACGTGGCGACATGGTCGTTGAACAGCAGGTAGCCGACCTTGCCCGAGGCCGTGTCGAGCGTCCTGACGTTCTGCACCGGGACCTTGGTGATCTGCTGCGTCGTCAGCACCACCATGCGCACGCTGCCATCGAGCTCCTGCAGCTTGAGGATGTGCGACTGCCCGGCTCCGCTGGGAAAGAGCCCCGCGTTCAGGGCGTCGACCGACTGGCTGTTCACCACGTCCACGCCGTCGACGCCGATCACCTTGACGCCGCGGCCGATGCCGGCCTGCGCCGCCGGGGTGTTCGGCTCGGTGTAAGCCACGCGCACGTCGCGCGGAACCTGGGCCCTGACGATGGACAGTTCGAACCCGTAACCGGCCTCGATGCCCGAGCGGCTGAGCGCCTGCCACACCGCGGTGTCGTAGGTGAAGTGGAACTGGTCGCGCAGCTTGCCCGACGGTGTGACCGCCGGCGTGCGCAGGACGTCGAAAAATGCCTGCGGGGTCGGGTAGCTGGCCGCGTCCAGGTTGGACGGAATCTCGTCGAACCAGAGATAGGTTTCGTCGATCCAGGCACGGACCCACTTCTTTTCCTGCTCGAGGCTGCCGGGCCGGTCCGGATACGGTTGGCCGGTGAACGGGTCGATCCCGGTGCGCGGCGCCGAACACAGGTTCTCGGACAGCGCCGAGCTTTCGAGGACGATCGGTGGCGCGGGAAAGGACGGCGTCGCCGGCTGCCCGGAGGACCCGGGGATCGTGATGCCCGGATCGCCCCCGCCTCCACCGCAGCCGGCGAGCACCAGGGACACCACCGCCGTGACGGCAAACTTCATGAGGGACAAATGCACTCCGTCAGATCAGTTGACCGCGCAAGTATAGGGACAGCGGCGGCGGCCGCGCCTCACTGCAGGAAGCCGATGTTGCGCGCTTCCCGCACCTCGGGCTTGATGCGGTGTTCGGCCTCGAGCTGGTCGAGGAATTCGGCGGCGCTGAACTGCGCCGCGAGGATGTCGACCTGGCGCTTGACGGCCGCGAAGTCGCCGGGGCACAGCTGCTCCAGCCGCGCCAGCCGGGCGCCGATCTCCGGCGTCAGCAACGCGGCGTCGCCGCCCAGGGCCTCGGTGACGAACATCTTCTCGCGCTGCGCCGCCGTCAGCGGCCGGAACTTGATCTTGAAGGTGAACCGCCGCAGCGCCGCCTGGTCGATCCGGTCCAGCAGATTCGTGGTGCAGACGAAGATGCCGGCGAACCGCTCCATGCCCTGCAGCATCTCGTTGACCTCGGTCACTTCGTAGGTGCGCTGGGCGCCGCGCCGGTCCTGCAGGAAGCTGTCGGCCTCGTCCAGCAGCAGCACCGCCTTTTCGTTCTCGGCCTCGCGGAACATCGCCGCCATGTTCTGCTCGGTCTCGCCGACGAACTTGCTCATGAGGTCGCTCGCCTGCTTGACCAGCAGTGGCCGCTCCAGGCTCCTGGCGATGTGTTCGGCCAGCGCGGTCTTGCCGGTGCCGGGTGCGCCGTAGAAACACAGCGTGCCGTGGCCGCGCGCCTTCAGCGCCTGGACGATGCGCGGCAGCTCGAAGCGGCTCTCGACGTTGAGCATCTCGAGGTCGTAGGTGGTGACGCTGGGGCGGGCCCGGCCGTCCTGCGGCTGGTTGCCCAGCGCCTGGTCGGAGTTCTTCAGCTGGCGCTCGATCAGGCTTTCGATCGACGCCTGGTCCGATCTCGCGAGGCCCGCGAAGCGGACCGCCGTGCGGATCTGCGCCGGCGTGAGGCCCTTGCGCTCGGTCAGCTTGGCGATGAAGGCGTCCGACACCGGCGTGCCGTCCAGCGTCTTGCGCACCAGCCCTTCGCGCGCGCCCGGTGGCGGCGACTTCAGCTCCAGGTGGTAGGCGAAGCGGCGGCGGAACGCCGGGTCGATCTGCTCGATCCGGTTGGTGACCCAGATGGTGGGGACGGCGTTCGACTCCAGGATCTGGTTGACCCAGGCCTTGCCGCTGACGCTGTTGCTGGACGGCGCCACGATCTGCTCGGCGCGCGCCATCAGCTGCGCGGCCTCGCTGGAGATCGGCGGGAACACGTCTTCCACCTCGTCGAACAGCAGCGCGGCCTGGGCGCTGCCCTTGAGGAACACCTGAGCGATCTGCAGGGAGCGGTAGCGGTCGCGGCCGCTCAATGAGTTGCCGTCGCGGTCCGCGTACTCCACCTCGAACAGCTCCAGTCCGCAGGCCTGCGCCACCACCTTGGCCAGCTCGGTCTTGCCCGTGCCGGGCGGGCCGTACAGCAACACGTTGACACCCGGCTCCTTGCGCGCGACCGCGTTGCTCAGGAGGGAACACAGGACTTGGGCGTCCTCCTCGACAAAGCCGAAGTCGCCCAGGCCCAGCCCGCTCTTGGCGCAGGGCCGCGTGAACACCGCCATCAATTCGTTCTGGTCGCGGTACTCGCGCATCAGGACCGGCGGCAGCTTCTCGCTGACCTTCATCAGGTCGGCCAGGTCGGTGATGTTGTGCTCCGAGATCAGGTTTTCCACCAGGCCGATGCGCTCGAGCCGCGAGCCGGCACGCAATGCTTCGCCGACCTCCGTGGCGTTGACGCCGGCGATCTCGGCGATCGCGGCGTACGCCTCCGGCGCGTTGTTCACCTTGAACTCCACCAGGATGCTGCGCAGGTCGCGCTGGTAGCGCGCCAGCGTCCCGTACAGCAGCAGCGCACGCTCGGCCTTGTTCAACTGCAGCAGGCCGGACAGCGCATCGATGTTCTTCTCCACCAGCGTGGAATGCTTCTTGAGCGCGTGCGTCAGCCAGTCGCCGGTGACGGCCAGCACCGACAGCAGGTCCTTGGGCTGGTCCTTGGCGTATTCGTCGAGATAGAAGAACAGCGTGCCTTCCTCGTAGGGGCCGCGCCAGACGCCGTGCCGCTCGAGGAACTCGCGGGTGGCCAGCTGCTCGTGGCCGCGCCAGAACTCGTTGTCCTTGCAGCGGCGGCCGAGGAACTCGCGCAGCCTGCCGAGCGCGGGCGCGGGCCACACCAGGTGCCGGCCGGCCAGCGACAGCAGGCCATTGAGGTCGCGCCGCACGTTGAACTTGCCGCCCTGCTTGGCGGCCAGCGTCAGCACGAAATGCGAGCACATCAAGTCCAGCACCGGCGCGTCTTTCAACCCCGGCGAGGGAAGTACCTGCACATCAACGGAACGCTTGACCATCAAAGCCTCCAGCCCCGAAAGGACCTGCTGACGATAACGCGACCTGATGCTACATGGAAGAGGAGCGCCGTGGGAATTGCGCCACGATGTCCGGCCTTTGCCCCCACAATGCCGCCATGATCGAGCTCACCGACATCCGCGAGGCCGCCCGCAGACTGCTGGGCCAGGTGCTCGCGACGCCCTGCGTCGAGTCGCGCACGCTGTCCCGGATCACCGGCGCCCAGATCTTCCTGAAGTTCGAGAACCTGCAGTTCACCGCCTCCTTCAAGGAGCGTGGCGCGTGCAACAAGCTGGCGCAGCTGACGCCGCACGAGCGCGAACGGGGCGTGATCGCGATGAGCGCCGGCAACCACGCCCAGGGCGTGGCGTACCACGCCCAGCGGCTCGGCCTGCGCGCCGTCATCGTGATGCCCCGCTTCACGCCCAGCGTCAAGGTCGAAGGCACGCGCAGCTTCGGCGCCGAGATCGTGTTGCATGGCGACACCCTGGACGAGGCGCGCGCCCATGCCATGCAGCTGGCGCAGGAGCAGCGCCTGACCTTCATCCATCCCTACGACGACGAGGCGGTGGTCGCCGGCCAGGGGACCGTCGGCCTGGAGATGCTGGAAGCCGTGCCCGACCTCGACACGCTGGTGGTGGCGGTGGGCGGCGGCGGGCTGATCGGCGGGATCGCGGTGGCGGCCAAGGCGCTCAAGCCCGGGATCGAGGTGATCGGCGTGCAGACGCTGCGCTTTCCCAGCATGTTCAACGCCGTCAAGCACGAACACCTGCCCCAGGGCAGCAGCACCATCGCCGAAGGCATCGCGGTCGGCACGCCCGGCCGGGTGCCGCAGGCCATCATCGAGCGGCTGGTCGACGACATCCTGCTGGTCGACGAAGGCGACATCGAGCAGGCGATCGTGATGCTGCTGGAAATCGAGAAGACGCTGGTCGAAGGCGCGGGCGCAGCGGGCCTGGCGGCGCTGCTGAAATACCCGGAGCGCTTCCGCGGCAGGAAGGTCGGCCTGGTGCTCGGCGGCGGCAACATCGACCCGCTGCTGCTGGCGGCGATCATCGAGCGCGGCATGGTCCGCGCCGGCCGGCTGGCGCGGATCCGGGTCAGCGCGCGCGACGTGCCGGGCTCCCTGGCGAAGATCACCGCCACCGTCGCCGACGCCGGCGGCAACATCGACGAGGTGCACCACCAGCGCGCCTTCACCACCCTGGCGGCGCAGAACGTGGAGATCGAGCTGGTGCTGCAGACCCGCGGCCGCGACCACATCGCCGCGGTGCTCGACGCCCTGCACGAAGCGGGCTTCACCGCGGAGGAGCAGAAATGACCGACGAGATCCTGCAGGCCGCCCTGGCGGAGTACTTCGCGCCTTGGGTCCAGGCCCTGGACCTGCGGGTCGAGGGGTTCGACGCCGACAGCGTCACGCTGCGGCTGCCGCAGAGCGACCGGCTGTCGCGCGTGGGCGGCATGCTGTGCGGCCAGGCCATGATGGCCGCGGCCGACACCGCGGTGGCCCTGGCGCTGGTCAACCACTTCGGCGAGTTCCGCCCCTGCACCACGGTGCAGATGAACACCAGCTTCCTGAAGCCCCTGTCGCAGCAGGACGCGCTGGTGCAGGCCCGGATCGTGCGCGCCGGCAAGTCGCTGGCCTTCGGCGAGGTCGACGTCCGGGGCGCCGACGACGGCAAGAGCGCCAGCCGGGCCAGCGCCACCTACGCGCTGCTGTGAGGGCGGCGCCGGCGGCGGCTAAAATCGGCCCATCACCCGAATCCGCCAGGAACAACAATGTCCAATCCCGCACCCCGCCAGAGCCACGGCGACGAAGCCATCCCGCACGACCCGGTCGAGAACATCATCCACGCCGTGCCGCTGGTGCTGCCG
>CALRYV010000038.1:0-47673 GCA_943372495.1 Ramlibacter sp. 2FC | reverse complement strand
TTCAAGGAACTCTGAACGTCGTCTATTGCCGCGCGGTGCGCACGTTCGGCGGCAGCGCGCCCGGACGGCTGGTGCGCAGCGGGTTGATGTCCAGGCCGCCGCGCCGGGTGTAGCGCGCATAGACCGTCAGCTTGACCGGCCGGCACTGGCGCCAGATGTCCATGAAGATCCGCTCGACGCACTGCTCGTGGAATTCGTTGTGGTTGCGAAAGCTCACCAGGTAGCGCAGCAGGCCCCCCTGGTCGATCTGCGGGCCGGCATAGCGGATCTGCACGCTGCCCCAGTCCGGCTGGCCCGTCACCAGGCAGTTGCTCTTGAGCAGGTTGCTGGTCAGCGTCTCCTCGACCGGCTTCTCGTCGAAGGCAGCCGTCAGCAGGTCCGGCCGCGGCTGGTAGTCGGTGCACTCGATGTCGAGCCGGTCCAGGCTCAGGCCATCGAGTTCATGGATCGGTTCCTTGTCGAACTGGTCCGGCAGCAGCAGCTTGACGCCCACCGACGACTGCGAGGGCGCGCCGCGCCAGGCGGCCTCGCTCACGTCGGCGCGGATCCGGTCGCGCACCTCGTCGGCCGATGCGAACTGGCTGTTGCTGAAGCTGTTCAGGTAGAGCTTGAACGACTTGCTCTCGACGATGTTGGGCGTCTCGCACGGCACCGTCACGTGGGCGATGGCCACCTGCGGCTTGCCGCGCGGCGTCAGCCAGCTCAGCTCGAACGCCGTCCACAGGTCGGCGCCGAAGAACGGGACCGGGCCGCGCAGGCCGAGCTCCTCGCGCTTGGGCGCGCGCGACAGCGGGAACAGCAGCGCAGCGTCGTACTGGTCGACGTAGGGCGCCGGCTTGCCCAGCAGCGATTGGTCGGGGGTGGTCAAGCGGCGCTCCTCGCGGATTCCAGGTGCGGCAGCAGCGGCGCCAGGATGTGGTCGATCACGCCGGGTGGCAGGTTGTGGCCCATGCCGGCCACGCCGACCAGGCGGGCGCCGGCGATCCGGCGCGCGGTGTCGACGCCGCAGGCATAAGGCACGAGCGGGTCGTCGCGCCCATGCACCACCAGCGTCGGCAGCTTGATGCGGGCGAGTTCTTCGGCGCGGCTCAGGTCGGCGACCACCGCCACCATCTGGCGCAGGCTGCCGGCCGGATGGAAGCTGCGCCGCATCGACGCCTGCACCGCGCCCCGCAGCACCGCTTCGTCGAGCGGAAAGCCCGGACTGCCGATCAGCGTGAACAGCCGCACCGCATGGTCGACCAGGGCGGCCTCGTCGCGGCCGGACGGGCGGCTGAGCATGGTGCGCATCACGTCGGAACGCGGCCCGGGCAGGTCGCGGGCGCCGCTCGAACTCATGATGCTGGTCAGGCTCAGGATCCGCTCGGGCGCCATCAGCGCCATCCGCTGCACGATCATGCCGCCCATGCTGACGCCGACCACGTGCGCCTTCGCGATCCCCAGCGCGTCGAGCACGCCGAGGCTGTCGGCGGCCATGTCCTTCAGCGAATACGGCGACTGCACCCGCAGCCCCAGCCGGCGCTTCAGGCTTTGCCACATCAGGTTGGGTGCGCCCAGGTGGTCGAAGTGCTCGGACAGCCCGATGTCGCGGTTGTCCATGCGCACCACCCGGAAGCCCGAACTCACCAGCGCCCGCACGAATGCCGGCGGCCAGGCCGTGAGCTGCATGCCCAGGCCCATCAGCAACAGCACGACCGGCCAGCCGGCCTGCGACCCATCGGCGCCGCTGTCCTCGAGCTCGATCGAAATTGCGTTGGCGACGACCTTCATTCGAACCGCCGCTCGCGCAGCCATTTGGTGGCGATCCACTTCTCGCCGGCCACCACCGGCGCGCCGCCGTGCAGCGTGCGCGTCACCGGATGCGGGCGGTCGTAGCTGAAGAACACCGCGTTGCCGCGCTTGGGCGCCACCACCAGGTTGACGTCCGGGAAGGTGGTGCCGCCGCCCTTGTCCGGTTCGGCCAGGTACATGACGATGGTGGCCACGCGCTGGCCGCCGCGCTTGAGGATGGTCGGCGTGCCGGGCTCGACCGGGTCGAAGTAATCGTAGTGCGGCTTGTACTCGGCGCCGGGCCGGTAGTGCAGGATCTGCAGCCCTTCGCCGTTTTCCTCCGGCCAGTCCAGCAGCCGCGCCAGCCTGGCTTCCAGCCGCTTGACCACCTCGTGCTCGCCGCGCTGGAAGAACATGCCGTTGCTGGTGCGGTCGTCGTTGACCTCCTCGCCGCCGGTCTTGGTGGCGACGGTGAGCGAGCGCGCCAGCCGCGGCTTGGCCAGGTCGATCAGCGCGTCGCACTCATCGTCGGACAACAGGTTGCCGAGCACGACGATGCGCGGGTTCTCCATCACGTTCAGCACATGGACGGTGCGGTCGCCGGCATCGAGGTACAGGGGCGATTCGGCGAGCTTCAGGTCCGGCACCGGGATCTGCACCGGCAGGCTGTCCTTGACCGACACCTGCTCCAGGTGGCCGCGCAGGGTCGATTCCATCGCCTCGACGGCGACGTCCTCGGACCAGCCGGATGCGAGCATCGACTTGAGCACGGCGTCGGCCTGGTGCCCGGCCTGGGCCTGTTCGACGATCCATTGCCGCAGCTGCGGCGTGATCTCCTGGGTCATGCGACCTCCGATGCGGGGTTGTTGCGACGGAACACCAGCCGGTCGGGCTGGGACGCCGCGCCATCGAAAGCGTAGCCGTCCAGGTCGAACCCTTCCAGCTTCCTGGGTGTCGCCACCCGGTGCTCGATCGCCCAGCGCGCCATCAGGCCCCGGGCCCGCTTGGCGGAAAAGCTGATGATCTTGTAGCCGGCCGGCCGCAGTTCCTTGAACACGCAGTCGACCACCCGCGCCTTCAGGACGCGCTGGTCGACCGCGCGGAAATACTCCTGCGACGCCAGGTTGACCACCACCGGCGTCTGGTCGGCGGCCAGCCGCCGGTTCAGGTAGGCGGCGATGTGGGGCGCCCAGTACTGGTACAGGTTCGCGCTCTTGCGGGTGCGCAACGCCGTGCCCATCTCCAGCCGGTACGGCTGCATCCAGTCCAGCGGCCGCAGCACGCCGTAGAGGCCGCTGAGGATGCACAGGTGCTGCTGGGCCCACTCCAGGTCGCTGCGGCCCAGGGTGGGGGCGCGCAGGCCGTCGTACACGTCGCCGTCGAAGGCCAGCACCGCCTGCTTGGCGTTGTGCTCGCCGAACTGCGGCGACCAGGCCTGGTAGCGCTCGACGTTCAGGGCCGACAGCTTCTCGCTGAGGTCCATCAGGGCCGCGACCTGGCGCACGGATTTCTTCTTCAGCACGTCGATCAGCTGGGTCGACTGGGGGATGAATTCGGGTTCGGTGTGCGGCAGGTCGCCCGCGGGGGTGTCGTAATCGAGGGTCTTGGCCGGGGACAACAGGTACAGCATGGACCCGATTATCCCAGCCGGCTCACTTCCAGCTGCGGGCCAGCAGCCACTGGCTGGTGGCCGTGGCCAGGACCAGGGCGCCGTAGGCGAGCATGGTGCCGTCGCGGCCGAACAGCCAGAGCCCGGCCAGCAAGGCGGCCGCACCGGCCAGGAAATCGAGGGTCCAGGCCGTCAGCCAGGAACCGCCGCCCCCCCCCGACAGGACCCGGGCGGCCAGGCTCACCAGCAGCGCCACGCCGGCGGCCGGGGCCAGCAGCCCCGCGAAATGCCAGAAAAAGTCGAGCGGGCCCATTCTTCAGGGCCTTTGAGATAGAGCAAGTGCTGGGGTCACCGGCAAATTTTATAATCCCCGCATGGCAGTCTGGGCTCTGGGCATCAATCACACGACCGCGCCGGTAGACCTGCGCGGCCGTTTTGCCTTTGCGGTCGAACAGATCCAGCCCACCCTGCACGCCTTGCGGGGGTCGCTGAGCCGCCAGCCCGAGGCGGCGATCCTGTCCACCTGCAACCGCACCGAGATCTACTGCGCCGGCGAGCAGCAGGACATCGAGCACACGCTGGACTGGATGGCCCATTCCGGCGGCGTCGCGCCCTCGGTGCTGCGCTCGCACTCGTACCAGCTGCGCGACGGGCTGGTCGCCCGGCACGCCTTCCGCGTTGCCAGCGGCCTGGACTCCATGGTGCTGGGCGAACCGCAGATCCTGGGCCAGATGAAGGACGCCGTGCGCGCCGCCGATGCGGCCGGCGCCCTGGGCACCACCCTCAACCAGCTGTTCCAGCGCTCGTTCGCCGTGGCCAAGGAAGTGCGCAGCGCCACCGAGATCGGCGCCCATTCCATCAGCATGGCGGCGGCGGCCGTGCGGCTGGCCGGCCAGCTGTTCGAGGACCTGGGCCAGATCAAGGTGCTGTTCGTCGGCGCCGGCGAGATGATCGAGTTGGCCGCCACCCACTTCGCAGCGAAGAATCCCAAGGGCATCGCGATCGCCAACCGCACGCTGGAACGCGGCGAGAAGCTGGCCACCCGCTTCGGCGGCGAGGTGATGCGGCTGGCCGACCTGCCGTCGCGCCTGCACGAATTCGACGCGGTGGTGAGTTCCACCGCCAGCACCCTGCCGATCATCGGCCTGGGCGCGGTCGAACGGGCCCTCAAGGCGCGCAAGCACCGCCCGATGTTCATGGTCGACCTGGCCGTGCCGCGCGACATCGAGCCCGAGGTCAAGGACCTGGAGGACGTCTACCTGTACACGGTCGACGACCTCGCCCATGTGGTGCAGACCGGCCAGGCCAACCGCCAGGCCGCCGTGGCCCAGGCCGAGGCCATCATCGATGCCGGCGTCCAGAGCTTCATGCACTGGATGGACCAGCGCGCCGGCGTGCCGCTGATCCAGCAGCTCAACGCCCAGACCGACCAGTGGCGCCAGGCCGAGATCGCCCGGGCCCGCAAGCTGCTGGCCCGCGGCGAGGACGTGGACGCCGTGCTGGAAGCGCTGTCCCGCGGCCTGACCCAGAAGATGCTGCACGGCGCCATGGCCGAACTGCACGCCGGCGACGCGACTGCCCGCGAGCGCGCCAGCACCGCGATCCAGCACTTCTTCCTGCGCAAAGAGCGTTAGCGACAATCCGTCGTTCCCGCGCAGGCGGGAATCCAGGGCCCCCGGACCCTGGAAGCACTGGTTCCCCGCCTGCGCGGGGATGACGAATCCCCCCTCATCTGCGCTTCATGAAACCCTTCCTTCGCCAACAACTCGAGCGCTACCCGGTCCGCCTGCAGGAACTGGACTTCTTCCTGTCGCAGCAGGACGTGGTCAGCGACATGGACCGCTTCCGCTCCCTGACGCGCGAGCATGCGGAGGTGAGCGAGGTCGCCGCGCGCTACGAGGCCTTCCTGCACCGCGAGCAGGACCTCGCCGGCGCGAAGGAAATGCTGGACGACCCCGACATGGCGGCGATGGCGCAGGAGGAAATCGCCGAGGCCGAAGCCGACATCGCGGCGCTGGAGGACGAATTGCAGCGGCTGCTGCTGCCCAAGGATCCGGACGATTCGCGCAACGCCTTCCTGGAGATCCGCGCCGGCACCGGCGGCGACGAATCGGCGCTGTTTGCCGGCGACCTGCTGCGCATGTACACCCGCTACGCCGAGCGCCAGGGCTGGAAGGCCGAAGTCGTCAGCGAGAGCCTGGGCGAAGTCGGCGGCTACAAGGAAGTGGTGCTGCGCGTCGTCGGCGCGGGGGTCTACGGCATGCTCCGGTTCGAGTCCGGCGGGCACCGGGTGCAGCGGGTTCCGGCCACGGAAACGCAGGGCCGGATCCACACCAGCGCCTGCACCGTCGCGGCGCTTCCCGAGCCCGACGAGGCCCAGGCCGTGGAGATCAACCCGGCCGACCTGCGGATCGACACCTACCGGGCATCGGGCGCCGGCGGCCAGCACATCAACAAGACCGACTCCGCCGTCCGCATCACGCACATTCCGACCGGCACCGTGGCGGAGTGCCAGGACGACCGGTCCCAGCACCGCAACAAGGCCAAGGCGATGCAGGTGCTGGTGGCGCGCATCCACGAGAAGGAGCGCAGCGCCCGGGCCGAAAAGGATGCGGCGACCCGCAAGGGCCTGATCGGCAGCGGCGACCGCTCCGACCGCATCCGCACCTACAACTTCCCGCAGGGCCGCCTGACCGACCACCGCATCAACCTCACGCTGTACAAGCTGCAGTTCATCATGGAAGGCGACCTCGACGAGGTGATCGAGTCGCTGCGGCTGGCGCGCAAGGCGGAACAGCTCGAGGAACTGGAGCTGGGCGCGGTGGGCGGCGCCCGCGCATGACGATCGCGCAGGCCCTGGCCGCGGCGCTGGCGCTCGGGCTGGACCGGCTCGACGCGCAACTGCTGCTGCTGCACGCGCTGGGCCGGCCGCAGGACGGGCGGGCGTGGCTGCTGGCCCACGACCGCGACGACATGGCCGCGGCTGACGAACAGCAGTACCGGCAGCTGTGCGCGCGGCGCGCCGCCGGCGAACCGCTGGCCTACATCGTCGGCCACAAGGAATTCTTCGGCCTGGAGTTGCGGGTCGACCCGCGCGTGCTGGTGCCGCGGCCGGACACGGAGACGCTGGTGGAGTGGGCGCTGGAGCTTCTCGGCGGTCATGACAAGCCTTCGGTGATCGACCTGGGCACCGGCAGCGGCGCGATCGCGCTGGCGATCAAGCACGCGTGTCCGGCGGCCCGCGTGGAGGCGATCGACGCCAGTCCCGGCGCGCTGGCGGTGGCGGCCGACAACGCCCGGGCCCTGGGACTCGACGTGGCCTTGCGCCTGTCCTCCTGGATGACCGGCACCACCGCCCGCTACGACCTGATCGTCAGCAATCCGCCCTATGTCGCGGCGCAGGACCCGCACCTCGCCGCCCTCACCCACGAACCGCTGTCGGCGCTGGCGGCCGGCCCGGACGGCCTGGCCGACATCCGCGCCATCGTCGCCCAGGCGCCGGCGCGCCTGCAGCCGGGCGGGTGGCTGCTGCTGGAACACGGCTGGGACCAGGCCGAGGCGGTCCGGGCGCTGCTGCGGGCGGCCGGCCTGGCCGCCGTGGCCAGCCGGCGCGACCTGGCGGGCATCGAACGCTGTTCGGGCGGGCAGGCCCTTGAACTGGGATAATCAGGCCCAACGTCAATGGCACAGGCCTGCAAGGAGATATTCATGAGCGACCCGCAACAACGCATCGACCAACTCGTCAAGGGCAGCGACGTCGTGCTGTTCATGAAGGGCAACGCCAGCTTTCCGCAGTGCGGCTTTTCCGGCCGCGCGATCCAGATCCTCAAGGCCTGCGGCGTCGACCCGAAAGCCGTGACCACGGTCAACGTGCTGGAAGACGACGAAGTGCGCCAGGGCATCAAGGAATACAGCAACTGGCCCACCATCCCCCAGCTCTATGTCAAGGGCGAGTTCATCGGCGGCTCCGACATCATGATGGAGATGTACCAGAGCGGCGAACTGCAACAGGTCCTGAGCGGCCCGCAGTCCTGACCGATTGGCAGTCGCGCACTGCGGCTGCCAGGCGAGTGTCGGCAATTGCTGACATCGCGACGCGCTTTCCATCGCACTCCGGTTCAGTTGGCACGGCTTATGCTGAAATCAAAGCGCAGGCCGTCGTCAAGGAGTGTGGACCATGGAATCACGCAGTCTTGTTCCCCAGCAGTCGTCATCCTTCCAGTTGCCGATTGCGAACCTTCGCAACGTGTTCCGTCCGCACGACGTCGAGCGCAAGCTCGCCAAGCTGCCGGGCAAGGACCACGAGAGCCTGCGCACCACCTATGAGCGGATGCTGGAACGCGGCCCCGAGCGCTTCCAGGTCAAGCCCAGCGGCCTGCCCGACATGGCGGCCCTGTACGGGCAGCTCCCCAACTTCACCGACGCCCTCGACGACATCAAGCGGCACGTGGCGCTGGCGCAGGATTGCTGCGACGGCCTGGAGGTGACGCCGATGCTGCTGCTGGGCCCGCCCGGCATCGGCAAGACCCATTTCGCGCGCAAGCTGGCGCAGTTGCTGGGCACCGGCATGAACCTCGTTCCCATGAGCTCGATGACCGCGGGCTGGCTGCTGTCGGGCGCCTCGTCGCAATGGAAGGGCGCCAAGCCGGGCAAGGTGTTCGAGGCGCTGGTCGAGGGCCAGTACGCCAACCCGGTGATCGTGGTCGACGAGATCGACAAGGCCGCGGCCGATGCGCAATACGATCCGCTCGGGTCGTTGTACAGCCTGCTGGAGCACGACACGGCCGGCTCCTTCATGGACGAATTCGCCGAGGTCGCGATCGACGCCAGCCAGGTGATCTGGATCATGACGGCCAACGACGAGCGTTCGATCCCGGAGCCGATCCTCAACCGGATGAACGTCTTCGAGATCGAGCCGCCCTCGTTCGAGGCGGCGCGCCAGATCGCCCGCAACCTGTACGTCGCGATCCGCGGCGAGCATGGCTGGGGCCAGGGCTTTGCACCGGAACCGGGCGACGACGTGCTGGACCTGCTGGCGGAACTGGCCCCGCGCGACATGCGCCGGGCCCTGATGACCGGCTTCGGCAACGCGCGCCTGGACCGGCGCGACGCGATCGGCACCGACGACCTGCCCAAGGCGGGCGGGGCGAAGGTGAAGATGGGGTTCGTCCAGTGACTCAGGCGCGGGCGAAATACGCCTGCGCCAGCCGCACCCAGTAGGTCGAGCCCACCGGCAGCAGCGCGTCGTTGAGGTCGTAGTTGGGGTTGTGCAGCTCGCACGGCCCCATGCCGGTGTAGCGGCTTTCGCGGTGCTCGCCGCCGCCGTTGCCGATGAACATGTAGCACCCCGGCACTTTCTGCAGGTAGAACGAAAAGTCCTCGGCGCCGCCATGCTGGGGCGTGTCGTTCTCGACGTGGTCGGCGCCGAAGGTGTCGACCGCCACCTTCATCGCGAAGTCGGTGGGCGCATCCCAGTTCACCAGCGGCGGGTAGGCGCGGTAGAACTGCAGCTCGCCGCTGCCGCCGTGCACCTGGGGCAGCGTTTCCGCCACGCGGCGCATGTTGGACTCGATCTCGTCCAGCACCTCGGTGCTGAAGGTGCGCACCGTGCCGCGGATCACGGCCTGGTCCGGCAGCACGTTGTAGGCGTCGCCGGCATGGATCTGCGTGACGCTGAGAACCGCCACGTCGATCGGGTTCTTGTGGCGCGAAATCAGCGTCTGCAGCACGCCCACCATTTCGGCGGCGATGACGATGGTGTCGACCGCCTTGTGCGGCTGGGCCGCATGGCCGCCGGTGCCGCGCACGATGATGTCGAACCGGTTGCTCGATGCCATCGCCGGCCCCTTGCGGAAGGCGAAGTGGCCGACCGGAAAGCCCGGCATGTTGTGGATGCCGTAGATCTCGTCGCACGGAAACTTGTCGAACAGGCCGTCCTCCATCATCGCGCGGGCGCCGGCGTTGCCGCCCTCCTCCGCCGGCTGGAAGATGAAGTTGATGACACCGTCGAAATCGCGGTCGCGGGCCAGGTGCTGCGCGGCGCCCAGCAGCATCGTGGTGTGGCCGTCGTGGCCGCAACCGTGCATGCGCCCCGGATTCTGCGAGGCGTGCGCGAAGCGGTTGTGCTCCGGCATCGGCAGCGCGTCCATGTCGGCGCGAAAGCCGACCGAACGCCTGCTGTCGCCGCGCTTGCCGCGCAGCACACCGACCACGCCGGTCTTGCCCAGGCCGCGGTGCACCTCGATGCCCCACTTCGCCAGCTGCGCCGCGACGATGTCGGAGGTGCGGTTTTCCTGGAACGCCAGTTCCGGGTGGGCGTGGATGTCGCGGCGGATGGCTGTCAGGCCTTCGTGCTCGCGCTCGATTTCAGCGATCAGACTCATTTCAATTGTTCCTTCACGTAATCGGCAATGTCGCGGGAGACGCCGGCCAGCGCGTCCCGCAATGCGTTGAACCCCGTGCTGCGCGCGCGGGTGGTTTCGTCCAGGTACAGGCCGCGATGCACCTCGACCTGCAGGCTGTGGCGGCGCTCGGCCGGCCGGCCCAGGCGCGCGATCAGTGCCACGCCCTTGAACGGATCGTTGAGTGCGACGCTGAAGCCGCGCCGCTTCAGGGCCTCGGCCACCATCGCCGTGAACTCGGGCGCGGCGGTGGTGCCGTCGCGGTCGCCCAGGACGAAGTCGGCCAGCGGATGGTCGCTCTGGATCTGCATCCCCTCATAGGAATTGGCCGGCATCGAATGCAGGTTCAGGTGCCAGACGGCGCCGAAGCGGGCGTAGGCCGATTCGATCTGTTCCTGCATCGCCGCGTGATACGGCGCGTGGAAGTTGGCAATCCGGCGCTGCACCTCGGCCACGCCGAGCAGCCGGTCGTAGATGGGCTTGCGGCCGTCGGGCCCGGCGTCGCGCCAGATCAGGCCGATGCCAAGCCGCGTCTTCTCGCCCGGATGCAGCGGCGTCGGCCAGGCGCCATCGAGCAGCGCCGGATCGAGGTCTTCCAGGTCGCGGTTCGGATCGATGTAGGCGCGCGGGAACTCCGCCGCCAGCAAGGTCGCGCCGACCGATGGCAGGGCTTCCCACAGCACATGGACATCCGTGTCCTCGCCCGAACGCAGCTGGTCGAACGGCAGCGCGTAGCCGAAGTCATCGGGGTATTGCACGCCGCTGTGCGGCGAGTCGCAGACCAGGGGAATCGCGTCGGCCTCCGGCAGGCGCAAGGTGAAAGGAGCGAACGGGGTCGGGACGCTGGGACGCACGGGTGATTTGGAAGTCATGCAGCAAGGGTGGGCGAAGAGGTGTCGTTCAGATGGCAGGCGCTGGTGTGGCCGGACTCCAGCACCCGCAGCAGCGGCATTTCGGTGGCGCAGCGCGGCATCGCATGCGGGCAGCGCGGGTGGAAGCTGCAGCCGGACGGCGGGCGCAGCGGCGACGGCAGCTCGCCCTTGATCGGCTGGTAGGAGCGGCGGCGGGTTTCCAGGCTGGGCAGCTCCGACAGCAGCGCCTGGGTGTAGGGATGGTTCGGGCGGCTGAAGATCACGTCGGTCGGCGCCACCTCCACCACCCGGCCCAGGTACATGATCACGACCCGGTCCGAAATGTGTCCGACCACGCCCAGGTTGTGGCTGATGAACAGGTAGGTGAGGTCGAACTCGCGCCGCAGTTCCAGGAACAGGTTGAGCACCTGCGCCTGGATCGAGACGTCGAGCGCCGCCACCGCCTCGTCGCAGACGATCAGCTGCGGCTTCAGGGCCAGCGCGCGGGCGATCCCGATGCGCTGGCGCTGGCCGCCGGAGAACTGGTGCGGATAGCGCTGGCCGTAGTCCGGGTCCAGCCCCACCTGCCGCATCAGCCCGCCGACATACTCGGACTTCTGCGAGGCCTTGACGATGCCGTGGACCACCGGCGCCTCGCCGATGATGTCCAGCACCCGCATGCGCGGATTGAGCGACGCCATCGGGTTCTGGAAGATCATCTGCACGCCCAGGGCATAGGCCTTGCGCTGGCCGGCCGTCATGTCCTGCAGCCGCTGGCCCAGGTAGCTGACCTCGCCGGAGCTGGCCGGGCTGATGTCGGCGATGACGCGGCCCAGGGTGGACTTGCCGCAGCCGGACTCGCCGACCACGCCGATCACCTCGCCGGCCCGCACGTCCAGGTCGACGCCCGCAACCGCATGCACCACCCCCGGGCGGTTCTGCGCGCCCAGCAGGTTGGCGATCTTGCCGGCCAGGTCGACCGGCTGCACGAAGCGCTTCTCGATGCCGCGCAGCTGGAGCAGCGGAGCGCGCTGGTTCGAAGGAGTTTCCACCGACTGTTGCATGCGAAAGATCCTTCAGGCCAGCGCGTGCCAGCAGCGCACGCTGCGGTCCGGCGGCAGCTCCCTGGGCTGCGGCACTTCCAGGCAGATCCCGCTGGCGCGGGGGCAGCGCGGGCGGAACGCGCAGCCCTGCGGCAGGTGCAGCAGCGAGGGCGTCATGCCGGGGATCTGCTGCAGCAGCGAACCGTGGGTGGCGCGGGTCGGGATCGAATGGATCAGGCCCCGGGTATAGGGATGGGAAGGCTGGCGGATCACATCGTCCGTGGCCCCGCTTTCGACGATGCGGCCGGCGTACATCACCGCGATGCGGTCGGCCAGGCCGGACACCACCGCGAGGTCATGGGTGATCCAGACCAGTGCCGTGCCCGTTTCACGACAGAGCTTCTGCACCTCGTACAGGATCTGGGCCTGGATGGTGACGTCCAGCGCCGTCGTCGGTTCGTCCGCGATGATCAGCTTGGGGTGGTTCAGCAAGGCGATGGCGATCGCCACCCGTTGCCGCATCCCGCCGGAGAGCTGGTGCGGATAGGTCAGCAACCGCTCCTCAGGCGAGGGAATGCCGACCATGGCCAGCGCATCGCGGGCCCGCGCCAGGGCGGCCCTGGGGCTGACCTGCTCGTGGGCGTGGATCGCCTCCACCATCTGGGTGTCGACCCGCAGCACCGGGTTGAGCGTCATCATCGGGTCCTGGAAGATCATCGCGATCTCCTTGCCCCGCAGCTGCTGCAGGCGCTCTTCCGGCGCGCCGACCAGTTCCTCGCCGAGGTAGCGGATCGAGCCGCCGACGACCCGGCCGGGCGGATCGATCAGGCCGATCACCGAGAAGCCGGTGATGCTCTTGCCCGAACCGGACTCGCCGACCAGGCCGACGATCTCGCCGGCCCGCACCCGCAGGTCGACGCCGTCCACGGCCTTCACCACCCCGCCATGGGTGAAGAAGTGGGTCTGCAGCCCCCGCACTTCCAGCACCGCCTCGTCGAGCGCCGCGACACCGGCGAGGCCGGAAAAATTCTGCGATTCGTCGTGGTCGTGCATTGGCTAGCGCGCGTTGTGCGGATTGAGGATGTCGCGCAGGTGGTCGCCGACCAGGTTGATGCCGACGATGGCCAGGGCCAGCGCGATCCCCGGGAAGAACGAAATCCAGTACTTGCCGGACAGCATGAACTCGAAGCCGTTGGCGATCAGCATGCCCAGCGACGGTTCGGTCACCGGCACGCCGACACCGAGGAAGGACAGCGTCGACTCCAGCGCGATGGCGTGCGCCAGGTCGATGGTCGCGATCACGATCAGCGGCGGCAGGCAGTTGGGCAGCATATGGCGCAGCAGCACGCGCGGCCAGCCCAGCGCCATGCACTGCGCGGCCTCGACGTACTCCTTGGCCCGCTCCACCAGCGCCGCGCCGCGCGCGGCCCGGGCGAAGTAGGCCCACTGCACGATGATCAGCGCGATGATGACCTTGTCCACGCCCTTGCCCAGGATCGCCAGCAGGATCAGCGCCACCAGGATGGCCGGGAACGACAGCTGGATGTCGACGATGCGCATCAGCAGGGCGTCGATCCAGCCGCCGAAGTAGGCCGCTGCCAGGCCGACGACGCTGCCGATGGCCAGCGCCGCCGCCACCGAGATGCCGCCGACCGTCAGGCTGGTGCGCAGGCCGTAGAAGATGGCCGAGAGCACGTCGCGGGCCTGGCCGTCGGTGCCCAGCCAGTAGGTCATGCTGCCGTCGGCGCTCTTGCTGCCGGGCGGCAGCTTGGAATCGAAGATGTCCAGCTTGCCGATGTCGAACGGGTTCTGCGGCGAGATCCAGGGCGCGAACACCGCGGCCCCGATCGCCAGCAACAGCAGCACCAGGCCGAACACCGCCAGCCGGTTGGCCATGAATTCGCGGCGCAGGCGCTGCCACGGCGTCTCGGGCGGCGGCAACGGCAGGTCGGGGGCGATCACGACAGGAGATGCAAGGGTATTGCTCATGCTCGGTTCCTCATGCCTTGGCTGCCTGCAGCCGCACGCGCGGATCGAGCACCGAGTACAGGATGTCGACGGCCAGGTTCAGCATCACCAGGAAAAACACGATCAGGATCAGGTAGGCGACCACCACCGGCCGGTCCAGCGTGATGATCGAATCGAGCAGCAGCTTGCCCATGCCGGGCCAGGCGAAGATGGTTTCGGTAACCACGGCGAAGGCCACCACCTGGCCGAACTCCAGCCCGCAGACGGTGACGATCGGGATCATGATGTTCTTGAGCAGGTGCACCCGCAGGATGCGGCTCCAGGCCAGGCCCTTGGCCCGGGCGAACTTGATGTAGTCCATCGGCAGCGCTTCGCGCGTGGCGGCGCGGGTGACGCGGATGATCAGGGCGGCCTTGGCCAGCGCGATGGTGATGGCTGGCAGCAGCAGGCGCGACCAGCCGTCCAGCGTCAACACGCTCAGGTCCAGCGGACCGACCATCACCGTGGCGCCACGGCCGCTGGCCGGCACCCAGCCGAGCCAGACCGCGAACACCATGATCAGCATCAGCCCGACCCAGAAATTGGGCAGCGAGAAGCCCAGCACCGAGCCGGTCATGATGCCGCGGGTGCTGAGCGCCTGCGGCTTCAGGCCGGCCCAGATCCCCAGCGGCACGCCGATGGCGATCGACAGCAGCATCGACACCACGGCCAGCTCCAGCGTCGCGGGCATGCGCTCCAGGATCAGGCCCATCGCCGACTGCCCGGTCAGGAAGCTCTTGCCGAAATCGAGCTGCAGGGCATGCGACATGAAGATGCCGTACTGCTGCAGCAAGGGCTTGTCGAGGCCGAAGTTGGCGCGGATCGCATCGCGCTCGAGTTCGGTCGCCTCCGGGCTGGCCATCATGGAGACCGGGTCGCCGACGACGTAGAGGCCGACGAAGACCAGGCCGGACATGACGGCCATGACGAGCAGCGCCTGCAGCAGGCGGCGGATGATGTATGCGGTCATGGGAATGTTCCAGGCGGCGGGCCGGCATCGGCGCGCCGCCTGCGCGTGGTTCTACTTCGCCGGCGTCGCGTACTGCACCATCGTCTGCTGGTCGGCGCGGCCTTCGAACTTGATGCCCTTCTTCATGGCCCAGACCGAGTGCTCGAAGTGGATCGGCAGCATGGCGAAGTCGGCCATCGCGATCTCGCTGGCCTTGGACAGCGCGGCGGAGCGGGCGGAATCGTTCATGATCGCGCCCGAGGCATCGACCAGCTTGTCCACTTCCGGGTTCGAGTAGCGGCTGCGGTTGGTGGTGCCGACGCCCTTGTCCTTGTTGGGCGTCACCAGCAGCGAGTTCAGCGTGTTGGACATCTCGCCCGTCGCCGTGCCCCAGCCGGCCAGGTAGGCGCTGTAGGTGTAGCTGTCGCGGTTCTTGAAGAACACGGCCGGCGCGTTGGCGTCGATGCTGGTCTTCACGCCGATCCGCGTCCACATGGCGGCCAGGGTCTGCGCCACCTTGCTGTCGTTGATGTAGCGGCCGTTGGGCGTGCCCAGCACCAGGGTGAAGCCGTCCGGATAGCCGGCTTCCTTGAGTAGCGCCTTGGCGCGCTCGGGATTGGCCTTGGCCGCCGTCACCAGCTTGCTGCTGGCGCCGAACATCGGGAACGGCAACAGCTGCGCCGCCGGGGTGGCGACGCCGCCCATGGTGCGCGACACCAGGGCTTGCCGGTCGATCGCCAGCGACAGCGCTTCGCGCACCCGTTTGTCCAGCAGCGGGTTCTTGCCATTGGTGCCGGTGATGCCGGGGGTCTTGTCGCCGAACTGGTCCAGCGCCACGTAGATGACGCGGTTCGAGGCCTTGGTTTCCACCGTCAGCTTCGGCTCCTTCTTCAGGCGCTCGAGGTCGTCGGTCGGCGGGTCTTCCACCAGGTCCACGTCACCGGCCAGCAGTGCGGCGACGCGAGCCGCCGGGTTGCTGATCGGGCGGTAGGTCACCTTGTCCCAGGCCGGCTTGGGGCCCCAGTAATGCGGGTTGCGCTCGAAGACGACTTCGGACCCGCGCTTCCACGACACGAACTTGTACGGGCCGGTGCCGACCAGGCCGTTGCCGGCGTTGAGCTCGGTTGTCGTCTTGCCTTCGGCCGCGGGCCCGGCCGCCGCCTTGGCCGACATGATCGGCAGGCCCACCATGTTGATCGGCAGCAGCGGCGAGGGCTCGCTGGTGGTGATGCGCACCGTGAGCGGATCGACGGCCTCGACCTTTTCCACCTTCTGCAGGTAGACCTTGAAGGAGGACGGGCTGTTGGGCACCTTGCCGACGCGGTCGAAAGTAAACACCACATCGGCGGCGGTCAGCGGCGAGCCGTCGGAGAACTTGACGCCCGGGCGCAGCTTGAAGGTCCAGGTCTTGCCGCTGGCGCTCCAGGACTCGGCCAGGCAGGGCTTGGGCACGATGTTCGCGTCGACGCACACCAGGGGATCGAACAGGGTCTGCGACAGCTGGATGTTGGGCGTCAGCGCGTGGTATTGCGGGTCCATCGAGGTCGGCTCGGTCTTCAGGGCCACCACCAGGTCGCGCGCCATGGCGGTGCCGGTGGCGGACGCCGCAGCGGCGGCCGCGGTCATGACCAACAGGGTGCGGCGCACGCGCGTGCCCAACAGAATTCTTCGCATAGCGGCAATCTCCGGAACGTTTTGAGTGACAGATGGACACCAAGCAATATGCGAGCCATCTGCATGCAGTGAACGCACAGCATAGTGACGACCAGCGCCGCGGGCACCGGTGATAACCCGTTGGACCGCTGCGCCGAAGCTCAGCTCGGGCCGCTCGGGCCGGTGTCCAGCGGCCGGGTCGGGTCCGCGGGCTTGGGCGGTGCCGGCAGGTCGTGGAAGTCCCAGGCCCGGCTGGCCGCGAACACGGCGTCGGGATACTGGGGCTTGCCTCGGCTGCCGTTGTAGCGGCCCAGCGCCAGGAACAGGTTGCCCTTTTCGCGGTCGATGTAGTGCTTCAGGATGACGCAGCCGAACCGCAGGTTGGTCTGCATGTGGAACAGCTTGCCGGCGTCGCCGTCGCCGATGACACGGGTCCAGAACGGCATCACCTGCATGTAGCCGCGCGCGCCGACCGGGCTGAGGGCGAACTTGCGGAAATTGCTCTCCACCTGGATCAGGCCCAGCACCAGGCCCGGGTCCAGCGCCGCGCGCCGGCTTTCGTACCAGACCGTCTGCAGGAATTCCTTGCGCTCGACCCACTCGGCCTGGCGCTTGCGCAGCCGGGTGCTCATCGCGCCGAGCCAGCGCAGGTACTTCAGCCGGGCGTCGGTGTCGCGGAAATCGGGCACCGGCGGCGCAGAGTTGGCGACGGCCGAACTCAGGGCCGTGCGCACCGAGTCCATCAACGGCTCCTCGAGCTGGCCACCGGCCACGGCCTGCTGCGCCAGGGACAACAGCCCCAGGCCGCCCGGCGCGGCCAGCAGCAAGGTCCTCCTGCTGATCACCGCTGCAGCCGTCCCTGCACGAACTCGAACACGCCCGCGGCGGGCACCTTGGTCGCGGCGGCGTCGCGGCGATGCTGGTATTCGAGCTGGCCTTCCTTGAGGCCCCGGTCGGAAATCACCACGCGGTGCGGCACGCCGATCAGCTCCCAGTCGGCGAACATCGCGCCCGGGCGCTCGCCGCGGTCGTCCAGCAGCACGTCGACGCCGGCCGCGGCCAGGTCGTCGTGCAACTTGTGCGCCGCCGCCTTCACGTCGTCGCTGCGGTCCATGCCGATCGGGCAGATCACCACCGTGAACGGGGCGATGGCGTCGGGCCAGATGATGCCGCGCTCGTCGTGGTTCTGCTCGATCGCGGCCGCCGGCAACCGGGTGATGCCGATGCCGTAGCAGCCCATCTCCATGAACTGCGGCTTGCCGTTCTCGTCCAGGAAGGTGGCGTTCATCGGCTTGCTGTACTTGGTGCCGAGGTAGAACACATGGCCGACCTCGATGCCGCGTTCGATCGCGAGCTGGCCTTTGCCGTCCGGCGACAGGTCGCCTTCGACCACGTTGCGCAGGTCGGCGACGGCATCGGGCTCGGGCAGGTCGCGGCCCCAGTTGACGCCGGTGATGTGGAAGTCCTCCTCGTTGGCGCCGCAGATCCAGTCGGCCATGACGGCGACCTCGCGGTCGGCCACGATCTTCACCGGCTTCTTCAGCCCGATCGGGCCCAGGTAGCCCGGCTTGGTGCCGAAATGGTCCTCGATCTCGGCGACGGTGGCGAAACGGAACCCGGCGTCCAGGCCCGGGACCTTGCCGACCTTGATCTCGTTCATGTCATGGTCGCCGCGCAGCAGCAGCAGCCAGACCTGGGACTTCACGATCTCGCCGCGCTCGTTGCCCTGGTCGGTCGCCAGCACCAGCGACTTCACCGTCGTCGCCAGCGGCACTGCCAGCAGGTCGGCGACGTCGGCGCAGGTGGACTTGCCGGGCGTGGGCGTTTTCGCCATCGGCTTGGAAGCAGCGCCGCGCGGCCCGGCGGGCGCCAGGGCCTCGGCCTTTTCCATGTTGGCCGCGTAATCGCCCTGCGGGCTGTAGACGATCGCATCCTCGCCGGTGGCGGCGATGACCTGGAACTCCTCGGACAGGTCGCCGCCGATCGCGCCGCTATCTGCCGCCACCGCGCGGTAACGCAGGCCAAAGCGGTCGAAGATCGCCCGGTAGGCCTGCGCCATGACCTGGTAGCTGGCCTTGGCCGAGGCCATGTCGCGGTCAAAGCTGTAGGCATCCTTCATGATGAACTCGCGGCTGCGCATCACCCCGAAGCGGGGCCGGCGCTCGTCGCGGAACTTGGTCTGGATGTGGTACAGGTTCCTGGGCAGCTGCTTGTAGCTGCGCAGTTCCTGGCGCGCGATGTCGGTGACCACTTCCTCGCTGGTCGGCTGGATGATGAAGTCGCGGTCATGCCGGTCCTTCACGCGCATCAGCTCCGGCCCCATGGTGGCCCAACGCCCGGTTTCCTGCCAGAACTCGGCCGGCTGGACCACCGGCATCAGCAGTTCGACGGCGCCGGCCCGGTTCATCTCCTCGCGCACGATCGCCTCGATCTTGCGCAGGACCCGCAGGCCCATCGGCATGTAGCTGTAGATGCCGGCGCCGAGCTTCTTGATCATGCCGGCGCGGGTCATGAGCTGGTGGCTCACCACCTCGGCGTCGGCCGGCGCTTCCTTGAGGGTGGAGATAAAGAACTGGGAAGCTTTCATTGGGGGCAGAGGGTCCGTCCGTCAGCAACGGCCCCTTGCCCAGCGGGCACCGGCGTGCATAATGAACTCAGTTAAAAAATTGGGGTTTGATTATGCTTGACCGGGACGGCTTCAGGCCCAACGTCGGCATCATCCTGCTCAACCAGAAAAACCAGGTGTTCTGGGGCAAGCGCATCCGCACCCACAGCTGGCAGTTTCCGCAGGGTGGCATTGACCGGGGGGAGACCCCGGAGCAGGCCATGTTTCGCGAATTGCACGAGGAAGTTGGGTTGCACGCCGAGCATGTGCGCATCGTTGCCCGGACCCGGGACTGGTTGCGCTACGAGGTGCCAGACCGGTACATCCGCCGCGATGCGCGCGGCCATTACAAGGGCCAGAAACAGATCTGGTACCTGCTGCAGCTCATGGGCCATGACTGGAACCTGAACCTGCGCGCCACCAACCATCCCGAATTCGACGCCTGGCGCTGGAACGACTACTGGGTTCCGCTCGACGTGGTCGTGGAATTCAAGCGCGGCGTCTACGAGATGGCGCTGACCGAACTTTCGCGCTTCCTGCCGCGGCACGACCACCGCAACCGCTACCTGCGCAGCGGCATGCGCTCGCGCGACCACGACGGCAGCGACGGCGGCATGGAGCACATGCCGGGCGGCGGCTTCGAGCTGCCCCCGGGCGGCACCTTCGAGCCGGACCCGCAGGCGGCCCTGAACGCGATGCTGCAGGAAGACAAGCATGCGCCGAACTAGCGGCTGGGCGCTCGCGCTGGCCTTCGCGGCCGGCATGGCCCAGGCCCAGCTGAGCGCGCCGGATCCCGACTGGAAGGAAATGGAGGCGCCGCAGCCGGCGCCGCTGCGCACCGACCGCCTGATCCGCCTCGAGCTGCCGGAATCGCAGCTGCGTTTCGGCGTCGACCCCGCCTCGATCACGCTCACCAGCGACGGCATCGTCCGCTACGTGGTGGTCGCCACCAGCAGCACCGGGGCGGTCAACGGCTTTTACGAAGGGATCCGCTGCAGCACGGCGGAAACCCGGCTGTATGCGCGGTACAACCCGGACAGCGGCTGGGTTCCGGTCAAGGACGCCCAATGGCGTCCCCTCCGGGAGAGCAGGCCGTCCCGCCACAGCCTGGTGATCGCGCGGACCGGCGCCTGCATGGGCGGGGCACCCAACCAGTCGGCAGTCCAGATCGTGCGCGACCTGGGCCGCGGCGCCGACCAGCGCTTCAACGTCAACTAGTCAACGAGTCAGCGGGTCACCACGAGATTGGTCCGGTGGACCATCTCCGGCTCGGCCACGTATCCCAGCAGCCGCTCGATGTCACCCGAGGCCCGGCGGCACAGCAACCTGGCCTCGGCCGCGGCGTAATTGGCCAGCCCGCGCGCCACCTCGGCGCCGCGCGGATCGCGGATGGCGATCACGTCACCGCGCGAAAAGTCGCCTTCCACCGCCGTCATGCCGATCGGCAGCAGGCTCTTGCCTTCGTCGCGGACCTTGTTGGCGGCGCCCTCGTCCACGGTGATCGCGCCGCGCAGTTGCAGGTGGTCGGCGATCCATTGCTTGCGGGCCTGGGTCTTCTGGGTCGGCGCCAGCAGCAGCGTGCCGATGGCGTCGCCGCGCACCAGGCGCAGCAGGCAGTCCGGCTCGCGGCCCCAGGCGATCACGGTGGATGCGCCGGAGCCGGCGGCGCGCCTGGCCGCCAGGATCTTGGTGATCATGCCGCCGCGGCCCAGGCTGGAACCGGCGCCGCCCGCCATCGCCTCCAGCGCCGGATCGCCGGCCCGGGCTTCGTGAATGAAGGTGGCGGCCGGGTCCTTGCGCGGATCGGCGCTGAACAGGCCTTTCTGGTCGGTCAGGATCACCAGCGCATCGGCCTCGACCAAGTTGGCCACCAGCGCGCCGAGCGTGTCGTTGTCGCCGAACTTGATTTCGTCGTTGACCACGGTGTCGTTCTCGTTGATCACCGGGATCACCTTCAACTGCAGCAGCGTCAGCAGCGTGGACCGGGCATTGAGATAGCGCTCGCGGTCCGCCAGGTCGGCGTGGGTGAGCAGCACCTGGGCCGAACCCAGGCCGTTCTGGCGCAGCTTGGTCTCGTACATCTGGGCCAGGCCCATCTGGCCGACCGCCGCCGCCGCCTGCAGTTCATGGACCTGGTGCGGGCGGGTGGCCCAGCCCAGGCGCTTCATGCCCTCGGCAATGGCGCCGCTGGACACCATGATCACCTCGCGGCCGTCCTGCGCCAGCAGCGACAGTTGCCGGCACCATTCGCCGATCGCGCCTTCGTCCAGGCCGCGCCCCTCGTTGGTGACCAGGCTGGAGCCGACCTTGACCACGATGCGTTTCGCATCGCGAAGCACCGTGGACGAGGGCCGGGCGCTCATTCCGGTGCTTCGCCGGCGAAGCGCGGGTCGATGTAGGTGGCGGGTTGCTCCGCCACCTGCTGCGACTTGATGTGCTTGTAGATGTCCTTGATCAGGCCCTCGCAGCCCTCGCGCGTCAGGGCCGAGATCTCGTAGACCGGACCCTTGTACTTGAAGCGCTTGACGAAGTCCTTGACCCGCGCGGCCCGTTCGTCCGCCGGCACCATGTCCAGCTTGTTCAGCACCAGCCAGCGCGGCTTCTCGTACAAGGCGGTGTCGTATTTCTTCAGTTCGCCCACGATGGCCTTGGCCTGCGCCACCGGGTCGGCGCCGTCGAACGGCGCGAAGTCCACGATGTGCAGCAGCAGGCGGGTGCGCTGCAGGTGGCGCAGGAACAGGTGGCCCAGGCCAGCGCCTTCGGACGCACCTTCGATCAGGCCGGGCAAGTCGGCGACGACGAAGCTTTGCTCCGGCCCGACCCGCACCACCCCCAGGTTGGGATGCAGCGTGGTGAAGGGGTAATCGGCGATCCGCGGCCGCGCGTTGGACACCGCCGTGATGAAGGTGGATTTGCCGGCGTTGGGCATCCCCAGCAGGCCGACGTCGGCCAGCACCTTGAGTTCGAGCTTGAGCTTCTTGCCCTCGCCCGGCCAGCCCGGCGTCTTCTGCCGCGGTGCGCGGTTGATCGCGCTCTTGAAGCGCATGTTGCCGAAGCCGCCGTCGCCGCCCTTGGCGATCGTGAGGACCTCGCCCGGCTTGAGCAGTTCGTACAGCACTTCACCGGTCTCGGCGTCGGTGATGATGGTGCCCACCGGCATCTTCAGCGTGATGTCGTCGCCGGCGGCGCCGAACATGTCGGAACCCATGCCGTGCTGGCCGTTCCTGGCCTGGTGCCGCCGCGCGTAGCGGAAGTCCACCAGCGTGTTGAGGTTGGGGTCCGCCACCGCGAACACATGGCCGCCCCGGCCGCCGTCACCGCCGTTGGGGCCGCCGAATTCCTTGTACTTTTCGTGCCGGAACGAGACGCAGCCGGCCCCGCCGTCGCCGGCGGCAACATCGATATAGGCTTCGTCAACGAATTTCATGGCTTGCCACAGTATAAAAAACAAAGCCCCGACGAGTCGGGGCTTCGAGGCGAATCGAAGGGATCGATTACGCCGGGGTGATGCTCACCGTCGACTTGTTCATCGCGCCCTTGACCGAGAAGGTCACGTGGCCGTCGACCAGTGCGAACAGGGTGTGGTCCTTGCCCAGACCGACATTGGTGCCGGGGTGGAACCGGGTGCCGCGCTGGCGCACGATGATGGCGCCGGCAGTGATGAGTTCACCGCCGAAAGCCTTCACGCCAAGCATCTTGGGCTGGGAATCCCGCCCGTTTCGCGTCGAGCCGCCGCCTTTTTTCTGTGCCATTTCAAAGCTCCTTGAAGATGGTTAGCCGGCGATCGCGCCGATTTGCAGTTCGGTGAACTGCTGGCGATGACCCTGGCGTTTCTGATAGTGCTTGCGACGGCGCATCTTGAAGATGCGAACCTTGTCGTGCTTGCCGTGAGCCACGACAGTGGCAACCACAGTTGCGCCGGACACCAGGGGTGTGCCGATCCTGATCTCGCTGCCGTTTCCGACAGCAAGGACCTGATCGATCACGATTTCCTGGCCTACGTCCGCAGCAATCTGTTCTACTTTAATTTTTTCGCCGGAAGCAACGCGATACTGCTTGCCGCCGGTTTTTATGACCGCGTACATGTTGACCTCTTGAAATGAGAAGGCTCCACGGACGGATTTCCGCAGAGCCCAAGATTATAGCACCGTTTGCGGCCACTAACACTGCCCGCCTGCGGCCCGGGGGGCACGACAGCCCCGGTTCCTATAATCAGCCCACTTCCTTCCGCGTATTGCCGCCTTGACCGCCCACTCTTCCAGCACCGCCTCGGTCCTCGCCCTCGTTGCCGCCGACATGGAGAGGGTCGACGCGGTCATCGCGAACCGGCTCGATTCGGGCGCACCCCTGGTGGGCCAGGTGTCCCGCTACATCATCTCGGCCGGCGGCAAGCGCCTGCGCCCGGCCCTGCTGCTGCTGGTGTGCGGCGCCCTCGGCTACCGCGGCGAACAGCGCTTCAACCTGGCGGCGGTGGTCGAATTCATCCACACGGCCACCCTGCTGCACGACGACGTGGTCGACGAATCCACGCTGCGGCGGGGCCGCGCCACCGCCAACGAGAGCTTCGGCAACCCCGCCAGCGTGCTGGTGGGAGACTTCCTTTACTCCCGCGCGTTCCAGATGATGCTGGATGCCGGCCAGATGCGCGTGATGGAGATCCTCGCCGACGCCACCAACGTGATCGCCGAGGGCGAAGTGCTGCAGTTGATGAACATGCACGACGCCTCGCTGTCCGAGGCCGACTACCTGCGGGTGATCCGCTCCAAGACCGCCAAGCTGTTCGAGGCCAGCGCCCGTCTCGGCGCGGTGCTGGCGGGCAGCCCGCCCGAGATCGAACAGGCCTGCGCCGACTACGGCCAGGCCCTGGGTACGGCGTTCCAGGTGATCGACGACGTGCTCGATTACGACGGCGACGCCACCGAAATGGGCAAGAACCTCGGCGACGACCTGCGCGAAGGCAAGGCCACGCTGCCGCTGATCGCGGCGATGGAGCGCGGCACGCCGCAGCAGAGCGCGGTGATCCGCCACGCGATCGAGACCGGCGCCGCCGCCGAACTCGAAAGCATCGTCGCCATCGTGCGGCAGACCGGCGCGCTGGAAGTGACGCGGCACGCCGCGGCGGACGAAGCGCAACGCGCGATCGAGGCCGCGCAGCGGCTGCCGCGCAATGAGTGGTCCGAAGGTTTGCTACAATTGGCGGCTCAACTGCTGCTGCGCCGCAACTGAAGCGATTCAGGCCCGGGGCGCGGTTCTCGGCGGTTATCGGGGTGTAGCTTAGCCTGGTAGAGCGCTACGTTCGGGACGTAGAGGCCGGAGGTTCGAATCCTCTCACCCCGACCAGGTTTTCTTCGAGACATGCGACGGAACCCAGGGCACGCGCCTTCGGTTCCGTTTTGCTTTGGCCCGCTACCACGCCAGCGACAGCCCGCCGCGGCACTCGCCATCGCCGCCATGCCCTCGTCGAGACGATCGGCAAAGTCCATGGCAGAACTCCCGGTGCGCCATGATTGTTCGCTTGCGCCGGCGCAGAAACTTGCGCTAGCTCAAATCGCGCCGCAGCGATGCCCCGCGCGGACGGTGCGGGCTGCGGTGCATGGGGTAATCTGCGTTCATGCAACTCCAGTTCCTCGGCGCCACCGACACGGTCACCGGTTCGAAGTACCTGCTGCAGCACGGCGACGCATCGCTGCTGGTCGATTGCGGACTGTTCCAGGGCTACAAGCAGCTGCGGCTGCGCAACTGGGCCGGGCTGCCGGTCGCGCCCGCGTCGATCGACGCGGTCATCCTCACCCATGCCCACCTGGACCACAGCGGCTACCTGCCGCTGCTGGCGCGCCAGGGCTTCCGCGGCAAGGTGTATTGCACGCCGCCGACGCGCGACCTGTGCGCCATCCTGCTGCCCGACTCCGGCCACCTGCTGGAGGAAGAGGCGGAGTACCTGAACCGCAAGCAGCTGTCCAAGCATTCCCCGGCCCTGCCGCTGTACACGCGCGACGACGCCCAGCGCTGCCTCAAGCTGCTGCATCCCGTGGAGTTCGGCAAGCCGTTCCATCCGGTGCCGGGCCTCACGGCCGTGCTCTCGCCGTCGGGCCACATGCCTGGCTCGTCGTTCGTGCGCCTGGACGACGGCAAGACCTCGATCCTGTTTTCCGGCGACATCGGCCGGCCCGACGACCTGGTGCTGCAGCCGCCGTCGCAGCCCGAGCCGGCCGACTACCTGGTGGTCGAATCCACCTACGGCGACCGGCCCCACGTCCACACCGACCTGCTGCAGGAGCTGGCCGACGTGATCAACCGCACGGCCAAGCGCGGCGGCGTCGTGGTGATCCCGGCCTTCGCCGTCGGCCGGGCCCAGAGCCTGCTGTATTGCATCCACCTGCTCAAGCAAAAGGGCGCGATCAGCGACCTCCCCATCTACCTGAACAGCCCGATGGCGGCCAGCGCCACCAGCGTGTTCGCGCGCCAGCAAGGCGGCTTGCGGCTGGACGCGCACGAGCGCGCGGCGCTGGCGCAGGTGGCTCACATCGTCGAGACGCCGGAAGAATCGCGCGAGCTCAACACCCGGCACGGGCCGATGGTCATCATCGCGGCCAGCGGCATGGCCACCGGCGGCCGGGTGGTGCATCACCTCAAGGCCTTCGCGCCCGACCCGCGCAACACCATCCTGTTCGCCGGCTTCCAGGCCGGCGGCACCCGCGGCGCGACCATCGTGCGCGGCGCCGACTCGGTGCGGATCTTCGGCGAGGACGTGCCGATCCGGGCCGAGGTGGTCTCGCTCGACAACCTGTCGGCCCATGGCGACGCCGCGGAGATCATCGACTGGCTGCGCCGCTTCCGGTCGGCGCCGAAGCGGACTTTCATCACCCACGGCGAACCGGCGGCCGCCGACGCCATGCGCCAGCACATCGAGCGCGAGCTGCACTGGAGCTGCTACCTGCCGTACTACCTGGAGACCGTGCAGCTCTGACGGCTAGATGAGCCCCGAGAACTTCGACCGGTCGCGGTCGGCCTGCAGGTAGCGGTCGAACTCCATCGCGATCTCCGGCAACGCGAAGCCGCCGCGGCTGGTGACCTGGATCCCCGCGCCGTCGACGAAGACCAGCCCCTGCGCCTGGTGCCGCCGCAGCTGCTGCAGTTCGCGCATGAAATAGCTCCTGAAGTCGATCAGCCACGCCAGCTCGATCGACTCGAACAGCACCTGGCCCTGGCACATCAACGCCATGATGACGGCGCGGCGCACCAAGTCGTCGCGCGTCAGCGCCAGACCGCGCGTCACCGGCAGCCGGCCGTGCTCCAGGCAGTCGCCGTATTCGTCCAGCGTCAGCGCGTTCTGCACGTAGGCCGCCCCGATGCGGCCGATCGCCGACACCCCCAGCCCGACCACGTCGCAGTCCGGATGCGTGCTGTAGCCCTGCAGGCCCCGGTGCAAACGCCCCTGCCGCCGGGCCACGGTCAGCGCATCGGTCGGCAGGGCGAAATGGCTGGTGCCCAGGTGGACATAGCCGGCGCCGAGCAGCGCGGCGGTCGACTGTGACAGCATCACGTCGCGCGCGACCGTGCCCGGCAGGTCGCTGGCCGGCAGCCGGCGCTGCGAGCGGTAACGGCCCGGCAGATGCGTGTACGCGTGCAGGACCACGCCGTCGGGCCGCAGCAGCCGGATCTGCTCCACCGTGCGGGCGAACGATTCCGGTGTCTGCCGCGGCAGGCCATACATCAGGTCCACCGTGATCGACTCGAAACCGATCCGGCGCGCGCTTGCCAGCAGCTCCAGCACCTTGTCGGCGGCCTGCGGCCGGTGCACGGCCTTGAGCACCTGCGCGTCGAGATCCTGCACGCCGAAGCTCAGGCGACCGAAGCCCAGCTCGGCCAGCAACTGCAGGCGGGCTTCGTCGACGGTGCGGGGGTCGACCTCGATCGAGTGGCCACCTCCGGGCGCCAGCGCGAAGCCCCGGCCCAGCATCGCCAGCAGCGCCCGCAATTCGCCGTCGGACAGAAAGGTGGGCGTGCCGCCGCCCAGGTGCAATTGGGTGACCGCCTGGGCGACGCCCAGCTGCCGGGTGGTCAGCTCCACCTCGCAGGCCAGGCTGCGCAGGTAGTCGCCGGCCCGCTGGTGCTGCCGGGTGATGACCTTGTTGCAGGAGCAGAAATAGCACAGCGATTCGCAGAACGGGAGGTGCACGTAGAGCGACAGCGGTTGCGCCAGCGCGGCCGGGCCGTTGCGCCGCTGCGACAACGCCTGGCCGTAGTCGTCGGCGCAGAAGGCCTCGACGAACCGCTCGGCCATGGGATAGCACGAATAGCGTGGGGCCGCTATGTCCGGGGGCGCTAGCAGCTCAGTGGCAACGGGGTTCATCGCTGGCGGTGGTGGTCCGGCCACTGTGCCCGGCCTGCACGCCGCCTTGTTGATCTGGGTCAACCGCGCCGACGCCCCCGAACCGACAATTTGATCCAGATCAGAGGAGCGTGCTTCGATATGGACCAATCCCTTCCCGGCCCCGCTGCCAACACGCAGTCGCGTGGCGCGCCGATCCCTGTCGATGCCCGCAGCATGAAAGTCGCCTGCTCCAACTGCAACCTGCGCGAGCTGTGCATGCCGGTGGGCATGTCCGCCGCCGACCTCGGCCGCATCGACGAGGTGGTGTCGAGCCGGCGCCGGATCAAGCGCGGCGGGCCGCTGTTTCGCAACGGCGAGCCGTTCCATTCGCTGTACGCGATCCGCAGCGGCTTCTTCAAGACCTGCGTGGCCTCGGACGACGGCCGCGAGCAGGTCACCGGCTTCCAGATGGCCGGCGAGATCCTGGGCCTGGACGGCATCGTGGGCGACCGCCACAGCTGCGACGCGGTGGCGCTGGAAGATGCGGAGGTCTGCATCATGCCGTTCGAGCGCATCGGCGAGCTGGCCCGCGAGGTCACCGCGCTGCAGCATCACCTGCACCGGGTGATGAGCCGCGAAATCGTGCGCGAGCACGGCGTGATGCTGCTCCTGGGCAGCATGAAGGCCGAGGAGCGGCTGGCCGCCTTCCTGCTGAACCTGGTGCAGCGGCTGCGCACCCGGGGGTTCTCCGGCTCCGAGCTGGTGCTGCGGATGACGCGCGAGGAGATCGGCAGCTACCTCGGGCTCAAGCTCGAGACGGTGAGCCGGACCTTCTCGAAGTTCGCCGAGCAGGGCATCATCGAAATCCGGCAGCGCCACCTGCGCATCACCGACGCGGACGCGCTGCGGCGCATCGTCACCCCTCAGGATACCGGCTGACCCTTCAGCGCAACGGCAGGCGCAGCGCCAGCGTGTCGCCGACGGGCTGCGTCGCCACCTCGAAGCCGGCGCTGCGCGCCAGCGCCTGCATGCCGGTGTTCTGCACCAGGCACTGGCCAGCGATTTCGCCGGTGCCGCGGCCGCGCAGGTAGCCGGTCATCTTGTCCAGCAGCAGGCGGCCCAGACCCTTGCGCTGCCAGGCCGACGCCACCAGGATCGCGAACTCCGCGCGCCGGTTGTCCGGGTCGCAGGCCGCCCGCACCTCCCCGACCATCGCCTGCCGGCCATGCTCGTCCGGCGGCGCCAGGGCGATGAAGGTCATCTCGCGGTCGTAGTCGATCTGGCTGTAGCGGGCCAGCTCGGAATGCGGCACCTCGCGCCGCGACATGAAGAACCGCAACCGCATGTCCGCCGGCATCGCCTTGGCATAGAAGTCCTTGAGCCGCCCGCCGTCCTCGGGCCGGATCGGGCGCAGCAGCAGCTGGGTCCCGTCCAGCCGCACCGGCTGTTCCAGGCCGCGCGGATAGGGCCGGATCGCCAGCGGCCGGAACTCGCCGTGCAGGCGCAGCCGGATCCGTGCGTCCAGCGCCAGCACGCCGTCGGCGTCCGCCAGCAGCGGATTGATGTCCAGCTCGGCGATGGGTGACAGGTCGCAGGCCAGCTGCGACACCTTCAGCAAGGTGTCGAGCACCGCCTGCTGGTCGACCCCGGGCCGGCCGCGGTGCGGCGCCAGCAGGGGCGCGACGCCGCTGCGCGCCACCAGGTCGGCCGCCAGGCTGGCGTTGAGCGGCGGCAGTGCCACCGCGTTGCGCCCGAACAGCTCCACCTCGGTGCCGCCCTGGCCGAACAGCAGCACCGGCCCGAACACGGCGTCGACCGACAGGCCGACGATCAGCTCTTTCGCGTGCGGACGCTGGGCCATCTCCTGCACGGTGAAGCCGTGCACCACGGCCTCGGGCTTGAGCCGGGCCACGTCCTGCCGCATCCTGACGGCTGCGGACCGCACCGCGTCGGGCGTCTTCAGCCCGAGCACCACCCCGCCGACATCGGACTTGTGCACCACCTGCGGCGAGACGATCTTGAGCGACACCGGATAGCCGAGCTGCGCCGCCCGCGCGACCGCCTCTTCCACGTCCAGCGCCCGCAGCGTGCGCACGCCCGGAATGCCGTAGGCCGCCAGCACCTCCTGCGCCTGGGCCGCGTCCAGCCATTCGTGGCGCTCGGCGACCGCGTCCTCCAGGATCGCCAGCGCACGGGCGCGCTCCGGCACGAAGTCGTCCGCCTTGGCCAGCGGCAGCTGTTGCAGCGCCTGCTGGTTGCGCTGGTAGTCGACCAGCTGCAGCCAGGCGGCAACGGCCCGCTCGGGCGTGCTGTAGGTCGGCAGGCCCGCCGCCGAGAACTGGGCGCGCGCCTGGCTGACGGCGCCGTCGCCCAACCAGCACGACAGCACCGGCTTGGCGGTCTCGCCGGCCTGCGGCAGGCAGGCCGCGCCGATGTCGGCCGCCGGCACCAGCGCCGTCGGCGCGTGCATGAACAGCACGGCGTCCACCTCGGGCGCGGCCAGCAGGATCCGCAGCGCGTCCTGGTAGCGGGCCACCGGCGCGTCGCCGATGATGTCGACCGGGTTGCCGCGCGACCAGGTCCGCGGCAGGCAGGCGTCGAGCAGCGCCAGGGTCTGCGCGCTGAGCGTGGCCAGCGTGCCGCCGCCCAGCGACAGCGCGTCGGAGGCCAGCACGCCGGCGCCGCCGCCGTTGGTCAGCAGCGCCAGCCGTTCGCCGCGCAGCGGCCGCGCATGGGCCAGCGTCTCGGCCGCGTCGAACAGGGCCTCCAGCGTGTCGACGCGCAGCATGCCGGCGCGGCGGATCGCCGCATCGGCGACGATGTCGGAGCCGGCCAGCGCGCCGGTGTGCGACGCGGCCGCGCGGGCGCCCTCGGGCGCGCGGCCGGCCTTGACCATGATCACGTGCTTGTTGCGCGCCGCGGCGCGGGCGGCGGACATGAACTTGCGGCCGGCCGGAATCGACTCGGCGTACATCAGGATGGCCCGGGTGCCGGCATCGCTGGCGAGGTAATCGAGCACGTCGCCGAAATCGACGTCGGCGCTGTCGCCCAGCGAGATGAAGTGCGAGAAGCCGATGCCGCGGCCGTTGGCCCAGTCCAGCATCGCCGTGGCCAGCGCGCCCGACTGGGTGACGAAGGCGATCTTGCCGGGCTGGCCGTTGCCGGGCGCGAAGCTCGCGTTCAGCCCGATGCCCGGCACCAGCGCGCCGATGCAGTTCGGTCCCAGCACGCGCAGCAGGTGCGGCCGGGCCGCCGCCAGCATCCCCTGCTCCAGCGTGCCCTCGCCCGGCCCCGCGAGCTCCTTCAGGCCGGCGCTCAGCACGATGGCGGCGCGCGTGCCCTTGCGCCCCAGCTCCTCGATCAGGCCGGGCACCGTGGCGGCCGGCGTGCAGATCACCGCCAGGTCGGGCGCATGCGGCAGCGACGTCACGTCCGGCCAGGCGGCTTCGCCGTCGACGCTGCCGTGGCGCTTGTTGACGGCCCACAGCGGGCCCTTGAAGCCGCCGCGCTTGAGGTTGGCGAGCACCACGGAGCCGATGCTGCCCGGCCGGTCGGACGCGCCGATGATGGCCACGGACCCGGGCTGGAACAGCGATTCGAGGTTGCGGACGCTCATCGCGGGGCTTTCCGGTTCACCGGGCCACCAGCACCGGCAGCGACGACTGCGCCACCACCTTGGACGCGATGCTGCCCAGCACCATCCGCATCAGGCCGCTGCGGCCGTGCGAACCGACCACGATCAGGTCGGCGCCCTCGCCCTTGGCCATCCGCAGGATGCCTTCGGTGGCCGGCACGTCCTCGGCCATGCGCAGCGACAGCTCGACGGGCTTGCCGGCCTGCTCGCACAGCTCGGTCACCCGGGCGTGGGCCTGGGCGGCGTGGTCGTAGGCGGCCGACATGTAGGCCTGGAAACCCATCGGGTTGGCCTCGCCGATCCCCAGGTACGGATAGGGATCGACGACGTAGAGCGCGGTCAGGCGGGCGCCGTGGGTGCGGGCGAGGTCGACGGCCAGCGCGGCGGCGTGCGCGGACGCGTCGGAGCCGTCGGTGGCCAGCAGGATGTGCTTGAACATGGTGGTCTCGGTCGGGTGGAGCAGGCTCCATCGTGCGGCGCGCGCGGCCGGCGGCGGTTGACATGCGTCAAACAGCCGGGAGTCGATCGGGCTGCCGAACACTCTATTATTTGATATATTATTTGCAGGTAATATTTGCAGGAGCGCCCGCATGAATCCGACCGTCCAGCCGTTCTTCGATCCGGTGACCGGAACCGCCAGCTACGTGGTCCACCACGGCCTCGATTCCCCCTGCGCCGTCATCGACCCGGTGCTGGACTACGACCCCAAGTCGGGCAAGACCTCCACCGCGTCGGCCGACCGGATCGTCGCCTTCGTGCGCGAGCACCACCTGCAATTGCAGTGGATCCTGGAAACCCATGCCCACGCCGACCACCTGACCGCCGCGCCTTACCTGCGCGAGCAGCTCGGCGGCCAGATCGCGATCGGCGGCCAGATCCGCACGGTGCAGGGCGTGTTCAAGAAGATCTTCAACCTCGAGCCCGGCTTCGCGCTCGACGGGTCGCAGTTCGACCGCCTGCTCGAGGACGGCGAAAGCTTCGCCATCGGCGAGCTGCAGGTGCAAGCCATCGCGGTGCCGGGCCATACGCCGGCCTGCATGGCCTATCGCGTCGGCGACGCGGTGTTCGTCGGCGACACCCTGTTCATGCCCGACGTCGGCTCGGCCCGCTGCGACTTCCCGGGCGGCAGCGCCACCGCGTTGTACCGCTCGGTGCGCAAGTTGCTGGACCTGCCGGCGCCGACCCGCCTGTTCATGTGCCACGACTATCCGCCGGCGGGCCGCGAGGCGCAGTGGGAGAGCACCGTGGCCGACCAGCGCGCGCACAACATCCACCTGCACGACGGCGTGTCCGAAGCCGAGTTCGTGGCGATGCGCACGGCGCGCGACCGGGCCCTGGAGATGCCGACGCTGATCCTGCCGGCGATCCAGGTCAACATCCGGGCCGGCCACCTGCCGCCGGCCGAGGCCAACGGCGTGCGCTACCTGAAGATCCCGGTCAACGCGTTGTAGCCCGCTTGATCGACGTCAAGCGCGGGCAGGAACACGGGCGGCAAGATGGACCGGATGGGAACAAACAGCATGTCCAGGCTCCTGACCGGAAGCACAGTCGCGGCACTGGCCTGCGCCGGCGCTGCGGCGCTCGCGCAACCGGCGCCAGCGCCGACGCGCGGGCTGCTGCTGTACGCCACCCACTGCATCGAATGCCACAGCACCCAGATGCACTGGCGCGACCAGCGCCAGGCCCGCGACTGGGACAGCCTGAAGGCGCAGGTGCGGCGCTGGCAGGGCAACGCGGCGCTGGGCTGGAGCGAAGCCGACATCGTTGAGGTGGCGCGCCACCTCAACGACACCATCTATCACCACCCGCAAGGCAGCGACCGCCTGAGCCAGGCCCGCTGAACCGGGGCCGGGACCGGGGCCCATGGACGCCAGCGACCGCATCCTGATCGTCGACGACGACCCCGACATCCGCCGGCTGCTGGTCGATTACTTCGAGCGCAACGGCATGCACGCCAGCGCGGCGCGCGACGGCCGGCAGATGTGGCAGGCGCTGGACGCGCAGCACTTCGACCTGGTCGTGATGGACCTGATGCTGCCCGACACCGACGGCCTCACGCTGTGCCGCACCCTGCGCGCGAAATCGGCGATTCCGGTGCTGATGCTGACGGCCCGCGGCGAGGAGACCGACCGCATCGTCGGCATCGAGATGGGCGCCGACGACTACCTGGTCAAGCCGTTCAGCCCGCGCGAGCTGCTGGCCCGGATCAGGAGCATCCTGCGCCGCACCCGCGCCCTGCCGCCCAACCTGCGGCCCGAGACCAGCCGCTGGCTGGCGTTCGCCGGCTGGCGGCTCGACACCGCGACCCGCGTGCTGACGGCGCCCGACGGCGTCGCCACCCCGCTGTCGGGCGGCGAGTTCCGGCTGCTGCGCACCCTGCTGGACCACCCCAACCGGGTTCTCAGCCGCGACCAGCTGATGCAGTTGATCCATGGCCGCGAAGCCGACGCCTGGGACCGCTCGATCGACGTGCAGGTGAGCCGGCTGCGCCAGCGGCTGCGCGACGACCGGCGCGAGCCGGTGCTGCTCAAGACCGTGCGCGGCCAGGGTTACGTGCTGGCCGCGGCGGTGCAGGGGAGCGACGCATGCGACTGATCCCGGCCAGCCTGTTCGGCCGGCTGGCGCTGATCCTGCTGGCCGGGCTGGTGCTGGCGCAGGCGAGCAGCCTCTGGCTGCATCGCAACGAGCGGCAGCTGCTGGTGGGCCACGCCCGGATGCAGTCGCTGGTCGACCGCATCGCCGACGCCGTGCCGGTGCTGGAGGCGGCGCCGCCGGCCGGGCGCGCCGCCGCGCTGGCCCAGGTGCAGGGCGGCGGCCTGGCGGCCACGTTGCTACCCGGCGACGCGGCGGCCGGCCACCCGCTGCCGATGCCGCTGGCCGCGGCGCTCGCGGTCCGGCTCGGCAGCAGCCGGGCCATGCGCTCGGCCAGTCCGATGGGCCCGGGCCTGCACGGGCGCGGCGGCCCCAGCGAAGTCGACGTGCGCCTGCGCGACGGCCAGTGGGTGCGCTTCGCGTACACGCCGCAGCTGTGGAGCGCGCCCGATCCCGACGTCTTCGCCGGCCAGCTGCTGCTCGCCCTGGCCGCCGTGGTGGCCCTGTCGCTGGTCGCCGTGCGCTATGCCACCCGGCCGCTGCGGCAACTGGCCGATGCGGCCGACGCGCTGGGCCGAAACCTGGACGCGCCGCCGCTGCCGGAAACCGGGCCGCTGGAGACGCTGCGCGCGGTGCGGGCCTTCAACGGCATGCAGCAGCGGCTGGCGCGGCTGATCGCCGAGCGCAGCCGGGCCCTGGCCGCCGTGTCGCACGACCTGCGCACGCCGCTGACCCGCCTGCGGCTGCGGGCCGAACTGCTGGACGACGGGCCGGTGCGCGAGCAGATCATCGGAGACGTCGACGACATGCAGGCCATGATCGACGCCACGCTCGCCTACCTGCGCGACCTGCGCAGCGAGACGCCGCGCCCGATCGACATCACCGCCCTGCTCTCCAGCCTCGCCGAAGACGAGCGCAGCCTGGGGCGCCAGGTGAGCCTGCAGGGCGAGGCGGCGTCGCCTTACAGCGGCCGGCTGTCGGCGCTCAAGCGCGCGGTCACCAACCTGGTGGACAACGCCATCCGCTACGCCGGCGCCGCCGAGCTGCGCATCGTCGACGCCGGCGGCCAGCTGCAGCTGGTGGTGGAAGACCGCGGTCCCGGCATCGCGCCGGCGGAACTGGCCCGGGTGACGGAGCCGTATTACCGGGTCGACGGCTCGCGCAGCCGCGACACCGGCGGCGTCGGCCTGGGGCTGGCGATCGCCAGGGATGTCGCGGTGCTGCACGGCGGCGAGCTGCGGCTGGAGAACCGCGCCGGCGGCGGCCTGGCGGCGACGCTGGTGCTGCCGCGGACCGCCTGACGCGCGGACCGGCTCAGGCCGGCAACTGCCGCGCCACCATTTCCACCAGGCTCTCGATCTTCACCGGCCACTGGTCCGCTTCGGCGCCGGCCATCAGGTTCAGCCGGCAGCTGCCGCAGGACACGACGACGGTGTCGGCGCCGGTGGCGTCGATCTGCTCGCGCTTGATGGCCCAGGCCTGGCGGCGCAGCGGCGCGGCGCGGTTGATCAGGAAGGTGCCGGCGCCGCCGCCGCAACACCAGTTGCGCTCCGCGGTCGGCGTCGTTTCGCGCAGCGCGATGCCCAGCGCGGCGAGCGCGACGCGCGGCTCGTCGACGACACCGCCGTGGCGCGCCAGCTTGCAGGCGTCGTGGTAGGTGACCTTGCCGTCATGCTGGCCGGGCGTGACCGCCAGCCGCCCCTGTGCGATCTCGCGCCCGACGTATTCGGACACCGCGAACACCTCGAACGGCAGCGGCTGGCCATCGTCGAGCCGCGCTTCCCAGCGCAGCGCCGGATAGGCATGGCCGCACTCGGGCAGGATCACGGTGGTCGCGCCGATGGCGAGCGCCTCGTCGATCAGCCGCCGGCTGGCCGCCTTCTGCAACGCCTCGCTGCCCGCCAGCAGGCCGAAATTCGCGGCCTCGAAGCCGGCGCTGCGCAGGGTCCAGCGCATGCCCAGGTGGTTCAGGATGCGGGCCGTCGCGGCCAGCGCGTCCTGGTACAGGAGCACGTCGATGACCGTGGTGACCAGCATCACGTCGGCGCGGGGTTCGTCCAGCGGCACCTCGATACCGAGGGCGCGGATCCGGTCCAGCGTCTGCTTGAGTTCAACGGCGCCGACGCCGAACACGGTGCCGCGGCCGGCCTGCTCCTGGGCCACGGCCAGCAGCTCCGGCGGCGCCAGTCCAGCCTCGAACAGCGCCTCGCGCATGACGTTCACGCCGCGCGCGGTGTTGACGCCCATCGGGCAGGCCAGGCTGCAGCGGCCGCATTCGGTGCAGGAGTCGTAGACCAGCTCCTGCCACTCCTGCAGGTCGGCCAGCGTGATGTCCGGCGTGAACCGGCGCTTGAGCGGCGCGAAGGCGGAGGTCTCGCGGGCGTGGAGCCGGCGCAGCAGGTCGAGCTTGCGGCTGGGGCTGTACTTCGCGTCGCCCGTCCCCTGGTAGAAATGGCAGGCCTCCGAGCAGTACCCGCAGCTGACACAGGCCTCCAGGTCCAGCGCCAGGCCCCGGTCGAGCTTCGAGCGCATCACGCCCTTGGCCCGCTCCACCCGCTGCGCATCCTCCATCGGCACCGGCTGCGCCATCTCCGGCAGGTGGCGGATGGCTTCCAGGAAGCCGTGGAACACGTTCATGTCGATCATGACCGCACCCCCCGCCGCCCGAAGAAGGTGGCCAGCTGCATCCGCGCCGGCAGCGCCAGGAAGGCGTGCATCAGCTTGCCGAACGGAAACCAGACCAGCAGGACCTCCAGGCTCAGGAGATGGACGGCCAGCGGCCCGCGGTAGATCGCATGGTCGCGCGCCAGGATCGCCGCCGACGGTTCGCCCAGCATCGCCATCCCGGTCAGCAACGGCGCCATGGTGACGGCCCAGGTGATCATGTCGTCCGCGCCGGAAATCTTGCGCAGGACCGCATCGGTCAGCCGGAACATCAGCGCCAGCAGCAGCGAAATGATGGTGGTCGCGGCGGCGAGGTAGATCACCCAGTCGGGCAGCGCCGGCCACGCCAGCCCGGTCAGCCGGTGGACGAAGGCGATGTGCGGCGCGTAGCCGAAGAAGACCAGCGCCAGCCCGATGTGGAACACGTAGGGGTTGACGGTGGCGAGCGTCGCGCCGGGCGGAAAGCCGGCCGGCGGCACGAAGCGCCGGAACGCGGCGCGCAGCGCGTCGACACGCCCGAAGGACTGCCGCGCCGCGCCGCCGGGGCGGGCGGCTGCGGGCATTCGCCACAGCGCCAGCAGCCGCCATGCCACGCCGGCGACGAAGATGCCGATCGCCAGGGCCAGCAGGGGCCCGCGGACCCAGTCCAGGAAATCCATGGCAACGCCCTCTCAAGTCGGTAAGACCCGAGGCTAAGCCCGCCCCGCTCCCGGGCGGTTGCGCTGGATCAATCGGCCAAGCCGTCGAGCGCCAGCTGCAGCCGGCGCTTGACCTCGGTCGCCAGCGCCGGCACGTCCGGATGGTCGACCAGCGTGAGGACGGCGCCCGGATCCATCGCTTCGACATGGACCTGCCCGGCGGCGTCCGCACGCACCACCACGTTGCAGGGCAGCAGCGCGCCGATCTGCGGGTCGGCCGCCAGCGCCTGGCTGGCCAGGGCCGGATTGCACGCGCCCAGGATCCGGTAGGCCGGCATCTCCAGCCCCAGCTTCTTCTTCATCGTGGCCTGGACGTCGATGTCGGTCAGCACGCCGAAGCCCTGCCTGGCCAGCTCCTCGGTGATGCGCTCGACCGCGCGGTCGAAGGGGACGGTCACCGGCTTGCCGAAAACATAGCTGCTCATGGAACTCTCCTGGATGAAATGAAGGAACGGATGGACAACGGCTCAGTGCTGGTGGCCGGCACGGTGGTCGTAGCCGGCCATGGCGTCGGCGCCGTGGTCCGACAGCTGGGCGTCGAACCACTGGTGCAAGGCCGCGACCACTTCGCGATTGGCGCTGCGGTAGGTGAGGACGGCGCCGCCCTTGACCTCGCTGTAGGCGATCGCCAGTTCGCCCGCGCGTGCGGCGCGCAGGCGGGCGAGGCCCGGCATGTCCGGCCCGTGGATGTGGGCCGGACCGGAAAAATCGCCCTGGCGGAACTGGGCGTCGATCTCGCGCAGGTGCTGCCGGACCAGCCGGACCTGCGCGGCATCGGCGCTGTCCCTGGCGACCACGCGCTGGGTGCCGCCGCTGGCGGTCCGGGTGAAGACGTGGGTGGTGGCGGCGAGGCTGAACGGCATGACGTCGGCGCCGCGCCGGGCGACTTCGACCTGGCGCGGGCCGTCGGCGGCCGGGGCCGCCAGCGGAAGCGCCGCCACCAGGCACAGGGTGGCAGTGGAAAGAAGGTGTTTCATGGGCTCCGATTGTGGGCTGCCCCGCCGATCCGCACCGGGGCCGGGACACGGCCTTCGTAACGCAGTGTTGCACCGCGCCGTCCGAGACATTGCGTTGCCAAACCGCGCGGCCCGCCGCTGCTGCCGGCGCGGCGCTGCCGTTCAATCGGTGCGCGGCATCCGCCGTCTCGAACCCCCGCAGCAAAGGAACAGACATGAAGACCCCGACCAGACATTGGCGCAACGGCATCGCGGCGGTCGCCGCCATCGCGGCCCTCGCGGCGGCCGTCCAGGTGATCGCCCACCCCGCCGGCGCTGCGCCCGCCGGTCCCCCGGGAATGGGCATGGGCGGCATGGGCCCGATGGGGATGATGGCCGGCATGCAGTCCGACCCGGCCGCCGCGGCCGACCTGGGGCTGGTGCACGAGATGCTGGCCGGCCACGACAGCATCAAGCGCTCGGTGACGCGACTGCCGGACGGCATCCGCACCGTGACCGAATCGGACGACCCGCAGGTCGCGCAGACCCTCAAGACCCACGTGGCCAGCATGGAAGCGCGGTTGCGCGACGGCCGCGTCTTCAACCTGTTCAGCGACACGCTGCCGGTGCTGTTTCGCAACAAGGACAAGATCGTCACCAGGGTCGAGGCCACGGCCACAGGCATCACCGTGACCCAGACCTCCACCGACGCGGCGGTCGTGGCGGCGCTGCAGGCGCATGCGCAGGAGGTCAGCGAGCTGGCCCGTGACGGCATGGTGGCGATGATGCGCGGCATGCACGGCCGCGGCATGGCGATGGCCGGCGGCGGCGGCGGCCGGATGCCGCATCGCATGGATTGAGCAGGCGGCCGCGCTTGCTCCAGATCAAGTGCGGCCGGGGTGGCGCGGACCAGAATGGGATGAGCACCACTGGAGTTTTCCGATGACGTCCCCTGCAACCAATCCCGGCCCGCGCTTCCGTCCGATCCTCGTGCAACGCGAGGCCGAACTGCGGGCGCTGCTGCGCAGCGCGCTGGACGCGAACACCGAGCAGGCCGGCGCCCAGGCCGGCGTCTCGGACTTCAAGGACATCGCCGACGACCAGTCGCGCGACATCGTCGACGAAGCCCAGGCCGACCACGCCGCGGCCGAACTGGAACAGGTGCTGTCCGCCCTGCGCCGCGTCGACGACGGCACGTACGGCCAATGCATGGATTGCGGCGAACCGATCGACGAGCGCCGCCTCACGGCCATGCCGGCCGCGGGCTACTGCGTCGCCTGCCAGGCCGTCCACGAGCACACCCGGCCGCGCTGACCTGCCTCAGGTCCGGTGCACGTAGCTGCCGGGCGCATCGGCGGGCAGGCCGTCCGCCTGCGGGCCGGTGACCGGCACCGCCTCGACCTTGCCGCGCGAATGCCGGGCCAGCCACGCCGACCAGGCCGGCCACCATGAACCCTTGCTGGCGGGCGCCTGCTCCAGCCACTCCTGGGGATCCACCGGCGCCTTCCCCACCCCATGGCTGGCAAGGCGGTAGCCGGCCTCGGAGGGGGCGAGCGGACCGGACGGCGCGCTGACGATGCCGACGTTGTGGCCGCCCGACGCCAGCAGGAAGCTGGCCGGCGCATGCGCCGTGCGCAGGATCTTGTAGACCGAGCGCCAGGGCGAGACGTGGTCGCGCTCGGTCGCGACGACGAACAGCGGCAGCTTCAGGTCGGACAGGGCGATCGCCTCGCCGGCCACCCGGTAGCGGCCCTCGGCCAGGTCGTTGTGCAGGTACAGGCCGCGCAGGTATTCGCTGTGCATGCGCGCCGGCAGCCGGGTGGCGTCGGCGTTCCAGGCCCGCATCGCCGTCATCGGCGTCTGCGCACCCATCAGGTATTCGTGCACCAGCTTGGACCAGACCAGGTCCTTCGAGTTGATCAGCGCGAAGGCGCCGGCCATCTCGCGCCCGTCCAGGTAGCCGCGCGCCGCCATCAGGTCCTCGAGGAAGGCGATCTGGCTCTCGTCGATGAACAGGCCGAGCTCGCCCGGTTCGTGGAAATCGGTCAACGCGGCCAGCAGCGACACGCTGCGCAGCGGGTTGGTGCCGGCCCGGCCACCCAGCGCCGCCGCGGCGATGGTCAGCAGCGTGCCGCCCAGGCAGTAGCCGGCGGCGTGGATGCCGCCGCGCGGATAGCGCTCGTGCACTGCCGCGATCGCCGCCAGCACGCCCTGCTGCAGGTAGTCGTCCATGCCCAGCTCGCGGTCGGCGCCGTCGGGGTTGTTCCACGACACCATGAACACGGTGTGGCCCTGGTCGACCAGGTACTTCACCATCGAATCCTCGGGGGTCAGGTCGAGGATGTAGTACTTCATGATCCACGACGGCACGATCAGCAGCGGCTGCGCGTGGACGGTGGGCGTGGCCGGCTGGTACTGGATCAGTTCGATCAGGTGGTTGCGGAACACCACCTGGCCCGGCGTGAGCGCCACCTGCCGGCCCGGCACGAAGTTCTCCACGCCCCGCGGCGGCCCGCCCGCCACCACCGCCAGCGCGTCGCGCGACCAGTTGGCGAAACCGCGCACCAGGTTCATGCCGCCGGTGGCCGCCGTCTCGCGCAGCACCTGCGGATTGGTGGCGACGAAGTTCGACGGCGACGCCATGTCCAGCACCTGCCGCGCCGTGAACTCCGCCACGTCTTCATGGTGGCCCGAGACGCCGCGCACACCGGTCATGGCCTCGCTCCACCACTGCTGCTGCAAGAGGAAGGCCTGCGACAGCGCCGCATACGGCATGGCGTTCCATTCGGGGCGCGAGAAGCGCTTGTCCTGCGGCGCCGGCTCGACGCACGCGGTGCAGTCGCCATGCCACGCATGCTGGCCGTATTGCAGCCAGAGCAGCCATTTCTGCAACGCGCTCTGGCCCAGTTCGGCCTGCTTCGACGGCGACACCAGCAGGTGCGTGGCCCAGTCGGCGAAGGCGCCCGTGACCGAGGCCGGCGAGACGCCGTTGGCCAGCCGGGCCAGCGCCAGCTTGACCGGCAGATCCATCGCTGCGGGCCCGTTGCGGCGGGGCGCTGCTGCGGGCGCGGTGTCTTTCGTGTTTTTCTTCATGGTCATGGCAATCGCGGCGCCGGCGCGGCGGGCCGGACGTGGGGGATGAAAGGCGCCGGGCTCCAGTCGGGCCGGTCGCTGCGGCCCGACTCGACGACCAGCAGGTAGCGGCCCGCCCCGGCCACCGGCGTGCGCTGCGGATCGAGCACCCACGGCTTGCCGGTGCCGCCGGCCCTTGCCGCCTGCTCGTAGTCTGCGTCGAGCACGCCGTGCCGGTCGAGGAAGCGGTTCAGCGTCGCGGGGATACGGATGCAGCCCTTGGACTGCGCGCTGCCCAGCCGGCGCTCGAGCAGGTCGGGATCGGTCGCGTGCAGCTGCAGCCGCATCTCGGACACGGCGCCGTCGCCCCAGCCCTTGGGCACGCGCTGCCAGCCGAAGTCGAACACCCGCATGCCCTGGACGCCGTAGCCGCGGATGCCGTTGCTGTCGAGGGTGCCTTCGGCGCGGAAATCCGGGTTGTCCAGGCCGTGCCCGAACACACCCAGCGGCGTCTCGAAATGATCGAAGCTGCCGGGCCGCCCGGTGGAGACCGGCGACGCGCCGACCAGCTCGAACTCGCCCGGTGCCTGGCGCCACAGCACCAGTACGGCCTGGACCCACGGATCGCGGTCGACCACCGCCAGGTACTGCGGCGGCAGCTGCGTGAGCCCGGCGCGCGCCAGCGCTTCTTCGGCCAGCCGCGCATAGCGCTGCGCTTCCACCGGCGGCAGCGTGAGGACGGCATCGACCTGGGCGCGGTACAGGGCGGCCAGCACGGCGGCGTTCTCTGCCGCTGCGGCCGCGGCAGCGGCGCACACCAGCACCACGGCGGCGGCGATCCGCACGAGGCGGCGGCGTCCCAGCGGCATTTGCAAACCAAGCTCCTGTTGAACCGATGTGCCGATTCTCGAAGAGCGACCCGGCCGCCGGCTTGCGCCATGTCAATACGCCAGCCAGCGCCCTGCCTAAAGTTGAATCGTCCAACCAAGGAGAGCGATCGATGAAGACCGACATCCAACTCAAGGGCGAAGTGACCGACGAACTGGCCTGGGATCCGGCCATCAATTCGGCGGCGATCGGGGTCGCGGTGCGCGAGGGCGTCGTCACGCTGAGCGGCCAGCTCACCACCTATGCCGAAAAGCATGCCGTGGAGCGCGCCGTGCGGCGCGTCGCCGGCGTGCGCGGCATCGCCATCGACCTGGACGTGAAGCTGGCGCCGGAGCACAGGCGCAGCGACGCCGAGATCGCCGAAGCCGCGATCGCCGCAATGCGCTGGCACTCCATGGTGCCGGACGAGCGGGTGAAGGTCGAGGTCGAGAACGGCTGGGTGACCCTCAGCGGCGAGCTCGACTGGGGCTACCAGTACGCCAGCGCCGAGCAGGCCGTGCGGCCGCTGCTGGGCGTGCGCGGCCTCACCAACAACATCACCGTCAAGCCGCGGGTCAATGCCAAGGACCTGGGCCAGCAGATCACCGCGGCCCTCACCCGCCATGCCCAGCGCGAGGCGCACCACATCGGCGTCGAGGTCGAGGGCGGTGTCGTCACGCTGAGCGGCAAGGTCGATTCGATGGCCGAGCATGACGCCGCGCTCGGCACGGCATTCTCGGCGCCCGGCGTGTCGCGCGTGGTCGACCACCTGCGGGTGGACGCGTGATTTCTTTCAACCAAGGAGCCACCATGAGCAACCTGCGTTTGTTCGAACCCGGATTCAGCGACAACTTCGAGACGGCCATGCGCCGCTTCTTCGCCCCGGTCGCCAGCGACCTGGAAGCGCCTGAACTGAAGATGCGCATCGACGTGTCCGAAAAGGACAACGCCTATGTCGTCAAGGCCGACATCCCCGGCGTGAAGAAGGAAGACATCAACGTGCGCATCGACGGCAACGTGGTGCAGATCGACGCCGAACTCAAGCGCGAGAAGGACACCAAGGGCGAAGGCGGCAAGGTGCTGCGCAGCGAACGCTACTGGGGCAACGTCTCGCGCACCTTCAGCCTGGCGCAGGACGTCGACGACGGCAAGGCCGTGGCGAAGTACGCCGACGGCGTGCTGACCCTGGAACTGCCCAAGAAGACCACCGAGCAGGCCAGGAAGCTCGCGATCCAGTAGGGCGCCCGGATGCAGGACGCCGCCCCCGCGCAGCCGGCCAGACCACCCGTGCTGCGCATGCGGTCGCTCTGCAAGACCTATGGCAGCGGCGAGACCGCCGTCCACGCGCTGCGCGACGTCGACCTCGACGTCAGCGCAGGCGAATTCATCGTGCTGCTCGGGGCTTCGGGCAGCGGCAAGTCGACGCTGCTGAACATCCTGGGCGGCCTGGACGTCCCCACCAGCGGCGAGGTCGAGTTCATCGGCCACCGGATCTCCGGCGCCACGGACGCCGAGCTCACGCAGTACCGGCGCGAGCATGTCGGCTTCGTGTTCCAGTTCTACAACCTGATCCCCAGCCTCACGGTGCGCGAGAACGTCGCGCTGGTGACCGACATCGCTTCCGACCCGATGCCGGTGGATGACGCGCTGGCGCTGGTGGCCCTGACGCCGCGGCGCGATCATTTCCCCTCGCAGCTGTCCGGCGGCGAACAGCAGCGCGTGGCCATCGCGCGGGCCATCGTCAAGCGCCCCGACCTGCTGCTGTGCGACGAGCCGACCGGCGCGCTCGATTACGCCACCGGCAAGCTGGTGCTCGAAGTCATTGCCCGGATCAACCGGGAGCTGGGCACCACGGCGATCGTCATCACCCACAACGCGGCGATCGCCGGCATGGCGGACCGGGTGGTGCGGCTGTCGGACGGCCGCATCGCCAGCATCGAGGTGCCGGCGCGGCGCCTGACCCCCGCGGAACTGTCGTGGTGAGCGCATGAAGGCCCTGGACCGCAAGGTGCTGCGCGACCTGCGCCTGCTCTGGAGCCAGGCCATCACCATCGCGCTGGTGGTGGCCAGCGGCGTGGGCGGCTTCGTCGCCTGCCTCTCCGCGGTCGACTCGCTGGCGCTGGCGCGCGACCGCTTCTACGACAGTGGCCACTTCGCCGACGTGTTCGCGGCGGTCAAGCGGGCCCCGGATGCGCTGGCGGCGCGGCTGCGCGAACTGCCCGGCGTGGTCGACGTCCAGACCACCGTGGAGGCGACCGCCCGCCTCACGTTCGCCGAGAGCGCCGATCCGGCGATCGGCCAGCTGATCGGGCTGGACCGCAACGAGCCGCAGCGCCTGAACCTGCTGACGCTGCGCTCCGGCCGGCTGCCGGTGGCGGGGGCGCATGGCGGCGACGCGCTCGAGGCGGTGGTGTCGCAGGGCTTCGCGCAGGCCCATCGGCTGCAGCCGGGCGACCGGGTCACGGCGCTGGTCAACGGCAAGCGGCGGGCGCTGGTCGTCACCGGCACCGGCCTGTCGCCCGAGTACATCTTTGCCGGCCTGTTCGGCATGCCCGACCTGCGGGCGTTCGGCGTGTTCTGGGTCGACCGCGACGAGCTGGCCGCCGCGCTGGACATGCAGGGCGCCTTCAACCGGGTCGCGCTCAAGCTCGGGCCCGGCGCCTCGGAACCGGCGGTGATCGACGCCGTGAGCCGCCGGCTGGCGCCGGTGGGCGGCGTGCCGGCGAATGGCCGCGCCGAGCAGGCGTCGCACGCGATGCTGGACAACGAAATCCGCGAACAGCAGGTGCTGGGCACCGTGCTGCCGGCGATCTTCCTGATCGTCGCGGCGTTCCTGCTGCACGTGGTCGCCGCCCGGCTGGTGGCCACCCAGCGCGAGCAGGTCGCGGCCCTGAAGGCGCTCGGCTACGGCAATGCCGCCATCGCCCTGCACTACCTCAAGCTGGTGACGCCGATGGTCGGTGGCGGCTACCTGCTGGGGATGCTGCTGGGCGACTGGATGGGCGGCTACCTGCTGGGGTTGTACCGGGATTTCTTTTTCTTTCCGCGCTTCGACCACGAACTCGCGCCCTGGCTGGCCGGCGTCGCGCTGGCGATCACCGCGGTGACGGCGGTGCTGGGCACGCTCACCGCCATCGCGGCCACCGTGCGGCTGGCCCCGGCCGAAGCGATGCGCCCGCCCGCGCCGGGCCGCTACCGGCCGGCGCTGCTCGAGCGAGTGCCGCACCTGCGCACCGGCCCGGCCCTGCGCATGATCCTGCGCAACCTCGAGCGCCGGCCGCTGCGCGCCGCGCTGACCATCGGCGGCACGGCGGCGGCGGTGGCGATCGTCGTCATGGGCAACTTCTTCCGCGACGCGATCGAGGTCATCATCGATTCGAGCTTCACCCTGGCGATGCGTGGCGACATCACGGTCTGGACCGCCGACCCGGTCGACGCCGCCGCGGCCCGCGCGCTGGCCCGGATCCCGGGCGTGCTGCAGGTGGAGACCGGGCGCATGGTGGCGGTGCGCTTCGTCCACGGCCAGCGCAGCGAAACCGGCTCGATCCAGGGCTATGCGCAGCCGCCGCAGCTGCGCCGGGTGATCGACGTCGACCTGAAGCAGGCTGCGCCCGGCGGCACCGGCCTGCTGATGACCGACCGGCTGGCCGACAAGCTGGGGCTGCGCGCCGGCGACACGGTGACGGTGGAGGTGCGCGAGGGCCGCCGGCCGGTGCGCGACGTCGTGGTCGAGCGCACGGTGCGCGACATGATGGGCCTGAACGCGTCCATGGAGCGGCAGGCGCTGAACCGGCTGCTGGGCGACGGCGACGTGGCCACGTTCTTCAGCGTCGCCGTCGAACGCGGGGCGGGCCAGGGCGTGCTGGCAGCCACGCAGGCCCTGCCGCGCGTCGCCGGCGCCTTCAGCAAGGCCGTCATGCTGCGCAACATGGAAGAGATCACGGCCCGCAACATCCTGATCATGAGCAGCGTGCTCACCACCTTCGCCGCGGTGATCGCGGTCGGTGTGGTCTACAACAATGCGCGCATCGCGCTGGCCGAGCGCGGCTGGGAACTCGCCAGCCTGCGGGTGCTGGGCTTCACCCGGGCCGAGGTGTCGCTGCTGCTGCTGGGCGAGCTGGCGCTGGGCATCGCCATCGCGCTGCCGCTGGGCATGGCACTGGGCTGGGCGCTGACCCATGGCGTGGTCGAACTGATGCGCTCCGACCAGTTCTACTTTCCGGTGACCATCCGGCCCCGCACCTATGCCTGGGCCGCGATCTGCGTGGTGGCTGCCGGCGCCGCCAGCGCGCTGGTGGTGCGCCGGCGCATCGACCGGCTCGACATGGTCGCCGCACTGAAAACCAGGGAGTAACGCCATGCCCATGCACATGCCGCAACGCAAGACCTGGACGCTCGCCGCCGCCATCGCGGCCGCGGTGGCGGCCCTGGGCTGGGCCTTCGCGCCGCGCCTGCTGGAAGTGGAGGCCGCGCCGGTGACGCAGGGCCGCTTCGAGCAGGCAATCGAGGAGGACGGCCGCACCCGGCTGCTGGAGCGCTACACGGTGTCGGCGCCGGTGGCGTCGCGGCTGGCCCGGATCAGCCTGCGCGAGGGCGACCGGGTGCAGGCCGGCGACACGGTGGCGGTGTTGACGCCGCTGCTGTCGCCGATGGTCGACGACCGCAGCCGGCGCGAAGCCGCGGCCCGCGTGAAGGCGGCGGCCGCCGGCATCAGCCGCGCCAGCGCCCGGGTCGAACGGGCCCGGGTCGGGCAGGAAGAAGCGAGGCTGGAGGTCGGGCGCACCGAGAAGCTGGCGGGGGACGGCTTCGTGTCCTCGTCGAAGCTCGACGCGGCCCGGCTGGCCGTCACCGCGGCCCGGCGCGAGTACGAGACGGCCGTGGCCGAGCGCGAGATGGCCGTGCAGGAACAGGCCCAGGCCCAGGCGGCGCTGACGCCGGCCGAGGCCGGCGCCAGGACCGGCCGGCCGCTGGCCGTGCGCGCGCCGGTGGCCGGCGTCGTGCTCAAGGTCGCGCAACCCAGCGAAGCCACCATCGCCGCCGGCTCGCCGCTGCTGGACATCGGCGACCCGGCGCGGATGGAGGTGATCAGCGAACTGCTCACCGCCGACGCGGTGCAGGCCGAGCCGGGCCGGCGGGTGGTGATCGACCGCTGGGGCGGCCCGGCCACCGAGGGCCGGGTGCGCCGGGTCGAGCCGGCCGCCTTCACCAAGGTCTCGGCCCTGGGCATCGAGGAGCAGCGCGTCAACGTGGTGATCGACGTGCCGCAGCCGCCGCCGGCCTGGCGCGGCATGGGCGACGGCTTCCGGGTCGGCGTGCGCGTCATCACGGCCAGCGTCGAGCAGGCCGTGCTGGTGCCGGTCGGCGCGCTGTTCCCGCACGAGGGCGCCATGGCGGTCTACCGGGTCGACGGCCGCAAGGCGCGCCTGCAGCCGGTCCAGGTGGCCGACCGCAACGCCACCGTCGCGTGGGTGCGCAGCGGCGTCACGCCGGGCCAGAGCGTGATCCTGTATCCGGCGGCGGCGGTGGCCGACGGCCGCTCGGTGAAAATCCGGGCGCCATGACGCCACGCGCCCTTGTCCTCGTTGCCGGCCTGCTCGCCGCAACCGCACTGTCGCCCGCCCACGCGGCCGACCCGGTCCCGGCCGCGCGACCGGCCCTGGCGGCGGGCCTGGCCCACGGCCTGGCCGGCGCCCGCGCCGCCGTGGTCGAGATCCTCACGCTGCGGCTCGCGGGCCGGCCCGACCTCTGGGACACCCCGGAGTGGCCGCGCGACGAATTCGCCGCCGGCGCGCCGGCCCTGCGGCCGGTGTCCGACGCGGCGCACGACGTGGCTTCGGGGTTCGTCATCGGCGCCGACGGGCTGATCCTGACCAGCGCCCACGTGGTCGCCGGCGTCGACGAGGTCCAGGCCCTGCTGCCCGACGGCCGGCGCCTGCCGGCGCGGATCGTCGGCCTGGATGCGGACACGGATGTGGCCCTGCTGCGGATCGCGGCCACCGGCCTGCCGGT
>CALRYV010000037.1:0-48986 GCA_943372495.1 Ramlibacter sp. 2FC | reverse complement strand
GACTACAACGTGAAAGTCCGGGTCAAGTCGGACAACACGGGTGTCGACATCGCCAACGTGAAGATGAGCATGAATCCCTTCGACGAGATCGCCGTCGAAGAAGCCGTCCGGCTCAAGGAAAAGGGCGTGGTCACCGAGGTGATCGCCGTGTCCTGCGGCGTCACCCAGTGCCAGGAAACCCTGCGCACCGCCATGGCCATCGGCGCCGACCGCGCCATCCTGGTCGAGACCACAGACGAACTGCAGCCGCTGGCCGTGGCCAAGCTGCTCAAGGCCCTGGTCGACAAGGAACAGCCCGGCCTGATCATCCTGGGCAAGCAGGCGATCGACGACGACTGCAACCAGACCGGCCAGATGCTCGCCGCGCTGTGCGACCTGCCCCAGGCCACCTTCGCCAGCAAGGTCGAAGTGGTCGATGGCAAGCTGAAAGTCACCCGCGAAGTCGACGGCGGCTCGGAGACCCTGTCGCTGTCGATGCCGGCGGTGATCACCACCGACCTGCGGCTGAACGAGCCGCGCTACGTCACGCTGCCCAACATCATGAAGGCCAAGAAAAAGCAGATGGACATCATGAAGCCCGACGACCTCGGGGTGGACGTGAAGGCCCATCTGAAGACGCTGAAAGTTGTCGAGCCGCCCAAGCGCAGCGCCGGCGTCAAGGTGCCCGACGTCGCCACGCTGGTGGCCAAGCTGAAGAACGAAGCAAAGGTGATTTGAGCGCAGCTCAAATCATCCCGGCGCAGGCCGGGATCCAGAGCACATGGATTGCGGGTCAAGCCCGCAATGACAACCACCGCAGGAGCTATTCATGACATCCCTGGTAATCGCAGAACACGACAACGCGTCCGTCCGCGGCGCGACCTTCAACACCGTGACGGCCGCCCTGCAGTGCGGCGGTGACGTCCATGTGCTGGTGGCCGGCCACAACGCCGGCGAAGCCTCCAAGGCTGCCGCCCAGATCGCCGGCGTCGCCAAGGTGATCCACGCCGAAGGCGCGCACTTCGAACACGGCCTGGCCGAGAATGTCGCCGCGCAGGTCCTCGCCATCGCCGGCAACTACAGCCACATCCTGTTCCCGGCCACCGCGTCGGGCAAGAACATCGCCCCGCGGGTTGCTGCCAAGCTGGACGTGGGCCAGATCAGCGACATCATCAAGGTCGACAGCCCCGACACCTTCGAGCGCCCGATCTACGCCGGCAACGCGATCGCCACGGTGCAGAGCCTGGACGAGAAGAAGGTGATCACCGTGCGCACCACCGGCTTCGACCCGGCGGCAGCCACCGGTGGCTCGGGCACCGTCGAGAGCGCCAGCGGTGTCGCCGACAGCGGCAAGAGCAAGTTCGAGGGCAGCGAAATCGCCAAGAACGACCGGCCCGAACTGACGGCGGCCAAAATCATCGTCTCGGGCGGCCGGGCGCTGGGCTCGCAGGAGAAGTTCAACGAAGTGATGACGCCGCTGGCCGACAAGCTCGGCGCGGCGATCGGCGCCAGCCGCGCCGCGGTCGATGCCGGCTATGCCGCCAACGACCTGCAGGTGGGCCAGACCGGCAAGATCGTCGCGCCCCAGCTGTACATCGCCGCCGGCATCAGCGGCGCGATCCAGCACCTGGCCGGCATGAAGGACTCCAAGGTGATCGTCGCGATCAACAAGGACCCGGAAGCGCCCATCTTCTCGGTGGCCGACTACGGCCTGGAAGCCGACCTGTTCACGGCCATTCCGGAACTGGTCAAGGCGCTGTAAGAGGCAAACCCCCTCCCCTTCGGGGGAGGGCTGGGGTGGGGGCCTTGCGCCCAAGTGCCCCCATCCCGACCTTCCCCCGAAGGGGGACGGCGAAAGAACGGAGACATCCATGAGCTACCGCGCCCCCATCCAGGACATGCTGTTCGACATCCGGCACCTGGCCGGCATCGACGAGATCGCGAAGCTGCCCGGCTTCGAGGAGGCGGGGTTCGACACCGCGCAGGCCGTGCTCGAGGAATGCGCGAAATTCAACGAAGGCGTGGTCGCCCCGCTCAACGTCGAGGGTGACCGCAATCCTTCGAGCTGGAAGGACGGCGTCGTCACCACCACGCCGGGCTTCAAGCAGGCGTTCAAGCAGTACGCCGATGGCGGCTGGCAGGGACTGCAGCACCCCGTGGAGGTCGGCGGCCAGGGCCTGCCCAAGACCATCGGCGCGGCTTGCGGCGAGATGCTCAATGCGGCCAACCTCAGCTTCGCGCTGTGCCCGCTGCTGACCGACGGCGCGATCGAGGCGCTGCTCACCGCCGGCTCCGACGAACTGAAAGCGACCTATCTCGAGAAGTTGGTGAGCGGGCAGTGGACCGGCACCATGAACCTGACCGAGCCGCAGGCCGGCTCGGACCTGGGGCTGGTGCGCACGCGCGCCGAACCGCAGCCGGACGGCACCTACCGCATCTACGGCACCAAGATCTTCATCACCTACGGCGAGCACGACATGGCGGAGAACATCGTGCACCTGACGCTGGCGCGGGTGAGCGGTGCGCCGGAAGGCGTCAAGGGCATCAGCCTGTTCGTGGTGCCGAAGTTCAAGGTCGGCAAGGACGGCAAGGTCGGCGAGCGCAACGACGTGCAGTGCGTGAGCATCGAGCACAAGCTGGGCATCAAGGCCTCGCCCACGGCCGTTCTTCAATTCGGCGACCACGGCGGCGCCGAGGGCGTGCTGGTCGGCCAGGAAAACCGCGGCCTGGAGTACATGTTCATCATGATGAACGCGGCCCGCTACGCCGTCGGCGTGCAGGGCATCGCAGTGGCCGACCGTGCCTACCAGCACGCCGTGGCCTATGCGAAGGACCGGGTGCAGTCGCGGCCGGTGGACGGCTCGATGAATGCCAGCGCGCCGATCATCCACCACCCCGACGTCAAGCGGATGCTGATGACGATGCGCGCGCTGACCGAAGGCTGCCGCGCGATGGCGACCGTGGCGGCCGCGGCCTACGACGCCGCGCACCACCATCCGGACGCCGAGGTCCGCAAGCAGAACCAGGCGTTCTACGAATTCATGGTGCCGCTGGTCAAGGGCTACAGCACCGAGATGAGCCTCGAGGTCACCTCGCTGGGCGTGCAGGTGCACGGCGGCATGGGCTTCATCGAGGAGACCGGCGCGGCGCAGTACTACCGCGACGCCCGCATCCTGCCGATCTACGAGGGCACGACCGCGATCCAGGCCAACGACCTGGTCGGCCGCAAGACCGCGCGCGACGGCGGCCGCACCGCGATGGCCATCGCCGGCCAGATCGAGCAGACCGAAGCCGCGCTGGCCAGCCGCGACAGCGTCGCCGCCCGCGCCGTGCTCAAGCGCCTGTCGGCCGCGCGCCAGGCTTTCCTGCAGGTGGTGGAGTTCATTGCGGGCAGCAGCAGGAGCGACCCCAACGCCGCCTTTGCCGGCTCGGTGCCGTACCTGATGCTGGCCGGCAACCTGGTCGCCGGCTGGCAGCTGGCGCGCGCGCTGCTGGTGGCCGAGGACCTGCTGGCCAAGGGGGAAGAGCCGCAGTTCATGCAGGCCAAGATCATCACGGCGCAGTTCTATGCCGAACACATCCTGGCCAAGGCGCCGGGCCTGCGTGACAGCATCGTCGAAGGCGCTGCCAGCGTCACGGCGCTGGCCGTCGACGCGTTCTGACTGCAACCCATCATCGAAAGCCGGAATGTCCAGCCTCCCCAAAGCCCTGCAAAACCTGTCCCTTCCCGTCATCGGCGCGCCGCTGTTCATCATCAGCAATCCCAAGCTGGTGATCGCGCAGTGCCAGGCCGGCATCGTCGGCGCCATGCCGGCGCTCAATGCGCGGCCGGCGGCGCAGCTGGACGAATGGCTGCACGAGATCACGGAGACCCTGGCGGCCTGGAACCGCGACCATCCAGAGCAGCCGGCAGCGCCGTTCGCCATCAACCAGATCGTGCACAAGAGCAATGACCGGCTCGCGCACGACATGGACGTGGTGGTGAAGTACAAGGTGCCGGTGGTCATCACCTCGCTGGGCGCGCGCACCGACGTCAACGATGCGATCCACAGCTATGGCGGCGTGGTGATGCACGACATCATCAACAACGCCTTCGCCCACAAGGCGATCGAGAAGGGCGCCGACGGCCTGATCGCGGTGGCGGCCGGCGCGGGCGGCCATGCCGGGGTGAAGAGTCCGTTCGCGCTGATCCAGGAGATCCGCCAGTGGTTCGACGGCCCGCTGGCGCTGTCGGGCGCCATCGCCTCCGGCGGCGCGGTGCTGGCGGCGCAGGCCATGGGCGCGGACTTCGCGTACATCGGCTCGGCCTTCATCGCCACCGACGAAGCGCGGGCCAGCGAGACCTACAAGCAGGCCATCGTCGACGGCGACTCCGACGAGATTGTCTACTCGAACCTGTTCACCGGCGTGCACGGCAACTACCTGAAGGCGTCGATCCGCGCCGCCGGCCTCGATCCCGACAATCTGCCCGAGAGCGACCCGACCAAGATGAGTTTCGGCGGCGACGCCGCCAAGGCCTGGAAGGACATCTGGGGCTGCGGCCAGGGCATCGGCGCCGTGACCGAGGTGGTCAGTACGGCGGCGCTGGTGGCGCGGCTGAAGCGCGAGTACCGTGAGGCGCAGCAGCGCCTGCTGCCGCAAGCGGCCTGAAGACAATGTCATCCCGGGCGCATGGTTGTCATCCCGGGCTTGACCCGGGATCCATGCCTTTCGACGCTGGAGTCATGGATCCCGGCTCGAGGCCGGGATGACAGGCAACTAATCGTCCGCGAGGCCGTAGGTCAGGGTGCTGGCCCGGCCCCAGAACACCCGGTACATGAAGACCGTGTACACGATGATTGCCGGCAGCGTGATGGCGACGCCGACGAAGATGAAGACCAGCGATTCGTGCGCCGCCGCGGCCTGCCAGGCCGTGAGCCGGTCGATCACGATGTACGGATAGATGCTGTAGGCCAGCCCGATGAAGGCCAGCACGAAGATCAGCACCGTGCTCGCGAACACCACCCAGCCGTAACCCGCCGCCACCACGTTCGGTTTGCTGATGACGTGGAAGGCCGCGAAGAACGCCACGGCGCAGGCGACCGGGATCGGCAGCAGGCCGATGAACTGCGGCATCGCGAACCACTTGTCGAACACGCCCTGGCTGACCAGCGGCGTCGCCAGCGAGATCCCCACCAGCGCCACGCCCATCGGCCACAGCACCGCCCGGGCCCAGCCCACCGCCTTGCGCTGCAGGTCGTCCCAGGTCTTCATGATCAGCCAGCCGGCACCGAGCATGCAGTACGCCGTGGGCAGCGTCAGCGCGATGCCCAGGGCGAACAGCAGCGAGCGCGCTCCGGTGTCGAAGCCGGTGAGGTAGCTGCCCAGCATCCAGCCCTGCGCCATCGCCGCCATCAGCGAGCCGATCGAGAACAGCCGGTTCCACAGCTGCTTGCGCGCCGCCCGGGCCTTGACCCGGAAGTCGAAGGCGACGCCGCGCAGCGTCAGGCCGATCAGCATCACCGCCACCGGCAGGTACAGCGCCGACAGCACGATGCCGTGCGCCAGCGGAAAGGCCACCAGCAGCACGCCGATGCCCAGCACCAGCCAGGTCTCGTTGGCGTCCCAGAACGGGCCGATGCTCGACACCATGATGTCCTTCTCGTCGTCGGTGGCAAAGGGCAGCAGGATGCCCACGCCCAGGTCGTAGCCGTCGAGGATCACGTAGGCCAGCAGCGCCAGGCCCATCACCGCCATGAAGACCAGCGGCAGCAGTTCGTTCCAGGTCATCTCGTGTCTCCTGTGACGGCGTCAGGCCGGTCCGCCGATGGGCGTGGCGGCCTTGGGGCTGAGCGGGGTTTCGGCCGTGGGCCTGGCCGGATGCTGCGCCATGTACATCAGCACCAGCACATACGCCGTCAGCAGGCCGGCATAGACCACCAGGTAGGCGACCAGCGTCGCCAGCACTATCGCCGGCGGATGGTCGGCCACCAGGTCCGCGGTGCGCAGCAGGCCGTACACCAGGAACGGCTGGCGCCCGATCTCGGTCACCCACCAGCCGGCCAGGGTGGCGACCCAGCCGGAGAAGGTCATCGCCGCCAGCAGCCGCAGCTGCCAGCGCGGGAACGCCGTGCGTTCGGGCCCGCCGCCGCGGCCGCGCCAGAGCGTCCAGGCGCCCGACCACGCCACCAGCAGCATCAGCACGCCCATGCCGACCATCACCCGGAAGGCCCAGAACACCGGGGCCACCGGCGGGTGCGCGTCCGGGAACGCGTCCAGGCCCTTGAGCTCCGCGTCGATGTCGTGGGCCAGGATCAGGCTGGCCAGCTTGGGCACCTGGATCGCATAGTCGGTGCGCTTCTCCTTCTCGTTGGGCCAGCCGAACAGGGTGAGCGGCGCGCTCTTCTCGGTGTGCCAGATGCCTTCGATGGCGGCGATCTTGGCCGGCTGGTGCTCCAGCGTGTTGAGGCCGTGGAAGTCGCCGGCCACGATCTGCAGCGGGATCGCGATCGCCGCCGCTACCACCGCTGCCCGCAAGGCCCGATGGGTGCCGCCATTGGCCGTGTTGCGCAGCAGCTGCCAGGCCGACAGGCCGGCGATCAGGAACGAGGCGGTGAGCGTGGAGGCCAGCAGCTTGTGCACCAGCCGGTACGGGAACGAGGGATTGAAGATCACCTGCAGCCAGCTGGTGGCGTGGAAGCGGCCGTCGATGATCTGGTAGCCGGTGGGCGTCTGCATCCACGAGTTCAGGCTCAGGATCCAGAACGCGGACAGCGTGGTTCCCGCGGCCACCATCAGTGTGGCGAACAGGTGGACCCGGTCCGACACCCGGCTGCGGCCGAACAGCATCACGCCCAGGAAGGTCGCCTCGAGGAAGAAGGCCGTCAGCACCTCGTATCCCAGCAGGGGCCCGGCGATGTTGCCGGCCTTCTCCATGAAGCCCGGCCAGTTGGTGCCGAACTGGAAGCTCATGGTGATGCCCGACACCACGCCGATCGCGAAGCTCAGGGCGAAGACCTTGGTCCAGAGGTAATAGGCCTCTTCCCAGTGCTGGGCCTGCGGCGTGCCCTTGGCCGCGGAGTGGCGCAGGCGGAAATAGACCAGGAACCAGCACAACGCGATGTTGATGGTCGGGAACAGGATGTGGAAGCTGATGTTGGCGGCGAACTGCAGCCGCGACAGGAGGAGGGCGTCCATCTCAATGTTCCTTCTTGGGCTTGGAGGGGGTGCGGCCGGTGACCCGGTCCTTGAATTCAAGCACCTTCGTGACGGTCGCGCCCATTCCCATGAGCTGCATCGCGGTCTCGGGGGCGAGCTTCTGGACGTCGTCGAACCAGGTCATCAGGCGGTCGATCAGTTCGTGCATCTGGCGCATCCGCTCCTGCGCATGCCGGTCGGCGGCGCTGCCCGGTGCTTCCAGCAGGGCCATCCGCAGCATCGACAGGGTCGGTTCGATCTCGCGCCGCCGCCGTTCTTCGGCAAGGACCCGGAAGATCTCCCACACGTCGGCCGGCGCGTCGAAGTATTCGCGCCGGTCGCCGGGCAGGTGCTTGAGCCGCACCAGCCGCCACGACTGCAGCTCCTTCAGGCCGACGCTGACGTTGGAGCGCGAGAATTCCAGCGTCTCGGCAATTTCATCGGCGTTGAGCGCACGCTGCGAGATGAAGATCAACGCGTAGATCTGGCCGACGGTGCGGTTGATCCCCCAGCGGCTGCCCATCTCGCCGAAGTGCGAAACGAACTGGCGGCTCAGGGGCGGCAGGTGGTTTTCCATCGGCATGGGCGGATTCTAGCCATCTACTGAGTTTCCAGTAATGACTGAAAACTCAGAAGGTTACTGGATGGATGAACAGTTAAGATCGGGCCATGCCTGACGTCCGCATTCCCGTCGAAGCGATCAAGGGCCGGGGCGCGGCCAGCCGGCTGGCGCACCGGTTCGTCAAGGACGAGCGGCTGGACTACGACGACGGCTGGGGCACGCTGGAGCAGGCCGAGGCCGGGGCTACGCCCACCGAGGTGATCTGGGAAGACGCGCGCAGCGTCATCAGCTCCAACGAGTCTCCCGACATCTACTTCGACCGCTCGATCAACCCGTACCGGGGCTGCGAGCACGGCTGCATCTACTGCTACGCGCGGCCCACCCACAGCTACCTGAACCTGTCGCCGGGCCTGGACTTCGAGACGCGGATCATCGCCAAGCGCAACATCGCCGCGGTGCTGCGCTCGGAGCTGTCGAAGAAAAGCTATGAGCCCAAGGGGCTGGCGCTGGGCACCGCCACGGACGTCTACCAGCCGGTGGAGCGGGAGCTGCGCCTCACGCGCTCGGTGATCGAGCTGCTGCAGGAGAGCCGGCATGCGTTTTCGATGGTGACCAAGTCCAGCGGCGTCGAGCGCGACCTGGATCTGCTGGCGCCCATGGCGCAGCAGAAGCTGGTGGCGGTGTACGTCACCCTCACCACGCTCGACGCGGACCTCACCCGCAAGCTCGAGCCGCGGGCCGCCGCGCCGCACCGCCGGCTGCGCACCATCCGCACGCTGGCGGAACACGGGGTCCCGGTCGGGGTCAGCCTGGCGCCGCAGATCCCGTTCCTGACCGAGGACATGGAGCAGGTGATGGAAGCGGCGTGGGACGCCGGCGCGCGCAGCGCCTTCTACCATGTGCTGCGGCTGCCCTGGGAGGTGAGCCCGCTGTTTCGCCAGTGGCTGCAGCTGCACTATCCGCAGCGGGCGGACCGCGTTATGGCCCGCATCCACGACATGCGCGGCGGCAAGGACTACGACAGCGATTTCGCCACGCGCATGAAGGGCGCCGGCCCCTGGGCCGAGCTGATCGGCCAGCGCTTTCGCAAGACCGCCAACCGGCTCGGTTTCAACCGCGAGCGCGTGGAGCTGGACCTGCAGGCGTTCCGGCCCCTGGGCCCGGTGGGGCAGGGCAACCTGTTCTGAGGACCGCCGCGCGGGTCAGCCGCGGGCGAACAGGAACCAGCCGCTGAGCACCATGGTCAGCAGGCCGAGCAGCATGCCGCTGATGTTGGCCTTCAGTTGCTCCCGGCCGGGCAGCCGGCGCACGCGCACCTGCCAGAGCCACAGCAGCGGCACCAGTCCCAGCACCACGACCAGCACCGGAAACTGCCAGCGCAGCAGGCTGGGCCAGGTGGGCAGCACCAGGCTGCGCCAGCCCTGGTCGAACAGGCTGCTGTCGACCGGCCGGGCCTGGACCCAGAGCACGGCCGCGGCCAGCGCTGCCAGCAGGACCACGACCGTTGCCGCGCGCTTGAGCGTGCGGCGCCAACCCAGCAGGCTCAGGACGACGGCGCAGGTGGCGGCGACGAAGGCACCGGCCAGCAGCGACCGGGCCAGGCCCGGCCCGTCGCCCAGCGCGCGCAGGTCGCGCCACAGCGCCACGTTGCAGGCGAAGCCGATCCAGAGGCTGACGGCCAGCACCAGCCAGAGGGGGTGGGGGGCAACCCGGCTTTCGCCGGGTGCGAGGATGGAGGAATATCCGGTGGAACGGAAGAGCTTCAAGGACATTGCTCGCGCATTGTCCCTGCTTCCGACGCTGGCTCCGTCAGGAAATCACCCCCACCGCTACGGTCGAGTTGCTCAGCCGTTGAAAATTCACGCGTTGAAAGTTCACGCGTTGAAAAAACCGCGGAGCTTGTGGTTCCGGCCTAACAAGCCCCTTGGGCAATTGTTAGCCTCACCGCAAGCTCCGCTACGCGTTGAAAAAACCGCGGAGCTTGTCTGTCCACGAGCCTTCGCTGGGCGAGTGCTTGGCGCCGCCTTTCTTGAGCGACTCGGCCAGGTCCTTGAACAGCTTGCGCTGGTGCTCCGTCAGCTTGACCGGCGTTTCGACCGTCACGTGGCAGTACAGGTCACCCGGGTAGGACGAACGCACGCCCTTGATGCCCTTGCCGCGCAGTCGGAACTGCTTGCCGCTCTGGGTGCCTTCCGGGATGTCGATCGCCGCCTTGCCCGCGAGGGTCGGCACGTCGATCTCGCCGCCGAGCGCCGCCGTCGAAAAGCTGATCGGCACCGCGCAGTGCAGGTCGTCGCCGTCACGCTCGAAGATGTCGTGCTTCTTGAGCCGGATCTCGATGTACAGGTCACCGGGCGGGCCGCCGTTGGTGCCGGGCTCGCCGTTGCCGGCGCTGCGGATGCGCATGCCGTCGTCGATGCCGCCGGGGATCTTCACTTCCAGCGTCTTCTGCTTCTTGACCTTGCCCTGGCCGTGGCAGGTGGTGCACGGCTCGGGAATGATCTTGCCGGTGCCCCGGCAGTGCGGGCAGGTCTGCTGCACGCTGAAGAAGCCCTGGCGCATCTGCACCACGCCCTGGCCCTGGCAGGTGGTGCAGGTCTTGGCCTGGGTGCCGGGCTTGGCGCCGCTGCCGTCGCAGGTCTCGCACGGGTCCCAGGACGGAATGCGGATCTGCGCTTCCTTGCCGCTGGCGGCTTCCTCCAGCGTGATCTCCATCGCGTACGACAGGTCGCCGCCGCGGAACACCTGGCGGCCGCGCCCGGCACCGGCGGCGCCGCCGGCCCGGCCCTGGCCGAAGATGTCGCCGAAGATATCGCCGAACGCTTCCGCGAAGCCGCCGAAGCCCTCGGCGCCCGGGCCGCCGCGCATGTTCGGGTCGACCCCGGCGTGGCCGTACTGGTCGTAGGCGGCCCGCTTCTCGGGGTCCGACAGCATCTCGTACGCTTCCTTGGCCTCCTTGAACTTGGCCTCGGCGCCCTTGTTGTGGTCGCCCTCACCCTGGTTGCGGTCAGGGTGGTGCTTCATCGCGAGCTTGCGATACGCCTTCTTGATTTCCTCGTCCGAAGCGTTCTTCGGCACACCGAGGGTTTCGTAATAGTCTCTTTTTGTGGCCATGGTGTTCAGGTCGTTCTACGCGAAAACGCCGCGTTGACCAGCCCGCGAGGGTCTGCGTCGAACGCGGCGAGTTGATCCGGCGCTACGCGCCCGGCATCAACCTTTCTTGACTTCCTTGACTTCGGCGTCGACCACGTTGTCGTCGGCCGGCTTCGCGCCGCCCGCATCCGCACCGCCGGCAGCGCCGGAGCCGGCAGCCTGCGCCGCCTGCGCGGCCTGCATGTCCGCGTACATCTTCTCGCCGAGCTTCTGGCTGACGGCCATCAGCGCGTTGCTCTTTTCCTCGATCGCGGACTTGTCCTCGCCCTTGAGCGCTTCTTCCACGTCCTTGACCGCGGCCTCGATCTTTTCCTTCTCGCCGGCTTCGAGCTTCTCGCCGTACTCGGTCAGGCTCTTGCGCACGCTGTGCACCGTCGCCTCGGCCTGGTTGCGGGCCTGGACGATCTCGAGCTTCTTCTTGTCGTCGGCGGCGTTGAGCTCGGCGTCCTTCACCATCTTCTGGATCTCCTCCTCGGAGAGGCCCGAGTTGGCCTTGATGGTGATCTTGTTTTCCTTGCCCGTGCCCTTGTCCTTGGCGCCCACGTGCAGGATGCCGTTGGCGTCGATGTCGAAGCTCACCTCGATCTGCGGCATGCCGCGCGGCGACGGCGGGATGCCTTCGAGGTTGAACTCGCCCAGCAGCTTGTTGCCGGTGGCCATCTCGCGCTCGCCCTGGTAGACCTTGATCGTCACGGCCGGCTGGTTGTCGTCGGCGGTGGAGAAGGTCTGCGCGAACTTGGTCGGGATGGTCGTGTTCTTGGTGATCATCTTGGTCATCACGCCACCGAGCGTTTCGATGCCCAGCGACAGCGGCGTCACGTCCAGCAGCAGCACGTCCTTGCGGTCGCCGCCCAGCACCTGGCCCTGGATGGCGGCGCCGACCGCGACGGCCTCATCGGGGTTCACGTCCTTGCGCGGCTCCTTGCCGAAGAATTCCTTGACCTTGTCCTGCACCTTGGGCATGCGGGTCATGCCGCCGACCAGGATCACGTCGTGGATGTCGTTGACCGACACGCCGGCGTCCTTGATCGCCATGCGGCAGGGCGCCATGGTGCGCTCGATCAGCTCGTCGACCAGGCTTTCCAGCTTGGCGCGCGTGAGCTTGATGCTCAGGTGCTTCGGGCCGGAGGCGTCGGCCGTCACGTACGGCAGGTTGATGTCGGTCTGCGCGCTCGAGGACAGCTCGATCTTGGCCTTCTCGGCGGCTTCCTTCAGGCGCTGCAGCGCGAGCACGTCCTTGGACAGGTCGACGCCCTGGTCCTTCTTGAACTCGGCAATGATGTAGTCGATGATGCGCTGGTCGAAGTCTTCGCCGCCCAGGAACGTGTCGCCGTTGGTCGACAGCACTTCGAACTGCTTTTCGCCGTCGACATCCGCGATCTCGATGATCGAGATGTCGAAGGTGCCGCCGCCCAGGTCATAGACGGCGATCTTGCGGTCGCCCTTTTCCTGTTTGTCCAGGCCGAAGGCCAGGGCCGCCGCGGTCGGCTCGTTGATGATCCGCTTGACGTCCAGGCCGGCGATCCGGCCGGCGTCCTTGGTGGCCTGGCGCTGGGCGTCGTTGAAGTACGCGGGCACCGTGATGACGGCTTCGGTGACCGGCTCGCCCAGGTAGTCCTCGGCGGTCTTCTTCATCTTGCGCAGGATGTCGGCCGAGACCTGCTGGGCCGACAGCTTCTTGCCGCGCACTTCGATCCAGGCGTCGCCGTTGTCGGCGGCCACGATCTTGTAGGGCATCAGGTCGATGTCCTTTTGCACTTCCTTCTCGCTGAACTTGCGGCCGATCAGGCGCTTGACCGCGTACAGGGTGTTCTTGGCGTTCGTGACGGCCTGGCGCTTGGCCGAGGCGCCGACGAGGATCTCGCCATCTTCCTGGTAGGCCACGATCGACGGCGTGGTGCGGGCACCTTCGCTGTTCTCGATGACCTTGGGCGTGTTGCCCTCCATGATCGACACGCACGAGTTGGTGGTGCCGAGGTCGATACCGATGATTCTTCCCATGATCTCTTTCTCCTTGTGCTGCGGCCGCTGGGGCCAATTCAAATCTGTTGGGGACTACTTGTGGATCAGTCGCCCTGTTTCAAGCATTACTTCGGTGCGGTCACGGTGACCAGCGCCGGACGCAGGATCCGGTCGGCGATGGAATAGCCCTTTTGCAGGACGCTGACCACGGTGTTGGCTTCCTGCTCGGCCGGGACCACGGAGATGGCCTGGTGCTGGTGCGGGTCGAACCTGGCGCCGGCGGCAGGGTTGATCTCGATCACCTTGTTGCGCTCCAGCGCGCTTTTCAGCTGGCGCAGGGTGGCTTCGGCGCCTTCGCGGATCACCTCCGGCGCCGCGTCCTTGACCAGCAGGCTGGCTTCCAGGCTGTCGGCCACGGGCAGCATGCTCTCGGCGAAGCTTTCGACCGCGTACTTGCGGGCCTTGGAGATTTCCTCGTCGGCCCGGCGGCGGGTGTTCTGCATGTCGGCCTGGGCCCGCAGGTACTGCTCGCCGATCTCGGCGGTCTTGGCCTGGAGCTCGGCCAGCCGGGCCTGCAGCTCGCTGACGTCGGTGACGGGGCCGGCGGCGGGCTGGGCCGCATCGCGCGCTTCGGGGCCGGGGGGCAGGTCGTCCTGGACGGGGTCGGTGGGTTGGTGGTCGGACATGTTTTTGATGGATCGCAATAAGGGTCTGCGCAGCAACTTGGGGCCGGGAGGCCCTTTTCAAGACAAGGAATTGGAATTTTCATCCCTTCCAAACCGCGTTTCGTCGCATCGGGAGGCCGGGAAGCTTGACCGCTGCAGCGGCGGGACCGTATCTTAAGACCGATGAGCCAAGCACCCGCCGTCAGCGCCACCGCCATGGATTCCGGCGCCTCCAGCCCCGGCCGGCCGCGGCTGCTGCCGCCGCCGCGCCTGCTGGCCACGGCCGTCGTCGTCGCCTTCGTCGCAGCCGCGGCGCTGGTGCCTTACACCCACAACCCGTTCATCGAACTGGTCGGCGAAACCCTGTTCGTGGCGATCATGCTGCTGATCGCCTTCACCCTGGCCGGGGCCTGGCGCCAGGACTGGCTGCCGCGCTGGGTGGTGCAGGTGATCGCCGTCGTCGTGGCGGCGCTGCTGTCGCCGCTGCTGGTGCAACTGCTGACCTTCGGCGGCGACTTCACCGCCTTCATCGGTTCGCGGCCGCATGTGCGCGGCTACGTGCTGGTGTCGATCGGCGCCGGCATCCTGGGGCTGCTGCTGGCGCTGGGCGGGCTGTACCGGCAACGCGATGCCGAAGCGCGGGCTCAGGCCCTGCAGTTCGCGCTGGAGCGCGAGACCCTGGAGCGCCAGGCGGCGGACGCCCGGCTGCACCTGATGACGGCGCAGATCCAGCCGCACTTCCTGCTCAACACGCTGGCCAACGTCCAGGAGCTGGTGGAAAGCGGCTCGCCGCGCGCGGCGCCCGTGTTCCGCAGCCTGATCGACTACCTGCGCGCCGCCGTGCCGTACCTGCAGCACGACCACGCGACGCTGGCCGACGAGGTGAAGCTGGTGCGCGCCTACCTCGACCTGATGCACATGCGCATGCCGGACCGGCTGACCTGGGCCACCCAGGTCGAACCGGAACTGCTGGCCATGCGCTTCCCGCCGATGGCCTTGCTGACGCTGGTGGAGAACGCGATCCGCCACGGCATCGACCCCAGCCTGACGGGGGGCCGCATCGAGGTGGGGGCGCGGCGGGTCGATGCGCAGACGGTGCAGCTGTGGGTCAGCGACACCGGCGTCGGCCTGTCGGAATCGGCCGGCGCCGGCACCGGGCTGGCCAACCTGAATGCGCGGCTGCGGGTTTTTTTCAACGACAGCGCCGGCGTCCAGCTGAGCGAGCAGCAGCCCAGCGGCCTGCGCGCCGACCTGCTGTTGCGGGTTGGGGCATGACCGCGCCGACCGCCCTCATCGCCGACGACGAACCGCTGCTGCGCGACCGGCTGGCGTCGCTGCTGGGCCAGCAGTGGCCGGAATTGCAGATCGTGGCGCAGGCGCGCAACGGCCGCGAGGCGATCGAGCTGTTCGACCAGTTCGAGCCGCGGGTCGCCTTTCTCGACGTGCACATGCCCGGGCTCAACGGCGTCGAGGTGGCGCGCGGCATCGCCCGCCGGGCCGAGCTGGTGTTCGTCACGGCCTACGACGCCTACGCGGTCGAGGCCTTCCGCCAGGGCGCGGTCGACTACCTGGTCAAGCCGCTCGAGCCGCAGCGGCTGGCCGAGACGGTGCAGCGCCTGCGCGAGCGCTTCGAGCGGCCGTTGCTGCCGCCGGCGGCCGGTGTCGAGGCCACCATCGAGCGCGTCGCCGAGCAGTTGCGCCAGCGCCTCGCGCCGCCGCCGCGCCTGAAATGGATCAAGGCCTCGGTCGGCAACACCGTGCGGCTGATCCCGGTGGAGCAGGTGATCTATCTGAAGTCCGACAACAAGTACACGATGGTGGTGTGGGACGGCGGCGAGGCGCTGATCCGCAAGACCATCCGCGAACTGGCCGACGAACTGGACCCGGAGCGCTTCGTCCAGGTCCATCGCTCGGCCATCGTCAGCCTCGACCGCGTCAGCCATTTCACCCATGGCTCGGGCGACGGCGGCGAGGTGCACCTGCAGGCGCGGCCGGAAGCGGTGCCGGTCAGCCGCAGCTACCTGCACCTGTTCCAGCAGATGTAATCCTTCACTGAAAAATCGCTGGGGCGATTTTTCAGTGGCTGATCAGTGTGAAGAGGCCCGGCAAAGCCGGATCCTCTTCCCAAGTGAAACCGGGCTGCGCGTTGCTGCGCCCGGTTCGTCGATGGGCAATGCGCTCAGTGGGCGTCGAGCAGTTCGACGTCGAACTTGAGCGTGGCGTTGGCCGGGATCACACCGCCGGCGCCGCGGGCACCGTAGCCCAGCTGCGGCGGAATGATCAGCGTGCGCTTGCCGCCGATCTTCATGCCGGCCACGCCTTCGTCCCAGCCCTTGATCACCATGCCGGCGCCCAGCGAGAAGGCGAACGGGTCCTTGCGGTCGACGCTGGAGTCGAACTTGGCGCCCTGCTGGCCGTCGTTGTAGAGCCAGCCGGTGTAGTGCACATGCACGTGCTGGCCGGGCTTGGCTTCGGCGCCGGTGCCGACGGTGGTGTCTTCGTACTGCAGGCCCGAGGGGGTCGTGGTGATGGTCATGCTGGTCCTTCGTTGCGATTGCAAAACCGGCAAGTGTACCGACGGCGCCGCCGGCTATTTCTTCTTCGCCTGGCTCACCACCCAGCGCCCGGCGAAGGCCTGCAGGTCGCCGATGCGCTTGAGCAGGTCGGCGCCCGACGGGGTGACGATGTAGCCGTCCGGCCCGTGGTCCATCAGGCCGGCCTCGCGCAGTTCCTTGATCCGGGTGTTGAGCGTGTTGGGCGTGATGCCGCCGACGCTGTCCTGCAGCAGGCGGAAGGTCTGGGCATGGCCGTCCTTGAGCGCCCACAGCACCCGCATCGCATAGCGCGCTTCGAGCAGGCCCAGCAGCTGGCTGATCGCGGCGTTGTCCTTCGAACTCATCGGGGGCTTCTCCTGGGCGCTGCGGCAGCGGGGCGTGGGGTACGCGAGTGTACGCAGTTCCTGCTATACAAACAATAGCAGCGTCGGGGCCCGGGACGGCTACAGGTAGACCTTCTTGAGCAGCCGCAGCAGGGTCTTGTTCTCGTGCGGCGTCAGGCGCGCGGCGACCTCCGCCTCGAGCTGGGCCGCGGTGCGCTCGGCCTCGACCATCAGGGCCGCGCCGCTGTCGGTCAGGTGCAGGCCCATGGCGCGGCCGTCGGTGGGGTGCGGCAGCCGCACGATCACGCCGCGCTTTTCGAGCGCGTTGATCATGCCGACCAGGTTGGGCGGCAGGATGCCGAGCGAGCCGCACAGCTGGCGCGAGGTGATGCCCGGGTTGTGGGCGATGAGGGACAGCACCGAGAAGTCCACCGGCCGCAGGTCATAGACCGCCATCCGCTCCAGGAACACGCCGATCACCGCCAGCGCGGCGCGGCGCGCGTTGTAGCCGATCAGGCCTTCGAGATAGCTGGTGTCGACCGCCTCGACCGAGGGCGCGGGCGCCTTCTTGCTGGATGCCGTCGACGCCATTTTCAGTTCAGGCGGGCCTGGATGAGGGCCAGCCGCATGGCGAATTCGGGCAGCACCCAGTGGCGCAGGGCGTCGGCGCCGGCGGCCCAGCGTTGCGGTGACGGCGCCTGCGGCCGGGCGGCGTCGATCCGGGCCCAGGCCCAGCCCAGCAGGGCCAGCGCCACCGCGCGCAGGTAATCGCCGGCGATCCAGTACGGCAGCTCGGGTTGCGAGGCGGCCGCCTGCGCCAGCCGCGTCGTCAGGTGCCCGAGCTGGGCGAAGCGGCGCAGCACGTCGGCATGCGCTTCCCGCGCGGGATCGAGATCGCCGCGCAGCTCGAGCAGCATGGCGCAGAGCGCGGCGCCGCCGTCCGGCAGCACCTTGCGCACCAGCAGGTCGATCGCCTGGATCTCGTTGCTGCCTTCGTAAATCATGGTCACGCGCGAATCGCGCACGATCTGCTCGATGCCCCACTCGCGCACATAGCCGTGGCCGCCGAACACCTGCAGGCACTCGCTGGCGCCGTGGAAGGCCTGGTCGGTGCAGACCGCCTTGAGCACCGGCGTCACCAGGGCGCACCAGCGCTGCGCACTGGCCCGTCGTGCCGCGTCGCCGTGGTGGCGGGCCAGGTCGAGTTCGACGCCGGTGCGGTAGGCCAGCACGCGGCCGCCGTCGATCCACGCGCGCTGCGTGTCGAGGATGCGGCGGATCGCCGGATGGCCGATGATGGCGTCGGCGCTCTGGCTGGCGTCGCGCGGACCGGGCACCCGCATCTGCCTGCGCTCCCTCGCATAGGCGTCGGCCTTCTGCCAGGCGGCGTCGAGCAGGCCGATGCCCTGCAGCGCCACGTGCAGCCGCGCCGCATTCATCATGACGAACATCGCGTTCAGGCCGCGGCCGGCTTCGCCGATCAGCCAGCCGGTGGCGTCCTCGAAGCGCAGCGAGCAGGTCGGGCTGCCGTGCAGCCCCATCTTCTCCTCGATGCGGTCGCAGGCCACGGCGTTTCGCGCGCCATCGGGCAGGACCTTGGGCACCAGCACCAGCGACAGCCCCTTGGGGCCGGGCGGTGCGTCGGGCAGGCGGGCCAGCACCAGGTGCACGATGTTGTCCGTCAGGTCGTGCTCGCCGCCGGAGATGAAGATCTTCGCGCCGCTGATCCGATAGCTGCCATCGGCCTGTGGCACGGCACGGGTCCGCACCAGGCCCAGGTCGCTGCCGGCTTGGCCCTCGGTCAGGCACATCGTGGCCAGCCACTGGCCGCTGGCGATCTTCGGCAGGTAGCGCGCCTGGAGGTCCGCGCTGCCGTGGTGCTTGAGGCATTCGTAGGCGCCGTGCAGCAGGCCCGGCGCCATGGTCCAGCCGTGGTTGGCGGCGCTCAGCCACTCGTACAGCACGCCTTCCAGCACCCAGGGCAGGCCCTGGCCGCCGTCCTCGGGCGCACAGGCCAGGGCCGGCCAGCCGGCCCGCCAGAATGCTTCATACGCAGCGCGGAATCCGGGCGGTGTCGTCACCACGCCGGCGTCGAAGCGGCAACCGGGTGAGTCGCCGACAGCCTGCAGCGGCGCGACCACGGCGCCGACGAACTTGCCGGCCTCGTCGAGCACCTGGTCCAGCAGTGCGGCGTCGGCTTCGGCGAAGGCCGGCAGCGCCTGCAGCTGCGCCGGCGCGTGCAGCACCTGCTCCAGGATGAAGCGGATGTCGTCGGGCCGGGGGGAGTAGTCCATCGGGTTCAGCGGCAGGAGAAGTTGGCGGCGTCGTCGGGGTTGCCGCTGCCGTTGTATTGCGCGTGTTGCGGATAGGGACACAGCGGACGGGTGCGTCCGGGGAACACCGCGGTGCCGCTGCCGACGATCCGCTGCGGCGCCTTGCCCTGTTCGACCCACTCGACCAGCGCGCCCAGGCCATCCCAGCTGTCGGTGGCGGCGCCGCCCTGGCAGTGGCCCATGCCGGGAATCTGGAACAGCCGCGCGAAGTCCGGCGTCTGCGGCCCGTGGACTGCCGTGAGACGCTTGTAATAGTCCTCGGATTCGAGCGGCGAGAAGATCGGGTCGGCCATGCCGTGGGCCAGCAGCAGCTTGCCGCCGCGGGCCTTGAAGCCTGTGAGCTGCACATCGCTGGCGGTGTCGAAGATCCAGGAATGCGCCGCCATGCGCGCCGGGTCCTTGTCGAAGTCGAAGCCGAAGATGCTCAGCGAGCGGTCCGGCGGCGTGACGAAGTAACCCTGCAGCGCGTCCTGCATCAGGAACACATGGCGCGAGTTGGGCGCCGCGGTGGTGGAGGTGCCGAGCTTCCAGGCGCGCCAGTCGTTTTGCGGATGGCCGATGCCGGCGTCCCAGGGCCAGCCGGCGTACAGGGGCTTGCCGCCCGAATCCCGGGCGCCGGCGAAGATCTTCTTCAGCGCGCCGACCTGGGGCGCGGCCAGGCAGCTTGCGTCCTTGGCGCCCTTGCATTGCAGCGCCGCCGGATCGAAGCGGCAGGCGGCCGGGTTCGACACCAGGCCGTCGGCGATGCCGTCCTGCGCGTCGCAGGCGTCGAGGATGCCCTGGCGCAACAGCGCGAGGTCGGCGGGCGGCAGCGCGTTGCTCAGCACCGGCTTGCCGTCGGTGCCGGCCGGCGCGATCGCCTGCAGCGCCTGGCTGTCCCAGGCCGCGGCAATGGTGGCGCCGCTGGAAACGCGCATCGCCGGCGCCATCGCGATCACGCCGTCGAAGTACGACGGGAAGCGCTGCGTGAACATCATGCCCTGGCGTCCGCCGCCGGAGCAGCCGATGAAGTACGAGCGATCGGCCGGCTTCGCATAGAAGGCGCGGACGATGTCCTTGGCCGTCACGGCGACCTTGTCGTGCGCGTTGTAGGCGTTGTCGACGCGGGCGATCGGGTCGAAGCCGAAGCCGGCATCGGCCCCCTGGTGGCCGGCGTCGGTCGTCACCACCGCGAAGCCGCGATTGAGCGCATAGCCGGGCGCCGCCTGCGGCCCGATCGCGGGCCGGACGACGCCGTCGTTGCCGCCTCCGCCCTGGTACAGCAGGCGGCCGTTCCAGTTGGCCGGCAGCCGCAGCTCGAAGCCGATGTGGTACGGCTTGCCGTCGACGCCGGTGCGCTGCGCCATGCGGCCGGCCACCTTGCAATGCGCGGCCAGCGGCGGGCCGGCGGTGGCGCCCGGCGGCATCGTGCCGGCGGCGACCGCCTCGGTGGCCAGGCGGGTGCCGGGCACGGCGTACTGCGCCGCCAATCGGGCGCAGGCATCCGGCGCGGCGGCCGTCATGGGCGGCGCGACCGAACAGGCGGAGAGCGCGAGGGCGGCGCCAGCCGCTGTGAACAGGGCTGCGTGCCGCAAGGAAACAGGTTGCATGGTGGGCTCCGGGATGAGGGGGTCACTGGCAGGAGAAGCTGGCGGCGTCGTTGACGTCGCCGGCGCCGCGGTAGCGCGCGACCTGCGGCCACGGGCACAGCGGCCGGGTGCGCCCCGGGCCCCAGGCGGCGGGCACTTCGGGGTTGGGCACGGCCGATCCGGCGCCGCGGGCGCGGGCCAGGATCGCGGCCGGGGCCTGGCCCCGTTCCACCCAGTTCACCAGGGCATCGACCATGTCGACCTGGTCGGTGGCCGGGCCGCCGCGGCTGTGGTTCATGCCGGGCACGAGGTACAGGCGCGCCTGCTGCTGCGCCGCGGCGCCGTGGGCCTGGGTGAACTGTTCGTGCCAGCGGATGCTGTCCAGCGCCGAGAACACCGGGTCGGCGGCGCCGTGGAACACCATCAGCTTGCCGCCGCGCGCGACGAAGCGGCGCATGAGCGGGTCGGGCGGCGCCATGAACTCCAGCGCCGGTTCCACCTTGGCCAGGTCGCGATCGACGTCGAAGCCGAGCGCGTAGTCGATCAGGGTGTTGCCCTGCCCGGTCACCACGGCGGGCGAGGCCGGCGGGGTCTGGAACACGAAGGCCAGGGCGACGGCGTCGCGCGGGCCGACGCTGTTGATGAACTTCCACGTGCCCCAGTCGCGTCCGGCCAGGCCCGGGTCCGCGGGCAGGCCAGCGTAGACCGGCGAGCCGTCGCGTGTGCGCGGGCCGGCCAGCACATTGGCCAGCGCGGTCTTCTGCGCGGTGCTCAGGCACTGGCCCTCGACACCGCCGCCGGCCGGGCAGGTCGGAATGTCGCGCTGCACCTGGAACGCAGCCTGGCAGCCGCGCAGGTCGGCGACGATGCCGTCGGCCAGGCCGTCGAGCGCGTCGCAACGGGCCAGCACGCTGCGCGCGACCAGGTCCATCGCCGGCTGCGGCAGGGCGGTGGTCAGGTCGGGCCGGCCGGTGGCGGGGTTGGTCCTGGAAGCGGCGGCGAATTGCTGCGCGCCCCAGACCTGGGCCACCGCCGCCAGCGGCAACCGATAGCCCGGCGTGCTGACCAGGATGCCGTCGTATTCATCCGGCAGGCGCGACGCGGTGACGAAGCCGTGCCGGCCGCCGTTGGAACTGCCCACCAGGTAGGAGGTGTCGGGCCGCTTGCCGTAGTAGGCCGCGACCAGGGCCTTGGCCATCGGCGTGAGCTGGGCGACCGCGTTGTAGCCGTAGTCCAGCCGCGCCTGCGGATCGAGGCCGAAGGTGGCGCCGCCGATCGGCGTCGTGCGGTCCAGCGCATGGCCGGCGTCGGAGCTGAGCACCGCAAAGCCCTTGAGCAGGCCGTTGCTGGCCTGGCCGCCGCCGAGGATGTCGCCGTAGGCCGCGGTGACGAAGCCGTCGAGGCCGCCGTTGGCCTGGTAGAAGAAACGCCCGTTCCAGGCCGTGGGCAACCGCATCTCGAAGCCGATCGCGTAGGGCTTGCCGTCGGCGCCGGTGCGCTCGTTCATTGCGCCCTTGACCACGCAGTGTTCCGGCATGGCGGCGGCGATGCCCGGCAGCTTGAGCTGGCCGGCTGCGACCCGTTCCGTAGCGACGATCCGTGTGCGCGGATGGGAAAAGCGCGCGGCCAGGGCGTCGCACGCCGCGACCGGCGCGGCGCCGGTGGCTTGCCGCGCCGGCGGCGGGGCGAGGGTGCCGCAGGCGGACAGCGCCAGCGCGGCGGCCGTGGTCAGGAGGAAGCGCATCGGAGATCTCCGTTTCAGGATGGGGGGCGCGCGGCGCCCAGGTAGGTGTCGATCACGCGCGGGTCGTTGGCCAGGTCGCCGGCCGGGCCGTGCAGGCCGAGCTCGCCCATCTCCAGCACGTAGCCGTAGTCGGCCACCTGCAGGGCGGCGCGCGCGTTCTGTTCGACCAGCAGGATGGTGACGCCGGTCTGGCGCAGGCCCTCGATGGTGCGGAAGATGTCGCGCACGATCAGCGGCGCCAGTCCCAGGCTCGGCTCGTCGAGCATCAGCAGGGTCGGGCGCGACATCAGCGCGCGGCCGACGGCCAGCATCTGGCGCTCGCCGCCCGACAGCGTGCCGGCTTCCTGCACCCGCCGCTCCTGCAGGCGCGGGAACAGTTGATAGACGACATCGAGCTGGTCGCGCCACTGCCGGTTGCGCAGGCGCACCTGGCGGAAGGCACCCAGCACCAGGTTGTCCTCGACCGACATCGAGCCGAACAGCTCGCGCCGCTCGGGCACCAGGGCGATGCCCAGCATCACCCGTTCCTCCAGCGGCAAGGCGCCGATCGGCTGGCCCTGGTATTCGATCAGGCCCCGGGTCGGCAGGATGCCCATCAACGCATTGAGCAGGGTCGACTTGCCGGCGCCGTTGGGGCCGATCACGGTGATGACGCTGCCGGCGCCGGCTTCGAGGTCGACGCCGTGCAGCACTTCGGCCTTGCCGTAGCCGGCCCGCAGGCCCCGGACTGTGAGAAGCGGTGTGCTCATGGGGTGGCCGGGCTCAATGTTCGGTGCCGAGGTAGGCGGCGCGCACCGCGGGGCTTTGCTGCACTTCGGCGGGCGTGCCCTCCATCAGGCGGGTGCCGAATTCCATCACCACCAGCCGGTCGCAGACTTCCATCACCAGGTCCATGTCGTGTTCGACCAGCAGGATGCTCATGCCCTCGCCACGCAGCTGCCGCAGCACCGCGGCCAGCGCCTGCTTTTCCAGGTAGCGCAGGCCGGCGGCCGGTTCGTCCAGCAGCAGCAGGGCCGGGTCGTTGCACAGGGCCCGCGCGATCTCCAGCAGCCGCTGCTGGCCCATCGCCAGGTTGCCGGCCAGCTCGTGGAGGTGGCTGCCCATGCCGACCCGCTCCAGCTGGCGCTGGGCTTCGCGAAACAGCTGGCGTTCTTCGGCGCGGTCGGTCCGCAGCATGGCCGCGAACCAGCCCTTGCGCCCGCGCAGGTGGGCGCCGAGCGCCACGTTCTCCAGCACCGTCATCTCGGGAATCATCTTGACGTGCTGGAAGGTGCGCGAGATGCCCAGCCGCGCCACTTCGCGCGACGCGAGGTTGCTGATGTCGCGGCCGCGGAAGCTGACGCTGCCGCGCGTGAGGCCCAGCACGCCGGTGATCAGGTTGAAGGTGGTCGACTTGCCGGCGCCGTTGGGCCCGATCAGGCCGACGATCTGGCCGGCCGAAACCGAGAAGTCGATGTCGTTGACGGCGACCAGGCCGCCGAATTCCTTGCGGATCGCCTTGGCCTGCAGCACCACTTCGCCCGGCGCGGGCTTGTCGCGGTGCGGCAGCGCGGCCGCCTGCTCCCAGTCGTTGCGGCGCAGCGCTTTTGGCAGCTTGCGATCGAAGAAGGCCCAGATGCCCTCGGGCGCGTACTTCAGGATCAGCACCAGCAGCACCCCGAACACGATGATCTCGTAGCTGCCGCTGGTGCCCAGCAGCCGCGGCAGCAGCACCTGCAGCTGGTCGGCCAGCAGCTTGGTGATGGCGACGCCGGTCACCGCGCCCCACACATGGCCCGCGCCGCCGAGCACCGCCATGAACAGGTATTCGATGCCGACCTGCAGGCCGAACGGCGACGGATTGACCGCGCCCTGGTAGTGCGCGTACAGCCAGCCCGAGAGCGATGCCAGCAGCGCCGCGATCAGGAAGATGCCGATCTTGTAGCGCAGCGTGTCGATGCCCATCGATTCGGCCATCTGCGAGCCGGTCTTCAGCGACCGGATGGCGCGGCCGGCCCGCGAATCGAGCAGCCAGAGCAGGGCCAGCGTCCCGAGCAGCACGAAGGCCGCCGTCATCAGGAAGAACACCCGGCCGCGGCCGATCTCCCAGCCGAACAGCGACAGCCCGGGGATCTTCAGGATGCCGTCGTACTTGCCGAGCGCGTCGACGTTGCCCATCAGGTAGTACAGCGCCAGGCCCCAGCCCAGGGTGGCCAGCGGCAGGTAGTGGCCCGACATCCGCAGCGTGATCCAGCCCAGCACCAGGGCGCTCACGGTCGTCAGGCCCAGCCCGATCAGCAGCGTCAGCCACGGCGACATGCCGGCGTTGAGCGTCAGCCAGGCCGTGCTGTAGGCGCCGATGCCGACGAAGGCGGCCTGGCCGAACGAGGTCAGCCCGCCGATGCCGGTGAGCAGCACCAGCCCCAGCACCACCAGGGTGGAGATGCCGATGTAATTGAGCTGGGTGATCCAGAACTCGGGCACCGGCAGCACGGCGATCAGCACGATCACCGCCACCAGCACGAACCAGCCTGCGCGGCGGATGTTGAAGCTCATGTCAATGCTCCTCGTCCGAATGGCCGCGGGCCAATGAGCGCCAGAGGAGCACCGGCAGGATCAGCGTGAACACGATCACTTCCTTGAAGGCGCTGGCCCAGAACGAGCTGAAGGCCTCGATCACGCCGACCAGCAGCGCGCCGAGCAGGGCGCCCGGGTAGCTGGCCAGCCCGCCGATCACGGCGGCGACGAAGCCCTTGAGCCCGATCAGGAAGCCGGAGTCGAAGAACACGGTGGTGGTCGGCCCGATCAACAGCCCCGACAGCGCGCCGATCAGCGCCGCCATCGCCAGCGTGAGCTGGCCGGCGGTCTGGGCCGAGATGCCCATCAGCCTGGCGCCGAGCCGGTTCACGGCGGTGGCGCGCAAGGCCTTGCCATACAGGGACCGCTCGAAGAACAGCCACAGCAGCACGATCAGGGCGACGGTGGTCAGCGCCACGATGATGGCCTGGCCGGAAATGTTGACGGCGCCCAGGCTGAAGCGCGCATCCCAGAACGGCGGGTTGCGATAGCCCTCGGCGCCGAAGAACACCAGGCCCAGGCCGGTCAGCGCGAAGTGGACGCCGACCGAGACGATCAGCAGCACCAGCGACGACGCGTCGGCCAGGCTCTGGTAGGCCAGCCGGTAGACCAGCGGGCCGAAGGCGGTGACGATGCACAGCGACAGCAGGGCCTGCGGCAGCAGGCCGAACTGGCGCGGCGCCGCCCACAGCGTGACCACGGAAATGATCGCCGGCAGCACCAGCACCTTCAGGCCGGACAGCAGCGCGCGGCCGGCTATCCGGTGCCGGCGCCAGTCCTGCACCGACTCGGCGAGCGCGGCCAGGCCCGCCAGCAGCAGCAGCAGCCAGATGGTGCCCGGCACCTGGCCGGTCTGCAGGATGGCCAGGGTCAGCGCCCCATAGGTCACGAACTCGCCCTGCGGGATGAAGATCACCCGCGTGACGGCAAAGACCAGGACGGTGGCCAGCCCCAGCAGCGCGTAGATGGCGCCGCTGGTCAGGCCGTCCACCAGCAGGATGGCGGCGATCGAAAAATCCATGCGCGCTTACTTGGCGATGGGCTCGAGCTTCCAGCCGCCGTTGACGATCTTGAGGATTACCCCCGTGTCGTCGGTGTAGCCGGCGTGGTTGGTCGCGGTGTAGTTCACCGTGCCGTGGTACAGCGGGATCGGGCCGGCGTTCTCGAGGGCGGCCTTGAGCGCGCCGCGGAAGTCGGCGGTGCCGGGCTTGGCCTTCTTCAGCGCCACCGGCACGATCTTCTGCAGGATGATCGACGCGTCGTAGGCGTGGCCGGCAAAGGGGTTGCGGCTGTTGGGGCCGTTCAGCTTTTCCCAGGCTTCGACGTGGGACATCGCCACCTTCTTGCTCGGGTGGGTGGCCGGCAGCTGCTCGGCGACGGTGCCCGGGCCGGACACCACGTAGGCGTTTTCGACGTCCTTGCCGCCGACCCGGATCAGCGCCATCGAGGCCGCGCCGTGGGTCTGGTAGATCTTGCCCTTGTAGCCGCGCTCGATCAGCGCCTTGTGCGGCATCGCCGCGCCGCTGCCCGATGCCACGATCAGGATCGCGTCCGGGTTGGCGGAGGTCAGCTTCAGGGCCTGGCCGGTCACGCTGGTGTCGGTGCGGGCGAAGCGCTCCTCGCCGGTGAACTTGACGTTGCTGCCGGCCAGCTTGACTTTCATGTCGCGCAGGAACAGTTCGCCGTAGGCGTCGGTGTAGCCCAGGAAGCCCAGGGTCTTGACGCCGGACTTCTTCATGTGCTCGGCCAGCGCGTGCGACATGACCAGGGTCGACTGGGGCATGTTGTACGACCACGGCGCCTTGCCGGCCGACACGTCGATCGGCGCGAAGGTGATGTGCATGGTGCCGGTCTCGGCGGCGACGGCGGCCACCGCGTTGGCGGTCGGCGTGGCGGCGCTGCCCATCAGGATGTCGACCTTGTCCTCGGTCACGAAGCGGCGCGCGTTCTTGCCGGCGTTGGTCGGGTCGGTGGCGTCGTCCAGGATGATGACCTTGAGCTTCTCGCCGCCGATGCTGGTCGGCCACAGCGCGATCGCGTCCTTGATCGGGATGCCGAGCGCCGAGGTCGGGCCGGTCAGCGGCAGGCTGACGCCGATGGTGATGTCGGCCAGCGCGGCGCCGGCGCCCAGGGAAAGCACGGCGGCGGCGATCAGGGTGTTCTTGTGCAAGGTCATGGATGTCTCCGTTGTGTGGAAGGGATCGGTCGGTGCTGCGGGAAACTAGCGGGGCGCCAAGCGCAAGGCGCCATCGAGCCGGATCACCTCGCCGTTGAGGTGGCCGTTGGTCACGATGTGGCAGGCCAGCTGGGCGAATTCCTCGGGCTTGCCCAGCCGCGGCGGAAAGGGGATCGATGCCGCCAGCGAGGCCTGCACCGCCTCGGGCAGCTGCTTCATCAGCGGCGTGGCGAACAGCCCGGGCGCGACGGTGCAGACGCGGATGCCGTGCTGCGCCAGGTCGCGCGCCATCGGCAGCGTCATGCCGGCCAGCCCCGCTTTCGAGGCGTTGTAGGCCTGCTGGCCGACCTGGCCGTCGAACGCCGCGACCGATGCCGTGAACATCATCACGCCGCGCTCGCCATCGTCCAGCGGCGCCAGCTTGACGCAGTCGGCGGCGAACAGCCGGCTGATGTTGTAGTTGCCGATCAGGTTGACGTTGATCACCCGCGCAAAGTCTTCCAGCGGGGCGGCGTTGCCGTCCTTGCCGACGATCCGCTTCGCACTTCCGATGCCGGCGATGTTCATCAGGATCCGGGCGGCGCCGTGGGCGGCCGTGGCCTTGGCCAGGGCGGCGACGACGCTGTCGGTGTTGGTGATGTCGCACTGGCAGGCCACGCCGTTGATGTCGGCGGCAACCTTTTTCGCCAGCTCCATGTTGACGTCGAGCACGGCGACTTTCGCGCCGAGCCGCGCCAGCTCGCGCGCCGTCGCTTCGCCCAGGCCCGAGGCGGCGCCGGTGACGAGCGCCGCTTGTCCTTCGATCTTCATTTGCCCTTTTCCTTGGGTTGCAGCGTGAACGGCAGCGTGCCGCCGTGCAGCGCGTTGACCATGGCGTCGCGGTGCTTGAGCACGGCGCGCTGGTTGATCGAGCCCTTGTCGGTGACTTCGCCCTTGTCGATCGACGGCGGCTCGTGCATCAGGTGCAGCAGCGCGACCCGGCTGGCGCTGCCGCCGCCGTGCGAGGCGAGTTCGTCGAGCACGTGCTGGAAATGCGCCTGCACCGGTGCGCTTTCCAGCACCTCCTTGAGCGGCGCGTCGGCAGCCAGGCCGGCCAGCTTGCGCACCGCCGGCGTCGGGAAGATCAGCGCGCCGACTTCGTGCAGGTTCAGGCCGGTGATGACCGCGTCCTGCACGTAGGGCGCACCGGCGGCGATGATCCGGGCCCGCATCGGGCCGACGCTGACGAAGGTGCCGGTGGCCAATTTGAAATCTTCCGCGATGCGGCCGTCGAACTTCAGGCCCTGGTGCACGTCGTCCTCGGCGATCCACTGCACGGCGTCGCCGGTGCAGAAGAAGCCTTCGTCGTCGAAGGCCTCTTTCGTGGCCTCGGGGCTGCGCCAGTAGCCGGGCGTGATGTTCGGGCCCTGGTAGCGGACCTCGGTCTTGCCGTCGACCGGCACCAGCTTGAGTTCCATGCCGGGCGTGGGCACGCCCAGGTAGCCGGCCTTCACATGGGGGTTGGTGACGAAGACGGCGAACGGCGACGATTCGGTCATGCCCAGGCCGGTGCCCATCACGATCCGCTCGCCGATCTCGCGCTCCTGCTCCTCGTGCAGCGTGTCCCAGACCGGCTGGGCCAGCGCGGCGCCGGCATAAAAGAACATCTTCACCCGCGACAGCAGGGTCTTGCGCAGGGCGTCGTCGGTCTTCATCGCGTTGGCGATCTGCTCGAAGCCGGTCGGCACGTTGAAGTAGACGGTGGGCGCGATCTCGCGCAGGTTGCGCAGCGTCTCGTGCATCAGCGCCGGGGTCGGCTTGCCGTCGTCGATGTAGAGCGTGCCGCCGTTGTAGATGGTCAGACCGACGTTGTGGTTGCCGCCGAAGGTGTGGTTCCAGGGCAGCCAGTCGACCAGCACCGGGGGTTCTTCGGCCAGCACCGGCATCGACTGGCGCATCTGCTGCTGGTTGGCGCACCACATGCCGTGGGTGTTGATGACCGCCTTGGGCAGCTTGGTCGAGCCCGAGGTGAACAGGAACTTGGTGATGGTGTCCGGGCCGGTGGCGCGCATGGCGGCGTCGACGGCGGGGGTGGGTTGGGTGGCCAGCAGATCTGAAAACGCGGTCACCGTTCGGACTGAGCCTGTCGAAGTCCTCGCCAGCGCTTCGACAAGCTCAGCGCGAACGGAGGAGGGCGTGCCATGCACCACCTCGACGTCCGGTCCCACCGCCGCGGCGATGGCTTTGGCGTAGCGCGTGGCATCGGCCGCATAGACCAGGCCGGGCGTCAGCGTGTCCAGCACGTGGCGCAGCTTTTCGTAGTCCTGGCTGATGGTCGAATAGGCCGGGGAGGCCGGGCTGTAGGGCACGCCCGCATACATGCAGCCCAGCGCGATCAACGCGTGCTCGAGGTCGTTCTCGCTCAGCACCACGACCGGCCGATCGACACTGAGGCCGCGATCGAGCAGCGCCTGGCCGATGCTGCGGGCGCTCTGCAGTGCCTCGCCGTAGCTGACGTGGCGCCAGTCGCCGGTGCTGCCGTCGGCGTTGCGGACCCGGCGTGCCATGAACGTGCGCTCCGGCGCGACCGCGGCCCAGTGCAGCAGGCGGTCCGTCATCCGGGCCGCGTGCGGCTCCAGCGGCTGCTCGGCCCGCAGGTAACGCACGCCGCCGGCGCCCTCGCGCAGCACCACGCGGGTGACGCCGAACTTCATCTCGCGGTAACGGGGCGCATTCATCGATCAGGACTTCTTGACCTTGGCGGCCTTGCCGTCCAGGAAGGCCTTGACCCGGGTCTTGGCCTCGGGCGCGCTCTGCGCGATGGCGGCCATCAGCGCTTCGGTCAGGAAGCCCTGGTCGGCCGGTTGCTCGGCGATGCGGGGCAGGGCGTGCATCAGGGCGTAGTTGGTCAGCGGCGCGTTCTCGGCGATCCGCGTGGCCAGGCCCATGGCCTTGGCCCGGGCCTCGCCGGCCGGCACCAGGTACTGCGCGAAGCCGGCTTTTTCGCCGTCGACAGCGTTGTAGACGCGGCCGGTCAGCATCATGTCGGTCATGCGGGCGGCGCCGATCAGCCGCGGAATGCGCACCGCGCCGCCGCCGCCGACGAAGATGCCGCGCGAGCCTTCGGGCAGCGCGTAGAAAGCGGTCTCGTCGGCCACCCGGATGTGGCATGCGCTGGCCAGTTCCAGCCCGCCGCCGACCACCGCGCCGTGCAGCGCCGCGACCACCGGCACCGGGCCATACTGCACCTGCTCCAGCGCGGCGTGCCACATGCGCGAGTGGTACAGGCCCTGGCCGGCGTCGCGTTCCTTGAGCTCCGACAGGTCGAGGCCGGCGCAGAAGTGCTCGCCGGCGCCGTCGAGCACGGCGGCTCGAACGCCGGTGTCGGGCAGTTCCTTTTCGAACAGCTCGCGCAGGCCGAGAATGAGGCCGTCGCTCAGCGCATTGCGCTTGGCGGCACGGTTGAGCCGGATCACGGCCACGGGGCCCTGGATCTCCAGGAGGATGTCTTTGTGGGTCATGTCGTATTTGCCAGTGGTTCGGATTATTGTTATAAACGATAACCAAATTCAAGCGGTCCGGGAAGCGTTTTCCTAGGACTTACCCTAGCTCGCAGGAGACAACACCCATGGACCACGCCAACCTCGTCGCCATCGACGTTCACACCCATGCGGAGGTGAGCTGCTGGAACCCCTTCGACAGCTACGGCGAGGAGTACGACCGCGCCGCCGACAAGTACTTCCGCAACAGCAAGCGGCCGACGATCGAGGAGACCATCGCCTACTACCGCGAGCGCAAGATCGGGCTGGTGATGTTCACCGTCGACAGCGAATCGAAGCTGGGCCGGCGCCGGATCCCGAACGAGGAGATCGCCGAGGCGGCGGCGAAGAACAGCGACATGATGATGTGCTTCGCCAGCATCGATCCGCACAAGGGCAAGATGGGCGCGCGCGAGGCCGAGCGGCTGATCAGGGAGCACGGCGTCAAGGGCTTCAAGTTCCATCCGACGGTGCAGGGCTACCACCCCTACGACAAGATGGCCTGGCCGATCTACGAGGTGATCAACGCCCACAAGCTGCCGGCCATCTTCCACACCGGCCACAGCGGCATCGGCTCGGGCATGCGCTGCGGCGGCGGCCTGCGGCTGGAATACAGCAACCCGATGCACCTGGACGACGTGGCGATCGACTTCCCCGACATGCAGATCGTGATGGCGCACCCCAGCTTCCCCTGGCAGGACGAGGCGCTGTCCGTCGCCACCCACAAGCCCAACGTCTGGATCGACCTCTCGGGCTGGAGCCCGAAGTACTTTCCGAAGCAGCTGGTGCAGTACGCCAACACGCTGCTGAAGGACCGCATCCTGTTCGGCAGCGACTACCCGCTGATCACGCCGGACCGCTGGATGAAGGACTTCGAGGACGCCGGCTTCAAGCCCGAGGTGATGCCCGGCATCCTGAAGGGCAACGCCGTCCGCCTGCTCGGGTTGAGCTGAGATGGAGGCGGCCAGGCTGGCAGGCGAAGGCGACCTGCTGTGGGAGCCTTCGCCGGCGCAGAAGGAGAGTTCACGCCTGGCGCACTACATGCGCTGGCTGGCGGACGAGCGCGGGCAGCGCTTCGACACCTACCAGGCGCTGTGGCAATGGTCGGTCGATGACCTCGAGCCCTTCTGGGACTCGGTCTGGGACTACTTCGACGTGCAGGCCGACGGCAACCGGCAACCGGTGCTTTCAACGCACCAGATGCCCGGTGCGCAGTGGTATCCGAACACGCGGCTGAACTACGCCGAACACACCTTCCGGATGGCGACCACGGAGCGGCCGGCGTTGGTCGCCCGCAGCGAGGACGCGCCGACGCGCGAGGTCTCCTGGGCCGAGCTGCAGCGCGACACCGGCGCCCTGGCGGCGAAGCTGCGCGGGCTCGGCATCGTGGCCGGCGACCGCGTGGCGTCGTACCTGCCGAACCGGCCCGAGACGGTGGTCGCCTTCCTGGCCTGCGCCAGCATCGGCGCGGTCTGGTCCAGCTGCGCGCCGGACATGGGCGCGACAGTGGTGCTGGATCGCTTCAAACAGATCGAACCCAAGCTGCTGTTCGCCACCGACAGCTACGGCTACAACGGCAAGAAGCACGACCGCGAGGCGCTGGTCGGCGAACTGCTGGCGGGCCTGCCGTCGGTGCAGACGGTGGTCCATGTGCCCGGCCCGAACGCGGCGACGCGGCCCGTGACGTGGCGCAACAGGCTGGACTGGGCCGAGGCGGTGCAGGACGAGGCACCGCTGCAATTCGAGCGCGTGCCCTTCGACCATCCGCTGTGGATCGTCTATTCGTCCGGCACCACCGGCTTGCCCAAGGCGATGGTCCACAGCCATGGCGGCATTGTCCTCACGCACCTGAAGACCATGTGCCTGCAGCACGACCTGCGGCCGGGGGACCGGCTGCTGTTCCTGGGCGGCACCGGCTGGATCGTCTGGAACCTGCAGATCGGCGCGCTGCTGACCGGCGCCACCGTGATGCTGTACGACGGCAACCCGGCTTGGCCCGACACCCAGGCGCTGTGGCGGTTCATCGACGAGCAGGGGGTGACGCTGTTCGGTTGCGGCGCCGCCTTCCTGATCAACTGCATGAAGGACGGGCTGCGGCCGCGCGACTTCGCGAAGCTCGCATCGCTGCGAGCCATCAACGCCACCGGCTCGCCGCTGCCGCTGGACGCCTACCGCTGGGTCTACGACGCGGTGAAGCCCGACCTGTGGCTGGCCTCGATCAGCGGCGGCACCGACATCGCGTCGGGCTTCGTCGCCTGCGCGCCGACGCTGCCGGTGCATGCCGGCGAGATCCAGTGCCGCGAACTGGGCGTGGCCGCCTATGCGTTCAATGAAGCCGGCCAACCGGTGGTGGACGAAGTGGGCGAGCTGGTGATCACCAAACCGATGCCATCGATGCCGGTGTATTTCTGGAACGACCCCGGCCACAAGCGCTACCTGGAAAGCTACTTCGAGACCTTTCCGGGCCTGTGGCGGCACGGCGACTGGATCCGTTTCACGCCGCGCGGCAGCTCGGTGATCTACGGCCGCTCCGATTCCACCATCAACCGGCATGGCATCCGCATGGGCACGGCCGAGATCTACCGCGTGGTGGAAGAACTGCCCGAGATCCGCGACAGCCTGGTGGTGGACCTCGAATTCCTGGGCCGCGAATCCTTCATGCCGCTGTTCGTGGTGCTCAAGGCCGGCTTCGTGCTGGACGAAGCGCTGAAGGCGAAGATCGCGCAGCAGATCCGCGCCAAGGCCTCCGCGCGCCACGTGCCCAACGAGGTCTACGAGGTGGCCGAGATCCCGCGCACGCTGACCGGCAAGAAGATGGAAGTGCCGGTGCGCAAGCTGCTGCTCGGCGCCGACGCCCGCAAGGTCGCCAGCCCCGACGCCATGGCCAGTCCGGGCAGCCTGGACTTCTTCGTCGCTCTCGCCTCGACGTTGAACTGACGGTCACCCGGCCTTGAGCCGGGATCCATCCCTTCGAGCTGGCATGACAGTCCTAGAATGATCCGCATCAACGACAACGAGCGAGACACCCCATGAAGACCTACAAGATCGCGTGCATTCCCGGCGACGGCATCGGCAAGGAAGTGATTCCGGCGGGGCAGACGGCGCTGGAGGCGCTGGCGAACGCGCAGCAGGCCTTCCGCTTCGAGTTCACCTCCTTCGACTGGGGTGGCGACTACTACCGCAAGCACGGCGTGATGATGCCGGCCGACGGCCTGGAGGCGCTGCGCGGCATGGATGCGATCCTGTTCGGCTCCGCCGGCGACCCGGACATCCCGGACCACATCACGCTGTGGGGCCTGCGCCTGAAGATCTGCCAGGGCTTCGACCAGTACGCCAACGTCCGGCCCACGCGCATCCTGCCCGGCATCGACGCGCCGCTCAAGCGCTGCGGCCCGAAGGACCTGGACTGGGTGATCGTGCGCGAGAACTCCGAAGGCGAATACGCCGGCGTCGGCGGCCGGGTGCACCAGGGCCATCCGATCGAGGCGGCGACCGATGTTTCCATCATGACCCGCGCCGGTGTCGAGCGCATCATGCGCTTCGCCTTCAAGCTGGCCCGGTCGCGCCCGCGCAAGCTGCTGACGGTGGTGACCAAGTCCAACGCCCAGCGCCACGCGATGGTGATGTGGGACGAGATCGCGCTGCAGGTCAGCAAGGAATTTCCGGACGTGAAGTGGGACAAGGAACTGGTCGACGCCTGCACCGCGCGGATGATCAACCGGCCGGCGTCGCTGGACACGCTGGTCGCGACCAACCTGCATGCCGACATCCTGAGCGACCTGGCGGCGGCGCTGGCCGGCAGTCTGGGTATCGCGCCCACCGGCAACATCGATCCCGAGCGCCGCTACCCGTCGATGTTCGAGCCGATCCACGGTTCGGCCTTCGACATCATGGGCAAGGGCCTGGCCAATCCGGTCGGCACTTTCTGGTCGCTGGTGATGATGCTGGAGCACCTGGGCGAGGCTGCCGCCGCGAAGACGGTGATGCAGGCGATCGAATCGATTACGGCCGACCAGACCCTGCACACCGGCGACCTCGGCGGCCGCGCGACCACCGCGCAGGTGACGCAGGCGCTGTGCGACCGCCTCTGTGGCGTGACCGCGCGGGCGCAACCGGCCTGAGAGACGTCACTTGCCCAGCACCATGTGGGGCAGCCACATGGAAAACGCCGGCACATAGGTGACCAGCAGCAGCGCCGCGATCAGCGCGCCGTAGAACGGCCAGATGGTGCGCATCACGGCACCGACCGAGATGCCGCCGATGGCGCAGCCGACGAATTGCGTGGTGCCGACCGGCGGCGTGTTCAGGCCCAGCGCGCAGTTGATCAGCATCAGCATGCCGAACTGCACCGAGTCCATGCCGTAGTGCTGGGCGATGGGCAGGAAGATCGGCGTGCACAGCAGGATGGTGGCCGCCATGTCCAGGAAGGTTCCGAGCAGGAACAGCAGGATGTTGATCAACAGGAAGATCAGCCATGGTTCCTGCGTGATCCGCGAGAGCATCTCGCCGGTGAGCTGCGCCACCCCGTACAGGCTGATCAGGTAGCCGAAGGTCGACGAGATGCCGATCAGCAGCAGCACCACGCCGGTGGTCTTCACCGCCTTCGATGCGGCCTTGAGGAAGTGCTCCCACTTCAGCGTGCGGTACAGGAAGATGGTGAGCGCCAGCGCGTAGAGCACCGCAACCGCCGCCGACTCCGTTGCGGTGAAGACGCCGCTCAGAATGCCGACCAGGATCAGCACCACCACCAGCAGGCCGGGCAGGGCGGCGGCGAAGCTGCGCCCGACGATGCTCCAGCCGGGGAAGGTGCCGGCCGGGTAGCCGCGCTTCACCGCCACGAGATACGCGGCGGCAAGGTTGCAGATGGTCAGGATCAGCGCCGGCAGCAGTCCAGCCAGGATCAGCGCCGCGATCGACACCTTGCCGCCGGCGGCCAGCGTGTAGATGATCATGTTGTGGCTGGTCGGCATCAGCGCGCCGACCAGGGCCGCATGGGTCGTCACGTTGACCGCGTAGTCCGCGTGGTAGCCCTCCTTCTTCATCATCGGGATCATCACCGCGCCCATCGCCGACACGTCGGCCACCGGCGAGCCGGAGACGCCGCCGAACAGCGTGCAGGCCACCACGTTCGACATGCCCAGGCCGCCGCGCACGTGGCCGACCAGGCTCTTGGCGAAGTCGACGATGCGGTCCGCGATGCCGCCATAGAGCATCAGCTCGCCGGCGAAGATGAAGAAGGGGATGGCCAGGAACGAGAACACGTTCATGCCCGAGGTCATCTGCTGGAAGCCGACCGCCAGCGGCAGCCCTTCCCACAGCAGGGTCGCCAGCGCCGACAACCCGATCGAGAAAGCGACCGGCACGCCCAGCAGCAGCAGCCCGAAGAAACTGAACGACAGGATGAGGAGGGGAATGGTCATGTCCAGGCCGGTTCTACCTCGATGCCGCGCGCCAGCGCGATGAGGTGCTCGATGGAAAACATCACGATCAGGAAGCCGGCGATCGCGGCCGGCACGTACTTCCAGCCCTCCGAGATCCACAGCGTGGGCAGCCGGTAGCTCCAGACCGACATCGCCAGCGAAGCGCAGTTCCAGGCCATGGCGGCGCCGAACAGCAGCACCAGCACGTGGATCAGGTACTCCATCTTCAGCCGCAGCGCTTCGGGCGCCAGCACCAGCAGCGATTCCAGACCGATATGGCCGGCGTCGCGCACCCCGACGGCGGTCCCCAGCATCGTGACGTACAGCACCAGCAGCAACGCCAGGCTCTCGGCCCAGGTCGGCGTGTTGTTCAGAACGTAGCGGCCGAACACCTGCCAGGTCACCGCCGCCAGCAGCAGGACGAGGCCGGCGATGCCCAGGGCCATGCAGGCGCGCGCCAGGCTGCGACAGATTCTTGTGTACATAGAAAAGCCGTTCGCGGAAACCCCGTTCGGGCTGAGCCTGTCGAAGCCTTCGCCCTTCGACGGGCTCAGGACAGGCCAAGCTCAGGCTGAACGGGGTTTTGTTACTTGGTGTCCTGAATGCGCTTGACCAGCGCCTTCAGCTTGGCGTCGGTGATGAACTTGTCGTACACCGGCTTCATCGCGTTCTGGAACGAGGCCTTGTCGACCTGGATGATCTGCGAGCCGGCGGCCTTCACCATGGCCAGCGACTTGTCCTCGCGCTCGTCCCAGAGCTTGCGCATGTAGGGCACGGATTCCCTGGCCGCCTGGCGGATCGCCTTCTGGTCGTCGGCGCTCAGCGTGTCCCAGGTGCGCTTGGAGAACAGCAGCATCTCCGGTGCCATCGAATGCTCGGTGACCGAGTAGAACTTCGCCACCTCGAAGTGGCGCGAGCTCTCGTACGACGGCCAGTTGTTCTCCGCGCCGTCCACCAGCCCGGTCTTCAGGGCCGTGTAGACCTCGCCAAAAGGCATCGGCGTGGCGTTGGCGCCCATGGCTTCCAGCAGCGAGACCCACAGGTCCGATTGCTGCACGCGGATCTTCATCCCCTTGGCATCGGCGAGCGTCTTCACCGGCTTCTTCGCGGTGTAGAGCGAGCGGGCGCCGCTGTCGTAGTAGGCCAGGCCGATGAAGCCCTGCGGCGCGCAGGCCGCCAGGATCTCCTCGCCGATCGGGCCGTCCAGCACCTTGCGCATGTGGTCCTTGCTGCGGAACAGGAAGGGCATGGTCGGCACCTGGGTCTCGGGGCAGATATTGTTCATCGGCGCGATGTTCACCCGCGTCATCGCCAGCGCGCCGATCTTGGTCTGCTCGATGGTGTCCTTCTCGTTGCCCAGGGCGCTGTTGTTGAACACCTTGATCGTGTGCTTGCCGTTGGTGAGGGCCGAGAGGCGCTGTCCCATGAACTTGACTGCGTCCACGGTCGGGTAGCCGTCCGGGTGGATGTCGGCCGAGCGGAATTCCGTCGCCTGGGCGGCGAAGGCGAGGGTGGCGGCGATGGCGCCGAGTGCGAGTCTGGTTTTCATGGGTGTCTCCTGGGTCGTCGGGGATGGAACAGTGTCAATGGATGCAAGGCGTTTCCGGCAGCCCGCGCACGCCGGGTCGCAAGGCGAACAGGCCGCCGGCCAGCGGTTGGTCCGACAGGTCGGTGCCGTCGGGCCGGATCGAGGTGACGTACAGCGTGTCGAGGTTCGCGCCGCCGAAGGCGCACATCGCCGGCTTCTTCACCGGCAGGGCCAGCGAACGATCGAGCCGGCCCCCGGGCGTGAAGCGGTGCACCATGCCGGCGTCGGTGCCGCAGATCCAGTAGCAGCCGTCGGCATCCACCGCGGCGCCGTCGGGGCGGCCGGGATGCTGGTGCATGTCGACGAAGACGCGGCGGCGCGAGGGCAGGCCGCTCTCGATGTCGTAATCGAAGGCCCACACCGTCTGCACCTTGGGATGGGAGTCGCTCAGGTACATGGTGCGGCCGTCGGGGCTGAAGGCCATGCCGTTCGGCACGATCAATCCGTCGACCAGGACCCTGGGCTGCCCCTGTGCATCCAGCGCCCACAGCACGCCGGCGTCGCGCGCGGCGCCCATGTCCATCAGCATGGTGCCGGCGCGAAAGCGTCCCTGGCGGTCGCAGCGGCCGTCGTTGAAGCGCATGCCGGGCAGCGGCAGCGGGAAGGAAACGAGCGATGTGGTGCGTACCGTGCCGTCGTCGCGCGGGTCCAGGTGGAACCAGCCGCTCTCCATCCCGCAGATGAAGCCGCGGCCGGTGCGCGGCGCGATGCAAGCCGCCATTTCTTCCGTGTCCCAATGCCGGGTGGTGGCGCTGGCCGCGTCCCAGCGCCACAGCTTGCGCCCGGGGATATCCACCCAGTACAGCGCCTGCTCGGCGGCCAGCCACACCGGGCTTTCGCCGACGGCGTTGCGCGCATCGAGGACCAGCTCGCAATCCATGTCAGGGCGTCTCGAAGGGGCCGGCCTTGACGAAGCCGCCGCCCTGGTACCTGGCGGCCGGGTCGCTGGGGTCGACCGGCGGCTGCGCCTCCACCTGGGCGCGGAACACTTCCGAGCTGTCCTGCGGCACGAAGCCCAGGTGGGCCGCCTTGCTGTTGTCCCACCAGCGGTCGCGGTTGGCCGAGGTGCCGTAGACGATGGTGTGGCCCAGCCCCGGGGCGAACAGGCAGCAGCGCACCAGCTCGGTCAGGTCGCGGTAACTCATCCAGGTGACCATCATCCGGCGGTCCTTCGGCTCGGGGAACGAGGAGCCGATGCGGATGCAGGCGGTCTCGATGCCGTAGCGGTCGAAGTAGAAGCGCGAGAGGTCTTCGCCATAGGACTTCGACAGCCCGTAGTAGCCGTCCGGCCGCTTGACGCAGTCCGCGTCCAGCAGCTCGCCCTGCTGCGGATGGAAGCCCACCACGTGGTTGGAGCTGGCGAACACCACGCGCTTGACCCCGTGGCGGCGCGCGCCTTCGTACAGGTGGAACACGCCCTTGATGTTGGCTTCCAGGATCTCCTCGAACGGCCGCTCCACCGAGACGCCGCCCAGGTGCACCACCGCGTCGCAGCCCTTCACCAGTGCGTCCACGGCGGACTTGTCGGCCAGGTCGCAGGGCACGCTTTCCTCGCCAGCACCGGCCTCGCCCAGGTTGGCGATGTCGGAGACGCGCAGCGTGCGGGCATAGGGCCTGAGGCTCTGGCGCAGCACCTGGCCCAGGCCGCCGGCGGCGCCGGTGAGCAGCAGTCTGTCGATCTGGGTCGGTGTGGCCATTCTTTTCAGAAGATATCAGTTGTCGTACAACAGCGGGCTGATTATGATGAGCCGATGACGACGCTGTCAACGGTCCTGCCCCCGGACATTCCCCAGTCCCCCAAGCCAGACACCGGGCCTGCCGGCGGCGTCCCGGAACCGGCCCGCAGGCGCCCGCGCAGCCTGGCCCACACCCTGGTCGAAGGCATCGGCCGGCAGGTGCATTCGCGCGCCCTTCAGCCCGGCCAGAAACTGCCGACCGAGTCCGAGATCATGAAGGCCTACGGCGTCAGCCGCACCGTGGTGCGCGAGGCCCTGTCGCGCCTGCAGGCGGCCGGCCTGGTGGAGACGCGGCACGGCATCGGCACCTTCGTGCTGGAGCCGCGCGCCGCCACCGCCTACTGGATCGACCCGGCCGATGTGGCGACCGCCGTCGACGTGCTGGCGGTGCTGGAATTGCGCATCAGCCTCGAGACGGAAGCGGCGGGGCTGGCGGCCCAGCGCCACACGGCGGACCAGTTGGCGCAGATGCGCGCCGCGCTGGATGCGCTGGAGGCGAATGCGGACGGCACGGGCGACACCGTCACCTCCGATTTCCGCTTTCACCTGGTGGTGGCGAGTGCGACGGGCAACCGCTATTTCGCCGACATCATGAACCACCTGGGCGCCACGCTGATTCCGCGCGCGCGCATCAATTCGCCGCGGCTGGCGATGGAAGATCCGGTCCAGTATTTCCGCCGGGTCAACCGCGAGCACGAGGAGATCTACCAGGCCATCGCCAGGCGCGATCCCGAGTCCGCCCGGGCGGCCATGCGCATCCACCTGACCAACAGCCGGGAGCGCCTGCGGCGGGCCCAGGAAGCGTCCGTCCTGCCGTCGTGAGTTGTACGACGACCGACAACATTGAAGCGCGCTTCTGTCGGTTTTGTCCGAGGCCGCCGCCGAAACCCCGGTGCCATACTGGAGCGATGGTGGATTTCCTGATCGGCGTCGACGGCGGCGGCACGGCAACCCGCGCCTGGCTGGCCCGCACCGGCGGGCCGGTGATCGGGCGTGGCCTGGCCGGTCCGTCGGCGCTGGGGCAGGGCATTGCGCAGGCCTGGGTCCAGGTCGAACAGGCGATCCGCGGTGCGTTCCAGGATGCGCACCTTCCGGTTCCCGGCTGGGACCGCTGCGCCGTCGGCGCCGGCCTGTCCGGCGTCAGCAACCGCCCCTGGCGCGACGCCTTCGTCGAACGCAACATCGGCTTCGCGCGGCTGGCGGCCGAGACCGATTCCTTCACGATGCTGCTCGGCGCCCACGGCGGCCGGCCCGGCGCCATCGTCGCGGCCGGCACCGGCAGCATCGGCGAGGTGCTCAGGCCGGACGGCAGCCGCTTCACCGCCGGCGGCTGGGGCTTTCCGGTCGGTGACGAAGGCAGCGGCGCCTGGCTGGGCCTGCACGCGGTGCGGGTGGCCCAATGTTCCATCGACGGCCGGATCGCGCCCGGGCCGCTGGCGCGCCGGGTGTTCGCAGTCTGCGGCAGCGACCGCGACAGCGTGCAGGCCTGGTGCGACCGGGCCGGCCAGTTTGCGTATGCGCAGCTGGCGCTGGCCGTGTTCGAGACCGAGCACACGGACCCCTTGGCCGCGCACCTGTTAGGGCACGCCGTGCATGCGCTGGACAACATCGCCGCGGCGATCGACCCGCAGGGCGTGCTGCCGCTGGCCGTGTGCGGCAGCATCGGCAAGCGGCTGGCCGGGCGGCTGTCGCCGGCGGCGCGCAGCCGGCTGGTGGAGGCAGCGGACGGACCCGCCGCCGGCGCGCTGACGCTGATCCGGCAGCTGGTGGACCAGCAAGAGTTACACCCCGCATGACCCGCCTGATCGGCCACATCCTCACGCCCGAGGGCTTCGTCGAAGGCACGCTGGCCTTCGACAGCCGCGGCCGCATCGCCGGCCTGATGGGAACGCCGGTGCCGGAAGACGACGCGCGCGACTCGCCGCTGCCGCTGATCCTGCCGGGCTTCGTCGACCTGCACGTGCATGGCGGCGGCGGGCGCGACGTGATGGAGGGCGGCGACGCGGCCGCCGTGATCGCGCAGCGCCACGCAGCCCACGGAACCACGTCCCTGCTGGCCACCACCATGACCGCGCCGATGGCCGACCTGGAGGCGGCGTTCGACGGCCTGCGCTCGGTCTGTGCGCAGCCGCCGCGGGGCTCGGCCCGCATCCTCGGCGTGCACCTGGAAGGCCCGTACATCAATCCCGGCCGGCTCGGCGCCCAGCCCGACTTCGCCCGCCCGGTCTCGCTGGACGAACTGGCGCGGCTGCATGCGCTGGCACCGATCCGGCTGGTGACGCTGGCGCCGGAGGTGCCGGGCAACATGGAAGCGATCGGCGCCCTGATCGCGGCCGGCTACCGGGTGCAGGTCGGCCACACGGCCGGCAGCTACGACGACGGCGTGCAGGCGCTGGAGCGCGGCGCCGCCGGCTTCACCCACCTGTTCAACGCCATGAGCGGCTTGCACCATCGCGCGCCCGGCATGGTCGGCGCCGCGCTGGCGCACGCGCAGTACGCCGAGATCATTCCCGACCTGCTGCATGTCCATCCCGGCGCGATCCGCGTGGCATTGCGTGCCATCCCGTGCCTGTACTGCGTGACCGATTCGACGTCGGCCACCGGCATGCCCGATGGCGATTACCAGTTGGGGCGCCAGACCGTCACCAAGTGCCTGGGCGGCGTGCGGCTGGCCGACGGCACGCTGGCCGGTTCCACCCTGACGATGGACCAGGCGCTGCGCAACCTGGTGCACACGCTGGGACTGGGCCTGGCGGAGAGTTCGCGCCGCGTCTCCACCCACGCGGCCGACTTCCTCGGGCTGGCGGACCGCGGCCGGCTGGCGCCCGGCGCCTGGGGCGACGCGGTGGTGCTGGACCGCGAGCTGAAGCTGGCGGCGGTGTACGCGCAAGGAGAGCGGGTTGAGCTCGCGGATGCTGGTTGAGGCGCGCGAGGCGCCGGCCGCGGTGTCGCGCCAGCTGGCCGCCGACGAGGCGGCCTACCGCGATTTCGGCATCGCGCTGCGGGCCCGGCCGCCGGCCTCGATGCTGACCCTGGCGCGCGGCAGCTCGGACCATGCCGCGCACTTCATGGCCTACCTGATCATGGCCCGGCTGGGCAAGCTGGTGACGTCGCTGCCGATGTCGCTGGTCACGCTGTACCAGTCGCAGATCGAGCGCCAGGGCCTGACGGCCTTCGCCTTCTCGCAGTCGGGCCAGAGCCCGGACCTGGTCGAGCCGGCGCGTTACTTCGGCGAGGGCGGGGCGCTGACCGCGGCCTTCGTCAACGACACCGCGTCGCCGCTGGCGCGGGCGGTGCAGCAGGTGTTTCCGCTGCACGCCGGGGCCGAGACCAGCGTCGCCGCGACCAAGAGCTTCATCGCGCAACTGGTCGGGGGTGCCCGGCTGGTCGCGGCCTGGCAGCGCGATGCCGGCCTGCAGCGCGCGCTGGCCGACCTGCCCGTGGCGCTGACGCTGGCGGCCCACGCCGACTGGTCGCCGGCGGTCGCGGCGCTGGTGGATGCCGACCGGCTGTTCGTGATCGGCCGCGGCACCGGGCTGGCCGTCGCCCTGGAAGCGGCGCTGAAATTCAAGGAGACCTGCGGCATCCAGGCCGAGGCGTTTTCCGGGGCCGAGGTCCAGCACGGGCCGATGGCGCTGATCGGCCAGGGCTATCCGCTGCTGATCTTCGCGCCGCACGGGCCGGCGCAGGCCGGATTGCTGTCGCTGGCGCGGCTGATGCGCCAGCGCGGCGCCAGGGTGCTGCTGGCCGGGCCGCGTTCCACGCCCGGCTGCGACCTGCCGCTGGTGGAGACCGGCGCGCTGGACCTGGACCCGATCACCACCATCCAGAGCTTCTATCCGATGGTGGAAGCGCTGGCGAAAGCGCGCGGCCTGGACCCGGACCAGCCGCAGCACCTGACCAAGATCACAAGGACTCGCTGAATTCGCCCGTCTGGTTAGCGTTAACATCGCGGCATGGTCGCGCCTTCAGCCCCTGCTCGCGCCGCCCGCAAGGGCAGCGGCGGCATCACGCTCGCCGACGTCGCCAAGCTGGCGGGCGTCTCGGCCATCACCATCTCGCGCGCGCTCAACACGCCGGACCGGGTCTCGCCCGCCACGCTGCAGCGGGTGCGCGACGCGGTGGCGCGGACCGGCTACGTGCCCAACCTGCTGGCCGGCGGCCTGGCGTCGAACCGCAGCCGGCTGGTCGCGGCGCTGATCCCGGCGATCGCGGGCTCGGTGTTCCTCGACACCATCCAGGCCCTGACCGACACGCTGGCCGCCAGCGGCCTGCAACTGATGCTGGGGCAGAGCGGCTACAGCGGCGCCCGCGAGGACGCGCTGATCGACGCCATCGTCGGCCGCCGGCCCGACGGCATCGTGCTGACCGGCATCATGCATTCGAGCGAGGGCCGGCGCCGCCTGCTGGCGTCGGGCATCCCGGTGGTCGAGACCTGGGACCTGACGCCCACCCCGATCGACATGCTGGTGGGCTTTTCCCACGAGAAAGCGGGTGCGGCCGCGGCCAGCTTCCTGCACGCGCGCGGCTCCCGGCGGCCGGCGATCCTCACGGCCGACGACCACCGCGCCGGCCTGCGGCGCCAGGGCTTCGAGGCCCGCCTGCGCGAGCTGGGCGTCGCCGGCGTCCCGGCCGCCGTGGTGACGGCGCCCAGCACCCTGGCCAATGGCCGCGCCGGCCTGGTTGAACTGCTGGCCGGGCCATCGCGGATCGACGCGGTGTTCTGCAGCTCCGACGTGCTGGCCGAGGGCGTGCTGACGCAGGCCCAGGCCCAGCGCCTGCAGGTGCCCGGACAACTGGCCGTGGTCGGCTTCGGCGACATGGGCTTCGCCGCCCACCTGCACCCGGCGTTGACCACGGTGCGGATCGACGGCGCGGCCATCGGCCAGCAGGCGGCGCGCTTCATCATCGAGCGGATCGAGGGCCGGCAGCCGGCCGAGCGGATCCGCGACATCGGCTTTTCCATCATCGAGCGCGCCAGCGCCTGAAAGCGTTGACGGCCCGGGAAAATCCCGCTACAGTGCCATTTTGGTAGCGCTAACATCACAGAAATTCCCATGACCCGTCCCCGCAAGACCCCGGAAGAACTTCGCAGCCACCGCTGGTACGGCGTGCAGGACATGCGCTCGTTCGGCCACCGGTCCCGCACCGCCCAGATGGGCTACCACCGCAGCGACTACGCCGGCAAGCCGGTGATCGCCATCATCAACACCTGGAGCGACATCAACCCCTGCCACGCGCACTTCAAGCAGCGGGTGGAGGAGGTCAAGCGCGGCATCTGGCAGGCCGGCGGCTTCCCGGTGGAGATGCCCGCGATCTCGCTGTCCGAGCCGTTCCAGAAGCCGACCACCATGCTGTATCGCAACCTGCTGGCGATGGAGTGCGAGGAGCTGCTGCGCTCGTACCCGGCCGACGGCTGCGTGCTGATGGGCGGCTGCGACAAGACCACGCCGGCGCTGATCATGGGCGCGACGTCGATGGACCTGCCGACCATCTTCGTGCCCGCGGGCCCCATGCTGCGCGGCGACTACAAGGGCGGTTTTCTCGGCTCCGGTTCCGACACCTGGAAGTACTGGGCCGAGCTGCGCGCCGGCAACATCACGCAAGACGACTGGCAGGAGGTGGAAGACGGCATCGCCCGCTCGCCCGGCCACTGCATGACCATGGGCACGGCCAGCACCATGACCAGCGCCGCCGAAGTGCTGGGCCTCACGCTGCCGGGGGCCGCGTCGATCCCGGCGCCGGACGCGCGCCATGCCCAGATGGCCACGCTCACCGGCAAGCGGATCGTCGAGATGGTGTGGGAAGACCTCAAGCCTTCGGACATCCTCACGGCCGCGTCGTTCGACAACGCGGTGACGGCAGTGCTGGCGCTGGGCGGTTCCACCAACGCCATCGTCCACCTGATCGCCATGGCGCGCCGCGCCGGCATCGCGCTGGACCTGGCCCGCTTCGACGCGCTGGCCCGGCAGACGCCGGTGCTGGCCAACCTGCGCCCGAGCGGCAAGTACCTGATGGAGGACTTCTTCTATGCCGGCGGCCTGCGCGCTTTCCTGACCCGGCTGGGCGACCTGCTCGACATGAGTCAGCGCACCGTCAACGGCCGCAGCCTGGGCCAGAACATCGAGGGCGCGCAGGTCTTCAACGACGACGTGATCCTGCCGCGCGACAAGCCGCTGCTGGCCAGCGGCGGGCTGGCGGTGCTCACCGGCAACCTGGCGCCGGCGGGCGCCGTGATCAAGCCCGCGGCGATGGAGCCGCAGCTGCGCCAGCACACCGGACCGGCCGTGGTCTTCAAGGACTACAACGACATGGCGGCCCGCATCGATTCGCCCGAGCTGCAGGTGACCAAGGACAGCGTGATCGTGCTGCAGAGCGCCGGCCCGCAGGGCGCGCCCGGCATGCCCGAGTGGGGCCAGCTGCCGATCCCGCAGAAACTGCTCAAGGAAGGCGTGCGCGACATGGTGCGCATCAGCGATGCCCGGATGAGCGGCACCAGCTACGGGGCCTGCGTGCTGCACGTCACGCCGGAATCGCATGTCGGCGGCCCGCTGGCGCTGGTGCGCGACGGCGACCTGATCGCGCTCGACGTCGAAGCGCGCCGCATCGACATGCTGGTGAGCGCGGACGAACTGGCGCGGCGCCAGGCCGCCTGGCAGGCGCCGGCGCCCAAGTTCAGCCGCGGCTACGGCGTGCTGTACCTCAAGCACATCCAGCAGGCCGACACCGGCTGCGACTTCGACTTCCTCGAGCCCGAGCAGTCCACCGCCGCCGCTGGCGGCGAACCCGAAATCCACTGACCCCGTTCCATTTCGCGAGGAGACATTCGATGAGCATTCCACGACGCGCGGCCCTGCACGGCCTGGCGGGCCTCGGCCTGGCCTCGGCCCTGCCGCTGGCCTGGGCCCAGGAGGCCTGGCCGGCCAAGCCGGTCGCGTACATCGTGCCGTTCACGCCCGGCGGTTCCACCGACGTGATCGGCCGCACGCTGTGCCAGAAGCTGCAGGAGGCGCTCGGCCAGCCGTTCGTCGTCGACAACAAGCCGGGCGCTGCCGGCGCGGTCGGCGCCAGCTACGTGGCCAAGGCCAGGCCCGATGGCTACACGCTGTTCGGCGGCACCATCAGCACCCACGCCATCAACGCCAGCCTGTACAAGAACCTGAGCTACGACCCGGTCAAGGACTTCGAGCCGGTGGCGCTGATCGCCATGCTGCCCAATGTGCTGATCGTCGACCCCAAGCTGGGCGTCAACAGCGTGGCCGAACTGGTCGCCCTGCTGAAGAAGGATCCGTCCAAGCGCAGCTTCGCCTCCTCCGGCGCCGGCACCTCGACCCACCTGGCCGGCGAGATGTTCGGCGACCTGATCGGCGTGCCGCTCACCCACATCGCCTACAAGGGCACGCCGCCCGCGATGATCGACGTGTCGTCCGGCCAGGTGCCTTTCATGTTCGACCAGATGACGGCGGCGGTGTCGCTGGTGCAGGCCGGCAAGCTCAAGCTGCTGGCCGTCACCACCGGCAAGCGCATGGCCCTGGCGCCGCAACTGCCGACGATGATCGAGTCCGGCGTCGCGGGCTTCGAGATGTCGTCGTGGCAGGCCGTCTATGCGCCCAAGGGCACACCGAAGCCGATCGTGCAGAAGCTCAACGCCGAGATCCGCAGGATCCTGGCCCTGCCGGACGTCAAGGACAAGCTGGGCAACCAGCTCGGGATGGAGATCGTCGGCAGCACGCCGGAAGAACTGGCCGCCCACATGGGCCGCGAGATTCCGCGCTGGGCCGCGCTGGTGAAGAAGTCCGGCGCCACCGCCAACTGACACGGAGAACCGCATGACCGAACTGTCCAACGCCACCCGCGAGCTGCTGCGCCACGTCAGCGTCGCCACCCTGTGCACCCAGCTGTTCAAGCGCGGGTTCCGCAACGTCTTCATCCAGGGCATCGCCCGCCTCACCGATCCGTCCGGCGGCAACCTGGTCGGCCCGGCCTTCACCATGCGCAACATCCCGGCGCGCGAGGACCTGGACCAGATCAGCGCCTTCGACAACTACGACCACCCGCAGCGCAAGGGCATCGAGAGCGTGCCGCCCGGCCATGTGCTGGTGCTCGATTGCCGCGGCGAAACGCGCGTGGCCTCCGGCGGCCAGATCCTGACCACGCGGCTGAAGGTGCGCGGCGCCGCCGGGCTGGTCTCCGACGGCCCGGTGCGCGACAGCGGCGCCATCAGCGAGATGGACTTCCCGGTCTATTGCGCCGGCGGCAGCGCGCCGCTGAACCTGATCCACCACCACGCGATCGACCTGAACGTGCCGATCGGCTGCGGCGGCGTCGCGGTCTATCCGGGCGACATCATCGTCGGCGACGACGAGGGCGTGGCGGTCATCCCGCAGCACCTGGCCGACGAAGTGGCGCGCGACGCCGCGGAGCAGGAAAAGATGGAAGCCTTCATCCTGGAGCGGATCGAAGGCGGCGCCATGCTGCGCGGCACCTATCCGCCGGACGCCGACACCCGCGCCGCCTTCGCCGAGTGGCGCAAGACGCGCGGGATCTGACCCGCGTCAGGGTTGGCGGACCAGCTCGGGCCGCATGGCCGGTTGCGGCTGCGACAGCGCCGGCCGGTCCAGCAGCCGGTCGGTGATGCCGGCGCCGGCCCACATCGCGGCCAGCGACAGCCAGGCGGTGAGCGCGAACACCGCGCCGCCGCTGACGCCGGCGCCGACGGCGCAGCCGCCCGCCAGCATCGAGCCGAACCCCATCAGCACCGCGCCGGCGATGTAGCGGCGCATGCTGTAGCCGTCCTTGAAGCCTTCCAGCCGCAGGTCGCGGCCGACCCAGGCGCCGGCCAGGGCGCCGGCGAACACTCCGGGCAGGAAGCCCGAGTCGAAGCCGAAGGCCCGGCCCGGCGCGGAGACGACGCGCATCAGCCATTCGGCCGACGGGCCGCTGAAGGTCAGGCCCTGGACCGGGACCACCTGGAACGAACTGGCGGCGACCGTGGCGGTGTAGGCCCAGCCCGCGGCCACGGCGAAGCCGGCGCCCAGGCCGCCCAGCCACTTCCATACGCTCTTCTTGCTGCGCAGCGAGTACCACAGCGCCGCGGCCAGCCAGAGCGCGCCGAAGGCCAGTCCGCCCCAGCGGCCGCCGCCGGTGACGGCCAGCAGGTCACGGGCCGCGCCGCCCTCGACCGTCCACCAGCTGCTGATGCTCTCGCGCAAGGGCGCGAGGGCGCCGGCCAGCGCAGCCTGCGCCGTGACGGCGAAGATCAGCCCCGACAGCAGCGCACGCAGGTTGCCGGTGGCCGACAGCACCAGCAGCCGGCTGGCGCAACCGCGCGCCATCACCATGCCGGCGCCGAACAGCAGCCCGCCCACCAGCGCGCCCGAGATGCTGCCGCGCACCGCCAGCTGGCGGGCGCCGCTCACGTCGATGGCGCCGGCCAGCACCAGCGCCTGCACGCCGGCCACCGCCGCCGAAAAGGTGAGCAGCCAGACCGCGAGTTTCTCGCCGGGGTGGCCGCGCCAGAACTCGATCGCGGCCGAGCGCAGGCAGAAGCCGGACCGCTGGGCGGCAAAGCCGAACAGCAGGCCGATCAGCGCTCCGCCGGCGGCGAGCACCTGTGCTTCGCCGAATCTCTCGAGCAGGCCGGGAAGGTCCATTGTTGATATTTAAGTCTGTGCTTATATTCTGGTGCAGAACCTGCCGCTGGAGTTGACGAGGATCAAGGGCTGCGGTCATCCCGGCCAGAGCGTGCCCGGACCTGATCCGGGGAGCCATGAGATGGGTGTCGACGATCGTGCCCCCGCCGTCCGGCCTGCGGCACGTCCCAGTCGACCCCGGTGCGCGGACCCCTGACGGGGCTTCCCTGTGCTTCTCCCCGCCTGGGGGTGGCTCATCAACTAGACCGGGCTAGGGGCCTGGACGGCCCATGCGCCCGGTCGTCGGACATATGAGCCACGACTCCCCAGCCGGGTGCGA
>CALRYV010000036.1:0-51112 GCA_943372495.1 Ramlibacter sp. 2FC | reverse complement strand
CTGCTGGACGAGTACCCGTTCGAGGGCGACGAGCGCTCCTGGGTCGAGAGCGACCTGTCCGACGACTTCCAGCTGCCAGGCCGGCGCGACCTGCTGTACCTCGTGCTGTGCACGCTCACCAAGAACGCCTTGATGGTGCTGCGGGGCCGGCGCGAGCCGCGGCTGCGCATCGAGCTGGGACTGGAGCAGCCCCGGTCGGGCCCGGCGCGGCGCTGGATGCGCTTCGTCGACAACGGTCCCGGCATCGCGCCGGACGTGTTGCGCAAGCTGACGCGCGAACCGGTCACCACCCGCGCCAACAGCGGCGGCAACGGCATGGGACTGATGTTCTGCCTGCGCGTCATGCAGTCCAGCGGCGGCGCCATCGAGATCGAGTCCGAGCTGGGGGAGGGCGCCGCTGTCTGGCTCTACTTCCGCAATTTCGAGGCTGTGACCTGAGGTTCGTCGGGCAGGTCCGGGCCGTGATGCAGGCGGTAGTCCGCCGGTGACGCCCCGAACCAGCGCCGGCAGGCAGCGGTGAATTCGGCGTCGCCCGCCAGGCCCAGCAAGGCCGCGATGCCGGCCAGCGGCGCGTCGGAGCCGGCCAGGTACTCGTGCGCCAGTTCGCGCTGCACCCGGTCGAGCAGTTGGTCCATGGAGTTGCGTTCCGCCCGCAGTTGCCGCGCCAGCACGGCGTCGGTCAGCCCCAGGGCGGCGGCGACGGAGCCCGCCGGCGGCTCGCCCTGGCGCAGCCGGCGCACCAGTTCCTGCGCCACCCGATAACTGGTGCGCGCCGGCCCGAGCGCCAGCAGCAGCGACTCCAGCACCCTTTCCTCCAGCACGAAGGCCGAAGGGCTGCCGCTGACCACCGGCAGCGTGAGGTCCTCTTCGGACAGCAGCAGCCGGTTGACCGGCCGGTCGAAGCGCAGCGGACAGGGGAACGCCATCCGGTGCCGGTGGGCGTCGGCCGGTTCGGGAAAGACGAACTCCACCGCCCGCGGCCGCACCGGCCGCCGGGTCGCCCGCTGGCAGACCAGCACCAGGGCGAGCAGGCCGTATTCGACCCGCTGGCGCGGAAAGGCCGGGTCGTTGCCGTGCGTGAGCTTCACCCAGACGTTGGGGTGCTCGCGCTCCAGCGTGAAGGCGGCGGCATCGTTGGTCAGCGCGCTGTAATGCGCGTGGCTTTCCAGCACCGAGCCGAGGGTGGCCCCCGAGCCGATCCAGGGGGCGGCCAGTTCCAGGTCGAGGTAGCGCGCGGCGATGTGCCGGTCCAGCCCGAGCGTCTCCTGCCCGCTGGCGGCCACCGCCAGCCGCCAGAGCCGGTTCACCTGCTCGAGGTCCGGCCGGCCCTGCGGCTGGTCAAGCGCGACCGGGTCGATGCCCGCCTCCCGCAGCAGCCACGCCGGGTCCACGCCCTGCGACTCGAACATCCGCAGCACGCCCTTGGTCCAGGCGCTGGAGCTGGTGGTCGGGCGGGTGCTCACGCCTCCCATTCAAATCCATTCGCCGCCCCGGCGCAAGCGGCGCAGCGCCGGTCGGGAACATCCGCGGTTGCGCGGTCCGCGTCGCAGGCGGCACACTCACCCCGTGCCGTCCCGCCCACAATCGGGTCGTCCGCCATCCAAAACATTTCGAAGGAGCACCCCCCATGCTGGGCCTGATGCAAAGCCAACCGCTGTTGATCTCCGGACTGATCGACCACGCCGAACGCCACCACGGCGACGCGGAAATCGTGTCCCGCCGGGTCGAAGGCGACATCCACCGGTCGACCTGGGCCGGGGTGGCGCGCCGCTCGCGCCAGGTCGCCCACGCCCTGGACGCGATGAACCTGCTGTTCTCCGACCGGGTCGCGACGCTGGCCTGGAACGGCTACCGCCATCTGGAGCTTTATTTCGGCGTCAGCGGTTCGGGCCGGGTGCTCCACACCATCAACCCGCGCCTGCATCCCGACCAGATCGCCTGGATCGCCAACCACGCCGAGGACCAGGTGCTGTGCTTCGACATGTCGTTCCTGCCCCTGGTGCAGGCGGTGCACGCCCGCTGCCCGATGATCCGGCAGTACGTGGCGCTGTGCGACGCCGACAAGCTGCCCGCCGACAGCGGCGTGCCCAACCTGGTGAGCTACGAGGCGTGGATCGGCAGCCAGCCCACCGCCTACGAATGGCCGACCTTCGACGAGAACTCGGCGTCGAGCATGTGCTACACCAGCGGCACCACCGGCAACCCGAAGGCCGCGCTCTACAGCCACCGGTCCACCACCCTGCACGCCTATGCCGCCGCCTTGCCGGACGTGATGTCGCTGTCGGCCCGCGATGCGGTGCTGCCCGTGGTGCCGATGTTCCACGTCAACGCCTGGGGCATCCCGTATTCGGCGGCGCTCACCGGCTGCAAGCTGGTGTTCCCGGGACCGGCGATGGACGGCAAGTCGATCTACGAACTGATCGAGGCCGAGAAGGTCAGCTACGCCGCCGGCGTGCCGACCGTCTGGCAGATGCTGCTCGGCCACATGAAGCCCAACAACCTGCGCTTCTCCACGCTCAAGCGCACGGTGATCGGCGGCTCGGCCTGCCCGCCGGCCATGATCACCGCCTTCAACGACGACTACGGCGTCGAGGTGCTGCACGCCTGGGGCATGACGGAGATGTCGCCGCTAGGAACGCTGTGCACGCTGAAGAACCGCCACCTCGACCTGCCGGCCGACGAGAAGATGAAGATCCGCCTGAAGCAGGGCCGGGCCATCTACGGCGTCGACATGAAGATCGTCGACGGCGCCGGCAGTGAGCTGCCGTGGGACGGCAAGACCTACGGCGACCTGTACGTGAAGGGGCCGTGGATCGTGCGCGAGTACTTCAAGGGCGAGGGCGGGGACCCGCTGGAGTATCACAAGGGGGTGGGCTGGTTCCCGACCGGCGACGTGGCCACCATCGACGCCGACGGCTACATGCAGATCACCGACCGCAGCAAGGACGTGATCAAGTCCGGCGGCGAGTGGATCAGCTCGATCGACGTCGAGAACATCGCCGTCGCCCATCCCGCGGTGGCCATGGCCGCCTGCATCGGCATGGCGCACCCGAAGTGGGACGAGCGCCCGGTCGTGGTGGTGGTGAAGAAGCCCGGCGCCGAGGTGACGCGCGAGCAGCTGCTCCAGTTCTACGAAGGCAAGACCGCCAAGTGGCAGATCCCGGACGACGTGATCTTCGTCGACGCGATTCCGCTGGGCGCCACCGGCAAGATGCTCAAGACCCGGCTGCGCGAACAGCTCAAGGACTACCGGCTGCCGCAGGCCTGACGCACGCCCGTGCTGTCGCCTGCGCGATAGGCAGGCACGGGCCTTACGGGCAATCCCTGAGCGCTGCGCTGCACAAAAGTCGTACCCTGCGCCTGTTCGACAACCAGGAGACGTCCCGTGAAATTCACCATGAAAATCGCTGCCGCAGCGGCCCTGATGGCCGTGGCCGGCATGGCACTCGCCCAGAAGGGCGAGACCGTCAAGCTCGTTCGCATCGATCCGCTGACGGGATTGCTCGGGCCAGTGGGCGTCAGCCAGGCCAAGGGCTACCAGTTCTTCGCCGAGAAGTTCAGCGGCGCGGGCAACCCGGCCGGCGTGAAGTTCGAGTTCAGCGCCATCGACAACAAGCTCAGCCCCGCCGAGAGCCTGAATGCCTTGAAGGCGGCGATCGACCAGGGCGCGCGCTACATCATCCAGGGCAACGGCTCGTCGGTCGCGCTGGCCCTGGTGGACGCGGTCAACAAGCACAACGAGCGCAATCCCGGCAAGGAAGTGGTCTACCTGAACGACTCGGCGGTCGACCCGGACCTGACCAACAGCAAGTGCAGCTACTGGCATTTCCGCTTCGACGCCGACACGTCGATGAAGATGGAAGCCATGTCGAGCTTCATGGCCGACCGCAAGGAGATCAAGAAGGTCTACATCCTGGGCCAGAACTACTCGCACGGCGTGCAGGTCGCCAAGTACGCCAAGGAAACCCTGGCCCGCAAGCGCCCGGACATCCAGATCGTGGGCGAGGACCTGCATCCGCTGGCGCAGGTGCGCGACTTCGCGCCCTACATCGCCAAGATCAAGGCCTCGGGCGCCGACACGGTGATCACGGGCAACTGGGGCTCGGACCTGTCGCTGCTGGTCAAGGCCGCCAACGAAGGCGGCTTCACCGGCAACTTCTTCACCTATTACGCCGGCGTCACCGGCACGCCGACCGCCCTGGGCACTGCCGCCGCGGGCCGGGTCTACCAGGTGGCCTACAACCACTACAACATGGGCGGCCAGATGGACAAGTGGATGAAGGAGTTCAACGACAAGTACAAGGACGACTTCTACACCGGCTCGACCATCCGCATCTTCGAGACGCTCGGTGCCGCCATGGCCAAGGCCAAGTCCACCGACCCGGTCAAGGTTGCCGCCGCCCTGGAGGGGATCAAGGTCAAGAGCTTCAACGGCGAAGTCGAGATCCGCAAGGCCGACCACCAACTGCAGCAGCCGCTGTACGTGTCGGTCTGGCAGAAGGCCGACAAGAAGTATCCGTACAGCCCGGAAAACACCGGCATGACCCTGGCTCCGCTCAAGGAGTACCCCAGCTACGTCTCCAGCACGCCCACCAGCTGCCAGATGAAGCGGCCGTCGGGCGGCTGATCGTCCCGCAAAGCACAGCCGGGATGGCCCCGCATCCCGGCTTTTTTACGCCTGCATCACGAATGGACCACGGTTAAAGCATGGAGTTTTTCATCATCTCGATGCTCAACGGCCTGAGCTACGGCCTGCTGCTGTTCATGCTCAGCTCGGGGCTGACCTTGATCTTCAGCATGATGGGCGTGCTGAACTTCGCCCATGCCAGCTTCTACATGCTGGGCGCCTACGTCGGCTACAGCACGGCCAGGCTGATCGGGTTCTGGCCGGCGCTGGTGGTCGCGCCGCTGGTGGTCGGGGTGATGGGCGCGCTGTTCGAGCGCTGGTGCCTGCGCAAGGTCCACAAGTACGGCCACGTGCCGGAACTGCTCATCACCTTCGGCCTGTCCTATGTCGTGGTCGAACTGGTGCAACTGGTCTGGGGCCGGATCGCCGTGGAGTTCCGCCCGCCGGAGCTGCTGCAGGGATCGGCCTTCACGCTGATCAACCATTCGGTGACGGGACTGAACCTGGTGTGGGGCGCGGCGCCGGCCTCCATGTGCAGCGCCGCCGACGCCGCGGTCCGCGTGGTCTGTTCGCCCTTTCCCGCCACCCGCGCCTTCATGATGGTGATCGCGCTGGTGATGCTGGTGTCGGTCTGGCTGCTGCTGACGCGCACCCGCATCGGGCTGGTGATCCAGGCGGCGCTGACCCATCCCGACGCGGTGGAAGCCCTGGGCCACAACGTGCCGGCCGTCTTCATGCTGGTGTTCGGCGCCGGCACCGCCCTGGCCGGACTGGCCGGGGTGATCGGCGGCAGCACCTTCCTGACCGAGCCCTCGATGGCGGCGACGGTGGGGTCGGTGATCTTCGTGGTCGTCGTGGTCGGCGGCATGGGCTCGCTGTCGGGGGCCTTTCTCGCGTCGCTGCTGATCGGCACCATCCAGACCTTCGCCGTGGCGTTCGACTACTCGGTCGGCTCCGTCGCCGCGCAGCTCGGGATGCCGTTCGGCGCCGCGGCCCAGGACAATTCCCTGGTGAAGATGACACTGTCGCAGGTGGCGCCGATCCTGCCCTACCTGTTCCTGGTGCTGATCCTCATCTTCCGCCCCCGGGGCCTGCTGGGCACGCGCGAGGGCTGAGGCATGAAGACCTACTACGAATTCAAGCCGCTCAACGTCGGCCGCTGGCTGATCTGGAGCCTGTTCGCCCTGGTGCTGGTGCTGGCGCCGCTGGTGTTCACCAGCGGCCTGTCGATCACCATGCTGTCGCAGATGGGCATCGCGATCATCGCCTGCCTGTCCTACAACATCCTCCTGGGCCAGGGCGGGATGCTCAGTTTCGGCCACGCCGTCTACACCGGCCTGGGCTCGTTCCTGGCCATCCACGCGCTGAACCGGGTGGCCAGCGGCGCGTTGCCGATCCCGGTGTCGGCCATCCCGCTGGTCGGCGGCCTGGCCGGCATGGGCTTCGCGGTGCTGCTGGGCTACATCACCACCAAGAAGGCCGGCACCACGTTCGCCATGATCACGCTGGGGATCGGCGAACTGGTTTTCGCGATGTCGCTGATGATTCCCGAGTTCTTCGGCGGGGAGGGCGGCATCAACGCCAACCGGGTGGCCGGCAAGCCCTTCATGGGCATCAACTTCGGCCCGCCGATCCAGATCTACTACCTGATCGCGGTCTACACCTTCGTCGCCGTGGCGGCCATGTTCGCCTTCACCCGCACGCCCCTGGGCCGCATCCTCAACGCTGTTCGTGACAACCCCGAGCGCGTGGAGTTCATCGGCTACAACACGCAGAAGGTGCGCTACCTGGCCTTCATCATCGCGGGCTTCTTCGCCGGCATTTCCGGCGGCCTGGGCGCACTCAATTTCGAGATCGTCACCGCCGAAGTGGTCGGCGCGGCCCGCTCGGGCGCCTACCTGCTGTTCACTTTCCTGGGCGGAGCCACCTTCTTCTTCGGGCCGATCATCGGCGCCATCCTGATGGTGCTGGCCTTCATCCTGTTCAGCGAGTACACCGCGGCCTGGCTGCTGTACCTGGGACTGATCTTCCTGTTCATGGTGATGTACGCGCCGGGCGGCATCGCCAGCCTGATCATGATGAACCTGCGGGTCGCCGCCTTCGGCCGGCTCCGGGACCTGTGGGTCAGCTACCTGGCGCTGGCCGGCTGCGCGCTGGCGACGCTGGCCGGTGGCGCCGCCATCGTCGAGATGGTCTACCACCTGCAACTGAGCGCGGCGCAGGGCGACCAGGTGAAGTTCATGGGCGTGCTGCTCAACGCCCGGAGCCTCGACAGCTGGTTCGGCGCGGCCTTCGTGATGCTCACCGGGCTGGGCCTGTTCGAGCTGACCCGCCGCCATTTCGTCCACCAGTGGGGCGAGATCCAGGAGTTCATCGAAAAGGAAATGAAAAGGCGGGAAAGTCTATGACCACCGACCCGACATTCGCCCTCGAATTGAAGGACCTGCGCAAGAGCTTCGGCAAGACCGAGATCATCCGCGGCGCCAGCCTGGCGGTGCACGCCGGCGAGCGGGTGGCGGTGATCGGGCCCAACGGCGCCGGCAAGTCGACGCTGTTCAACCTGATCTCGGGCCGGTTCGCCCCCACCAGCGGCGAGATCCTGCTGAACGGCCAGCGCATCGACGGCAAGAAGCCGTTCGAGGTCAACCGGATGGGCCTGTCGCGCAGCTTCCAGATCACCAACATCTTTCCCAAGCTGAGCGTGTTCGAGAACCTGCGCTGCGGCGTGCTCTGGAGCCTGGGCTACAAATACAGCTTCCTGAAGTTCCTGGCCGACCTGGACGACGCCAACCAGCGGGCCGAGGAGCTGATGGAAATGATCAAGCTGCACAAGAAACGCGACGTGCTGGCGGTCAACCTCACGTACGCCGAGCAGCGCGCGCTGGAGATCGGCATCACCATCGCCGGCGGCGCCGGTGTCATCCTGCTGGACGAACCCACGGCCGGCATGAGCAAGAGCGAAACCCGGCGCTTCATCGAACTGATCAAGGAAGTGACGGTGGGCAAGACCCTGCTGACGGTGGAGCACGACATGGGCGTGGTGTTCGGCCTGGCCGACCGGATCGCCGTGGTGGTCTACGGCGAGGTGATCGCATTCGACACGCCCGAAGCCGTCCGGGCCAACCAGCGGGTGCAGGAAGCCTACCTCGGCTCGCATGTGGCCGACGCCCAGGTGCAGGCCCAGTGACCATGCTGAAAATCGACAACCTCCACGCCTTCTACGGCAAGAGCCATGTGCTGCACGGCGTGCATTTCGACGTGCGGGCCGGCGAGATCGTGGCCCTGCTCGGGCGCAACGGCTCGGGCCGCTCCACGACAGCGAAAGCCATCATGGGCATGGTGGACTGCACCGGCTCGATCGAGTGGAAGGGCCAGCAGGTCCTGGGCAGGAAAGCCTACGAGATCGCCCACCTGGGCATCGGCTACGTGCCCGAGAACCGCGACATCTTTCCCAAGCTCACCGTGCACCAGAACCTGATGCTGGGGCAGAAGGGCAAGGCCGCCGCGAAGAGCGCGCGCTGGTCGTTCGACGACATGTACCAGATGTTCCCGCGGCTGCTCGAGCGCCAGCACACCGAGGCCGGGGTGCTGTCCGGCGGCGAGCAGCAGATGCTGACGCTGTGCCGCACGCTGATGGGCGACCCGGACCTGATCATCATCGACGAGCCGACCGAGGGCCTGGCGCCCAAGATCGTGGAACTGGTCGGCGAGTACCTCAAGAAGCTCAAGGAGCGCGGCGTCTCGGTGCTGCTGATCGAGCAGAAGCTCACCATCGCGATGGCCATCTCGGACCGGGCGCTGGTGATGGGCCACGGTAGCATCGTGTTCCAGGGCACGCCCGACACGCTGCGCGCCGACGCCTACACCCGCAAGGAATGGCTGGAAGTCTGACCGCGGCCCGGGGATACAGTCGCCGCAGTGACAAACGCCGCGCGGCGGCGCACCATAGCCAATCTACAATCGAAAAAGAACGACCGTTCTTTTATTTTCCGGAGACCCCGCATGACGGCTGACTACAAAGTTCACGGCGACGTCGCCGTGATCACCATGAACAACCCGCCCGTCAACGGGCTGGGCCATGCGACCCGCGTCGGCCTGACCGACGGCCTGGCCAAGGCCAATGCCGATGCGTCGGTCAAGTCGATCGTCATCACCGGCGCCGGCAAGGCCTTCTCCGGCGGCGCCGACATCAAGGAGTTCGGCTCGCCCAAGGCGCTGGCCGAGCCCAACCTGCTGTCGGTGATCCTGGCGGTCGAGAACTCCGCCAAACCCGTGATCGCGGCCGTGCATTCCATCGCCATGGGCGGCGGGCTGGAGCTGGCCTTGGGCTGCCATTACCGCATCGCCGCGCCGGGCACCAACGTCGCCTTGCCCGAAGTGAAGCTGGGGTTGGTCCCCGGCGCCGGCGGCACGCAGCGGCTGCCCCGCGTGCTGGGCGTGGAGACCGCACTCAACATGATCCTGTCGGGCGACCCGGTCAAGAGCGAATTGCTCGCGCAATTGCCGGGCCAGAAGCTGTTCGACAAGATGGCGGCCTCGGCGGAATCGCTGGCCGACGAGGCGCTGGCCTATGCGCGCTCGGTCGCGGAAGCCCGGCCCTTGCCGCTGGTGCGCAACCTGCCGTGCAAGCACCCGCTGGGCGACGCCTACTTCCAGTTCGCGCGCAACATGGTCAAGGGCATGGCGAAGAATTTCCCCGCGCCGGCCAGGTGCGTCGACGCCGTGGAAGCGGCCACGCAGAAGAAGTTCGACGACGGCATGGTGTTCGAGCGCGAGATCTTCACCGCGCTGATGTTCACGCCGGAATCGCGCGCCCTGCGCCACCTGTTCATGGCTGAGCGCGCGGCCTCGAAGATCCCGGATGTGCCGGAAGACACGCCCAAGCGCCAGATCAAGTCGGTGGCCGTGATCGGCGCCGGCACCATGGGCGGCGGCATTGCCATGAACTTCCTCAACGCCGGCATCCCGGTCAAGATGCTCGAGATGAAGCAGGAAGCGCTGGACCGCGGCATCGCCACCATCCGCAAGAACTACGAGTCGCAGCTCAAGAAGGGCAAGCTCAAGCAGGACAAGTACGACCAGCGCATGGCGCTGCTGTCCACCACGCTGGACTACGCGGACCTGAAGGATGCCGACCTGGTGATCGAGGCGGTGTTCGAGGAGATGGGCGTCAAGCAGAAGGTGTTCGAGAAGCTCGACGAGGTGATGAAGCCCGGCGCGATCCTGGCCTCCAACACCTCCACGCTGGACGTCGACAAGATCGCGTCGTTCACCAAGCGGCCGCAGGACGTGGTCGGCCTGCACTTCTTCAGCCCGGCCAACGTGATGAAGCTGCTCGAAGTGGTGCGCGGCAAGCAGACCGCCAAGGACGTGCTGGCCACCGTGATGGCGCTGGGCAAGCAGATCAAGAAGACGGCCGTGGTCTCGGGCGTCTGCGACGGCTTCATCGGCAACCGGATGATCGAGCAGTACAGCCGGCAGGCCGGCTTCCTGCTGGACGAAGGCGCGACGCCGCAGCAGGTGGACAAGGCGGTCGAGAAGTTCGGCTTCGCCATGGGCCCGTTCCGCATGGGCGACCTGGCCGGCAACGACATCGGCTGGGCGATCCGCAAGCGCCGCGCCACCGAGCGAGCCGACATGAAATACAGCCGCACGGCCGACAAGCTGTGCGAGCTGGGCCGCTTCGGGCAGAAGACGGGCGCCGGCTGGTACGACTACCAGGCCGGCAAGCGCGATGCCATCCCGTCGCCGCTGGTCAACAAGATGATCGAGGACCACCGCAAGGAGCTGGGCATCACGCCGCGCAAGATCTCCGACGAGGAAATCGTCCAGCGGCTGGTGTTCTCGCTGGTCAACGAAGGTGCGCGCATCCTGGAGGACGGCATCGCCTCGAAGGCCGGCGACATCGACATGGTCTACCTCACCGGCTACGGCTTCCCGATGCACCGCGGCGGCCCGATGATGTACGCCGACCAGGTCGGCCTGTTCAACGTGGTGCAGGCGATGAAGCGCTTCCAGCGCAACCCGCGCGACGACGCCGCGTTCTGGGAGCCGGCGCCGCTGCTGGCGAAGCTGGCGGCCGAAGGGAAATCGTTCAGCTGACGGCCACAGGCCGTCATCCCCGCGCCGGCGGGGATCCAGGCCCCCGCCCATGATCAAGCGCATTCTGCTTTCACTCCTGGCCCTGCTGTTGCTGCTGGCCGCTGCGGTCGCCATCAACACCCTGCGCCAGGGGTCGCGGCAGCTGGCCGTGCTGCCGGCGCCGCCGCTGGCGATCGACGAAAGCGGCGTCGCCGACAAGCTGGCCGGCGCGATCCGGTTCAAGACCGTCTCCAGCTTCGACGATCCGCAGCTGAACGCGGACGAGTTCCGCCGGTTCCACGCCTACCTTGAGCAGCGTTTCCCCAAGGCCCATGCGGCGCTCAAGCGCGAGATGGTCGGCGACCTGAGCCTGCTGTACACCTGGGCCGGCAGCGAACCGATGGCCAGGCCGATCATGCTGATGGCCCATCACGACGTCGTGCCCATCGCCCCCGGCACCGAGAGCAGCTGGCAGGCCGAGCCTTTTGCCGGGACGATCCGCGACGGCTTCGTCTGGGGCCGCGGCGCCTGGGACGACAAGTCCAACCTGGTCGCGCAGCTCGAGGCCGTCGAGATGCTGGTCGCAGCGGGCTTCCAGCCGCGGCAGACGGTCTACATCGCCTCGGGCGCGGACGAGGAAGTGGGGGGACTGCGCGGGGCAGCCCAGATCGTCAAGCTGCTGCAGCAGCGCAACGTGCGGCTGGAATTCGTGATCGACGAAGGACTGGTCCTCACCGAAGGCGTGATCCCCGGCCTTGCCGCGCCGGCGGCGCTGATCGGCGTGGCCGAGAAGGGCTACATCACGGTGCAGCTGAAGGTGGCGGCGGCCCCGGGTCACGCCTCCATGCCGCCGCCGCCTGAAACAACGGCCATCGCCATGATGAGCGCGGCGTTGAAGCGCCTGCAGGACGAACAGTTCCCGGCGCAGTTGAAGGGGGTGGCGCGCGAGCTGTTCGAGACGGTGGCGCCGGAGATGCACGGGGTCCAGCGGGTCGCGCTGTCCAACCTGTGGCTGTTCGGGCCGTTGGTGGAGTCGCAACTGGCGCGCGGCGCGAGCACCGGCGCGATGGTGCGCACCACGACAGCGCTGACCATCGTCAGCGCCGGCAACAAGTCCAACGTCATTCCCGGGCAGGCCGAGGCCATCCTGGATTTCCGCATCCTTCCGGGCGACTCGCGCGAGGCGGTGCTCAAGCATGTGCGGGCCAAGGTGGGCGACAAGTTCGAGTTGAAGGTGCTGGGCGGATCGACCGATCCGACGCCGGTGACATCGACGCGGTCGGCCTCCTACCTGCTGCTGCAGCGGACGCTGCGCTCGGTCTTTCCGGACACCCTGGTGGCGCCGGCGCTCTACATCGCCGGCTCGGACTCGCAGCACTTCGTGCCGATCGCCGACCAGATCTACCGTTTCTCGCCAATGCGCGCCCGGCCGGAAGACCTGCCGCGCTTCCACGGCACCAACGAACGCATCGCCACCAGCAACCTCGCGGAGCTGGTGCGCTTCTACCACCAGCTGCTGCGCAACGCCGCCACCGCGCCGTCGCCCTGAATCGTCCGCACATCCCAGAAAGGCCCCAGCCATGACCTCCGCCGTGATCGTTTCCACCGCCCGCACCCCCCTGGCCAAGAGCTGGAAGGGCTCCTTCAACATGACGCACGGCGCCACCCTGGGCGGCCATGCCGTCAAGCACGCGCTGCAGCGCGCCGGCATCGACGCCGCCGCCGTCGAGGACGTGATCATGGGCTGCGCCAATCCCGAGGGCGCGACCGGCATGAACATCGCCCGCCAGATCGCCCTGATGGCCGGCATGCCGGTGACGGTGTCGGGCATGACGGTGAACCGCTTCTGCTCGTCGGGCCTGCAGACCATCGCGCTGGCCGCGCAGCGCGTGATCGCCGGCGAGGGCGACGTCTATGTCGCCGGCGGCGTGGAAAGCATCTCCTGCGTGCAGCAGGAAATGAACACCCACATGCTGAAGGACCCGGCGCTGGACAAGCTCAAGCCCGAGATCTACTGGTCGATGCTGCAGACGGCCGAACAGGTCGCCAAGCGCTACGACATCGGCCGCGACGTGATGGACGAATACGGCGCGGCCAGCCAGCAGAAGGCCTGCGCCGCCCAGGCCGCCGGCAAGTTCGACGCCGAGATCGCGCCGATCACCGTCATGGCCGGCGTCGCCGACGCCGTGATGGGCCTGCGGACCAAGGAAGTGACCGTCAGCAAGGACGAAGGCACGCGCGAAGGCACGACCAAGGAAGGCATCAGCGGCATCAAGCCTGCGCTGCCCGGCGGCGTGATCACGGCCGGCAATGCCAGCCAGTTCTCCGACGGCGCCGGCGCCTGCGTGGTCGTGAGCGAGGAATACGCCAGCAAGCACAACCTCAAGCCCCTGGGCCGCTTCCTCGGCTTCGCGGTGGCGGGCTGCGAGCCGGACGAAATGGGCATCGGCCCGGTGTTCGCCGTGCCCAAGGTGCTCAAGAAGCTGGGCCTGAAGGTCGACGACATCGACCTGTGGGAGCTGAACGAGGCCTTCGCCGTGCAGGTGATCTACAGCCGCGACAAGCTGGGCATTTCTAACGACCGCCTGAACGTCAACGGCGGCGCCATCGCGCTGGGCCACCCGTACGGCGTGTCCGGCCAGCGCCTGACCGGCCATGCCCTGATCGAAGGCAAGCGCCGCGGCGCCAAGCGCGTCGGCGTGACGATGTGCATCGGCGGCGGCATGGGCGCGGCCGGCCTTTTCGAGGTCCTTTGACCGAGCGGCCATGTCGCTTCGTCCCACCCTCGATTTCCTGCTCTACGACTGGCTGCATGCCGAGGACCTGACGCGGCGCGGCCGGTTCTCGGACCATTCGCGCGAGACCTTCGACGCGGTGCTGGACACCTGCGAGCGGATCGCGCGCGAGAAATATGCGCCTTTCAACCGCACGGTGGACACCGAGGAACCGAGCTTCGACGGCGACAAGGTCATTCTTCCCCAGGCCACGCACGACGCCCACAAGGCGTACGCGGAGTCGGGCATGCTGAGCGCGGCGCAGGACTATGAAGAGGGCGGCATGCAGCTGCCCTACACCATCGAGGCCGCGGCCAACGGCTTCTTCGGCCTGGCATCCGTGAGCATCGGCTCGGCCCTGCTGACCAAGGGCAATGCGAACCTGCTGCTGGTGCACGGCACCGAGATGCAGAAGGCGGTGTTCGCCCGCAACGAATTCAACGGCCGGTTTTCCGGAACGATGTGCCTGTCGGAGCCGCAGGCCGGCTCGTCCTTGTCCGACATCAGCACCCGTGCCGTTCCCGACGGCGCGGACTTCGAGAGCGATCCGCTGGGCCCGCGCTACCGCCTCAAGGGCAACAAGATGTGGATCTCGGCCGGTGAGCACGAGCTGACCGAGAACATCGTCCACCTGGTGCTGGCCAAGATCCCGGGGCCGGACGGCAAGCTGATCCCGGGCACGCGCGGCATTTCCCTGTTCATCGTGCCCAAGAAGATGGTGGGCATCGACGGCCAACTCACCGGCGTGCGCAACGACGTCGCCCTGGCGGGCCTGAACCACAAGCTGGGCTGGCGCGGCACCACCAACACGCTGCTCAATTTCGGCGAGGGCAGGTTCCCGGTGGACGGCGAGGCAGGTGCCGTCGGCTACCTGGTCGGCCAGCCGCACGAGGGCCTGCGCTGCATGTTCCACATGATGAACGAGGCGCGCATCGGCGTCGGCACGGCGGCCGTGGTGCTCGGCCTGGCGGGCTACTACGCCTCGCTCGACTACGCGAAGAACCGGCCCCAGGGCCGTCCCGTGGGACCCGCGGGCAAGGACCCGGCGCAGCCGCAGGTGCGCATCATCGAACACGCCGACGTGAAGCGCATGCTGCTGGCGCAGAAGTCGTATTGCGAGGGCGCGCTGGCGCTGGAGCTGTATTGCGCGCGGCTGGTCGACGAGCAGCACACCGGCGAGCCGGCCCCGGCCGACGAGGCGCGGCTGCTGCTGGAGGTGCTGACGCCGATCGCCAAGAGCTGGCCCAGCGAATGGTGCCTGGAGGCGAATTCGCTGGCCATCCAGGTGCACGGCGGCTACGGCTACACCCGCGATTTTCCGGTGGAGCAATACTGGCGCGACAACCGCCTGAACATGATCCACGAGGGCACGCACGGCATCCAGGCCGCCGACCTGCTGGGCCGCAAGGTGCTGATGGAAGGCGGCAAGGGCTTGCAGTTGCTGGCCGGCCGCATCAACGCCACCATCGAGCGCGCCATCCAGCAGCCCGACCTGGCCGAGGACGCGAACGCACTTGGCGCGGCGCTGCAGCAGGTGGGCGCCGCCACCAAGGCGGCCTGGGCCACAGGCGTTCCCGGCGAGGCGCTGGCCAATGCCGTGCCGTACATGCAGGCGTTCGGCCACATGGTGCTGGCCTGGATCTGGCTGGACGTGGCGCTGGTGGCCGCCGCCGCGCCGGCCAGCCCGGCGCGCGAAGGGCGGCTGCGCGCGCAGCGCTTCTTCTTCCACTACGAACTGCCCAAGATCGGCGCTTGGCTCAAGGTGGTCTCCTCGCGCGATCCGACCTGCGCGGCGATGCCGGAGGAGTCCTTCTGATGCCGATGACGCCCTTGAAGAAGCGGCTCGACGTGCTGATCTGGGTGCTGATCTTCGGCGGCCTGTTCGCGGTCGTGCTCGGCTTCGCCAGCCACAAGGTGGCGCCGGCCACCGGCTGGTCGCTGATGGTGTTCGGCGGCGGCATCGTCGCCGCCGGCGTGGTGCTGATCTGGGTGCGATCGCGGCTCGGGCCGGACAGGTGAAATATCGCGCCCGGGACAGAAATCCTGGCGCCGCCGCCGCACAATCGTCGGCAGCAATTCCTCCAGGAGACACCGGAACATGACCCGCACCGTATCGCAACTTTTCGACCTCCAGGGCAAGACCGCCCTGGTCACCGGCGGCTCGCGCGGCCTGGGCCTGCAGATGGCCCACGCGCTCGGCGAGGCCGGCGCCCGCATCATGCTGAGTTCGCGCAAGGCCGGCGACCTGGAGGAGGCCGCCGCCGACCTGCAGGCCGCGGGCATCGACGCGCGCTGGATCGCAGCCGACTGCGCGAAGGAAGAAGACATCCGCCGCCTGGCCGACGAGACCCTGCAGCGGATGGGACCGATCGACATCCTGGTCAACAACGCCGGCGCCGCCTGGGGCGCCCCGGCCGAAGACCATCCGGTGGAAGCCTGGGACAAGGTGATGAACCTCAACATCCGCGGCTACTTCATCCTGTCGCAGCAGGTCGCCAAGCGCAGCATGATCGAGCGCCGCAGCGGCCGCATCATCAACCTGGCGTCGATCGCCGGGCTGGGCGGCAACCCGCCGGAGATGACCACCATCGCCTACAACACCTCGAAAGGCGCGGTGGTCAATTTCACCAAGGCGCTGGCGGCGGAATGGGGCAAGTACAACATCACCGTCAACGCCATCTGCCCGGGCTTCTTCCCCAGCAAGATGACGGCCGCGACGCTGAAGAACCTCGGCGAGGACAAGCTCGCCGCCCATGCGCCGCTGCGCCGGCTGGGCGACGACGAGGACCTCAAGGGCGTCACCGTGCTGTTCGCGTCGGACGCCGGCAAGCACATCACCGGCCAGTGGCTGGCGGTGGACGGCGGCGTGAGCATCGTGACCGGCGGATAGAACAACTTCCGTTCGGGCTGAGCCTGTCGAAGCCCTTCGACAAGCTCAGGGCGAACGGACAAGGAGCAACATGAACTTCGGCGTCGACATCCCCTTCGTCAACCACCTCGGCTTCGAACTCGAACTGTTCGACGGCGGGCACTCCCGCATCGCCTACGAGGCCCGGCCGGAGCACCTGAACTCGTTCGCCGTCACCCACGGCGGCGCCATCATGACGCTGATGGACGTGACCATGGCGGCGGCGGCCCGCAGCATCAACCAGGAGCTGGGCGTGGTGACCATCGAGATGAAAACCACGTTCATGCAGCCGGCCCGCGGCAGGCTGAGCGGCCAGGGCCGGCTGATCCACCGCACCGGCAGCATGGCCTTCACCGAGGCCACGATTTTCGACGCCGAGGGCCGCGCCTGCGCCCACGCCACCGGCACCTTCAAGTACGTCAAGCGGCTGCCGGCGCAGCAGGGCGCGGGTCCAGCCGCCCTGTCGACCGACTGACCCCAACGCAGGAGCAAGACCATGGCCCAGAACCGACAGATCCTTCTCGACAACCGCCCCACGGGCGAAGCCGTGGCCAGCAACTTCAAGCTGGTGACCGGCGAGACGCCGGCGCTCGCCGAGGGCGAGGTGCTGGTGCGGCACCATTTCCTCAGCCTGGACCCGTACATGCGCGGCCGGATGAACGACGCCAAGAGCTATGCCGCGCCGCAGCCGCTGGGCCAGGTGATGCAGGGCGGCACCGCCGGCGAGGTGGTCGAAAGCCGCGCGCCCAAGTACCAGCCCGGCGACAAGGTGGTCGGCTTCGGCGGCTGGCAGGAATTCAGCGTCGTCAAGGTCGACCAGCCCGGCGCACTGCGCAAGGTCGACACCACCCACGTGCCGCTGTCGCACTACCTGGGCGCGGTCGGCATGCCGGGTGTAACCGCCTGGTACGGGCTGGTGAAGATCATCGAGCCGAAGGCCGGCGAGACGCTGGTGGTCAGCGCGGCCAGCGGCGCGGTCGGCAGCGCCTTCGGCGCGCTGGCCAAGGCCCGCGGCTGTCGGGTGATCGGGATCGCCGGCGGCGCCGACAAATGCGCTTACGTGACCAAGGACCTGGGCTTCGACGCCTGCCTCGACTACAAGCAGCACAAGGACGCTGTTTCGCTGTCGAAGGCCCTCAAGGAAGCCGCGCCCGACGGCGTCGACGGTTTGTTCGAGAACGTCGGCGGCATGGTGATGGACGCGGTGATGCTGCGGATGAACCCCTTCAGCCGGATCGCGCTGTGCGGGATGATCGCCGGCTACGACGGCCAGCCGCTGCCGCTGGCCTGGCCCCAGCTGATCCTGACCAACCGCATGAAGGTCCAGGGCTTCATCGTCAGCGAGCACATGGAGGTGTGGCCCGAGGCGCTCAAGGAGCTGGGGGGCCTGGTCGGCAACGGCAAGCTGCGGCCGCGCGAGTCGGTGGCGCAGGGCATCGAGTCGGCGCCCGAGGCCTTCCTCGGCCTGCTCAAGGGCCGCAATTTCGGCAAGCAGCTGGTCAAGCTGGTCTGAGCGGGGCGCGCGCCACCTGACCGACGGATTTGGCGATCGGAGGAACCATGGCTGATCTCACCCACGAAGTCTTCAACCAGCCGGCGCCGCTGGTGGACTACAACCTGTTCGAGGGTAACCGGCCCCTGCGCGACGCGCTGAAGTTCAACGCCCCGGCGCTGGACACGGGAGCGCTCGCGGCCCTGGCCGCGACGCTCGGGACGGCGGCCATGCAGGAGCACGCACGGCTGGCCAACGTGCACCCGCCGCAGTTGCGCAGCCACGACCGCTTCGGCCACCGCACCGACACGGTGGAGTTCCATCCCAGCTACCACGCGCTGATGACGGCGGCGACGGGGGCCGGCCTGCATGGCACGCCGTGGGGGAGCCCCCACCCCAACCCTCCCCCGATGGGGGAGGGAGCTGATTCTTTCCCGCCCCCTCCGGGGGAGGGCCAGGGTGGGGGCAGCGCGCATGTCCTGCGCGCCGCCGGCTTCATGCTGTTCACCGAGCTCGAGCCGTCGATCCTGTGCCCGATCTCGATGACCTACGCGGTGACGCCGGCGCTGCGCCGCAATGCCGCGATCTACGCCGACTGGGGCCCGAAGCTGGCCAGCCGCGCCTACGACCCGGCGCTCAAGCCCTGGAGCCAGAAGGCCGGCCTGACCATGGGCATGGGCATGACCGAGAAACAGGGCGGCTCCGACGTGCGGGCCAACACCACGGCAGCGGTGGCGGACGGCAGCGACGGCTGGGGCCAGCGCTTTGCGCTCACCGGCCACAAGTGGTTCATGTCGGCGCCGATGTGCGACGCCTTCCTGGTGCTGGCGCAGACCGGCGCCGGGCTCTCGTGCTTCTTCCTGCCGCGGATCCTGCCTGACGGCAGCGTCAATGCGATCCGGATCCAGCGCCTGAAGGACAAGCTGGGCAACAAGGCCAACGCCAGTTCCGAGGTCGAGTTCGACGCGGCCACGGCCTGGCTGGTCGGCGAGGAAGGCCGCGGCGTCCCGCAGATCCTCGAAATGGGCACCATGACCCGGCTCGACTGCGCGCTCGGCACCAGCGGCCTGATGCGCCAGGCGCTGTCGATCGCGCTCGACCACACGGCGCAGCGCGAGGCCTTCGGCAAGAAGCTGCTGGACCAGCCGCTGATGCGCAACGTGCTGGCCGACCTGGCGCTGGAGTCCGAAGCTGCCACGGCGCTGGCGATCCGGCTGGCCCGTGCCTTCGACCGGACCGCGGACGCCCACGAGGCGGCGATGGCGCGCCTGCTGACCCCGGTGGCCAAGTTCTGGATCTGCAAGCGCGGCAGCCATTTCGCCCAGGAAGCCATGGAGTGCCTGGGCGGCAACGGCTACGTGGAGGAGGGCGGCGAAGGCGTGATGGCCCGCATCTACCGCGAGATGCCGGTCAACTCGATCTGGGAGGGGGCCGGCAACATCATGGCGCTGGACCTGCTCCGGGCGCTGCGCAAGGCCGACGCCGGGGCCGCCCTGGCCCACGAGCTGGCTCCGGCCAAAGGGGCGCATCCGGCGCTGGACCGGATGGCCGCCGCGCTGCCGGCCCGGGTGGAACAGATGGCCACCGAGGTCGAAGCGCGCCGGCTGGCCCAGGATGTGGCGCTGGCCGTGCAGGCGGCGCTGCTGCACCAGACCGCGCCCGCTGCCGTGTTCAGCGCCTTCTGCGACTCGCGCCTGGCTGGAAACTGGGGCCAGGCCTTCGGCACCCTGGGCGCGCAAACCGATTTCGACACCATCATCGCGCGGGCCATGCCACGCTGACCCCAACGGAGACTCCATGCCGACCGAACTGATCCTGCACCACTACGACACCTCGCCGTTCTCCGAGAAGATCCGCCTGATCCTGGGCCGCAAGAAGCTGGCCTGGAAGTCGGTCCAGATCCCGCGGATCATGCCCAAGCCCGACGTGCTGGCCCTGACCGGCGGCTACCGCAAGACGCCGGTGCTGCAGGTCGGCGCCGACATCTACTGCGACAGCGCGCTGATCTGCGACGTGCTGGAACACGTGCAGCCCGAGCCGCCGCTGTATCCGGCCCACCTCAAGGGCGTGTCGCGGATCTTCGCCCAGTGGGCCGACAGCACGCTGTTCTGGGCCGCGATGGCCTACAACCTGCAACCCCGGGGCGCGGCCCACATGTTCGCCGGTGCACCGCCGGAAGTGGCCAAGGCCTTCGGCGAGGACCGCAAGGCGATGGCGGTGAACATGACGCGGCTGCGGCCGGGCGACGCGACCTCGGCCTACCGCTCGTACCTGCGGCGGATCGCCCACATGGCGGAGGAGCACGACTTCCTGTTCGGCATCGAGCCGTGCATCGCCGACTTCGCCGCCTACCACCCGCTGTGGTTCACCCGCACCCGGGTGCCGGTGCTGGCGGACATCCTCAACATCACGCCGGCGGTGGGCGAATGGATGGACCGCATGCATGCCCTGGGCCAGGGCCTGCCGGAGCCATTCAGCGCCGCCGACGCGGTGGAGGTCGCCAGCAAGGCGCAGCCGCGCGAGGCCGGCAGCAACCTGCTGATCGACAGCGGGTTCCAGGACGACCACGGCCTGGCGCTGGGCAGCCGGGTCACGATCACCCCCGAGAGCTTCGGCCCGGAGCCGACCGAGGGCGAATTGGTGGCGGCCACGCGCACCCACTACACGCTGCGCCGCGACGATCCGCGGGCGGGCACGGTCCACGTCCACTTTCCCCGCATCGGCTACGTATTGAAGAAGGCAGACGCAACATGATCACGGACTTCAAGGGCAGGACGGCGGTGCTCACCGGCGCGGGGTCGGGCTTCGGCCTGGAGTGCGCGCGCATCGGCGCCAAGCTGGGCATGAACCTGGTGCTGGTCGACGTGCAGCAGGATGCGCTGGACCGGGCCGAGGCGCAGCTCAAGGCCGCCGGCGCCCAGGTGCTGGCGCGCCAGGTCGACGTCTCCAGCGCGCAGCAGATGGAGGCGTTGGCGCAAGCGGTGCAGGAGCGCTTCGGCGCGCCGCATTTCGTCTTCAACAACGCAGGCGTCGGCTCGGGCGGCCTGGTCTGGGAGAACTCGGCCAAGGACTGGGAGTGGGTGCTGGGCGTCAACCTGTGGGGCGTGATCCACGGCGTCCGGCTGTTCACGCCGATGATGCTGGCGGCGGCCAAGGCCGACCCCACGTGGCGCGGCCACATCGTCAACACTGCCAGCATGGCGGGCCTGCTGACGCCGCCCAACATGGGCATCTACAACGTGAGCAAGCACGCCGTGGTCAGCCTGACCGAGACGCTGTACCAGGACCTGCGGCTGGTCAGCGACCAGGTCGGCGCCAGCGTGCTGTGCCCGTATTTCGTGCCCACCGGCATCAGCCAGAGCCACCGCAACAAGCCCGGCGAACTGGCCGACGAGAAGCCCACGCGCAGCCAGATGATCGGCCAGGCCATGAGCGACAAGGCCGTCGGCTCCGGCAAGATCACCGCCGCCGAAGTGGCGCAAAAGGTGTTCGACGCCATTGCCGCCGACCAGTTCTACATCTACAGCCATCCCAAGGCCCTGGGCAATGTGCAAAGCCGGATGGAGGCGATCGTCCAGGCGCACAACCCGCCGGACCCGTTCATCGCCCGGCCGGAGATCGGCGTCGAGCTGAAGGCGGCGCTGCGGGCTGCCGGCTGAGGCCTGGCATGGCGGCCAGCGGGTTTTCGCTGTTCGACACGCCGATCGGCGCCTGCGCGATCGCCTGGAGCGCCGACGCCATCGTGGGCGTGCTGCTGCCCGAAGACCGGGGCGTGGAGCAGACCCGGTCCCGGATGCGCCGCGATTTCCCGCACGTCGACGACACGGCGCCGCCGCCCTGGGTGGCGGCCATCATCGCCCGGGTGCGCCAGCTGCTGGAAGGCGCCGACGATGCATTGCTCGACGTCCCGCTGGACATGACCGGCGTGCCCCAATTCAACCGGCGTGTCTATGAGATTGCCCGCGCCATCGCCCCCGGCCAGACGCTCACCTATGGCGAAGTCGCGGCGAAACTGGGCGAGCCCGGCGCCGCGCGCGCGGTCGGCCAGGCCCTGGGCCACAACCCGTTCGCGCCGATCGTGCCCTGCCACCGGGTGCTGGCGGCGGGCAAGCGCCCAGGCGGCTTTTCCGCGGGCGGCGGCGTGGCGACCAAGCTGCGCATGCTGCAGATCGAGAAAGCCCAGCTCGGCGACGGGCCGGGGCTGTTCGACTGACCGTCAGCAGCCCAGGCTCAGGGCCTGCAGCGGCTTGCCACTGGCCTTGTCGAACACCACCAGGTTCACCTGCCGGGCATGGCCGGCCTCGCCCGGCACGGCGCGAAACAGCAGCCGGGCCGGCCCCTGGTAGTCGCCCGCGGGGACGTACTGCCGCACCACGAAATCATGCTGCAGCAATTCGCCGGCGTTCTCGCCGGCCTTCACCTTGCTGCTGTGGCCGTGTTCGGTGACGGTCCAATAGGCCGACCATCGCGCCCTGGCCGGTTCGTTCGGGGTGGCGGCCAACGGGTCGCCGGGCCAGTCGCGCCCATTGCGGACCCGTTGCGGCGTGTAGACGTTCGACAGGCGGTTGACGGCCGCGACCTGCTTCTGGCGCACCGTGTGTTCCGGGCGCGCGAACCGGTCGACCCAGCCGAGGTTGTCCCAGTAACCGACATGGAAAGCCTGCACCACCGCCGTGCCGCTGGCGGCGCTCCGTTTGAAAGTGGACAGCCAGCGGTCCGCGGGCGGGCAGGAACTGCAGCCTTCCGAGGTGTACAGCTCGATCACCGGCGTCAGGGTGGCGCCGGACTCGGCCTGGCACGCCGGCCCGGCGGCCAAGGCAAAGCCGCCGCTGCCCAGGAGGACAACGGCGGCGAGCGGGCGAAAGAAAGTGGTCATGGCGCGTTCCAGGAGCAACATTCTCCCTGTTACGCGCCGTCGCGGCGGCTGGATGCGGCGCGCTTGCGGCTCAGCTCAGGATGGCCGTGGACACCGGGGCATTGGCGCGCTGGTCGGCACGGGCCTCGATCCGGGTCTCGATCTCGGCCAGCCGGGTGGCCAGCGTGCGGTTCATCAGCTCCAGCTGGGTGCGCAGTTCGCGCTGGCCGGCGGCCACGGCCTTTTCCAGTTCGGTGGCGGCGATCACCTCGCGCTGGTGGATTTCCTTCATCTGGGCGTCCAGGTGGGTGCGCAGGTCGGTGAAACGGGAGGCTTCGGCCTTGTCGGCCAGCTCGCGCTGGGCATGCAATTCCTTGGAATGCTGGCGGGTGTCGAGCAGGTTGACGGTCTGCATGTGGATGCTGCTGATGAGGAACGCGACCAGGGTGACCGCCAGCACGGACAGCAGGATCAGCCCCAGCGGCGCATCCATCACGAAGATGCCGAAGCTCAGGGGCGTGGGCCGCAGGAATTCGGACCAGTTCAGGGCGGCGAAGCCGGAGACCAGCAGGATGGCGGTGAGGATGATGATGAGGCGCGCGCGCATGGTGAGCTCCTTTGGATGAGACAGCCCATTGTGGAAACGAACCGCCGGGCAGCGCTGTCAGCCGACATGCCGAAGTCCTGTCCGCGCACTGTGGCAAACTCCCGCCCCTTGCCGGTCACGCCCCAAAGAATGCAGAAAATCATCCTCCAGATCGCCGCCGAACTGCGGTGCCAGCCGAACCAGGTCCAGACCACGGTCGACCTGCTTGACGGCGGCGCCACGGTTCCCTTCATCGCGCGCTACCGCAAGGAAGCCACCGGCGGCCTGGACGACATCCAGCTGCGGGAGCTGGAACAGCGCCTGGGCTACCTGCGCGAGCTCGAGGACCGGCGCGAGGCCGTGCTCAAGAGCATCGAGGAGCAGGGCAAGCTGACGCCGGAGCTGCGCCGGGCGATCGATGCCGCGCCGACCAAGCAGGAGCTGGAAGACCTGTACCTGCCGTACAAGCCCCGCCGCCGCACCAAGGGCCAGATCGCGCGGGAGTCCGGCATCGAGCCGCTGGCCGACCTGCTGTTCGCCGATCCGACCCGGGTGCCGGCCGACGAAGCCCAGGCCTTCGTCAAGGCGCAGAAGGGCGAGGGCGGGGAAGACTTCACCACCGTGCCGGCGGTGCTGGACGGGGTGCGCGACATCCTGTCCGAGCGCTGGGCCGAGCTGCCGGCGCTGGTGCAATCGCTGCGCGAGTGGCTGTGGCAGGAGGGCCTCTTCAAGAGCACGCTGGCCACCGGCAAGGACGAAACCAATCCGGACGTCGCCAAGTTCCGGGATTACTTCGACTACGACGAGCCGATCGGCCGGGTGCCCTCGCACCGGGCGTTGGCCGTCTTCCGCGGCCGCCAGCTCGAGATCCTGGATGCCAAGCTGGTGCTCCCGGTCGAACCCGAACCAGGGAAGCCGTCGATCGCCGAAGGCCGGATCGCGCTGCACCTGGGCTGGAGCCATGCCGGCCGGCCCGCCGACGACCTGCTGCGCAAGTGCGTGGCCTGGACCTGGCGGGTCAAGCTGTCGCTGTCCACCGAGCGCGACCTGTTCGCCCGGCTGCGCGAAGACGCCGAGAAGGTGGCGATCAAGGTGTTCGCCGACAACCTGCGCGACCTGCTGCTGGCGGCCCCGGCCGGTCCGCGGGTGGTCATGGGCCTGGACCCGGGCATCCGCACCGGCGTCAAGGTGGCGGTGGTCGATGCCACCGGCAAGCTGGTGGACACCGGCACGGTGTTCCCGCACGAGCCGCGCCGCGACTGGGAAGGCTCGCTCCACACCCTCGCGAAACTGTGCGAGAAGCACGGCGTCAACCTGATCGCCATCGGCAACGGCACGGCCAGCCGCGAGACCGACAAGCTGGCGGCGGACTTGATGAAGCGGATCGAGGGAATGCAAAGGGTCGTGGTCAGCGAAGCCGGCGCCTCGGTCTATTCGGCCAGCGAATTCGCCTCGCAGGAAATGCCGGATGTCGATGTCAGCCTGCGCGGCGCCGCCAGCATCGCGCGCCGCCTGCAGGACCCGCTGGCGGAGCTGGTGAAGATCGATCCCAAGTCGATCGGGGTCGGCCAGTACCAGCACGACGTCAACCAGGGCGAGCTGATGCGCTCGCTGGAAGCGGTGGTGGAGGATTGCGTGAATTCGGTCGGCGTCGACCTCAACACGGCCAGCGTGCCGCTGCTGTCGCGCGTCTCCGGCCTGTCGGGGACGGTGGCCAAGTCGGTGGTGCGCTGGCGCGAAGCCAACGGCGCCTTCAGGAGCCGCCAGCAATTGCTGGAGGTCTCGGGCCTGGGCGCCAAGACCTTCGAGCTGAGCGCCGGCTTCCTGCGCATCCGCGGCGGCGACAACCCGCTGGACATGACCGGCGTGCATCCGGAAACCTATCCGGTGGTCGAGAAGATGCTGGCCCAGGCCGGCAAGCCGGTCAACGAGCTGATGGGTCGCGCCGAGATGCTCAAGACGCTCAAGCCCGAACTGTTCGCCAACGAGAAGTTCGGCGTCATCACAGTCCGCGACATCCTGGGCGAGCTGGAAAAGCCGGGCCGCGATCCGCGCCCGGACTTCAAGGTGGCCCGCTTCAACGACGGCGTGGAAGACATCGCCGACCTGCGCGAGGGCATGGTGCTGGAAGGCACGGTCAGCAACGTCGCCGCCTTCGGCGCCTTCATCGACCTGGGCGTGCACCAGGACGGCCTGGTCCATGTCAGCCAGCTGTCGCACAAGTTCGTCAACGACGCCCGCGAGGTGGTCAAGACCGGCGACATCGTGACGGTGAAGGTGATGGAAGTGGACGTGGCCCGCAAGCGGATCGGCCTGTCGATGAAGCTGGGCGACGCGCCCACCCGCCGCGACGCCCCGCGCGAAAACCGCTACGAGGGCGCCGGCCGCGGCCAGCGCCCGCCGCAGGGCCAGCGCCAGCCGTCCGCACCGGTGAGCACCGCCATGGCCGGGGCCTTCGCCAAGCTGCAGCGGCCGGGCAAGTGAACGCCCTCCCGGCACCGGAGCGCGTGCTGGGCTGGGACGTGTTGCGCGGCTTGTGCGCGCTGGCCGTGGCCACCTACCACCTGCTGCTGTGGCAGGACGTCGCGGCGCTGCACACCTTCGGCAGCTACGGCGTCTACCTGTTCTTCGTGTTGTCGGGCGCGAGCCTGGCCTACACCTATGCCGATCGCATCGGCCAGGGCCGTTTTTCGCTGGGCGATTTCCTGTGGGTCCGCTACATGCGGCTGGCCCCGCTTTACCTGCTGCTGATGGCGCTGGTCCTGCCGTGGAAGCTGCTGCGCGAGGGCGCCAGCGCCCAGTTGCTGGCCAAGGTGGCGCTCAACGCGTCCTTCCTGTTTGGCTTGTTCGACCCCGCGCTGCAGGCCTTGCTGGTGGGCGGCTGGTCACTCGGCATCGAGGCGATCTTCTACCTGCTGTTTCCCTGGCTGCTGCGCGCGGCGTTGCGCGGCTGGCCCGGAGTCGCCGTGATGGCGCTGTTGCTGGCGCTGCAATGGAGCTGGATCCAGTGGACCGTCGGTGGGGCCGGGGGCTATGAAGCCAACGCCGTGCTGTACCACCAGGCCCCCGCCTTTGCCGCCTACTTCATGGGCGGCTGCCTGCTGGGCCTGGCGCGGCGCCGGCAGGCGACCCCGGTCGGGCCGTCGATCCTGCCGATCGCCGCCATCGCGGCGGGCTTCGGCGCGATGCTGTGGCTGAACCCCGCGCAGCAGGGCCAGGAGCTGATCGGCTGGCGTGGGCTGATCCTCTTCGGGCTGTGCTTCCCGATGGTCTGGTGGGCCGGTCGGCTGCAGGTGCCGGCCCGCGCCGCGCGGGTCGCCGCCAGCCTGGGCGACGCCACCTACGGGGTCTACCTGATGCATCCCGTCGTGTTCTTCGGCCTGGGCATGGCCGTCCTGCCGGCGCTCGGCCTGCCGGGGCCGGCCCGGTGGGCGCTGCACCTGCGCCTGCTGCTGGCGCTGGGCGTGATCGGGACGGTCTTCGTGCTGGCGCTGCTCAGCGAGCGCTACGTCGAGCGGCCGCTGCGCGACTGGAGCAAGACGCGCCGGCGCGGCTGACCGCCCTCACATCGAGCTGGCCAGCAGCTCCTGGTAGTCCGCGCGGCTGGCAATGCGCGGATTGGTCTTGTGGCAGTGGTCGGCCATCGCGCCGTCGATGATCTTGTCGAACCAGTCGCGCTGCACGCCCATCTCGGCCAGCCCGCCCGGCAAGCCGAGCCGCACGTTCATGTCGCGGATCGCCTCCGGAATGTCGCCGGCCGACTGCAGGCCCATCGCCTGCGCCATGCGCTGCAAGCGGTTGTCCTTGCGCACCGACTCGGCCTGGCCGTTGAACGTGACGACGGCCGGCAGGAACATGGCGTTCAGGGTGCCGTGGTGCAGCCGCGGATCCACACCGCCCAGGCTGTGGCTGAGCGAATGGACGACGCCCAGGCCCTTCTGGAACGCCATCGCGCCCTGCATCGACGCGCTCATCAGGTTGAGCCGGGCTTCGCGGTCGCTGCCGTCGCGGGTGGCGCGCTCGATGTGGCTCCAGCCGCGCCACAGGCCATCCAGGGCAATGCCGTCGGCGGGCGGATTGAAGGACGGCGCCATGAAGGTCTCCATGCAATGCGCGATCGCGTCCATGCCGGTGGCGGCCGTCAGCTTTGGCGGCAGGCCGAGCGTCAGCTCCGGGTCGCAGATCGCCGTCTTGGGCACCAGATGCCAGGAGTGGAAGCCGAGCTTGCGGTAGTCGTCGACGATGATGATCGCGCCCCGCGCCACCTCGCTGCCCGTGCCGCTGGTGGTGGGCACCGCGATCAGCGGCGCCACCTTGTCGGTGATGCGCGGCGAGCCGCCTTCGATGGTGGCGTAGTGCGTGAGCGGGCCGTCATGGGTCGCGGCGATCGCAACGCCCTTGGCGCAATCGATCGCCGAGCCGCCGCCCACCGCGATCAGGCCGTCGCAGCGGTTGGCCTGGTACACCTCCACCGCCGCGCGCACGGCCGCCTCGGTCGGATTGGACGGCGTCTGGTCGAACACCGCCACCGGCAGGCCGGCCAGCGCGTCGAGCGCCTTCTGCAGCACGCCGGCCGCCTTGACGCCCTGGTCGGTGACGACCAGCGGCCGGGTGATGCCGACCCGCTCGCATTCCTGCTTGAGGAGCTGGACGGCGCCGTAGTCGAACTGGACCTGGGTGATGTAGTAGATGAAGGCCATGGCGGCTCCGGTACGATGGAAACTACACCCACTTTACTGCACCATGAACAAACAGGATTTCCGCTTTTTCCATCGGCTGCGGGTGCGCTGGGCCGAGGTGGACATGCAGAAGATCGTCTTCAATGCCCACTACCTGATGTACTTCGACACCGCCGTCGCCGACTACTGGCGCGCGCTGGCGATGCCGTACGAGGCGGCGATGCACCGGCTGGGCGGCGACATCTACCTGAAGAAGGCGACGGTGGAGTTCAACGCCTCGGCGCTGATGGACGACCGGCTCGACGTGGCCCTGCGCTGCGCGCGCATCGGCACCTCCTCGATGACCTTCAGCGGCGCGATCTTCCGCGGCGACGACCTGCTGATCACCAGCGAGCTGGTCTACGTGTTCGCCGACCCCGCCACCCAGACCTCGCGGCCGGTGCCGGCGCCCCTGCGGGACCTGCTGACCGCCTTCGAAGCCGGCGAGAGCGTGGTCCAGGTCCGCACCGGACCGTGGAACCAGCTCGGGACCGACGCCGCCGCGATCCGCACCGAGGTCTTCGTGCAGGAGCAGCGCATTCCCAAGGAGATGGAGTGGGATGACGCGGACGCCATTGCGCTGCACGCCGTCGCCTACAACCGGCTCGGGCAGGCGGTCGGCACCGGACGGCTGCTCGGCTCCGAGCAGGGCGTGGCAAAGATCGGCCGGATGGCCGTGAGCCGGGTACTGCGCGGTTGCCGGCTCGGCGAGCAGCTGCTGGAAGCCCTGATGGCCGCCGCCCGGGCCCGCGGCGACCGCGGGGTGGTGCTGCACGCCCAGCGCAGTGCCGAAAGCTTCTATGCGCGGCTCGGCTTCCAGCCGCGCGGCGAAGGGTTCGAGGAGGCGGGGATTGCGCACATCGAGATGACGCGGTCGCTGGTCTGACGATGGCGCGCAAACGACGCAACCCCGGCCAGGCGGCGCCGGCCGCGGCGGCCCGCACGCCGACGGCGGCGCCACCGGTCATTGGCGCCGGCGGTGCGCTGCCGGCCGAGATCGGCCGCGACGACTGGACGGTCGTCATCCTGGCGCTGGCGCTGTTCCTGGCCCCCGCGCTGGGCGTGCCGCACGAGGAAATGCTGCAGGACACGCTCAAGTCGATCGTGGTCTCGTTCGCCGTGCTGGGGGCGGCCCTGCTGTTCTTCTGGCACCAGCGCCAGCGCCGGCAACCGCTGCGCTGGCACGCCGTGGTGTGGCTGCCGTTGCTGCTGACGGCCTACGCGCTGGGCAGCATGGCCTGGTCGCACACCTACCTGGCGGCAGTGGAGGCGGTGCGCTGGTTCATCTTCAGCCTGTTGCTGTGGCTGGGCCTGAACACCCTGTCGCGCGAGCGGCTGCCGCTGCTGGCCTGGGGCATCCACGGCGGCGCGGCGGTCGCAGCGCTGTGGGCCGCGCTGCAGTTCCTGTTCGATTTCCGGCTGTTCCCGCAGGGACCGAACCCGGCCTCGACCTTCGTCAACCGCAATTTCTTCGCGGAATTCGCCGTCTGCACGCTGCCGTTTGCGGCCCTGCTGCTGGCCCGCGCCCGCGGCCGCGGCCAGCTCGCGCTGCTGGCGGCGAGCACCGGCCTGGTGATCGTCACCATCCTCATGACCGGCACCCGCAGCGCGCTCAGCGCGATGTGGCTGCAGTTGCTGGCGCTGCTGCCGCTGATCGTCTGGCTGGATCGCAAGCAACTGGTGGGCAACCGCTGGGACGGCACGCGGTGGGCGATCGCCGTGGGCGTGCTGCTGGTCACCGTGCTGGGGCTGGGCTCGATCCCGAGCGGGAATCCGCAGATCCAGCAAGAGGAGCGTGGCGCCACGGCGCTCGAGCGCGGCTTCAAGCGCACCGCCTCGATCTCACCGGCCGATGGCTCGCTCGGCGTGCGGATGGTGATGTGGAAGGCGACCGCGCGGATGATCTCGGCCCGGCCGCTGAGCGGCGTCGGCGCCGGCGCCTGGGAAAGCGAGATTCCGCTGTACCAGGAGCAGGGCTCCCAGCTCGAGACCGACTACTACGTCCACAACGAATTCCTGCAGCTGCTGGCGGAAGACGGCCTGGTGGGCTGGATCTTCCTGGCGGCGCTGTTCGGCTACCTGGTCGCGGCCGCCTGGCGAACGTTGGTCGACCGGACGCCCGAGGGTCGGGCCGAGGCGCCGTTCCGCGCGCTGCTGCTGTGCAGCCTGCTGGCCCTGTTCGTGGTGAGCAACATCGGCTTTCCGTGGCGGATGGCCGCGACCGGCGCGCTCTTCGCCGCCTGCCTGGCGGCGCTGGCGGCCTCCGACGCCCGACTCGGCCTGCGCCGGCCCTGGGCGGCCATGCCGCTGCCCTGGAACCCTGCGACGGCGCGGGCGGCGCTGGTGGCCAGCGTGGCCTGCCTGGTCCTGGCGGGCTACATCACGCAGCAGGCGGCGCAGAGCGAACACAAGATCGTCAGGGCGACCAAGCTCGCGCTCGGAATCACGCGGTCGGGCGACTTCAACAACCCCCGGTGGAACCGCGCCAAGACCGAGCTGCTGCGCCTGATCCGGGAAGGCGTCGCCATCAATCCGCACTACCGCAAGATCACCCCGATGGTGGCGGACGAACTGGCGCGCTGGGGCGACTGGCGCAACGCGATCTGGATCTGGGAGTCGGTGCTGTCGTCGCGGCCGCACATCGTGGTCCTGATGAGCAACATCGCCCGCGGCTATGCCACCATCGGCGAGCCGCAAAAGGCCATGGAATACCTCGAACGGGCGAAAAAGCTCCAGCCGGACGCGCCATCGGTACGCTCGCTCGAGGTGCTCCTGCTCAGCCGCACCGGCCAGGAGGACCGGGCCCTGGCGCTGGCGCGCGACGCCATGAAGAACGACATCGCCGACTACGACCTGCTCAACGCCACGTTCCTGCTGGCGCGACGGGCCGTGGACTATCCGCTGGCGATCCGGGCGGTCGAGGCGCGGATGGCCGGCTGGCCGGAGACCCAGGCCGTCGGTTACGTGCAGTTGGGCAACCTCTATGCGAGCGACCTCCGCGATCCGCAACGGGCAGGCCAAGCCTTCCGCAAGGCCCTGGAGCTGACGCCACCGGCCAGCGTGCCGGTGCAAAAGGCGCAAATCCCGGCCGAGTTCTGGGGCCAGCTGGGGCTGGGCGGCAGCGCCCCGACCGGTCAGACCACCGACGGGCCGCCCCGAGGTGATCTGCGCCCCCTCGGGGGGCAGAGAACGAAGTGAGCGTGGGGGCTCATAGCCTCAGATGTCGGTCATCAATAGATAGGGCAGGGGCAGCAGGCTCAGCGCGGGGCCGTCCGCGGCGCCGATGGCCAGCCGGCCGTGCTCGGCCGCCGCTACCTGCATCGAGACGATCGCGTCCCAGCCACCGGCCGGCGCTGGCGCGGACTGGGCGACCGTGCCGCACGGCTGTTCGGCGTCCGCCTCGTGGAAGACCTGCTGGCCCGCCGTCAGCTCGCTGGGGCAATGGACCAGGAAGGCGCGGCGCTTGAGGGTGCCGCGGAACTGGCTGCGCGCCACCACCTCCTGGCCGGGGTAGCAGCCCTTCTTGAAGTTCACGCCGCCGACCGACTCGTAATTGAGCATCTGCGGCACGAAGGCTTCGACGATCGGGGCGGTGACGGTGGCGATGCCGCTGCGCACCTCGCCCCACAACCACAGGTCGGTCGCCAGGCCCGGACCGGCGGGCGCCGGCTGGTCGGCGGGCGCGACCCACAGCGCGCGCGGCTGGCCGTCGGCCGGATACAGCGCCACCACCTGCGCCGGGCCGACGTCAGCCTTGCTCCAGGGCTCCTTCAGGCTGGCCGGAAGCCCGGCCAGCGCGTGGCCGGCGAGGCCGTACAGGCCGAACTCCGCCGTCGCGTCGGTGAGCCTGGCCTTGGCCCGCAGCACGAACATCGACAGGCGCTTGAGCGTTGGCGCCAGCAGGTCGCGGCTGCACACCAGCAGGATCTCGGCCGGGGTGCGCTGGAAGCCGATGAAGCTGGCCTGCATCCGGCCCTTGGCCGAGCAGAACGCGGCCAGCCGCGCCTGCGCCGGGCCGAGCAGCGCGAAGTCGTTGGTCAACTGGCCCTGCAGGAATTTGGCGGCATCCTCGCCTTCGACTCGAATGACACCGAGGTGGGGCAGGGCGCTCACGCCGTTGAGGGGTTGGGTCATGGGCTGAATTATCATGGCCGCTGGCTTTCACTCACGATGTAGGGGCAGGATGCGACGATTTCTGGTGACGGTGTTTCTGCTCGCCGCAGTGCTGGCTTTGGGGATCGGCGGCTGGGGCCTGTGGTGGGTCTACCAGCCGTTGCGGCAGGCCGGCACCGTCGACCTGTCGATCGAACCGGGCACGCTCCCGCGGGGCGTGGCGCAGGCAGTGGCCAAGGCCGGCGTCGACGTCGAGCCCGACCTCCTCTACGCCTGGTTCCGCATCTCCGGCCAGGGCCGGCAGATCAAGGCCGGCAACTACGAGCTGGAACCCGGCCTGACGCCGCACCGGCTGCTGGCCAAGCTCACGCGCGGCGAGGAGGCCCTGCGGGCGGTGACGCTGGTCGAAGGCTGGAACTTCCGCCAGTTCCGCGCCGCGCTGGCCAAGGAAGACCAGATGAAGCCCGACACCAAGGGCCTGGCCGACGACGCGGTGATGGCCCTGGTCGGCAAGCCGGGGCTGCATCCGGAGGGCCGCTTCTATCCCGACACCTACACCTACGCGAAGGGCGCCAGCGACGTCGCGGTGTTCAAGCGCGCCTTGCGGGCGATGGACAAGCACCTGGCCGCGGCCTGGGAGCAGCGCTCGCCGGCCGCCGTGGCGAAGTCGCCGGACGAGGCCCTGATCCTGGCCAGCATCGTCGAAAAGGAAACCGGCAAGGCCGCCGACCGCGCCCATGTGGCGGCGGTGTTCAACAACCGGCTGCGGGTCGGCATGCCCCTGCAGACCGACCCGACGGTGATCTACGGCATGGGGGCGGCGTTCGACGGCAACCTGCGGAAGAAGGACCTGCAGACCGACACGCCCTGGAACACCTACACCCGGCCCGGTCTGCCGCCGACGCCGATCTCGATGCCGGGCAAGGCATCGCTGCTGGCGGCAGTCCATCCGGCCGACTCCAAGGCGCTGTATTTCGTGGCGCGCGGCGACGGCAGCAGCCAGTTCAGCGAAACCCTCGACCAGCACAATCGGGCGGTGAACAAATTCCAGCGCGGCCAATGATGCAAGGCAAGGGCGTGTTCATCAGCTTCGAGGGCATCGACGGCGCCGGCAAGTCCACCCACATCGCGCCGCTGGCCGCCGCCCTGCGCGACCAGGGCCGCACCGTGGTCCTGACCCGGGAGCCGGGCGGCACGCCGCTGGCGGAAAAGATCCGGGCGCTGGCCCTCAACGATGCGATGGACCCGCTGGCCGAGGCGCTGCTGATGTTCGCGGCCCGCCGCGACCATCTGCAACAGGTGATCGAACCGGCGCTGGCGGCCGGGCAGGTGGTGCTGTGCGACCGCTTCACCGACGCCACCTTCGCCTACCAGGGGGAGGGTCGCGGCTTCGATCGCGCGGTGCTGACCCAGTTGGAGCAGTGGGTGCAGGCCGCACCGGACGGAACGCTGCGGCAGCCGCAGCTCACCCTGCTGTTCGAGCTGGCCCCGGAGACCGCGGCGCAGCGGCTGGCCGGCACCCGGGTCCCCGACAAGTTCGAGGCCCAACCGGTGGAGTTCTTCCGCCGCGTCGCCGCCGGCTACGACCAGCGGGCGCGCCAGGCCCCGGCGCGGTTCGTCCGGATCGCCGCCGACCGGCCGCGCGAAGCGGTCTGGAGCGACGTGGTGTCGGCCGTCCGCAACAGGGGCTGGCTGGCATGACGGCGCCCTGGATCGCGGCCCAGACCGAGGCCCTGCTGGCCCAGCGCGGCCACGCCTGGCTGCTGCAGGGGCCGTCGGGCCTGGGGCAGTACAGCCTGGCGCTGGAACTGGCGCGGGCCTGGCTGTGCGACCGCCCGACGCCGCGCGGCGCCTGCGGCCAGTGCGGCAGCTGCCACGCCATCGAGGTGCGCACCCATGCCGACCTGTGCGTGCTGATGCCCGAGGTCCAGATGCAGGAACTGGGCTGGCCACTGTCGGAAAAGGCCCAGTCCGACATCGACGAGAAAAAGCGCAAGGCCAGCAAGGAGATCCGGGTCGACGCCATGCGCGACGCAGTGGAGTTCGCCCAGCGCACCAGCGCCCGCGGCCGCGGCAAGGCGGTGCTGGTGTACCCGGCGGAGCGGATGAACCAGATCACGGCCAACGCCCTGCTCAAGACGCTGGAGGAGCCGCCGGGCGACGTGAAATTCGTGCTGGCCAGCGAGGCCGCCCACCAGCTGTTGCCGACCATCCGCAGCCGCTGCATCGCCCATACCATGGTCTGGCCGGAGCCGGCCCTGAGCCTGGAATGGCTGCAGGCCCAGGGCGTCGCGGCAGCCGAAGCGCCGCAGCTGCTGCGCGCCGCCGGCGGCCGGCCCGAGGACGCGGCCCAGTTCGCCCAGGCCGGCCGCAGCGGCAAGTCGTGGTCGCTGCTGCCCAAGGCGGTGGCGCGCGGCGACGTCGGCGCGGTGGCCGGGTTCAGCCCGGCGCAGGCGGTGGACGCGCTGCAGAAGCTGTGCCACGACCTGCTGTCGTTGCAGTGCGGCGCCGAGACTCGCTTCTTTGCCACAGGCGACCTGCCGGGGCCGGTGCCGGTCGCCGCGCTCACCGGCTGGTGGCGCGAACTGGCGCGCACGGCGCGGACCGTCGAACATCCCTTCAACGCCGGCCTCATGCTCGAGGCGCTTGTAAGCCAGGCCCATAACGCCCTAAACTCGAGCTAGCCCCCCATGAGCACGATCACACCGTCGACACCCCGCCCCAGCGTCATCCAGCTGGCCATCAAGGAGAAGGCGGCCCTGTATGCCGCGTACATCCCCTTGTTCACGGACGGCGGCGTCTTCATCCCGACCGCGCGCGATTACAAACTCGGCGATGACGTTTATGTGCTGTTGTCCCTGCCCGACGATCCGCAGCGTTATCCTGTCGCCGGCAAGGTGGCGTGGGTGACGCCGGCGCGGGCCGCATCCAATCGCACGCAGGGGGTCGGCATCCGGTTTCCGTCGGACGAAAAGTCCAGGCTGCTCAAGATCAAGATCGAAGAGATCCTGGGCGGTCACCTGGCGTCCGAGCGGCCGACCCAGACCATCTAGCCGCGGCCGTCCGGCCCGTGGTTTGCGCGGTCACCGCGCGCAGCTCCCACTTTTTGACTGTCCAACGATGTTCGTCGATTCCCATTGCCATCTCACGTTTCCTGAGCTGGCCGCGCAACTGCCCCAGATCCGCCAGGCAATGGCCGCCGCCCAGGTCGACCGGGCGCTTTGCATCTGCACCACGCTGGAGGAGTTCGAGTCGGTCCATGCGCTGGCCCTGCAGTACGACAACTTCTGGGCCTCGGTCGGCGTCCATCCGGACAACGAGGGCGTGACCGAACCGGACCTGCACGACCTGCTGCGCCGCGGCGCCTTGCCCCGGGTGGTGGCGATCGGCGAGACCGGCCTCGACTACTACCAGATGGAAGAGCGCAAGGGCGGCCGGACGGTGGCCGACATGGAATGGCAGCGCAAGCGCTTTCGCACCCACATCCACGCCGCGCGCCAGCTCGGCAAACCGTTGGTGATCCATACGCGGGCCGCGTCTGAGGACACGGTCGCGATCCTGGAGGAGGAGGGTGAGGACGGCTCGCCCGGGGCGGCTGGCGGGGTCTTCCATTGCTTCACCGAAACCGCCGAGGTGGCGCGGGCCGCGCTGGACCTGGGGTTTTACATCTCGTTTTCCGGCATCCTGACCTTCAAGAGCGCCCAGGACCTGCGGGATGTCGCCGCCTTCGTGCCGCTCGACCGGCTGCTGATCGAGACCGACAGCCCTTACCTGGCGCCGGTTCCGTACCGGGGCAAGACCAACAATCCGTCGTACGTCCCTTATGTCGCGCAGCAGATCGCGCAGCTGCGGGGCCTGCCGGTGGAGGCCGTCGCGCAAGCCACGAGCAGCAATTTCGAGCGCCTTTTCCTCGGAGCACCGCAATGAGAAACTACTTGAAATATGTCGTTTATCTTGTTGTCGCTGCTGGATTTTCTGTCGCCAATGCCGGATCTTACGAAGACTTCTTCACCGCCATCAAGCGCGACAACCCGCGCACCATGGCCGACCTGCTGAGCCGCGGCTTCGACGCCAACACCCTCGACCCCAAGGGCTTGCACGGCCTGCTGCTGGCAATGCAGGAGCCGTCGCCGAAGGTTGCCGAGGTGCTGATCCGGTGGCCCAAGACCAACGTGGAATCCAGGAACGCCAAGGACGAGAGCCCGCTGATGCTGGCAGCGCTCAAGGGGGAACTGGAGCTGTGCCGGAAACTGGTCGAGCGTGGCGCCGACGTCAACAAGACCGGCTGGACGCCGCTGCATTACGCCGCGACCAACGGGCACCTCGAGGTCATGAACCTGCTGCTGGAACACCACGCGTACATCGACGCGGAGTCGCCCAACGGCACCACGCCGCTGATGATGGCTGCGCATTACGGAACGGCCGCCGGCGTCAAGCTACTGCTGGAGGCCGGGGCCGATGCGACATTGCGCAACCAGCTCGGAATGACGGCCATCGACTTCGCCAACAAGGCCAGCCGGACCGACGCGGCCGAGCTGATCGCCGCGAGCCAGCGCAGCCGGCAGCCGCGCGGCAAGTGGTAAGGCGCTACTTGGTGCGGCAGGCCTGGATCAACTGGACACCGGCGGAAAGCTCGGCGGTCATGCGGCGGCACAGCGCCAGGTCCAGGTAATTGCCCTGGACCAGCACGCCGGGCGGCGTGTAGCGCAAGGTTGCGTGGGCCGTCAGCGGCTCGGGACTGGACGTCTCGGCGCAGGCGGACTTGTAGATGGTGCCGCGCATCGCCGCGGAGGTCTTGGCGCACAGTTCGTCGGAGGGATAGTCGAACTGCATCAGGAGCTTGCCGGACAGGTCGCGCAGCACCATGTGGCGCCCGGGATGTTCCGGCGGCTGGGTGGCGCAGGCGGCAAGCATGGCTGCGGTGAGGATGGCGAAGGAAGATCGGATCAGTTGCATGGAGTGGATGGTTTCGGCGCTGGCCCCGGCGGCGCGCCAGTGGGTGTTTTACCGTGGAACGGCCGGTTCGGGACATCACTGTAACTTTATACGATGTATATTATGTTAAGTCATAGTTGCACGATCCCAAGGCTTTGCGCTGTTTCAGCGCTTCCGAACGATGGACCTGTTTGACGACGATCCACCCGCCCCCGCGGCTCCGGCAGCGCCCCCGGCCACCAAACGACCCAAGGGCCAAGCTCCAGTGGCGGCCGCCGACACCGTGGCGCAGTGGCGTGACCTGGCCGGACGCCTGCCGGCAACGCTCCACATGGGCACGTCCTCCTGGTCGTTTCCCGGTTGGCAGGGTCTGGTCTGGAACGCCCAGCACACGGACACCGACCTGGCTCGCCGCGGTTTGCCTGCCTACAGCCGGCACCCCTTGCTGCGATCGGTCAGCCTGGACCGGTCGTTCTACCGGCCGCTGTCGGCCAGCCAGTACGCGGCTTACGCGGCGCAGGTCCCGGACCACTTCCGCTTCGTGGTGAAGGCGCCGAGCCTGGTGTGCGACGCCCTGGTACGCGGCAGCGATGGGCGCGGCCAGCAGGACAATCCGGCTTTCCTCGATCCGGTGCTGGCCAGCGCCGAATTCGTCCAGCCGGCAATCGAGGGCCTGGGCGGCAAGATCGGGGCGCTGGTGTTCCAGCTCAGCCCGCTGCCGCCCGGCCGGCTGGCCCGGCTCGATGACGTGCTGGAGCGGCTGGCCACCATGCTCGCCGCGCTGCCCCGCCTGGAACCGGTCGCCGCCGGGGCGGTCATCGCGGTCGAAGTCAGGAACCCGGAATTCCTCTGTCCCGCCTTTGCTGCGCTGCTGAAGGCGGCCGGCGCGGCCTACTGCGTCGGCCTGCACCCCCGGATGCCGCCGTTCGAGCAGCAACTGCCGATGCTGCGCGCCATGTGGCCGGGGCCGCTGGTCTGCCGCTGGAGCCTGAACCGAAAGCACGGCACCTTCGGTTACGAGGAAGCCAAGGGGTTGTACGAACCGTTCGACCGCTTGCAGGACCCGGACCCGGCCACCCGGGCGGCGCTGGCGAAGGTGATCGCCGCAACGACGGGCGCCGGACTGCCGGTCTATGTGACGGTCAACAACAAGGCCGAGGGATCGGCCCCGCTGTCGGTGGTCGAACTCGCCAGGGCCGTGGAACGGGCGGCGGGGCGCCCGCCAATGGTTGACTGAGGCATCGATCCAGAGGCCCTCGGCCGGATGTTCCACACGTAGAAACCACCTCGTCAACCCCAAACAACTCCATGATTTTATTTGCTATTTTTCGTTAACTCCGTCACAGGTGTGAACTTGCGCATTGTCATGGATGGGCTTACCTTCCTAGCATAAGAACAGCAAGTGTCGTTCGAGGAGGACAAGAAAACATCATGCGTTGGCTCAAACCCGGTCTCAGGAACAGCATTTACGGCCTGCTGGGCAACCCCTCGCCGCCCACGGACTCGACCCTGGAAAGCAGCACCGAAGAAATTCGCGAAGCGATGCTCGACGTGCTCGGCGAGACTGGCCAGAAGAACTTTCCCAACGTCGCCCGCCGCCTGCGCTACGCCAGCGACATCCAGGCCCTGTGGTACCTGCGGGGTGACCTGATGGCCGCGCTGGCGGCCCTGTACAGCGAATCCGTGGCGCGGGAAAAGATCGCCGGCATCACCGGCCAGTTCCACGGCCTGCTGCCCGGCGGCCTCCACTCCCGCCCCAGCCCGCTGGTCGGCTGACCGGCACTTGCTGCCGGGACCCCCTCAATGGTGGTGTCCCCACAGCACGAAAGCATCCCGCCCTTCCACCGCCAGGTGGACCTTCGCCCCCACCGGCAATGCCACCTTGGTCGCCACATGGCCGAATGGCAGGCGGGTCAAGACCGGGCACTTGACCTGGGTCCGCAGCCAGTCCACCACCGTCTGCAGCTTGTAGCCCCGGTCGTGCAGGTAGGGCTTGTAGTTGGTGAACTGCCCGAGCAGGATCGCCTTCTGCCGGCCCAGCACCCCCGCATACAGCAGCTGCGTCAGCATCCGTTCGATCCGGTAAGGATGCTCGTGCACGTCCTCCAGGAACAGGATCCCGCCCTTGACCTCGGGCAGCCAGGGTGAACCGACCAGCGTCGACAGGATGGCGAGATTGCCGCCCCACAGCGTCGCGTCCTTGACCTGGAGCAGCCGCTCGCGCTGCTCCGACACCGGCAACTGCCAGCCGGCGCCCTCCCCCTGGCCGCTGACCAGGTCGTCGAAGCAGGCCTGCATGATGTCGTCCGGTTCGCCCTCGACGCCGAAGTCTTCCCCCAGCGCGGGTCCGGACCAGGTGACGGCGCCGGTCTGCGCCAGCACCGCGTTCTGGAACGCGGTGAAGTCGCTCAGGCCGACGAAGCGCAAGCCGCGCTCGATCGCCTTGGCCACCGCCTTGTACTTGATGCCGGGCAGGATCCGCGTCAGGCCGTAGCCGCCGCGGGTGATCAGCGCCACGTCGGCGCCGCTGGCGGTGGCCCGGTGGATCGCCGCCAGCCGGGTGGCGTCGTCGCCGGCAAAACGCATGTGGCGGGCAAAGACCGCCTCGTCGAGTTCAACCTCGTATCCCAGTGCCTTGAGCCGCGCGACGCCGCGTCGCACGACCGCCTTGTCGGCCACCGCGCTCGATGGCGAATAGATGTAGATATGTTTTTTCACCGGCGGAAGTATCCCACCGCCAGCCGCGCCAGCTCCGCGCCCTGCTCCGGCACGAAGTGTCCGGCCTGCTCCAGGACCACCGGTTCCGGGCAGCCGCGGATGATCCGCTGCAGCGAGCGCATCACCGGCGGGCCGAGCACCGGGTCCTGCGCGCCGATCGCCATCAAGGTCTGGCCGCTCCACTGCCGCGACCAGAAATCGCGCGCCTGGCGCGAGACGGCCGCGCCGTCGGCGTCGAGCCCGTCCGGCACCATCGGCGGAAAGGCCCGCAGCGCAGCCCGGTGGCCCCGGTCCGGAAAGGGCGCGGCGTAGGCGGCGCACTCCTCGGGGGTCAGGCCCGGGTTGCCGCGCGCAAACAGCCTGGCGATGTCGAACCCGGGGTTCTTGGCGTTCATCTCGCGCCAGGCCACGAAGCCCGGACTGAGCGGCGCATCGCCGGTGGCCAGCGCCGTGTTCATCACCAGCAGGCCGGCGTACCGCCCCGGGTCCGCCATGGGCAGCGTCAATCCGAGCAGGCCGCCCCAGTCCTGCACCACCAGCACGACGTTGGTGAGATCGAGCCGGTCGATGAACTCCAGCAGCACCTGGCGGTGCCAGCCGAAGCTGTGCACGCCGTCCTTCTTGGGCTTGTCGCTCTTGCCGAAGCCGACCAGGTCCGGGGCCACGACCCGGTCACTGGCCTCCAGGAAGACCGGGATCATCTTGCGATACAGGTAGCTCCACGCCGGGTTGCCGTGCAGGCACAGCCAGGTGCGCGGGGCGTCCGCGGGGCCTTCGTCGAGGTAGTGCAGGCGCCAGCCTTGCAGCGAGGGCAGGTCCTGGACGTAGCGCGGTTCCCAGGGATAGCCCGGCAGATCGTCGAAACGGGCCGCCGGCGTGCGCAGGGCATCGTCCTTCAGCGGCTGCTGGGCGGTCCGGGCCTGCTCGCGCCGGGCCTGGAAGAACTCGGCCAGCAAGACGCCGCATTCCACTGCCAGCAGCCCGCCCTGCACCTGCGTGTGGTGGTTGAGGCGGGCCTGGCCGAACAGGTCCAGCACCGAGCCCGCGGCGCCGGTCTTGGGGTCCGGGGCGCCGTAGACCACGCGCTCCAGCCGCGCATGCAGCATGGCGCCGCTGCACATGGCGCAGGGTTCGAGCGTGACGAACAGCTGGCAGCCGTCGAGCCGGTAGTTGCCCAGCGCCAGCGCCGCCTCGCGCAGGGCGACGATTTCCGCATGGGCCGTCGGATCGTGCTGGCCGACCGGAGCATTGCGGCCCCGCCCGATCACCTGGCCGCCCCGGACGACCACGGCGCCGACCGGCACCTCACCCGCCGCCGCCGCTTCGCGCGCCAGCAGCAGCGCCTGCCGCATGAACTCCAGGTCGCCCTCCATGCCCGGCCTACCCTGCCGCCGCGGTCACTTGGGATCGTCCGGCATCGGCCGCGCCTGCTGCATCTGGCCCTGGACCGCCTGCTGGAACTGCTGCACCGTCTGTTGCGGCGTGGCGGGCTTCGCGTCCGGCGCCGGGGCCGAGCCCGAGACCGTCGGCAAGGCCGTCGGCCCGGCCAGCGAGCCCATCTGCTTTTTCACCAGCACGCCGATGATGGCGACCACCAGCAGCAGGCCCAGGACAGTGAACATTCCGCGCATCTCAGGCTCCCATTCCGAGCCGGGTCATCCACTGCGCCAGCTCGCGTTGATCTTCGTTGCCGGATGCGTAGGCCGCCTTCAGCGCCCCGTGCGACTCCGGCCGGTGCTGGTTGATCTTCAGCTTGCACTGCAGGTCCAGCACCTCCAGTTCGAACCCCACGATGCCGGCCAGCAGCTTGCGCGCCAGCTCCGGATCCATCGCCCGCCACTGCTGCGCGTAGGCCGGCTCATGGTCGCCGATCAGCTTTTTCAGCAGCGCGTCCTTGGCATCGGCATCCTCCACCAGCCGGGCGCGCACCGTGCAGTGGACCGCCAGGTAGTTCCAGCTGGGCACCCGGGCCAGGTCCGGATAGATCTGCGGCGACAGGTAGGCGTGCGGCCCGAGAAAGGTAACCACCGCAGTCGGCCGGGCCTGCAGGTAGCGCCAGTGCGGATTGGGTTTGGCGCAGTGGCCATGCAGCGTGAAGGCGTCGCCGGCCACTTCGAGATGCAGCGGCAGGTGCGTGACGAACGGCAGCCCGTCGTCGTCGGAGGAGATCAGGCTGGCGAACGGATGCGACCGCATCAGGTCGGCTGCGATCGCCCGGTCGGTCGACTTGAAGTGCGGGGGCTGGTACATGGCTGCTGATTGTGCCCGCGCCCCCGTCAGCCGCCTACTCCCACTCGATCGTGGCCGGGGGCTTGCTGCTGACGTCGTAGGTGACGCGGTTGATGCCGCGCACCTCGTTGATGATCCGGCTGGAGACCTTCTTCAGCAGCGCATAGGGCAACTCCGCCCAGTCGGCGGTCATGAAGTCGCTGGTCTGCACCGCGCGCAAGGCCACCACGTAGTCGTAGGTGCGGCCGTCGCCCATCACGCCGACGCTCTTGACCGGCAGGAACACGGCGAAGGCCTGGCTGGTCAGGTCGTACCAGCTCTTGCCGGTGTGCTCGTCGCGGAAGTTGCGCAACTCCTCGATGAAGATCGCGTCGGCCCGCCGCAGCAGGTCGGCATACTCCTGCTTCACTTCGCCCAGGATCCGCACGCCCAGGCCCGGGCCCGGGAACGGGTGGCGGTAGACCATCTCGTGCGGCAGGCCGAGCGCCACTCCCAGCTCGCGCACTTCGTCCTTGAACAGGTCGCGCAGCGGCTCCAGCAGCTTGAGCCCCAGCTGCTCGGGCAGGCCGCCGACGTTGTGGTGGCTCTTGATGGTGACGGCCTTCTTGCTCTTGGCGCCGCCGGACTCGATCACGTCCGGGTAGATCGTGCCCTGCGCCAGCCACTTGGCGCCTTTCGCCCCGGCGCTGGTCAGCTTGGCCGCCTCCTGCTTGAACACGGTGACGAACTCGCCGCCGATGATCTTGCGCTTGGCTTCCGGATCGCTCACGCCGGCCAGCTTGCCCAGGAACAGCTCGCTGGCGTCGACGCGGATCACCCTGGCGTGCAGCTTGCCGACGAACATCTCCATCACCATGTCGCCTTCGTTCAGGCGCAGCAGGCCATGGTCGACGAAGACGCAGGTCAGCTGATCGCCGATCGCGCGGTGGATCAGCGCCGCTGCCACGGACGAATCGACGCCGCCGGACAGACCCAGGATCACTTCCTCGTCGCCCACCTGCTTGCGGATCGCCTCGACGGCTTCGGCAACGTGGTCGCGCATCACCCAGTCCGGCCGGGCCTCGCAGATCCCGAGCACGAACCGCTCGAGGATCGCCTTGCCCTGCTGGGTGTGCGTGACTTCCGGGTGGAACTGCAAGGCGTAGAAGCGGCGCGCCTCGTCCGCCATGCCGGCGATCGGGCAGCTGTCGGTCGAGGCCATCAGCTTGAACCCCGGCGGCAGCTCGGTCACCTTGTCGCCATGGCTCATCCAGACGTTCAGCATGCCGTGGCCCTCGGCCGTGGTGAAGTCGGCGATGTCTTCCAGCAGCTTGGTGTGGCCCCGCGCGCGCACCGCGGCAAAGCCGAACTCGCGCTTGTGGCCGCCCTCGACCCGGCCACCGAGCTGGTGCGCCATGGTCTGCATGCCGTAGCAGATGCCCAGGACCGGGACGCCTAGCTCGAACACCGCCTGCGGCGCCTTGTCGGTCGTGTCCTCGTAGACGCTGGCGTGGCTGCCGGACAGGATCACGCCCTTGAGCGTGCCGTCGGCGGCGTAGTCGCGGATCCAGGCGTCGCTGACGTCGCAGGGATGGACCTCGCAGAACACATGGGCTTCACGAACCCGCCGGGCGATCAGTTGCGTGACCTGGGAGCCGAAATCGAGAATCAGGATTTTCTGGTGTTGCATTGCGTCAGGGCAGTCGCCCTTTACTCGGACCGGTAGTTCGGCGCTTCCTTGGTGATCTGGACGTCGTGCACATGGCTCTCGCGCATGCCCGCCGCCGTGATCTGGACGAATTCGGCCTTGTTGCGCATCTCCTCGATGGTCGCGCAGCCGCAGTACCCCATGCTGGCGCGCAGGCCGCCGGCCATCTGGTAGACGATGGAGACCAGCGAGCCCTTGTACGGCACCCGGCCCTCGATGCCCTCGGGCACCAGCTTGTCGGCGTTGGGGTTGCCGGTGGTCGCTTCCTGGAAGTAGCGGTCGGCGCTGCCCTGCTGCATGGCGCCGATGGAGCCCATGCCGCGGTAGCTCTTGTAGCTGCGGCCCTGGAACAGCACGATCTCGCCGGGCGCTTCCTCGGTGCCGGCGAACATGCCGCCCATCATCACCGTGCTGGCGCCGGCGGCGATCGCCTTGGAGATGTCGCCCGAGTAGCGGATGCCGCCGTCGGCGATCAGCGGAACGCCGCTGCCGCGCAGCGCGGTGGCGACGTTGTCGATCGCAGTGATCTGCGGCACGCCGACGCCGGCGACGATGCGGGTGGTGCAGATCGAGCCGGGGCCGATGCCGACCTTCACGGCGTCGGCGCCCGCCTCGGCCAGCGCCAGCGCCGCGGCGCCGGTGGCAATGTTGCCGCCGATCACCTCGACCTGCGGATAGTTCTGCTTGACCCAGCGCACGCGCTCGATCACGCCCTTGCTGTGGCCGTGCGCGGTATCGACCACGATGGCGTCGACGCCGGCCTTGACCAGCGCCTCGACCCGCTCCTCGGTCCCCTCGCCGACACCGACGGCGGCGCCGACGCGCAGGCGCCCGGAGGCATCGCGGGCCGCGTTCGGGAAACTGGTCTGCTTGGTGATGTCCTTGACCGTGATCAGGCCCTTGAGCTCGAACGAGTCGTTGACCACCAGCAACCGCTCGAGCTTGTACTTGTTCAGCAGCGCCTTGGCCTCGGCCGGCGTGGTGCCGTCCTTGACCGTGATCAGCTTCTCGCGCGGCGTCATGATCTGGCTGACGGGCACGTCGTAGCGGGTCTCGAAGCGCAGGTCGCGCCCGGTGACGATGCCGATCACCTTGCCGCCGTCGACCACCGGGAAGCCCGAGATTCCCAGCTGCTCCTGCATGTCGAGCACCTGGCGCACCGTGTGCGTGGGCGTGATGATCACCGGGTCGCGCAGCACGCCCGACTCGTAGCGCTTGACCCGCGCCACCTCGAAGGCCTGTTGCTTGGCCGTCAGGTTCTTGTGGACGATGCCGATGCCGCCCTCCTGCGCGATGGCGATCGCCAGGCGCGCCTCGGTCACCGTGTCCATGGCTGCGGACACCAGCGGCAGGTTCAGGGAGATGTTGCGCGAGAAGCGGGTGGCGAGGGAGGTGTCCTTGGGCAGGACCTGGGAGAACGCCGGCACCAGCAACACATCGTCGAAGGTGAGCGCGTTACCTAAAAGGCGCATGTCATAGGCTCCAAAAAACCGATTGTACCCGTGCGCTCCGTACTAACCCTTGGCGGGTTTGGCAACACCGGGTGACCAATTCCTCAATCCCGCCATCCGCCACGTTCCCCCCGCTAGGACGGCGCGGAACGCCGCGCTACACTGCCCCGATGAAACTGCTCCGCGTCATCTCCCTCAGCCTGGCCCTGCTGCCGGCGCTGGCCTGCGCCCAGTGGCAATGGCTCGACAAGGACGGCCGCAAGGTCTTCAGCGACCGCTCGCCGCCGTCGGACATCCCGGCCAGGAACATCCTCAAGCAACCTGGTGGCAAGGCCCCGCCGCCGCCGGCGGAAGCCGAACCGCCCAACAGCGCCGCGTCGGCGCCGGCGGTCGCCGCCAAGACGGCATCGAACGTGCCGAAGATCAGCGGCAAGGACAAGGCGCTGGAAGACAAGAAGAAAGCCGCCGAACAGGAAGAGGAAGCCAAGAAGAAGGCCGCGGAGGAGAAGTACGCGAAGGAAAAGGCGGAGACCTGCGAACGGGCACGGCGGGCGCTGCAGACCTTCAACAGCGGCACGCGGATCCGCGCCCCGAATGCCAAGGGCGAGATGGAATTCCTCACGGACGAACAGCGCAGCGCCGAAACCAAGCGCCTGCAAGGCATCGCCGCCGAGTGCAAGGGCTGAACCCGGCGCCTCAGTAGCCCGGTTTGGCGCCCGGCCGCTTGCCGGCGAACAGGCCGGTCGCCCTCGCCCCCTGGCTGCGAAAGCGCTCGCGGCGCGCCACCTTGGGATCGACCCGCAGCGGCCGGTACACCTCCACCCGGTCGCCCTGCTGCAACACGTCGTCCGGCCCCGCCTTGCGGCCCCACACACCGACCACGGGCGTGTTCCCTTCCAGCGCCGGAAATTCACCTGCGATGCCACTGGCCCGGAGCGCCTGCAGCACGGTCGCCCCGGCGGGAAGTTCGACCGCCCATTCCCGCACCTGGCGCGGCGCCGGCGAGTGGACCACGGTCACCCGCAGCAGCCCGGGGGTGGCTTCAGCCATAGACCTGTTCGGCGCGCTTGACGAAGGCATCGACCATGGTGCTGGCGATCTTGTCGAACACCGGCCCGACCAGCGCCGCCAGCGCCATGTTCTGGAAGCCGTACTGCAGCTCCAGGTCGATCCGGCAGGCCCGCTCGCCGGCCTCCCCGACCGGGGTGAAGGTCCAGTGGCCGTCGAGGTTCGAAAACGGCCCGCTCACCAGCTTCACGTGGACCTCCCGGCCCGGGACGTGCGTGTTGCGGGTGGTGAACTTCTGGTGGATGCCGGCGAAGGCGATGCCGATTTCCGCCAGCATCCCCTGCTCGTCGCGTTCGACCACCCGGGCCTGGTCGCACCAGGGCAGGAACTGCGCATAGTGCTCGACGTCGACGACCAGATCGAAGATTTCCTGCGCGGTGTACCAGATCAGGACGGTTTTTTGGACTGTTTTCATGAATCAACGCCGACGCTGTCGGCAACGTAGAATCGCGCGCCCGGCGGTCCGATTGTAAGAACCCTCTTCTCTGCCTCGGTTCCGCCCCCAACTCTGCAGCATGGCCACCAAGAAAAAACCAGACCCGTCCAGCCGGATCGCCGACAACAAGAAGGCCGCCTACAACTACTTCTTCGAGGAGAAGTTCGAGGCCGGCGTGGTGCTGCAAGGCTGGGAAGTGAAGTCGCTGCGGGAGGGCAAGGTGCAGCTCACCGACGGCTACGTGGTGATCCGCGACGGCGAAATGTACCTGATCGGCCTGCAGATCAATCCGCTCAACACCGCCTCCAGCCACATCAGTCCCGACTCGGTCCGCACCAAGAAACTGCTGCTGCACAAGGAAGAGATCCGCCGCCTGATCGGCAAGGTGGAGCAAAAGGGCTACACCCTGATTGCCCTCAACCTGCACTGGAAGAACGGCAAGGTCAAGTGCGAGATCGCGCTGGCCAAGGGCAAGGCCGAACACGACAAGCGCGACACCATCAAGGACCGCGAAGGCAAGCGCGAAGTCGAGCGCGCGATGAAGAGCCGCAGCCGCTGATTCAGACCGCCGACGGGCCGCCCCTCGGTGGTCTGGGCCCCCTCGGGGGGCAGAGAACGAAGTGAACGTGGGAGCTCTATTCAGAGCGAGCGCAGCGGGTGCGCGTGCGCCGGCCAGGGGCTCTCGAAGAACGCGGCCACCTCCTCGCCGTCGACCTCCTCGATCCGGGCTGGCATCCAGTTGGGCCGCTGGTCCTTGTCGATGGCCAGGGCACGGATGCCTTCCACAGTTTCGCTGGCGCGGACCGGCCGCAGGTGGAAGCAGTGGCGCACCAGGTCGCGCTCCATCCGCAGCACGTCGGCCAGGGCCATCGTCCGGCCGCGGCGCAATTGCTCCAGCGTGACGAGCTGCATCAGGGGCGACCGCTTGCGCACCGCCAGCGCGGTTTCGGCGGCCCAGGGCGAGCCGTCCGCCTCCAGCGCCGCGACGATGGCCGCAACGCTCTCCAGCGAGAAGAAGCGGTCGATCAGATCGCGGTCGAACAACGCATGCGGCGCCTCCACGGTGGCCGCCACGGCCAGTGGCAACGCCCGCTCGAAGGCCGCGGCGCCGCCCTCCCCCAGCGCCGCCCACAACGCCGGCAATTGCGACGAATCGACCAGCACGTCGGCCAGGTTGGCGTCGACGGCCTGCGCGCCGCCGATCACGTTGCAGGTCAGGGACAGGTACTCGCCGAGCCGGCCGGGGCAGCGCCCGAGGAAGTAGCCGCCGCCGACGTCCGGGAACAGCCCGATCTGGGTTTCCGGCATCGACATCTTGGTGCGCTCGGTGACCATCCGCATCCGCTGCCCGCCGCGCCCGTGGCCCGCAATGCCCATGCCGCCGCCGATCACGATCCCGTCCAGGAAACTGAAGTAGGGCTTGGGGAAGGTGTCGACCAGGAAGTTGAGCGCGTATTCCTCGGTGAAGAAATCTTCCAGCTGCGGATTGCCGGCCAGCGCGGCCTCGTGGAAGAAGCGGATGTCGCCGCCGGCGCTGAAGTTGCCGAACGGCCCGCTGCCGGAGGGGCTCGTGCCGTCCTTGCCGGTGCCGCGGATCGCCACTGCGTCGACGGCCGGATCGTCCCGCCATGCCAGCAGCGCCGCCGCCAGTTGCCGCACCATGCCCAGCGACAGCGCGTTGAGCGCCTTGGGCCGGTTCAACGTGATCAGGCCGGTTCGCCCCCGCACTTCAGTCACCACATCGCTCATGCTCGCTGCCTCCACCCCATCAGTTCGTTGACCACCAGGGCGCCGATCACCAGGACGCCACCAGCCAGCACGGCCTGCGTCGGCACCTCGTCGGCCCCCACCCACGCCAGCAGGATGCCGAAGATCACCTCCAGCAAGGCCAGCAGCGCGATCTCGGGCGCCTTCAGCACCCGCGCGCAAACCACGGACAGCGCGCACGGAATCGCCAGCTGCACCAGCCCGAGCAGCGCCAGCAGTCCGATGTCGTGGCCCGACGCCTGCAGCGGCATCGCCAGCGGCAAAGTGACCAGCGACGAGATCGCGGCGCCGACCAGCACCGCCGGCACCAGGTCGATGTCCTGGCCCTGGGCATGCGAGCGCTGCGTGACCGTCCAGTTGACTGCGCCTGCCACCGGGACGCACAGGGCCACCAGCGTCCCCGCCAGCTGCCCGCCCGACACCTGGGCGCCGTACATGTAGGCAATGCCGGCGCCGGCGACCAGGATCGCGATCCAGGTGCGCGGCGCGATCCGGTGGCCGATGAAGATCCGCGCCACCAGGGCGGTGAACAGCGGGCCCACCGCCAGCGTCACCAGCACGTTGGCCACGCTGGTGAGCGTCAGGGCCAGCATGAAAGCCGTGAACATCACGCTCCAGCACGCCCCGGAGATCCACAGCGCCGCCCCACCATTGCGGATCTTGCCGAACACCTCGCGGCCCTGGAAGAACGGCAGGATCACCAGCAGCGACACCAGCGTGAAGAAGCTGCGCCAGAAGGTGACCTCGAAGCTGCGCGCCTGTTCCAGGTGGCGCGTGATGACCCCGGCGGTGGACCACATCAGGGTCACCGCCACCATCAGGAACACTGCCCGGCCGTGGGTCAGCTTCATTCGCTCAGGACGGGCGGCCGGCGCGCTTGCGCTCGTGCTCTTTCAGAAAACGCTTGCGCAGGCGCACGCTCTTGGGCGTGATCTCAACCAGTTCGTCCTCTTCGATGAACTCGACGCCGTACTCCAGCGTGAGCTCGATCGGCGGCGTGATCTTGATCGCGTCTTCCTTGCCGGAGACGCGGAAGTTGGTCAGCTGCTTGGTCCGGGTGGCGTTGACCACCAGGTCGTTGTCGCGGCTGTGGATGCCGACGATCATGCCCTCGTACACCGGGTCGTTGGCGCGCACGAACATGCGGCCGCGGTCGTCCAGCTTGCCCAGCGCGTAGGTGAAGATCTCGCCGTCGTCCATGGAGATCAGCACGCCGTTCTTGCGGCTGGCGATCTCGCCCTTGTGCGGCTCCCAGCCGTCGAAGATGTTGGAGATGAGGCCGGAACCGCGGGTGAGGTTCAGGAACTCGTTGGAGAAGCCGATCAGGCCCCGCGCCGGGATGCGGTATTCCAGGCGCACGCGGCCGCGGCCATCCGGTTCCATGTTCACCAGCTCGCCCTTGCGCTCGCCCAGCGCCTGCATCACGCCGCCCTGGTGCTGGTCCTCGATGTCCACCGTCACCAGCTCGATCGGCTCGCAGCGCTGGCCGTCGATCTCCTTGAACACCACGCGCGGCTTCGACACGGCCAGCTCGTAGCCTTCGCGGCGCATGTTCTCCACCAGGATGGTCAGGTGCAGTTCGCCCCGGCCCATCACCTGGAACACGCCCTCCTCGTCGGTCTCGTTCACGCGCAGGGCGACGTTCGACTGCAGTTCCTTCTGCAGGCGGTCCCAGATCTGGCGGCTGGTGACGTACTTGCCTTCGCGGCCGGCCAGCGGGCTGGTGTTGACGCAGAAGTTCATCGTGAGCGTCGGCTCGTCGATCTTCAGCATCGGCAGCGGCTGCGGATTGAGCGGATCGGTGATGGTCACGCCGATGCCGATGTCCTCGATGCCGTTGATCAGCACGATGTCGCCGGGGCCGGCTTCCTTCACCTGCACGCGCGTCAGGCCTTCGAAGGTCAGCACCTGGTTGACCTTGCCCTTGATGGCCTTGCCGTCCGGGCCTTCCATGACCATCACTTCCATCATCGGGCGGATGGTGCCGGCGTTGACGCGGCCCACGCCGATGCGGCCGACGAAGCTGGAGTAGTCCAGCGCGGAGATCTGCAGCTGCAGGGGCGCGTCCTTGTCGCCCTCGTGCTCGGGCACGTGCGACAGGATGGTGTCGAACAGGGCCGACATGTCCTTGCCCCACTGCTCGCCCGGCGCGCCCTCTTCCAGCGAGGACCAGCCGTTGATGCCGGAGGCGTAGACCACCGGGAAGTCCAGCTGGTCGTCGGTGGCGCCGAGCTTGTCGAACAGGTCGAAGGCGGCGTTGACCACCTTGTCCGGGTTCGCGCCCGGCTTGGCGACCTTGTTCACCACCAGGATCGGCCGCAGGCCCAGGGCCAGCGCCTTCATGGTCACGAAGCGCGTCTGCGGCATCGGGCCTTCCTGCGCGTCGATCAGCAGCACCACGCCGTCGACCATCGACAGCGCGCGCTCCACCTCGCCGCCGAAGTCCGCGTGGCCGGGGGTGTCGACGATGTTGATGTGCGTGCCCTTCCAGCTCACGGCGCAGTTCTTGGCCAGGATGGTGATGCCGCGCTCGCGCTCGATGGCGTTGTTGTCCATGACCGTGTCGACCACCTTCTCGTGCTCGGCGAAGGTGCCGGACTGGCGCAGGAGCTGGTCGACCATGGTGGTCTTGCCGTGGTCGACGTGGGCGATGATGGCGATGTTTCG
>CALRYV010000035.1:0-56747 GCA_943372495.1 Ramlibacter sp. 2FC | reverse complement strand
GCGCGCTGCGCGTGCGCGAGCGGGAGCTCGACCTCGCGACCGTGGTGCGCCTGCACCGGCAGCTGGCGACCTGGGACGCGGCCCCGGACCGCGTCGACACGGCGTGGGTCGCGCTCGGCCTGCTGTACGCCGCCTTCGGCCGCATCGCCGAGGCGATCGCGTGCGACACGCAGTCGCGCCGGCGCGGCGGCGGCCATCCCGACCTCGCGCTGCAGATCGGCCGCCTGGAGATGGCGTCGGGCCGCCCGGATGCGGCCGTCCCCTGGCTGGAGCGGGCCGCGATGGACGACGAGACGCGTGCCGCCGCCTGGCTGCACCTGTCGGTCTGCGCCTCGCGCCGCGGCTCGCTGGAAGAGGCGTGCAACTGGGCGCGCGCCGCGACGGAAGCAGCACCCGCCTGGCCGGAACCGGCGCAGTGGCTGGACAGCCTGTCGGGCCAGCCGGGGTACGATTGGGCCTCTCCTGCCCGTAGCTCAGTTGGATAGAGCACCTGCCTTCTAAGCAGGTTGTCGGGGGTTCGATTCCCTCCGGGCAGGCCACACGGGCATGGTCCGCACATCCGGTCTTGCCAGCGCAGACTGACAAGCAGAACCGAAGTTCCGGAAGGCTGCGGCCCGAAGGCCGGGCCGATAGTTCCGGCCGGAAGCTCTGGCATTCATTCGTCCCGGGCCGGCGCCAGCCGGCCCTTCTTCCAGGTGTCCTTCCAGGGCACGTCGTGACGAAGTCGACCAACCTTGCGAGGAAGTACCGGATGGAAGCGAGGGTGTTCCTTGTCGACGACCTGCAGAACATGCACACGCTCTTGAGGGAGCTGTTCGCGGCCATCGGTGGTTTCCGGGTGGTCGCCACGCGTACGACCGAAGCCGAAGCAAAGCTCTGGTTGCGGGAGAGCGCCGGCCAATGGGACATCGCCGTCGTGGATCTGGTGCTGGCCCAGGGATCGGGCATCGAGGTGCTGCGCTCCAGCAAGCAGTTCCGTCCGGCCGGCAAGGTGGTCATCTTCAGCGGCTACGCCTCGGCGGGGATACGCGAGCATTGCATCGGGCTCGGGGCCGACGCGGTGTTCGACAAGGCGCAGTCCACCGAGTTCATCCAGTGGCTGCTGGAGCAGGCGCAGGGCCAGGGCCATCGGCCCTGAAGGTGGCCCACCGCCCCTCGCGCCCCGCTTTTTGCAAGTCGGCCTGGTTCTCGCCCGGTTACGGCGTGTGCCCGATTTCGAGGTCGGCCGAGTGCGGCGTTTTCGAACACCCCAGCTACGTCTCCCCGAAAATCCGGAAAAGAAAGCGAGACGCGGAAATGGCTTTGAGGATGTTCCTGGCGGATGACATGCGCGCGATGGTCGACCTGATGACGGACCTTTGCGCGGCTCTCGGGGACGTGGCGATGGTCGGTACCAGTGCCACCGAAGCGGAGGCGATCGACTGGCTGAAGCAGAACAGGGACGCCTGGGATGTTGCCGTGCTGGACCTGGTGCTCGCCCAGGGTTCGGGCATCAACCTGATCTCGCGCGCCAGGTCAGCACATCCGGCCGGGAAGATCGCCGTGTTCACCGGTTACGCGTCCGCCGGCATCGAGGAGCATTGCAGAAGCCTGGGTGCGGACGCCGTCTTCGACAAGCGGGACACGAGCGCTTTCCTGGCGTGGCTTGCGGAGCTGAAAGCGTCCACAGACCGCGCGCCGCACCTGGAGTGAATAAGCGCGATTGCCACGCGCGCGTGCAAGACGGGGTGCGGACTGGCCCGGCTAGCAGATCATTCGTCCTCGCGCGCGTCGCGCGCTGGCCGATCTTCCTTTCGCCGGTCTGCCGCTGCCTTGGGACGGTCCCCGCTGCGGCCGCAACCCAGGCGGATCAACTCGTCGGCCAGCAGCCGCCTGCGCACGCTGAGGGGCAAATGTTCGTCCGTCCAGTTCGGCGGGCGAGGTTCCTTGCGATCGATGCTCATGGTCACGTCCTGAGACCGGTAGCATATGGGTACACCGCGTTTCAAGAGTGACGCGGGTCCGCGTGCTGGTGTGGGACGGCTCCTACCCGGCCGCTTCAGGCCGCGAGCGCCTCCGGCTGCGCGCCCGGCACCGCTTCTCCTCCCAGCGCCTCCAGGAGGTCGGGAATCAGCTGCGAGAGTTCACCGGTGAGGATCGCGGCGTTGGCGTCGAAGTTGTCGTCGTCCTTCGCCCTGGCGTCTTCCGATTCCTTCAGCACCACGTCCAGCATCTTCAGTCGCCGGATCTGGCCGGCCTCGCTCAGGACGAAGGACACGCGGTCGTTCCAGGTCAGGGCCAGTTGCGTCGGCACCTTGCCGGCGGCGATGTGCTGCGCGACCTCGTCGATCTCCAGCGTGTGGCGGGCATAGCGCACCACCGACTTCTGTTCGTCCGCGCTCTTGAGCTCGCAGTCGCGGTCCACCGTGAAGCGCCAGGGCGCCTCGCGCGTGGACAGCCAGTGCGCCATGGACGCCGAAGGCGAGCTCTGCGTGTGCACCAGCTGCAAGTCCAGCGAGGGCGCGGCGCCGGGCACTTCCAGCAGCGCGGCGAGCAGCGAGGACACGATGCGGTCCGCGGCGGACAGGCTGCCGGCGTCCACCACCAGCATCCTGCCCTTGGGATCCAGCCAGAGCAGGGTGTTGACGCGCTTGCTGAAGGCGCGCGGCAGCAGGTCCAGGAGGACCTCCTCCTTGAACTCCTTCTTCACCTTGGCCGGCACGCGCTCGTTGCCGGTCTCGGCCTTGTAGCGCTCGATGCGCTCCTCCACGGCGGACTTGATCGCCGAGGCGGGCACCGCGCGTTTCTCGGTGCAGAGTTTCAGGATCAGCTGGCCGCCGACGATCTCGGCCAGCACCTTGCTCTTGTTGCCGCGCGGCGGCACCCAGCCGGTGGACTCGGGTTGCGTGGGGCCGCAGGGCACGAAGCGGGCCTTGTGCAGCACGCGCTCCAGCGCGGCGGGGTCGGGCAGGACGAAGTCGTCCGCGATGCGGAAGAAGCAGGCGCTCTTGAACATGGGGGGTACGGCGATGGGCGCGTGGCGCGCGGAAGGCAAAGGCAGGGATTCTAGTGGCGCGGGCGCAGCGCATCGTCGCGGCAGCTAGACTGCCCCCGGTGCAGAAGAAGGTCGAAGAGAAGACGGCAACCGATGCGCCCGACGGCCTGCCGGTGCCGGCGCGCTACTGGGCGATGGCCGCCATCCTCCTGGGCATCGCGCTGTCGGTGCTGGACAGCACCATCCTGAACCTGGCGCTGCCGGACATCACGCGCCACTTCGGCGCCTCGCCCGCCGCTGCGGTATGGGTGATCAACGCCTACCAGCTGGCGACGCTGGCCCTGCTGCTGCCGTGCGCGCACCTCGGCGAACGCATCGGCTACCGGCGCGTGTACCTTGCCGGACTCGCGCTGTTCACCCTCGCGTCGCTCGGTTGCGTGCTGGCGCCGACCTTGCCGCTGCTCGCGGGCGCGCGGGCGGTGCAGGGCGTGGGGGCGGCCGGGATGATGGCGGTGAACGCGGCGCTGGTGCGCCTCACCTATCCCAGCCACGTGCTCGGGCGCGGCATCGCGCTGAACTCGGTGGTGGTGGCCTCGTCCTCGGTGGCGGGCCCCACCATCGCGGCCCTCGTGCTCTCGGTGGCGTCGTGGCCCTGGCTGTTCCTGATCCAGCTGCCGCTGGGCGTGCTGGTGCTGTTCCTCGGGCACCGCGCGCTGCCGTCGAACGCGGTGCGCTCGTCGGCACCGCGCCTGCAGGCGGTGGACGTGGTGCTGAACATGGCGATGTTCTCGCTGGTGTTCCTCGCCGCCGACTCCTTCGGGGCGCGGCGCGGCGGAGCGGCCGACCCGCTCGTGCTGGCCGTCGCCCTGGTGCTGCTCGCCGCCGGGCTCGCGCTCGGCTGGATCTACATGCGGCGCCAGGTGCGCCAGCCCGTGCCGCTGTTCCCGGTGGACCTGCTGCGCATCAAGGTGTTCGCGCTGTCCATGTGCACCTCGGTGAGCGCCTTCTCCGCGCAGACCCTGGCCTTCATCGCGCTGCCCTTCCTGCTGCTGGAAGGGCAGGGGCGCAGCCACTTCGAGGCCGGCCTGCTGATCACCGCATGGCCGGCGGCCATCGTGCTGGTCGCGCCCGTGGCGGGACGCCTGATCCATCGCGTGCGCGGCGGGCTGCTCGGAGGCATCGGGCTGGCGGTGCTCGCCGCGGGGCTGGTGCTGCTCGCGCTGCTGTCTCGGCAACCCGCCACCTGGCCGATCGCGCTGGCGCTGGCGCTGTGCGGGGCCGGCTTCGGGCTGTTCCAGTCGCCCAACAACCACATCATCCTGACCAGCCCGCCGCTGCGCCGCGCGGGCGCCGCCAGCGGCATGCTGGGCACCGCGCGGCTCACGGGGCAGTCGCTGGGCGCCGTGCTGCTCGGGCTGATCTTCAGCTTCGCGGGGGTGGGTCAGGGGGGCCTCACCATCGCCTTCGGGCTGGCGGCGGTGCTGGCGGCGTTCTCGTCGGCGTTCAGCCTGCTGCGGTTGCGGGCGTGATGCTGGGGTTCGCCTTCGGCTCACCACCAACCTGCGAGGAAGTCAGCGACGCTGGTACTGCGTCGCGCCGAACAGGATCTCGCGCGCCTTGTCGTCCTGCAGCGGCTTGCGCAGGTCGGCCAGCACCTTCACGCCGCGCTGCACCGCGGGCCGTCCGGCGATGGTGTCGAACCAGCGCTTGAGGTGCGGATACTCGTCGAGCACGACGCCCTGGTTCTGCCAGCTGCGCAGCCAGGGGAAGGTGGCGATGTCGGCGATCGAGTACTCGGCGCCGCCCAGCCACTCGCTGGCGGACAGCCGCTTGTCGATCACCGCGTAAAGACGGCGCGCCTCGTTGGTGTAGCGGTCGATGGCGTAGGGGATCCTTTCCGGCGCGTACAGGCGGAAGTGGTGCGCCTGTCCGAGCATGGGTCCCACGCCGCCCATCTGGAACATCAGCCACTGCAGCACCTCGAACTTCTGGCGGTCGCCCGCGGGCAGGAAACGGCCGGTCTTGGCGGCGAGATAGACGAGGATCGCGCCGGATTCGAACAGGGAGATGGGGCGGCCGTCCGGTCCTTCGGGGTCGACGATGGCCGGGATCTTGTTGTTCGGGCTGAGCTCCAGGAAGTCGGGGCGGAACTGTTCGCCGGCGCCGATGTTCACCGGGATCGCCTCGTACTTCAGGCCGCATTCCTCCAGCATCACGTGCACCTTGTGGCCGTTGGGGGTGGGCCAGGAATAGACCTCGATCGTAGGCACGCCGTAACCTCCTGTTTCAATCCATAATGGCCGGACTTTATAGGGCAAAGCCGGCCGGCATGTTCGAGCGACTCAAGAAGGCATTCCAGCGCGATCCCAGGGACCGCGGCGAAAGCCTGCCTTCGCAGGCATCGTCGCACGGGCCGGTGTCGGAGTGGGCGGCCTCGCGCGGCATGACCTTCTCCGGCGGCACGCTGGGGAGCACGGTCTCCATGCAGGGCAAGGTGGGCGGCCGCAACTGGAAGATGGAACTGGGGCGGCCCTCGCGCGACTACATCGCCGGCGAGGAACTGCGGGCCCGCGCGGAGCTGGGCGTGTTCGACGAAGTCGGCGCGATGATCATCAACCGGCCGCTGAAGGAAACGCTGGAGCGGCGCGCCTACAGCATGATCACCGACACGCTGCAGACCACCGCCGACCCCCGCCTGCCGGAGGAGATGCGCTGGCTCGCCATGTACGACGAGATCGGCTGGGAAGGCCCGCCGGCGGCGTTCTGGGCGCGTTATGCCGTGCTCGCGGACAAGCGCGAACATGCGCTGGCCTGGGTCGACGACCACCTGGTCCAGCAGCTCATGTCCTGGCCGGAGCCGGCACCGCTGCCCACGGTGCCCTTCATGATCGTGCTGCTGCGCGGCAAGTGCTACCTGCGCATGCAGTACCTGCCCGCCGAGACGAGCACGCTGGACCACGCGACGGACCTGTTCGTCAGCGCGTGCGAGAGCGCGCTGGGGGCGTTCAGGAAGTAGGGCGAGGGATGGATCCCGGGTCGAGCCCGGGACGACATCCCTCCGGCTCCGCCGGGTCAGGCCCCCCGCGTCACCGCCGGTTCCGCATCCTTGCCGTAGGCACCGTACTTGCCCAGCTCCCACTTGGCGATCGCGTTGCGGTGTACCTCGTCCGGGCCGTCGGCGAAGCGCAGCGTGCGCGCGTGCGCGTAGGCCTGCGCCAGCGGGAAGGCGCCCGAGACGCCGCCGCCGCCGTGGACCTGCATGGCCCAGTCGATCACCTGGCAGGCCATGTTCGGCGCCACCACCTTGATCATCGCGATCTCGGTGCGGGCGGCCTTGTTGCCGGCGCGGTCCATCATCCACGCGGCCTTGAGCGTCAGCAGGCGCGCCATGTCGATCTTGCAGCGGGCTTCGGCGATGCGCTCCTGCGTCACCGTCTGCTGCGCCACCGTCTTGCCGAAGGCCACACGAGAGGACGCGCGGCGGCACATCAGTTCCAGCGCGCGCTCGGCCAGGCCGATCAGGCGCATGCAGTGGTGGATCCGGCCTGGGCCGAGCCGGCCCTGGGCGATCTCGAAGCCGCGGCCTTCGCCCAGCAGGATGTTGGACACCGGCACCCGGACATCGTCGAAGAACATCTCGACGTGGCCGTGCGGCGCGTCGTCGTAGCCGAACACCGGCAGCGGCCGCACGATGCGCACGCCCGGGGTGTCGGCCGGCACCAGCACCATGCTCTGCTGCGAATGCTTGGGCGCCTGCGGGTCGGTCTTGCCCATGGTGATGAAGACGGCGCAGCGCGGGTCGGCGGCGCCGGAGATCCACCACTTGTGGCCGTTGATGACGTACTCGTCGCCGCGGCGTTCGATCCGGGTCGCGATGTTGGTGGCGTCCGACGAGGCCACCTCGGGCTCGGTCATCGCGAAGGCCGAGCGGATCTGGCCCTCCAGCAGCGGCTTGAGCCAGCGCGCCTTGTTCTCTTCGGAGCCGTAGCGGGCGATGGTCTCCATGTTGCCGGTGTCGGGCGCCGAGCAGTTGAACACCTCCGACGACCAGGGCACCCGGCCCATGATCTCGGCCAGCGGCGCGTATTCCTGGTTGGTCAGGCCGGCGCCTTCGTAACCCGAGGCACTGGCGCTGTCGACCGGCAGGAACAGGTTCCACAGGCCGGCCGCGCGGGCCTTGACCTTGAGCTTCTCGATCGTTTCCAGCGCGCTCCAGCGCTTGCCCGCTTCGGTGTTGGCCTGCAGTTCGTCCTTGTACGCATGCTCCGCCGGGTCGATGTGGTCGGCCATGAACTTCAGCAACCGGCCTTGCAGCTCCTTGGTTTTCGGTGAGTAGTCGAAGTCCATCGGGTGTCTCCTGTGAATCTGTCGGCGCGTCGTCTCAGTGCCCGCCGGGCCGCCCCAAGGGCACTGAAGCCCCCTCGGGGGGCAGCGCAGTCCACGAAGTGACAAGCGTGGGGGCCATATCAGGCCTGGCGCGCGAATGTCCACGCCAGTTCGGCCATCGGCCGGGCGCCGGCGCCCGAGGCGATGGCCTGCGCGCTGGAGGCGGTGCCGGCCTCGACCCGCTTGGCGATGCCCTGCAGGATGGCGGCGATGCGAAACATGTTGTAGGCCAGGTAGAAGTTCCAGTCGGCCTTCAAGGCTGCGGGCGTGGTCAGGCCGGTGCGCTCGCAGTAGCGGCGGATGTAGTCCGCTTCGGACGGGATGCCCAGGCTGGCCAGGTCGAGCCCGCCGATGCCGCGCCCCATCTGGTGCGGGATGTGCCAGGCCATGCAGTGGTAGCTGAAATCGGCCAGCGGATGGCCCAGCGTCGACAGCTCCCAGTCCAGCACCGCGATCACCCGCGGTTCGGTCGGATGGAACATCAGGTTGTCGAGGCGGAAGTCGCCGTGCACGATCGACACCTTGCTCTCGTCGCGCGCGCTGGCCGGCATGTTGGCCGGCAGCCAGGCCATCAGCTGGTCCATCTCCGGAATCGGCTGGGTGACCGAGGCGACATACTGCTTGCTCCAGCGTCCGATCTGGCGGTCGAAGTAGTTGCCCGGCTTGCCGTAGCCGGCCAGGCCCTGGGCGGCGAAGTCGACGGTGTGCAACGCGGCGATCACGCGGTTCATCTCGTCGTAGATCTCGCCGCGACCGGCCGGCGTCAGCTCCGGCAGCGCCTGGTCCCACAGCACGCGGCCCTGCATGAAGTCCATCACGTAGAAGGCGCGGCCGATCACGGCCTCGTCCTCGCACAGGCAGTGCATCGCCGGCACCGGAACGTCCGTGCCCGCGAGGCCGCTCATCACCTTGAACTCACGCTCGATGGCATGGGCCGACGGCAGCAGTTTCGCCACCGGCCCCGGCTTGGCCCGCATCACGTAGCTGCGCGAGGGCGTGACCAGCTTGTAGGTCGGATTCGACTGGCCGCCCTTGAACATCTCCAGCGTCAACGGACCGGCAAAGCCGGGAAGATGCGTTTCCAGCCAGGCCGTGAGGGCGCCGATGTCGATGGCGTGCTGTTCGGAGACCGGCTTGGTGCCGACGAAGTGGTCGTAGTTCATTGGGTGTCCGCCTCGGAGATTTTCAGCAACGCGTCGCGGTTGCGCACCATCAGGCCGGCCGGCTCGATGCGGATGGCGCCCTCGCGCTCCATGGCCTTGAGTTCCTGGTTGACGCGCTGGCGCGAAGCGCCCAGCAGCTGGGCGAGCTCCTCCTGCGCCAGCTGCAGGCCGATCCGCATCTCGGTGCCGTCCGCCAGCGAGGGCACGCCGTAGCTGCGCACCAGGTGCAGCAGCTGCTTGGCCAGCCGGGCCCGCAGCGGCAGGGTGTTGAGGTCCTCCACCAGGCCGAACAGCTGGCGGATGCGCCGCGCATGCAGCCGCAGCATGGCTTCGTACAGCTCGACATGGCTGGCCAGGATCTTGCGGAAGTCGGCCTTGGCCACGCACAGGATGGTGCTGTCGCCATGGGCATACGCATCGTGCGTGCGGCGGTCGCCGTCGAAGATCGCCACGTCGCCGAACCAGATGCCCGGCTCGACGTAGGTGAAGGTGATCTGCTTGCCGGAGATCGAGGTCGAGCTGACCCGCACCGCGCCCCTGGCGCAGGCGATCCATTCCTCCGGCGGGTCGCCCCGGGCGGCGATCAGCTCGCCGTCCTTGAAGCGTTTGACGTAGGCGCATCGGAGAATGTCGTGCCGCAGCGATGGGGAAAGGGAGGAGAACCAGCGACCGGTGTTGATCGCCTCGCGTTCCTCGATGGTAAGAATGGGATCGTCCATGGGCCTGTCGTTCAAGTGACTGCGTATGCCGGCCATTGTCACGCCGGGGACTGGCGCGCCGGCTCAGGGTTGTCACCTGCGGCGCAGGACGACCGGCGGGTTCGCCTAGTCGTAGCGCGGCGGCTCTTTGGCCAGGAAGGCCGCGATGCCGATGCCGGCGTTGCGGTGGTGCAGGTTGCGCACGAAGTGGTCGCGCTCCGCCGCCAGCTGCGCGCTGAAGGTGGAACCGGCCGCGTCGGCCACCAGTTCCTTGACGCTGGCCAGCACGTTGGGCGCGCGGGCGTTGAGCTTGGCGGCCAGTTCCAGCGCCGCCGCCAGCGCGCCGCCTTGGGAAGTCACCCGGTTGACCAGGCCCAGCGCCTGCAGCCGCGCCGGCGCGATGCGTTCGCCGGCCATCAGCAGCTCGTTGACCAGCTGGCGCGGCAGGGCCCGGGCCAGGCTCCAGCTGGCCCCGCCGTCCGGGGAGAGGGCGACGTTGCTGTAGGCCATGACGAAGACCGCGTTGTCGGCCGCGACGATGAAGTCGCAGGCCAGCGCCAGCGAAAAACCGGCGCCGGCGGCCGCGCCCTCGACGGCGGCGATCACCGGCTTGGGGAAGGTGCGGATCGCTTCCATCCAGCTGTGCAGGCCTTCGATCGACTGGGCCTGGACCTGGGGCGGCTGCTCGCGGTTGGCCAGCAGGCGCTGCAGGTTGCCGCCGGCGCAGAACACGCTGCCGGCGCCGGTGATGACCACGCTGCGCACTTCGGCATTGGACTCGGCCACGCTCAGCGCCTCGACGCCGGCCGCATACATCTCCGGGCCGAGCGCGTTGCGGTGCTCGGGATTGCTCAGCGTCAGGACCATGGTCTGGCCCTGGCTGGTGCTCTTGAGTTCAGCTGTCATTTGGTGCCTAAATGGTGAGGACAGAGCTGAAGGTCTGTCCCCAGGTTATTCGACGTGCAGCAGGGACAGGCCGATCGCGCCGCGCCGGCGCAGCCACGGGCTGGGGCGATAGCGCGGATCGCCATACACGGTCTGCATGTTGAACAGCACTTCCAGGATGTTGGTCGGGCCCCAGCGGTCGCCCATCGCCAGCGGCCCCAGCGGGTAGCCCAGGCCCAGCGTGACGGCGGTTTCCAGGTCCTTCGGGCTGCAGATGCGCTGCTGGCAGATGTCGGAGGCGATGTTGACGATGCTGGCGACCACCCGCTGGGTCACGAAGCCGCCGGAATCGCGGATGACGCTGACCGGCTTGCCATCGCGCGCGAACAGGGCGTGGGCGGCGTCGCGCATGTCGGTGCGGGTGGCGGGGTTGGTCGCGAGCACGCGCCGCTTCGTCGCCGCGTCGTCGATCAGCATGTCGATGCCGACGGTGCGCGCCGGATCGAGCCGCTCCACCACGGCGACCGTGGTGATGTCGAAGCCCAGCGGCGCCACCAGCGCCAGCGCGTGCAGCGAAGGGGACTGGCCGGTCTCGATCGTCGCGCCCAGGTCCTTGAGCAGCTGGTACAGCTCGGAGCGGCGCGCCGCCCGGGTGGAGACCCAGACCGGCGGCAATTGGCCCACCTGGGGCACGGCCGGCTCGGGCGGCAGTTGCGCCTTGCCGTCCACGTAGCGGTAGAAGCCTTCGCCGACCTTCTTGCCGACGACGCCGCCGGCCAGCCGCTGCGCCGTGATGACGCTCGGCCGGTAGCGCGGCTCCTCGTAGTACTGGCGGTAGATCGATTCCATCACCGGATGCGAGACGTCCAGCGCCGTCAGGTCCATCAGCTCGAACGGGCCGAGCTTGAAGCCGGCCTGGTCGCGCAGGATCCGGTCGATGGTGGCGAAGTCGGCGATGCCCTCGCCGACGATCCGCAGCGCCTCGGTGCCGTAACCGCGGCCGGCATGGTTGACGATGAAGCCCGGGGTGTCCTGCGCCAGCACCGGCGTGTGGCCCATCTCCCGCGCGAATGCCGACAGGCCTTCGCACACTGCCGCGTCGGTCTTGAGCCCGGCGATGACCTCGACCACCTTCATCAGCGGCACCGGGTTGAAGAAGTGGTAGCCGGCAAAGCGCTGCGGCTGCTGCATGCCGGCAGCGATCGCCGTGATCGAGAGCGACGACGTGTTGGTCGCCAGCACCGCGTCGGGCCGGACCACCTGTTCGATCTCCGCAAACAGCGAGCGCTTGACGTCGAGACGCTCGACGATCGCTTCGACGACGAGGTCGCAGTCGGCCAGCTCCTGCAGGCTGTGCGCGCCGAGCAGCCGGGCCTTGCAGCCCTCGACCGCGGCAGCGTCCATGCGGCCCTTGGCCTGCAGCCGGTCCCATTGGGAAAACAGCTCGTCCCGGGCGCGGGACACGGCCTGCGGCTGGGTGTCGTAGAGCCTGACGGTGCTGCCGGCCTGGACGGCGATCTGCGCGATGCCGCGGCCCATGGCGCCGGCGCCGGCGACGCCGACGATGCGGTAAGTGGTTTGCATGCGATCGATTATCGCGTGCGTCAATGCCTGTCGCGGCTTTGGCTGTGCCAGAATTCCACCCCATCCATGCCGATTTCCAAACCCTTGCGCGAGGGGCTGATCGCCTGCGTCCTTTTGTCCACTGCCTTGAGCAGCGTGGCGTTGACGCTCGGGCGCAGCCGCGGTGTCGCACTGGTCGGACGTACGCTCGACGTCGCGATCCAGGTCACCCTCGACACCCCGGGGCAGGCAGCGGACCTGTGTCCCGAGGCCGACGTGTTCCATGGCGACAGTCGCGTCGACGGCTCCCGGGTGACGGCGCGGCTGGAGCCGGGCAGCGGCCAGAACGCGGTGGTGCGGGTGCGTTCCACGGCCGCCGTGGACGAGCCGGTGGTCACCATCTATCTGCGCCTGGGCTGCACCCAGAAGATCACGCGCCGCTATGTGCTGCTGGCCGAAGAGCCGGGCGAATTCGTCCCGCCGGCGGCCGCGGTGCAGCCAGCGCCTGCGCCCACAGCGCCCCGGGCACCGGTGGCCGCACCGGTTCCGGCGCCGGCACCAGCGCCCATGCTGCGGGACAGCACGGAGGCGGCCGCCGCGGCGGCGGTGTCGCGGGCCGAGGCAGCGGCGCAGCGGCGGGCGGCCGCGCGCACACGCCGCGCCGCCGAAGCCGCGGCGCCGGCGCCCGCCCGGACGCAAGCGGTCGTGCGCGCCGCCCCGCGCGCGAGCCGCTCCCGGCTGACCGTCGACATGCTGGATCTGACGCCCGAGCGCACACCGCAGTTGCGCTCGTCGTCCGCCCTGGCCGGCACGCCGAGCAGCGACGAGCAGGTGCGGATCCAGGCGGCTGCGCTCTGGCGCGCGATCAATGCCCAGCCGGAAGACGTGCTGCGCGACCTGCAGCGCGTGCAGGCGCTGGAGACCGACCTGAAGGGCCTGCGCGCGCTGGTCGCGGGCAACGACCGCAGCCTGAACGAAGTGCGCGCGCAATTGAACCAGGCCCGGCAGGAACGCACGCTGACCCTGGCCGTGATCGCCCTGCTGGCGCTGCTGCTGGCCGCGATGGTGGTCACCTGGTGGCTGCGCCGGGGTGAGCGCACCGGCGCCGGCGACTGGTGGCGACGCGATGCCGCGGCCGCCGCGGCCGCCGGTGCCGGCGGGCCGCGCAGCCCCGCGTCCGGCCCCGAGCAGATGGACCTGCGGGTCGACGAATCGATGTTCGAGAGCCTGAAGCACGTGGCGCGGCGCGGCCCCGTGGTGGTGACGGCTCCGGCCCGGTCGCCGGCCCGGCCGGTCGCTCCGGTGCCGGCGGACAGCGTGTCCGGCCCTGCTTCCAGCTTCAACGGCAGCCTGCAGTCCGGTTTCCAGTCGAGCCAGGTGGCCAGCATGCGGATGGTGAAGGCCGAAGAGCTGGTGGACATCCAGCAGCAGGCCGACTTCTTCATGTCGCTGGGCCAGACCGAGCAGGCCATCGAGGTGCTCGCGAGCCACATCCACAACAACACCGAGACCAGCGCCCTGGTCTGGCTGGACCTGCTCGCGATCTACCGCTCGCTCAAGCGGCGCGACGACTACGAGCGGCTGCGCGCGGAGTTCCAGCGCGTGTTCAACGCGCAGGTGCCGGCCTACGACAGCACGCCGACCGTCAGCGGCGGGCTGGAAGACTACCCGCGGGCGCTGACCCGGATCGCGGCGCTCTGGCCGTCGCCCAAGGTCATGGACGTGATCGAGGAGTCGATCTTCCGCAAGCCCGGCATGGCTGGCGCCGAGCCCTTCGACCTCGAGGCCTACCGCGAACTGGTGATGCTGTACAACCTCGGGCGCGAAGTGGTGCAGCCGGAGTCGGCGCCGGTGGAGGACTGGTCGCTGTCCGGCTCGGGCAACAAGTCGCCATTCTCGGAGACCTCGATGCAACCGCTGTCCGTGGCGCGCTACCGCAGTGCGCCGGAACCCGAAGACAGCGACCTGGGCAGCGATCTCGACAGCGGCCGGGACGCCCAGACCAGCCTGGGCGAGATGCTGGAGCTGGATTCATTCATCGACGGGGACGCAAGCCCCGTGACCACGGGCGACGAGTTCCTCGATCCGCAGGTGCCACGGCCCTCGCCGCGGCTGGGCCTGGACATCGACCTGACCGCGCCGGCGCCGGCCCCCCGGGCGCCGCTGGACAGCAACAGCATCGACTTCGAGCTGTTCGAACCGGACGACGAGGACGAGGGCAAGAGCGGCCCGCCGGGCCGCGCCGCATAGCCTCTCGGCCCGCTGGCTGCCGCAGTGGATCGCAGGCCAGCCGCGCTGGCCGCGATCCGACCCGCAGTCAGCGCCGGACCTGGAGCGCGCCGGGATTGACGATGTTGGTCGGCGTGCCGCGGATGAAATTGACGACGTTGTCGAATGCCGCGCCGAAGTACAGCTCGTAGCTGTCCAGCTCGACGTAGCCGATGTGCGGCGTGCAGATGCAGTTTTCCAGGCGCAGCAGGGCGTGGCCCTGCAGGATCGGCTCGCTCTCGAACACGTCGATCGCCGCCATGCCGGGGCGGCCGCGGTTCAGCGCCGCGATCAGCGCTTCCGGCGCCACCAGCTCGGCGCGCGAGGTGTTGACCAGCAGCGCGGTGGGTTTCATGCGGCCCAGGTCGTCCAGCGTCACGATGCCGGTGGTTTCCTCGTTCAGGCGCAGGTGCAGGCTGAGCACGTCGCTGTTGGCGAACAGCTCCTCGCGGCTCGACGCGGCCTGGTGGCCGTCGGCGACCGCCTTCTCGCGCGCGGCCTGCCGGCCCCACACCAGCACCTGCATGCCGAAGGCCTTGCCGTAGCCGGCGACCAGCTGGCCGATCTTGCCGTAGCCCCAGATCCCCAGGGTCTTGCCCCGCAGCACCATGCCGAGGCCGAAATTCACCGGCATCGACGCCGACTTCATCCCCGACTGCTGCCAGGCGCCGTGCTTGAGGGTGGAGATGTACTGCGGCAGCCGGCGCATCGCCGCCATGATCAGCGCCCAGGTCAGTTCGGCCGGCGCCACGGGCGAGCCCACGCCTTCCGCCACCGCGATGCCGCGTTCGGTGCAGGCATCGACATCGAGGTGGCTGCCGACCCGCCCGGTCTGGGCGATCATGCGCAGCCGCGGCAGCTTCTCGACCAGCTGGCGGCTGATGTGGGTGCGCTCGCGGATCAGCACGATGATGTCGGCGTCGCGCAGGCGAACCGAAAGCTGGCCGATGCCCTTGACGGTGTTGGTGTACACCTTGGCCGGATACGCCTCCAGTTTCGACGCGCACTGGAGCTTGCGCACCGCGTCCTGGTAGTCGTCGAGAATCACAACGTTCATGCACCAATTGTGCCTTGAGCGAATGCCCCCTCGGCGCCAGCCGCCCGGGAAGCCGCTAGCATGGCCTTCCTTTTATTCGGTAATCCAGGAGTCTCAATGACGATTTCGATGTACTCGGCGAGCGTGCCGGTTTTCAAGAACATGCTGGGCAACCTGAGCCATTTCCTGGACAAGGCCCAGGCCCATGCGGAAGCCAGGAAGTTCGACCCCGCCGTGCTGGTGGAAGACCGGCTGGCGCCCGATATGCTGCCTTTCAGGAAGCAGGTGCAGATTGCCTGCGACGCCAGCAAGAACGGCCTGGCGCGGCTCTCAGGAGTCGAGGCGCCGAAGTTCGACGACACCGAAACCACGCTGGCCGAACTGAAGGAACGCATCCGCAAGACGCTCGACTATCTCGACAGCGTGCCGCGCGCCAGCGTCGATGGCTGCGAGGACAAGGACATCACCTTCCCGGTCGGCCGCGAAGCCACCCGCACCATGAAGGGGGAGGCTTACCTGCTCAATTGGGCGCTGCCGAACCTGTTCTTCCATGTCACCACCGCCTACGCCATCCTGCGGCACAACGGCGTGGAACTGGGCAAGACCGACTACCTGCTGGGCGCCCGGGCCTGAGAGGGCTCTTCTAGCGGGCAACCGCTTCCTGCGCCGCCAGCCGATCGAGCTCGGCGCAGACGTCGGCCATGCGGCCGGAGATCACCATGCGGCCGGCATGGCTCGGCGCCTGGCAACCGTCCACCACTCTGACGACCCGCAGCGGCCGGCGCGCGGGCAGGGCGCCGCGAACGGCCGCCGGGCGCCAGGTGGAGCGGCCGCGGCCGCCGCAAGCCAGCGCCGGGGCCTGGGCGGCCCGCGCCACCTGCCGCGGCGACCGCGACGACGTCCCGGCCAGCCAGCCAGCCAATTGCTGCAGCGGCGCGAACAGTCCGCTGAACGTCAACAAGGTGATTCCCATCTGATGCTCCTGTGAATGGATCCAACACAGGCAGGATTGCGGTTGCAAGGCCGGCTGCAGGGTGATGGCGCCATGTGCGCCATACGCCCGCCACCTGCAGCGGCCCGGATAGGCTGCTACATCAGCATGGTGTTGCGGATCAGGCCGACCGCCAGGCCTTCGATCTCGAACGGTTCGCCCGGCTCCACGATGATGGTCTGGTAGTCCGGGTTTTCGGCATGCAGTTCGATCAGGTGCTTGTTGCGGCGGAAACGCTTGACGGTGACGTCGTCGCCCAGGCGGGCCACGATGATCTGGCCATTCTTGGCCTCCTTGGTGGCCTGCACCGCGAGCAGGTCGCCGTCCATGATGCCGGCGTCACGCATCGACATGCCGCGCACCTTGAGCAGGTAATCGGGCCGGCGCTGGAACAGCGTGTTCTCGACGTAATAGGTCTGGTCCACGTGCTCCTGCGCCAGGATCGGCGAGCCGGCCGCGACCCGCCCGATCAGCGGCAGCGCCAGCTGCGCCAGGTTCTGCAGCGGCAGCGAGAACTGCTTGTTGCGCGATTCGTGGATGCTGCGCAGCGTCTCGCTGTCCAGGCGGATGCCGCGCGACGTGCCGCTGACCAGCTCGATCACCCCCTTGCGCGCCAGCGCCTGCAGGTGTTCCTCCGCCGCGTTGGCCGACTTGAAGCCCAGTTCCGCGGCGATCTCGGCGCGGGTGGGGGGAGCGCCGGTGCGCGCGATCGCACTCTGGATCAGGTCCAGAATCTGTTGCTGGCGGGCCGTGAGCTTGGGCGTTTCCATCATGGGGCGACTCCTGGGAGGTGGTCACTGTCTTAATATCCAGTAGCTGTATTTTTAACCAGTTTTCGAAAGGATGCAAGTGATTGGTCCAAAAATTGTGGTACTCGGCACCGGCGGCACGCTGGCCGGCACCGCCGCCACGCAGCGCGACAACGTCGGCTACACGGCGGCCACGCTCGGCATCGCGCAGGTGCTGGGCGCGATCGAGGGGTTGCAGGACCTGCCGCTGGAGTGCGAGCAGGTGGCGCAGGTCGACAGCAAGGACATGGACGAAGCGGTCTGGACCCGCCTGGTGCAGCGGTGCGCGCACTGGCTGGCCCACGACGACGTGGGCGGCCTGGTCATCACCCATGGCACCGACACCCTGGAGGAGACCGCCTGGCTGCTGCATGCGGTGCTGGCCACCACCAAGCCCGTGGTGCTGACCTGCGCCATGCGGCCGGCGACGGCGCTGACCCCGGACGGGCCGCAGAACATCGTCGACGCGGTGGCCGTCGCGCGCTGGCCGGGCGCCCGCGGCGTGGTTGCCGTCTGCGCCGGCGTGATCCACGGCGCGCCGGACGTCCGCAAGCACCACACCTACCGGCTCGATGCCTTCAGCAGTGGCGATGCCGGTCCGATCGGCTATGTCGAGGAGGGGCGCCTGCGCCTGGCGCGCGACTGGCCGGCGCCGCCGCCCGGCGGGCGCGAGGCGCTCCGCGCCTTGCTGGCCAGCGGGCCCGGCTGGCCGCGGGTGGAGATCGTGGCCAGCCACGGCGGCGCCAGCGCGGGGACGGTCGAGGCTCTGGTGGCGCACGGCGCGCGCGGCATCGTCGTGGCGGGCACCGGCACCGGCACCATTCACCAGCGGCTCGAGAGCGCGCTCCGCGCGGCGCAAGCCGCGGGCGTGAAGGTGGTCCGCGCGACGCGCTGCGCCGAGGGCGCCGTCCTGGGCCATGAGGCCGACACGTTCGCCTCGGCCCACGGCCTGTCGCCGGTGAAGGCGCGGATCGCGCTGCAGCTCGAGCTCATGGGCTGAGCGCCCAGGAGCGGCCGAGCCGATCTAGCTGGAAGGCCGCGCTGCGCTCCGGCCTGCCCTGAGGCCGGTCAGGAACGCATCAGGAGGAAAGGGCGGCCAGCGCGCGCTGGGTGATTTCCTCGACGCTGCCGGTGCCGCTGATGCGGTGGTACTTCGGCGCATTGACCGGGTCGGTCTGGGCCCAGGTCGAGTAGTACTCCACCAGGGGGCGGGTCTGGGCGGCGTAGACCTCGAGCCGCTTCTTCACGGTCTCTTCCTTGTCGTCGTCGCGCTGGATCAGCGGCTCGCCGGTGACGTCGTCCTTGCCGTCGGCCTTGGGCGGGTTGAATTTGACGTGGTAGGTGCGCCCGGATGCGGTGTGGGAGCGGCGTCCGCTCATGCGCTCGACGATCGCCTCGAACGGCACGTCGATTTCCAGCACGTGATCGAGCTTGACGCCGGCCGCCTTCATGGCGTCGGCCTGCGGCAGGGTGCGGGGGAAGCCGTCGAACAGGAAGCCGCGGGCGCAGTCGGGCTGGGCGAGGCGCTCCTGGACCAGGCCGATGATGATGTCGTCGCCGACCAGCGCGCCCGAGTCCATGACCTTCTTCGCGGCGACGCCCAGCGGCGTGCCGGCCTTCACCGCGGCGCGCAGCATGTCGCCGGTGGAGATTTGCGGGATGCCGTACTTCTGGCAGATGAAGGTCGCTTGCGTGCCTTTGCCAGCGCCGGGCGCGCCCAACAAAATCAGTCTCATGGATGTCCTCGGATGGTTTGACTCTGGCAGCTTGATGGAGCGGGGTTCGACTGCCCCGCCGCCGCTGCGCTCATTGCCGCAAAGGATAGCACGCAGGCTTTCGCGTGCCTGACGTTCGCTCGCGTGCGCGCGCGCTAGAACAGCCGCCGCACGCGTTCCAGATCGGCCGGCGTATCGACGCCCGGGCCGGGCGCTTGGTCGGTCACATGCACGGCGATGCGGTGGCCGTGCCAGAGCGCGCGCAACTGCTCGAGCGCCTCGCAGTGTTCGACCGGCGCCGGCGGCAGGCCGGGAAACTGCTGCAGGAAGGCGACGCGGTAGCCGTAGATGCCGATGTGGCGCAGCGGCGCCGGCACGGGCAGCTGCGACACACCGCCGGCAAAGCCGTCGCGCCACCACGGAATCGGCGCGCGGCTGAAGTACAGCGCCATGCCGGCGGCATCGAGCACGGCCTTCACGACGTTCGGATTGAGGAATTCCGTGACCTCGTCGATCGCGTGGGCGGCGGTGCTCATGCTGGCCGCGGGCCGCTGCTCCAGCAGCGCCGCGACCGCGTCGATCAGCGCCGGTGCGATCAGCGGCTCGTCGCCCTGCACGTTGACCACCACGTCATCCTGCGCGAGGCCCAGGATGCCGCAGGCTTGCGCGAGCCGGTCGCTGCCCGAAGCGTGGCCGGCGTCCGTGAGGATCGCTTCGACACCATGGCTGCGACAGGCGTCGAGGATGCGCTGGCTGTCGGCCGCGACGACCACCCGCGCGGCCTGTGACAGCCGGGCCCGCTCGGCGACGCGCACCACCATCGGTTTGCCGGCGATGTCGGCCAGCGGCTTGTCGGGCAGGCGGGTGGAGGCCAGGCGGGCCGGGATCAGGACCGTGTAGGCCATCGTTGCGGCTCAGACGAGCGGCGTGCGCGCGGGCAGTTGTTCCAGTTCCACGTCGGTCAGGGGGCGGGCCTGTTCCTCGAGCAGGATCGGAATGCCGTCGCGGACCGGGTAGGCCAGGCGGGCGCTGCGCGACACCAGCTCCTGCCGCTCGCGGTCGTAATCGAGGTGGCCCTTGGTGACGGGGCAGACCAGCAGCTCAAGCAGTTTCGGATCCATGGGCCGATGATAGCTTTGCCCCGAGCTGGCGGTCGAACGCGGGCCAGAACGCGGGCTCGATCCGCACCACCAGCGGCACGGCCCAGGCGTCGGGCCGGCTGCGCCACAGCTTGGCGGCGTCCTTCTCGGTGCAGACCACGGTCATGGCCGGGTCCAGCGGCAGCGGCGCCCCGCTGAAGTCGTAGTGATCGGGCAGGGCGAAGGTGCACTCCAGCGTCTGGCCGCGCTCGCGCAGCATGCCGAAGAAAGCGGAGGGATTGGCGATGCCGGCAACGGCCAGCAGCGGCTGGCCCCGCAACCTGTCCAGCGGCACGCGCTCGCCCCGGCTGTTGCAGACCAGCGGCGCCAGCTCGCGTTCGACGGTGAAGCAGCTGGTACCCGGATCGAAGGCCTTGTCGGTCAGCACGAAGTCGACGCTGCGCGGCCACGGCTCGCGCAGCGGTCCGGCCGGCTGCAGCCAGCCGTTGCCGACGCCGCGGGCGTCGAACAGGCACAGCTCGATGTCGCGCTGCAACGCCAGGTGCTGCAGGCCGTCGTCGCAGACGATCACCTGCACGTCGGGGTGGGCCGCCAGCAGGGCCCGCCCGGCTTCGACGCGGCTGCTGGCCACCACCACCGGGACGCCCGCTGCCCGCTGGACCAGCAGCGGCTCGTCGCCGACCTGTTCGGGCTGGCTGGTGGCGGTCACTTCGAGGCACTCGCGCGAGCTGCGGCCGTAGCCGCGGGAAATGACGCCGGCGCGCATGCCGCGCGCACGCAGGTGCTCGAGCAGCGCCAGCAGCACCGGTGTCTTGCCGCCACCGCCGGCCACCACGTTGCCGACCACGATCACGGGCACCGGCAGGCGCTGGCTTTTCAGCCGGCCCGAGCGGTACAGGCGGCGGCGCAGCGCGACCAGCGCCCGGTAGACCAGGGACAGGGGCCACAGCAGCCAGGCGAGGGCGCCGCGGCGCAGCCAGGCGCTCTGCAAGGCCTGCCGCATGGTCAGCGGCTGCCGGCCTGTGCCGACGACTGGGTGGCGAACGTGATCTGGTTCAGGCCGGAGCGGCGGGCCGCTTCCATCACCGTGATCACCGACTGGTGGGCGGCCGTGGCGTCGGCGCTGATGATGACGACGCTGTCCTTGCCGAACCTGGCGGCTTCCACCAGCGCCTGCGCCACCGCCTCGACACTGCGGCCCGCAACCAGGACCCGGTTGATCGTGTACTTGCCGTCAGCGCTGACGGCGACGATCACTTCCTTGGGGTAATCGCGCTGGGCATCGGCGTCGGCGACCGGCAGGCGCAGCTGCAGCTCCGTGAACTTGCTGTAGGTGGTGGACAGCATCAGGAAGATCAGCACCACCAGCAGCACGTCGATGAACGGGATCAGGTTGATCTCCGGTTCTTCCTTGGGTCGCGGACGGAAGTTCATCGCGCGTCGCCTATCTGCGCAGCTGGTTGAGGTGGCGCACGAAGCGCTCGGCGGCCAGCTCCAGCGTCAGCAGGTATTCGTCGACCCGGCCGCGGAAGTAGCGCCAGAAGATCAGCGACGGGATCGCCACGATCAGGCCGAAGGCGGTGTTGTAGAGGGCAACCGAGATGCCGTGCGCCAGCTGGGCCGGATTGGCCCCCGAGGTGGCGCCGGGAGCGCCCTGGGAACCGAAGATCTCGATCATGCCGATCACCGTGCCAAGCAGGCCCAGCAAGGGGGCGGCCGAGGCAATGGTGGCCAGCGCGCTCAGGTAGCGCTCCAGCCGGTGCGCCACGGCCCGGCCCGCGCTCTCCATCGTGGCGCGCAGGTCGACCTCGGTGATGCGGGGATCGGAGTTCAGGGCGCGGAAGCCGCTGGCGAGCACTTCGCCGAGGGCCGAGTTCTGCTCCAGCTGCTTCACGACATCCGGCGCCGGGACCGCGGTCCGGGAGACGGCAAGCGCTTCGTCCAGCAGCCTGGGCGGCGCCACCTTCGCGGTCTTGAGGCTGATGAACCGTTCAATGATGAGTGCGAGCGCCATGATGGAGCAGGCAACCAGCGGCCAGATCGGCCAGCCTGCGGCTTGTATGATCGAAAGCAATGAAGACTCTCCGCGCGTAATGGCGTTGCAGAGGGCCGATTATGGCCCAGCGGCTGTAGGCGCTTTTCGCAGGCCCGCATAGGGCCCGTTCCTACTCCCTCCGTAGGATGGGAGCCTCCATCTCGTAGGACACGACCCACAGAACTTGTGGATAACTTTGTGCAGAAGTGACCCCCGATCACGTGCCAACCCGCACCAATGCTTCGCCGTGACAAATCGATGACAAATTGAGCAGGAGAAAGATCAATGAAATCAAGGGCTTGCTCGACAAAATGGGCTTTCGGCTGGCAAACCCCGCGCAAACCCGCATGGATGGGGCATCTGTGGACTAAATTCCCCGTCGCATCGGCCGGGAAACCGACGTGCAACTGATGAGCGCAACCTCGCCGACCGCCTCCGGCCCGCGCATCTGGCAGGTCGGCGCGCTATGCCGGGCCATTGCCGATGCCCTGGATGCGCGCTTCAACCCGGTGGCCGTGCGCGGCGAGATCTCCGGTTTTTCGCGGGCCGCCAGCGGCCACTGCTACTTCTCGCTGAAGGACGGCGACGGCCAGATCCGCTGCGCGATGTTCCGCCGCGCCGCCGGCCTGCTCGACTTCACGCCGCGCGACGGTGACAGCGTCGAGGTGCTCGGCCGGCTCGACGTCTACGGCCCCCGCGGCGACCTGCAGCTGATCGTCGAGAGCCTGAGCCGGGCCGGGCAGGGCGCCCTGTTCGAACAGTTCCTGCGCCTGAAGGCCAGGCTCGAGGCCGAGGGGCTGTTCGAGCCGGCACGCAAGCGGCCGCTGCCGGCCATGCCGCGCGGCATCGGCGTGGCGACCTCGCTCGGAGCGGCGGCGCTGCACGACGTCGTCACCTGCCTCACCCGCCGTGTCCCCCATATCCCGGTGGTGCTGGCGCCGGCGGCGGTGCAGGGCAGCCAGGCGCCGGGCGACCTGGTCCGGGCGCTGACCGGCCTCTATGCGCTGGCGCAGGCCGGGCGCATCGACGTCATCCTGCTGGTGCGCGGCGGCGGCTCGATCGAAGACCTGTGGGCCTTCAACGACGAACAGCTGGCCCGCACCATCGCGCGCAGCCCGGTGCCGCTGGTCAGCGGGGTCGGCCACGAGACCGACTTCACCATCGCCGATTTCGTCGCCGACCTGCGCGCGCCGACGCCGACCGCCGCCGCCGAACTGGCGGCCACCGCCCGGTCCGAATGGCTGGCGGAACTCGACCTGGCCGCGACCGGGTTGCGTTCCGTGACGCGCCGCCGGCTCGACCTGGACAACCAGCGGCTGGATATCGCGGCGTCGCGGCTGGGCCGGCCGTCGACGCGGATGGGAGCGCAGCAACTGCGGATCGCCGGCGCCGCGCACCGGCTGCGCTATGCCGTCGGCGGGCGCCTGCAGGCCGCGCGGGCGGCGGTTCCGGTGGCCCAGGCCGCGTTGTCCGCCGCCCTGGCCAGCCGCCTGCGGCGCTCGACTGAGGGCCTGGAGCGGCAGCGCATGCGGCTCGAACTGCTGGATCCCAGACTGGTGCTGCAGCGCGGTTACGCGCTGCTGACCGACCTCGAGGGAGCCGCCATCACCAGCGCGAGCCAGACCCACGCCGGCCAGGCGCTGCGCGCGACCCTCGCGGACGGCGAGGTTGATCTCACTGTCGCGCCTCGGCGGCTGATTTAGTCCCTAGAATCAGTCCCCAGCAAAGCCACAACCCGAGGAAAGAGACCATGGAACATACCCTGCCCCCGCTGCCGTATCCGTACGATTCGCTGGCTCCGCACTACTCGAAGGAAACCCTCGAGTACCACCACGACAAGCACCACAACGCCTACGTCGTGAACCTCAACAACCTGCAAAAGGGCACCGAGTTCGAGAACATGACCCTCGAGGAAATCATCAAGAAATCCTCCGGCGGCATCTACAACAACTCGGCCCAGGTCTGGAACCACACCTTCTTCTGGAACTGCATGAAGCCCGCCGGCGGCGGCGAGCCCAAGGGCGCGCTGGCCGAGGCGATCAACAAGAAGTGGGGCAGCTACGCCGCCTTCAAGGAAGCCTTCGTCAAGTCCGCGGTCGGCAACTTCGGCTCCGGCTGGACCTGGCTGGTGAAGAAGCCCGATGGCAGCGTGGACATCGTGAACACCGGCGCCGCCGGCACGCCGCTGACCACCGCCGACAAGGCCCTGATGACCGTCGACGTCTGGGAACACGCGTATTACATCGACTACCGCAACCAGCGCCCCAAGTTCGTCGAGACCTATGTCGACAAGCTCGTGAACTGGGACTTCGCGGAAAAGAACTTCGGCTGATCCCCCGCGGGACTCGACCAGCAAAAAGGGCCTCGCGGCCCTTTTTTCATGGTCCCCGCGGCGGCAGGCCGCCCAGCTTGAACCCGGGTTTGATGCCGCGCCTGGCGAACCAGCCCTGGTTCATCTCCAGCACGTAGCGCACGGGCTTCGCCGAGCAATGCGAGTCCAGCGTCTGCGGCTTCATGTCCTCCACGTTGACCACGGTGCCGTCGTCGGCCACGAAGGCGGCGCTCAGCGGCAGCAGAGTGTTCTTCATCCAGAAGCACTGCTGGGTTGGCTGCGCGAACTCGAACAGCATGCCTTCGTGCTGGGGCATGTCCTTGCGGTGCATCAGTCCGGTGGCGCGCTCGTCGCTGGTCCGCGCCAGCTGGGCGTCGATCAGGTGCATGCCGGCGGACAACTTGACGCGGGGCAGGTTCATCTGGGGTTCCTGGGCGAGGGCCACGCAGGAGGCCAGTGCGGCCAGGAGGGTGAGGAAGGTTTTCATGGAGCGTATTGTGCGCAGGGAGACAAAAAAACCCGCCGCGGCGGGTTTTTTTGCGAGGGCCGAAGAATTACTTCTTGGCTTCTTCCTTCTTGACTTCAGCCTTGGCTTCGGCCTTCGTGCCCTTGGCATCGGCAGCGGCGACAGCCTTGTCCTTCTTGGCTTCGGCGGTGGCGACCTTCTTGTCGGCCTTGGCTTCGACAGCAGCCTTCTCGGCCTTCTTGTCGGCCTTGGCTTCCTTCTTTTCGGCCTTGGCTTCAGCCTTGGCTTCCTTCTTCTCGGCCTTGGCTTCGGCCTTGGCTTCCTTCTTGTCAGCCTTGGCTTCGGCCTTCACGGCGGCGGAAGCGCCGGCCATCGGGGCGCCGGCGTGCGAGGCGGCGAACGAGGCGGTGGCGAAAAGGGCGGTCAGCAGGGCGGCGAGCAGCTTGTTCATGTGGCAGTCTTTCAGGGATGTGATGGATGGAAATGCGCTTCCCGTCTTTTTGCGGGAAACCTCACCGCCAACGCTTGAGCTAGGCACGCCGTTGACACGGCCGGCGATTTGCCGGGTAAGCCCTGGGTGACGCGCTAGAATCGAACGGCTTCGCCGCGCGAAAACGCGCCCGCGGGCGCCTGTCCTTTCACCCCCGGAGAAGATTCCCCATGTACCAGCACATCAAGGTGCCCGCCCAAGGCCAGAAGATCACTGTCAACGCCGACATGTCCCTGAATGTGCCGGACCAGCCGATCATTCCGTACATCGAGGGCGACGGCACCGGGCTGGACATCACGCCGGTGATGATCAAGGTGGTGGACGCGGCCGTGGCCAAGGCCTATGGGGGCAAGAAGAAGATCCAGTGGATGGAGGTCTTCGCCGGCGAGAAGTCGACCAAGGTCTACGGCCCGGACGTCTGGCTGCCCGAAGAGACGCTGGCCGCAGTGCGCGAGTACGTGGTGTCGATCAAGGGTCCGCTGACGACGCCGGTGGGCGGCGGCATCCGCTCGCTGAACGTGGCCCTGCGCCAGGAACTTGACCTGTATGTGTGCCTGCGCCCCATCCAGTACTTCGAGGGCGTGCCCAGTCCGGTGAAGGAGCCGCACAAGACCAACATGGTGATCTTCCGCGAGAACTCGGAAGACATCTACGCCGGCATCGAGTTCGAAGCCGAGTCGGACAAGGCCAAGAAGCTGATCAAGTTCCTGCAGGACGAGATGGGCGTCAAGAAGATCCGCTTCCCGAACACCTCGGGCATCGGCGTCAAGCCGGTCTCGCGCGAGGGCACCGAGCGCCTGGTGCGCAAGGCGCTGCAGTACACGATCGACAACGACAAGCCCAGCATGACCATCGTGCACAAGGGCAACATCATGAAGTTCACCGAAGGCGGTTTCCGCGACTGGGCCTACGCCCTGGCGAAGAAGGAATTCGGCGCGGTGGAGATCGACGGCGGCCCGTGGATGAAGTTCAAGAACCCGAAGACGGGCAAGGACATCGTCGTCAAGGACGTGATCGCCGACGCCTTCCTGCAGCAGATCCTGCTGCGCCCGGCGGAATACAGCGTGGTGGCCACGCTGAACCTGAACGGCGACTACATTTCCGACGCGCTGGCGGCGCAGGTCGGCGGCATCGGCATCGCACCGGGCGCCAACATGAGCGACTCGGTCGCCATGTTCGAAGCCACCCACGGCACCGCGCCGAAATACGCGGGCAAGGACTATGTGAACCCCGGCTCCGAGATCCTGTCGGCGGAGATGATGCTGCGCCACATGGGCTGGACCGAGGCCGCGGACCTGATCATCAGCTCGCTGGAAAAGTCCATCCTGTCCAAGAAGGTCACCTACGACTTCGCCCGGCTGATGGACGGCGCGACCCAGGTCTCCTGCTCCGGCTTCGGCCAGGTGATGATCGAGAACATGTGACATTGCGAGGGCCGCGGCTGCGGCCTCCGCGCAATGTCATCCCCGCGTAGGCGGGGATCCAGACAAGCCGCCCACGGGCGGCTTTCTTCATTGGGGCGCATCGAGTGGGTGAGACGCGCTTCCATCTCGTAAAATGGCGTCTCAAACTTCCTGAGAGACCATCCCGTGGCTGCCGACCGTTCCAAGATCATCTACACGCTCACGGACGAAGCTCCGTACCTGGCGACGCACTCCTTCCTGCCCATCGTCCGCACCTTTGCCGCAGCCGCCGGCATCGACGTGATCGAAAGCGACATCTCGGTGGCCAACCGGATCCTGGGCGAGTTCCCGGACTTCCTGAGCGACGAGCAGAAGGCGCCCAACACCCTGGCGGAACTGGGAAGCCGGACGCTCCAGCCCGATGCCAACATCATCAAGCTGCCCAATATCAGCGCCTCGCAGAACCAGCTGGTGGCCGCGATCCGCGAGCTGCGCGGCCAGGGCTACATGGTCCCGGAGTACCCCGAGAACCCCAGGACCGACGAGGACAAGGCGATCCGCCAGCGCTACGCCAAGGTGCTGGGATCGGCGGTGAACCCGGTGCTGCGCGAAGGCAATTCCGACCGTCGCGCGCCGAAAGCCGTCAAGGAGTTCGCCCGCAAGCACCCGCACAGCATGGGCGAGTGGAGCCCGGCGTCGCGCACCCACGTCTCGCACATGACGCACGGCGACTTCTACCATGGCGAGAAGTCGCTGACGCTGGACAAGGCGCGCGACGTCCGCATGGAACTGGTGACGAAGTCGGGCAAGACCATCGTGCTCAAGCCCAAGGTCCCGCTGCTGGCCGGCGAGATCATCGACTCGATGTTCATGAGCAAGAAGGCCCTGCTGGCCTTCTACGAGCAGCAGATCGAAGATGCCAAGAACACCGGCGTGATGTTCTCGCTGCACGTGAAGGCCACCATGATGAAGGTGTCCCACCCCATCGTGTTCGGCCATTGCGTGCGCCTGTTCTACAAGGAAGCCTTCGAGAAGCACGGCAAGCTGTTCGACGAGCTCGGCGTGAACGTCAACAACGGCATGGCCAACCTGTACGAGAAAATCGCGACCCTGCCGCAGTCGCAGCAGGACGAGATCAAGCGCGACCTGCATGCCTGCCTGGAAAATCGGCCGGCGCTGGCGATGGTCGACTCCGCCAAGGGCATCACCAATTTCCACTCGCCCAACGACGTGATCGTGGACGCCTCGATGCCGGCGATGATCCGCCAGGGCGGCAAGATGTACGGCGCCGACGGCCGCCTCAAGGAAGCCAAGGCGGTGATTCCCGAGTCGACCTTCGCCCGCATCTACCAGGAAATCATCAATTTCTGCAAGTGGCACGGCAACTTCGACCCGAAGACCATGGGCACCGTGCCCAACGTCGGCCTGATGGCGCAGCAGGCCGAGGAATACGGCTCGCACGACAAGACCTTCGAGATCCCGGAGGACGGCGTGGCCAACATCACCGACCTGGCCACCGGCGAAGTGCTGCTGTCCCAGAACGTGGAACAGGGCGACATCTGGCGCATGTGTCAGGTGAAGGACGCCGCCATCCGCGACTGGGTCAAGCTGGCCGTCACGCGCGCGCGCAACTCCGGCATGACGGCGGTGTTCTGGCTGGACGCCTACCGCCCGCACGAGGCGGAGCTGATCAAGAAGGTCAACACCTACCTGAAGGACCACGACACCAAGGGCCTGGACATCCAGATCATGAGCCAGGTGCGAGCCATGCGCTACACGCTGGAGCGCGTCGTCCGCGGCGTCGACACCATCAGCGTCACCGGCAACATCCTGCGCGACTACCTGACCGACCTGTTCCCCATCATGGAGCTGGGCACCAGCGCCAAGATGCTGTCGATCGTGCCGCTGATGGCCGGCGGGGGCATGTACGAGACGGGCGCGGGCGGCTCGGCCCCCAAGCACGTGCAGCAGCTGGTCGAGGAGAACCACCTGCGCTGGGATTCGCTGGGCGAATTCCTGGCGCTCGCGGTGAGCCTGGAGGACGAGGGCATCAAGACCGGCAACGCCAAGGCGAAGGTGCTCGCCACGGCGCTGGACGCGGCCACCGGCAAGCTGCTGGAGAACAGCAAGAACCCGTCGCCCAAGACCGGCCAGCTGGACAACCGCGGCAGCCAGTTCTACCTGACGCTGTACTGGGCCCAGGCGCTGGCGGCGCAGACGCAGGACGCCGAGCTGGCGCAGCGCTTCGCGCCCCTGGCCAAGGCGCTGACGGTCAACGAGCAGAAGATCGTCGACGAGCTCAACGCCGTGCAGGGCCAGCCGGTCGATATCGGCGGCTATTACTTCCCGGACCGCGAGAAGGTCAGCGCGGTGATGCGCCCGAGCCAGACTTTCAACGCGGCGCTGGCCGCGGTGCCGGCCTGAGGCCTGCTGGCGCCGGCAAAAAACGCCGCCGCCGACGAAAAAGCCGCCCTCGGGCGGCTTTTTTTCGGGCCGGACGGCCTTATTTGCTCATCATGTCGCCGTGTCCGGAGGACGCGGCATGGAATTGCGGCGCCCGGACCTTGGAATGGCGCTGGTGCCGTTCCTGGGGGGCGCCGGCCGCCAAGGTCTGGATCGGCGCCACTGTGGGGCCGGCCTCGGCCTGGATGTTCTGCGCCAGCTGGCCCTTGGGGCCTTCCGTGATCTCGAAATTGACGCGCGATCCCTGCTTGAGGGTCTTGAACCCCTCCATCGCAATCGCCGAAAAATGCGCGAACACATCGGAGCCGCCGCCGTCGGGTTCAATGAACCCGAAGCCCTTGGCATCGTTGAACCACTTCACTGTACCCGTCGCCATATCGTCGGCTCCTGCTCTGTTCCCTCGGCTTGCCAGTGTCCCGATTCGGGCCCTACCTGTCAATATTTTCACTTAACTAAAGTTTTGGATGCGCCCAGCCGCCCAGGTACATGTTCCGGACACATTCCGGGGGGGCGGGAAACCGGTTTTGACTTCTCGTGCCGCCTGTCGCTTGAATGTGACGGAACCGTCTCCAATTCACCTTCAGGCCGCACTGCGAAAGCACGCTCGATAGAATGATTTTCATGGCAAGCAAAACACCCACCCCGGCTCCGGTCGCGCCGCAGACGCGCCCGAAGGAAGCCGACGACGGCGGGAACGTGGTGCTGGAGCGGCGCACCCAGAAAACCAAGCCTCCGCAGATGTACCAGGTCGTCATGCTCAATGACGACTACACGCCGATGGAATTCGTCGTGGTGGTGATCCAGGAGTTCTTCAACAAGGACCGTGAGACGGCCACCCAGATCATGCTGAAGATCCACCTCGACGGAAAGGCGATCTGCGGCGTGTATTCGAGAGACGTGGCCGCCACCAAGGTCGAGCAGGTCCAGGAGGCGGCGCGGCAGGCAGGACATCCACTGCAGTGTGTCAGTGAACCGGTTGAGTAAAACCGGATCAGACTTAGTATTCGTCAGCAAGCAAGGCAAAAAGGACCATCACATGATTGCCCAGGAATTGGAAGTCAGCCTCCACATGGCATTTGTGGAAGCGAGGCAGCAGCGCCACGAGTTCATCACCGTGGAGCACCTGCTGCTTGCCCTGCTGGACAATCCCAGCGCGGCGGAAGTGCTGCGCGCATGCTCGGCCAACATCGACGACCTGCGCAAGTCGCTGTCCAACTTCATCAAGGACAACACGCCCCAGGTCGCCGGCACCGATGACGTGGACACCCAGCCGACGCTGGGGTTCCAGCGCGTGATCCAGCGCGCCATCATGCACGTGCAGTCCACCGGCAACGGCAAGAAGGAAGTGACCGGCGCCAACGTGCTGGTCGCGATCTTCGGCGAGAAGGACTCGCACGCCGTCTATTACCTGCACCAGCAGGGCGTGACGCGCCTGGACGTGGTGAACTTCATCGCCCACGGCATCAAGAAGAGCGACCCGCCGGAGCCGGCCAAGGGCGGCGAGCCCTCGTCCAGCGAGAGCGAGGAGGGCGGCGAGAAGAACGAGAAGGCGTCGCCGCTCGAGCAGTTCACCGTCAACCTCAACCAACAGGCCAAGGAAGGCAAGATCGATCCGCTGATCGGCCGCGAGTACGAGGTCGAGCGCGTGATCCAGATCCTGTGCCGGCGCCGCAAGAACAACCCGCTGCTGGTGGGTGAGGCCGGCGTGGGCAAGACCGCCATCGCCGAGGGCCTGGCCTGGCGCATCGTGCAAAAGGAAGTGCCCGAGATCCTGGCCGAATCCCACGTCTATTCGCTGGACATGGGCGCGCTGCTGGCCGGCACCAAGTACCGCGGCGATTTCGAGCAGCGCTTGAAGGGCGTGCTCAAGTCGCTCAAGGACAAGCCCAACGCGATCCTGTTCATCGACGAGATCCACACCCTGATCGGCGCGGGCGCCGCTTCGGGCGGCACGCTCGATGCCTCGAACCTGCTCAAGCCGGCCCTGTCCAGCGGCCAGATCAAGTGCATCGGGGCGACGACGTTCACCGAGTACCGGGGCATCTTCGAGAAGGATGCAGCGCTGTCGCGCCGGTTCCAGAAGGTCGACGTGGTCGAGCCCAGCGTGGCCGAGACCGTCGAGATCCTCAAGGGCCTGAAGTCGCGCTTCGAGGAGCACCACAGCGTCAAGTACGCTGCCGGCGCCCTGCAGGCCGCGGCCGAACTGTCGGCGAAGTACATCAACGACCGGCACCTGCCGGACAAGGCGATCGACGTGATCGACGAGGCCGGCGCGGCCCAGCGCATCCTGCCGCCGGGCAAGCGCAAGAAGACGATTTCCAAGACCGAGGTCGAGGAGATCGTGGCCAAGATCGCCCGCATCCCGCCCGCGTCGGTGTCCAACGACGACCGCGACAAGCTGCGCAACATCGAGCGCGACCTCAAGAGCGTGGTGTTCGGCCAGGACAAGGCGCTGGAAGTGCTGGCAGGCGCGGTCAAGATGGCGCGTTCGGGCCTGGGTCGCGGCGACAAGCCGATCGGCTCCTTCCTGTTCAGCGGCCCGACCGGCGTCGGCAAGACCGAGGCGGCCAAGCAGCTGGCCTACATCATGGGCATCGAGCTGATCCGCTTCGACATGTCGGAGTACATGGAGCGCCATGCCGTCAGCCGCCTGATCGGCGCCCCGCCCGGCTACGTCGGATTCGACCAGGGCGGCCTGCTGACCGAGGCCGTCACCAAGAAGCCGCACGCGGTGCTGCTGCTCGACGAAATCGAGAAGGCGCACCCGGACATCTTCAACGTGCTGCTGCAGGTGATGGACCACGGCACGCTGACGGACAACAACGGCCGCAAGGCGGATTTCCGCAACATCATCATCATCATGACGACCAATGCGGGCGCCGAGACGATGAACAAGTCGGTGATCGGCTTCACCAACACCCGCGATGCGGGTGACGAGATGGCCGACATCAAGCGCCTGTTCACGCCGGAGTTCCGCAACCGCCTCGACGCGATGGTGAGCTTCAAGGCGCTGGACGAGCAGGTCATCCTGCGGGTGGTCGACAAGTTCCTGCTGGTGCTGGAGCAGCAGCTGGCCGAGAAGAAGGTCGAAGTGACCTTCACCGACAAGCTGCGCAAGCACCTGGCCAAGAAGGGCTTCGATCCGCTGATGGGCGCGCGGCCGATGCAGCGCCTGATCCAGGACACGATCCGCCGGGCCCTGGCCGACGAACTGCTGTTCGGGCGCCTGACCGACGGCGGTCGCCTGACGGTGGACGTCGACCTCAAGACCGACGACAAGGGCGTCGAGACCTCGGAGGTGTTGCTGGACATCCAGCCGCTGCCGAAGAAGGAAGGCCGCTCCAAGCCGGAGCCGGAAGAGATTTCCAGCGAGTGAGGCTTCGCGCCTGACCGGAAAGCCGCCTTCGGGCGGCTTTTTTTCGCGCCATGCGCATCCGTGTAGATTCGCCCCCATGGCCCACACCTTCTTCTGGCACGACTACGAAACCTTCGGCGCCAACGTCCGGCGCGACCGGCCGGCGCAGTTCGCGGGCATCCGCACCGACGCCGAGCTCAACGAGGTCGGTGAACCGGTGATGTTCTACTGCCGGCCGGCCAACGACTTCCTGCCGCAGCCGCAGGCCTGCCTGATCACCGGCATCACGCCCCAGCTGTGCCTGGAACGCGGCATCCCCGAATACCAGTTTGCCGCCCGCGTCGAGCAGCTGCTGGCCGAACCCGGCACCATCGGCGTCGGCTACAACACCATCCGCTTCGACGATGAGATCACCCGCTTCATGTTCTGGCGCAACCTGATCGATCCGTACGGGCGCGAGTGGCAGAACCAGTGCGGGCGCTGGGACCTGCTGGACGTGGTGCGCTTGACCTATGCGCTGCGGCCCGAAGGCATCGAGTGGCCCAGGCACGACGACGGCCGGCCCAGCTTCCGGCTGGAAGACCTGGCGCGCGCCAATGGCCTCGCGCACGAGGCAGCGCACGACGCGCTGTCCGACGTGCGCGCCACCATCGCGCTGGCGCGGCTGATCCGCGACCGCCAGCCGAAGCTGTTCGACTTCGCGCTGCGCTTGCACAAGAAGGACCAGGTGGCGGCCGAACTCGGGCTGCCGACCACCGGCGCCACGGCCCGGCCCTTCCTGCACGTCTCGGGCATGTTCCCGGCCGACCGCGGCTGCCTGGCCGTGATGTGGCCGCTGGCGACCCACCCGACCAACCGCAACGAGCTGCTGGCCTGGGACCTGGCGCACGACCCGGCCGAGCTGCCGCTGCTGGACGTGGCCACGCTGCGCCAGCGCCTGTTCACGCGCACGGCCGACCTGCCGGAAGGCGTGTCGCGCCTGCCGCTGAAATCCGTCCACCTGAACAAGTCGCCGATGGTGGTCGGCAACCTGCGCACGCTGGCGCCGGCGATGGCGCAGCGCTGGCAGTTGGACCTGGACGCCGCCGGGCGCCACGCCGCCATCGCAGCGGCGCTGCCCGACATGAGCGCGATCTGGCCCGAAGTATTCAAGCGCCCCGCCGGCGAGGAACCGCCGGACGTGGACCAGGACCTGTACGGCGGCTTCGTCGGCAACGCCGACCGGCGCCGGCTCGACCAGTTGCGCGGCCTGGCGGGCGCCGAGCTGGCCCAGGCGCGGACCGGCTTCGACGACGGCCGGCTGGAGGAACTGGTGTTCCGCTACCGGGCCCGCAACTTCGCCGACACCTTGACGCCCGAGGAGCAGGCGCGCTGGGAGGCGCACCGCAGCGCCCGGCTGCTCGAAGGCGCGGGCGGGGCTCTGGACCTCGACCACTTCTTCGCCGAGATCGACACGCTCGCCGGCACCGCTGATGCCCGAGGCGAGGCGGTGCTGGGGGCGCTGTACGACTACGCCGAGGCGATCGCGCCGCAGGCGTGACCACACAGCCGTCCGATCGCCTCCCAGTGCCTCGCTTCCACCGGCGTGATCGACAGCCGGTTGCCCTTCTTGAGCACCAGCATCTCGGCCAGCTCCGGTCGCGCGCGCAGCTCGGGCAGGGTGATGTTGGGGATCTTGCGCAGCACCTGCACGTCCACCAGCATCCAGCGCGGTTCCTCGCGCCTGGCTGCCGGGTCGTAATACGGCGACTTGGGATCGAACTGGGTCGGGTCGGGGTAGGGCGTCGACGCGACCCGGGCGATGCCGACGATGCCCGGCTCCGCGCAGCTGGAGTGATAGAACAGCACGCCATCGTCCACCCGCATCGCATCGCGCATGAAGTTGCGGGCCTGGTAGTTGCGCACGCCGACCCACGGCACGGTGGCAGCCGGCGCGGCCAGCGCGTCGTCGACCGAGCAGTCGGCCGGCTCCGATTTCATCAGCCAGTAGTTCATCGCCAACCCGTCGCTTGCTAGCCCGCCAGTCCCACGAACACGTTCTGCACGTCGTCGTTGCCGTCGATGGCGGCCAGGAAGGCTTCGACCTCCTCCAGCGCCGCCGGGGCCAGGCTGGCCGGGTCGACCGGGTTCTTGGCCTTGTAACCCAGCTTGGCGGACAGCACGGTGAAGCCCTGGGCCGGCAGCGCACGGCTCACCAGGTCGAGATCGGTGGCGTCGGTCAGGAACAGCGTTGTGCCTTCTTCCTCGCCCGGCTCGAAGTCCTGGGCCCCCGCCTCGATGGCCGCCACTTCGGGGTCGGCGTCCTTGGACGCCGGCTCGGCTTCGATCATGCCGACATGGTCGAAGTCCCACGACACCGAGCCGGAGGTGCCCAGCTGGCCGTTGCGAAACAGCACCCGCATCTCCGGCGCGGTGCGCTTGACGTTGTCGGTCAGGCATTCGACCATCACCGGCACCTGGTGCGGCGCCAAGCCCTCATAGATCACGTGCTCGAAATGCACCGCCTCGCCGGTCAGGCCGGCGCCCTTCTTGATGGCCCGGTCCAGCGTTTCCTTGGGCATGGACACCTTGCGGGCCTGCTCCACGACCAGCCGCAACTTCGAATTGCTGGCCGGATCGGCGCCGCTGCGGGCCGCCACCATGATGTCCTTGGCCAGCCGGCCGAACAGCTTGCCCCTGGCATCCGCCGCCTGTGCCTTGCCTTTTGCTTTCCACTGCGCGCCCATAGCTGACCTTCCTTGATGATGTAACGTGACAGCGTGAGTTTAAATACCAATATGGAAGAAACAATCAAGGAACCGCGCCTGTGGCGCGACAACGGCTGGACCGCCCGGGTCGTCAAGAACGAGGACGACGACGGCTGGGCCGTCGCGATGATCCCGGATGGCCAGGTCGAACCGGCGCTGGTGGGGCCCTGGACCATGGGCCGCGACAAGAAAAACCCCAAGCCGCTGGACACGGCGGCGTTCAACACCCTGGTCAAGACCGCCGGCGAATTCGTGCGCCGGCACGAGCAGCAGCTGCATGCCACGCTGCACCAGCAGATCGAGATCACGCACCACGCCGACCGGGTCACCGTTTCGCTGGACATCGAGCCCGACGAAGAGAATCCGTCGGCCATGCTGCGCGCGAGCGATGCCGGGGGCGAGCTGCTGGCGCAGGTGCGGGTGCCGCCGTCGTTCAAGCTCACACGGGCCAGCGCCAGCGCCTGGGCCGAGGCCGGCTACAGCGCCGAGGCGGCGCGCAAGGGCCTCAGGTAGGCGTCGTGGTCGAGAGGAAGCTGGCGTCGAGTTCGGCCACCGAGTTGATTCCCAGCAGGCCCATGTTGCGCGAGACCTCCAGCTGGAGCAGCTCGATGGCCTTGCGCACCCCGGCCTCGCCGCCCACCGCTGCGGCAAATGCGAACGGCCGGCCGACGAAGACCATTTGCGCGCCGAGCGCGAGCGCCTTGAGCACGTCGCTGCCGCGGCGCACGCCGCTGTCCATCATGACCGGGATGTGCGGGCAGGCCTCGACGACGCGCGGCAGGGCCCGCAGCGGGGCGATCGCGCCATCGAGCTGGCGGCCGCCGTGGTTGGACACGATGATGCCGTCGGCGCCCGCGTTCGCCGCGGTGCGCGCGTCGGCCGGGTTGAGCACGCCCTTGATCACCAGCGGGCCGCGCCATTGCTTGCGGATCTGGCGGAAGTGCTGCCAGTTCAGGTGGCCGCGGTCGGCCATGTTGCGCTCCACGTTGGCCGACAGCATCGGCGCGCCGCGCGTGGCGTAGCTGTTCTCGAAGTAGGGCATGCCGTGCCGCAGCAGCGTGCGCAGCAGCGTGCCGACCAGCCAGCGCGGATGGGTCAGGCCCTGCCACGCCAGCCGCGGGCCCGGCCGCAGCGGGATCGAGAAGCCGGCCCGCACGTTGTTCTCGCGGTTGGCCGCGACGGCGGTGTCCACCGTCACCACCAGCGTCTCGAAGCCGGCCGCCTGCACCCGCGCCAGCAGCGCCGCGATGCCGGCCTCGTCACCGGGCAGGTAGGCCTGGAACCAGGCGTTGCGATTGACCTGCGCCACGTCCTCGAGCCGGATCAGCGACGAGCCGCTCATCACCATCGGCAGGTTCGCGCCTCCTGCCGCGCGGGCCAGCACCAGATCGCCGCGGTAGGCGGACAGCGCCGCCAGCCCCATCGGCGCGATGCCGAACGGCGCGTCGTAACCGCGGCCGAACAGCGTCACTGCGCTGCTGCGCTTCGAGATGTCCACCAGCACCCGCGGCAGGAACTCCCACTGGCCGAACGCGTCGTGGTTGGCCGCGAACGACTGGTTGGTTTCCGCCGCGCCGGCGATGTAAGCGAACACCGGCCGGGGCAGGTGCCGCCGCGCCGCCGCCTCGAAGTCGTCGAGGCACAGGATGTGGGCGAGCGAAGTCAGGTTGCGTCCTTCGTGGCGGGGACGGCCAGGCCCGAACGGCGCTGCACTTCCAGGGCCAGCGCGCACCAGTCCCAGTCGGCGCGGCCGGCCTCGCACATCGCGTCCAGCAGCTGCTCGGTGTGGGCCGTGGCCGTGAGCACGGCGCCGGCATCGGTAGCGGTCTGCCGCGCCAGCCCCAGGTCCTTGCGCATCAGGCGGGCCCGGAAGCCCGGCGCGAAGTCGCCGTCGATGATCCGCTGGCCGTGCTTTTCCAGCGCGAAGCTGCGGGCGGTGCCGCCCAGCAGCACCTCGCGCACCACCGCCAGGTCCACGCCTTGCGCCCGTGCCAGTGCGAAGGCATCGGCGACGCCGGCCAGCGCACCGGCCACCGCGACCTGGTTGCAGGCCTTCACGGTCTGGCCGGCGCCCAGCGGGCCGACGTGGGTGATGGTCTTGCAAAAGGCCTGCATCACCTCGCGGCAGGCTTCGACATCGGCCACCGCCCCGCCGATCATGCAGCCCAGCGTGCCGGCCTCCGCGCCCTGCTGGCCGCCGCTGACCGGCGCGTCCAGGAAAGCGATCGATGTTTCCGCCAACCGGCGCCCGATCTCGCGCGCCGACGCCGCGCCGATGGTGCTGCAGTCGACCACCCAGCTGCCCGGCGCCAGCCCCTGCGCCAGGCCATCCGGGCCGAACAGCACGGCCTCCACGGCGGCGGCGTCGGTCAGGCACAGGAACACCAGGTCGCATTCGCGGCCCAGCGCCGCGGGCGATGCCGCGGCGACGGCGCCGGCGGCGACGAAAGGTTGGGCCTTGGCCGGATCGCGGGCGAACACGTGCAGGCCGTGGCCCTGGCGCAGCAGGCAGTGCGCCATGCCGCTGCCCATCACCCCCAGGCCGATGAAACCGATGCTCATCTGGCGATCGCCTTGCCGATCAGCTCGTAGCCGTCGACGATTTCCTTCTGGAATGCCGGGCCGTCCATGTAGTCCTGCGTCAGGCCCGACTTGGCCACCCAGTCCTTCCACTCCTGGGTCTGCATGGCCTTGCGGAAGCTGTCGTGCAGGTAGCGGTGGATGGGCGCGGGCAGGCCGGCGGGCGCCATCAGGCCCTTCATGTTGTCCAGGGCCACCGGCACGCCGACCTCCAGCATCGTCGGCACGTTGGGCAGCGCCGGCAGCCGGCTGCGCGAGAACAGCGCCAGCGGCCGCACGCGGCCGGCGTCGATCATCGGCTTCATCTCCTCGTAGGCGCCGAAGGCGGAATCGACCTGGCCGCCCAGCAGCGCGTTCATCGAATCGGCGGCGCCCTTGTACGGCACGTGCAGCAGCTTGATGCCGCTCTGCTTTTCCAGCACCAGCGCGGTGGCGTGGAAGATGCCGCCTTCGCCGGTGGAGCCGTAGGAAACCTTCTCCGGCGCCGTCTTCGCTTCGGCCAGCAGGGCCTTCATGTCGGTGAACCTGGAATCGGCCTTGACCGCCAGGATGCTCGGCGCCCGCGACACCTTGATCACCGGCACGAACGACTTGCGCGGGTCGTAGGCCAGAGTCTTGAAGTGGCCGACCGAGGTGGTCTCGCTGCCGCCGCCGACGAACAGCGTGTAGCCGTCCGGCCTGGCTTCGGCCGTGGCCTGGGCGGCGATGGCGCCGGCGGCACCGACCCGGTTCACCACCAGCACCGGCACCGGGATGATGTCCTTGGCCGCGAACGACAGCTGGCGCGCGATCTGGTCGGCCGAGCCGCCGGGCGCGAAGCCGACCAGGATGGTGATCGGCTGGGTCGGCCGCCATTCCTGGGCCCAGGCCGGCAGCGCCAGGGCCGAGAGCCCCAGCAGGCTGACCTGGCGGCGGGTCAGCCGGGGAGTGGATGGTGCGGGCGGGCGGCGGTCGTTGGTCATGGGTGTCTCCTGCAGGCGATTCTGCCGCCCGGGCATGTTCAGGAAAAGTGATAAAAAGTGAATTCCCTCGTTCACCTTTGCGCAACATGACCCTGAAGCAGCTGGAGGCCTTCTACTGGGCCGCGACCTCGGCCAGCTTCCTGGTCGCCGCCGAGCGGCTGCACGTGTCGCAATCGTCGCTGTCCAAGCGGATCTCGGAGCTGGAGGCGCAGCTGCGCCAGCCGCTGTTCGACCGCAGCGGCCACCGCGCCGTGCTCAGCGAGGCCGGCCGGCAGCTGCTGCCGCTGGCGCGCCGGATGCTGGGCCTGGCCGAGGAGGTGCGGTCGCTCTCCGGCGCGGGCGACGCGGTGCGGGGCCATTGCCGCTTCGGTGTCGGCGAACTCGCGGCGCTGACCTGGCTGCCGGACCTGGTCGCTTTCATCCGCACGCTCTATCCGGAGCTGGTGTTGGAACCCTGCGTCGACCTGGGCGCGGCGCTGGAGCGGCGCCTGGAGAGCGGCGAACTCGATTTCGCGGTGGTGGCCGGCCACTCGACACGGGCCGCCATCGCCAGCGCAGCGATCGCCCAGGTGCGCTTCGCCTGGGCCGGGGCGCCGGCGCTGGTGCAATCGCAGCGCTCGGTCAGCGCGCGGCTGCTGCAGTCCACCGCCCTCATCACCATGCCGCCCGCGGCCGGGCCGACGCGGATGCTGGAACAGTGGCTGGCGGAGAACGGCTACCCGGTGGTGCGGCGCCTGATCTGCAACAACCTGGCGGCCATCGCCGGCCTGATCGCCTCGGGCGTGGGTGTCGGCCTGTTCCCGCAAGGCTGGCTGCAGCAGATGAAGGAGCGCGGCGCCGTGATCGAACTGCACAGCCGGCCGGCTTTGCCGCCGCTGCAATACACCTTCCAGTGCCGGCGCGACGACGCGCGGGCGCTGCTGGCACGGATGCGGGAAGCGGTGGCCGCCACCGTGGACTTCACCAAGCCGAGCCCGCTGTGGTGAGGCTCAAGCGAAGGCGTATTCCAGCGCCTCGTCGTCGTGCCGGAACATGACCAGGTGCCGCGTGGTCTTGCAGATCCAGGTCTGCTGCAGGTGCGGTGCGGGCAGGCTGAGCGCCCTGGGGTGGAACACCGCCTCGCACAGGCCGCCCTCGCGCCGCGCCGATTCGTAGCGCAGGGCGGCGATCGGCGGCGCGGTCCGCTCGCGCACCTGCCGGGCCAGCGCGTGGCACACCGAGTAATCGTCGCCGTCGCGCAGCAGGTCGCGCAAGCGCAGCCAGGGCTCCACGGTCAGGTCCAGCTCGACACCCTTGAACTGGGCCTGGAAGAAGGTGTGTTCGGTGACCAGCTGCCGTTCGCGCAGGCCGTCGGATTCGACCAGGAACTTCCAGCGCCAGAAGGCCAGCTCCGCCGCCACCGTCTCGGGTTCTTCGGCGCCGTACCAGATGCCCGGCTCATGGGCCGGGCGAAAGCGCGACGGGTAGGGCGAGGCGTAGCGAAACGGCGTGGACACCAGGTAGTGCAGGCTCTGCGAGTCCGGCGGCAGCGGCGGCTTGCTGCCCTCGAGCAGTTGCTCCAGCAACTCCTGTTCCGCGATGTTGTCCACCAGGCGCATGGTGGCGACCCGGTGCTGGGCCTCGACCCCGCGCCAGAGCTTGCGGCGTTCCGGGCGGGCTGGCTCGAACCAGTCGTCCTGCCAGCGGCCGGCCGTCATGCCAGGGCGCGGGCGCCATCGAGGTAGGTCACCACGCGCACCAGGCCCTCGGCCGACTGGATCGCGTCCTTCGGGGTGGCGTTGAGCGCGCGGTTGTGCGACGTCATCCACAGCCGCCGATGCTCCTCGCTGTTGCCGACCAGCGCATCCAGCGAGCGGTAGACGCGGATCACCAGCGCGGCCAGTTCCGCCGGCTTGGAGCCGACCTCGAACGCCTTGGCGCCGCTGGCCATGCGCGAGATGCTGGCCTCGCTCAGGCCGACGGCCCGGGCCAGCACCGAATTGCTCAGGCCCAGCAGGCCGGCCGAGCGCAACGTGGCCTTGGTCAGCACGGCGCTCGCAGCCGACACCGTTTCGATTGCGTGGGCGGGTGCGCGAAGGGGTGTGGCGGCTCTCATGGTGGCGCTCCGGGTCTTGCTGATGAAATAATAACCGACTATTATTTCCATGGCAAGAGCCCGGATGCGGCTCCGATGCGGGGCCGGGCCGGCGTCAGCGCAGCTTGCCGGTGTCGATCTGGAAGATGTACGGAAAGCGGGTCTCCCAGGCCAGGTACTTGCGCGTGCCCGATTCCGACAGGCCCCACAGCCGGCCCGCCGCATCGAAGGTGAGATCTTCCAGCCCGGCGACCATGTCGTATTGCGCCTGCACGCTGCCCCGGCGATCCAGGCGGTACAGCTTGCCCCACTTGCCGTTGCTGGCCGACACCCACAGGTTGCCGGCCGGGTCGAAGGCCGCGCCCTGCGCCTCCAGCGGCACGGGAATCGATTCGACCGCGCGGTCTTCCTTGACGGTCTGGCCGTCGAAGTCGTCGAACAGGCGCGGATCGAGGCGGAACATGCGGGCCTTGGGCTGCTCCTTGGTCCAGGTGCCGATCCAGGCGTCCTTGCCGTCGAAGGTGGCATACGAGCCGCGCAGCTCGCCGGCGAGCTTCACCGCCTTCGAGGCACCGGCGGACGTGCCTGACGCCAATGCCTTCTCGATGTCGATCAGGAACAGCTGGCGCGTGTCGGACAGGAACAGCCTGCCGTTGCCCACATAGGCCAGGCCGCCCGAGTGGGTGCAGCTGCCGGCGGGAATGTCGAAGCCGCCGGCGGACCTGCCGCTGGCCGCCTCGATCCGGAACACGCGGCACGGCCCGGTGTTGGACTTGAGGTCCGGCATCGGCTTGTAGCTGCTGACGTAGAGATAGCCGTCGGCACTGGTGAGGCCCTGCGGCACGTAGCCGTCGTCGAGGGCCGGCGTGTAGATGCGATGCGAGAGGGCGGCGGCGTTGGGCACCGCGTCGGTGGTTGCCTGCAGGTAGCTGGGCCTGGTGCCCATGGCTGGCTGCGGCCCGGGGGCCGCGCAACCCGCCAGCGCCATCAGCATCGCCATCGCCCATGCACTCGTTCTTGTCATCGCAGCGTCTCCATCCGGTGGAAAGCCGCGATGGTAGCCGGCCTCAACTGTCCGACCGGATCCCGCGCAGCATGATGATGCCGCCAAGGTTCTTGGTGTCGCTGCGCATGCGCAGGCGCAGGCCTTCGGCGGTGGAGGGAGCCGGTTGCCAGCCCACCGTGATCAGGCGCTGGCGCACCTCGTCGCTGCGCAGCACCTCGATCACGGCGGCGCCGAGCTTGTCGCGCACCGCCGGCGGCAGCGAGGCCGGGCCCGCGAGCGCCGTGAACAGTTCCATGTCGGCGCCCATGATGCCGGCCTCGCGCAGCGTCGGCGTGTCCAGCGCCAGCATGCTGCGCTGCTCGGACGTGACGCCGATCGCCTTCATCTTGCCCGCGCGCACCTGCTGCATGGCCAGGCCCGGCGGCAGCAGGGCGGCCTGCAACTGGCCGCCCAGCATCGCCGTGATCAGCTGCGGGTTGCCCGGGTAGGGCACGTGCAGCGCGCCCAGGCTGCCGCTGCGGCTCTTGACCAGTTCCATCCCGAGGTGCGCCGGCGTGCCGGTGCCGGGCGAGCCGTAGTTGGCCTTGTCACCCTGGTTGCGCAGCCACGTGAGCAGCTCCGCGGCGGTCTTGCCGGTGGCGGCGTTGCTGACCACCATCACCAGCGGCGTGGTGCCGATCAGCGCGATCGGCGCCAGGTCCTTGGCGGGGTCGTAGGGCACGGCGGGATTGAGCATCTTTGCGATGGTCAGCTGGCTGTTGTTCATCACGCCGAAGGTGTGCAGGTCGGTGGCCTTGGCGACCTGGTCGGCGGCGATCGTGCCCGACGCCCCGGCCTTGTTCTCGACGATCACCGGCTGTCCGAGTGCCTTGCCCAGCGGATCGGCGAAGGCGCGCGCCGACAGGTCCTGCACCGAGCCCGGCGGAAAGCCGATCAGCAGGCGGATCGGCTTGGTCGGCCACGCGGCGACCGGTGCCGGTGCGGCGGCTTTGGCCGGTTTGGTGGCCTGGGCCAGCGCCGTGGTGCTTGCCGCCAGCAGCAGCACCAGCTGCAACGCGCGCATCGAAAGGAGAAACCGCCGCATGAAGACTCCCTGTCAAGTTTGTAAGGAATGGCTGCGGGCCATTTTGTTGAGCTAGGGGAGAACGCGCAATCCTGTCAGGTCTGACAGGGGTCGAGGGCCAAAGGCGTGAATAGTGCGCGGAACGTGCCCTCCACGGGCTGAATTTGTAAGACACCGGAACCTCGGTCTGTCAGCCGTTTCCTACACGGCTCGTCCACCGGAGAAACCCATGACCCGCTCGCACGCCACCGCCCGCCGCCGCGCCACGCCGCCCGATTTCCGCACCGTGCTGGCGACAGTGGCTTGCGTCGCGGCCGGAGCCGGTGGCGCCCTGGTGGTCAAGCAGCAGCAGACGGCGGTGAAAGAAGCCAGAGTGTCGCGGCTGCTCACCGTCTCGGCTGCGCCAGCGCCAGTGCGGCCCGCACCGGCTCCGGCGGTGGCCGCGCCCGTGGCCTCCGAGCCGGTGCTGGCGCCCGCCGTCGATGCACAGACCGCGGCCGAGCTTCGCTCGCGGCTGCGCTGGGTGACGCTGCAGGTCGGGCAACGCAAGGTCGAGACGCTGGACCCGGACTCCCGGCTGCTGCTGGCGCGATCGGCCGCGCAGAAGGCGGGCCTGGCCGACGTGGGCCTGGACTACCGCGACGTGTACGGCGTGATCCACGCCGAATCGAGCTGGGTGGCGCGCCCGGGCCTGGGCCGCAACGGCGTGGTGAGCCACGGCCTGGCGCAGTTCGAACCCGCCACCGCGCGCGCCGTCGGCCTGCGCAACCCGGGCGACCCGGTGGAAGCCGTGCACGCCTCGGCGCTGCTCCTGAAGGAAGCGGCGCGCTGGAGCGCGGGGCGCATCGACGGGCTGAAGCTCGACGCGGGGCAGTGGGCGCTGAAGCTGCGCGAAGGCATCTCGGTCTACTACAACCTCTCGTCGCGCGGCCGCAAGACCTGGGACGGGCTCAACAGCCACCGGATGCCGAGCGAGACCCGCTTGCACATCCGCAACGTGCAGATGGGTGCGCTGCGGGCTGACCAGTTGACTGGGCGTGGGGATGGTGCGGTGCCCATCGAAGTGGCTGCCGCGGCTCCGGTGGCCGCGGCGGCGCCCGTCCGGGTGTCCTTCACCGGCGCACCGGCCAAGCGCAAGCCCGTTGCCTGGGTCCGGACCAGGGACTCGATCACGCTGCCCGAAGGGACCATCCGCTGGTCTTCGCGCGAGAGCGGCGCCGCGCGCAGCTGACGGCGGTTACAGCGGCAGGATGCCGGTCTGCTTCCACCTGGCGATGCGGGTCATGTGGTACTGCAGGTAGAGGACGTTGAAGAAGAAGGTCATCACGCCCGACAGCTTCAGGCCGGCCGGGTCGGTCTGGTTGAAGTAGTTCAGCATCGACCGCCGCATCGAGAAGAAGCCGAAGATGGAGACCACGGATCCGGCCAGCACCAGCAGCATGCCCAGCGCCGCGCCGGCCGAGCCTTCGCCGTTGGCCTCCACGAGGATCTGCCCGATCAGCACCAGGATCACGTAGATGGCGAGCAGCGTCGTCGCATTCGAGCGCGGGTCGATCTTTCGCACCCAGGCGGATTGGATGAACATCCAGACGATGAAGAAGATGCCCATCGTCACCACGGTGAGCAGCAGCACCAGCGCCCAGTGCAGCTTGGGCGGCGGCGCAACCAGCGGCGCGGCCACGCGCGGCGTCGGCGCCGCGGCGGCAACGAAGGGCGGCACGGCCGGCGCTTGCGGGGGCGCGTCCGGAAAAACTGGCGCAGCGACCGGCCCGAACACCTGGCCCGCCGGCAGCCAGGCCGGCATGCCGTCCCGCCAGACCATGTCGTTGGGCCCGATCCGGCCCTGCGCAAAGTAGTCCCTGGTTTCCTGTTCCGGATAGACCCCGAGCTTGGTCCCGTTGCGGGTCACGTGATAGTCAGACATTCATCCCTCCTGGCGGAAAGCATAGCCGCTGCCGGCTGCCTACCCGGGCAGGACGCCGGTGCGCTTGTACCTGGCGATGCGGGTCATGTGGTGTTGCAGGTAGAGCAGGCCCAGGAAGAAGGTGAGGGCCGCCGACAGCCGCAGGCCGATCGGCTCGGCGCTGTTGTAGTGGTTGATCATCGAGCGCCGGATCGAGTAGGTGCCGACCACGAAGACCACGATGCCCGCCAGCACCAGCAGCGTGCCCGCCGTCTCGCCGTTGGAGCCCTCGCCGCCGGCCGCGGCCACCGCCTCGCCGGCCACGAACAGAACCATGTCAACAATGAACAAAGTCATCGCGTTCGAGGCCGGATCGATCTTTCGCACCCAGGCGGCCTGGACGAACATCCACACCAGGTAGAAGACGCCGAGCGTCAGCACGGTGAACAGCAGCAGCAGCGCCCAGTGCAGCCTGGGCGGCGGCGGGATCGTCTCCTTCATGTGCGCGCCGCGAGCAGGTCGCGTCCGATATCGCCAATGCACCGCAACCCCATCAAGCCCATCTCGCGCTCGATCTCCGCCAGCAGCAGCGCCAGCGCAGTGGCCGCGCCTTGCTGGCCTGCGATGGCGGTGCCGAACAGCGTGGGCCGGCCGACCAGCACCGCCCTGGCGCCGCAGGCCAGCGCCTTGATGACGTCGCTGCCGCGCCGCACGCCGCCGTCCATCAGGACCGTGGCGCGGCCGCCGATCGCCTCGGCGACGCCGGGCAGCGCGTCGATGGGGGCCTGCGTGCTGTCGACGGTGCGGCCGCCATGGTTAGAGACGACCACGGCGTCGGCGCCGAGCTCCACGGCGCGCTGGGCGTCGTCGGCGCGCAGGATGCCTTTGATGATCAACGCCCGCGGCCACAGGCGGCGCAGCGTCTTCACGTCGTCCCAGCTCAGGTCCTCGCAACGCGCCGCGCTGTTCGCGGTGGAGAAGCGGGTGACGCGGGTGCGCAGCTCCGGCGGATAGTTCTCGTACTTCGGCAGGCCGGAGCCCAGCACGTACCGCAGCAGCACGCCCGCCAGCCAGCGCGGATGCAGCGACATGTCCACCACCGATCGTGGCGTGGCCCGGAAGGGCAGGGCGAAGCCATTGCGGGCGTTGTACTCGCGGTTGGGTGTGACCGAACAGTCCGCGGTCAGCACCAGGGCCTCGAAGCCGAGCCGCTCCGCGCGCGCCACCATCGCGTGCGAGATCGCGCGATCGGCAAACATGTTCAGCTGGAACCAGAGGCGGCCCTGCACCTGCTGCGCAATCGTCTCCATCGACGTCATCGCCGCCGTGGCCAGCGTGAAGGGGATGCCGGCCGCCGCCGCCGCGCGCGCCAGCTCCAGCTCGCCCTGGTACCACACCAGCCCCGCCGAGCCGGTGGGCGCCACGGCCACCGGCATCGCCAGCGGTTGGCCGAACAAGGTGGTGGCGGCAGTGCGACCGGTGACGTCGCGCAGCACATGGGGCCGCAGCTTCACCCGCGCGAAGGCAGCGCGGTTCTCCTGCAGCGCCACCTCGTCCTCGACGCCGCGGTCGATGTAGTCGAAGATGCCGCGCGGCAGCCGGCGGCGGGCCGCCTCGCGCAGGTCGTGCAGGTTGTGGATCTGCATCAGGCGGCCGGCACCGGGCGCAATTCGTCCAGCGCGTGCACGCCGGCACGGCGCCGGCCGTCTTCCATCTCCTTGACCATGGCCCAGACCCGCTCGTTCAACGGCGCGGCCCGCCCCAGCGCCCGCGCCTTGCGCACGACGTAGCCGTTGATGTGGTCGACCTCGGTGCGGCCGCGGGCCTCGAAGTCGGCGACCATCGACAGCCGGCGCGGCCCGAGCCCTGCGCCGTGTTCGATCAGTGCGTGGTGCAGGCGTGCGTCTTCCTGCGCGCCCGGCGCCACCCATTGCGCAGCCGGAACGTCCAGCACCGGCTCCGGCTCGATGCCCAGCGCCAGGGCGGTGCCGAGGATTTCGCCGGCCAGCGCGATGATCGCCCGCCGGGCCGGCTCGCTCGCATGCAGCCGGCCGGCATCGAGGCCGGTCAGCAGCAGCAAGGTGTTGCCGGTGGCGTTGAGCGTCAGCTTCATCCAGCGGTAGCCGATCAGGTTGTAGGTCGCGGTGGACGTGCCGCAGGCGGCGAGCAGGGCGACGATCGCAGCCAGCCGCGCGCTCGGCCCGCCCACCAGTTCGCCGGTGCGCAGCACGTCGGCGCCGGGCAGCACCAGGACGCGGCCGGGAGCGACCAGCCTGGCGCCGAAGACCAGCGAACAGCCCAGCGTGCGCTGCGCCCCGACAGCCGCCGCGATGGCCTCCTCGTTGACGCCGTTCTGGACCGAGACGACGCAGCCGTCGTCCTTCAGCAGCCGCTGCACCAGCGGCAAGGCGGCCGCGGTGTCGTCGCTGCGCACGGCCAGCAGCACCAGGTCGAAGCGCGGCAGCGGCTCGTGCGTGTCCATGCGCCAGGCGCGCGCCGCCAGGCGCTGCTGCGCTCCGTCGGGCGATTCCAGCACCACCCCGTGCGCATTGAGCGCGTCGACATGCTCGGTCCAGCCATCGAACAAGGTGGTTGCGATGCCTTGCTGCCCCAGGTGGGCGGCGATCCGGCAGCCGATGGCGCCGGCGCCGACGATGGCAATGTCGGGCGCCGTCACTATTGCGCCTCGATGCCGGCGACGGCCATCGCTTCGCGGTAGGCCTCGATCTGGCTTTTCTGGAAGCCGGCCAGCGCCGCCGGCCCGAGGAAGGTGGCGTCGCTGCGGACCTCGTTGGCGTACTTGCGGAACGCGTCAGACTTCACCGCCTGCTCCAGCAGCACGGCCAGCCGTTGTGCCGCCGCCGGCGGCGTCCTGGCCGGCGCGAACAGGCCGGCCCAGCTGTGCAGCGCGGTGGCGCCGTAACCCTTCTCCTTGAGCGTCGGCGTCTCGGGCAACAGCGACAGGCGCTCGTCGCTCAGGACGCCCAGCGGACGCAGCTTGCCGCCCGAGATCAGCGGCAACAGCGTCGACAGGTCGGCGATGACGAAGCTGACCTGCCCGCCCACCGCGTCCTGCACCGCCGGCGGCGTGCCCTTGTACGGAACCACGTTCACCTGCACTCCGGCGCCGCGCGCAAACAGGGCCGTTGCCATCTGGAAGCCGCTGCTGCCTGCCCCGCCACTGAGCAGCTTGGGGTCGCGCTTGCCGGCGGCCACCAGCTGCTCGATGGTGGTGTAAGGCGACGACGCTGGGACGGCCAGCACCCAGCGCGCGCGGATCGCCAGGCCGATCGGGACGAAGTCGGCGACGGCGTCGTAGCCCGGGTTCTTCAGCGCCGGGACGTTGGCCGCCATCGCGGCGTTGGACGCGAAGAACAGCGTGTAGCCGTCGGCCGGCGCATTGAGCACCGCCTGCGCGCCGATGGCGTTGTTGCCGCCGGGTTTGTTGTCCACCACGAAGGGCTGGCCGGTGAGCTGCGTCATCTCCTTGGCCAGCACGCGCAAGGCGACGTCCGAGCCGTTGCCCGCCGGCACCGGCGCGACGATCCTGACCGGCCGCGAGGGAAAGCTGTCCTGCGCCACGGCGGGCAGGGCGAGCGCCGCGAATCCGAGCGCGGTGAGGGCGCCCAGGGCGCGTCTGCGGTTGGTGGGCATGGTGAGGTCTTTCCTGGAGTAACGAAGAATGGGTCGGGCCGCGCTCAAGGCCAGCGCACGCGCGCGTCGAGCGGCGCCATCGCGGCGTCCCACCAGCGCGAGGCCGCGGCGGCGTCGAGCGCCAGCCCGGCGCACGCCATGAACTTGGCCCGCAGTTCGGGCTCGCCGATCGGGCGGCTGGCGTGGCCCAGCGCGCGGTGCACCGGCGCGGCGTGCACCGTGGTGCCATCGCGCAGTCGCACGCTGAGCCGGTCGTCGGGGGAGAACAGCGGCTCCAGCGCATCGCGTTCGCACTGCGCCACCACCCGCACCTTGCGCAGCAGCGACTGCACGTCATCGGCGTTCACACCGGCTGGCGTCAGGTCCTGCAGGTCGACGTGGCCGCGGGCCAGCGCGCAGGCGATGGTGAACTCGGCGCTGAACTTGGCGTCCAGCGCGGTGGTCGGGCGGCTCGACCGCAGCATCGCCGCCTGCAGCTCGCCGATCTCCGCGACGATCTCCTCCACGTCGTCCAGCCGGCCGGCCAGCTCCCCGCGCACCGACAAGGCCGCGTCGATGATGCGGTGGCTGGCGTAGCAGGCCGGATAGCGCTTGACGTTCAGCCGCTGCTGCAGGATCTGCCAGGGTGCGCCGGCACGCGACGGTCCGTCCAGCCGCGTGCGGCCGGCCGGCGACAGCGCCGCCAGCAAGCCGCGCGGGCTTTCCAGCGCGTCGGCGCTGGCGGTGACGCCGCGTTCTGCCAGCGCCGCGGCCGTGATGCCGTTGCGCGCGGCGAAGCCGACCTGCAGCGGCTTGGTCATCGAGCCGAAATTCGCGACCAGGCCGCCGGCCATCGATGCGGCGAGGCCCAGCGCATGGCCGGCCTGCGCCGCCGGCAGCTGCCGCAGCCAGGCGCCGGCGGCGGCGCCGGCGACCACGCCGAACACCGCCGTCGGGTGCCAGCCCTTGCCGTGGTGCCGGTCGGCATCGCGCGCGCTCAGTTCCGCCCAGACCTCGTAGCCGGCGAGGTAGGCGGTGACGGCCGCATCCCAGGTCAGGCCCAGGCGTTCGGCTTCGGCCAGCACCACCGGCGCCAGCACCACGCTGGGGTGGCCGTCCAGGCCGGTGTCGTCGAAGTCCAGGGCGTGGCCGGCCACCGCGTTGGCGAAGGCGGCATCGGCAGCGCCGCAGAAATCCGGCCCGGTCCAGATCCGGGCCTCGCCGCTCGCGCCACCGTTGACCATGGACCGGGCGTGCGCCAGCACCGGCTCGTTGATGCTGGCGAAAGCCACCCCGACGCAGTCGGCGATGCCGCGCCGCACCAGGGCAATGGCCTCGGGCGGCACATCGGCCGGCCGCAGCGCGGCGATGAAAGCACCCAGCTCGGAAGTGAGTCCGCCCATGTCAGTCTCCGCCGAGTTCAGTACGACCGCGGCAGGCCGAGCACGTGCTCGGCGATGTACGACAGGATCAGGTTGGTCGAGATCGGGGCCGTGCGCTGCACGCGGGCCTCGCGCCACTTGCGCTCGATGTCGTACTCGCGCGCATAGGCGAAGCCGCCGTGGGTCTGCATGCAGGCCTCGCCGGCTTCCCAGGCCGCTTCGGCGCTGAGCAGCTTGCTCAGGTTGGCGAACTCGCCGCAGGGCAGGCCGGCCTCGAACATGGCCCCCGACTTGCGCAGCATCAGTTCGGCCGCCTGGGTCTGCGCATAGGCCTTGGCGATGGGGAACTGGATGCCCTGGTTCTTGCCGATCGGCCGGTCGAAGACGACGCGCTCGTTGGCGTACTTGACGGCGGTGCGGGTGAACCACTTGGCGTCGCCCAGCGACTCGTGCGAGACCAGGATCCGCTCGGCGTTCATGCCGTCCATGATGTAGCGCAGGCCCTTGCCTTCCTCCCCGATCAGGGCGTCGGCCGGGATCCGCAGGTTGTCGAAGAACACCTCGGTGGTGTTGTGGTTGATCATGGCCTTGATCGGCCGGATGGTCATGCCCTTGCCGACGGCGTCGCGCATGTCGACCAGGAACACCGACAAGCCCTCGGTGCGCCTGGTCACCTGCTCGATCGGCGTGGTGCGCGCCAGCAGCAGCATCAGGTCGGAGTAGAGGGCGCGCGAGGTCCAGATCTTCTGGCCGTTGATCACGTAGTGGTCGCCGTCGCGCACCGCCCGGGTCTTGAGCTTGGTGGTGTCGGTGCCGCTGGTCGGCTCGGTCACGCCGAAGGCCTGCAGCCGCAGCTCGCCGGCCGCGATCTGGGGCAGGTAGCGCTGCTTCTGCTCGGCGCTGCCGTGCCGCAGCACCGTGCCCATGGTGTACATCTGGGCGTGGGTGGCGCCGGCGTTGCCGCCGCTGGCATGGATTTCCTCCAGGATCACGCCGGCCGCGCGCAGCGGCAAGCCGGCGCCGCCGTAGCTCTCGGGAATCAGCGCGGAGAGAAACCCGGCCTCGGTCATCGCCTTGACGAAAGCGCTGGGATAAGCCTCTTCCTCATCGAGCTGGCGCCAGTAGCTGCCCGGAAAATCGGCGCAGATCTTGCGCACGCTCTCGCGGATCTCGGGGTAGTCCTCGCCCAGGTCCATGTGGACGGACGAAGCGTCGGTGCTGGTGTGCATGGTCATTGGTTGCGTTTCAGTGGGCGAGGGCGGCGCGCTGCGCCGCCGTCTGGTAGTGGCTGGGCAGGCCGGCGCGGGCCAGCGCGCCCGACAGGCTGTCGGCGCCGAGGTGCGCGGCGGGGATCGCGCGCACGGCCAGCAGCTGCTGCAGGTCGACACCGGTTCGCATGCCCATCGAATCGAGCATGAAGCACAGGTCTTCCATCACGATGTTGCCGCTGGCGCCGGGCGCGAACGGGCAGCCGCCCAGGCCGCCGAGCGACGCGTCGAAGCGGCGGATGCCGCAATCGAGCGCCGCCGCCACGTTGGCCAGGCCGGTGCCGCGGGTGTCGTGGAAGTGCGCCGCCACCGGGATGCTGCCGACCTCGGCCAGCACCGCCTGGAAGACCTCGCGGACCTGCTTCGGGTCGGCATAGCCGACGGTGTCCGCCACCATGATCTCCTCGGCCCCAGCCTCGGCCAGGAAGGCGGCGCAGCGCCGCACGTCGTCGACCGCGATCCGGCCTTCATAGGAGCAGCCCAGCGCGGTCGACAGGCCCGCCGCCAGCTCGGTGCGGCCCTTCAGGCCGGCGGCATCGCGCGCCTGGACGATGCGGGTGAAGTCGGCCAGCGACTCCTCGCGCTCGCGCCGCACGTTTTTCAGGTTGTGGGTGCGGCTGACCGACACCACATAGTCGATCTTGTGCACGCCCAGCGCGAAGGCCCGCTCGGCGCCGCGCAGGTTGGGCACCAGGGTCATCACCGTCAGGCCCGGCAGCTGCAGCGCGCGGGTGGCGACCTCCTCGGCGTCGGCGAACTGCGGGATCAGCCTGGCGGGCACGAACGAGGTGACCTCGATCTCGTGCACGCCGGCCGCCAGTTCGGCCTCGATCCACGCCAGCTTGGCCTCGGTCGGGACGAAGGTGGCGGTGTTCTGCAGGCCGTCGCGCAAGCCGACCTCGCGCACCAGCACATCGGTATCGTGGTTCATGTCTAGCGTCCCTTGAACTGGGGCGGCCGCTTCTCGTTGAAGGCCCGCACCCCTTCGTGCCGGTCGTCCGAGGAGACCAGGCGGTTGTAGGCTTCGATCTCGAAGCGCAGGCCGGTGCGCAGGTCGCCCTGCAGCCCGTAGTGGATCGACTTCTTCGCCTGCCGCGTCGACAGCGGCCCGTTGCGCGCGATGTCGCCGGCGGCGACCAGCGCGTCGTCCAGCACCTGGCCCGGCTCGCTCAGGTGGTTGACCAGGCCCCAGCCGTGGGCCTGCTCGGCGTCGAAGGCCTGGGCCCGCAGGATCAGCTCCTTGGCGCGGCGCTCGCCGACCGCCCGGGCCAGGTTCTGGGTGCCGCCGCCGCCCGGCATGATGCCCAGCCGCACTTCCGACAGGGCGAAGCGGGCGGTGCGGGCGGCGTAGATGAAGTCGCAGGCCAGCGCCGTCTCCAGGCCGCCGCCGTAAGCGTGGCCGTTGACGGCGGCGATCACCGGCACCTGCATGTCGAGCAATGCGACGAAGGCGCGCTCGAAGATCTCGTGCTGATGCCGCCACGCCTCGTCCGTCATGCCGTGGCGTTCCTTGAGGTCGCCGCCGGCGCAAAAGCCCCGATCGCCCGCGCCGGTCAGCACCACGCAGCGGGTGTCGCCGAAGTCGTCGATCAGGCGGGTCCACAGATCCAGCAGGTCGCGGCCCATCTGGGTGTTGATCGCGTTCAGCACCTCGGGGCGATTGAGCGTGACCACCAGCAGGTGCGGTCCGGCGGACGACAGTTGCAGGGTTTCGTAGTCGGGAAGGGTCATGGGGTGGTTCTCGAAGGCGGGGGCGCGTCGGCGCCATTCATTTCGCCGAGCCTGGGGGAACAGCTGCGGGGCTGCGGCCGCACGCCATCGAAGCGCAGCGGCAGGCCCATCAGCGCGATCGTGCTGCCCGGCACCGGCTGCAGCAGTCCCAGCGCTTCGGTCTGCGGGTGTCGCATCATGCCGGCCACGTCCTGCACCGGGGCGCAGGGAATGCCGGCTTCGTCCAGCAGCGCGGACCACTGCGCGCTGCTCTTGCCCGCGAAGCATTGCTCCAGCATGGCATAGAGCGCGACCGAATTGGCGACCCGGCTCGGGTTGTCGGTGAAGCGGGCGTCGGTGGCCCATTCGGGGTGGCCCACCACCTGGCTCAGGCGGCGGAACAAGCCGTCGTTGCCGGCGGCCACCACCAGGTCGCCGTCGCTGGTGCGGTAGGCGCGGTAGGGCGCGATGCCGGCCTGGCCCGAGCCGTTCTTGCCCGGGATCCGGCCGTCGGCCAGGTACTGCGCCGCGTACATCGTCATCCAGCTCGCCGCGGTTTCGAACAGCGACACGTCGACCACGCCGCCTTCGCCGGTCGCGCGCCGGCGCATCAGCAGCGAGACGACACCCAGCGCCGCCCACATGCCGGCCCCCATGTCGACGATGGACGGCCCGACCCGCACCGGGTTGCCGCCCGGCTCGCCGACCACGCTCATGATGCCGCTGAAGGCCTGCATCAGCGGGTCGTACCCGGGCCGGTCGGCCAGCGGTCCGACCGAGCCGAAGGCGCCGAGGTTGCAGTACACGAGCGCCGGCTTGCGCGCGCGCAGCGTCGCCGCGTCGAGCCCGAGCTGCTCCACCTGGCCGGGCCGCATGTTCTGCAGCACGACGTCGGCCCGGGTGTCGATCAAAGCGGTCAGCTGCGCGAAGCTGCCGGCGTCGCGCAGGTCCAGCACCAGCGAGCGCTTGTTGCGGTTGAGCGCCTGGAAGGTGGCGGCGGCGCCGTCCACGAAGGGCGGGCCCCATTTGCGCGCGTCGTCTCCGGCCGGCTTCTCGACCTTGATCACCTCGGCGCCGAGATCGGCCAGGATCTGGCCGGCAAACGGCGCGGCCACGCTGTGCCCCAGCTCGATGACGACGAAGCCCGCCAGCGGCAGCGCGGAAGCGGTATCGGCCGTGTCCAAGCCGGTCACTCCGCCTTGATCCCGGCGTCGCGGATCAGCTTGCCCTTGAGCTCGTAGTCCTTGCGCTGGACCGACGCCAGTTCTCCGGCGCTGCCGGCGACGACCACCATGCCGCTGGCCGAGAGCTTGGCCTTGACCTCGGGATCGCGCAGCGCCTTCAGGATCTCCTCGCTCAGGCGCCGGCTGACCGGCTCGGGCAGGTGGGCCGGGCCGAAGAAGGCCAGCCACGACGGGACGTCGAAGCCTTCGAGCGTTTCGCCCATGGTCGGCACGTTGGGCAGGCCGTCGTAGCGGGTGCCGCTGGTGACCGCGATGGCCCGCACCTTGCCCGACTGGATGTGCGGCAGCACCGTGATCACGCTGGCGAACAGCATCGGGATCTGGCCGCCCATCAGGTCGGTCAGCGCCGGACCGCCGCCGCGATACGGCACGTGCACGAAGGGCACGCCGGTACGGGCCTTGAGCAGTTCGCCGGCCAGGTGGTGCGGCGAACCCGTGCCCGACGTGCCGTAGCCGGTGCGGTTCGGGTTGGCGCGGGCAAAGGCGATCAGCTCGGCGAGGTTGTTCGCGGGGATCGACGGATGCACCACCAGCACGATCGGGTTCATCGCCGCCAGCGCCAGCGGCGTGAAGTCGCGCAGCGGCTGGAACGGCGGCGTCGCCGTCATGTGGACGTTGGCGGCATGGGTGGCGTCGGTGCCCAGCAGGATGGTGTAGCCGTCGGCCGGCGACTTGGCCACCACGTCGCTGCCGATGTTGCCGCTGGCGCCGGCCCGGTTGTCCACCAGCACCGGTTGCCCCAGCGCCACCGAGATCTTCTGGCCGATCAGCCGGGCGACGGCGTCGGTCGAGGCGCCGGGCGGGTAGGGCACCACCAGCTTGATCGGCTTGTCGGGGAACGCCTGCGCCAGCGCGAAGCCGGGAATCGACAGGGCAAGGGTGGCCAGCGCGAGGCCGGCGAGGCGTCTCTTCATGGTGTCTCCGAGGGATTGTTTTCCGGCAACGAGGCTAAACGTCCGGACGTCCGCATGTTATTCTCGCGTCCCGATTCCTGTCAACCCGAGGCCAACGATGACGACTGCACAACCCGCCCGACCCCTGTCCGGACGCACCGCGCTGGTGACCGGCTCGGGCCGCAACATCGGCCGCGCCATCGCACTGTCGCTGGCGGCGCAGGGCGCCAACGTGGTGGTGAACGGCCACAGCGACCGCGCCGCCGTCGATTCGGTGGTGCAGGAGATCGAGGCCGCCGGTGGCCGCGCGCTGGGCCTGATGGCGGACGTCGGCTCCGACACCCAGGTCGCCGAAATGGTGGCAGCGGCCGCGCGGCACTTTGGCTCGGTGGACATCGCCGTCTCCAACGTCGGCATCCGGCGCAAGCAACCGTTCCTCGAGATCACGCCGGAGGAGTGGGACGAGGTACTGCGCACAAATTTGTCGGCCGCGTTCTACATCGCCCGGCACGCCATCCCGTTGATGCAAAAGCAGCGCTGGGGCCGCCTGGTGCTGGTCTCGGGCTTCGACGGGTTCTGGGGCCAGGTGACGGAGCGGGCCCACAACATCACGGCCAAGGCCGGACTGCACGGCCTGGCGATGGCGCTGGCGCGCGAGTTCGGCCCCGACGGCATCACCGCCAACACCGTGGCGCCCGGCGCGATCGACACCGTGCGCGACTGGTCGCAGTACACCCACCAGCTGCGCGAGCAGCTGGAACGCGAGATCCCGCTGGGCCGCTACGGCAAGCCCGACGAAGTGGCCGCTGCCTGCGACCTGCTGTGCTCGGACCGCGGCGGCTTCATCTCGGGCCAGGTGCTGCACGTCAACGGCGGCCACTACATGTACTGAGGCTCCGTGCTTCCAGCTCCCCACATCGACGCCGTGCCCGAACCCGCCCCCGGCAGTTCGCGCGCGCCGCGCTACCAGCAGCTCACCGACGTGCTGGCGCGGGAGATCGGCGAGGGCCGTTATCCGGTCGGTTCGCTGCTGCCGCCCGAGCCGCTGCTGTGCCAGCGCTTCGCCGTCTCGCGCCACACGGTGCGCGAGGCCGTGCGCCAGCTGTGCGAGCTGGGGCTGGTGTCGCGGCACCAGGGCGTCGGCACCAAGGTGCGCGCGCTGCGCAGCGACAAGCAGTACGTCGCCTCGCTGTCGTCGCTGCGCGACCTGATGGCGTACGCGCAGCAGACGCGGCTGCAGGTGCTCGGCTCGCGCCGGGTCGACGCCGATGCGGCGCTGGCCGCGCAATTGCGTTGCGAGGAGGGCGAACGCTGGCTGGAGCTGGACACCTGCCGGCGCGCGGTGGAGGGCGGCCAGCCGATCGTCCACATGCGGGTCTACGTGCGGCCCGAGTGCGAGGGCATCCTGCAGGACCTGGAGCAGGGCGGGGCCTGGGTCTACGGTCTGATCGAAAAGCACGGCGGCGAGCGCATCCTGGAGGCGCAACAGGTGGTCGGCGCGCTGGCGGTGCCGGCCGACAGCGCGAAGGTGCTGGGCGTCAAGGCGAAGTCGCCGGGGCTGCTGGTGCGGCGCTTTTACCTGGGACGCAACGGCCGGCTGCTGTCGGTCTCGGTCAACGTCTATCCGGTCGACCGCTTCGAGTTCACCACCACCTGGCGGCTGGAAGACGCCACGGCGCCGCCGCCGGCATGAGCGCGGCGTCTGACACTCCGCCGCGCCGGCCCTGGCTGGCGCTGCAGGCCACGCTGGCGGTGCAGATCGTCGCCAGCGTCGCGCTCAGTGCGGCGCCGGTGCTGGCCCCGGCGGTCGCGCCCGGCCTGGGCATCGCGCCGGCGCGGGTCGGGCTGTTCGTGGGTGTGGCCTACCTGTTCGCGATGGTCTCGGGCCTGGGCGCCGGCCGCTGGGTCGGTACGGTGGGCGCCACCCGCGTCAGCCAGCTCGTGCTGCTGGCCATCGCGGCCGGCGCGCTGGTGGCCACCGCTGGCCAGGCGGCGGTGCTGCTGGTGGCGGCGGCGCTGATCGGCGCCGGCTACGGCGCGGCCAACCCCGCGGCGGCGTCGATCCTCGGGCGCCATGCGCCGGTGCGCTCGCCGGGCCTGTTCTTCGCGTTGAAGCAGGCCGGCGTGCCGATCGGCGTGGCGCTGTCGGGGCTGCTGCTGCCGCTGGGCCT
>CALRYV010000034.1:0-63885 GCA_943372495.1 Ramlibacter sp. 2FC | reverse complement strand
TCCTGCTGGCGCTGGGCGAAGCCGGCTGGACCTGCGGCGTCGCCACGATGCTGGTGGCCTGCCGGCCGCAATGGCTGGCGACCTGGTCCGACGCGCTGTACCTCACTGCGGCTCCCCGTCCTGCGCCGGCTCCGGCATGGGAAGCAGCGCTTCGTGCGGAACGGCCCGCTCGCCGATCTGCTGGCGCCACATCGCGTAAAACAGGCCCTTGAGCGCCACCAGCTCCGCATGCGGGCCGCTCTCCACGATCCGGCCCTTTTCCAGTACATAGATGGTGTCGGCGTGCAGCACCGTGGACAGGCGGTGCGCGATCAGCAGCGTGATCTGCGTGCGTTCGGCCGAGATCCGGCGCACGGTCTGGGTGATCTGCTCCTCGGTCAGCGAGTCCAGGGCCGAGGTCGCCTCGTCGAAGATCAGGAGGCGCGGCTCGCGCAGCAGCGCCCGCGCGATCGACAGCCGCTGGCGCTCGCCGCCCGAGAGCTTGGCGCCGGCCTCGCCGATCACCGTGTCGAGGCCGTGCGGCATCCGCGTCAGCAGCTCGGTGCACGAGGCATGGTCCAGCGCCTGCAGGATCTGGCCGTCGGTGGCGTCGGGCTTGACGAACAGCATGTTCTCGCGCACCGTGCCGGCGAACAGGCTGGTCTCCTGGGTCACGTATCCGACCTGCCGCCGCGCCTCGTTGTAGCGCAGGTGGCGCGAGCCGACGTCGTTGAAGTAGACCTCGCCCGCGGCCGCCCGGTACAGCCCCAGCAACAGCTTGACCAGGGTCGACTTGCCCGAGCCCGACGGCCCGACGAAGGCGATGGTGTCGCCCCGCGCGGCGCTGAAGCTGATGCCGTCCAGCGCGTTCTCCAGCGCGCCGCGGTGCCGGAACACCACCTGGTCGAACCGCAGCGTCTCGATCGGCCCGATCGGATGGGCATCGGGCGGGCGCCGGTCGATCGGCTTGGCCATCAGCTCGGCGAAATTGGCCATCGAGGCGCTGGCCTCGCGCCAGGCCAGGATGATGGTGCCCAGCTCCTGCAGCGGCGACAGGATCGCCACCGAGATGAACTGCATCGCGATCAGCTCGCCGGTGGAGAGCACGTTGCGGAAGATCAGCCACAGCAGCGTGAACAGCACCGACAGCTTGAGCAGGCTGAGCGTCGATCCCTGCAGGAACGACAGCCAGCGGATGCGCCGTACCTTGGCCATCTCCAGCGCGAAGATCTGCGCGGTCTGCTTCTGCAGCCGGCTGATCTCGCGGAAGGTCAGGCCCAGGCTCTTGATCAGCGCCACGTTGCGCAGGCTCTCGGTGATGAAGCCGGCGTTGCGCGTGGTCTCGCGGTTGATCGAGCGCTGCTGGCCGCGGATCTGCCGGCTCAGCAGCCCGCTCAATCCGCCCAGCACCACCAGCCCGATCAGGAACACCGGCACCAGCGCCCAGCTCTTGGTCACCGCGTACCAGACCAGGAATACGATGCCGATGACCGAGGCGAACAGCACGTTGATGAAGGCGTTGATGAAGCGCTCGGTGTCCTGGCGCACCCGCATCAGCAGCGACAGGGTCTCGCCGCTGCGCTGGTCCTCGAACGCCTGGTAGCGCAGGCGCAGCGTCTGGCGCAGGCCGTCGTTGAAGATCTGCATCCCGAAGCGCTGGACCACCAGCCGGGTGACGTACTCCTGCACCGCCTTGGTCGCGCGCGACGCCACGGCCACGCCGATCGCCAGCGCCAGCAGGCCGAGCGCGCCGCGCACCAGCTCGTCGTCGGACTTGACGCCGCGCTGGTTGGCATAGCCGTCGATCAGCCAGCCCAGGATGATCGGGTCGAACAGCGCCAGCACCTGGCTGGCGCCGGCCAGCAGCAATGCGAGCAGGGCCAGCTTGCGCTGGGGCTTGAGGTATTTCCAGAGGATGGTCACGGCGTGCCCAGCAAACCCGTGTCTTTCGCGGCGGCGGCGAGGTGGCGCGCAAACTGCTCGTAACGGTTCAGCGGCATTTCGGGCATGGCGAACTGTAGCGGCAGCTCGAGCTGCCTGTGCTGAGGCACCCAACCGACGCGGTGACAGGTGCCATTCCTACAGAAGGAGTTCCGGGGGAAACACACAATTACACCGTCACCAACCCACTACCTACCCACAGGAAGCTCCATGTTCAAAACCACTCTTGCCATCGCCCTCGTTTCCATCGGCGCGCTGGGCCTGACCGCCTGCGACGTCAAGAAGACCCAGGAAGGCAACGTCGACGTGCCGAAGTTCGAGGTCAACAAGACCAAGGAAGGCGACGTCACGCTGCCCAAGTTCGAAGTGACCCCGCCCACCGTCAACGTGACCACCAGCCCGACGACCCTCACGGTGCCGACCATCAAGGCCGAGGAAAAGACCATCGAAGTGCCGAAGGTCGAAGTCACCACCGGCAAGGAAAAGAACGAAGGCAAGAAGTAAGTTGCCCCGGTGGCAAGCGTGCGCGCAGCACGCCGGCCGCACTGCTGCCGTTGTGGATTTCCGCACGGACGGACACTGATCTTTGCACGATTGAGCGCTGCGCTTCGCACAGCTGTTACGTGAGAAGCGCAGCATCACATCCATTGACCGGGAGTCCACCATGAGCAGCCGCTTCGTCGTTTCAGCCCTTGCCGCCGCCGCGCTGAGCAGCGGCTTCGTCGTGTTCGCGCAGGGCAGCGGTCCCGACCGCAACGTCCCCGAGGTGCCCCAGTACACCGCCCCCGAGGCCCCGGCGCGCGCCGGGCGCCAGCCGGAGGCGCCGCCACGTGCGGCCCCAAGGCGTGACCAGGCACGGCCCGACCAGGACGCGCGCGACGGCCAGCGCCGGGACGCCGACCGCCACCACGGCGATCGGCGCGACTGGGACCGCCGCGAGCCGCGGCGCGACTACGGCTATGTCGTGCCACGGCCCTACTTCGCCCCGGCGCCACCGGTGTACTACTCCGCACCCCCGGTGTATTACGGCGGCGTTCCGCAACCGTATTACCCGGGCTATGCCGTGCCGCAGGTGTTCCGGGCCGGCGACTACCTGCCACCCGAATTCCTCGGCCCGCAGTACGCGGTGGCGGATTGGTACTGGCGCGGCCTGTCGGCGCCGCCGTACGGCTACCAGTGGGTGCTGCTGGCGCCCGACAACTACGCGCTGGTCGCGCTCGGCACCGGCCAGATCGTCTCGCTGGTGGTGAACCGTTGACCCATCCGCACAGACTGATACCTGTCTTTGCACGACGCAGTGCTGCGCTTCGCAGCGGCGACATGTTCGCCGCGCACCATTGGATCCTCACCAGAAAGGGAGTCTTGCCATGAAATCCTCCAGAATCGTTTGCGCCATCGCCGCCGCCTCGCTCACGCTGGGCTCGTTCTCCGCGTTCGCGCAGGGCCGCGTGTATGACCGCAACGCCAGCAACAATCCCGAGATCTATCGCCAGACCCACCCGGAGGACGCGGGCAACGCCCAGAACCTGCAGGGGCCGGCGCGGCGCGGTGACCGCAATTTCGACCGGCGCGATGACCGGCGCGACTTCAACCGCCGCGACTACGGCCGCCGTGACTTCAACCGCAACGACTACGGCCAGCAGCAGTATTACTACGGCGCCCGCAGCCCCGAGTTTCGCCGCGGCGGCTACATCCCGCGCGAGTACTACAACCGCCAGTACTACGTGAACGACTGGCGCGGCCATCACCTGTCGGCGCCACCGCGCGGCTACCAGTGGGTCCAGGTCGGCAGCGACTATGTGCTGATCGCGCTGGCGACCGGCCTCATCGCCAACCTGATCCTGAACCAGTAATCCGGTTCGCGAATGCAGCAACGGGCCCTCGCGGGCCCGTTTTTCATTCCAGCTTGATGCCCGCCTCGCGGATCAACGCGCCCCACTTGGCGTGCTCGACCCGCATGAACTCGCCGAACTGCGCCGGCGTACCGGGCGTCGGCAGGCTGCCTTCGGCGGCCAGCTTGTCCTGCACGTCCTTGCGGGCCAGCAGTTTCACGACTTCCGCGTTCAGCCGCGTCACCGCCTCGGCCGGCATGCCCGCCGGGCCCACCAGGCCGAGCCAGGTGGTGGCCTCGAAGTTGGCGTAGCCCTGCTCGGCCACCGTCGGCACGTTCGGCAGCACCGGCAAGCGCTGCGCCGACGTCACGGCCAGCGCGCGGACCTTGCCGCCGTTCAACTGCGACAGCACCGAGCCGCTGCTGCCGAAGTACAGCGGCACCTGCCCGCCCAGCAGGTCGGTCATCGCCGGTCCGGCGCCCTTGTACGGCACCTGCAGCGCCTGGAAGCCGGCGCGCCGCTCCAGCATCTCGCCGGCCAGATGGCCGACGGTGCCGTTGCCGGCCTGGGCGATGCCCAGGCTGCCGGGCTTGGCCTTGGCGGCGGCGACCACGTCCGCCAGGGTCTTGAACGGCGAATCGGCGCGCACCACCAGCACCACCGGCTGGGCCGAGACGCCGACGATGGGCGTGAAGTCCTTGAGCGGATCGAACGGCATCTTCGCGTACAGCGCCGGATTGATCGCGAGGTTCGAGGCCTGGCCCATGCCGATGGTGTAGCCGTCCGGCGCCGCCTTGGCCACGGCGTCGAGCCCGATGTTGCCGGCCGCGCCGCCGCGGTTGTCGATCACCAGGGTCCAGCCATGGAGGGTGGTGAGCTTCTCGGCGACCAGCCGCGAAATGATGTCCGTGCCGCCGCCGGGCGGGAACGGCACCACGAGCTTGATCGGCCGGTTCGGCCACGCGCCCTGCGCGATGGCGCCGCCGGCGGCAAGGGCCAGCGCGCTGGCCCAGAGTAAACGGCGTCGGGTTGCATTCATCTGTCGGTCTCCTGGTTGTTGTCGGTCGCCTGCGCCGCGTCCCGCACGGCCTGCGTGTGCTGGCCCAGGGCGGGCGCGGCGAACGGCAGCGGCCCCGGGGTGCGGCCGAAATCGATCGGTCCCTGGAAGCCGCGGTAGCCGCCGACCACCGGATGCTGGTAGTCAGCCACCAGGCCCTGCGCCAGCACCTGCGGGTCGTCGAACATGTCCTCGATGCTGCGCGCCGCGGCGCACGGCACGTCCTCGCCGAACAGCGCTTCCCACTCCAGCGCCGTGCGGGCCCGCAGCGCCGCATGCAGCAGCGGCACGATCTCCTGGTGGTGCTGCGCGCGCTTGCGCACCGAGTCGTAGCGTTCGTTGGCCGCCAGCTGCTGCAGGCCGGTCTTGTCGCACAGCGCCAGCCAGAAATGCGGCGTGTTGGCGGAGATGTAGAGGTGGCCTTCGCGCGTGGGGTGCAGGCCGGTGATGCCGCCCGAGCGCATGTCGCGCCCGACGTCGCGCGGCTCGCCGTCGGCCCAGACCATCCGCGCCGACTGCATCGCCAGCGCGCTGCGCAGCAGCGACACGCCGACTTCCTGGCCCAGGCCGCTGCGTTCGCGCTCGTAGAGCGCGGAGGACACGCCGGCCGCCACCAGCGCCGCGGCGTAGTAGTCGACCACCGAGCCGTAGACGATCTCCGGCGGCCCGCCCCGCTTGCCCTGCAGCGTGCAGATGCCGGTCATGGCCTGCAGCACCTGGTCGTAGCCGGCCTTCTCCGCCAGCGGGCCGGTCTCGCCATAGCCGCTCACGGCGCAGTAGATCAAGCGCGGGTTGAGCTGCCGGAGCTGCTCGTACGCGATGCCCAGGCGCGGCGGCACGCTGGGCCGGAAGTTGTGCACCAGCACGTCGGCCGTGCGCACCAGGGCCAGCAGCGTCTTCAGGTCGGCGGCCTGCTTCAGGTCCAGCACCACGCCCAGCTTGCTGCGGTTGACGCCGAGGAAGGCCCGGCTTTCCGCTTCCAGCGTCGAGGGGTACTTGCGCAGGTTGTCGCCGGCCGGCGGCTCGATCTTGATCACCTCGGCGCCCTGGTCGGCCAGCAGCGCGCAACCATAGGGGCCGGCGATGTAGGCGCTCAGGTCCAGCACGCGCAGCCCGGCGAGGGGGCCGCTGGCATTGTTCGCTTTCATTGCATCGCTCCCGTCGGGATCAATCCCAGCCGCGCGGCGGTGGCCACGACGGCCTCGGCCCGGCGCACGAACGGCGCATCGACCATCCTGCCGTCGACCACATAGGCGCCGACACCCGCGGCGGCGGCGTTGCGCGCGGCTTCCACGACGCGCAGCGCTGCCTCGATCTCCTGCGCGGTCGGCTGGAACGCTTCGTTGGCCAGCGCCACCTGGCTGGGATGGATGCAGCTCTTGCCGATGAAGCCCAGCGCGCGGGCCTGCCGCGCCTCGGCGCTGAAGCCCTCGGCATCGCGGATGTCGGCGAAGGCCGCGTCGTACGCGAACACACCGGCCTCGCCCGCCGCCAGCCGCACGGCGAACATCGCCTGGAACACCGCCTGCGACTGGCGCCGGCCGATGGCCAGCGGCTCGAACAGGTCGCCCAGCCCCAGCTGCAGGCCGGCCACGCGCGGATGGGCGGCGGCCAGTTCATGCGCGATCCGCAGCGCGCGCGGAGTCTCGATGTTGATCAACAGCTGCACCGGCCGGGTGACGCCGTTCGCGCGTTCGGCCCGCCCGATGGCGGCCGCCGCGGCACGGACGGCGTCGGCGCTCTCGGGCTTGGGCAGGTTCAGCATGTGCAGGCCGGGCTGGACCACCGCCGCGACGTCCTCATCGAAGTGTGGCGTGTCGAGCGCGTTGACCCGCACGATCAGCGTCTTGTCGCAGCCCGCGGGAACGCCCGCGCGCAGCAAGGTCCGCAGCGCGGCGCGCGCCTCGTGCTTGCGGTCTTCGGCGACCGAGTCCTCGAGGTCGAACGACAACGCGTCCGCCGGACCCTGCAGGGCCTTGTCGAACAGTTCGGGCCGCGAGCCCGGGACGAACAGCTTGCTTCTCATGGCAGCGAGTCTCGCAGATCGACCCGGCGCGAGCATGAGGATTTCTCGCCGGTCGAATCACGAAAGCTCGTCCCAGCCGCGGCGCGCGCTGGCTAAGATGGGCCCGCCACCCATCCAACGACCAGGAGACAAGATGCTGTTCCGATTGACTGCCCTGCTGGCGGCCTGCTGCCTGACCACCGCTGCCTTCGCCCAGGCTTACCCGAGCAAGCCGATCACGCTGGTGGTCGGCAGCGCGCCGGGCGGCTCCAACGACACCTTCGCCCGCGCCATCGGCAAGCGGCTGCAGGATGCGCTGGGCCAGCCGGTGGTGGTGGACAACAAGCCGGCCGGCGGCGGCGTGATCGCCAACGCCTTCATCGCCAAGGCGCCGGCCGACGGCTACAACCTGGTGGTGCTGTCGTCGACCTTCACCACCGGCGCGGCGATCCGCACCAATCTCCAGTACGACGCGGTCAAGAGCTTCAAGCCGGTCGCCATGCTGGCCCGCGGCCCGCTGCTGGTGACGGTGCCGGCCAACTCGCCGTTCAAGACCATCGGCGACCTGGTGGGCCATGCCAAGGCCAACCCGGGCAAGCTCAATTACGGCACCTCGGGCGCCGGCAGCATCAACCACTTCGCCACCGAGCTGTTCATGGACGCGGCCGACATCAAGATCACGCACGTGCCGTACAAGGGCATGGGCCCGGCCACCAACGACCTGCTGGGCGGCCAGATCCAGGTGCTGGTGGCCAGCGCGCCGTCGATCCTGGCGCAGGTCAAGGGCGGCCGGGTCCGGGCCCTCGCCGTCACCACCGCCGCCCGCTCGCCGGTGGCGCCGGAACTGCCGTCGCTGGAGCAGTCCGGCTACAAGGGCAGCGCGTCGGAGCTGTGGTGGGGCGTGCTGGCGCCGGCCGGCACGCCGCAGCCGGTGGTCGACCGCCTCAACGCCGAGATCAACAAGATCATCCTGTCGCCGGACATGAAGGAGTTCTTCCTGAAGGAGGGCGCGGAGCCGGCGGCGATGAAGTCCGCCGAGTTCGAGGCCTTCATCGCCAGCGAGATCGAGCGCTGGAAGAAGGTGGCCAAGGCCGCCGACATCAAGCCTGAGTGACGCGCGGCCAGGCCGTGTCCACCGCCCGCACGAAGGCGTCGCGCACGGCCAGCTGGCGCCGGTCCTGGGCATCGGCGGCGCGGCAGACCAGCGCCACCTGCCGGCTCACCCGGCTGTCGCCCAGGCCGATCTCCCGCACGTCGTAGCCGCGCAGCAGTTCCTTGCGCAGCTGCGGCACCACCGACACCCCCAACCCGGCGCCGACCATGGCCACGATGCCTTCGATTCCGGGCAGGTCGATCGCCCGGCGCGCGCCGGGCGCGAGCTGCTCCACGATCTGCGCCGCCGTGCGACCCGCAGACAGCGTGCGATCGAGCCGGATCCAGTCGTACTTGCCGAAGAAGTCCTGCGGCTTGCTGCCCTGCGCTTCGGCGGGCACCACCAGCACGAACGGCTCGCGCCGCAGCGGCGTCCAGTGCAGCCGGCTGGAGCCGCCCGAGGGCGGTCGCACCACCACGGCGACGTCGATGCGGCCGGCCTTCAGCTCGGTCAGCAGGCTGGCAGTGGTGCCGCGCTCGAAGTGCAGCGCCAGCGCCGGCGCGCTGCTGCGCAAGGCCGCGAACGCGTGCGGCAACAGCCCCATCTGCACCGACTCGACGGTGCCCAGGCGGATCCGGCCGCTCACGCCGGCTGGCGACGGTCGCCGCAGGGCGTCGATCTCCGACAGGGCGCGGCGCGCGGTGGCGGCCAGCTCCTGCGCGAACGGCGTCGGCCGCGCCTGCCGCGCCGAGCGGTCGAACAGCGGCCGGCCGAAGTATTCCTCCAGCTGCTTGACCTGCAGGCTGACGGCGCTGGGCGTCAGGTGCACGAACTCCGCCGCGGCGGCGAAGCTGCCGTGCCGCAGCACGGCAATCAGGGTGTTGAGAGCTTCGAGTTTCACGAGGCCCGCATTGTCCCGCACTCCCTTTCCCAGCCACGAATGACCGCCATGCCTTCTTCGCTCCTGCGCCGGATCCTGAGCCTCGACGACTTCGAGGACGCGGCGCGCCGCCACCTGCCGCGGCCGGTGTTCGGCTATGTGTCCGGCGGCTGCGAAACCGACGCCTCGCTGCGCGGCAACCGCGGCGCCTTCGCCGACTACGGCTTCGTCCCGCGCATCCTGCAGGGCGTGGCCCAGCGCAGCCAGGCCACGGAGCTGTTCGGCCGCACCTGGGATGCGCCGTTCGGCATCGCGCCGATGGGCCTGTGCGCGCTGAGCGCCTACCGCGGCGACGTGGTGCTGGCGCGGGCCGCGGCCGCCGCCAACATCCCGATGCTGGTCAGCGGCACGGCCCTGATTGCCCTGGAGGAGATCCGCGTCGCCAATCCGCACGCCTGGTTCCAGGCCTACGTCCCCGGCGAGATCCCGCGCATCGAAGCGTTGCTGGACCGGGTGGCGCGCGCCGGCTACGAAACGCTGGTGGTGACGGCCGACACGCCGGTGTCGGGCAACCGCGAGAACAACCTGCGGGTGGGCTTCTCGACGCCGCTGCGGCCCAGCCTGCGGCTGGCCTGGGACGGCCTCACCCGGCCCCGCTGGCTGCTCGGCACGGCGCTGCGCACGCTGGTGCGCCACGGGATGCCGCATTTCGAGAACTCGCAGGCCACGCGTGGCGCGCCGATCCTCTCGCGCAGCGTGACCCGCGACTTCGGCGCCCGCGACCACCTGAGCTGGGAGCACCTGCGCCTGATCCGGGCGCGCTGGCAGGGCCGGCTGGTGCTCAAGGGCGTGCTGGGCGTGGCCGATGCCCTGGCAGCGCGCGACTGCGGCGTGGACGGCCTGATCGTCTCCAACCACGGCGGCCGCCAGCTCGATGGCGCGGTGTCGCCGCTGCAGGTGCTGCCCGCCGTCGTGGCGGCGATGGGCGACCTGCCCGTGATGATCGACAGCGGCATCCGGCGCGGCAACGACGTGCTCAAGGCGCTGGCGCTGGGGGCGAAGTTCGTGTTCGTGGGCCGGCCGTTCAACTACGCCGCGGCGGTGGCCGGCGAACCCGGCGTGCAGCACGCCATCGGCATCCTGTCGCAGGAGATCCTGCGCAACATGGCGCTGCTGGGAATCAACCGGCTCGGCGAGGTGCGCGACGGGCGGGTGGTGCGGCTGGACAATGGCCTTGCCGCAGCGGCGTCAGCCGGTCTGTGAAACCATCGGGGGATGACGAGTTTCTCCACCCTCCCCCTGAATCCCGCCACCCTGGCCAACCTGGAGCGGCTGGGTTACCTCGAGATGACGGCGATCCAGGCCGCGAGCCTGCCGCCGGCGCTGCTGGGCAAGGACATCATCGCCCAGGCCAAGACCGGCAGCGGCAAGACCGCCGCCTTCGCCCTCACCCTGCTGGCCAACCTCAACGCGCGCCGCTTCGCCGTGCAAGCGCTGGTGCTGTGCCCCACCCGCGAGTTGGCCGACCAGGTGACCACCGAGATCCGCCGGCTGGCGCGGTCCGACGACAACATCAAGGTCGTGACCTTGTGCGGCGGCGTGCCGCTGCGCGGGCAGATCGCGACGCTGGAACACGGCGCCCATATCGTGGTCGGCACGCCGGGTCGGGTGATGGACCACCTGGAGCGCGGCACCCTCAAGCTCGACGCCCTCAACACGCTGGTGCTCGACGAAGCCGACCGGATGCTGGACATGGGCTTCTTCGACGACATCGTGACCGTGGCCAGGCAGCTGCCCAAGGAACGCCAGACCCTGCTGTTCTCCGCCACCTATCCCGAGGGCATCGCCAAGCTGTCGGCGCAGTTCATGCGCGCCCCGGTCACCGTCAAGGTGGAGGCGCAGCATGCCGGCGGCCAGATCGAGCAGCGCTGGTACCAGGTGGACGACAGCGAGCGCGGCGAGGCCGTCAGCCTGCTGCTGAACCACTTCCGGCCGGCCAGCGCGCTGGCCTTCTGCAACACCAAGGCGCAGTGCCGGCGCCTGGTCGAGGCGCTGCGCCAGCAGGGCTTCAGCGCGCTGGCGCTGTACGGCGAACTGGAACAACGCGAGCGCGACCAGGTGCTGGTGCAGTTCGCCAACAAGAGCTGCTCGGTGCTGGTGGCGACCGACGTCGCCGCCCGCGGGCTGGACATCGCGAATCTGGCCGCGGTGATCAACGTCGACGTCACGCCGGACACCGAGGTCCACATCCACCGCATCGGCCGCACCGGGCGCGCCGGTGAAACGGGCCTGGTGCTGAACCTGGCGAGCATGGACGAGATGGGCTCGGTCGGCAAGATCGAAGTGCTGCAGGGCCGCGAGTCCGAGTGGCACCAACTCGAGGAGCTGAAGCCGACCGGCCAGGGCAAGCTGGTGCCGCCGATGGCGACGATCCACATCCAGGGCGGACGCAAGGAGAAGATCCGGCCCGGCGACGTGCTGGGCGCGCTCACTGCCGATCTCGGCTACACGCGCGCGCAGGTCGGCAAGATCGACGTCAACGAGTTCTCCACCTATGTCGCCGTGGAACGGTCGGTCGCCCACGAAGCGGCCCGGCGCCTGAACGACGGCAAGATCAAGGGCAAGAGCGTGAAGGCCCGCATTCTCGAAGACTGAGCAATTCCGCTCCTGTCCTACGGCGCCGGCGCGGCGCGGGCTTAGGATGGTGCTGTCGTCATCTCCGGAACAGGCGCCACCGTGCACGACCCCGCCTTTCGCACGCTGCTGTACCGCTACTTCTTCTTTGCCTGGCTGTTCAAGGACGCCAGCAACGGAAGCATGCTGGAGCGCGCCGCCGCGTGGCGCCACAACCAGCAGCAGGCCCGCTGGCTGCCGACCTACATGCGGCGCTGGCTCTGGAGCGGCGTGCTGCTGTTCGGCATCGGCAGCCTGCTGGAGATCGCGCTCGACGCACCCACCCTGTCGGCCTTCTTCTACGTTCCCGGCGCGCTCAGCGTGCCCATCAACGCCGTGATCGGCGTGGCCTGGCTCGGCCTGAAGGCGCTGCCCGGGCCATTCTGACGGGCTCCCAGCAACGGTGGAAGAAGCTCCCACGCGCAGACATAGCACCCGCCAAGGGCGCTACGCACTGACCTTCGGTGGCAGCAAGTACGCGTACCAGGAAGCGCCGGACGGCCCGGTGGTCGAGCGTCTGCTGGATGTCGTCTACCAGCCGATCAAGACGCCCGATGGCATCACCACGGGCGTGTTCGTGGTCGGCGTCGACATGACCGGGCGCACCCAGGCCCAGGCCGGCGCCTGACCCTCTTCAGGCCACAGCGGGGGCCGGGGCCTGGCGGCGCCGGTACAGGTCCAGCAGGCAGGCCCCGATGCCCACCACCGCGATCGCGCCCAGCGCCAATCCGCCCACGAAGGGCACGCGTCCGACCAGCATCACGAGCAGCAGCGCCAGCGCGAAGAAGCCGATGCGCCAGCCGAAGGTGGCGGGTGCGTCCTGGCGCAGCGCGGCCTGCGCCAGCCGCGCGATGAACAACACCCCCACCAGGTAGCCCACCAGCAACAGCACCGGATACAGCGCGAGCACCGTGAGGCCCAGCGGGATGCCGAGCACGGTGATGAACAGCAGGACCGCCAGCACCGGCACCGCCACCAGCGCGCCGAAGCCGATCGCCAGCGCCAGTCCGGGCGATGCCTTCACCGTGTCGGACGCGCGCTGCGAGAAGACCGGGAACACCAGCATGAACACCGCCGCGCACGCCAGCAGCGCGAAGTAGCCGAGCACCGATCCGCCCCACGACGTCATGCGCCGGCCGTCCTGCCAGCGGCGCTCGGCCCGCTCGCCGCGCTCGCCCGCGGCCGGCTGCTCGCGCGTGACGGCGCCGCCGATGCTTGCGCCGTCGGCCTGCTTCAGTTCCGAGGCCGACGTGTAGCGCAGCGCCCCGGTGATGCGCGCCGTCGGCCCGAGCTCGATCTGCTGCGCCACCAGCCGCGCATCGCCGCCCACCTCGCCATTGAGCGTGATCTTCTGCGCGCTGGCATCGAGCGGCCCCTCGACCTTGCCGTCGATCGTGATGGCGCCGCCATAGGCCTTCGCCCCATGCGCCACGCGCGCCGACTTGTCCAGCCGGATGTTGCCGCCGGTGGCGAACAGCTCGCCGCCGACCGTGCTCTCGATGCTGACGTCGCCACCCGCCACCCGCAGGTCATCGCCGACCGGCGCCCGCACGTCGACCGAGCCGCCGACCAGGGTGGCGTCGCCGCGGACCGGCTGGTCGAGGATGACCCGGCCGCCGGCGGCGACGAAGTCGCCTTCGACCGGCGCCTGCGGCCGCACCTGGCCGCCCGCGGAGTAGACATTGCGGCTGGCGCCCTGGGCCCAGGCCGGCGCGACCAGCGCGGCCGCCAGCAGGAACACGATCGATCGAAGCATCCGGTGGTCCATGGCCATTCCTCCCAGGAGCATCCAATCTAGCCCGGGCGACCTGACCGCCGTTGATCTGAGTCAATGCTCCCGGCAATCAGCGGGTTGCGAACACCTGGCGCAGATAGGCCAGGAAGGTCTCGTCGCTGCACATGGTCTTGCCGGGACTGTCGGACAGCTTGGCCACCGGCTGGCCGTTGGCGGCGGTCAGCTTCATCACGATGTTCAGCGGCTCCAGGCCGACGTCGTTGGTGAGGTTGGTGCCGATGCCGAATCCGGTCATGGTCCGGCCGGCGAACACCCGGTACAGGTCGAACGCCCGCGGCAGGTCCAGGCTGTCGGAGAACACCAGCCGCTTGGTCTGGGCATCGATGCGCAGCCGCTCGTAGTGGGCCAGGGCCTGCTCGCCCCAGGCCACCGGGTCGCCCGAGTCATGGCGCAGGCCGTCGAACAGCTTGGCAAAGTACAGGTCGAAGTCGCGCAGGAAGGCATCCATGCCGACCACGTCGGTCAAGGCGATGCCGAGGTCGCCGCGGTATTCATGCACCCAGGCTTCCAGCGCCGCCGACTGGAAGTCGCGCAGCCGCACGCCCAGCGCCTGCCAGGTCTGCAGGTATTCGTGCGCCATGGTGCCGATCGGCACCAGCTCCAGCTCTTTCGCCAGCAGCACGTTCGACGTGCCCTTGAAATACGCGGGCGCCTCCCGCTGGAAGGTCGACACGACCTCGCGCTGCCAGTCGCGCGAGAAGCGCCGCCGCACGCCGAAGTCGAAGAACTCGAAGGGGTTGCGCTCGGTCGGCTCGCGCGCGAACGAGCGCAGCAGGCCGGTCTTGTGCCCGAGGCGTCGGCGGCCCTCGGCCAGCGCCGGCTGCGGATCGAAGCGCCGGAAGTACAGCTCGTTGACGATGGCCAGCACGAAGATCTCGAAGGCCATGACGTGGACCTGCGGCCCACGTGCTTCGATCAGAAGGTGCGGCCCATCCGCGCTGGCCCGGATGAAGTCGCGCTGGAAGCTGAAGATGCGCAGGAAGTCGACGAAGTCGCTCTTGATGTAGCGCAGCGAGCCCAGGTAGGCCAGCTCGCCGGGCTGGAAGCGCAGGCTGCACAGGTGGTCCAGCTGCGCGTTCACCTCCGGCAGCAGGTCCGCCAGCGGGAATGCCGGCTGATTGCGGCACAGGAAGGTGTACTGGGCCTGGGTCTGCGGATGCCGGTGCAGCATCGCCTGCCACATCGAGAACTTGTACAGATCGGTGTCGAGCAGGCTGCGGATGATGGGGTCCATCCGCAGATTGTCATGCCGGGCTGCGCCGGCCCGCATCCCCGCGTCAGCGCGCGTTGTGCCGCATCCGCGCCAGCGCGATCAGCAGCGCCGTGCTGCCCAGCGTCTTGATCAGGCCGGAATGCTGCGCGTAGTAGCGACCCAGCTGGTCGGCCACGTCCGGCCGCTCTTTCTCGGCCTTGGTCACGATGTCGGAGACGTCGCGCGGCGAGACCTTGGCGGCCTCCTCGGGCGTCACCTCGGTCTGGCCCGGGCGCAGGATCTTGCCGAGCGCGCCGCTGCCCAATGCGCCGGCCAGAGCCGGGCCGAGGGTGGCGAGAATCTGGTTCAACAGGCCGGCCTGCTGCGTCGCCGACGAGCGGCCGAACAGTTCGCTGACCATCTCGCCCATGGGTGGGGTCTGGTCGGAGCGGAAGGCTTCGGCGAAGCCGGCGCCGATTTCGTCCGGCGAAGCCTGCTGCACCACCTGGTCGAAGCGCGCGTCCACGTCGTCGATGTTGTCGCCGCCGGCATCGCGAAACAGGTCTGAGAGGGCCATGTCGTACTCCTGAAGATGAAAGTTGTCGTCATCGTACGAGCGGCCCGTGGTCGCGGCCGTAGGACAGGGCGCCCGCAGCCAACCGTTACAACGGCTTGCGAATGGAACCAATTCGGCCGGCCCGTCCTCCATCCGGGATGCTCGCAACCCTCAAAGACCTGTTCGACAGTTTCATCGCCGCGCCGGGCCGGGCCACGGCGGCCGACCGCAGCCATTCGGCACAACTGGCCGCGGCGGTGCTGCTGCTGGAAGTGATGCGGGCCGACCCGGCCATCGAGGCGTCGGAACGGACCGCGGTGGTCGCCTCGCTGCGCGGGCGCTTCGCGCTGGCGGACGACGAATTGGCACGGCTGCTGGAACTGGCGGAAAGCGAGGGCCGGCAGGCCTATGACTACCACCGGTTCACCAGCAGCCTCAACGACCACTTCTCGCATCCGCAGAAGGTGGAGATGGTCGAGGCGATGTGGCAGGTGGCCTATGCGGACGCCCACCTCGACGCGCACGAGAACCACCTGATCAGCAAGATCGCCGGCCTGCTGCACGTGACCCACGGCGAGTACATCGCCGCCAAGCTGCGGGCCCGGGACGCGGCATAAAGCCCGTCGCCGCGCGGGCTGCGGTGGAGTACTGTACGATCATCCAGTGGATTTGAACGACAAACTCGCCATCCTGGCCGACGCCGCCAAGTACGACGCCTCGTGCGCCTCCAGCGGCGGCACGCGCCGCGATTCGGTGGCCGGGCGCGGGGTCGGCTCCAACGAGGGCATGGGCATCTGCCACAGCTACGCGCCCGATGGCCGGTGCATCTCGCTGCTCAAGATCCTGCTGACCAACTACTGCCAGTACGACTGCCTGTATTGCGTCAACCGCGTCAGCAGCAACGTGGCGCGGGCTCGCTTCGGCATCGACGAAGTGGTGAACCTCACGCTGGATTTCTACCGCCGCAACTGCATCGAGGGCCTGTTCCTGTCCAGCGGCATCATCCGCAGTCCCGACTACACGATGGAACAGGTGGTGGCCGTGGCGCGGGTGCTGCGTGAGGAGCACGACTTCCGCGGCTACATCCACCTCAAGACCATTCCCGAGGCCTCGCCGGAACTGCTGCGCCAGGCCGGTCGCTACGCCGACCGGCTCTCGATCAACATCGAGCTGCCGACCGCGCAGGGGCTGGCTGCACTCGCGCCCGAGAAGGACGGCGCCGCGATCCGGCGCTCGATGGCGCGGCTGCGGATCCACATCGACGAAGCCAGAGGCGAGGCGCGCGACGCGGCCCGCGCTGCGCCGGCCTCGTTGCCCGGCGTGCGGCCGACCCGCGCCAGGGCGAAGGACTTTGCCGCGGCCGGCCAGAGCACCCAGATGATCGTCGGCGCCGACGCGTCCGACGACGCCGCGATCCTCGCCACCAGCGCGCAGCTCTATGGCGCGTATCGGTTGAAGCGGGTCTACTACTCGGCGTTCAGCCCGATCCCGGATGCATCGTCCTCGCTGCCGCTGCAGGCGCCGCCGCTGGTGCGCGAGCACCGCCTGTACCAGGCCGACTGGCTGATGCGCTTCTACGGTTTCGAGGCGGCCGAGATCGCGCCCCAGGGCCAGGGCGGCATGCTGTCGCTGGAGGTCGATCCCAAGCTGGCGTGGGCGCTGGCCCATCCCGAACGCTTCCCGGTCGACCTCAACCTGGCGCCGCGCGAACTGCTGCTGCGCGTGCCCGGCCTCGGCGTCAAGGCGGTCGACCGGCTGCTGCTGGCGCGCCGCGGCCGCCGGGTGCGCGCCGAGGACCTCAAGCGCCTGCGGGTGCCGTCTCAGAAGGTGCTGCCCTTCGTCATCACCGCCGACCACCGGCCGGCGCGGCGCGTCGATGCCAGCCATCCGCTGGCGCGCGGCGCCGCGGCGCAACCGGCGCAGACAGCCCTGTTCTAGCCATGCAGGTGCGGCTGGACGGCGAGACCGATTTCGCGGGCTTTCGCGCCCAGGCCCGCGCCCTGCTGGCGGCCGCGACCCCGCCGCACGAGGTGCAGTGGAGCACGCACGCGGGCAATGAAGACCTGTTCGGCGAAACGCCCTCGCCGGCCGGGCCGCCGGTGACGGATGCGGCGGCGCCGGTCGCGGTGCCCGCGGCGTTCCTGGCGCTGTGCGAGAGCGTGGTGCTGCACCGCGACCCGCAGCGCTTCGCCCTGCTCTATCGGCTGCTGTGGCGGCTGGCGCGCGAGCCGGCGCTGCGCCACGACCCGCTCGACGCCGACATGCTGCGGGCCCGCGACATGGCCCGCGCCGTCGGCCACGACATCCACAAGATGCGCGCCTTCGTGCGCTTTCGCCAGGTCGAGGACGGTGCTGCGGCCGGTCCGCTGCACGTCGCGTGGTTCGAGCCCGAGCATCACGTCGTCCGCGCCAACGCACCCTGGTTCATGCGCCGCTTCGCGCAGATGCGCTGGGCCATTTTGACGCCCGACTGCTGCGCGCAATGGCAGCCGGGCGGCCCGCTGGAGTTCAGCCCCGGCGTCGCGCGCGACCGGGCGCCGCCGGCCGATGCCGGCGAGCAGCTGTGGCTCACCTACTACCGCAGCATCTTCAATCCGGCGCGGCTGAAGCTGGCGATGATGCAAAAGGAGATGCCGCGCAAATACTGGCGCAACCTGCCCGAGGCCAGCCTGATCGCGCCGCTGGCGGCGCAGGCGCACGAGCGCAGCGGCGGCATGCTCGCGCAACCGGCGACGACCCCGGCGCGGCGCTTCACCCGCCTGCCACCGGCCGTCGTCGCGCCGGCGCCGGAGTCGCCCATCACTTCGCTGGCGGATCTGCGCGACGCGACCCAGCGCTGCCGCCGCTGCCCGATCGGCGCCTGCGCCACCCAGGCGGTCAATGGCGAGGGCCCGCTGGCGCCGGCGCTGATGGTCGTCGGCGAACAGCCGGGCGACCATGAGGACCTGCAGGGCCGCCCGTTCGTGGGGCCGGCGGGCCAGCTGTTCGACCGCGCGCTGGAGCGGCTCGCGGTGCCGCGCGACACGCTGTTCATCAGCAATGCGGTGCGCCATTTCAAGTTCGAGCTGCGCGGCCGCCGCCGCATCCACAAGACCCCCGGCCAGCTGGAGGCCGCGGCTTGCGCGCCCTGGCTGGAGCAGGAGATCGCGCTGGTGCGGCCGCGCGCGCTGGTGGCGCTGGGCGCGACCGCCGCGCGTTCGCTGCTGGGGCGGGCGGTGCCGGTGACCAAGGAACGCGGCAGCTGGCTGCAACGCCCCGATGGATTGCCCGTGCTGGTGACGCTGCATCCGTCGGCGCTGCTGCGGATGGCACCGCAGGAACAGCCGCAGGCTTTCGAAGCGTTCGTCGCCGATCTCAGGGTTGCGCTGGCGGGGCCCAGCGTGGATCCCGGGTCAAGCGCGGGATGACAGTCATTGGCCTCGCGCCAGCCGCATCTCGTTGCCGCCCTGCGCCGCCCCGCTGCCCGGCACCATCTCGCCGCTGCGGTCGGTCACCTGGGCCAGTTGCGCCGCGAGTCGCTCCGCCGCGTCGGCGCCGGTGCCGATGAAGACGCCCTGCGTGAGCGTGACGTGGGCCGCCTCGAAGCCGCCGGCGCCGGCGCACAGCACCGTGCGGGTCGGCGCGGCGTCGCTGGCCAGCACCAGCATCGCCGGCACCACCGCTTGCGGCCCAAAGGCCTCCAGCATGTCGGGCGGGAACAGGTCCTGCGTCATCCGCGTCACCGCCGTCGGCGCCAGGCAGTTGACCTGGATGCCGTGCTTCTCGCCCTCGATCGCCAGCGTCTGCATCAGGCCCACCAGCGCCATCTTGGCGGCGCCGTAGTTGGCCTGGCCGAAGTTGCCGTACAGGCCGCTGGACGAGGTGGTCATCACGATGCGGCCGTACTTGCGCTCGATCATGTGCGGCCACACCGCCTTGCTGCAATGCACCGCGCCCATCAGGTGGACGTCGAGCACCAGCCGGAAATCGGCCAGCTCCATCTTGCCAAAGCTCTTGTCGCGCAGGATGCCGGCGTTGTTCACCAGGATGTCGATGCGGCCCCAGGCGTCCAGCGCCTGCTGCACCATCGCCTGCACCGCCGCGAAGTCGGTCACCGACGCCGTGCTGGCGATCGCCTCGCCGCCCCGGCTGCGGATCTCGTCGACCACCGCCTGCGCCGCGCCGACCGCCGTGCCGGCCGCGACCTCGCCGTTGACCGCGCCGCCCAGGTCGTTGACCAGCACCCGCGCGCCCCGCGCGGCCAGGGCCAGCGCATGCTGGCGGCCGAGGCCGCCGCCCGCGCCGGTCACGATCGCGACGCGATCCTTGAAATCCAATGCCATGAAAACTCCGTCTGGTTTGAGCGCAGGACTTTAGCTCAGGGCGCCCGGCGCGGCGCCGACTGCAGCAGGTCGGCCAGGTGCTGCTTCCACCACTTCGCCTGCCCCGTGGTGCCGTGGCCGGCGGTCTGGTCGCTGGCCGGGATCAGGACGTAGCGGCCGTTCCTGATCCGCTTCATCTCGCGCTCCATGATGCCGGTCTCCGGCGGGTTGCGTTCGTCGTCCGCGGCGTTGATCGCGAGCACGGCCGCCTGGATCTTCTCCAGCCCGGGCGACGGGTTGTAGTCGCCCGACGATTCCCACTGGTACAGGTGGTCGTTGGCGTCGCCGGTGTAGGCGGCGTTCAGGCGCTGGTTCAGGATCGCATCGGCCTGCGCGCGCGTCGGCGCGGCCTTGTACAGCGCCTGGTTGCCGCCGTTGGTGGCGATGCCGAAGAACACCTGCGAGAACTGCGCGCTGCGCGGCTGCCTGGTGTAGTTGCCGTTGTTCCACTCCGGGTCGTTGCGGATCGAATCGACGATCAGCCGGCGCAGCATCCAGTTGCGGCTGGACATCTCGGTGGGCTGCGACGCCATCGGCACCAGCGCATCCATGAAGCCGGGGTACTGCACGCCCCACATCCAGGTCTGCATGCCGCCCATCGAGTTGCCGATGACCAGGCGCAGGTGCTTCACGCCCAGGTGCTCCGTCACCAGCCGGTACTGGGCCAGCACCATGTCGGCGTAGTTGTAGCGCGGGAAAGCGGCGCGCAGGCCGTCCGACGGCTTGCCCGACTTGCCGGTGCCGATCGCGTCCGGAATGATCACGTAGTAGCGGCTGGCATCGAGCGGCTGGCCGGCGCCGAACAGCTCGCCGGCGAACGCCGGCGTCAACATGCTGGCGGCCGAACCCGTCGTGCCGTGCAGCACCAGCACCGGCTCGCCGGTGGGCGCGCCGACGGTGGCGTAGTTCAGCCGCAGTTCGGGCAGCACCTGCCCGGTGTGGAAGCGGAAGTCCTTCGCGATCCAGCTGCCCTCGCGCGGCGCCGCGTAGTCGGCAGCATGGACGGCGCCGGCCAGCAGCGCCAGGCAGGCGAGCAGGAACCGGAGCAGGAGTGGACGGGTCGGCATGGCTGTCTCCTTCGTTGTATCCGGGGCACTCTACCCGCGAAAGGCCGAAAATACCCCGATGACAACCCCACTGGCCAGCAGTCCCGCCGCCGACCGCAACAAGCAGCCGATCCTGGACGTGCTGCAACGTCTCCTGCCCGCGCGCGGCACCGCGCTGGAGATCGCGGCCGGCACCGGCCAGCACGCGGCCTGGTTCGGCGCGGCGCTGCGCGGGTGGATCTGGCAGCCCACCGACGCCGATCCGCAGGCGCTGCCGGCCATCGTCGCCTGGAGCACCGAAGCCGGCCTGACCAACGTGCGCGCGCCGCGGCTGCTGGACGTGACGGCGCCGCAATGGCCGTCGGACGGCCCGGCATTCAGCGAGCCGTTCGACGCCATCTATTGCGCCAACATGCTGCACATCGCGCCGTGGGCCAGTTGCCCGGCCCTGATGCGCGGCGCGGCGCGGCACCTGGCGCTCGACGGCGTGCTGGTCACCTACGGACCGTATTTCGAGGATGGCGTCGAGCCGGCCCCCGGCAACGTCGCCTTCGACGCCAGCCTGCGCGAGCGCGATCCGCGCTGGGGCATCCGGCGCCTGGCGGATGTCGCGGCCGAGGCCAACCGGGTCGGGCTGCGCCTGCAGGCGCGGCACCCGATGCCGGCCAACAACCTGCTGCTGGTGTTCGGCCGGGGGCAGTGAGCGCGCTCAGTCGATCGGTCGCGTCAGGTAGCAGGCTTCCTTGCCGACGGTGGCTTCGCGCGACGGCATGAAGATGGTGCAGCCGTCCACCGGCGCGCGCACTTCCTCGGCGCCGTCGGTGTAGACCAGTTCGCCCTTGGCGAACACCTCGAAGCCGACCACCGGCCGGGCGAAGCGGAACTCCGGCGTCTTGATCACGTGGGTCTGCAGCAGCTCGAAGCGCCGCTGCGGCCCGGGCGCCGGGCGCTGCGGATCGGCGTCGATCAGCCCGAAGTGCGCGATGAAATCCAGCGCCACCTGGGTCGCCAGGTCGGACGCCGAGCGCAGGAAGTGCTGGCCGCACTCCACCACCATCGACGTGCCGCCGTGGTCCGCGTCGCCATGCCGGCCGTGCTGGATCAGGGGCGTGCCCGAGCCGAGGCCGCTGGGCATCACCAGGTGGACCGGCGGCCGGCCGATCGCCAGGGCCACCGCCGCATTGCGCTGGTACGCCGGGTAGACCCAGAACGGCACCACGTCCTGCGAGGTCGAGTGGATGTCAAGGATGTGATCGGCCGCCGCCACCGCCGGCCGCAGTTCGCGGGCGCGGCGCAGCTCGGGACTGTCGGCCGTGCCGTCGAGTTCGGCCACCGACCAGATCCGGTTCAGGTTGTGCACCAGTTGCCGGCTCTTGAAGGGCTCGGCCGGATCGAAGGTCTCGTAGGCACCGACGTTGGCAAAGCTCACGGTGAGCGTCCCCGCCTTCGGCCGGACCTCGTGGTCGAGCAAATAGGTGGCAGCCACCATGCCGCAGAACTCGTTGCCATGGGTCAGCGCATTGACCAGCACGTGCGGGCCGGGCCGGCCGGACTCGAACCGGTGCACGTAATCGATGCCCGTGTTGCCCTTTCGATACGCACGGAGGTCGCGGGGAAGTACTTCGAACAGAGGAGGGATTGGCGTCATGGCAGGCTTGCGGCGTCGAAAACAGGGCGAACGTGGAAAAAATACCGGATCGGAGCCCCCATTCTCAAGCATGCTGGGTTGCCGTTTTTGAAACGACTAGTTACCATTAGAACAACTCGGTAACAAACAGGACTTGAACACGCACGGGGCATTCCCGGGCTGCCACTGGAGAACGCCATGAGCTTCCTGAAACGCATCTTCGCCAGTGCCCCCCCGGCTCCCCATCAAGTGTCGCAACCGGCGTTGCACCACTCGCTCCCTGCGTCGTCGAACAACGCCAAGAGCCCGACGTCCCAGGAGAACTCCGGCCGCCGCGAACTGCTGCGCCTGGTCCTGCGCGACACGCTGAACCGCACCGGGATCCCGACCTCGTGGATCGGCGCCGACCTGCTGGCGGCCACTTCGCGCGGCCGCGAGCCTGGCATCCACGTCCGCCTGCTGCTCAAGCATTGGGATCCGCGCCTGATGTTGCACGGCGTCGCCTTCGAAAACGCCTTCAAGAAGCGGGTGCTGACGCTCGACCCGCTGGCCGAGCGCTGGCTGCTGGGGCTGTCCTGGCAGTATTCGCTGGCCGACGAGGGCGCCTGCCCCGCCCTGCCGCACCCCGGGATCTGGACCTCCAGCATTCCCGGCCACGCGCCCGGTGCCAGCGAGCCCGCTGCGCAGACCAGCATGTCCATTCCCGACCCGACCGATCTCCTGGGCGGGTCCATCGTGATTTCGGGGCCGGCCGCTTCTCCCGATTCGTCCGCGGCAAGGCCGGCTGCCGCGGCCGCCGTCAGGCAGGCGGCGCGCGGCGCCGCAGCCGACGAGATGACGCAGGCCAAGGCGGAAGCGAAGGCCGACCTCGAGCGCCTGTTCGCCGTGCGCGACCAGGACCTGCAGCGCCATTCCCCGGCTGCGATGTCGCCGCAGCACTTCGCGACCACCGAACCGGCCGGCCTGGACGTGCTCTCGCCCGCTGCGAGGAACGGTCACGATGCCGCCGCCGTGCAGGCGTCCTTCGCCAAGACCGACGTGTTCCGCCGGCCTGCGGCGACCAGCACGCAGTCGGGCGACCGCTAACCCGCCCGGAAGATCGCCAGCACTTCGGCCTTGAGCCACTGCATTCCCGCGTCGGAGCCGGCGCGCGCATCCCAGCACAGCAGCATCTGGTAGCCCGGCAGCTCGAACGGCAGCTCGTGCGCCAGCACCTTGTCGGCGTGCGTGCGCGCCACGCGCGCCGCGATCACGGCGACATGGTCGCTGTCCTGCAACAGGTCGACGATCTGGCCGAAGCTGGAGACCGCGATCTGCGCCGGCCGCCGCCGGCCCGTCCTGGCCACGGCCTCGTCGATCAGGTCTTCCAGGGCCGAGGTGCCGTAGCCCAGGAACACGTGCGGCGTCGCGCAGAAACTGTCCATCGTTACCGGCCGGCCCGCCAGCGGATGGCCATGGCGGGTGACCATCACGTAGCGGTCTTCGTACAGCACCCGGGTTTCCATGTCGCGCGGCGGATGGATGCGCGCCACCACGCCCAGGTCGAGGTCGCCCTTGTGCAGCCGGTCCGCGAGGTCCGACGTGGCCGACTCCCAGACGATGCGGATCGGCGAGCGCAGGCCGCCGATCCGGCGCGCCAGCGGCGGCAGCACCAGGTGGCTGGCGTGGTCGGAGCCGGCAATGCGGAAGATGCGCTGCGAGCCGGCCGGATCGAACCCTTGTCCGGCGTCGAGCAGGCCGGCAAGGTCGGCCAGGACCTTCTCCACCTGCGGCGCGATCGCCTCGGCGCGGGCGGTCGGCACGACGCCGTGCGCGGTCCGGGTGAACATCGGGTCGCCGAACACGTCGCGCAGGCGGTTCAGCGAGGCGCTCACCGCGGGCTGGCTCAGGAACAGCCGGGCCGCCGCGCGCGACACCGACCGCTCGCGCATCAGCGCGTCGAAGGTCCGCAGCATGCCGATGTCCAGGCTGCGGATATCACGCGGGTTCATATGTCATATCCAAAGATTCGAATTGCAATTGCGAAAAGCCATTGCATGATGCCGGGCTCGAACAACAGGAGACGCCCTTGCATTCCAGCCGAAGAACCTCCAGCGCCGCCCTGGGCGCGGGACTGGCCAGCCTTGCGGCGGGGCCGTTGCTGGCCCAGCCGGCCGCTGCCTTCCCCACCAAGGTGATCAGGATTGTGCCCTTCGGCACTGCCGGCGGGCCGATCGACGTGCTGGCCCGCAGCTACGGCGAGAAGCTGTCGCAGCGCTGGGGCCAGCCCGTGGTGGTCGATGCCAAGGCCGGCGCCAGCGGCATCATCGCGGCCGACTACGTCGCCAAGTCGGCGCCCGACGGCCACACGGTGTTCATGACGCTGCCGCTGACCCATGTGAACAACGCCATCCTGATGCCCAGGCTGCCGTACGACCCGGTCAAGGATTTCGCGCCGCTGTCGATGCTCGCCACCGGCGGACCGATGCTGGTGGCGCGCGCCAACGCCCCGTTCAACAACCTCAGGGAATTCGCCGAATGGGCGAAGAAGCGCGACCGCACGACCTACGGCACCTGGGGCAACGGCTCGTCGGCCCACCTGTTCGGCGAGTTGCTGATGCGCCAGACCGGCGCCCGGCTGGTCCACGTGCCGTACAAGGCCGAGGCCGCGGCCCACAGCGACATGTTCGGCGAATCGCTCGACATCGCATGGGCCAATCCGTCCACGGCCAGGGCGCAGAGCCAGGCCGGCAAGCTGAAGGTGCTCGGCATCGCGGGAACCCGCCGCGTCTCCACCATGCCCGACGTGCCCACGTTCGCCGAGCAGGGGTTCAAGGGCTTCGACGTCGACAGCTGGATCGGCGTGTACGCACCCGGCAAGACACCGCAGCCCGTGGTCGATGCCTGGGCCCTGGCCCTGCGCGAGATCACCGCCATGCCCGACGTGCGGGCCAGGCTGACCGCCTTCGGCTTCGAGCCGCTGGGCAATACGCCGGCCCAGTTCGTCGAGGTCTACAAGGCCGACTTCCCGCGGGTGGCGGAACTGATCAAGGCCGCCGGGGTGACACTGGAATGAACGCGCGCATCATCCCGATCGCGATCGACACCGGCACCGCCTATGGCCGGCCGCCGCCCACCTCCCGCACGGAGCTGACCGAGGTCGGCCCCGGCACGCCGATGGGCGAACTGCTGCGCCGCTACTGGCATCCGGTCGGCACCACGGCCGACGCCACCGACACGCCGCGCCAGGTGCGTGCGCTGGGGGAAGACCTGATCCTGTTCCGTGACAAGAGCGGACGGCCAGGCCTGGTCCATCCGAACTGCGCGCACCGCGGCACTTCGCTGTACTACGGCAAGGTCGAGGAACGCGGCATCCGGTGCTGCTACCACGGCTGGCTGTTCGACGTGCAGGGCCACTGCGTCGAGCAACCCTGCGAGCCCGATGGCGGGCGCGCCCGCGACAAGGTGCGCCAGCCCTGGTACCCGGTGCAGGAGCTGTACGGCCTGGTGTGGGCCTACATGGGCCCGTCCGACAAGAAGCCGGTGCTGCCGCGCTACCAATGCCTGGAGCAACTGGACCCGGGCGAGTTCCTCGAGACCAACGACAACAGCATCGGCGGCGGCGGCCCGAAGATCATTCCCTGCAACTGGCTGCAGCACTACGAGAACCTGGTCGACCCGTTCCATGTGGTGATCCTGCATTCGTCGTTCAGCGGCACCCAGTTCGTCGAGCAGATGGCGGTCATGCCGCAGGTGACGTGGGACACGACGGAAAACAGCGTGCGCACGCTGTCGATCCGCAAGCTGCCCGACGGCAAGACGCTGCGCCGGATCAGCGAAGCCGGCCTGCCGACGCTGCGCGTGATCCCGAGCCCGCGCATCGGCCGCTACGGGCGCGTCGAGTCGCTGGGCTGGATCCTGCCGATCGACGACCACAGCTTCCGCATCTATGTGGTCGGACGGGTGCGGGAGGAAGGCGAACTGGCGCAGATGCGCTCACGCCTGAATGGCAAGCTGTGGGAAGAGCTGACCGAGGAGGAGCACCGGCAGTTTCCGGGCGACTACGAAGCCATGACCAGCCAGGGCCAGGTGGCGCGGCATTCCGAGGAGCACCTGGCCACCACCGACCGTGGCATCGTCATGCTGCGACGTTTCCTGCAAAAGCAGCTCGAGGCGGTGCAGGCCGGCCAGGACCCCGCCGGCGTCAGCTTCGATGCGGACGCGCCGCCGGTGCACTATTCGGCCGGGAATTTCCTGGACGAGTAACGGATTGGCGGGCGGGCGGCACAATCGCGGATCAAGGAGATCCGTTCATGAGCACCGCCCCCGCCCCCCTCTACCGTCCTCTCGGCCACAGCGGCCTGAAGGTGCCGCAGCTCTGGCTGGGCACCATGATGTTCGGCGACCAGACCAGCGAAGCCGACTCGATGAGCATCGTCGACGCCACGCGCGACGCCGGCCTCAACGCCATCGACACCGCCGACGTCTACGCCAAGGGCGAATCGGAACGCATCGTCGGCCGCGCCATCGCCTCCGACCGCGAGCGCTGGGTGCTGGCGACCAAGGTGGCCAACCAGGTCGGCAAGGAGCCGAACGACCGCGGCCTGTCGCGGCGCTGGCTGCTGCACGCGGTGGACCGGAGCCTGCAGCGCCTGAACACCGACTACATCGACCTGTACTACATGCACCGCGACGACGAGACGGTACCGATCGAGGAGACGCTGTCGACCATGGCGCGGCTGATCGACGTCGGCAAGATCCGCTACTACGGCGTGTCGAACTTCCGCGGCTGGCGCGTCGCCCGGATGGTGGAGACAGCGCGGCGCATGGGCATCCCGCAGCCGGTCGTGTGCCAGCCGCCCTACAGCGCCGTCACCCGCCTGATCGAGACCGAGCTGCTGCCCTGCTGCGACCATTACGGCGTGGCCGTGGTGGCCTACAGCCCGCTCGCGCGCGGCGTGCTGACCGGCAAGTACAAGCCCGGCGCGGAACCGGAAGCGGGCAGCCGCGCCGCCCGCGGCGACATGCGCATCCACCAGACCGAGTTCCGGACCGAATCGCTGGAGGTGTCGCAGCGCTTCAAGGCCCACGCGGAGAGCCGCGGCATGAGCCCGACCCAGCTGGCGATCGCCTGGGTGCTGGCCAACCAGAAGATCAACGGCGTGATCGGCGGCCCGCGCACACTGGCGCAGTGGCAGGACTACATCGCCGCGCTCTCGCTCAGGCTCGGCGCGCCGGACGAGGCCTTCGTCGACCAGATGGTGCCGCCGGGCTACGCCTCCACCCACGGTTACAACGACCCGATGTACCCTCTGACCGGCCGCACGGTCGCGGCCTGACCCCATGCAATCCACTCCGGACATCACGCCCTACCTCGGCAAGCTCGTCAGCTTCCGCCGCGACCTGCACGCCCACCCCGAACTGAAGTTCGAGGAGTCGCGCACCTCCGACCAGGTCGCCGCCTACCTGCAGGCGCTCGGCCTGCCACTGCACCGCGGCATGGGCGGCACCGGCGTGGTGGCCACGCTGTGCGGCACCGGCCCCCATGCCGGCGACCCGGCGCGCGCCATCGCGCTGCGGGCCGACATGGACGCCCTGCCGGTGCAGGAACTCAACGGCTTCGACCATGCCAGCACCAGCCCCGGCCGGATGCACGCGTGCGGCCACGACGGCCACACGACGATGCTGCTGGGCGGCGCGACGCTGCTGGCCAAGCAACCCGATTTCGACGGCACGGTGCACTTCATCTTCCAGCCGGGCGAGGAAGGCGGCGCCGGCGCCCGGCTGATGATGGAAGACGGCCTGTTCGACCGCTTCCCGGTCCAGGCGGTGTTCGCGCTGCACAACTGGCCGGCGCTGCCGGCGGGGCAGATGGGCGTGCGGGTCGGGCCGATCATGGCGTCGGCCAACCGCTTCGAGATCCGCATCCACGGCAAGGGCGGCCATGCGGCGCAGCCCCACACCACGGTCGATCCGATCCCGATCGCCTGCGCCATCGTGGCGCAGTTGCAGACGCTGGTGTCGCGCACCGTCGATCCGCTGGACAGCGCGGTGCTGACCGTGGGCAAGATCGAATCGGGCACGGTGGAAAACATCATCCCCGACGAGGCCTTCATCTACGGCACCTGCCGCACCCTGGGCACCGCGACGCTGAAGCACCTGGTGGAGGGCATCGAGCGCATCAGCAGCCACGTGGCGCAGGCGCACCGCGCCACGGCCGAAGTGATCATCAAGCCCGGCTACCCGACCACCGTCAACCACCCGAACGAAGCGCGCTTCATGGCGGATGTGATGACCGCGATGGTCGGCCATGGCAACGCCCACGCCGACGTCCTGCCGGCGATGACGGCGGAAGACTTCGGTTTCATGCTGGAACAGGTGCCGGGCAGCTACGGCTTCATCGGCAACGGCCGGGACGGCAGGCCGGGGGTGAACCTGCACAACGCGGCCTACGATTTCAACGATGACATCCTGGGCCTGGGCGCCAGCTTCTGGGACCGGCTGGCGCGCCAGTGGTTCGACAAGGAGACCCGATGACATCCCGCCGCACCACCCTCGGCCTCGGGCTCGGCCTGCTGGCCGGCGCCACCGTCACACCGTCGATCTGGGCCCAGGCGAACTGGCCGACCCGGCCGGTCAAGATCGTCGTGCCCTACCCGGCCGGCGGTGTCAACGACGCGGTCGCCCGCATGCTGGCCGACAAGCTGTCGCCGCTGCTGGGGCAGCCGGTGGTGGTGGACAACAAGGCGGGGGCCGGCGGCACCATCGGCATGGATTTCGTCGCCAAGTCGGACGACGGCCATACGCTGGCCTTCGCCGCGATCAGCCCGCTCACGCTGAACCCGCACATCATGAAGGTGCAGTACGACCCGATGAAGGATTTCGTCGCCGTTGCCTCCGTCATGTACTCGCCGGTCTACGTGCTGGCGACCCCGAAGTTCAAGGGCAAGAGCTTCGCCGACGTGATTGCAGCGGCGAAGGCCCAGCCGGGCAAGGTCAGCATCGCCAGCTCCGGCTACGGCACGCTGGGCCACATCATGATCGAGCAGATCCGGCGCAAGTCGGGCGCCGACCTCACGCACGTGCCGTACAAGGGCGGCAGCCAGCTGATCACGGATGCGGCGGGCGGCCAGTTCGACCTGTTCGTCGCCAATCCGCTGGCCAGCATCAACGGCCTGATCGACGAGGGCAAGCTGCGGGTGCTGGCCGTCACCGGCCCGCGCCGGCTGCCGAACCTGCCGCAGGCACCGACGCTGGCCGAACTCGGCTACGCCGAGGCCAACCTCACGTCGCTGTTCGGTTTCTACGCGCCCGCCACCATGCCGCCGGACGTGGTGCGGCGGCTCAACACGGAGATCAACAAGCTGCTGGCCGGCAGCGACATGCAGGAGCGGCTGCGCAAGCTCGACAACGTGCCCAGCAGCGGCACGCCGCAGCAGTTCACGGCCGTCATCGAGAAGGAACACGCGGCGAACGCGCGCGTGGTGAAGGAAGCCAACATCAAGGCCGAGTGACCGGCCCGATGCTGCCTCAGCGCAGCAGGCCGGCGATCACGTCCACCACCAGCTGGCTCTGCGGCGAGACCAGCAGGATGTCGTTGCCGACGCGCACATACCGGTAGCCGGGCGGCGCGACCGGCAATTGCACGATCACCGGTTGCGGCACCTGGTACACGGTGACGCTGCGCGGCAGCGGCTGGCCGACGGCGTAGCGGACCTGGCCCGGGGGCATGCAGCCGTTGTTCTTTTTCGCCAGGCCGGGCGGGCAGCGGCGGCCGTCGCCGTACTGCTGCGTGTAATAGGTGCGGACCGCCTGGCGCTGGTTGTCGTTGAAGTACTGGCCGACCCGAACATCGTCGCGATCGCGGTGCTTGTCGGCCTTCTTCTCGCGCTTGGCTTCCTGCTTCTGGGCCTTGCGCTCCTGCTTTTCAGCGTGCTTCTCGAACTTCTCGGCCTGCTTGTCGCCGTGCTTGTTGCCCTTGCCGTGGTCGTTGTCCTTGTCGGCCAGGCTGGGAGCAGCGATGAAGAGGGATGCGATGGCCAGCGCGACGAAGCGGCTGGCGACATGGAAATGGCGGGACATGGCGCGCTCCTGGGGGTCCGGGCAGAGTGCCCAGCCCGACTCTGGGCCCGAAGCCGTCCGGCGGCTGTAGGACCGTGCCGCGAAACGGGACGGTCCGGCTTTCAGCGGCGGGCCGGCGGCGGGCCGGCGCGGCCGGCGATGTGGCGGAAAGTGATCCGGCCCTTGGTCAGGTCATAGGGCGACATTTCCAGCGACACGTTGTCGCCGGCGATGATCCGGATGTGGTGCTTGCGCATCTTGCCGCCGGTGTAGCAGATCACCTGGTGACCGTTTTCCAGCGTCACGCGGAAACGCGAATCGGGCAGCACTTCATCGACGTGCCCCTTCATTTCAATCAGTTCTTCCTTGGCCATGGCTGTTCCTGGTTCTGGTTCTGGTTAGAGCGCTGCGGCTGCAGCGCCCTGGATGGCGGGGTGGCGCTGGCCGATCCACTGCAGGCCTTCGGCCGTTGCGTGGCGGGCCGCGGCGAGCTGGCAGCGAAAGAGGCGGGTCAGGCGCAGCACGCGATCGTGCCGCGCGCTGCCGCTGTCGGCGCCGGAGCGGATGGAGACCGAGCAGGCGTACCAGCCGTTCTCCAGGGCCTTGGTGATGGGCGAGATCAGGTACTTGCCCACCGTGATGTTGTCGTTCTGGTTCATGGAAACTTCGGGGGCGGATCGCCGATGCGCATCCGCCATGCATTCTGGAAGCCTGCGAAATGCAGGCCGGCGCGTTTCGAACCCGGTGACATGACCTCGCAAGGAGGGCCGGGGCTGCGTCCTGGAAGCAAGACCGGCTTTGGCGGGGCCGGCGCAAAGGCCTTGGGATGGCCCGGGAGACGCGTGCGCAGTGGAGACTTCAGGCGCCTGGAATTGGAATGATGGGCGCGTTCGATCGCCTGCGCCATCGAAGCTTCGATTGTAACCGAGATCGGCTCCGGCCGCTCAGACGGCGACCAGCGCCGGGGCCACCGCGGTGCGCCCCAACCCCAGCCGTTCCGGCGCGATGTACTGCTGGCGGTAGATCTCGAACGGCATGGTGTCGGCCGCCTCGATCGCGCGCTGGTCGCGCAGCGACTGCTCGCTCAGCGCCGCGAACCGTGCGTGCTGCGCCGCGCTGAAAGGCAACGCCAGCAGCTTGGCGCGGGCCTGCTCCGACTGGGCGCGGGTGAAGCGCAGGAAGGAATTGCCGAAATCCTGCTCCATCACCGCCAGCACCCGCGCGCTGGGCAGCAGCCCCGGGTCGTCAAGCAGGGCCTGCGCCGACCGCAGCGAGTCGGTGTAGTCGGTGGTCTGGTGCGTGCTGTCCAGGGCGGCGGCGATCGGGGCGAATTCCGCCAGCAGTTGCGAGCCCCAGTCGGTCAGGGGGACCTCGCCGGCGCCGCGCTCCAGCGCCAGTCCCGGCTGCCGCCCGTAAGCGGCGGTCTTGTGCTGGTTGCGGCCCAGCGCCGCGATTTCCTGCGGCGAATCGTCCGGGCTATCCGCCAGCAGGCAATGCAGCAGGAAGATGTCGATGAAGCGCAGCGTCGGCGCCGTGATGCCGGTCGGCACGAACGGGTTCAGGTCCAGCAGGCGCACTTCGACATACTCGACGCCCCGCTCCCGCAACGCATGCAGCGGCCGCTCGCCGGGCTTGATCACGCGCTTGGGCCGGATGGTGCCGTAGAACTCGTTCTCGATCTGCAGCAGGCTGGTGGCGAGCTGGTTGTACTCGCCGCCGGGGCCCATGATGCCGATCGCCTCGTAGGGCGGATAGGGCTGGGTCAGCGCGCCGTGCAGCGACGCCGCATAGCCGTCGAGGCTGTTGTAGCTCACCGCGAGGCTGGCCTGCGCGTCGCTCTGGTAACCCAGCCGGCCCATGCGCAGCGACGTGCCGTGCGGCATGTACATGGTGTCGCTCTCGAGCGACTGCAGTTCGTGCTGGCGGCCGTCGACGAAGCTCGAACACAGCGCCGGCGACGCGCCGAACAGGTACAGCAGCAGGAAGGCGTGGCGGCGGAAATTGCGAATCAGCGCGAAGTATTCGTCGTTGCCGACGCCGGGCAGCGACCAGTTGTAGTGGATGCCGGAAATGGTCTGCATCCGCCGGCCGTACCGGTTGGCCAGTCCCATGCGGTAGACGCTCTTGGCCCGGCTCACGTTCGAAGGACCGTAGCGGCCGAACGGAATGGTCTCGTCGGCCGGCAGGCGGCACGGCATGCTCGACACCCACAGCGTCTCGTCGCCGATCGAGCGGTACGTGAACTGGTGGATGTGCAGCAGCTCCTCGAGGCAGGTCTCGGGCGAGGCGTGCACGCCGGTGATCAGCTCGATCTGCGATTCGCTGTAGTCGGTGGTGATGTGCGGGTGGGTCAGCGCCGAACCCAGCGCGGCGGGGTGCGGCGTCAGCGCCAGGTCTTCACCGTCGGCGCGCAGGCTCTCCTTCTCCAACCCGCGGCGGATGCCGCGAAGGCGTTGGGGGCCCAGCGATTCGAGGGCGTCTTGCAAGCTGCTCATGGGGATGTCGGGTGCGCCTCGGCGTGATGGGGCGGAAGTTAACACCTTTGCGTATTTCCTGCTGGCAAACGGCTTCCGCCAGAGGGGGCGGCGCGCGGTGGCAGAATCACCGTCATGCCAACCGACACGACCAAGGCCCGCAAAGACCTGCTGATCAAGGGCATCTTCCTGTGCCTGCTCGGGGTGGCCGTGCTGGTCTCGCCAGCCTTCATCCACTCTCCCGGATTCGCGGAAGCCGTCGGCGGATCGTCCGTGGTCGGCTGGTTTGCGCTGGTGCTGGGAATCGCCTTCCTGGCCCAGTGGGCGCTGCGGCGCGACAAGTCCTGACGGGCGTGCGCACCCACTGCCTTTGAAGCGCCGCGCTTGTGACTTACCATCGCTGATCGGGTCGCATATCGGGACCGAACACTGGAGATGACAATGGCAAAAGGCGAACAACGCAGCAACAAGATGGACAAGAAGCCGAAGAAGGACACGGCGCCGCCCAAGCAGATCGCTTCGGACCGTCCGATGCCGCCGACCACCGCGGTCGCCCCGCGCGGCAAGCTGAAAAACAAGGCACCCTGAGCCCCGGCGGCCGGCGGGCCGCCATTGCCCTGGGCTGCAGCGCGAAAACCCGGAAACGTCCTACGTCGCGCTGGCCTGGACGGACCCAGACTGGGAGCTACCCAAGAAAGGACCCTTCAATGCAAATCCAGGTCAACACCGGCAGCGGCGTCGAAAATTCGGAAGCGCTGCAACGCTGGGCCAGCGAGCACCTGACCGAAACCCTCGACCGTTTCCAGCAGGACATCACGCGCATCGAGGTGCAGTTGAACGACGAGAACAGCGGCAAGGCCGGCGATGCCGACAAGCGCTGCATGATGGAAGCCCGCCTCGCGGGCCACCAGCCGGTGGCGGTCAACCACCACAGCCCCACGCAGGACGAGGCATTCCGCGGCGCCGCGCGCAAGCTGATGCACGCGCTGGACCACACGCTGGGCAAGCTGCGCGATCACCACCGCGACCGCGACAGCATCCGCCGCGACGAAGTCACCGAGGTCGTCCCCGGCACGCCGGGCTGAGCCCTCTACGACGTCCCGAGCACGCCGACCAGCCAGCGGTTCAGGTCGGCGATTTCCTCCATGCAGACCGAGTGCGCCATCGGGTACTCGTGCCAGTCCACGGCGTAGCCCAGCGCCTTGAGCGCATCACGTGACGCGATGGCGCGGTCGATCGGCACCACCGGATCGACACGGCCGTGCGCCAGGAAGATCGGCGTCGACGTGTTCGCAGGATGCCGCTCCGCCGCGGTCGTGGCGGCCAGCGGCAGGTAGCCGGACATCCCGACGATTCCCCCCAGCCGTTCGGCATGGCGCAGGCCCGTGAGCAGGGCCATCGCGCAGCCCTGCGAGAAGCCGGCCAGCACGATCCGGCCGGCCGGGATGCCGCGCGACTTCTCGCGCTCGATCAGTGCCTCCACCTGGGCCAGCGAGCTGCGCAGTCCGGCCTCGTCCTCGCGCTGGACCAGGTCGGCCCCCAGGATGTCGTACCAGGCGCGCATGGCGTAGCCGCCATTGATGGTGACCGGGATCACCGGGGCATGCGGAAAGACGAAGCGCACGTCGCCCACGCTGGACAGGTCCAGCTCCTGCGCCACGGGGACGAAGTCGTTGCCGTCGGCCCCCAGGCCGTGCAGCACGATCACGCTGGCGCGCGGGTTGGGGCCGGTTTGCTTGTCGATGGTGTCCAGCAGGCTCATTGGGTTGTTCCGCAATCGTGTCGATTGCCGTATTTTGCCGCCCGCGCCCGGCGCGTCAGTTGGGCCCGTCGACCGGGTCGCCGCGGTGCAGGGGTCCGTGAAAGCCCAGGTCGGCCGCTTTCGCTGCGCCGGTCGGGGTCGAGCCGCGGCTGGCGCGCATCGGGTCGGCGTCGGGTGACGGTGCGGCGCAGGCCGTCACCAGGGCGGCCAGGGCTGCCGTGGCGAGCATCTTGATCATGTGGTTCTCCTGAAGGACCCGCCCATTAAGCGCCGGGGCGCGGGGGCGCGCTGTAGGAAGGCGCCTGCGGCCCCCGTCGGCGGCCCCGGCGAACAAGGCACACGGGGTTACACAAGCCGCCGGCAGCGGCGTATATTGACCCTGCGCCACCTCCGGTTTTTGGCGGCAGCGCTGACCTGCTTTCCATCCAACTTGCAACCAAGGAGCCTGAAGATGATCTCGTTGAAGAAAAACACTTGCCGCGTTCTCGTCGTGGCAATGATGACGCTGTCGTTCCAGACGGCGCAAGCCGGCTTGATCGGGGCGGAACAGGCGGCGGCCGACAGCGGCGCCGCAACCCAGCGCAGCCTGGTGCTGAGCGTCCTGGACCGCGCCGAGACGGCGGCGCAACTGCAGGCCCGCGGCATCGATCCCGCGATGGCCCGTGAGCGCGTCGCAGCCATGACCGACCAGGAAGTGCGCCAGCTTGCCGGCGACATGCAGACCGCACCCGCCGGTGCCGGAATGAGCTCGGGCAGCTGGCTCGCCGTGATCGTCATCGCCGGCCTGATCTGGTACTTTGCTTTCCGCCGGTAAACCGCGGGCGGGCCACGCGCCCGCCTCGTCCTCCTCCTGGGCCCGCGTGATCGCGGGCCTTGTCGGTTGCGTGGCCGTTGCCCTGCTGGCCGGCTGCGCCCAGCTCGTGCCGGAGACGATGTCGCTGCGCCGCGACTGGCCCGCCGGCGTTCCCTACCAGGCGGAAGTCGCGTCGGTGCCGTTCTTTCCACAAACCGAGAACCAGTGCGGGCCGGCCGCCATGGCGACGGTGCTGGCGTACAGCGGCGTCGCGGTGACGCCGGAGCCGCTCGAGCGCCAGATCTACCTGCCGGCGCGCCAGGGCAGCCTGCAAGTCGAGATGCTGGCCGCGCCGCGCCGCTGGGGCCGGGTCGGGTACCTGCTGGCGCCGCGCTATGCCGACGTGCTGCGCGAGGTCGCCGCCGGCAACCCGGTGGTGCTGCTGCAGGATATCGGCGAATTCTTCACCCAGTGGCACTACGCGGTGCTCACCGGGTACAACTACCAGCGCGGCGACCTCTATCTTCGCTCCGGGCTCGACGCCAGGCAGGTGTGGCCGTTCACCGCATTCGAACGCAGCTGGCTCAAGAGCGGTTACTGGGCGATGGTGGTGACGCCGCCCGACCGGATCCCGGTCACCGCCACCGAACCGGGCTGGATCAACGCCATGGCCGGTCTCGAACGGGCCGGCAACCGCGAAGCCACCATCGCCGGCTACCAGGCGGCGCTCGAACGCTGGCCCGGCAACCTGCCCGCCGCGATCGGCCTGGCGAACCAGCACCATGCCCGCGGCGCGCTGCCGGAAGCCGCCCGGGTCCTGCGCGAGGCGCTGCAGCGCCACCCGCAGTCCACGGTGGCGATGAACAACCTGGCGCAGACCCTGTCGGACCAGGGCCGCAATGGCGAGGCGCTGCTGCAGATCGACGAGGCCTTGAAGCTGCGCGGCCCGTTCGAAAGCGAGGTCCTCGCCACGCGCCAGCTGATTTTGGGCCGGATGGCGCAGCAGACCTCGGGCAACCGCCAAGCGCCGGTGGCCGCCCCTTAGCTCCATAGTTCCACGGCGCGCCATCGCGCCGGCTCTGATAGCCTTGGCGCATGGAACTGAACACCCAGGCCGTCACCGGGCCGATCCGGGCTGCGGCCACCGTCGTCATGCTGCGCGATGCGCCGGGTGGACTCGAGGTCTTCATGATCCGGCGGCACGGACTGTCCGACGTGCTGGGCGGCGCGTACGTGTTCCCGGGCGGCAAGGTCGACGCCGGCGATGCCCTGATCGACATGGCCACCCATCTGGACGAAGCGCCCGAGCGGCTGCACGCCGTCCTCGGCGAGAGCGGGCTCGATCCGCTGGCGGCCGCCGGCATCTATGTCACGGCGCTGCGCGAGGCCTTCGAGGAAACCGGCGTTCTCTTCGCCAAGGGCGCGGGCCAGGCCATCGCGGCACAGGCCACGGCACTGCTGCGCGAGGGCCGCGCATTCGATGAAATGATCGCGCTGCTGGGGCTGCGCCTGAACGCCAGCCAGCTCACGCCCTGGTCGCGCTGGATCACGCCGCTGGTGCCGTCCGTCACCAACAAGCGCTTCGACACCCGTTTCTTCGTCGCCTCGGTGCCGACCGGGCAGCAGGCCAGCCACGACAACCACGAGGCGACCGAAAGCGTCTGGCTGGCGCCGCGCATGGCGCTGCAACAGTACTGGGATCGCGCGATCGAACTGGCCCCGCCGCAGATCATGAGCCTGGCCCACCTCGCGCATCACGACAGCGTCGACAGCGTGCTGGCGCAAGCCCGGGCCCGGCTGCCGCCGGTGATCCAGCCCGAGCCGTTCGACATCGATGGGACGCGCGTGCTCTGCTATCCCGGCGACCAGCAGCATCCGGTGCCCGAGCGGGCCCTGCCCGGCCCCACCCGGCTGCACTTTCGCAACCGGCGCTTCGAGCCGCACGACGGTTTCGAATCGTTCTTTCGCTGAGCCCGGCTGCCGGCGCCGGACTACAGCCGGTTGGCCTCCCGGCTTGCGGCGAGACTTGCGCGTGCCGGCCAAACTTCATGCTCCAGCCGGGCCACGCGCTACAACGACAGGTATCGGACCTCCGCGTTCGCGAATCGTCAGAACATTGTCCAGCGTGCCCGGCTGCTCCTGCTTCAGGGACATCGTCGGGAGGGCTCCATGAACCCGGTCTTCTTGCGCTTCACTTTCCTGCTGGCCCTGGCCTGCGCCGCTGCGACAGCGTCATTGCGGGTCGGCGCCACGCCGCTGACCGAGCCTGAAGCGGACGCGGTCCGCCAGGTCGTCGCCGCGCAACTCCAAGCCTTTGCCGAGGACGATGCCGACAGCGCCTTCGCCACGGCAACCCCGGGCGTGCGCGAAGCGATCGGCGACCCCCGGCGCTTCCTGGCCATGGTGCGCGGCGCCTATCCGATGGTGTACCGCGCCGCCACCGTGACCTTCCTCAAGCCGGACCAGGACGACGGAACGGTACTGCAGATGGTGAACATCACCGATGCCAACGACAAAACATGGATCGCCTTGTTCGCGCTGGAACGCCAGCCCGACGCCTCGTGGCGCATCAGCGGTTGCGTCGTGGCCGAGAATCCCTGGCGCTCGGCCTGACGCGCCGGTCCACGCCAATCAAGAAAAAACGGGCCCGAAGGCCCGTTTTGGCGTGTGGCAGCGGCGTCGCGTCAGTTGCGGTCCGCGCGGGCCGCGCGAGCCATGCGCACCGGGCGGGTCTTGCTGGCGGACATCGAAGTGTCAGCCGGGGCGGTGGTTCCCATCGCCGTGGAGCCGGATGTCGTGCCGGACGTGCTGGCCGATCCCATGTTGGTGCTGCCCGTGGTCGATCCGGAGCCGGTGGCGGTGCCGCCGCCCGTGGGAGTACCAGTGGTGCCCATCGGGGTCTGCTGCGTGCTTTGCTGGCCGGCGCCGACCGGTGCGCTCTTGACGGCGGGGTTGGGCGGATTGCCCTGGGCCATTGCCGTGCCGATCAACGCGACGGTGGCGACGCCTGCCAGCAGGCCCTTGAGGTGTTTCGATGCAGTCATGTGGAGCTTTCCTTGATTGATTGAGGTGTGGTGGCCGGCGGTCGGCCAGCTGTGCCAACGATAGGGAGCGGCACGGCGGCGCACGTCAGTGCGCGCTGCTGTTTGCTGTCAGACAGCGCCCTGCCAGGCATCACCGTTGCGCGAGCTGGGTGGCCGGCGCAACATCGTGCGAACCGAACAGTTCGCCGGGGGGCCGCGTTTCGGGCAACACGTAGATGACGGCGCCGTACTTGTGCACCGCTGGACTCAGCACGCCTTCGAAGAAGGTCGGCGGCAGGTTGATGCAACCGAAGGAGATCCGGTTGTCGGCGGGGCTGGGCGATGCCAGGCGCTCCAGCCGCCGCTCGGATTTGACCGTGGGCCGCACCCGGTGCATCGAGACCGCGAGGTCATAGCTGACCCAGACGATGTCTTCGCCCTTGAGGTTGACGCCCGGCTCGGCGATGAAACGGCCGGCGGGCGTGGTCTTTTCTTCCGGCCGCACCTGCGACAGCGGCTTCTCGCCGATGCCCGGCACGCTCTGGTCGCCGATGGCCGCGCCCAGCAGGGCCGGCGTGCTGGCAAGCAGTTTGCCCTGCGGGTCCAGCACCCAGACCCGCGCATCCTTCTTGTCCACGATCACGATGGCCATCTTCTGGTGGTCGCCGCTGTGGACGCTCCAGTTCGCCACCTGGCGCACGTCGGCCGTGGGTTGTTCGTCACCGAAGGACGCCAGCTTGGGTGCCGGCTGCGCCGGCGGCGGCAACTGGGCCTGTGGCGGCGGCAAGGGTTGCTGCGGTTGCGCCGGCGCCTGCACTTGCGCCGGGACGTTCGGGAACGTCGTGGGCACCGGCCGCTTCCAGTAATGCAGCGCCGGCAGCACGATCACCAGCGCCGCCGCGCCGATCAGCGCGCCGGTGCGCAGCGCAGACCAGAAGTCGTCGCTGTCGGCGGTCCTGGGAGCTTGCGGTTTCACAGCCATGCAAGTCAGGCGGCCGCGGCGGCCTGCGCTTCGGCGGCTTCCTGGCCCCAGCTTGCGATCTGCAGCGAAGGATCGGCGCACTCGCAGCCGAACGCCAGGTCATCGAAACCGCTCGCCCACGACGGGGCAGGCGCGACGCTGGCTGCATTGGCCGCGACGGCCTGGGACGGCTGGGACGAATCGAACATGGCACCCTCCGTAACGTTTCGAGTTGGGATGCAGCGATTGTGGGAAGGTTGAGCCTGGCCGTTTATCCGCCAAGGGCCCGTGATCCGGTAGGAAGCAGCCTACGATGCCGCCGCGGGCTGCGCCTTGGACGCCAGCCGCCACAAGGCCGTCACTTCGCGGGAACGGGCGGCATGCAGCGGATCGTCGGCGTCGGCCGCCTTGGGATGGCGTGGCCGCGCCTCGCTGCGCCCCAGCACGCGCAGGCCGGCATCGTCGATCCAGGCCAGCAACTCGTCGCGGCTGCGCAGCCCCAGGTGCTCCGCCAGGTCCGACAGGATCAGCCAGCCCTCGCCGCCCGGCGCCAGGTGCGCCGGCAGGCCGGCGAGAAAGCCCCGCAGCATCCGGCTGTCCTCGTCGTACACCGCATGCTCGATCGGCGAACTCGGACGGCCCGGAACCCAGGGCGGGTTGCACACCACCAGCGGCGCCAGCCCGGGCGGGAACAGGTCGGCCGGGACCACCTCGATCCGCTGCTGCAGGCCGAGCCGCTGCACGTTGTCGCGGGCGCAGGCCAGCGCGCGCGGGTCCTGGTCGGTGGCGATCACCTGCTGCACGCCGCGCCGCGCCAGCACCGCGGCCAGCACGCCGGTGCCGGTGCCGATGTCGAAGGCCAGCGTGGTCGCGGGCAGCGGCGCCCGGGCCACCAGGTCGATGTACTCGCCGCGCACCGGCGAAAACACGCCGTAGTGCGCGTGGATGCGGTTGGCGGGCGCCGGCCCCAGCGCCGGGATTTCGACCCCCTTTTTGCGCCATTCGTGCGCGCCCACCAGCCCCAGCAGTTCGCGCAACGCAGCGACCGAGGGCTGGCCGTCGGCCGGCCCCCAGGCCTCGGCGCAGGCGCCGCGCAGGTCGGGCGCGCGCCGCAGCGCGATGGCGTAGTCGCCCGCCAGTTCGACCAGCAGCATCGACAGGATCCGGGCCCGTTGCCCCTGCCGCATCCGGTGCTGGTGGAAGGCGGCGCCGGAATCGGCAGCGGCGACCGCCGGCTGGCCCTTGCCGCGCGGCTTGCGGTCGGCCCGGCGCGCCAGCGCCTGCAGCAGTTGCCGGGCGTTCTGGAAATCGCCGCGCCACAGCAGGCCGGTGCCTTCGCTGGCCAGCCGGTAGGCGGCGTCGGCGGTCATGGTGTCGTCGGCGAGCTGCAGCCGGCGCGGCGGCGCGCTGCCGCTTTCGGAGCGCCAGCGCGCGCTGCGCTGCTGCTCCTGCTCGACCCACGCGACCGCGGTCGATGGGATCACGCCGGTGCGGCCTTGGCGCGAAACAGGCGCTGGCCCAGGGTGACGGCGCCGAGCACGATCGCCCCGGCCACCATCCCGACCACGGCATTGAGCACGAACATGATCGCGCCCTGGGCCGGGCCCTCGGCCAGGGCTTCGAGCGCGTGGGCCAGGGGCGGGAAGCCGTGCACCAGGATGCCACCGCCGACCAGGAACATCGCTGCCGTCCCGGCGATCGACAGGCCCTTCATCAGCCACGGCGCGGCCATGAGGATGCCATCGCCGAACGCCCGGGCCGCGCCCGCCTTGCGGCTGAGGTACAGGCCCAGGTCGTCGAGCTTGACGATGCCAGCCACCAGCCCGTACACGCCGATCGTCATGACCAGCGCAATCAGCGTCAGCACCGTGACGCGGGTGACGAAATCGCTGCCGGCCACCGTGCCCAGCGTGATCGCGATGATCTCGGCGGACAGGATGAAGTCGGTCCGCACCGCGCCCTTGATCTTGTCCTTTTCCACCGCGCAGAGGTCCACGGCCGGGTCCACCAGGGCGGCCGTCAGTGCCTTGTGCTGCACTTCGTCCTCCTCCTTGCTGTGCAACAGCCGGTGGGCGACCTTCTCGAAGCCCTCGAAGCACAGGAAGGCGCCGCCGATCATCAGCAGCGGCGTGACGGCCCAGGGCGCCAGCGCGCTGATGGCGAGCGCCGCCGGCACCAGGATCGCCTTGTTGATGAAGGAGCCCTTGGCCACTGCCCAGACCACCGGCAGCTCACGATCGGCGTTGACGCCGGTGACCTGCTGCGCGTTGAGCGCGAGGTCGTCGCCCAGCACCCCGGCCGTCTTCTTGGCCGCGACCTTGGTCAGGATGCTGACGTCGTCCAGCAGCGTGGCAATGTCGTCGATCAGCGCGAGGAGGCTGGAGGCCATGGGCGGACGCCTTTCAGTCGAGCTTGCGCTTGAGCCGGATCTCTTCCAGCTTCACGCCCGCGATCACCGCCGTCTTGGCGGTGTTGTTCTCGCGCTTGAAACCGGCCAGTTCGAAGAACCGGATGGCGCGGGCATTGCACAGCGGAATCCACAGCGTGACTTCGGTGCAGCCCTCTTCGACCAGGCCTTCGCGGGTGGCGTCCCACAGCGCCAGCCCGGCGCCCTGGTTCCAGTGCGAGGGCAGGACGTAGTGGGCCCAGATCTCGCCGGTGGTCGGCTTGGACTTGGGGTCGCGGGAGCGGTCGAAGCCGGTGAAGCCGACCAGGGCGCCGTCGTCATCGAGGGCGACGTGGACCTGGGGCTCGCTGTATTCGATGGCGTCGCGCCAGAAGGCGCGGCGCTTTTCCATCGGCAGGCTTTCGTGCTGGTCGGGAACAAGGCCTTCATAGGCGGCGCGGGAAGAGGCGGCATGGACGGCGGCGATGGCATCTGCATCGCTGACCTCGGCGGGTCGGACCTGGTAGCTGGGCATGGATCTGGGAAATATTGATGTGGCGCTGATTATGATGGTCCATGACCGACCGGGAGCCGCTGGCGCCGACCTTCAGGGCGCGGATCGAACCCGGCGCCGCGACCTTTGCCGCACCCGCGGACCAGACCTTGCTGGCGGCGGCGGCGCAGGCGGGCCTGGAGCTTCCCAGCTCCTGCCGCAACGGCACCTGCCGGACCTGCATCTGCCGGCTGCTGGCAGCTGAGGTCGGCTACCGGATCGTGTGGCCGGGGCTGCTGCCGGAAGAAAAGGCGCAGGGCTTCATCCTGCCGTGCGTGGCCGTTGCGCAATCGGACGTGGTGCTGCAATTTGAATCGTCGCCTGGTGAATGGATCGGTCGACTGTAGGCAGCGGCGTCCCTGGACGCTGTAGGACGCGGGCTGCAATGGCATCATCCGGTGATCGTGAAACGCATTCTTTTCGCCCTGCTGCTGGCCGCCGGCGCCAGCCTCGCTGCCGCGGCGCCGGTGTTCGAAGACAGCATGGCCCAGCGCACCCTGGCCTGCAGCGCCTGCCACGGCAAGGAAGGCCGCGCCGGCCCCGACGGCTACTACCCGCGCATCGCCGGCAAGCCCGCCGGCTACCTGTACAACCAGCTGCTCAACTTCCGTGACGGCCGCCGCCATTACGGGCTGATGACGCGGCTGATGGACCCGTTGTCGGAGGCGTACCTGCTGGAGATCGCGCAGCATTTCGCGGCTCTCGACCTGCCCTATGTCCAGCCGCGCCCGACCGCGGCCAGCCCGGCGCTGCTGCAGCAGGGCCGCACGCTCGCGCTGCAGGGCGATCCGGCGCGCCGGATTCCGTCATGCGCCGGCTGCCACGGCGAGGCGCTGACCGGCGTCCAGCCCAACACGCCGGGCCTGGTCGGCCTGCCGCGCGATTACCTCTCCAGCCAGCTGGGCGCCTGGCGCACCGGTCAGCGCCGGGCCCACGCGCCCGACTGCATGGCGGACATCGCCAAGCGGCTGACGCTCGACGACATCGGCGCCGTCGCGACCTGGCTGGCGACGCAGGTGCCGGCGCCCGGCAGCAAGCCGGCCGGCGCCCTGCCGCGCCCGGCCGAGATCGCCTGCGGCAGCGCCAGCCTGCCGGCCGGAAGGCAGGCGCCATGAAGCGGGCACTGATCGGCATCGTTCTCGGGGTGCTGGCGCTGGCGGCGCTGGTCTGGTTCCTGAACCTGCGCGGCGAGGACAAGATCCATGACGCGCCGCCGCCGGCGCCCACCGCCGAACTGCTGGCCCGGGGCGCGTACCTGGCGCGCGTCGGCAACTGCGCGACCTGCCATACCGACCGCGGCGGCGCGCCTTACGCGGGCGGCCGCGGCATCGAGACGCCGTTCGGAGTCGTCCATGCCAGCAACCTCACGTCCGACCCGGCGACCGGCATCGGCGCCTGGTCGGCGGCGGAGTTCTGGCGCGCGCTGCACAACGGCCGCTCACGCGATGGCCGGCTGCTCTATCCGGCCTTCCCCTACCCGAACTACACCACCGTGACCCGCGCCGACTCCGACGCGATCTACGCCTTCCTGCGCAGCCAGCCGGCGGTGCGGCAGGCCAACAAGGCGCACGGCCTGCAATGGCCGTTCAGCAGCCAGGCCGCGCTGGCGGTGTGGCGGGCCCTGTACTTCCGACCCGGCTCGTACGTCGAGGATGCGCGCCAGTCGGCCGACTGGAACCGCGGCGCCTACCTGGTCGGCGGCCTGGGCCACTGTTCGGCCTGCCACACGCAGCGCAATGCCCTGGGCGCCAGCGCCGACCTGCTGGACCTGTCGGGCGGCCTGATCCCGATGCGCAACTGGTACGCGCCGGCGCTCAATTCGCCGGCCGAGGCCGGCGTGGCCGACTGGCAGGTGGAGCATGTGGTGCGGGTGATGCAGGCCGGAATCTCGCCGCGCGGCAGCGTGCTGGGGCCGATGGCCGAAGTGGTGTTGAACAGCACCCAGTACTGGAATGCAGACGACCTGCGCGCGATGGCGGTGTTCCTCAAGGCCCTGCCGCAAACGACGCCGCAGCCGCCGCCGGCGCGGATCACGGTGAACACCGCCGTCGCCGAGCGCGGCACCAAGCTCTACGAACAGCATTGCGCGCAATGCCATGGCGACCGGGGCCAGGGCGTGGCCGGCGCCTACCCGGCGCTGGCGGGCAACCGCGCCGTGCAGATGGGTGAAACGGCGAACCTGGTGCAGGTCGTCCTGAACGGTGGTTTCGCGCCGGCGACGGCCGCCAACCCGCGCCCGTTCGGCATGCCGCCGTACGTGCTACTGCTGAGCGACGCCGACGTCGCCGCCGTGCTCACCCACCTGCGGACCTCGTGGGGCAACCAGGCGCCGGCCGTCAGCGAGTTCGACGTGAGCCGGCAGCGCTCCAGCGGCACCCAGTAGGCCGCAAAATCGGGGCATGACCCTGCGCCCCGTTGCCCTGCCGCCCGACGTGCCCGGCACGCTCTGGCTGTCGTCCATGCCCGGACGCTTCAGCCCCTGGCCGGCGTTCGAGAGCGAGGCCAGGCGCGCACAGCTGGCGCTGGTGGTGTGCCTGACGCCGCGCCACGAACTGGCGCAGCTGTCGCCCGCCTACCACCGCGCGCTGGCGCGGGACGAGCTCCCCTTCCGCTGGCTGAACCTGCCGATGCCCAACTTCGGCCTGCCGGACGATCCGCCAGGCTTTCGGCGCGAGATCGCCCGCGTGGTCCAGGCGCTGCGCCAGGGCGACGCCGTGATGCTGCACTGCGCCGCCGGCCTGGGCCGCACCGGCACCGCCGCCGCCTGCGTGCTCAAGGCGCTGGGCGTCACCCAGGCCGAGGCGCTGGACCGGGTGCGCGAGGCCGGTTCGAATCCACAGAACGCGAGGCAGTCGGGACTGGTCGACTGGTTCTAGCCGATCACTGAAAAATCGCTGGTACGATTTTTCAGTGGCTGATCAGTGTGAAGCGGACCGGCAAAGCCGGACCCGCTTCACAAGGGGAACCGGGCTGCGCGATGCTGTGCCCGGTTCGTCGAAGGGACGCGCCGGCCCATCCGCGTGCCAAATCTAGTTTGCGAACGGATTGGCGAACACGAACATCATCGCCACGCCGACCCCGATCAGGAAGTTGGCGTCGATCAGGCCGGCCAGCAGGAACATCTTGACCTGCAGCGGTTCCATCAATTCCGGCTGCCGCACGGCGCCGTCGATGAAGCGGCCGCCCATCACGCCGATGCCCAGGCAGGCGCCGATGGCGCCGAAGCCGATGATCAGGCCGCAGGCAATCGCAATCAGGCCGGTGTCGCTCATGAGGTGCTCCTGGTGGTGAGGCCTCCATCGTCGGCGGCTGGCGTGATGCGGGCAATGACCTGGGAGGTCACGGCCGCCAGCGCGGCGGCCGGCACCAGGTGCGGAGCGATCTCGGCCAGCGGCACCAGCACGAAGGCGCGTTCGCCCATGCGCGGATGCGGCACCACCAGCCGCGCGCTGGCAATGGTCCCGGCGCCGAACAGCAGCAGGTCCAGGTCCAGCGTGCGCGGGGCATTGCGGTACGGCCGGGTGCGGCCGGCGCCCTGTTCGATCCGCTGCAGGCCATCGAGCAGGTCGGGCGCCGTCAGCGTGGTGCGGACTTCGACGACGCCGTTGACATAGTCCGGGCCGCCGGCATCGACCGGGGCGCTGCGATAGAGCGACGACCTCTGGGTGACTGCGGTTCCGGGCAGACCGGCGACCGCCTCGATGGCAGCACGCACGGACTGCGCGGCGTCGCCCAGGTTCGCACCCAGGCCGATGTAGGCGACCACGGGCTCGCGTTGCGGCGCGCCCTGCATCGCCTACTCGGCGCCGCCCTCGCCGGTCGGCTTGCGCCGGCGCCGCCGGCGCTTGCGCGGCGCGTCGGCGCCGCCGCCTTCGCCACCTTCGGGCGGGCCGCCGGCATCGTCGTCCCGCTCCTGGCCGTCAGCCTCGGGCTGGGCGAAGGCGGAAGGCAGGTGCCGTGGCGCTTCGTCGGTGCGGGGCGCCTGCGGCTTGGCCACGCGCACGCGGCGCTGGCCCTTGCCGACCTCCTCGCGGGCCTGGATCACCAGGTCCTCGCGCACCGCGTCGCTGGCCAGGCTGAACTCCTGCCACCAGTCGGCCAGCACCACGTCGACCTCGCCGATGTCGGCGCGCAGCCGCATGAAATCGAAGCCGGCGCGAAAGCGCGGCTGCTCCACCAGGCTGAACGGCGTGCTGCCGATGCGCTTCTCGAAGCGCGGCTGCATCATCCAGATCTCGCGCATGTCGGCGGCCAGCTTGCCGCGTCCCGACACATCGCCGATGCGCGCGTTGAAGACGTCGTCGATCGCGTCCTGCAGCGCGGGGAACGGGTGCTGCTTCTTCTCCAGGCGCTGGGCCCAGCCATCCCGCACGTCGGCCCACAGCACGCAGGCCAGCAGGAAGCTCGGCGCCACCGGCTTGCTCTCGCCGACGCGGCGGTCGGTGTCCTGCAGCGCCGCCTTCACGAACGGCTCCTCGGCGCGCTCCACCACCACGTCCAGCAGCGGATAGATGCCGCGCGCCATGCCCAGCGCCTTGAGCTGCGCGATGGTGGCCAGCGAATGGCCGGTCTGCAGCAGCTTGAGCATCTCGTCGAACAGGCGGCTCTGCGGCACGTCGGCCAGCAGCGACTGCGACTGCACCAGCGGCGCGGCGGTCTTCGGGTCGAGCTTGAAGCCCAGCGGGTTGAGCTTGGCGGCGAAGCGCACGGCGCGGATGATGCGCACCGGGTCTTCGCGGTAGCGCGTGGCCGGGTCGCCGATCATGCGCAGCGTCAGCTTCTTGGCGTCCTTGATGCCGTTGTGATAGTCCACGACGATCTGGGTCTCGGGGTCGTAGTACATCGCGTTGACGGTGAAGTCGCGGCGGGTCGCGTCTTCTTCCTGCGGACCCCAGACGTTGTCGCGCAGCACCCGGCCGGTGGAGTCCACCGCGTGCTTCATGCCGGCGAGTTCGCTCTTGCTGGTCTTCTCGTTGCCGGCCACCTGTTCGGCGGCGGCGTTGTCCATGTAGGCGCGGAAGGTGGAAACCTCGATTACCTCGTGCTCGCGCCCGCGGCCGTACACGACGTGCACGATGCGGAAACGCCGGCCGATGATGAAAGCGCGGCGGAACAGGCCCTTGACCTGCTCCGGCGTGGCGTCGGTGGCGACGTCGAAGTCCTTGGGCCGCAGGCCCACCAGCAGGTCGCGCACCGCGCCGCCGACGATGTAGGCCTCGAAACCGGCCTGCTTGAGGGTGTGGACCACGTTCAGGGCCCGCTCGTCCACCAGCGCGGGATTGATCCCGTGCTCCTCGGGGCCCACTTCCTGGCGCTTGCCGAAGCGGTTCTTGCTGGCGCCGCCGGTCTTACCGAGCAGCTTGTCGATGAATTTCTTGATCATTTCTTGTCAAACAGGTCGAGTATGCGCCAGCCCCGGTCGCGCGCGATGGCGCGCAGGGCGGCGTCCGGATTGGTGGCGACCGGGTGGTCGACCTTTTCCAGCAGCGGCAGGTCGTTGATCGAATCGGAATAGAAGGTGGCTTCCACGTCGCCCCAGGTCCGGTCCCGGTTCGCGAGCCATTGCTCGACCCGGGTCACCTTGCCACCGCGCGCCGAGGGCACGCCGCGGATCTCGCCGGTGAACCAGCCGTCGGCGCCGCGTTCGAGCTCCACCGCGATCAGTTCGTCGACGCCGAACGCCTGCGCGATCGGGCGGGTCACGAACTCGTTGGTCGCCGTGACGATCACCACCTCGTCGCCGCGCCGCTGGTGGCTGCGCAGCAGATCGAGCGACTGGGGCAGCAGCTCGGGCCCGACCACCTCGCGCATGAAGCGCTGGTGGGCGGCGGCCGCCTCGGCGGGACCGCGGTGGCGCAACGCGTCGGTCGCGAAGCGGACGTAGTCGTGGATGTCCAGCGTCCCGGCCTTGTAGTGCTCGAAGAACTCGTCGTTCCTGCGCTTGAATTGCACCGGGTCGGTCCAGCCGATGTCCTGGGTGAAGACGCCCCAGGAATAGTCGGAATCGATCGGCAACAGGGTGTGGTCGAGGTCGAACAGCGCCAGCGGGCTCCTGGCTGATTTTGGGCTCACTCGTTCTCCAGCATTGACTTGATCAACGGAATGGTGATGGCGCGCTTGGTCTGCAACGCGTAGCCATCGAGCTGGCCGAGCAGCGCGACCAGGCTGCCGAGGTCGCGCGAGAAACGGGTGAGCATGAAATCCATTACCTCGTCGCCGAGGAACACGCCGCGGGCATCCGCTTCCTGGCGCAGCACCGCCCGGCGTGCCGGCTCGTCCAGCACCTGCAAGTGGAACACATGTCCCCACCCCAGCCGGGTGCGCAGGTCTTCGCGCAGCTTCAGGTCGGCCGGCGGCAGCAGTCCGGCCGCCAGCAGCCCGCGCTGGTGGGTCTGGGCGTTGACGAACCAGTTGAACGCCGCGTGCTGTTGCACCGCGGTGTAAAGATGCACGTCGTCCAGCAGCACCACGGACCAGGCGGGGTTGTACTCCGGCGGCTCGTGCATGCCGGCATCGAGCCAGCCGCAGCTGGCGCCCTGCTCGCGCAGCGAATGCTCCACGGCCTTGAGCAGGTGGGTCTTGCCCGATCCGCTGTCGCCCCAGAGGTAGGTCGGCACCGGCGAGCGGGTCGGGCTGCCGGCCCACAGCTGCAGGTGCCGCAGCGCCGGCTCGTTGGCGCCGGCGAAGTAGCTGGCAAGCGTGGGCCCGGGGGCGAGGCCGATGTCGAGGGCGATCTGCTTCATGACTGGTACAGCTTGCTGGCCATGTAGCTGGCGCGCAGCCGGCGCATCGCCACCAGCAGCACAGCGCTCGCCGGCAGGGCCACCAGCACGCCGACGAACCCGAACAGCTGGCCGAAGGCCAGCAGGGCGAAGATCACGGCCAGCGGATGCAGGCCGATGCGCTCGCCGACGAAGCGGGGCGTGATGTAGAAACCTTCGATCACCTGCCCGGTGCCGTAGACCGCCGCCACCATCACCAGCGCCTTGGCCGAGGCGAACTGCAGCGCGCCGGCCAGCAGCGCCAGGATCAGCCCGATGCCGAAGCCCAGGTAGGGGATGAACATCGCCAGCCCGGTGAAAAACCCGATCGGCAGCGCCAGGTCCAGCCCGAACAGCGCCAGCCCGGTGCTGTAGAAGATCGCCATGATCAGCATCACCAGCAGCTGGCCGCGCAGGTACTGGCCCAGCACCAGGTCGGCTTCGTGGGTGAACGAATCGACCTTGGGCCGGGCGCTGGGCGGCACCAGCTCCAGCAGCCTGGCGACAAAGCGGTCCCAGTCCATCAGCAGGTAGAACAGCGCCACCGGAATCAGCACCGCGTTGAACACCACGGTGAGGGCGACGCTGCCACCGAGCTTGAGCGAGGCCAGCAGCGAGTAGAACGCGTCCTCGTAATTGGCGTTCAGGTACTTCAGCACCTGCGCCTTGAGGCTGCCGACGTCCAGCGCCACGTGCACCCCATACTGGGCCAGCCAGGGCGCCAGCACGGTGTCGAGCTTGTCCACCAGGGGCGGCAGCTGCTCGCGCATCAAGGGGATTTCCTTGGCCAGGATCGGCACGGTCATCAGCAGGATGCCGACTACGGCCATGATGAACAGCAGTTCGACCAGGATCACGGCCAGCACCCGGGGCATGCGGCCGTTGCCCACGTCGTCGAGGCGGTCCACCAACGGCGTCAGGGCGTAGGCCAGCACCGCGGCGACCGCGAACGGCGTGATGACGGGCCCGAGCAGCCACAGGGCCAGTGCGGCCACCAGCGCGATCCCGATCCAGGCGGCGGCGCGTTTCTGAGTCGAGATCGATTGCATGCGTAGCTAAAATGTTGGCAAATTCTATCGGGCCCTGCCGGCCTGCCCCGGCGCAAGCCACCCGAGCCCCACTTCCCATGACCCAAACTCCCCTCTCCTACAAAGACGCCGGCGTCGACATCGACGCGGGCGACGCGCTGGTCGAGCGCATCAAGCCGCTGGCCAAGAAAACCATGCGCGAGGGCGTGCTGGCCGGCATCGGCGGCTTCGGGGCGCTGTTCGAGGTGCCCAAGCGGTACCGCGAGCCCGTCCTTGTCAGCGGCACCGACGGCGTCGGCACCAAGCTCAAGCTGGCCTTCGAGTGGAACATGCACGACACCGTCGGCATCGACCTGGTGGCCATGAGCGTGAACGACGTGCTGGTGCAGGGCGCCGAGCCGCTCTTTTTCCTGGACTATTTCGCCTGCGGCAAGCTGGACGTGGACACTGCGGCGGCCGTGATCGGTGGCATCGCGAAGGGCTGCGAGCTCTCCGGTTGCGCCCTGATCGGCGGCGAGACGGCGGAGATGCCGGGCATGTACCCGGCCGGCGAATACGACCTGGCGGGCTTCGCCGTCGGCGCCGTCGAGAAGTCCAAGATCCTCACCGGCAAGGACGTCAAGCCCGGCGACGTGGTGCTGGGCCTGGCCTCCAGCGGCGTCCACTCCAACGGTTTTTCGCTTGTGCGCAAGTGCCTCGACCGGGCCGGCGCCCAGCTGCCGGCGATGCTGGACGGGCAGCCGCTCAGGCAGGCGCTGATGGCGCCGACCCGGCTCTACGTCAAGAGCGTGCTGGCGGCGCTGGCGGCGCACCCGGTCAAGGCGCTGGCCCACATCACCGGTGGCGGGCTGCTGGAAAACATTCCGCGCGTGCTGCCCGAAGGCACCGCCGCCCACCTGCGCAAGGGCAGCTGGCCCCAGACCGAGCTGTTCGCCTGGCTGCAGACGACCGCCGGCATCGACGACCACGAGATGAACCGCACCTTCAACAACGGCATCGGCATGGTCGTCGTGGTCGACCCGGCGCATGCCGCGGCGGTGGCGCAGACCCTGCGTGACGGCGGCGAGACGGTCTACGAGATCGGCGCCATCGCGGCCCTGGGGACCGGCGCCGCCGTCGTTGTCGAATAGCCCGCCAATGAACGCGCCCGAGGCTGCCGGCAGGCGGCTGCCCGCTGCCATCTGGGTGCTGGGCTTCGTCAGCCTGCTGATGGACATCTCGTCCGAGATGATCCACAGCCTGCTGCCGGTGTTCATGGTCACCACGCTCGGGATGAGCGCGCTGGCGGTCGGCCTGATCGAAGGCGCGGCGGAAGCCACCGCCCTGATCATGAAGGTGTTTTCGGGCGTCCTGTCCGACTACTGGGGCCGGCGCAAGCCGCTGGCGGTGTTCGGCTACGGCCTGGGCGCCCTCACCAAACCCCTATTCGCGCTGGCCGGCGGCATCGGCCTGGTGGTGACGGCGCGGCTGCTCGATCGCGTCGGCAAGGGCATCCGGGGCGCGCCCCGCGATGCGCTGGTCGCCGACCTGGCGCCGCCCGGCATGCGCGGCGCTGCCTTCGGCCTGCGCCAGTCGCTGGACACGGTGGGCGCGTTCCTCGGGCCGCTGCTGGCGATCGGCCTGATGCTGCTGTGGGCCAACGACATCCGCGCGGTGTTCTGGGTCGCGGTGATTCCCGGCGTGCTGGCGGTGCTGTTGCTGGTGGCCGGCGTGCGCGAGCCGGCCGCGGCGCCTGGCGAGCGGCGGACCAACCCGATCCGGCGCGAGAACCTGCGGCGGCTGCAAAGCGACTACTGGTGGGTGGTCGCGGTCGGCGCGGTGTTCACCCTGGCCCGCTTCAGCGAAGCCTTCCTGGTGCTGCGAGCCCAGCAGGGCGGGCTGGCGCTGGCCTGGACGCCGCTGGTGCTGATCGTGATGAGCGTTGTCTACTCCGTGGGCGCCTACCCGTTCGGCAAGCTCTCCGACCGGGTCAGTCACCGCGCCCTGCTCGCCGGCGGACTGCTGGCCCTGGTCGCTGCCGACCTGCTGCTGGCCTGGCGCGCCGACGGACCGGTGCTGTGGGCGGGAATCGCCCTGTGGGGCCTGCACATGGCGATGACCCAGGGCCTGCTGGCCGCGATGGTGGCCGAGGCCGCGCCGCCCGACCTGCGCGGCACGGCCTTCGGCTTCTTCAACCTGATGAGCGGGCTGGCGCTGCTGGTCGCGAGCGGAACGGCGGGACTGCTGTGGGATGTCTGGGGCGCCGGGACGACTTTCGTCGCGGGCGCGGTGCTCGCCGTGTGCGCGCTGGCCCTGCTGGGCTTGCGGCCGCAGCCGGCATGATCCGCTAGTTGCGGGCGCGGCGCAGGTCGGCCACGCGGTCGGCGATGGCGTCGATGTCCAGCGCGTCCTGGGCATGGACCAGGTAGGTTTCCAGGTCGCCGACGGCCTGCGCCGAATGGCCCTGCTCCGCATGGGCCAGGCCCCGGTCCCGGAATTCGGCCCAGGCGTCGGGCAACAGGATCACCAGCCGGTCCTGCACGGCGATCAGCCGCTGCCAGTCTTCCTGCGAGCGGTGGATTTCCTTCAGGTTGCGCAGCATGCGCACGATGATGTCGCGCGGCGGCGCCGCCTGCAGGTACAGGCCCAGCGGCACCTCGAATTCGTCGACCAGGCCGTTGCGGCGCTTGTACGGCTCCAGCCGCTCGGACAACTCCTCGCGCGACAGCGACTGGCCGGTGAACGGGTCGATCACCACCTGGCCCTTGGGCAGGTTGACCTTGACCATGAAGTGGCCCGGAAAGCAGACCCCGCGCGCATGCAGGCCCAGGCCCTGGGCCAGCTCGATCCAGAGCACGGCCAGCGAGATCTGGATGCCGCGGCGGGTGCGCAGCACCACGTTGAGGTAGCTGTTGTCCGGATCGCAGTAGTCGTTGACGTTGCCGCCGAAACTGAGGTCGCGGAAGAAGAACTGGTTGAGCGAACGCAGCCGGTGCAGCGGCGCCGCATCGGCCGGCAGGCGGCGCTTCAGCCGGGCCAGCAACTGGTCGACGTCGCCCAGGATCTGCTGCACGTCCAGGTCGGGATATTCGTCCTGCGCCAGGCTGGCCGCGGCTTCGAGCAGCGGGAAGTGGTCATCGCTCTGCACCAGCGAGCTGAAGTACTCGAGTGGCGTCGGCGCGGACAGATTCAGCTGCATGAGATCTTTGTAATGGAGGCGCCGAAAGCCGTCAAGTTCCGGACCGCAGCGGACGCAATTCAGCGCGTGACAAACTGCCTCAGCTTCAGGCCCGCGGCCGCCAGCGCGACGAAGTAGATCGCGGCCGCGCCGAGCAGCATCAGCGCCATCAGGCCGACGCGTTGCAGCGCCGCGCCGCGCATCGCCGTCCAGGCGAAACTGGAGGCGCCCCACATCAGGAACACCGCGAGCAAGGCGCTGCCGGCCAGCACCTGCAACCCGAACACGCCCCAGCCCGGAAGCGGCTTGTAGCTTCCGCGCCGCAACAGGCCGGCCAGCAGCAGGCCGGCGTTGAGCAGCGCGCCCAGGCCGATCGACAGCGCCAGGCCGGCATGGCGCAACGACGGCACCAGGGCGATATTGAGCAGCTGGGTGATCACCAGCACCAGGACTGCGATCTTGACCGGCGTGCGGGTGTCCTGGTTGGCATAGAAGCCGGGCGCCAGCACCTTGATCGCGACCAGCCCCACCAGGCCGGCGCCGTACCCGGACAGCGCCAGCGCCACTTCGCGCACGTCGCTGTCCTTGAAGGCGCCGTAATGGAACAGCGTCGCCACCAGCGGCTCGTTGAACACCAGCAGCGCCACCGAACTGGGCACGGCCAGCAGCACGACCAGCCGCAGGCCCCAGTCCAGCATTCCGGAATAGCGCTCGGCGTCCGCGCTGGCGCGGGCCCGGGCCAGCTGCGGCATCAGCACCACACCCAGCGCCACCCCCAGCATCGCCGTCGGGAACTCCATCAGGCGGTCCGCGTAGCCCAGCCAGGTCACGCTGCCGGGCGCCAGCCAGGAGGCGATCTGGGTGTTGATCATGAGCGAGATCTGGGCGACGCCGACACCGAGCAGGGCCGGCGCCATCATCCGGCCGACCTCGCGCGTGCCGGGATCGTTCCACGCCGCCCGCAGCCGCTGCCACGTCAGCCCGACGCGCGGGACGAAGCCGATGCGGCGCAGCGCCAGCACCTGCACCAGCAGCTGCAGCAGGCCGCCCAGCATCACCCCGCCGGCCATCGCATAGATCGGTTCGATGCCCAGGGTCTTGAACCAGGGCGCGCCCAGCCAGGCGGCGCCGATCATGCACAGGTTCAGCAGCACCGGCGTGGCGGCGGGGACGGCGAACCGTTTCCAGGTGTTCAGCACCCCGGCGGCCATCGCCACCAGCGACATGAAGCCGATGTACGGAAACATCCAGCGGGTCATGAGCACCGCCGCGTCGAAACTGTGCGGGTTCTGCTTCAGCCCGCTGGCCAGGGCCGCGACCAGCAACGGCGCGGCGACCACGCCCGCGATGCAGGTGGCGAGCAGCACCCAGACCAGCAGGGTGGCGACGCTGTCGACCAGGCGGTGCGTCGCTTCCTCGCCGTCGCGCTCGCGGACATGGGCCAGCGTCGGCACGAAGGCCTGGCTGAAGGCGCCTTCGCCGAACAGGCGGCGAAACAGGTTGGGGATCCGGAAAGCGACGTTGAAGGCGTCGGTCAGGGCGGTGGCGCCGAACATGGCGGCCATCAGCAGGTCGCGGACCAGGCCGGTGACGCGTGACGCCAGGGTGAACAGGGAGACGGTGGAGGCGGCTTTGAGCAGTGACACCGGCCCGAGTGTAGCCCGCGCTCCGGGGTCAATGACCTCGGCCGGGCCGAGCTGGCGGGATCGCCTATAATGGAAGGCTTTGCTGGCATCATCCTTCAACCCAAGGAACTCACACCATGGCCTCAGCCAAACCCAAGAAAAAGAACCCCCGCCTCGCATCGGGCCGCAAGCGCGTCCGCCAGGACGCCAAGCTCAACGCCGCCAACACGTCGCTGCGCTCCAAGTACCGCACCGCGGTGAAGAACGTCGAGAAGGCCGTCGCCGCTGGCGACAAGGTCAAGGCGACCGAACTCTTCGCCAAGGCCCAGTCCATCGTGGACAAGGTCGCCGACAAGGAGATCTTCCACAAGAACAAGGCAGCTCGCGACAAGAGCCGCCTGTCCGCCAAGGTCAAGGCTCTGTCCCTGGCCCAGGCCGCCGCCTGACGCTTCAGGCAAACAGCCCGTCGTCTTGACTTGCGGGACAGACCTTCAGCTCTGTCCTCAACTGATCAGGAAGGCGCCGTTTGTACGGGTGCGCTGCCAGCAAAGAAAAACGGAAAGCCGCCTTCGGGCGGCTTTTTCGTGGGCGCTGCCTTCCTGGAGTAACGTTGCTCCGCAGCAGAAGGACATGGATCCCGGCTCGGAGGCCGGGATGACAAGTCACCTGGGCGGATCGGGAATCAGGCAGGCCTCCGCCACCTGCAGGTCGTTGTCGCGGGCGAAGTGCAGCACGAAATCCCAGGCCATCGGCTCCAGGTCGCGCAATTCGCGGTTGACCACGACGCACTTGACGCCGTTGACGACGGTCGGGATGCACCAGGGGGAATAGCTGAGGTGGCTGCCGGGCTGGGCGCCGCCGGGGCGGAACTGGCTCATGACGCCCGCCAGCCGCTCGGCCCAGTCGCTGGGCCTGAAGGTCTTCCCGTCCCGGGTGATGCCCTGGATGAAGACTTCTTTGGCGTCGTTGGAGACCATTCGTGGTGGCGTTTCGTGGCCTGCAGGGACCGGGACGACCGGATGCTGCAGCGCACAAGTATTGTATCTTATATAAGACTTGCGACCGTGGCCCGGGCCGCCCGGCACGCATCGCTGTGATGCGAAACCGGCAACCTGCACCAGCAAGCACTGTGCCTAAAATCAACCCTCAGCGGCTCACTCGTTGAGCCCTTTTTTGTTTGATGGAGACTTTCCAATGGCTTTGATCGAGGCGTCCTCCCCCCACACCATGAACACCTACGGCCGGGTGCCGATCGCGTTGTCGCATGGCCAGGGGCTGCGCGTGTGGGACGTGAACGGCAAGTCGTACCTCGACGCGCTGGCCGGCATCGCCGTCAACACCCTGGGCCACAACCACCCCAAGCTGGTGCCGGCGCTGCAGGACCAGATCGGCAAGATCATCCACAGCAGCAACTACTACCACGTGCCCAACCAGGAAAAGCTGGCCGCCAAGCTGGCCGAGCTGTCGGGCCTGACCAACGTCTTCTTCTGCTCCACCGGCCTGGAAGCCAACGAGGCGGCCCTGAAGCTGGCGCGCAAGTTCGGCCATGACCGCGGCATCGAGCGGCCGGAGATCGTGGTCTACGAGAAGGCTTTCCACGGCCGCAGCATCGCGACGCTGTCGGCGACCGGCAACGAGAAGGTGCAAAAGGGCTTCGGGCCGCTGGTCGAGGGCTTCATCCGGGTGCCGCTGAACGACGTCGAGGCGCTGAAGGCCGCGACCGAGGGCAACCCGAACGTGGTGGCCGTGTTCTTCGAGACCATCCAGGGCGAAGGCGGCATCAACGCCATGCGGATCGACTACCTGCAGCAGGTGCGGGCGCTGTGCGACCAGAAGAACTGGCTGCTGATGATCGACGAGGTGCAGTGCGGCATGGGCCGCACCGGCAAGTGGTTCGCCCACCAGTGGGCCGGCATCAAGCCCGACGTCATGCCGCTGGCCAAGGGCCTGGGCTCGGGCGTGCCGATCGGCGCCGTCGTCGCCGGGCCGAAGGCCGCCGACATCTTCCAGCCGGGCAACCACGGCACCACCTTCGGCGGCAACCCGCTGGCGATGCGGGCCGGGGTGGAAACCATCCGGATCATCGAGGAGGACGGCCTGCTGGAGAACGCTTCACGCATCGGCGCGCACCTCAAGGGTGCGCTGGCCCGCGAGCTCGGTGGCCTGAAGGGGGTGGTCGAGGTGCGGGGCCAGGGCCTGATGATCGGCGTCGAGCTGGCCAAGCCGTGTTCGGTGCTGACCACCCGTGCGGCGGAAGCCGGGCTGCTGATCAGCGTCACCGCCGACACCGTGATCCGGCTGGTGCCGCCGCTGATCATCACGCAGGCCGAAGCGGACGAAATCGTTGCCCTGCTGGTGCCGCTGGTGAAGCAGTTCCTGGCTGAATGACGATGGCCATCCGTCATTTCCTGCAGTTCAGCGACTTCACGGCCGACGAGTACGGCTGGCTGTTCGAGCGCGCGGCGCTGATCAAGCAGAAGTTCAAGGCCTACGAGAAATACCATCCGCTGGCGGACCGGACGCTGGCGATGATCTTCGAGAAGGCCTCCACCCGCACCCGCGTCAGCTTCGAGGCCGGCATGTACCAGCTGGGCGGCTCGGTGGTGCACCTGACCACCGGCGACAGCCAGCTCGGCCGGGCCGAGCCGATCGAGGACAGCGCCAAGGTGATCAGCCGCATGGTCGACCTGGTGATGATCCGCACCTTCGGCCAGGACAAGATCGAGCGCTTCGCCGAGCACTCGCGGGTGCCGGTGATCAACGGCCTGACCAACGAGTTCCATCCCTGCCAGATCCTGGCGGACGTCTTCACCTACATCGAGCACCGCGGCTCGATTGCCGGCAAGGTCGTGGCCTGGGTCGGCGACGGCAACAACATGGCCAACACCTGGCTGCAGGCGGCGGAGCTGCTCGGCTTCACGGTGCACCTGAGCACGCCCAGCGGCTACGAGGTGGACCAGGCCGTGGCCGGCATCCGCAGCCCCGACAGCTACAAGGTGTTCAAGGACCCGATGGACGCCTGCCGCGACGCCGACCTGGTCACGACCGACGTCTGGACCAGCATGGGCTACGAGGCCGAGAACGAGGAGCGCCGCAAGGCCTTCGCCGACTGGCGCGTCGATGCCGAGATGATGAAGGTGGCCAAGCCCGATGCCCTCTTCATGCACTGCCTGCCGGCCCACCGCGGCGAGGAAGTCGACGCCGACGTCATCGACGGTCCCCAGTCCGTGGTGTGGGACGAAGCCGAGAACCGCATGCATGCCCAGAAGGCACTGATGGAGTTCCTTTTGTTGGGCAGGGTTGGCTGAATGAGGCCTCAGGGCTGGTGACCCGGCCGGATCGGCAGGCCCGGCCGGCCCTCGATCTTGCCCAGCTTCACCAGCCGCGCTTCCACCGCGAGCCGGCTGCGGCCGAGGTCCAGCGCCAGCCGCTTGAGTTCATGGCCGGCATCGAAATCCGCCGCCAGCCGGTCGTCCTCGTCCGGCGTCCACGACTTGCCGGCATTGACCGGCAGCTCGCGCCGCGGCCTGGCCCCATCGCACCCGTCCAGCGCCCGCGCCACCGTGAACAAGGCGCGGATCACCGGCGGCTCGTTGTAGGGACTGTCGGGCGGCATCGCCTCGCCGGTGACGGGGTGGATGCCCTGGGCCAGGACGTTGATGATCTCGCGGGCAAGTTGCAGTTCCATGGCGTGCTCTCCTGAGTGGAAAAGTGGTGCTGTCACGATGCTGTATTGGCATACAGTGACCAGTCAACGGCCGCGCCGCGGCTGCAGTTGACGCACGCCCGCCGAGCCTCCCCAGGCTGGAGGAGAGGCCCGGCCGCAGCCGCCGCGCCGCCGATCCTTTAGGCCTCAAGTATTTTTGCAGCCTGTTGGCCGGAACCGACACCGCGGCCGAAACCAGCGGCGCAAACTCCGCTCCATGAACAAGCGCATCTGGGACATTTCGCCCCCCGTGCAGGAAGGAACGCCGGTCTTTCCCGGCGACACGCCCTACCGCCAGCGCTGGGCCGCGCAGATCGGGCCCGGCTGCCCGGTGAACGTCAGCGAGATCACGCTGTCGCCGCACGCCGGCGCGCATGCGGACGCTCCGCTGCACTACGACCCGGCCGGCCAGGCGTCCGGCCAGCTGGACCTGGAGCCCTATCTGGGCCGCTGCCGGGTCATCCACGCGATCGGCAAGGGGCCGCTGGTGACCTGGGAGCACCTCGCCCATGCGCTGGACGACCTGCCGCCGCGGGTGCTGGTGCGCACTTACGAGCGGGCGCCCGTCGAGCGCTGGGATCCGCAGCTGGCCGCCTTCGCCGCCGCCACGGTCGAACGGCTCGCCGACCACGGCGTGACGCTGGTGGGCATCGACACCGCCAGCATCGACCCGGCGCAGAGCAAGGACCTGCCCAGCCACCAGGTGATCCGCCGCCGCAACCTGCGGGTGCTGGAGAACCTGGTGCTCGACGGCGTGCCCGAGGGCGACTACGAACTGATCGCCCTGCCGCTGAAGCTGATGACTGCCGATGCTTCCCCCGTTCGGGCCATCCTGCGCGAACTCGACAATGCTGCGCGATCCTCGGAACCTTGACATGACCACCTTGCAAGACTGCGTGGCGCTCGACGCCCAAGACCCGCTGCGCGAGCTGCGCCAGCGCTTCACCCTGCCCGCGGGCGTGATCTACCTCGATGGCAACTCGCTCGGTGTCATGCCCGCCGCCGCCCCCGCGCGCGTCGCGCAGGCCGTGACCGAGGAATGGGGCCAGGGACTGATCCGCTCCTGGAACAGCGCCGGCTGGTTCGACCTGCCGCGCAAGCTGGGCGACATGATCGCGCCGCTGGTCGGTGCCGGCGCCGGCGAGCTGGTGGTGACCGACAGCACCTCCATCAACCTGTACAAGGTGCTGAGCGCGGCGCTGCAGATCGCCGGCCAGGACGCGCCGCACCGCAGCAAGGTGGTGAGCGAGCGCAGCAACTTCCCGACCGATCTCTACATCGCGGAATCCCTGTGCAAGCAGCGCGGCTACGACCTGCACCTGGTCGACAGCGACCGCATCGAGGCCGCGCTCACCGACGAAGTCGCGGTGCTGCTCCTCACGCACGTGAACTACCGCACGGGCGCGATGCACGACATGGCCGACCTCACGGCCAAGGCCCACGCGGCGGGCGTGCTGGCGGTCTGGGACCTGGCCCACAGCGCCGGCGCAGTGCCGGTGGACCTGAACGCGGCCGAGGCCGACTATGCGATCGGTTGCGGCTACAAGTACCTCAATGGCGGGCCGGGCGCGCCGGCCTTCGCCTGGGTCCACCCGCGCCACGCCGAGCGCTTCTGGCAGCCGCTGGCCGGCTGGTGGGGCCATGCGGCGCCGTTCGAGTTCACGCCCGACTACCGGCCCGCGCCCGGCATCGCGCGCTACCTGTGCGGCACCCAGCCGATCCTGAGCCTGGTGGCGCTGGAGTGCGGCCTGGATGTCTTCGCCGCCGCGCAATCGCTGGGCGGCATGGCCGCGCTGCGCGCGAAATCACTGGCCTTGACCGACCTGTTCATCGCCCTGGTCGAAGAGCGCTGCGCCGGCCAGGGCCTGGGCCTGGCGACGCCGCGCGCACATGCCCGGCGCGGTTCGCAGGTCTGCCTCACGCGCACGGATTCGAAGGAGCCCTCCGGTGGCTCGGGCGCATACGCCATCGTGCAGGCCCTGATTGCGCGCGGCGTGATCGGAGACTTCCGGGCGGGGGCTTCGACAGGCTCAGCCCGAACGGAGGACCAGGACATCCTGCGCTTCGGCTTCACGCCGCTGTACACCAGCTTCGCCGAGGTCTGGCACGCGGTGGAGCACCTGCGCCAGGTGCTGGCCAGCGGCGAGTGGAAGCGGCCCGAGTTCAACCAGAAGCACGCGGTGACCTGAGCATGACCCCAAGCAAGCCCGAAGACATCGTCCACGAGGAAAAGGCGCAGCTGGATTTCAGCCGCGACATGAGCTACGGCGACTACCTGCAGCTCGACGCCATCCTGGGCGCGCAAAAGCCGCTGTCGCCCGACCACAACGAGATGCTGTTCATCATCCAGCACCAGACCAGCGAGCTGTGGATGAAGCTGATGCTGCACGAGCTGCATGCGGCCATCGCCGCCATCGCGCGCGACGAGCTGGGGACGGCGTTCAAGATGCTGGCCCGGGTGTCGCGGATCATGGAGCAGCTGGTCCACGCCTGGGACGTGCTGGCCACCATGACGCCGCCCGAGTACAGCGCGATCCGGCCCTACCTGGCCAGTTCCAGCGGCTTCCAGAGCGCGCAGTACCGCTGCATCGAATTCGCGCTGGGCAACAAGAACGCCGCGATGCTCAAGCCCCATGCGCACCGGCCGGACCTGCTGGCCCAGGTGCAGGCGGCCTTCGAGTCGCCCTCGCTGTACGACGAATCGCTGCGGCTGCTGGCGCGGCGCGGGCTGCCGGTGCCGCAGGACCATGTCGAGCGCGACTGGACCCGGCCCTACGTCGAGAGCGACGCCGTGGAGAAGGCCTGGCTGATCGTCTACCGCGACACCAAGCAGTACTTCGACCTGTACCAGCTCGGGGAAGAACTCACCGACCTGGAGGACGCCTTCCGCCTCTGGCGCTTCCGCCACGTGACCACGGTGGAACGGATCATCGGCTTCAAGCGCGGCACCGGCGGCACCGGCGGCGTGAGCTATCTGCGCAAGATGCTGGAGGTCGTGCTGTTCCCGGAGATCTGGAAGCTCAGGACAGATCTTTGACCGGCTGTTGCTTGCGAACTCCAGGTGTGTCTCGATTTCACGATCCATGGACTCCAACTTGCGTGGGTTCCGAATAGGAAAAAGACCTAGCCAGTTTGTGCCGCACCAATCCAACGGGATGAGATACAACCGAGTTGAAACCTTGACGCGGAGAGATGAATGCACACCGGAGTGCCCAATTTGGCGTGCTAGCAGGATGAAACATCGAGCAGTTCTAGCCCTTCTCCTGCTGGCAGTGGTCATTGGGGCGGCCGTTGTCACCCGTTCAACAGATGGTGGGGGTGTCGGCCTCGCGGAACAACCTCGTGCAGTCAACGAGCCGGTTTCCCCACCGGTCTCCAGACCGGTTGCATCGAATCCCGCGCCAGTCGCCCAGCAGACGCAAACGCAGCCGCCGCGCGGAACCGAACCGCGCGAGTGGGCCGATGCGCATGCCGCCTTTCGCGCGAGCGCAAACTTTGCGGCGCTTGTCCAGTCGGCGCTCAGCGAACCGACCGTTCCGAGACTGCATTACGCAAAACAGGCGTTCCTGTATTGCATGGCGGTTGGCGCTGACTTCAGGCTCCAAGCAGCCGAACTCGCGCGCTTCGGTCCGCAAATGGAGGCGTGCAAAGCGCTCGACCAAACCTTTCCAAAGTGGTCGGAATTGGAGCGAGCTCTTGCGGCTGCGGCCAGTCGGCTTTCCGAGGCTGAACGAGCGACACTGGCAGTGATCGACAGCCCATCGCCTGCAAACGAAGTCCCTTTTTCTCAACGTCTTTCCCTCGCCAATGAGACGGATGACTTGACATTGCTATCCTGGACCGTGACCAGGTGGGCGTTGCGAGGGGGCGCGAGCTTTGATGGAAGGAGCCTCAGTACTTACGAAAAGCAAGCATTTCATCAGGCGGCGATGCTGCTGGCCTGCGAGGCCGCAAATGACTGTGACAAAACGGAAGTGAAGATTTTTGTCTGTGGTCGAGGCGGTGAGTGCGACGGGTCAGTCCGAGCCGCATTGCAAAAGCTTGAACGTCCTGAAGTCACAAGCCGGATTAACGAGGCGGAGACAGCCTTGAAGCGCGCGATTGCGTCAAAGAATTTCGGCGCGTTCAGCTGAACATGCTGTTCGTGGCACTTCTTAAATCCATCAATCGGACCCATATGTTGAAATTACGACTCGCTCTTTTTGTCGCCGCCGTTGCGTTTAGCAATTCAGTCTTCAGCGATGCACTGAAGAGAAACTGCCCTACCGATCGAGACGTTCATCACATGCGCGCCGCGCTGGATGGCAAGTACGGCGCGTTGCGAGACCAAGCAGCGTTGCGTTCTGAATTCACCAGGGCCGAACAATGCCGCGGCAATGGAACTCCGTATGCACCGACTGACTGGGAGCGGTTTGGCGTTGTGATGCAAGGGGAGTTCGGCGGGCGGGTCCTTCCGCCAATGCATAAGCCGAAATAGTCCGATAGAGTGTGTTGCTTCCGATGCCAAAGTCTTGGTATTGGCGCGGCAATCACCTAGTACCCGCCATTCCTCCCGATCCACATAAAAAGGGTACACCCCATCAAGAGGTCAAGAGGTCAAGAGGTCAAGAGGTCAAGAGACTGACAGAGCAACAGGTCTCTGGGAGAAATCTATAACCTTCGCGGCCGAAGCCAAGGGCAGCCATTGCCGCATCATTCAAGTGCCCCGGACTCGACTCGTTCTCAGAACACACAGCGATGGTGCGGGAACCCGCCAACTTGATGGTCGCCTCCATCGTTAAAGTGCTTCAACACCGTGGACTACGCGGCTGTGCGTTGAACCGCATCAGGTTCAACGGTGAGATCTGGAAGCTCAGGACAGATCTTTGACCGGCTGTTGCGCGCGAAATCGGGGTGGGTCTCGGTCGAGGCGGCTAGTGTGATGGGGCAGTCCGCGCCGCATTGCAGAAGCTTGAGCGTCCTGAAGTCACAAGCCGCATCAGCGAGGCGGAGACTGCCTTGAAGCGCGCGATGGCGTCAAATAATTTTGGCGCGTTCAGCTGAACATGCTGTTCGTGGCACTTCTTTAATCAAAAAATCGGGCCTATATGTTGAAACGTCGATTCGTCCTCGTTTTCGCTGCTGTGGCGTTTAGCAATTCGGTCTTCAGCGATGCACTCAAGAGAAACTGCCCTTCCAATCGCGACGTTCATCACATGCGCGCTGCGCTGGATGGCAAGTAACGGCAGTTACGCGATCAGGCCGCTTTGGGTTCAGAACTGATCAAGGCAGAGCAATGTCGTGCCAATCGGACTCCGTTTGCACCTGATGACTGGGTGCGGTTCAACAATGTCATGCAAGGGGAGTTCGGCGGGCGGGTCCTTCCCCCAATGCACAAGCCGAAATAGTCCGAGAGAGTGTGATGGTTCTAGCGCCGCACCCTGGATGCGCTCCCCGCGCGGCAGGCGGTGTCCGGCGTGGGCGATCTCTGCGGCGGCTGCGCGATTCGGTCCGGGGCCGGAGCGCGCTTGCGCGCCTCGTGATCTGGCTCGTCGCGGTTGTCTGAACGAAGCGGCCCCAGGGCGCGAAGTGAGTTCTGC
>CALRYV010000033.1:0-67766 GCA_943372495.1 Ramlibacter sp. 2FC | reverse complement strand
CCGGCCGTGAGCAACGCCCTGGCCCGCCTGCGCGAGGCGGTTGGCGACCAGCTGGTCAGCCGCAGCGGCTACGGGGTGGAGCCGACGCCGCGGGCCCTGGCCCTGTGGCCGGCGGTGGCGGACGCGCTGCGGCAGCTCGAATCGTCGTTCGCACCGGGTGACTTCACCGCGTCGGAAGCCAGGCACACGTTCATCCTGGCCATGGCCGACGCCACCGCCGCCTCGCTGATGCCCGGCCTGGTCAAGATCATCGAGCGCGATGCGCCAGGGGTCTCGATGCGGGTGTTGCCGCTGCTCACCCGCGATCCGCGCAAGCTGCTCGACGACGGCCAGATCGACCTCGCGGTCGGCTTCTTCCCGGCGGTGCTGGCCGACCTGACGGCGCAGGCCCAGTCCGGCGGGATGGCGGCTTTCGACCACCAGCGGCTGTACGCGGGCGAATACGTGTGCGTCATGCGCAACGGCCACCCGCTCAGCCGCGGCCCGCTGACGCTGGCGCGCTACTGCGACGCGCGGCACCTGCTGGTCAGCTTTTCCGGGCGGCCGTTCGGCTTCGTCGACGAGGCGCTGGCCTCGCGCGGCAAGGCCCGCCGGGTGGTGCTGACGGTGAACCAGTTCTTCACCGCCGGCCGGGTGGTGTCGGCGTCGGACCTGCTCACGGTGCTGCCGCGGCACTTCGTCAAGGTGACCGGCATGGCCAGCGACCTGACGCTGCGCGAGCTGCCGTTCGAGGTGCCGCCGGTGCACGTCGATTCGCTCTGGCACCGGCGCCAGGCCCAGCGCAGCGACCACGCCTGGCTGCGGCTGGCCGTGGTCGCCGCGTCGCACGAGGCGTTCGGGGCGCCCGACGCATAGCGGCCGGCCGCGGGCGTGGCACGGCGTTTGCAGTACTTTTGGCTGAACCACCGAGGAACCCCATGACAGCACTGCCCACCCCCCGCCGTGCCGCACTCAAGCTCCTGGCCGCCGGCACCGCCGCCCTCGCCCTGCCGGCCCGCGCCGCCTGGCCCGACAAGCCGATCCGGATCGTCGTCACCTTCCCCGCCGGCGGCGCCAGCGACATCGTGGCCCGGGTGATGGCGGAGCAGCTGACCCAGAAGCTCGGGCAGGCGGTGGTGGTCGACAACCGGCCGGGCGCCGGCGGCAGCGTCGGCGGATTGCTGGTCACCCAGGCCGCGCCCGATGGCTACACCCTGATGCTGAGCAACTCGACGCCGATCTCGATCGGGCCGTTCGCGCTGGAGAAGCAGCCCTACGACCCGGTGGAAGGCTTCACCCACATCGCGCTGATCGGCAACGCGCCCTGCGTCGTGATGGCCAACCCGAAGAGCGGCCTCAAGACCATCGCCGACCTGGAAGCCATGGCGAAAAAGCAGGGCCGGCTGGACTTCGGCTCGGGCGGCCCCGCGTCCATCGGCCACATCTACGGCGAGCTGATGAAGGCCACGCTGGGCCTGAACATGGTCCACGTGCCCTACCGCGGCGGCGCGCCGATGACGACCGACCTGATCGCCGGCGTGGTGCCGGTCGGCATCGACGTGCTCACGGCCTTCGTGCCCTACTTCAAGAGCGGCCAGCTGGTGCCGCTGGCCGTCACCTCCGCCAACCGCTCGCCGCTGGTACCGGACGTGCCGAGCGTGGTGGAGGCCGGCCATCGCCGGCTGGTGCTGGACAACTTCTTCGGCCTGTCCGGGCCGCCCCGGATGCCCGCCGACGTGGTCGCGCGCCTGAACACCGCCTGCAACGAGGTGCTGGCATTGGCGCCGATCAAGCAGAAGATGGCCGAGCTGGGCATCAGCCCGTCACCGGTGAGCCAGCCGGCGTTCGCGGCCTTCGTCAAGGAGCAGGTCAGCCAGATCGCGCCCACGGTGAAGGCCGCCGGCGTCAAGCTCTGAGCGGTCAGAATCAAAGGGGTGAAGCTCCAGCTGATTTCCGACCTGCACCTCGAAGTCCATCCGCACCTGCGGCTGCAACCGGCGCCCGACGCCGACCTGCTGGTGCTGGCCGGCGATGTCGGCTCCTACCAGGACGGCACGCTGCTGGCCGATGACGACTTCGGCCTGGGCCGGTTCGCGCCCGCCAACGGCTGGCCGGTCCCGGTGCTGTTCGTGCCGGGCAACCACGAATACGACAACCTCGATTTCGATGCCACCCACCAGCGGCTGCGCGAGACCTGCGAGCGGCTGGGCATCACCTGGCTGGAACGCGAGACGCTGGTGATCGCCGGCGTGCGCTTCATCGGCACCACCCTGTGGACCGACTTCGATGCGCTGGCGCCGGCGGACGGCGACCTGACCCGGGTGCTGCGGGCGCGTTCCAAGGCCTTTCGCGCCGCCAATTACTACCTGCAGAAAACCGGCGCCACCCGGGCCGGCGCGCCGTGGCTGGCCGAAGGCTGGCGCGAACAGGGGCTGCTGTGCCACGAATGGCTGAGGCGGGCTTTGGCCGAACCCTTCGACGGGCCGACGGTGGTGGTGACGCATTTCGCGCCCAGCCTGCGCAGCGCCGATCCGCGCTATGGCCTGACGCCGGGCACGGCGGGCTTTTGCAATGGGCTGGACGACCTGCTGCCGCTGGCGCAGCTGTGGCTGCACGGCCACCTGCACTGCCAGCACGATTACGTCGAAGGCGGCTGCCGGGTGGTGGCCAACACGCTGGGCTACGCCGCCAAGGGCGAACAGGCGGGCTTTCGGCCGCAGCTGGTGCTGACCGTGCCCGCAGGCTGAGCGCTGGCGGGACAGATCTTCAGCTCTGTCAATCGAAGGGATCTTGCGGGACAGATCTTCAGCTCTGTCCCCAACTGACTAAACCCTCAGCGGCTGTTCAGGCCGTCGAAGCAGGTGCTGAGCACCAGTTCGACGATTTCCGCGTCGCTGTGCTGGCCGCCGCCGCGCAGGAACTCCAGCACCGGGTCGCAACCGCGCGCATACATCGTGTACAGCACCGCGATCGGGGGCAGCTTCGGATTGATCGCGCCGGCGGCCTGCGCGGCTTCGATCCAGCCGCCCAGGGTGTCGCTGATCTCCATCAGCTTGTCCACGTATTCCTTGCTGCCGGTCAGCGCCGCGCGCAGGCTGGAATTCTGGCTCGGCAGCGAAGGCATCTGGCCGGCCAGTTGCACCTGCAGCGTCCAGCGCACGACGGCCTTGAGTTTTTCCAGCGGCGGCAGGGCCGCATCGATCGTGTCCAGGAAGTCGCGCGCGCTGCGCATCACGCGCACCATCGCCGCGGCCGCGAGGTCTTCCTTGCTCGGGAAATGCTTGTAGAGGCTGGCCTTGGCGATCCCGACCGAGGCCGCGACCTCGTCGACCGTCATGGCATCGAAGCCCTTCTCGGCCAGCAGCCGGTTGACGGTGGTGATGATCGCTTCTTCGCGGGCCTGGAGCATCTGCTCCTTGAAGGAAGGCTTTGCGCCAGCGACAGTGCTCATGTGGCGATTTTAGGCCAGTTACTTCTCACAACATCTGCGCGGGTTCCTTTACAGACGCAAGCGAACAGAGCGGTGCACGCAGTGGAACACTCTGTTTGCATCTTTCTTGCATGTCGTCTGCCGACGCGGGAGGCGCCCCATGAAAACACTCTGGATCCAAGTTCTCGCCTGGCTCGCCGCCGTCACCGCGGCGCTGCTGCTGGCGTTCGCCGCGCCCAACGAATCGACCCTGATGGGACGGTTGCCGACGTTGCACGCCAAACGCCTGAACCAGCAGCCGATCGCCCTGCCCCATGGCCTGCCGGCCGGCCGCACGCTGGCGCTGGTGGCGTTCCAGCGCGGGCAGCGGGGCGAGATCGAAAGCTGGATCAAGGGCATGCAGCTGCGCGAGAACGATTCGATCGCCTGGCTGAAGATGCCGGTGCTGGACGACCCGGGCAGCGAGAGCGCCCGCGGTGTCATCGAAAGCGGCATGCTGGCACGCCATGTTGGTGAGGTCGACCGCGCCAGGTTGGTGCCGGTGTTCACCAACCGCGACGCCTTCATCCGCGCCGCCGGCCTGTCCAGCCCGGACCACGCCTGGGTGCTGGTGATCGGCCGCGACGGCCAGGTGCTGGCCCGGGTCGAGGGCGAGTACAACGAGGAAAAGGCCCAGGCCCTGCGCGAGACGCTGCTGGCCCAGAACTTCTGAATCAGTTCGCGCCCGGCGCCGTTGCGGCGGGGCCGGCGCTTTCGACGGGCTGGCCGGCGCGTTCGTTGAACACCGTCCGCGCCACCATCAGGGCGTTGGTCGCGGCGGGAAAGCCGCAGTAGGCGATCATCTGCGTGATCACTTCCTTGACCTGCACCTCGGTCGCGCCGCAGCGCAGCGCAGCGCCGATGTGGACCTTGAGTTGCGGCAGGGCGAAGCCCATCACCGTCAACGCGGCGACCGTGCACAGCTCGCGGGTCGCCGGGTCCAGCTCGGAGCGCGGGTAGAGCTCGCCGTATGGAAACTCCACGTTGACCCAGGCGAACTCCGGCGACACCGCCTTGATGGTGTCGATGTAGCTGTCCGCCATCGGGCCGAGATGCTTGCGCAGCTCCTCCATGCCCCGTTCGTAGCGCGCGCTGTGCTCGTCGTGTTCGTCCATGCGATGGGTCCTCTTCGGGACGAGCTTACCTGCCGCCGGCGGGCGCCGGCTGCAGGGCTTCCCAGAGCTTGAGCGGCGTCAGCGGCATCTGCAGCTGCGGCGTGCGGTCGGCCCGGCCGGCCCGCGCCATCGCATCGGCCACCGCATTGACCACACTCGGCGCCGCGCCGATGGTGCCCAGTTCCCCCACGCCCTTGACCCCGAGCGGGTTGTTCTTGCAGGGCGTGGACTGGTCCATCGACGTGACGAATTCGCAGGCCACGATCTCGGCGCGGGGCGCGCAATAGTCCATCAGGCTGCCGGTGATCGGCTGGCCGGTCTGCGCGTCGTACGCCATGTGCTCGCACAGCGCCTGCCCCAGTCCCTGCACCGCGCCGCCATCGAGCTGGCCGCGCACGATCATCGGGTTCACCACCCGGCCGATGTCGTTGACGCTGCTGTACGCCACCACCTGCACCTCGCCGGTGGCCGGGTCCAGTTCGACTTCGCTGATGTGGCAGCCGTTGGGCCAGCTCGGGCCCGACACCGACGACGTGCTCTCGACATAGATCCGGCCTTCCGGCTGCTTTTGCGCCAGCTCGAACAGGCCGATGCCCAGGTCGGTGCCGCGCACCACGAAGCGGCCGGCCGCGTAGGCCAGGTCGTCGGCGGCCGCCTCGAGTTCGCCCGCCGCGAGTTGCTTCGCCTGGTCCATCACCTTGCCGGCGCCGATGGTCAGCGCCGAGCCGCCGGTGAACAGCGAGCGCGATCCCGCGCTGCCGAAGCCGTCGCCGCGGTCGGTGTCGCCCAGCACCACCCACACCTTGTCCATGGGAACGTCGAACACGTCGACCATCAGCTGCGCCAGCGTGGTGGCGATGCCCTGGCCCATCGCGTTGACGGCGGAAAACACCTCGATGATGCCGTCGCCGCGCACCGCCACCGTCACCCGCTCCTGCAGCACGTTGCCGCCGGTCCATTCGAGGAAGGTCGCGATGCCCAGCCCCCGCACCAGGCCGCGGGCCTGGCTTTGCGCGGCGCGGGCGGCGAAGCCGTCCCAGCCGGCCTGCGCCAGCGCCTGGTCCATCACGTGCTCGAACTGGCCGACGTCGTACACCTGGCCCATCGGGTTGGTGTAGGGCATCTGCGCTGGCCGGATGAAGTTGCGCCGCCGCAGCGCGATGCGGTCGATGCCGGTCTGGCGCGCCGCCTCGTCCAGCAGGCGCTCGATGATGAAGATCGCCTCCGGCCGGCCGGCGCCGCGGTAGGCGCCGGTGGGCGCGGTGTTGGTCAGCACCGCCTGGAAGTGGAAGTCGATCAGCGGGATGTCGTAGACGCTGGTCTGGACCCAGGGGCCGATCAGCAGCTGGATCGCCAGGCCGGTGCCGGTGGCATAGGCGCCGACGTTGGCCAGGCCGCGCAGGCGCAGCGCCAGGATCCTGCCGTCCGCCGCCAGCGCCAGTTCGGCCTGGGTCCGCACGTCGCGGCCATGGGCGGTCGCCAGGAATTCCTCGCTGCGGTCGGCGACCCACTTGACCGGCCGCTGCAGTTGCAGCGCGGACCAGGCCACCGCCGCATCCTCGGGATAGATGCCGGTCTTCATGCCGAAGCCGCCGCCGACGTCGCCCACCGTGACGCGAACCCGGTCCGGCGCCAGCCCGAGGATGTCGTTGCACAGCGCGTTCTTCACGCCCGAGGGCATTTGCGTGCTCATGCGGATGGTGAGCCGGCCGTCGTCGGCGATCCAGGCCAGCACCGAGCGCGGCTCCAGCGTGAACGCGACGACGCGCTGGTTGACCACCTCCAGCGCCACCACGTGCGCGGCCTGGGCGAAGGCTTCGGCCGTGGCGGCCTCCTTGCCGTGCCGCATCTCGGCGGCGATGTTGTCCGGCGCCTCGTCGCACAGCACCGCCACCTGGCCGCCCAGCGCCTGCCGGGCGTCGACGACCGCCGGCAGCTCCTCGTAGTCCACCGCCACCGCCTCGGCCGCATCGCGCGCCTGCTGCAGCGAACCGGCCACCACCAGCGCCACCGGCTCGCCGACAAAGCGCACCCGTTCATGGGCGAGCGGCCGCCGCGGCGGGGTCGCGCCCGGCGCGCCGCCGGCGCGCTTGAAATCCTTGCTGCCGGGGATGGGCTTGACGCCCGCGGCCACCAGCTCGGCGCCGGTGTAGACGCCCAGCACGCCGGGCAGCGCCTTGGCGGCGGCGCTGTCGATCGAGACGATCTTCGCGTGCGGATAGGGCGAGCGCACGAAGCAGGCGTGCAGCTGGCCGGCCGGCGCCAGGTCGTCGGTGAACTGGCCCAGGCCCTTGAGCAGGCCTTCGTCCTCGATCCGCTGGACGGAGTGGCCGCTGCCGAAGCGCGGGGCGATGTCGGAGGGGAGCGCGGAGGCGTTCGTGTTCATGGGCCCAAGTCTCGCGGATTTCCGCCCGGCATGCAGCAGCCCACGCGATTCAGCGGCTGGCGTTGCCCAGGCCGCCGATCGGCTTTTCGCTCATCCAGCGCAGCAGGTCGAGCCACATCTGGCGCATCTCGGCGTCCAGCGGCGTGCGCGTGGAATTGGGCAGTTCCACCGTCACCACCGGCACCCCCTTGTGCACGCCCCCGTAATTGCCCAGGGAACCCGGGAAGATGCCGACCTGGTCCAGGTAGAGCCGGCCGAGCCGGGACGGCGGCACCGAGGGACCGTCGAAGTCCAGCACGCCATAGGGCGCGTGGATGGCCACGATCAGGTGCGGCTTGAAACTCTGCATCTGGTCGTGCAGGTAGCGGGTCTCGGGCTCGGACAGCGGCCGGGGGCCGGGCCAGCGGCGCGGGTCCTTGCGGGTGCGCTTTTCCCAGTAGACCGCGGCGTCGCGCTCCCAGTTCGGGGTCGGGAAGTTGCGGTTCAGGTCGACGCCGTTGGCATTGACGCGGCGCGGCGGCTGCGCCATCACGCCGTCGGGATTGAGCACCGGGATGAAGCGCCAGTGGACCGGCTGCGGCAGCTCGGTCGGCTGCTGCGCCATCGCGATCCAGTGCAGCGCCACCGCGCCCGACGACAACTCGTCGCCATGGATGCCGCCCATCACCAGCACGCGCAGCTTCGCGCCCGCCGCCCTGATGTCACGGCCGTACAGCGGCACGCCCTTGACCGAGCGGCCGCTGCCCGGCTCCAGCGCGGCGGCACTGCACAGCGCCCGGCTGACGTTCGGCAACCGCGCCAGCGGGCCGCTGCAGGGGTTGACCGGCGCCACCGCGGCGGCGCCAGCCACCAGGGGCGCGAGCAGCAGCGCCGCGGTCAGCAACGAGCGCCGCATCTCACTCGTCCTTCTCGCCGCTCTGGTACAGCGTTTCGCGGCCCATCCGGTCCAGCACCAGTTCGGCGGTCCAGGGCAGCATCAGCGCGCCGCAGCGGCTGTCGCGGTACAGCCGCTCCAGCGGCAGGTGCTTCATCATGCTCTGGCCGCCGCAGGTGCGGATGGCCAGCCGCGCGATGTCGTTGGCGCCCTCCATCACGGTGTACTGGGCGGCGTACAGGCGCATGCGCTGGTCGGCGCTCGGATGGGGCCGGGCCTCCTGGATCGCCCGCACGAAAATGCTCTTCAAGTTCTCCAGCTGGATCCGCATCTGCGCCACCGCGATCTGCTTGGTGGGGTACATCCGGCGCTTGACCGGCGGCTCGCCGGGGACCTCGCCGCGCAGGTAGCTCACCGTGAAGTCGTAGGCCGCGTTGGCGATGCCCAGGTAGGTCGGCGCCAGCGTGAAGAACATCGCCGGCCAGGTCTGCGCGCCCTTGTAGTAGACCCCGCGCGGCATCAGCTGCTCGTCGTCGCTGACGAAGACGTCCTTGAACGTGAGGTTGCGGCTGACGGTGCCGCGCATGCCCAGCGGATTCCAGTCGCCGCTGACCACCACGCCGTCGGTCGCGGCGGGCACGGCGAGATACAGGGTGTCGCGCGCGTCGGGGTGGGCATCGCCCTTGTCTTCGGTGCACAGGATCCCGTAGTAGTCGGCGGCGCCGGACAGCGAGGCGAAGATCTTGCGGCCGTTGACCAGCCAGCCGCCCTCCACCTTCCTGGCGGTGGTGCCGAACGGCGCCCGTCCGGCGGCGGCGGCGCTGCCTTCGGAGAACGGCTGGGCGTAGATGGCGCCGTCGTTGACCACCCGTGCGAAGTGGATCGCGCGCCGCTTCAGGTGCTCGCTGCGCTGCGCGGCGGTCATCGGGATGCCGTCGGCCAGCACGCCGGTCCACATGGTCGACGAGATGTGCATGTTCCACGTCAGCGCCGTGGCGCCGCAGAAGCGCCCGATTTCCGCGGCCACCATCATGTAGGTGGCGTAGTCGGCGCCGCCGCCGCCGTCGGCCCGCGGCACGCACAGGGCCAGCAGGCCGGCGTCGCGCAGGTCGTCGAAGTTGGCCATCGGGAAGGTCGCGGACTCGTCCCACTGGGGCGCGCGCCCCGCGAACTTCGTGCGCCCCAGTTCGTTGGCCAGCGTCAGCAGCGTGCGCTGCTGCGCGGTGAAGGGCAGGTCGCCGACGGCGGGGGTGAAGGCCAGGGAAGGTGCAGTGTCCATCGGGAAGATTCCGTTTTCAATCAAGTGAGCCGCCCAGGCCCTGCAGCACGCCGCGCCACAGCGCGTTGCGCTCGGCGGAGGGCTCGGGTTCCTGGCGGGCGCTGGCGTGCTCGTTGACGGCCGTGTGCACCATCACCACGCCGCTGGCCGGCTGCACATAGATCGCCTGGCCGTGAATGCCCTGCAGGACGAAGGTGCGGGTCTTGTGCGGCAGCAGCCAGACCTGGTAGCCGTAGCCGAACAGCGGCGTCGCGTTTCCCGGCACGAAGGCGCTTGGCTGGCGCGCGGCATCGGTCGCTTGCAGCAGGTACTCGCGCGGCACCAGCTGGCGCTCGCCGACCTTGCCGTCCTCGGCCAGCAGCCGGCCCAGCCGGCCCCAGTCGCGCAGCGTGGCGGAGAAGCCGCCGCCGGCCTGTTCCTGGCCATCGACCGACACCCGCCACAGCGCATCGCGCTCGGCGCCCAGCGGCTGCCACAGCCACTCGCTGGTCAGCTCGCTCATGCTCCGGCCGGTGGCGCCCGTGAGCACGCGCCCCAGCACGTCGGATTCGGCCGTGGCGTAGACGAACTTCTCGCCGGCCGGCCGCAGCCGCTCGTTGAACGTCCTGAGCAGCGGCACCGGCCGCGGGCCCGAGCCCAGCATCGACCGGGACAGCCGGGCAATGTCGTCGTTGCCGTCGTAGTTCTCGGTGAACTTCAGGCCGGACGCCATGCGCAGCAGGTTGCGGATGCTGGTGCCGCCGTAGCCGCTGCCGGCCAGGTCCTTCACGTATTTTTCCGCCGGGTCGTCCAGCGAAGCGATCAGGCCCTGGTCGTGCGCGACGCCCACCAGCAGCGAGGTCACGCTCTTGGCCATGGAGAACGACAGGAAGCGGTCCTGCGGCGTGCGCCCATAGCGGTAACGCTCGGCCACGATCTCGCCGTTCTTGAGAACCAGCAGGCCGGTGACGCGGCGCCGCTCCAGGTACTCGTCGAGCGTGTAGCCGACGTTGCGGTAGCGGTACCGGATGTCGGCCGGCTGCGGCGCCGGCGGCAGCGGCGTGACGGCGCCGCCGCGCGCCACGGTGCGCACCGGCACGCCCACCTTGTCCATCGCCGACCAGGAGCCGACCCGGTACGGGTTCGAATACCAGCTGCCGTTGGGGCCGCCGACGGGGTAACCCTGCGAGCGCCCCAGGGCATCGGCGTCGGGCTCGGCGCTTGCCAGCGAGGCTGCGCCCAGCAGGGTGGCAAGCACCAAGGCGCGGAACTCAGCGCGGCGCAGCTTCATGGCTAGTGCAGCGTGCGCGGCAGCGCCAGGAAGTTCAGCAGCATGCCGTCGAATTCATCCGGCGCTTCCAGGTTCTGCAGGTGGCCGACGCCGGCCAGCTCGATGAAGGTGCTGCCGGGAATCCTGGCCGCCATCTTCTGCATCACGGCCGGCGGCGCATTGCGGTCGTGCTCGCCGGCGATGAGCAGCGTCGGCACGCGGATGTGGGACAGGTTGGCGCGGCGGTCGAAGGTGACCAGCGCCTCGAGCGCCCGCCGGTAGGTGGCCGGGCTGACCAGGCCCATGCAATGGGCCGCCAGCCGCAATCCTTCCGGCAAGGCCGCGGGGCCGGCCATCTCCGGCACCAGCCGCGCCGCCAGGTCCGCCATCGACTGGCCGGCATCGAGCGGCGCGGTGCGCTCGGCGATGAAGCTGCGTTGCCAGTCGCCATCGGGCTTGCCGAACGACGGCGAGGTGCCGGCCAGCACCAGCTTGCCCACCAGCTCCGGCCGGCGCGCCACCACCTCCTGCGCCACCATGCCGCCCATGCTGTGGCCGACCAGCGTGACGTCGCCGCAGCGCAGGCTCTCGATCAGGGCGATGCAGCTTTGCGCCAGGCCCTTGAAGGTGTAGGGCTCGATCGGGGCGCTGTGGCCGTAGCCCGGCATGTCCCAGGCCACGGCGCGATAGCCGCTGGAGGCGAGCGTCTCCACCTGCGGCGCGAAGGCCAGGTGGCCGCCGCCGATGCCATGCAGCATCAGCACGGTGGGGCCGGCACCGAGGGTCGAAAAGGTCGGCAGGATCATGGCAACACCCGGCCCTGCTCCACCACCGTCACCCCATCCAGCGCCACCGTGCAATTGCGCAGCGGCAGGTCGAAGTGGCCCAGGGTGTGGCGGCCGGCGACCTCGTTGGCGCCGGTGCTGTAGAGGAAGTTGCCGGCAAAGGCCCGCAGCTCGGTGCCGTTGAAGTCGCGCTTGTCGTACAGCGCCATGCTGTCCCAGCGCGCCGCGGCATTGAGCCCCCAGCCCAGGTGGCTGACGGCGTACGCGGCCCGGTCGCCCCAGGCGGCCCAGTTGCTGCGCATCAGTTCGGCGTCGACGCCGGTGCCGTCGATGCCGGTCACGTGGTCGTCCTCGATGGCCAGGCGGACCGGTTTCTCCAGGTAGCGCTTGAAGGTGAGGTTGACGTCGCCCTCGGCCAGCACCAGCGTGCCGTTGACGCTGCCGGCCGCGGGAAAGGCCAGCACCAGGCCGCCGGGCCAGTGCGTCATGGTGCCGGGCCGCGCCGTGTAGCCCCAGTTGCCGCCGCACACCGCGCCGGCCAGCGAGACCGTCAGGTCGGTGCCGGCCGGCGAGCGGACCGTCAGCTGCTTCGCGCCGCGCAGCCGCTTCACATGCGCCTTGACCAGCGGCTCCAGCGTGTCGTCCGGCACCAGCCGCGCCAGCGCTTCGGGATGCTCGTTGCTGACGTAGAGGACGCGGGCGCCGCCCTGGAGGATGGCCGGCAGCTCGGGCGCGTGCATCAGGCCCTCGACCGTGCAGTCGACCACCAGCGTGCTGGCGGCCAGTGCCGCGATCACCGGGGCCAGGTGCTGGATCGCATCCGACGCGCCGGTGGACCGGGTGCCGGGCCGGCCGGGTGCGAACACACTGGGCAGGGTGAGGGTGAAGCTGGCGCAGCCGATGCGGGCGGCGGCCTGCCGCGCCAGCTCGGGCAGCACCGGCCGGCTCTGGCTTTCGCACAGCACGGCCACCGTGTCGCCGGGCTGCAGCGCGCAGCGGCGCAGCACGGTTTCAAAGGCCTGGATCCAGGCGGGTTCGATGATTTCCTGCAGCATCTTTAAATCAGTCGGGGACAGAACTGAAGATCTGTCCCGCAAAATCCCTCCAGCCAGTCGGGGTCAGAGCTGGAGGCCTGTCCCCGATATTGATCTATTATTCATGAAATTTCATGCAATCGACAACGTGACGCCGCCCCGCAAAGCCCAGCCGCCGAGTTTTTCGTCGCACCAGTTCCGCACCGCGCTGGGCATGTTCGCGACCGGCGTCACCATCGTCACGGCCCGCGCCGGCGACGGCAGCGTGATCGGGCTGACGGCCAACTCGTTCAACTCGGTCTCGCTCGACCCGCCGCTGGTGCTGTGGAGCCTGGCCCGCGCCGCGGCGTCGCTCGCGGCGTTCAGCAACGGCTCGCATTACGCGATCAACGTGCTGGCCGCCGACCAGAAGGCGCTGGCGGAGCGCTTCGCGGCCCGGGGCGCGGACCGCTGGGCCGGCGTCGACTTCGCCGAGGGCATCGGCGGCGCCCCGCTGCTGCACGGCGCCGCCGCGACCTTCGAGTGCTTCAACCGCAGCCGCTACGAGGAAGGCGACCACGTGATCTTCGTCGGCGAGGTCGAGCGCTGCAGCCACCGGCCCGGCGCCTCGCCGCTGCTGTTTCACGGCGGACGCTTCTACACCGAGCACCCGCTCTAAACGCCCGGCCCAGATGGCGACGCCGCGTTTCGTCGACGGCTACCTCGGCTACCTGCTGGGGCAGGCCAACCACGCGCTGTACAAGGAGTTCGACGGCCACGTCCGCGCCGCCGGACTGACCTCGATCGAGTGGCGGGTGCTGGCGACGCTGCACGACGGCGAGCCGCTCACCATCAGCCAGCTGGCCGACGAAGTGCTGTCCAAGCAGCCCACGGTGACCAAGCTGGTCCAGCGCATGGGCGAACAGGGCTGGCTGGCGCTGCAGAACGATCCCACCGACCAGCGCCGCACCCTGGTCGCCGTCACCGCCGCCGGCAGGCGCCTGGTCAAGCCGCTGGTGGCGCAGGCCCGGCAGCATGAAACCCGGGTGCTGCGCTCGCTCGGCTCGGCCGAAAAGGCGGCGCTGCGCCAGCTGCTCGAGAAGCTCAGACACCACGCCTGACCCGATTGCGAAGGCCCGGACCCTGTGGGAGGATGGTCGCGGCGCATCCCGCGCCGCAACAAGATCAGGAGACGGGTTCATGAGCGAAGTGAAATGGTCCGGCGGCACCGAGCACTGGACGACCAAGGGCGACATCAAGCTGTTCCTCTGGCAGAAGAAGGCTTCGCCCAAGGTGCCGTTCGCCGGCACCATCTTTTTCGTGCACGGCTCGTCGATGGCATCGCAGCCGACCTTCGACCTGTTCGTGCCGGGCCGGCCGCATTCGTCGGCGATGGACTGGTTCACCGAGCACGGCTTCGACACCTGGACCATGGACAACGAGGGCTACGGCCGCTCGGACAAGAAGCGCGAGATCAACTTCGACATCAGCAACGGCGCCGACGACCTGGTGGCCGGCACCGACTACATCGCCAAGGTCAGCGGCGTGCGCCAGGTGCTGATGTACGGCATCTCCTCCGGCGCGCTGAAGGCGGCGCTGTTCGCGCAGCGCCATCCGGAGCGGGTCGCCAAGCTGGCGATGGATGCGATGGTCTGGACCGGCGAGGGCTCGCCGACGCTGGAGCAGCGCAAGAAGAAGCTGCCGGAATTCCTGGCCAGGAACCGGCGGCCGATCGACCGCCCGTTCGTGCACAGCATCTTCAACCGCGACCATCCGGAGACGGCCGACGAAGCGACCAAGGAGGCGTTCGCCGATGCCATCCTGACCCTGGACGACTCCATGCCGACCGGCACCTACGTGGACATGTGCTCGAAGCTGCCGCTGGTCGATCCGGAACAGATCAGGGTGCCGTCGATCATCCTGCGCGGCGTGCACGACGGCATCGCCAGCATGGACGACCTGATCAGGTTCTTCGCTCTGCTGCCGCACCCGAACAAGCAGTTCAGCGTGATGGAAGGCATCTCGCACGCCAGCTTCCAGCAGAAGAACTACATGACGGTCTATCACATCCTCAACGCCTTCTTCACCATGCCGGAGCCGGCCTACCGGGGCTGACCATGAAGTTCCCTGCCAAGCCCCTGTGGGTTGCCGCCCTGCTCGCGGCCTCCATGACCGCCGCGGTCGCACAGACCTATCCGACCAAGCCGGTGCGGCTGATCGTGCCGTTCGCGCCCGGCGGCTTCACCGACGTGGTGGCCCGGATCCTCGGGCAGAAGCTCTCCACCGCGATGGGCCAGCAGTTCATCGTCGAGAACAAGCCGGGCGCCGGCTCCAGCATCGGCGCCGACTTCGTCGCCAAGGCGCCGCCCGATGGCTACACGCTGGTGATGGTCTCCAGCACCCATGTGATCAGCCCGTGGATCTACAAGAGCCTGCCGTACGACCCGATCAGGAGCTTCACACCGGTGACCCGGCTCGTCGATTCGGCCTATGTGTTGCTGGTGAACCCCAAGATGCCGGCGCGCAACGTCCAGGAGTTCATCGCGGCGGCCAAGGCCTCGCCGGACAACGTGCACTACGCCTCCTCGGGCAATGGCAGCGCGCAGCACCTGATGGGCGGCCTGTTCGTGGCCATGACCGGCGCCCCGCTCAAGCACGTGCCGTACAAGGGCAGTTCCGGCGCGGCGACCGACCTGGTGGCCGGCGTGGTCGAATCGAGCTTCGCCGGCGTGCCGAACGCGCTGGCGCAGGTGCCGCAGGGCCGGCTGCGGGCGCTGGCCGTGACCACCGGCAAGCGGATTCCGCAGCTGCCCGACGTGCCGACCATGCAGGAGGCGGGCGTCCCCGGCTACGACGCCTCGGTCTGGCTGGCCCTGCTGGCGCCGGCGGGGACGCCGCGCGACATCGTCATCCGCCTGAACGGCGAAATCGCGAAGCTGATGGACACGCCCGACACGAAGAAGGCCTTGTTCGACGCCGGGGTCGAGGCCTCGCCGTCTAGCCCCGAGGCGATGGGCGCCTTCATGGTGCAGGAGCTGGCGCGCTGGGGCAAGGTCGTGAAGGATGCGGGCGTCAAGCTGGAATAGCGCCCTGCTGCTGGCGCTGCTGGCGCCCGACGTGGAGACCGTCGTTCCCGCGCTCAGCGTGCCTGCAGTCCCGCCGCGTGGAAGCGCAGATGCTCCTCGATGAAGGTCGAGACGAAGTAGTAGCCGTGGTCGTAACCGGCATGGCGGCGCAGCGTCAGCGGCTGGCCCGCGGCCTCGCAGGCGGCTTCGAACAGGTGCGGATGCAGCTGCTCCGCCAGGAATTTGTCGTCCAGGCCCTGGTCGATGAGGATGCCGCCGGGATAGGGCGCGCTGTCGCGCTCGGCCATCAGCTCCGTCGCGTCATGCCCCATCCACGCGGTGCGATCGGCGCCGAGGTAGCCCGTGAAGGCCTTCTCGCCCCACGGACAGCGGCTGGGCGCGCAGATCGGCGCCAGCGCCGACAGCGTCCTGAAGCGGCCGGGATGGCGCAGCGCCAGCGTCAATGCGCCGTGGCCGCCCATCGAGTGGCCGAAGATGCCGGTGCGTTCCACGTCGACCGGCAACTGCGCCGCCAGCAGCGGCAGCAGCTCCCGCACCAGCCAGCTCTCCATCCGCCAGTACGCCGACCACGGCGCGTGGGTCGCGTCGAGGTAGAAGCCGGCGCCGACGCCGAAGTCCCAGCTGTCGGCTTCGCCGACGATGTTCGCGCCGCGCGGGCTGGTGTCGGGCGCGATCAGGACCAGCCCGAGTTCGGCGGCGACGCGCTGCGCACCGGCCTTCATCGCGAAGGTCTCCTCGGTGCAGGTCAGGCCCGCGAGGTACGTCACGGCCGGCAGGTTGGCGCCGCTCTCGGCCTGCGGCGGCAGGTAGACCGAAAACTTCATCGGCAGCCCGACCTGCGCCGATGCGTGGCTGCAGAACAGCTGGCGGCCGCCGAAGCAGCCGTGCTCGCTGACGATCTCGAAGCCGGCCATGTCAGTAGATCACCACGCCTCTGATCGATTCACCGCGCTTCATCAGCTCGAAGCCTTCGTTGATCTCTTCCAGCGGCATGGTGTGGGTGATCAGGTCGTCGATGTTGATCTTGCCGTCCATGTACCAGTCGACGATCTTCGGCACGTCGGTGCGGCCGCGGGCGCCGCCGAAGGCCGAGCCCTCCCAGTGGCGGCCGGTGACCAGCTGGAACGGCCGGGTGCTGATCTCGGCGCCGGCTTCGGCCACGCCGATGATGATGCTGCGGCCCCAGCCCTTGTGCGTGCACTCCAGGGCCTGGCGCATCACCCTGGTGTTGCCGATGCACTCGAAGCTGTAATCGGCGCCGCCGTCGGTGAGCTGCACGATGGCGTCGACGATGTTCGCGTGGTCCTTCGGATTGAGGAAATGCGTCATGCCGAACTTGCGCGCCATGGCCTCGCGCGCCGGGTTGATGTCGACGCCGATGATCTTGTCGGCCCCCACCATCTTCGCGCCCTGGATCACGTTCAGGCCGATGCCGCCGAGGCCGAACACCACCACGTTGGCGCCCGCCTCCACCTTGGCCGTGAAGATCACCGCGCCGATGCCGGTCGTCACGCCGCAGCCGATGTAGCAGACCTTGTCGAACGGCGCGTCCTCGCGGATCTTCGCCAGCGAGATCTCGGGCGCGACCGTGTAGTTGCTGAAGGTGCTGGTGCCCATGTAGTGGTGGATCGGCTGGCCGTCGAGGCTGAAGCGGCTGGTGCCGTCCGGCATCAGGCCCTTGCCCTGCGTGCCGCGAATGAGCTGGCAGAGGTTGGTCTTGCGTGACAGGCAGAACTTGCACTGGCGGCATTCCGGCGTGTACAGCGGGATGACGTGGTCGCCCTTCTTCAGCGACGTGACGCCGGGGCCGACATCGACCACGATGCCCGCGCCTTCATGGCCCAGGATGGCCGGGAAGATGCCTTCGGGGTCCGCGCCCGAGAGCGTGTAGTAGTCGGTGTGGCAGATGCCGGTGGCCTTGATCTCCACCAGCACTTCGCCGTAGCGGGGGCCGTCGAGGTCGACGGTTTCGATGGTCAGGGGTGCGCCCGCTTTCCAGGCGACGGCTGCTTTGGTTTTCATGCCGGCAAGTGTCGCACCGCGTCAACGGCTGAGATTGAGTTTGTAGCTGAAGGCGTCGGCGCGGTAGATCGCGGTCTCCACCTGCAGCGGCACTTCCTTGGCCGAGCAGACGATGCGATGCACGCGCAAGGCCGGCTCGCCGGCCGCGACCTTCAGGATCCGGGCCTCGCGCTGCGGCATTGCGACGGCGCTGATGTCGAGCTGGGCCTGGGCCACCGTCTGACCCAGGTCCTTTTCCAGCACCTCGATCAGGTCGCGCCCGGACAGGTCCAGCCGCGCGATCCGCTCGCCCAGGGCCAGCGGAAACCAGGACCGGTTGACGGAGATCGGTTCGCGGTCGACATAGCGCAGCGTCATCAGCTGATAGACCTCGGTCGCGGCGCGCGCGCCCAGCTGGGCGGCGACGGCAGCCGGCGCCTTCATGCGCTTCATCGACAGGCGCTGGCTATGCACCGACTGGCCCTGGCCGGCCAGCGCCTCGCCCAGCCCCTGCAGCCGATTCAGGCTCTGGCTGGTGTGCGGATGGGAAACGAAAGCGCCCTTGCCCTGCTGGCGCAGGATCAGGCCTTCCTTTTGCAGGTCGCCCAGGGCCTGGCGCACCGTGATGCGGCTGACGCCATGGGCGGCGCTGAGCTCGCTTTCGGACGGCAGCTTCTGGTGCGGCTGCAGCCTGCCTTCCAGGATGCCGGCGCGCAAGCGGTCGCGCAGCTGGGCATAAAGCGGTTGCGGCGCCTCAGGCATGGACCGGCTTTGCTGGCATGGCGTTTGCTAGCTTGTCATGACTTGTTATGACAAGTATAGTCGTCCGCGCCGGGCGCTTCATCCATCTGGTCAAGGAGCCGAACATGATCACCATCCGCACTTTCCTGAAGTCGATTGCCCTGGGCCTGGTCCTGGCGGCGCCGCTGGCCCACGCCCAGCCTTATCCGTCCAAACCGGTCACCGTGATTGTGCCGTTCGCCGCCGGCGGCGGCGTCGATGCCACGGCCCGGCTGATCACGACCAGGATGGCGGAGGTGCTCAAGCAGCCGGTGGTGATCGAGAATGTCGCCGGCGCCGCCGGCACCATCGGCGCGCAAAAGGCGGCCCGCGCCACGCCGGACGGCTACACGCTGCTGTTCGCAGTCGCCAGCCCGCTGAACGTTGCGCCGCTGGTCGCGCCCTCGGCCGTTCGCTACGACACCTTCAAGGACTTCACGCCCCTGGCCACCGCCGCCGTCGGCCCCTTCGTCCTGATCGGACGGCCCGGCCTCGCGGCCAGGACCACCGCCGAACTGGTTCGCCTGATCCACGCCCAGCCGGGCAAGCTGAACTTCGGCACCGATGGCGTTGGCACCTCGCTGCACATCACCGCGGAACTGATCAAGCAACGCGCCGGCCTCGACATGGTGCATGTTCCCTACAAGTCCGGGCCGCAGGTGCTGACCGACGTGGCCGGCGGCCAGGTGGACCTGGCGGTGCTGCCCCTGACGCTGGCGCAAGCCTTCATTCGCGAGGGCAAGGTGCGCGCGTACGGCGTGACGAGCAAGACCCGCTGGCCTTCGCTGCCGGACACGCCCAGCCTGTCGGAAACCCCGGAGCTGCGCGAGGTCGACGTCGAATCCTGGCTCGGCCTGCTCGGCCCGGCCAACCTGCCCGCCAATGTCGCCGCCATCCTGGTGCAGGCGATGGAAGTGACACTCCGGGATCCCGAAGTCGTCCGCAAGCTGGCGGACATCTCCAACCGGCCGTTCCTGGTGAGCGGGCCGAAGTTCGGCGAGTACCTGCTGCGCGAGCGCCAGCTGCTGCAGGGCGTGGTGAGCAAAGCCGGCATCAAGGCCGAATAGGCCGGGCATGGGACCGGCAAGCGCCGCGGCCATCCTGGTGGCCGGCTGGCTGATCGGCGCCACCGGCATCGGCGGCGTGCTGGTCGTGCCCGCCCTGTCGCAGTTCGAGGCCATGGACGTGCAGCGCGCGATTGCCGCTTCGGCGCTGGCCTTCGCCTTTCCCGGGGTGGCAGCGCTCTGGTGGTTGCGCGGCGCGGCCCACGCGCCGGGTGTTCGACTCACAGCCCTGGTCGCGGGTGCGCTGCCCGGCGCGGTCCTTGGCGCCCTGCTCGTGCACCACATCGAGCCGCGCTGGCTGCTGGCCGGACTGGCCCTGCTGGCCCTGGGCAGCGGCTTGCGCGGCCTGGTTCCGACGCCGGTCGCCGCCACGGCCTCGCCCGCAATGCCTGCCGCCACCGCGGCGCTGCTGGGGTTCGCGGTCGGCATCGGCTCGGCCCTGACCGGCACCGGCGGCCCGGTGCTGCTGGTGCCGCTGCTGCTGCTGCTGCGCCAGCCGCTGGTCGCGACGGTCGCCGCCGCGCAGGCGATCCAGCTGCCGCTGGCCTTGTCCGCCAGCGCGGCGCACTGGGCGTCCGGCTCGCTGGACCTCGGGCTGGCGGCGCTGCTCGGTGGGCTGTTGCTGGCCGGCTCGGTGGCCGGCCAGTGGTGCGCCAGTCGCATGCGGGTGCACTGGCTGCAACGACTGGTGAGCCTGCTGCTGCTCGCCACCGGCGCCTGGTTCGCTTGGCGCAGCCTTCAATGACAAGCGAGAACGCCATGACCACGCCCCTGCGCGAACACCTCTCCCGTCCGCAATTCCTGCTGCTGCCCGGCCAGGTGATGGGCAAGGACGGCCCTCGCGCCGGCATGGCGGTGGTGGTGGCGGACGGCCGCTTTGCCCGCATCGGCGAGGCGGCCGGGGTTTGCGCCGAATTTCCGGGGCTGACCCCGGTGCCGCTGCCGACGCTGCTGCTGATGCCGGGCCTGATCGACGCCCACACGCACCTCACGCAATCGCTGGGCAAGGCGCTCGCCTTCGGCGAGCCTTCGGAGATCTTCCGCCGCATCTGGGTGCCGATGGAAGCGTCGCTCAAGCCCGAAGCGGCCTACACCAGCGCCAAGCTCGCCGCCCTGGAGGCCTTGCGCGGCGGCTTCACCACGGTGGTCGACGCCGGCACCCGCTCGGAAACGGGACTCGAGTCGGTGGCGAACGCGGTCCGTGACGCCGGCATCCGCTGCGTGCTGGCCATGACCTGCAACGACCTGCACCATCCCGAGGGCGACGCGGCGTTCGACGGCATCGTCGCGCTGGCGCAGCGGCATCTTTCCCGCTACGACGGCGATGCCCTGGTGCATCCCTCGCTGGCCATCTCCATTCCCGAAGTCGGCAGCGACCGCATGCTGGCACGGGTCGCCGCGATGACGCTGGAAGCCGGCCGCATTTTCCAGACCCACGCCAATGAGCATCTGGTGGCCGTCGAACGCTCGCTGGTGGCGCGAGGCCTGCGGCCGATCGAGCTGCTGCATGCCGTCGGCGCGCTCAACGCCAGCGCGCTGCTGGCTCACTGCACGCTGCTGACGCCGCATGAACTGACTCTGCTGGCCGACAGCGGCGCGGCGGTTGCCTACAACCCGGTGGCCAGCCAGTGGAAGGGCAACGCGGTGCTGGACGCGCTGCAGCTGCACGCTCGCAATGTCCGCTTCGCCCTGGGCACCGACGGCACGCGCTACGACGGCTTCCGGCTGATGGACGCGGCCGAGGCGACACAGCGGCTGACCCACGGGCTGGCGCGGGGCGACTCCTCCTGCGGCGGCGGCTGGCTGTGGCTGGACCACGCGACCCACCTGGGTGCCGCGGCCGCCGGGCTGGGCTCGGTGACCGGCGCGATCGAGGAGGGCCTGGCCGCCGACTTCCTGCTGGTCGACCTGGACGTGCCCGAGATGCAACCGAGCTGGGACCTGAGCTGGGAACTGGTGCGGCTTGCCGATCGCAGCCAGCTCGAGGCCGTGGTGGTCGAGGGCCGCTTGCGGCTGTGGCAAGGCTGGCCGGTGGACTGGGATGCGAAGGCGCTGCTGGCCGAAGTGCGCCGGATCGCGCGCGACGACATCCCCAGGGCACCGATCCAGCGCATCCATCCGGTGGCCGACGAGCACCGGCGGCGGTCGCGGGCCTGACCGCTACCATCGCCCGCATGACGGAACGAAAACAACATCTGGATGCGCTGGCCATCTCCCTGCTGGTGGCCTGTTGCCTGTTCTGGGGCTTCCAGCAGATCCTGATCAAGACCACCGTCGCCGAGGTGCCGCCGCTGTGGCAGGCGTCGATCCGCTTCATCGGCGCCACCGCGCTGCTGTGGATCTGGTGCGCGGTCCGCGGCGTCAAGTTGTTCGCGCGTGACGGCACGTTGCGGGCGGGCCTGCTGGCCGGCGTCCTGTTCGCCGGCGAGTTCACCTGCATCTACCTGGGCCTGCGCGACACCACCGCGTCGCGGCTCACCGTCTTCCTCTACACCTCCCCGTTCGTGGTCGCGTTGCTGCTGCCACGCTTCGTGGCCGCCGAGAAGCTGCGGCTGGCGCAATGGATCGGGCTGGTGATCGCCTTCGCCGCGGTGGCGCTGGCCTTTGGCGAAGGATTCGTGTCCGGCCACGGCGGCCCGCGCCAGTTACGCGGCGACGCCATGGCGCTGGCGGCCGGCACGCTGTGGGGACTGACCACCCTGGTGATCCGGGCCAGCAAGCTGGCGACCGCCAGCGCCGAAAAGACGCTGTTCTACCAGGTGGCGGTCACCGCCGTGGTGGCGCCGGTGCTGTCATTGCTGCTGGGCGAGACGTGGTCGCTGTCGTACTCGACCCAGGCCTGGGGCTCGATCGTGCTGCAGACCGTGATCGGCGCCTTCGCCAGCTACCTCACCTGGATGTGGCTGCTGCGGCACTACCCGGCGACGCAGATGTCGTCGTTCACCTTCCTCACGCCGGTGTTCGCGCTGGTGCTGGGCGTGCTGCTGCTCAAGGAGCCGCTGACGCTGCAGCTGATGCTGGCGCTGTGCGGGGTCGCCGCCGGCATCGTGCTGGTCAACCGGCGGCCGGGACGCTCGATGACATCCTAAAAGCCGGGGCTCACAACCTCTAGTGTGTGAACTAGTTGGCAACTTGCCCGACAGTTGCCACCTTGCAGCGCGGCGTCCTACAGCTCGTCGCGACCCCCCTGGCCTATGGTGAATTCAAGAGACACCAACTGGGAAGTGATCAGGCCGCCCAATGAACGAATCCGATCCTTCCCGCACCCTGCCCCGTGTCGTCGCGACGGCGGGGGAAGATTTCTCCCCACCCCATGGCGCTTGCCTCACGGGACACAGCAGGATGGGCATCGCCGACTGCAGCGTCCTGGTGGTCGATGATCACGATTTTCAGCGCGGCGTTCTGCTGGGGGTGCTTGCGCGGCTGGGTGTCAAGCGCGTCTTCGAAGCTGTCGACGGGCGTTCCGCCCTGGAAATACTCACCCGCGTGAAGGGGTCGATCGACATCGTCATCACCGATCTCGACATGCCGGGCATGGACGGCATGGAATTCATCCGCAGGCTGGGCGAGGCCGCACTCCCCGTATCGATCATCCTGGCCAGTGCGCTCGACCGCTCGCTGCTGGCCGCGGTGGAAACGATGGTGACCGCCTATGGGATCGACCTGCTCGGAACCATCGAAAAACCCGCAACGCCGCTGAAACTGCAGTCCCTCATCGATCGATACCAGACCCGACGACCGGGGCCGCAAGCTCCCTTTCCTGCCGCACCGTCTTTCACCGCGGAAGAAATCGCTCAAGGGCTGGAGCGCGGCGAATTCGAACCTTTTTTCCAGCCGAAGGTCGAGTTGGTGACGGGGCGGCTCAAGGGCGCTGAAGCCCTGGCGCGCTGGCGCCATCCCCGATGGGGCATCGTGGCGCCCGGCGCGTTCATCAAAACGCTCGAAGACAACGGGATGATCGATGCGCTGACGTGGATCATGCTGCGGCGCTCGGCAGCGCTGTGCAGCGGCTGGCGCGCGGCGGGGCTGGACATGACCGTGGCGGTGAACCTGTCCGTCAAGTCGCTGGACGACCCGCAGCTGGCTCGACATGCGGTCGAGATCGTCACCGAACAGCACCTCGAGCCGCGCCATATGGTTCTGGAGGTGACTGAATCCGCCGCCAGCACGGAGCTGGCCAGCGCGCTGGAGAATCTGTGCCGTCTGCGGATGAAGGGCTTCGGGCTCTCGATCGACGACTACGGCACCGGGTATTCCTCGATGCAGCAGCTCGCCCGTATCGCCTTTACCGAACTAAAGATCGACCAGGCGTTCGTCCGCGACGCGTCAAGCAAGGAAGCCAGCCTGATCATCCTGAGCTCTAGCCTGGAAATGGCGCGCAGGCTGAAAATTTCCGCCGTGGCCGAGGGTGTCGAGACCCCGGAAGACTGGGATTTGCTGCGCCGGTACGGCTGCGACATGGCGCAAGGCTATCTGATCGCTCCGCCGATGGGGGCCGCGGCGTTCGGCGAGTGGGCCGCGCACTGGACACAGGGAGGCGGTCCTGCATGGCTGCGAGCGGCCTGTGGCGCAGAAGGCGCGTTCGCTGGGCCTGCCTGAAGGAAGACCGGGAATGCTATCTGCAGCCATTCCCGTCGGCAAAGCGGCGATCGATCGCGAGCGCCAGGGCGCCGAAGCGGCATTGCGCACGATCCTGGCGGAATTGCATAAAGCCAACGTCCAGGCGCGGAGTTGCTGAAGGCGGCAGTAGAAGTGCGGGACCTGCCGAAGGTCGCTTACGCCTCCCACCGGATGCTGGGTGCCAGCAGGATGGTCGGCGCACAAGAATTTTCCGAGGTGTGCCAGGCCATCGCATACGCCAGCCGGACAGGCAGTTTGGACGCGATCGGGCATGGGATGGATGCGTTCGAAGGAAGTTTCCTGCGCATGAACACCTACATCAACTCGCTTTGAAACGCCGACGGAGCCGGGAGCGGCCTGCCGGTCGCGTGCGAAGACTTCGTACCGGTCCACTCAGGCAGGATTGACCATCGCCTTTGGGTTGATTTCCTTGGCGATCAGCGCGTCCAGCGTGCGGCGGAAGTGCGCCAGCGGCGCGTCGGCGATCACGGCCAGCAGCTTGAAGCTCGGGTCCTCGTCCATCGCCCGCTGCTGCGCCTCGATGATGTGCTTGTCTTCCATGAAGCCCTCGATCAGGCTCAGGTGCAGCGAGCGCGAGATGTTGGCGTCGTCGCCCTCGTAGTCGTTCAGGTAGATCCAGAAGTGATGCGTGGTCTTCTCGGTCTCGGGCGTCATGAACTGGCAGTTGCGGTACTGGCGCGCGCCTTCGAGGTTGCCCTGCTCGGCGCCGGTGCCGGCCGGCGAGAACAGCGTGTCGAGGAAGAAGGTGCCGGGGATGTGCATCTGGCCGATGTTGCGGCGGTCCACCTTCGCATCCTTCTCCGCGGCCGGAATCACCTTGCGGTGGAACGGCGGCGGCGCTGCACCCATGTGCCAGCGCTCCACGCGGAAGCCCCGCTCCTGCCGTTCCATCACCAGCGGCTTGGTGACGTAGGCGTATTCTTCGGAGCCGCCCAGCGTCCTGGTGTGCACGAAGGCCAGGTGGGCGAAGTCGCTCAGGTTGTCGACGATCAGCAGGTAGTTGGCGTCGTAGTGCAGGTAGCCGGGGATGCCCTTCCACTGCGGATCGCGCAGGTAGGGGAAGTCGAGGATGTCGTCGGGGTCGGCCAGGTCGGCGTCGCCCATCCAGATCCAGACCAGGTGGTCCCGTTCGACGACGGGGTAGCTGCGCACGCCGAGCTTGTCGGGGATCTTGTCCTGGCCCGGGATCTGGATGCACTTGCCGGTCGCGTCGAACTTCAGGCCGTGGTACATGCAGCGCACGCAGTCGCCCTCGCGCCGGCCCAGCGACAGCGGCGCGCCGCGGTGGCAGCAGCGGTCCATCAGCGCGACGACCTTGCCGCTCTCGCCCTTGTACATCAGCACGCGCTCGCCCAGCAGGGTGCGGGGCAGCAGCTTGCCGTCGATCAGTTCGTGGTCCCAGGCGGCCACATACCAGCAGTTTTTCAGGAACACCTTGCTCTCCTTCGGGGCGGTGGACAATCGTAGGAACATCCGCGCGCCGCAGCAATGGCCGGCGCTGATTACTCCGTTCGCAATCCTGAACAATGAACTGGGACGACTTCGAGGCTTTCTGCCAGGTGGTGGAGCACGGCGGCTTCACGGCGGCGGCGCGCGCGCTGGACCGGCCCAAGTCCAGCCTCAGCGTCAGCGTGACGCGGCTGGAGGAGCAGCTGGGCGCGCGCCTGCTGGAACGCACCACCCGCAGCCTGCGCCTGACCGACGCCGGCGAGTCGCTGTACCGCGAGGTCTCGGGGCCGCTGGCGCAGCTGCGCGAAGTGGCCGGCGCTGCGCAGGCCAAGGGCGGGCAGGTGCAGGGCACGCTGCACATCGCGGCGCCGTACGAGTTCGGCGCGCACCACCTGGCGAGCGTGGCCTGCGCGGTGATGGCGCAGCATCCGCAGCTCAAGATCCACATCGACGTCGAGCATGCCCGCGTCGCCCTGTTCGACCGCAACTACGACATCGTCTTTTCCGCCATCGAGCACGCTTTCGCGCCGTCGACGGTCGTCGTGCGGCGGGTGTTCTCGCTGGCGCGCGGCCTGTTCGCCGCGCCGGCGCTGGTCGCGCAGTTTCCGCACCTGGCCACGCCCGAGGACCTGGGCGCCCTGCCGCTGCTGGCCGGCGCCGACGACACCGACTGGGAGTTCAGCGCGCCGGACGGCGGCACGGCCCGGGTGGAGGTGCGCAATCCGCGGCTGCGCAGCGGCAACGCCAGCGTGCGGATGGAGGCGGCGCTGGCCGGGCTGGGCGTGGCGCGCATCACGTCGACGTATTGCGCCGGCGCGGTGGCGAGCGGCCGTCTGGTGCCGGTGCTGCCCGGCTTCCCCTGTGCGCCTTTGAAGATCTACGCCATGCTGCCGGGGCGGCGGCTGGTGCCGGCGAAGGTGCGGGCTTTCCTGGATGCGCTGGAAGCGCAGGCCGCCTCCGCGTCAGCGTAGCTGTCGGGACCTGGCGAACGCCACGTACCACTCCAGGCAGCCCGGATTGGCCATCGCCTCCTTGTTGATCACTTTCTCGATCGGCTGACCGAGCAGCAGCTTCTTGATCGGCAGCTCCTGCTTCTTGCCGGAGAGCGTGCGCGGCACTTCCGCCACCTGCAGGATCGCGTCGGGAATGAAGCGCGGCGACAGCGCCGTCCTGATCGCCTCGTTGATCTTCGCCTGCATGGCGGCATCGAGTTCCGCGCCCGGCCGCAGCACGACGAACAGCGGCATGTAGCTCTCGCGGCCGAGGAATTCGAGGTCGACCACCAGCGAGTCCAGCACCTCGGGCAGCGCTTCCACCGCGCTGTACAACTCGCTGGTCCCCATGCGCAGCCCGTGCCGGTTGATGGTCGCGTCGCTGCGGCCGTAGATGATGCAACCGCCCGCCGGCGTGACCTTGAGCCAGTCGCCGTGCCGCCAGACGCCGGGGTACATGTCGAAGTAGGAGGAGAGGTAGCGTTGGTTGCCCTCGTCACCCCAGAATCGGAGCGGCATGGACGGGATCGGCTCGGTGCAGACCAGTTCGCCGACCTCGCCGACCACGGGCTGGCCCTGCTCGTTCCAGGCTTCGACGGCGCAACCGAGCAGGCGGCACTGCATTTCCCCCGGCACCAGCGGCAGTTCGCGGTTGCCGCCGATGAAGGCGCCGGCGAAGTCGGTGCCGCCGGAGATGTTGCACCACCAGATGTCATCCGTCCTCGCAGGCCCTTCGACAAGCTCAGGGCGAACGGCTCTTATCTTGCGGAACTGCTCCGTCCCCCAGGTCTGCGCCTCGGGCGAGAGCGGCGAGCCGGTGACGCCGAGTGCCCGCACCCGGGTCAGGTCGCCGCACTGCGCCAGGTCGACGCCGGCCTTCATGCAGTTGGCGAAGAAGGCGGCGCCGGCGCCGAAGAAGGTCACGCCCAGGTCGGATGCGAAGCGCCACAGCGTGCTCCAGTCCGGCTTGTCTTTCGAACCCCCGGGGTTGCCGTCGTAGATGCAGCAGGTCGTGCCGAGCAGCAGTCCGGCCGCCTGCGCGTTCCACATCACCCAGCCGGTGGAGCTGTACCAGTGGAAGCGCTCGCCCCGGCTGTTGGCCTCGTAGCTGCAGCCGACGTCGTTGTGCAGGTTGGCCATCTGCAAGGCGACGATCACCGTGCCACCGTGGCCATGGACGATCGGCTTGGGCAGCCCCGTGGTGCCGCTGGAATAGACGATCCACAGCGGATGGTCGAACGGCAGCCAGAGCGGCTCGAAGGCGACGGTGGCAGCGTCGTCGCGCGCGACGGTTTGCTCGAACGGCGTGAACGGCGCGAGCCGGTCCGGATGGCCGGCGCCGAGGTTGCGCAGCACGATCAGGTGCTGCACGCTGGGCAGCGCCTCGCGCAGTTGCGCCACCACGTCGATCCGCTCGAAATCGCGGCCGCCGTAGCGCACGCCGTCGCACGCGATCAGCACCCGGGGCTCGATCTGCCGGAAGCGGTCGAGAACGGCGCTGGTTCCCATGTCCGGCGCGCAGATGCTCCAGATGCCGCCGATGCTCGCCACCGCCAGGAAGGCGACGATCGCCTCGGGAATGTTCGGCAGGTAGGCAGCGACGCGGTCGCCGGGCTGCACACCCTGCGCGCGCAGGTGCAGCGCCAGTGAGGCCACCTGGCGCCGCAGTTCGGGCCAGGACAATTCGCGATGGTCGCCGTTCTCGTTGCGGCTGACCAGCGCCGGGAAGCCGGCGGCATGGGCCTGGTCCACGTGGCGGAACACCTGGCGGACGTAGTTGAATTGCGCGCCCTCGAACCAGCGGGCGCCGGGCATCTTGCGTTCGCTCAGCACCGCACTGTGCGGCGTCGGCGACTGCAGCCCGTAGTAGTCCCAGATGCTTTGCCAGAAGGCTTCGAGGTCGGCACACGACCAGCGCCACAGCGCGTCGTAGCTGTCGAAGCGCAGGCCCCGCTCGGCGCGCAGCCACTCCTGGTAGCGGCGGATCTGGGGCACGTAGGGTGGCTGGTTCGGGCTGCGCATGCGTCATGATGGCGGCGTGGGCGCGGCACGCGCATCAGGAGTTCCTCCCATGGCACGCAGATTCGTCGACCTGTCGATCTACCTGGAAAACGACGTCGTCTCCGACCCGCCGGCGTTCGCGCCGAAGATCCAGTACTTCACCCACGAGGACAGCTTCGCGCAGATCGAGCCGTTCTTTCCCGGGCTGAAGAAAGAAGACCTGCCCGACGGCGAAGGCTGGGCGGTGGAGACGGTGACGCTGTCGACCCACAACGGCACCCACCTGGACGCGCCCTACCACTTCCATTCGACCATGGACCAGGCGCTGGGACGCAAGAAGCCCTCGATCGCGATCGACCAGGTGCCGCTGGACTGGTGCTTCCAGCCGGGCGTGAAGCTGGACTTCCGCCATTTCGCGGATGGCTACGTGGTGACGGCCGCCGACGTGGCGGACGAACTGGCGCGCGTCGGCCACACGCTCAAGCCGCTGGAGATCGTGGTGGTCAACACCCGGGCCGGCTCGCGCTACGGCAGCCCCGACTACGTGACGTCGGGTTGCGGCATGGGTTACGAGGCGACCATGTACCTGCTGGAGCGCGGCGTGCGGCTGACCGGCACCGACAGCTGGAGCTGGGACGCGCCCTTCGTCCACACCGCGAAGAAGTACGGCGACACGCACGACCCGTCGCTGATCTGGGAAGGCCACAAGGCCGGCCGCGACATCGGCTACTGCCACATCGAGAAGCTGCACAACCTGGAGGCGCTGCCGGCCGACGGCTTCTTCATCAGCTGCTTCCCGCACAAGATCCGCGGCGCGTCGGCCGGCTGGACCCGGGCCGTCGCCATCTTCGACGAGGCCCTGATGGCGTCGTCGTGAGCAGGGCTGCTTGTGGTTTCGCACGACCGTGCTAATATCCGCCGCATGGACGCCCGAACCCAGAAAAGCGAGCTGACCCGCGCCGCCATCGTCGGCGCCGGGATCGACCTCGCCTCGGCCGAGGGCCTGGAGGCGATCACGCTGCAGGCCGTGGCCGACCGCATCGGCCTGTCCAAGAGCGGCGTGTTCTCGCGCATCGGCTCGCGCGAGGCGCTGCAGAAGGCGGTGATCGAGGAGTTCGGGCGCCGCTTCATCGCCGACGTGTTCGTGCCGGCGATGCAGCTCCCCAAGGGCCTGCCGCGGCTCAACGAGATCGTGCGGCGCTGGATCATCCGGATGCGCGACGTGGAGGCCGAGCATGGCTGCATCTACAGCGCCGGCGCGTTCGAACTCGACGACCGGGCGGGCCCGCTGCGCGACCTGCTGCACGGCGAGGTCACGCGCTGGCGCGCCGCCCTGCGTCGCACGGTGCTGCAAGCCGTGGAGACCGGCGACCTCAAGCCCGACACCGATCCGGAGCAGATGGTCAGCGAGATGTCGGCGCTGGCCCTGGGCCTGATCCACGACATCCGCTTCCTGCGCGAGCCCAAGGCCGCCGAGCGGGCCCAGGCCACCTGGGCCCGGCTGCTGCAGACCTACCGGAACTGAGGTCCCCGACGTGTTGTCCCCGCCTGTTTGTTCGTCCATATTTCGCACGGTTGTGCGAAGAAAGGAACTTCCATGGTCACCCTCCTGATCCTGTCCCTGCTCTGGGGCGGCTGGCGTCTCGGCGCCGCCGCTGTCCGGTCCCTGCGCGGCCTGCCGCGCAGCAACGACGACATGGTGTTCTTCTGACCGACAGGAGCCTCGCCATGCATCCCACCCGCCTCGAAGCCGCCTCGGCCTTCTACCAGGCCAGCCCCGGCCTGCGCCTGTTCCGGCTGACATTCGGCACCTTCCAGCGGGTGTGGCCGGCGCTGGCCGTGCGCGCCGCGTACCGCCTGTTCGGCACGCCGCTGCCACCGCGCTGGCTGCAGCGGCGCCGGCCCTGGGACACCAGCTGGCGCGTCGAGCGCTGGCCGTTCGAGGACGCCAGCCTCACCGTGTATTCGCAGGCCGCCGCGCCGCACGGGCCGGTGGTGCTGCTGCTGCACGGCTGGGGCGGCCACGCCGGCCAGCTGCTGGCGCTGGCGCAGGCCCTCGCCGGCCAGGGCCTGCGCCCGGTGCTGGTCGAGATGCCGGCGCATGGCCGCAGCGCGGGCTCGGTCAGCAACCTGCCGCAGTTCGCCCGCGCCATCGAATACGTCGCGGCGCGGCTGCAGCAGCAAGGCCACGTGCTGCGCGCGGTGGTCGCGCATTCGCTGGCCGCCAATGCCGCCGCCTTCGCCGCCAGCCGCGGCCTGCCGGTGGAGCGGCTGGTGCTGGTGGCGCCGCCGGCCTCGCCGCGCGACTACACCCGCCTGTTCGGCCATGTCTTCGGCCTGACCGAAGCAACGCGGGCCGCCATGCAGCGGCGGATCGAGGCCCGGGAAGGCGTGCTGATGCCGCAGTTCGAACCGGAGGCGGTCGGCGCGCGGATCCGCATCCCCACGCTGGTGGTGCACGACCGCGAGGACCGCATCAACCGCTTCGCCGACGGCCAGGCCTACGCCCACGCGGTGCGTGGCGCGCAGCTGCTGGCGACCGAGGGCCTGGGGCACAGGAAGATCCTCAAGGACGCGGCAGTCAGGGGAAAGATTGCGGTGTTCCTGCGCTGACTTCATCGGGCGCCTTGGGTGCGTCGCGCCTTGCACGCCCCAGATATTGCCCCTAGCATCGCTCCACAATCAACAAGGAGCGAGAGATGGGAATGTTCGACTGGACGGAGAAGTCGGCGGATGTGCTGCGCCAGGGCGGCGTGATCGCCCCCGACGAGCGGCTGCCCTGGCCGCAGACCGCGGCGATGGGCGTGCAGCACGTGATCGCGATGTTCGGCGCCACCGTGCTGGCGCCGATCCTGATGGGGTTCGACCCCAACATCGCCATCCTCATGAGCGGCATCGGCACCCTGATCTTCTTCCTGATCACCGGCGGCAAGGTACCCAGCTACCTGGGCTCGAGCTTCGCCTTCATCGGCGTCGTCATCGCCGCCACCGCCTATGCCGGCAAGGGGCCCAACGCCAACATCGGCGTGGCGCTGGGCGGGATCATCGCCTGCGGCGTGCTGTACATCGCGATCGGCGCGATCGTGCAGGCGACCGGCACGGCCTGGATCGAGAAGGTGATGCCGCCGGTGGTGACCGGCGCCGTGGTCGCCGTGATCGGCCTGAACCTGGCCGGCATCCCGATCAAGAACATGGCCGCCAGCAACTTCGATTCGTGGATGCAGGCCGTCACCTTCGTCAGCGTCGCCATGGTGGCGGTGTTCACGCGCGGCATGGTGCAGCGGCTGCTGATCCTGGTCGGCCTGATCGTCGCCAGCATCGTGTACGCGCTGCTGACCAACGGCATGGGCCTGGGCAAGCCGATGGACTTCTCGGGCATCGCCAACGCGGCCTGGTTCGGCGCGCCGGCCTTCACCGCGCCGGTGTTCGAACTGAACGCGATGCTGCTGATCGCCCCGGTGGCGATCATCCTGGTGGCCGAGAACCTGGGCCACATCAAGGCGGTGACGGCGATGACCGGCCGCAACCTCGACCAGTACATCGGCCGCGCCTTCATCGGCGACGGCGTGGCGACGGTCGTCAGCGGCGGCGCGGGCGGCACCGGGGTAACCACCTACGCGGAGAACATCGGCGTGATGGCCGCGACCAAGATCTATTCGACGGCGGTGTTCGTGATGGCCGCGGCGATCGCCATCGTCCTGGGCTTCTCGCCCAAGTTCGGCGCGGTGATCCAGGCCATCCCGCTGCCGGTGATGGGCGGCGTCAGCATCGTGGTGTTCGGCCTGATCGCGACGGCCGGCGCCAAGATCTGGGTCGACAACAAGGTCGACTTCTCGGACAACCGCAACCTGCTGGTGGCCGCGATCACGCTGGTGCTGGGCACCGGCGACTTCACGCTGAAGTTCGGCGGCTTCGCGCTGGGCGGCATCGGCACCGCGACCTTCGGCGCCATCCTGCTCTACGCGCTGCTGAGCCGCGGCCGGCCGTCGGCCACGCCGGTGCCCCGCCCCTAGAATTCCGGGTCAAGGAGCACCCATGCCGATCTGGAAGAAAGCCGTCTCGCCCGCCGAACTCGCCGCCATCCACAAGGACACGGCGCCGGAGCACCTGGGCATGGAGTTCCTGGAGGTCGGCGACGACTTCATCCGCGGGCGCATTCCGGTCGACCAGCGCACCAAGCAGCCGTACGGCCTGCTGCATGGGGGCGTGTCGGTGGTGCTGGCCGAAACCCTGGGGTCGTGCGGCGCCGCCTATGCCTGCCCGGAAGGCCACCGCGCCGTGGGGCTGGACATCAACGCCAACCACCTCAAGGGCGCCACCTCCGGTTGGGTCACGGGAGTGGCACGGCCGGTGCACATCGGCCGCACCACGCAGGTCTGGCAGATCGACATGACCAACGACGCCGGCGAGCTGACCTGCGTCTCGCGCCTGACGATGGCGATCCTGGCGCCGCGCTAAGCCACGTCGGGGTCTTCGCTGCGCGCGAGCCGCACGCTCTTCCAGTAGACGTCGTCGCCGCCGTTCATGCGATTGAGCACGCGGGCCAGCACGAACATCAGGTCCGACAGGCGGTTGAGGTACTGCCGCGGCGTTTCCTTCACCGCTTCCGCCGCGCCCAGCGCCACCACCGCGCGCTCGGCCCGCCGTGCCACCGTGCGGCAGATGTGGGCCTGCGACGCGGCCCGGTTGCCCGCCGGCAGGATGAATTCCTGCAGCTTCGGCAACCCGCTGTTGTAGTGCTCCAGCGCCTGGTCCAGGGCCAGCAGCGCCTCGGCCTTGAGCAGCTCGAAGCCCGGGATCGACAGCTCGCCGCCGAGGTTGAACAGCTGGTGCTGGATCTCCACCAGCAGGTCGCGCACGTCCGCCGGCATGTCCTCGCACAGCAGCACGCCGATGTGCGAATTGAGTTCGTCGACGTCGCCCATCGCGTGCACGCGCAGGCTGTCCTTGGAGACCCGCGTGTTGTCGCCGAGGCCGGTGGTGCCGTTGTCGCCGGTGCGGGTGGCGATCTGCGTCAGGCGCTTGCCCATGGGAGCCCTTCTTCATCTGCTGTCGTCGAAGCCCCATTGTGGCGGACGGCGCCGGGCCTGGCGGTTCCGGTAACGCCGCGCTTGCGGATGTGACTGACGCAACAGCCGGCAAGAGTGGTGGCCGGCGGCGCCGCAATCGGCTGCAATGCGACCTCGTTCAACTCTTCCAGGCTCCACCATGCATGCCAAACGATCCAGACGCGTCGCCTTCGACGCTCGCAGCCTCGCGCTGTTTGCCTCCCTGGCACTGGGCAGCGGACTGGCCTCGGCCCAGTTCTCGTCCGGACCCGGCCCCTCCGCACCGGCGCCCACCAGGCAGGCTGGCGACGCCTTCAGCCAGGTCGATACCGACGGCAACGGCAGCATCTCGCGCCAGGAGGCGCTGCGCGCCGGCAGCCTGGCGCGCAGTTTCGACAAGCTCGACACCAACGGCGACGGCGCGCTGTCCCGCGCCGAATTCGAGGCCGCGCCCAAGCCCCCGGCGCGTTGAAGCGGCGGGCGCGGGCGTAAACTTGCAGACCCTGACGGAGACCCGCATGAACGCCCCCACCGCCCTGTCCCACCTCGTGCCCGAAATCAACCAGCGCGAGGTCCCGGCCGCGCTGATCGACGCGCTGAAGGCGCGCTTCGGCGCCAACTGTTCCACCGCCCTGGTCGTGCGCGAACAGCACGGGCGCGACGAGTCGTCGTTCGTGGCGCCGCCGCCGGCGGCGGTGGTGTTCGCCGAGAGCACCCAGGACGTCGCCGACGCGGTGCGGCTGGCCAGCGAGTCGAGCGTGCCGGTGATCCCGTTCGGCATCGGCTCCTCGCTCGAAGGCCACCTGCTGGCCGTGCAGGGCGGCATCAGCATCGACGTCAGCCGCATGAACCAGGTGCTGTCGATCAACGCCGACGACCTGACCGTCACGGTGCAGCCGGGCGTGACGCGCAAGCAGCTCAACGAAGCCGTCAAGAGCACCGGACTGTTCTTCCCGATCGATCCCGGCGCCGACGCCTCCATCGGCGGCATGAGCGCCACCCGCGCCAGCGGAACGAATGCGGTGCGTTACGGCACCATGCGCGAGAACGTGCTGGGCCTGGAAGTGGTGACGGCATCCGGCGAGGTGATCCGCACCGGCACCCGCGCCCGCAAATCCAGCGCCGGCTACGACCTGACCCGCCTGATGGTCGGCAGCGAAGGCACGCTCGGCGTGATCACCGAAGTCACGGTCAAGCTCTATCCGCTGCCCGAGGCGATCTCGGCGGCGATCTGCTCCTTCCCCAGCATCGAAGCGGCCGTGCGCACCACGATCCAGACCATCCAGCTCGGGGTCCCGATCGCGCGGGTGGAACTGATCGACGTCAACACCGTGCGCATGGTCAACGCGCACAGCAAGCTGACGCTGCGCGAGGAGCCGATGCTGCTGATGGAATTCCACGGTTCCCCCACCGGGGTGAAGGAGCAGGCCGAGCTGGTCCAGGAGATCGCGTCCGACCATGGCGGCAAGGCCTTCGAATGGGCCAGCACGCCGGAGGAGCGCACCCGGCTCTGGGCGGCGCGACACAACGCGTACTTCGCCGCCATCCAGTCGCGGCCCGGCTGCCGCGCCATCTCCACCGACACCTGCGTGCCGATCTCGCGGCTGGCCGACTGCCTGTTGGACTCGGTGGCCGAAGCCGATGCCAGCGGCATCCCCTACTTCCTGGTCGGCCACGTCGGCGACGGCAACTTCCATTTCGGCTACCTGCTGGACCCGGAGCAGCCCGAGGAGCGGGTGAAGGCCGAGCAGCTCAATCACGATCTGGTCGCGCGGGCCCTGCGGCTGGGTGGCACCTGCACCGGCGAGCACGGCATCGGCCTGCACAAGATGGATTTCCTGGTGACCGAGGCCGGCGCCGGCGCGGTCGAGATGATGCGCACCATCAAGCGCGCGCTCGACCCGAAGAACATCATGAACCCCGGGAAGATCTTCTCGCTCTAGGCCGCGACCGCGGCGTCCTGCCGCGCCGCCATCCGCACGCACAGGTCGAAGGCGTGCTGCAGGCCGGCCACCCGCGCCACGCCCTGGCCGGCGATGTCGAAGGCGCTGCCGCTGGCCGGCGTCGCCACCGGAATCGGCAGGCCGCCATGCAGCGTCACGCCCTGCTCGAACCCCATCAGCTTCATCGCGATCTGGCCCTGGTCGTGGTACATCGAGACCACCGCGTCGACGTCGCCGCGGCGCGCGCCGATGAACACCGTGTCGGGCGAGAACGGGCCGCGCGCGTCGATGCCTTCGGCTTGCAGCGCTGCCACCGCCGGGGCGATGACCTCGATCTCCTCCATGCCGATCGAGCCGCCGTCGCCGGCATGCGGGTTCAGCCCCGAGACCGCGATGCGCGGGTTGGCGATGCCGGCGTGGCGCAGGGCCGCGTCGATGATGTGGACCGCGTCCCGCACCCCTTGCCGCGTGATCAGCGCCGCCACGTCCTTGAGCGGCACGTGCGAAGTGACGCGGGAAGTCCACAGGTCCTGGGTGATGTTGAATTCGCAGACGAAGCCCGGCACGGCGAAGCGTTCCTGCAGGTAGCGCAGTTCGTCCTCGTGCGTCAGGCCGCCGAGGCGCAGCGAATGCTTGTTCAGCGGAGCGAACACGATGGCGCCGGCCAGGCCGCGCTGGACCGCATCGGTCGCCAGCGCCAGCGCGTCCATGCTGGCGCGCCCCGACACCGCGTTCGATTCGCCCAGCACCAGCGGCTGGCCCTGCATGAAGCCGCGCGCCAGCAGCGTGACGCGGCCGGGCTCGAAGCGCACGTCCTCCAGCCGCGTCACCGTCAGCGGATCGAGCCGCTCGCCGGCGATCTGCTCGCCCGAGGCCAGCACCGCCGGATCGGCGATCAGCAGCACCTCGGCGGCAGCGCGGTTGGCGGCGCGCGCCAGCAGCTTGACGGCCATTTCCGGGCCGATGCCGCTCGGGTCCCCAAGCAGGAAGGCAATGCGGGAGATGCCGGTTGCGGTCAGTGCCGCCATCTCATTCGGCCTTGATGCCGGCGTCGCGCACCAGCTTGCCGTAGCGCTCGTATTCGGCGCGGTTCATCTCCGCGAACTGCTCGACCGGCAGGATGCTGATCTCGCCGCCCAGGCCCTTGATGCGGGCCTGCACGTCGGGCAGCTTCAGCACCCGGGTCAGTTCGGCGGCCAGCCGGTCCACGGTGGCTTTCGGCGTACCGGCGGTGGTGAACAGGCCGTACCAGGTCTGCACGTCCGCGCCCTTGACGCCCTGCTCGCCCAGCGTCGGCACGTCGGGCAGTTCGACGGCCCGTTTTTCCGCGGCCACCGCCAGCGGCCGCAGCTTGCCGGCCTTGATCTGCGACATGGCCGACGAGGCGCTGTCGAACATCATGCTGACCTCGCCGGAGATCAGGTCGATGTGGGCCTGCGAGCTGCCCTTGTACGGGATGTGGGTCGATTTGGTCCCGGTGCTCAGGCCGAAGGCTTCGCCGCCGACATGCTGGGTGCTGCCGACGCCCGACGAGGCGTACTTGAAGCTGCCCGGCTTGGCCGCCATCGCGGCCAACAGCTCCTTCACGTTGCGGTAAGGCAGGCTGGAGGACACCACCAGCACATTGGGCATCACGGCCACCAGGCCGATCGGCTGCAGGTCCTTGATCGAGTCGTACTTCAGCTTGAGCAGGTGCGGCGCGATGGCCTGGCCGGTGTTGGTGGCCAGCAGCAGCGTGGTGCCGTCCGCCACGGCGTGGGCCGTCATGTCGGCGGCGATGGTGTTGGAGGCGCCGGGCCGGTTTTCCACCACCACCGACTGCTTGAGGCTGGGCGCGAACTTGTCGGCCAGCATCCGGGCCAGGATGTCGGTGCCGCCGCCGGGCGAGGCGCCCACCATGATGCGGATCGGCTTGTCGGCCGCGGTTTGCGCGAGCACGGCGGCGGGCGCGGCGAGCGCGAGGCCGGCGGCCAGCAGCGGGGCGAGGTGGCGGCGGAAGTGCATCCGGGTCATGGCTTGTCTCCTGGGGGTTTTGGGGCAGGGTAAGGGTCTTTCTCATTCCTTTCCAATATGTTTTGCTAAACGATCCATGCCAGGATGAATATGACGCCCCCTGGCTCCCGGCTTTCCGACCCCGCCGTGCTGATGCGCGTGAAGACCCGCCAGCTGGTGCTGCTGGCGCAGCTGGGCACCGAGCGCAACCTGGGGCGGGCCGCGACCGCGATGGCGATCAGCCAGCCGGCGGCCACCAAGCTGCTGCAGCAGCTGGAGGAAGTGGTCGGCGTGACGCTGTTCAAGCGGCTGGCGCGCGGCATGGAGCCGACCGCTGCCGGCGCGGTGCTGATCCGCTATGCGCGCCAGATGCTCAGCGACTTCGGCTTCGTGCGCGACGAGATGCTGGCGCTGCGCTCCGGCCTGCGCGGCACCCTGCGGCTGGGCAGCGTGCCGGGCGCCGTGCCGGGCCTGCTGGCGCCGGCCCTGGTCGACTACAAGCAGCGCCATCCGCGGGTGGCGGTCTCGGTGCTGGTGGACACCAGCGACGTCCTGCTGGCGCAACTCGAACGCGGCGAGGTCGACCTGGTGCTGGGCCGGCTGACCGAGGGCAGCCACGACGACGAGTTCGCCAGCCTGCCCCTGCTCGGCGAGGCGCAGGTGGTGGTGGTGCGCGCCGGCCATCCGCTGCTGCAGGCCGCTGCGGTCAGCCTGCGCGACCTGGTGCAGTGGCCGTGGATCCTGCAGCCGCCCGGCTCGCCGCAGCGCGGCCGGTTCGAGGCCTCGTTGCGCGAGGCCGGGATCCACGCCCGGCTGGACATCACCGAGTCGGCCTCGACCATCGTCACCACGGCGCTGCTGGAAATCTCGGACATGGCGGCGGTGATGCCGGCCTCGCTGGCCAGCCACTACGCCCGGCTCGGCATGCTGCAGGTGCTGCCGCTGGAGTTGCCGCTCAAGGTGCCGTCGATCCACCTGGTGACCCGGCGCAACCGGGCCCTGGCGCCGGCGGCGGCGCACTTCGAGCAACTGGTCCGCGCGACCGCGGTCAGCGGCCGAACAGGCCCCTGAGCAGGCCGGCCGGGTTCGGGATCGGCAGCACCGATTCGGCCGCGCTTTGGGCCGGGCTGGTGGGTGCAGGCGCGGCTTCCGGCCCGCCCGGCGCCGAGGCCGCCGACCCGCGGCCGCCCTGCTCCTCGCCCAGCATCGCCATGGTGTTGGCCTTGACCCGCACCCGCACTGCCCACTCCGGCTCCCAGGTGGCGCGCGGATCGGCCGGGCGCGGCGGATAGGCGAAGCTGCTCTCGCCACCGTACGCGATCATGCGCAGCATCGCGCCGCCGCCATCGCCGCGCCGCCCGCCGCCTCCCTCCTGGGCCGCGAAGATGCCCTTGGGCACGGCGCACGAGGTGGTCTCGGGCCTGAGCAGCACGCTCTCGCGCACCCAGCGTTCGATCGTCGCGTTCGGCAGGTAGTCGAACAGGCCCATGCCGGAGTCGGCGGTTTCCGCGCTGGACCACATCACCGTGTCGTTGCCGACCTGGCCCATCGCGTGCAGGTAATAAGCCCGGGCATGCGGCACCGTGGACCACGCCAGGGCCACGCTGTCGGCCAGGCCGCCGCGGCTGCGCAGGTCGATTGGCGGCATCAGGTTCTGGGCCTCGCCCAGCGTGAACTTCATCGAGGCCGGCACGCCGTCGCCCTGGACCCGGTGCTCGCCCACCAGCGAGCTGTCGCGCGGCAGGGCGTTGCGGCTGCGCTCGTTGGGATAGAGCACGTGTTGCGGCGTGATGCGCGCGCCCCGGTCGGCGGCATGGCGGCCGGCGAAAGCGGCGCCGAAGTCGGCCGGGTTGCCGCGCGCCAGGTCGATCACCCGCGGCTGGCCCCGGCGCACGGCCTCGCCGCAGCCCCAGTAGATCAGGATCCCGCCCTTGGGCGTCTCGCGCCGCATCTCGTCGGGCACCTCACCCGGCTCGCGTTCGCGCGGCGCGGCCTGCGGCGGCGGGAGCAGCGGCAGGCTGTCGCCCATCCGCATCCCGGGCGGGATCGCCTGGCTGGCTTCGGCCCCGGGCCGCAGGCTGTTGTACAGGGCGATGTCCAGCACCCGCGGCGGCATGATGTTCATGCCGCGCGCCATGCCGTAGCTGGCGTTGCCGCCCATGCCGGGGCGGCCGCCGAACAGCCCGCCCATGCCGGCGGGCAGCTCCATCTCGGGCATGCCCGCCATGCCGCCGGTGGAGACGTCCATCCACAGCTGCGCCTTGGGCGGCTTGACGTTCTGCTGGGCGCCGGCGGCGAACGCGGCGCACAGGCTGGCCGCCAGCAAGGCGGGACGGGACAACGGGGAAAAATGCTGTGCCATGGCAGGGCTCCTCTCGTGAACCTCGACTGTGCGCGCAGGCCGCGGCCCAGTCCATCCCCCACCCGAGCTAGGAGCGCACCTACAGGGCCTTGCGCTGCTTGGCCTTGAGCGCTTCGGGCATCGCCAGCGTGGCCAGGTCCCAGCCCTCGATCTCCAGCACCCGGGCCAGGCATTCCTCCATCAGCGCGTGCGACCTCTCGGCGGCGTCGGCGATGGCGCGGTGCACCAGCACGTCGTTGTCCGAATCGTTGATGCACTCCAGCTGGTAGCGGTGCAGCTCGCGCAGCTCGAAGATGGCGCGGCACACCTGCGCCGGGCAGGCGCACTGGTACACCAGCGACTGGTCGATCACCTTGCTGATCTGGGACGGGTCGAACTGCTCTTTCATGCGGCCTCCGGGCTGAATGCAACACAGTCGACCGGGCGCTCGAAGCCGCGGATCGACACTTTCTCGATCGGCCGCGGCGCCGGAGTCTGCACCCGGGCCACTGCGTTGACACTGCTGGTGGCCACCACCTGCCCGGGCTCGGCCTGCGCGCACAGGCGCGCGGCCAGGTGGGCCGTGGCGCCGATGACGTCGAACTGGCGGCGCTGCCCGGTGTTGCCGGCGTCGCCGATCAGGCCGGCCAGCACCAGGCCCTGGGCGATGCCGACGCCGAACGGCAGGCGCTGGCGCGAACTCAGCGCGGCCAGCTCCAGCCCGCAGCGCAGCGCCAGGTACGAGCGGCCCATGCGGCGGAAGATCGCCATCACGCCGTCGCCCGTGTACTTGACGACCGAGCCCTGCGCCGCGTGGATGCGCGCCGTCTGCTCGCTCAGCACGTGGTTGAGCAGGTCGAAGAACTCGCGCGGGGCGATCTGGGTGATCAGACGGGACGAATCGCGGATGTCGGTGAACAGCACCGCGGCCTCGAACAATTCGGCCTGCGGATCGATGGCTTCGCCACCCGGGACCAGCGCGCCGGCCGGCACCAGGTTGGCCAGCCGCTCGGCCCGGCTGCGGGCCTGGCGGGCGGCGGCCCGGCCGGCCAGCAGCTCGGTCAGGACCAGGTAGAAGCGCTCGTCGAAGAACGGTTTTTCGACGATGACGTCGATGCTGCGGGTTTCCCGGGCCCAGGCGCGGACGGCGGCCAGCGCCGGCCCCGGCGCCGCCACCACCAGGGTGGCGCAATCGGGCACGACCCGCCTGGCGATGCCGCAGGCCGCCAGCACGCCCTCCTCCTGGTAGCGGTGGTTGACGATCACGACGTCGGCCGCCCCGCAGGCCAGCAGCGGCGGCAACGCCGATGGCGTCGCGGCGACGGTCACGGGGTCGAAGCCGCGGCGCGCGAGTTCGGCCACCAGCTGGCCGGCGGTGTGTCCGTCGCTGTCGACCAGGACGATCCGCGACCCCGTCATCCCCGCAGGCGGTCGATCAGTCCGTTGAGCTCGTCGAGCGAGCCGAACTGGATCGCCAGCTCGCCCATCTCCTCGACCCGGCCGTGGCGCTTGACCCGCTTCTTGACCCGGACGTCGACCTGGGCCGTGAGCAGGTCCGACAGTTCTTCCTCGACCCGCTTCAGGTCGCGCGACTTTTCCTTCTTCGGCTTGGCCGAGACCAGGTTGAACTCGGCGCCCAGCTTCTTGACCAGGGCCTCGGCCTCGCGCACCGACATCTTTTTGGCAGCGATCTGGTTGGCGGCCGTGATCTGCGTCGCCCGCTCCAGTCCGAGCAAGGCCCGCGCATGGCCCATGTCGATGTCGCCGGCCATCAGCATGGTCTGCACCGGGTCGGTCAGGTTCAGCAGCCGCAGCAGGTTGGTGGCGGCGCTGCGCGAGCGCCCGACGGCCTGCGCCGCCTGCTCGTGAGTAAGCCCAAACTCCTTGACGAGGCGTTGCAGGCCGTGGGCTTCTTCCAGCGGATTCAGGTCCTCGCGCTGGATGTTCTCGATCAGCGACATGGCCGCGGCGGATTCGTTGGGCACGTCGCGGACCAGCACCGGGACGCTGCCCAGGCCGGCCAGCCGGGCGGCCCGGAAGCGGCGCTCGCCGGCAATGATTTCGTACTTGCCGGCGTGCTCGCCATCGACCAGCCGGCGCACCAGGATCGGCTGCATGATGCCCTGCGCCTTGATCGACTCGGCCAGCTCGTACAAAGCGCCCTCGTCCATCCGGGTGCGCGGCTGGTACATGCCGGCCACCAGCTCGCCGAGCGGCAGCGACGACGGCGAGCCGGGCGTGGCGCCGTGCTCGGCCTGCCCGTCTTCCGGCGCCTTCGGCCCCAGCAATGCTTCGAGGCCGCGGCCGAGGCCCTTGGGTTTCCTGGTGACCATGGTCTTCTTTCAGTCTTTCATCAAATCTTGCAGCAGCACGTGGCCTTCGGGCCAGCTCGCCAGGCCGGAGTCGGCGTTGATGTGGCCGCACGGTCCGTAGTCCATGAACTGCGAGCCCCAGGCATAACCGAACAGCCGGGCCCGCTCGAACTCGCAGTACGGGTCGTCGCGGCTGGCCAGCAGCACACTGGGAAAGGGCAGCGCCTGCAACGGGACCGGTGCCCAGCCCGGCAGCAGCTCACGGACGTCGGCACGTTCCGGGTCGACCGGCGCCACCAGCAGCGCCGCCTTGACCCGGTGCGTGTTGCGCGAGTGCGCGGCCCAGGCCGCGGCGAGGATGCAGCCCAGGCTGTGGCCGACCAGCACCGCCGGCTCGTCGCAGGTGAGGATCACCTCCTCGAGGCGCGCCACCCAGTCGCCCCGCAGCGGCCGCACCCAGTCGTACTGGTCGACGCGCACATAGCCGTGCCGCTGCTCCCACAGGCTCTGCCAGTGCAGCGGCCCGCTGTTCTGCCAGCCCGGCAAGAGGAGCACGTTGGACGGCTTCATGGTCACATCTTGCCGATGCGCTCCACCATTTCCTGGGCGAAGTCGACATAGGCGACGCTGCCGCGGGCCGCCGGATCGAACACCACGCCCGGCAGGCCGTAACTCGGCGCTTCCGCCAGCCGCACGTTGCGGGGGATCACGGTGTTGAAGACCTTGTCGCCGAAATGCGCCTTGAGCTGGTCCGACACCTGCTGCTGAAGAGTGATGCGCGGGTCGAACATCACCCGCAGCAGGCCGATGATCTGCAGGTCCTTGTTCATGTTGGCGTGGACCTGCTTGATGGTGTTGACCAGGTCCGTCAGGCCCTCGAGCGCGAAGTACTCGCACTGCATCGGGACGATCACGCCATGGGCCGAGCACAGGCCGTTGAGCGTGAGCATCGACAGCGACGGCGGGCAATCGATCAGCACGAAGTCATAGTCGGTCGCCACCGCGGCGATCGCCAGCTTGAGCCGCTGGTCGCGGTGCTCCAGTTCCACCAGCTCCACCTCGGCGCCGGCCAGCTCACGGTTGGCGCCCAGCACGTCGAAGCCGCACTTCTCGCTGCGGACCTTGGCCTCGGCGATCGAAGCCGACTCCAGCAGCACGTCGTAGATGGTGAGCTTGAGCTTGCGCTTGTCGACGCCCGAGCCCATGGTCGCATTGCCCTGGGGATCGAGGTCGATCATCAGCACCCGCTGGCCGACCTTGGCCAGGCCGGCCGCCAGGTTGACGGTGGTGGTGGTCTTGCCCACCCCACCCTTCTGGTTGGCGACACAGAAAACCTTCGCGCCGGGAGACACCGCTGGGGCCGTCGCGGCGCTCACTTGCTGATCGCCAGTTTGACGCCGAAGCCCAGCAGGAACACGCCGGCCAGCTTCTCCAGCACCCGGCCGATCAGCGGATTGGCGCGCAGGCGTTCGGCCAGGTGGTGGGTCAGCAGCACCACGAGCAGGCCATAGGCGAAGGTCAGGCTGGCGATGGTGGCCGCCATCACGCCGAAGGTCAGCATGCCCTGGTGCCGGGCCGGGTCGACGAACAGCGGGAAAAAAGCCATGTAGAACACGATGGCCTTGGGGTTGAGCAAGGTGATCAGCCCGGCCTGCCGGAAGTAGTGATGCGGCTCGATGTTGAGGATCGGCTTGGCGCCCGGCTTGGCCAGGATCATCTTCAGTCCCAGCCAGGCCAGGTAGCCGGCGCCCAGCCACTGGACCGCGTGGAAGGCGGCGGGATAAGCGCTGAGCAGCGCCGCCACGCCCGCTACTGCCAGCCACATCAGCACCTGGTCGCCGGCGATCACGCCCAGCGTGGCGGCCAGTCCGCCGGCGATTCCGCCCTTGCTGGTGGAGGTGATGAGCGCCAGATTGCCGGGTCCGGGGATGGCGAGAAAGATGATGATTGCGGCAACGAAAGCGCCGTAGTCTGCTACGCCGAACATGTGTTCCCCCCGGGCTGGACGCCGAATTCTGAAGGCTGAGTTTACGTTACGCCGGCGGCGCGGCGCAGCCAGATGAGGCAGCGTTCGGCATCCAGTCCGGGCACCGTCAACTGTTCCACGTGAAACACGGTGCTGGCGGCGGGCAGCGCCTCGATTTCGGCCGCAGGATGCTTGCCCTTCATCGCCATCCAGACGCCCTCGGGCGCCAGCGCGCCGGCCGACCAGCTGACGAAATCCGCGAGCGAGGCGAAGGCCCGTGAACTGACGACGTGGTACGGCTCGACCAAGCTCTCCACCCGCGCGTGCAGGCCGCGCAGGTTCGGCAGCTGCAGGGTCGCCGCCGCCTGCTGGATGAAGGCCGCCTTCTTGGCGACCGTGTCGACGCAGTCGACCCGGATCTCGGGGCAGCAGATGGCGATGACCACGCCCGGCAGTCCGGCGCCGGAGCCGACGTCGAGCAGGCGGATCGGCCGGCCACCGGTCTGCCGCCGCAACGGGCCGACCACCGCCAGGCTGTCGAGCAGATGGTGGGTCAGCATTCCGGCCGGGTCGCGCACCGAGGTCAGGTTGTAGACCTGGTTCCACTTCTGCAGCAGCGCCAGGTAGTCCAGCAGCTGGCCGACCTGCTGCCCGTCGAGCTCCAGCTGCAGCGCCGCCAGCCCTTGGCGCAGCTCGGCCTCCAGTGGCCGCGTCATGCCGGCGCTTCGTCCTCGGACGTCGCCGCCACGGCGAAGCCCTTGACCCGGCTCTTCTTCAGGTGCACCAGCAGCAGCGAGATCGCCGCCGGGGTGACGCCGGAGATCCGCGACGCCAGGCCCAGCGTTTCCGGCCGGTGCTTGTCGAGCTTTTGCCGGACTTCGAACGAAAGCGCCGGCACCGACAGGTAGTCGAAGTCGGCCGGCAGCTTCAGGTGCTCGTAATGGGCGGCGCGCAGGATCTCGTCCTTCTGCCGGTCGATGTAGCCGGAGTACTTGGCGGCAATTTCCAGCTGCTCCACCACCGGCTCCCACAGCGAGCCCAGTGTTTCACGTGAAACGTCGGCGTTGGCGTACTTGCCGGCGTCCAGCGACATCAGCGCGGCGTAGCTCACATCGGGCCGCCGCAGCAGGTCACCGAGGTTGTATTCGTGGTCGATCGATTTGCCCAGCACCCGTTCCGACTCGGCCGGCGCCAGGTTGCGCGGGTTGACCCAGGTGCTCTTCAGGCGTTCTGTTTCACGTGAAACAGCGTCGCGCTTGCGGCTGAACGATTCCCAGCGCGCATCGTCGACCAGGCCCAGCGCCCGCCCCTGCTCGGTCAGGCGCATGTCGGCGTTGTCCTCGCGCAGCTGCAGCCGGAACTCGGCCCGGCTGGTGAACATCCGGTACGGCTCGGTGACGCCCTTGGTGATCAGGTCGTCCACCAGCACGCCCAGGTAGGCCTCGTCGCGGCCCGGCAGCCAGGCGACCTTGCCCTGGCACTGCAGGGCGGCGTTGATGCCGGCGAACAGGCCTTGCGCCGCCGCCTCCTCGTAGCCGGTGGTGCCGTTGATCTGCCCGGCGAAGAACAGGCCGCCGATGGAGCGGGTCTCGAAGCTGCTCTTGAGCGCCCGCGGGTCGAAGTAGTCGTACTCGATCGCATAGCCCGGCCGCAGGATGTGGGCGTTCTCCAGTCCCTTCATCGACCGGACCAGCTGGTACTGGATGTCGAACGGCAGGCTGGTCGAGATGCCGTTGGGATAGATCTCGTTGGTGGTCAGGCCCTCGGGCTCCAGGAAGATCTGGTGGCTGTCCTTGTCGGCGAACCGGTTGATCTTGTCCTCGACGCTCGGACAGTAGCGCGGGCCGACGCCCTCGATCTTGCCGGTGAACATCGGGCTGCGGTCGAAGCCGGAGCGGATGATCTCGTGGGTGCGCTCGTTGGTGTGGGTGACCCAGCACGGCACCTGGCGCGGATGCATCGACGAATTGCCCATGAAGCTGAACACCGGCACCGGATCGAGGTCGCCCGGCTGCTCCTCGCACTGCGAGAAGTCGATGGTCCGGCCGTCCAGCCGCGGCGGCGTGCCGGTCTTCAGGCGTGCCTGCGGCAGCTTCAGTTCCTTGAGCCGGGCCGACAGCGAAATCGCCGGCGGATCGCCCGCGCGGCCGGCCGCGTAGTTGTTCAGCCCGACGTGGATCTTGCCGTCCAGGAAAGTCCCCGCCGTCAGCACGACGGTGCGCGAGCGAAAGCGGATGCCGACCTGGGTCACCGCGCCGACCACCCGGTCGCCCTCCACCATCAGGTCGTCGACCGCCTGCTGGAACAGCGTCAGGTTGGGCTGGTTTTCCAGCCGGCGGCGGATCGCCGCCTTGTAGAGGATGCGGTCGGCCTGGGCGCGGGTGGCGCGGACGGCCGGCCCCTTGCTGGAGTTGAGGATCCGGAACTGGATCCCGCCCTCGTCGGTGGCGATCGCCATCGCGCCCCCCAGCGCATCCACTTCCTTGACCAGGTGGCCCTTGCCGATGCCGCCGATGGACGGATTGCAGCTCATCTGGCCCAGGGTCTCGATGTTGTGGCTGAGCAGCAAGGTCTTGCAGCCCATCCGCGCGGCGGCGAGCGCCGCCTCGGTGCCGGCATGGCCGCCACCGACCACGATGACGTCGAATTCTTCGGGATACAGCATGTCAGTCTCCGCCGAGCCGCCTCAAGGAGACCGAAGCCCCCTCGGGGGGCAGCGATTGAAAAGAGCGTGGGGGTCGTTTCATTTGGCCTCAATCAATTCAGTCTTCAGGCCGACGACTTGCGCAGCAGCGGCCTGCCGGCGGTCGGCGGTCACGAACAGGTTCACGCGCGCCGACTGGGCCGAGCCGATGTGCAACGCATCCATCGCGCGTAGCGGGACCTGGACCATCGCGGCGACCGCGAAGTCTTCGACCGTGCGGCTCAGGGCCTCGATCTGGTACACGTCGAAATCGTCGCGCATGGTGGTTCGCACGCGCCGGTACTCGGCCTCGTCGAACGCGCCCTCGCGCCACTGGCGTGTCAGCGCCGAGACGATCTCGGTGAAGCAATGGGCCGCCAGGACCACCGCCGTCGCCTTTTCATGCAATGCACTCACCCGCTCGACCCCGTGCTCGCCGGCATAGCGCTTGAACAGCGCGGAACTGTCAAAAAGCACCTTCATCACCAGCCGCTCTCACGCTCTTCGATGATCAGTTCAGCGCCGGTCTTGCGTGGCGGCTTGAGGTAGTGCAACGGCTCCACCGGCAGCTTCCAGCGCGGCTGGGTGGCAACAGTCTCTGGCCGAACCGGCACAAGTTCGGCCACCGGTTTGCCATGGCGCAGGATGCGGATGGTTTCGCCATTGGCGACGCGATCCAGCATTTCGGAAGCGCGCGCCCGGAAATCGCTCATGGAAAGAGTGTGCATTTTGTACAGGACCAGGATTTTGTACATTTTAGCCCACTGTCCTCCAGTTCGCTGAAAAGCTGCGCCGCCTCTATGCTGCAATCAGGGCCATGAAACTCCTCGTCTTCGCCGGCAGCACCCGCCTCAAATCCTTCAACCGCCAGCTGGCCCGGGCCACTGCCGCGATGGCTGCTGCCAGCGGGGCCGAGGTGACCCACATCGAACTGGCCGACTTCGACATCCCGATGTACAACGCCGACCTCGAGGCCCGGGGCACGCCGGCGGACGTGATCCGGCTCAAGCAGCTCATGTTCGACCATCCGGCCTGGATCATCTGCACGCCCGAATACAACGCCAGCTACCCGGCCCTGCTGAAGAACACGCTGGACTGGGTCTCCAGCCCGGTCAAGGGCGACACCGCCTGGACCGACGGCTTCAAGTCCACCCGCGGCAAGGTGGTCGGCATGCTCAGCGCCTCGCCCGGTGCGCTGGGCGGACTGCGCTCGCAAAGCCATCTGGCGCCGCTGCTGCTGAACCTGCAGTGCTGGCTGGCGCCGGTGAATTTCGCGCTGGGCCATGCCGGCGACGCCTTCGACGACCAGGGAGGGCTGGTGAACGAGCCGGCGCAGCGCCACGTGCAAGCCGTCATCGACCAGGTGCTCTGGGCCGCCGGTCGCTTGCAACCGTGAACTGCCGCCCCGGCTGCGGCGCCTGCTGCACCGCCCCTTCCATCAGCTCGGCCATCCCCGGCATGCCCGCCGGCAAGCCGGCCGGGGAGCGCTGCGTCCAGCTCGATGCGGACCACGGCTGCATGATCTTCGGCCGCCCCGAGCGTCCCGCAGTGTGCTCCGGCCTGTTGCCTTCGGCCGAGATGTGCGGCGCCAACCGGCAGGCAGCCATGCTGTTCCTGGGGCGCCTCGAGCGCGACACCCGGCCCGCATAGCGGGTGCCACAATGGTCGCCAGCGACCGGAGACAGCATGGAAATCGCATCCCTCAAGCAGGTGGTCAGCGCCGATGAATGGGCGCTGCGCGTCGATCTCGCTGCCTGCTACCGGCTGGTGGCCCTGTACGGCTGGAGCGACCTGGTGTTCACCCACATCACGGCCCGCATCCCCGGGCCGGAGCACCACTTCCTGATCAACCCGTACGGCCTGATGTTCGACGAGATCACGGCGTCGTCGCTGGTCAAGGTCGACCAGCAGTGCAACAAGATCATCGACTCGCCGTTCCCGGTAAACCCGGCCGGTTTCGTGATCCACAGCGCGGTGCACGAGGCCCGCGCAGACATCACCTGCGTGCTGCACACCCACACCCGGGCCGGGGTCGCCGTGAGCGCGCAGAAAGGCGGCATCCTGCCGATCTCGCAGCAGTCGACGTTCATCCTGGCATCGCTGGCTTACCACGACTACGAGGGCGTGGCCTTCCGTGACCAGGAGAAGCCGCGGCTGCAAGCCGACCTCGGCACCGCGAACTTCCTGGTGCTGCGCAACCACGGCCTGCTCACCGTCGGCAAGTCCATCGCCGACGCTTTCCTGTCGATGTACACCTTCGAGAACGCGTGCCGGATCCAGATCGATGCCCAGGCCGGCGGCGAGCTGATCGAGGTCAACCCGCAGATCGTGCAAGGCGTGGCGCAGGCGCTGAAGGTGCAGACCGGCGGGCTGGGCGGCGCTTTCGTCTGGCCGTCGCTGCTGCGCCGGCTGGATCGGGAAAACGCCGGCTACGCTGAATAAGACCCGCTTCCACTAGACCGCGGCCACAGCCGGCGCGCCGGCGGCCAGTTCCAGCGCCGGGAGGCCGCTGGGCACCCGGCCGCGCGCGTCGTGCTCGAGCACGTTCACTTCCTTGCGCGTCATCGTCAGGCTGCCGAAGATGGTGCTGAAGGCCACGTCCTTGGCATCGCGCCCGGTGCCGATGCGCACCACCCGGTCCACCGGCGCCATGCCGGTCGGGTCGAACAGCACCCAGCGGCCGCCGATCCAGGCTTCGAAGATGGCGTGGAAGTCCTGCGGCGGCTCGTCGAACCAGACATAGCCCACCACCAGCCGCGCCGGGATGTTCAGCGCCCGGCAGAAGCTGATGCCCAGGTGGGCGAAATCGCGGCACACGCCCGAGCGCTGGTTGAACACCTCCTGCGCCGTCGTCGTCGACGTCGAGCTGCCGGGCCGGTATTCGATGTTCTCGTGGATCCAGCGCAGCACCGTGCGCACGCGCGAGATGCCGGGCTGCTCCTGGCCGAACAGCTGCTGCGCCGTGGCGCTGAGCAGGTCCGACTCGCAGTACCGCGTCGGCATCAGGTAATGGAAGATCTCGTCGGGCACGTCGCTGACCGGCGTCTCCGGCAGGTGCTCGTCGATGTGCTCGCTGAACACTTCGACGTCGGCCTTGTAGTCGACCACCAGCGATCCCGGCGACGCATCGAAGCGAAAGAACCGGTTGCCGCTGCCCGGGTCGGTAAAGCTGTGCACCGACACGCCGGACGACACGGCCAGCCGCTCGCTCACGATGTTCTGGGTCGGCCAGTGGGCGGCTTCGATGTTGAAGCAGAAGTGGGTGGGCGCCCTGACGTCGTATTCGAGGACGGTTTCAACGGTGGAAAGATGCATTGCCCCAGCTTAGGCCTCGTGCCGCCCTCAGGTCATCAGCACCGGTCGCCCGCTGCTGTAGGACCAGCCCCACGGCCGGCAGCAGGAATCGCGGCCAGCCGCTAGCATGGCAAGCCCTGATCCGCCCAACCTACAGCAAGGAAGCTGCATGAAACTCTATTACTCCCCCGGCGCCTGCTCGCTGTCGCCGCACATCGCGCTGCGCGAGGCCGGCCTGGCCTTCGAACCGGTGCTGGCCAGCACCAAGAGCCACCAGCTGGCCGACGGCACCGACTACTACCGCATCAATCCGCTGGGCTACGTGCCGATGCTGGAGCTCGACGACGGCACCCGGCTGCGCGAAGGCCCGGCGATCGTCCAGTACATCGCCGACCAGGTCCCCACCAAGAACCTGGCGCCGGCCAACGGCACGCTGCCGCGCTACCGGCTGCAGGAGTGGCTGACCTTCATCGGCACCGAAGTCCACAAGCAGTTCTCGCCCCTGTTCAACCCGGCGATGCCCGAGGAAGCCAAGAAGATCCAGCGCGACAAGCTGGCGCAGCGGTTCCAGTGGCTGGACGGCGAGCTCAAGGACAAGCAGTACTTGATGGGCGACAACTTCAGCGTCGCCGACGGCTACCTGTTCACGTGCACCAACTGGGCCAAACCGACCATGATCGACCTGGCGCCGTATCCGAACCTGGTCGCCTACCGCGAGCGCGTCGCAGCCCGGCCCGCGGTGCAGGAAGCGATGAAGGCCGAAGGCCTGCTCAAGTAGGCACAGCGCCGCGGCGGCCGGCCGGTGGCTGCTGGCGCCAGGCCAGCGCCGCGCCCAGCCAGAGCGCGACCGCCGAGAACACCAGGCCGCGCGCCAGCCCACCCGCCCCGTCCGCGATCCAGCCCACCACCGTGGGGCCGACGATCTGCCCGATCGCGAACACGATGGTGAAGGCGCTGATGCCGGCCGCCCATTGCGCCGGCGGCAGGTTGTGCCGCACCAGCGCGGTGGTCGACGACACGAGCGACAGGAACACGCCGCCGAACACCAGGCCGGATGCCAGCACCGCCGGCCACGACGCCGTCAACGCCGGCACGATGGTGGCGACACCCAGCAGCGCATTCAGGAGCGCCAGCGACTGGCCGCCCTGGAACCGGTCCAGCATCCGGGCCCAGATCCGCGGCGACGCCAGCACCGCCAGCCCCAGCAGCGCATAGAACAGCGTCACCCGCGCCGGACCCACGCCCTGCTCGCGCAGCAAGGCGATCACGAAGGTCATGTAGCCGATGTAGCCGACGCCGAACAGGCCGTAGCCGGTCAGCCCCGGCGCGAAGCTGGCCCAGCGGAACCGGTGTTCCGGCAATGCGCCGCTGCCAGCCGCGTTTGCGGCCGGCGCCATCCGCTGCAGCGCGCGCGCCGGCCACAGCAGCGCCAGCGTCGCCAGGCCACAGGCGAGCGCCAGCGCCCACCAGGCCCAGGCCCAGCCATGCGGGCGCGCCAGGGCGGCCTCCAGCACCGCCGGCACCAGCAGCGCCGACAACACGATGCCGATCCCGGTGCCGCCGTAATACAGGCCGATCAGCAAGCCGCCGCGGGCCGGCTGCAGCGACCCCAGCCGCACCGCCAGCAGGCTGCCGCCGATCAGCACGAAGGCGCTGGCGACGCCGGCCAGCACCCGCTGCAGCAGCAGCGGGCCGGCGCCGGTGAAGAAACCGCTCAGGCCCATGAACAGGCTGGCGCTGGCCGCGCCCCACAGCAACAGGGCGGTGGCGCCGTATCGGCGCATCAGCGCCGGCGTCAGCAGCGCGCCGAGCAGGTAGCCGCCGGCATTGGCCGTGTTCATCGCGCCGGCCAGGGTGTAGGACCACTGCAGGTCGGCCCGCATCGGCGGCAACAGCAGGCCATAGGCGAAGCGCGTGATGCCCAGGGAGATCGCGCCGCCCAGCGAGAGCACCAGCGCCAGCGCCAGCAACCGGGCGTCGGAATCGCGGCGGGGTGGGCTCATCCGGGCATTGTGGGCCATGCACAAAAGCGGCCGGCGCGTGGCTGCAAGGCTTTTGCCGGCGGATTACCCTGAGGGCTGAAATCCCATTCACCCAACGAAGAAGACGCCTCCCATGCCCACCCTGTTTGATCCGGTCCGCGCCGGCGACCTGCACCTGTCCAACCGCGTCGTGATGGCGCCGCTGACCCGCAACCGCGCCCCCGGCGCCGTGCCCACGCCGCTGATGGCGCAGTACTACACCCAGCGCGCCAGCGCCGGCCTGCTCATCACCGAAGCCACCGCCATCTCCGCCCAGGGCCAGGGCTATGCCGACGTGCCGGGGCTGTACGGCACCGACCAGCTCGATGGCTGGAAGCGCGTTACCGACGCCGTCCATGCCAAGGGCGGCAAGATCGTGGTGCAGCTCTGGCACGTGGGCCGCGTGTCGCACGTCGACCTGCAGCCCGACGGCCAGAAGCCGGTCGCGCCGTCCGCCATCACCGCCAGGACCAAGACCTACCTGATCAAGGACGGCGTCGGCAGCTTCGCCGAAACCTCCGAACCGCGCGCGCTCGACGCCACCGAGCTGCCGGGCATCGTCCACGACTTCCGCCATGCGGCACGGCACGCGGTGACCAACGCCGGCTTCGACGGCGTCGAGATCCACGGCGCCAACGGCTACCTGCTGGACCAGTTCCTCAAGACCGGCGCCAACCAGCGCACCGACGACTACGGCGGCTCGATCGAGAACCGCGCCCGGCTGCTGCTGGAAGTGGTGCGGGCCGTGACCGGCGAAGTCGGCGGCGGCCGCACCGGCCTGCGGATCTCGCCCGTGACGCCGGCCAACGACATCGTGGACGCCGACGCGCAAGCCCTGTTCGATTACCTGATGCGCGAGCTGGCGCCGCTGCACCTGGCCTACATCCACGTGATCGAGGGCGCCACCGGCGGCCCGCGCGACATCGCCGACCGCCCCTTCGACTACGAGGCGCTGCGCCAGGCCTACCGCGACGCCGGCGGCACGGGCGCCTGGATGGTGAACAACGGCTACGACAAGAAGCTGGCCGGACAGGCGCTGGCCGAAGGCGCGGATCTGGTCGCTTTCGGCCGTCCCTACATCGCCAATCCCGACCTGGTGGAGCGCCTGCGCCAGGGCGCGGCCATGAACACGCCCGACAAGGCCACCTTCTACGGCGGCGGCGCGCAGGGCTACACCGACTATCCGGCGCTGGCCTGAGTTGGCCTGAGCTAGTGCCCGGTGAGGGCGCCGGCGCCGCGCCGGCGGAAGTCGGCCGCTTCGGCGGCGCGGGCGCTGGCCAGCTCCGCCTGGGCCTTGGTCTGCATGGTCGCGCGCAACACCCCGCGTCCGACCGAGCCGACGCCGGTCCGGGCCGACGATTCGTCGAACGCCTGGCTGCGCTGGGCCCGCACCAGCGATTTCTCGAGGACGACCGCGCCGACGCTGTCGCGCTCCTCGGCCGGCGGCGGCCCCACGTCGGTCGCTCGCGGGGCGGGGGTCTGGGCCAGGGCCGCGGTCGACGCCAGCAGCGCGGCGGCGAGCACGGGCCCGGCAAGCAATCGGTTGCGCATGGTCAAACTCCTTGAAGCTGCCGCGATGGTCTCCGCAGGGCTGCGGCGCGCGTGTGGCCCGGGCGGCGGTCTTGCTGTAGGCGCACTCGCACCGGCCCGCAACGGCTGGGTTGAAGTCGAAGGCTTTACACAAGCGCTACCGCAGAGCCACCGCCGCGATACATGCGGCGCCCACACTGGCTTCCAGCCTGAGCCGGACCTGACCCGGGCCTGTCTTGATCCCCCCAAGGAAGGAACCATGAACCACTCTCCCAAGCAACTGATCGCCGCGGCCGTGCTGGCCGCCCTCGGCCTGGCCGCCGTCGCCCAGACCCCCCCCGGCCCGCCCCCGGGCAGCGGTCCGCGCCATGAGCAGCGGATGGAACGGGGCGACCCGGCCCGGATGCAGGAACGCATGCAGGCCCGCATCGCCAAGCGCATGGCCCACCTGAAAGAAACGCTGCAGATCACGCCGGCGCAGGAAGGTGCCTGGACCACCTTCACCACGGCGATGCAGCCGCCGGCCAACTGGAAGCGGCCCGACCGCGCCGAGTTCGCGCGCCTGACCACGCCCGAGCGCATCGACCGCATGAAGGCCTTGCGCACCGAGCGCATGGCGCGCATGGACCAGCGCGCCGAAGCCACCAAGGTGTTCTACGCGGCGCTGAACCCGACGCAAAAGCGGGTGTTCGACCTGGAAACCGCACGGCGCGGCCAGCGCCGCGGCGGCGACCATGAAGGCGGCCGGGGCGGTCACCACGGCCATCACGGCTGGGGCCGCTAAGGCCCGGGCGCAACAAAGCGCCCACCAACGCAAAAAAGCCTGCGCCGGAAAACGCAGGCTTTTTTCATGGGCGCCACGACGGCGCCACGGTCACGTCATCACTGGGGCGTGCCGCCCTTGAACACCGACGGGTTGCCGGACGGCGAGTTCTGCGGCGTGCCGGCCTCCGCGCCGACCTGCGCGCCCTTCTGGCCCATCACCGCCATTGCGCGGGCCTGCTTGGCTTCGGCCTTCTTCAGTTCCTTTTCCATCTTGCGCTCCGACTTGCTCTTGGTCAGCGTCGGCGCATCCGGATTGGCGTTGGGGTTGCCCTTGACCATGGTGCTGGCTTCGCCGGCACGGCCCGGCGAGCGGGTGGTGGCGCTGGCAGCGCTGCGGCCCTGGGCATCTTCACGGATCTCGCTCTTGGTCATGGCCGGCGCTTCCGAGCCGGGCGTGTTCGTGGTCTTGGCGTTCGGGACACCTTGGGTCATGGTGCTGGCCTCCCCGGCCTTCACTGGCACGTCGGCGGTGGCGGCAGCGGTCTGCGCGCTGGCGACACCGGCCAGCGCCATCAGGCCGGCCAACAGAAGGGAGGTGGTTGCATGCTTGTTCATTGCTCAGTTTCCTTTGAATCGGGCCCCGACCATTCGGGACATGGATTCACCTTAGGCCCGGGCCCAGCGGGTCCTTATCGGACAGCCGCTCCCTGCCCTGTAGGACCGGCCCCTGCATCCGGCGGCGCCGCGGCAGCGCCCATGGTCTTCAGGTCGGGCGCCGGCGCCGGCGCTGCCGCCACCCGCTGGCGCACCGTCAGCCGGGTCTGGATGCCCAGTTCACCGGGCTGGACGTTCGACGCCAGCAGGTTGGGCACGCCGTTGGTCATGGTGCTGGCCTCGCCCGAACGCAGCGGGACGTTGGTCGTGGTTTGCGCCTGGGCCACGCCGGCGCCGGCCAGAAGCACGGCGAAGAGCAAGGGCGCGGCGCGGGTCAATGACGATCTCATTGGGGACTCCGTGTGACAGCGAATGGCATCAATCTAGCCCTGGGCCGGAACCGGTTGATCGGACAGCCGCCGCTGGTTTTGTAGGACAGGGTGCCGAGCCGCAACACACCGCCCACAGGGCGGCACGCCGTTCATACACTGCCGCATGACCACTGTCCGCAAGGGCCAGGCGCCGGCCCCATTGGCGCGCAACGAATTCCACCTGCGCTTCATGCAGTCGTACTTCGACCCGGCCTACCAGGCCGAGCAGGAAGCGCTGGCCCGGCTCGAGGAGATCGCGTTCCAGGCCTACACCGAGGGCCGCAAGGCGCCCCGGACCGACAAGGCCGGGCCCGGGTTCGCCGATCCCGACTACGACCTCTCGATCGAATGGCGCGCCACCCGCGACAAGCTGATCGCCGCCCAGGCGCGCTGGGGCCAGGCGGCCACGCCATCGCGGGTGCTGCTGGTGTGCGGCTCGCCGCGCAACGACGGCACCTGTCCCGGCGAGATCTCCAAGACCTTCCGGCTGGTGCAGCTCGCGCGCGAGGTGCTCGAAGCCGCCGCGATCAAGGTCGACGTGCTGGACCTGAGCCTGGTCACCTCCAGCTACGACCTGCACATCCATCCCTGCAAGGGCTGCGTCTCCACCGCCATGCCGCTGTGCCACTGGCCCTGCAGCTGCTATCCCAACCACGCCGAACGCCAGACCGGCGACTGGATGGCCGAGATCTACGAGCGCTGGGTCAACGCCCATGGCGTGATCCTGATGACGCCGGTGCACTGGTACCACGCTCCCAGCCCGCTCAAGCTGATGATCGACCGGCTGGTCTGCGCCGACGGCGGCAACCCCGACCCGACCACCACCCACGGCAAAAAGCCGGAGCTGGCCAAGGCGATCGAGGAACGGGGCTGGGACTACCCCAAGCACCTGGCCGGACGCACCTACGGCGTGGTGGTCCACGGCGACGTCGCGGGCATCGAGGGCACCCGACGCTCGCTGTGCGACTGGCTGGACTGGATGGGACTGATCGACGCCGGGGCGAAAGCGCGGCTGGACCGCTTCATCGGCTACTACCAGCCGTACGCGAGCAGCCACGAAGCGCTGGACGCCGACACCGCGGTGCAGGAAGAAGTGCGCAACGTGGCGCGCGCGGTGGCCGAGGCGGTCGCGCAACTGCGCGCCGGCACCTTGAGCCATCCCGGCGCCGCGCTGGCACCGCCGCGGCCCAAGTAAGCCCGCTCAGAACGTCGCGGCGTAGCGCAGCTGGACGAAGTTCTGGCCCGGGTTGGGCACGCGGATCCCGGCATTGGAGACGTGCTGCAGCCGCAGCCCGAGCTCGTGTTCGCGCGCCGCCCCCAAGCTGCGACCCACGCCCACCACGTCGACGAAGTTGAACGAGGTGGTGAACTGCTTGGTCGTGGTCACGAAGTGATGGTCCATCGCCGACAGGCCGATGCCCGCCTCCGCAAACCACGGCGAGCGGCCCTGGTCGAAGCGCAGCCGCAGCATCGGGACCACGCCGACCTGGGTGAAACTGCGCCGGTGGCTGGCCGACGGCGCTTCCCAGTGGCTGACGTAGGCCTCGGTGAGGCCGCCGAGCTCGCCGCCCAGTACGCTGGTCTTCCAGGCCCAGGGCCAGGTCAGGCCGGCTGTCGCGCTCCAGATCCGGTTTTCGGCCAGGCCGCCCTGGACGAAGTAGCCGGCCGGCCGCAGGCCTTGCGCGGCGGCGGGAAGCAGGATGCCGCACACGGCGGCGAGGCAGGCGAAGGTACGGAAGTGTTTCGGTTGCATCGCGCGCAGTGTGCTGAGAACTTCCGCCTCCTGGGCATCCCGGGACTGCCTGACGCCGAGAAATGGATGGCGTCCTACAGTGCGCGCAGGGCAGCGCCAACGTGGCCGCTCTTGCAGACAAGAACTCTGCGCCGCGTCCTACACCCCCCGCAGGGACCGGGACGTACAAAAAGTATCCCCCAGAAAGAAGCTCCAACCACCATGACCGAGACCGTGGCCGTGCCACCGCTGACCGTGATGACCGTGAACATCCACAAGGGCTTCACGACCTTCAACCGCAAGTTCATCCTGCCCGAGCTGCGCGACGCCGTGCGCAAGGTCGGCGCGGACCTGGTGTTCCTGCAGGAGGTGATGGGCACGATCGAGACCAAGGGCCGCAACGGCCACGCCCACCCCGACACCTCGCACTACGAGTTCCTGGCCGACAGCATCTGGCCGCAGTTCGCGTACGGCCGCAACATGGTCTATCCGAAGGGCCACCACCACGGCAACGCGGTGATGTCCAAGTTCCAGATCGTCCACTACCAGAACCACGACGTGTCGATCGCGGGACCGGAAAAGCGCGGCCTGCTGCATTGCGTCGTGCGCATCCCAGGGCAGGCCAATGACGTCCATGCGATCTGCGTCCACCTGGGGCTGGCCGAGAGCCACCGCCAGCAACAGCTCGACCTGCTGTGCGCGATGGTGCGCAGCGAGGTGCCCGACAGCGCGCCGTTGATCGTCGCCGGCGACTTCAACGACTGGCGCCGCCGCGCCCACGCCGTGCTGGAGCGCGAGGTGGGGCTGCGCGAGGTGTTCGTCACCGCTTACGGCGAGTCGGCCCGGACCTTTCCGGCGCGCTTCCCGATCCTGTCGCTGGACCGCATCTTCGTGCGCAATGCCTCGGTCCACCTGCCGGTGGTGCTGCCGCGCAAGCCCTGGTCCCACCTGTCCGACCACGCGCCGCTGGTCGCGGAGATCCACCTATGAGCGGCAAGTGGATCGAGGGCAACGACATCCGCCTGCTGGAGAACGGCGAGCAGTTCTTCCCGCGCGTCTTCGAATGCATTGCCAATGCCCGGCGCGAGGTGCTGCTGGAGACCTTCATCCTGTTCGAGGACAAGGTCGGCCTGCAACTGCATGAGGCGCTGCTGGCCGCCGCCCGCCGCGGCGTGCAGGTGGACGTGACGATCGACGGCTTCGGCTCACCCGACCTGTCGAACGAGTTCATCGCGTCGCTGTGCGAGGCCGGCGTGCGCATGCATGTGTTCGAGCCCGGCAAGCGGCTGTTCGGCACCCGCGTCAACCTGCTGCGCCGCATGCACCGCAAGATCGTGGTGGTGGATGCCGAGACCGCCTTCGTCGGCGGCATCAACTACTCGGCCGACCACCTCGGCGACTTCGGCCCCGAGGCCAAGCAGGATTATTCGATCGAGATCCGCGGCCCGCTGGTGGCCGAGATCCACCGCTTCACGCACCAGGCGCTGGCCCTGGGCCAGCGGTTCCAGCGCCGGCGCCAGTGGTGGCGCAGCCGCAAGCAGCTGCGCACCACCCCGCAGAACCTGCCGCGGGTCGGCAGCGCGCAAGCCATCTTCGTCACGCGCGACAACGGCGACCACCTGAACGACATCGAGCGCCATTACCGCATCGCGATCCGGTCGGCCCGCAAGCGGGTGATCATCGCCAACGCGTACTTTTTCCCCGGCTACCGGTTGATCAAGGAAATGCGCAAGGCGGCCCGGCGCGGGGTCGAGGTCTGCCTGATCCTGCAGGGCATGCCCGACATGCCGATCGTCAAGACCGCCGCCAGCATGCTGTACCACCACCTGATCAAGGGCGGGGTCAAGATCCACGAATACACCGACCGGCCGCTGCACGGCAAGGTCGCGGTGGCCGACGACGAGTGGGCCACCGTCGGCTCGAGCAACCTCGATCCGCTCAGCCTCTCGCTGAACCTCGAAGCCAACGTCGTGATCCGCGATCGCGGTTTCAACCAGGAACTGACCGAACGGCTCGAGCACCTGATGCGCCACAGCTGCAAGCAGATCCAGCGCGAGGAAGTCGGGGAGCCGAACGGCTGGAAGCTGGTGCGCAGCTATGTCGCTTTCCACATGATCCGGCGCTACCACCGCTGGGCTTCCTGGCTGCCGCGCCACATGCCGCGGCTGCACATGGCCACCGCGCAGCCGCTGAACCCGGCCTGCCCGGCACCGCGGGTCGAGGAGGCGCGATGACCACGCGTGCCCTGCCCAACCCGCGGCTGGAAGGGCACGGCGCGCGCGGGACCGAAAGCCGCACCCGGACCAGATGGTCCGAACGCAGCTGGTGGCCCTGGGCCAAGCGCGCCGCCACCCTGGCGTTCCTGGGCGTGGTCGCTGCCCTGCTGTGGCGCTACGCCCAGAACGTGGATTGGGACGACGTCTGGTCGTCCGTCAAGGACACGCCGCGGCCGGTGCTGCTGATCGCCATCGGCCTGGCGGTCGCCAGCCACCTCCTCTACAGCTGCTTCGACCTGCTGGGTCGCCGCTACACGGGCCACAGGCTCCCAACGGCGCTGGTGATGGTGATCAACTTCATCAGCTACGCCTTCAACCTGACCATCGGCTCGCTGGTCGGCGGGGTCGGCTTTCGCTACCGGCTGTATTCGCAGGCCGGCCTGGCCAAGGGCGTGATCACCCGCATCGTCTCGATGAGCATGCTGACCAACTGGCTGGGCTACAAGCTGCTGGCGGGCCTGCTGTTCATCTTCCATCCGCTGGTGCTGCCGCCGGCCTGGCACATGGGCAACCACGGGCTGCAATGGGTGGGCGCCGCCCTGGTGGCGCTGTCGGGCGCATACATCTTCGCGTGCGTGCGCATGGGCGACCACCGCTGGGTGGTGCGGGGCCACGAGCTCTACCTGCCGCCCTGGCGCATGGCGCTGCTGCAGATGGGCGTGTCGTGCCTGAACTGGATGCTGATGGCCGGCATCGTCTACGTGTTGCTGCAGCAGAAGGTCGCCTATACCGACGTGCTCACGGTGTTGCTGGTCGGCGCGATCGCCGGCGTGGTGGCGCACGTGCCGGCGGGGCTGGGCGTGTTCGAGTTCATCTTTGTCGCCCTGCTGTCGCACCAGGTGTCGGAGGCGCGGCTGCTGGCCGCCTTGCTGGGCTACCGGGCCATTTATTACATCGGCCCGACGCTGATCGCCGCGGTGCTGTACGCCGTGTTCGAACTCAAGGCCAAGCGCGGCACGCTGCCGGCTGCAAGCCTCAAAGCGGCCACCTGACATGCAGGCCCGCCTCGCCAGCGAAACCGACTTGGCGGGCTTCCGCGAAGAGGCCCGCACGCTGCTGGCCCACCAGGTGCCGCCGGACCAGGTCGACTGGCTGACGGCGCCCAACGCCGACCAGTTCGCCGAGGTCGTCCCCGCGGACGCGAAGGGTTCGCGCCACGTGCCGCGCGCGGCGATGGCCATCGTGCCGGCATCCTTCCTGCGGCTGTGCGAGATCGTGGTGCTGCACCGCGACCCCGAGCGCTTCGCCCTGCTCTATCGGCTGCTCTGGCGGCTGGTGCACGAGCCGGGCCTGCGCAGCGACCCGATCGACGCCGACATGCTCACGGCCCAGCAGATGGGCCAGGCGGTGCGGCGCGACCTGCACAAGATCAAGGCCTTCCTGCGGTTCCGGCCGGTCGACGACGGTGGCCAGGATCCACTGGCGCTGCACCTGGGGTGGTTCGAGCCGGTGCATCACATCCTGGAAGCGGCAGCGCCGTGGTTCGTGCGGCGCTTTGCCCAGCAGCGGTGGGCGATCCTGACGCCCGAACGCAGCGTGCGCTGGACGCCCGCCACCGAGCGGCTGGAGTTCGGGCCCGGCGTGGCCGGCGCGGCGGCCCACGTGCCGCATCCCGACGACGCCTTCCTGCTGGCCGGCTACCGCGGCATCTTCGGTGGCCGCAACGCGGCCTGAGGAGCGCGGGTGGCGGGGCCCGACGGGATCACGTCGCTGGCGCAGCTCAAGGCGCTGACCATGCGCTGCCGCGAGTGCCCGATCGGCGCATTCGCGACGCAGTCGGTGGTCTCCACAAGAGCCCGACCCAGCGCGAAGCCGCGGCCGTGCCGGTCATGGCCGAGCGCGGCCACTGGCTGGAGCGCAAGGACGGCCTGCAGCTGCTGGTGACGCTGCACCCGTCCGCGCGGCTGCGCGTGCCGGCGCAGGATCGGGACCGGGCTTTCGCCCAGTTCGTCAACGACCTGGCACAGGCGAAGCGGCTGCTCTAGACGATCACGCCGTCCTGGTAGGCGGCGCCGAAGTAGACGTCGACGCTGGCGATCTGCTCGCCGCTGAAGGTGAAGTACTCGGTGTTGCGGAAGCTCTTGCCGTTGCCGGTGGCGCAGGTGTAGGTGACGAAGGCCTTGTCGCCCTCGACCACGATCTTCTCGATGGTCTGGTCGCGGGCGGCGTCGTCATGGGGCCAGCAGCGCTCGAAGTACGTGGCGCGGTCGATGTTGTCGTCGTTGGGGCTGGTGAAGGTGAAGTCCTTGGCCAGCAACAGCTCGGCAGCATCGCGGTCTTCGCTCTCGTAGGCACCGAAATAGGAGCGGACGGTGTGGCTGCGGGCCGCGTCGTTGAGTTTTGTGTCTTGCATGGTCGACTGTAGTGCCATTCATCGGGGCGTGGAGCCGCTGGCGTCGATGCCCCCGACCCCGGTGCGTGAACGCTCCAGCGTGCGGCGGGCCGCCTTCTTCACCTTGCGGGTGGGGCTGCGCACCTCGCGCGCGACCTCGTCCTTCTTGGGCACCAGCGTCACGTCCGAGCGCGCCGAGGGCGTCGCCGGCATGGCGTCCAGCCCGGCGGGTTTGCGCAGCGCCAGCTGCTTTTGCGCCGCTTCGTTGCCCTGCACGCCGATGCCGCCCTGGGGCATGCCGGCCTGCGCGCCCAGCCCGCCCTGGGCGCCGGCCAGCGCGGGCCGGCCCTCGAAGGCCGCCGACGCATTGGCGCCCTGGCCGCGCGCATGCCCGAACGTGAACAGCGCGACGATCGCCACCAGGGCGACGACCAGCCAGTGGAAGGGAGAATGATGGTTGAAACGCATGGCGACTCCTCGGCGTGCGACGGCACAAAAACCCAGTGTGGACCGGTGCAGCAGGAGCCCTAGCGTCATTCGGCAACAGAATGTGTAGGACACGGCTGGCATTCCGGCCCGGCTGTTAAGATTCCGCCGGTTTTCCCTCTCGTTTTCCGGCTCCCGCAGTACCTTTCAATGACCGTTGCCATCGCAGGCCGCACGCCTGCCACGTTCGAGATCAAGAGCGCGAACCTGCCCCTGGTGGCCCTGCTGCTCAAGTCCGCGGATCTGGGTGAACTGGCCCGCGAACTGGCCGTGCGCTTCGGCGACATCCCCGACTTCTTCGACCACGATCCGCTGGTGATCGACCTGGCGCCGCTGCAGGCGCAAGGCGAGGCCGCGCTCGACTTCGACGCCCTGCTGCAGCTGCTGCGCCCTTACCGAGTCCTGCCGGTGGCGGTGAAAGGCGGGAGCGACGTGCAGATGCGCGCGGCGCTGGCGGCGGGACTGGCCGCCGCGCCAGAGGCTGCCCCCACCCCAGCCCTCCCCCGCAAGGGGAGGGAGGAAGAGAAGTCCCCGGAGGCTGTGGCGACGGACGCACTCGTCATCGACAAGCCGCTGCGCTCCGGCCAGCAGGTCTATGCCCGCGGCCGCGACCTGGTGGTGATGGCCATGGTCAATGCCGGCGCCGAGGTGATCGCCGACGGCCACATCCACGTCTACGCGCCGCTGCGGGGCAAGGCCATCGCCGGCGCCCGCGGCAACACCGCGGCCCGCATCTTCTCGCTGTGCCTGGAACCCGAACTCATCTCCATCGCCGGCGTCTACCGCACCAGCGAAATTCCCCTGCCGGCCGACGTGCTGTCGCGGCCGACCCAGGTGCGCCTGGTCGGCGGCAGCGACGGCAAGCTGGTGATGGACCCGATCAAAACCTGACCCCCTTCAAGGACCCTCCTCCCATGGCAAGAATCATCGTCGTCACCTCCGGCAAGGGCGGGGTGGGCAAGACCACCACCAGCGCCAGCTTCGCTTCGGCCCTGGCGCTGGCCGGCCACAAGACCGCGGTGATCGACTTCGACGTCGGCCTGCGCAACCTCGACCTGATCATGGGCTGCGAACGGCGCGTGGTGTACGACCTGATCAACGTGATCCAGGGCGAAGCCAACCTGAACCAGGCCCTGATCAAGGACAAGCAGTGCGAGAACCTGTTCGTGCTGGCTGCGTCCCAGACCCGCGACAAGGACGCGCTGAGCAAGGACGGCGTCGAGAAGGTGCTCACCGACCTCGCCGCCATGGGCTTCGAATACATCGTTTGCGACTCGCCGGCCGGCATCGAGACCGGCGCCCTGATGGCGATGCACTTCGCCGACGAGGCGCTGGTGGTGACGAACCCGGAAGTCTCGAGCGTGCGCGACTCGGACCGCATCCTGGGCATGCTTTCGAGCAAGACCAGGCGGGCGATCGAGGGCAAGGAGCCGATCAAGGAGCACCTGCTGATCACCCGCTACAACCCGAGCCGGGTCGACCAGGGCCAGATGCTGTCGCTCGAGGACATCCAGGACATCCTGCGGATCCCGCTGATCGGCGTGATCCCGGAGAGCGAGTCGGTGCTGCAGGCCTCCAACCAGGGCACGCCCGCGGTCCACATGAAGGGCAGCGACGTCTCCGAAGCCTACAAGGACGTCGTCGACCGCTTCCTGGGCGCGGACAAGCCGATGCGCTTCGTCGACGCCCGCAAGCAGGGTTTCCTCAAGCGCCTGTTCGGGGGGAAGTGACCCATGGGCTCTTTCCTGTCTTTCCTGCTGGGCGAGAAGAAGAAGACCGCCAGCGTCGCCAAGGAGCGGCTGCAGATCATCCTGGCGCACGAGCGCAGCGGCCGCAACGCCGCCGAGCCGGACTACCTGCCGGCCCTGCAGCGTGACCTGGTGGCCGTCATTTCGCGCTACATCAAGATCAATCCGGACGACATCAAGGTCCACCTCGAACGCCAGGACAACCTGGAGGTGCTGGAGGTCAAAATCGAGCTGCCCGATGCCAGGTGACGCTGCGGCCCTTGACAGCAAGGGGCTGGCCGGAGATAACAGCCCCATGCGCGCGCCCCTCATCGTCCAGGTTTCGCACCGGTTCAACGTCCCGGCGGAGCGGGTTTTCGACGCCTGGCTGACGCCGTCGCTGGCCAGCCGCTTCTTCTTCGCCACCCGCACCGGAAACATCCTGCGCTGCGAGATCGAGCCCGAAGTCGGCGGCAGCTTCACCGTCACGGACCGCCGCCCGCACTCGGACGGCGACGAAAGCGTGTTCGACGCCGAGCACCGCGGCACCTACATCGAGATCGACCGGCCGCGCCGGCTGGTGTTCGACTTCAGCGTGCCGCCCTACTCGGACCAGCCGTCCCGGGTGGTGATCGAGATCGCGCCCATCGGGGTCGGCGCCTGCGAGCTCACGCTGGCGCACGACATGGGCGACAGCCGCTACGCCCATCAGTTCGAGGAACAGACCCGCAGCGGCTGGACCAAGATGCTGGCCACGCTGGACAAGGAACTGTTCACGCGCCGCATCGGCGTGCTGTCCTGATTCCCCTGTCAGGTCAGGCCGCCAGCCAGCGCAGCACCCAGGCCCCGGCCGACGCCCCGGCCGCGCTCACCGCGGCGCCCCAGGCGATGTCCACGAAGGTCAGCGCCAGCGGCCAGTCTTTCAGGATCGCCAGGTTGGTCAGGTCGTAGGTGCCGTAGCAGAACAGCCCGAACAACGCCCCCAGCAGCAAGGCGCGCAGCCAGTCGCCGCCCGAGGGCAGCACCGCGAACACCACCAGCCCGATCGGGTACAGCAGGTAGAAGCCGGCCGCCGCGGCCAGATTCACGTCCGGCGCCAGCAGCTGGCCCATGCCTTCGCGGTAGAGGCTCTTCGCGACCACCCCCAGCCACAGGAAGTCGAGCGCGGCCAGCGCGATGAAGGTGGCGGCGTAGGTCAGGAGGTATCGGGTCATCGGTGCGAATGTAGCAAGGCCGCGCGTTGGCTGGGGCTCATTCCGGGCTAACAAACCGCTCACGGTGGCCTAAGGCCACCCACCTACAGTGGACTCACCGCAACAAAACGGTTCACTCCAAAGCCACTGAAAGGTCCATCATGAATTCCCGCAAACTCGCTACCGCCCTCGTCCTCGCCGCCACCGCCCTGGCCGGCAACGCCTTCGCCGACGACATCACCGTCGACACCACGCCGTTCGCCTCGAGCAAGAGCCGCGCCGAAGTGCAAGCTGAACTCACGCAGTTCAAGCAGGCCGGCAGCAGCCCCTGGTCGATCCAGTACAACCCGTTGCGCAGCTTCAAGAGCGACACCACCCGCGCCCAGGTGACCGCGCAGTACGTCGACTCGCGCGACCAGGTCGCCGCACTGAACAGTGAAGACAGTGGCTCCGCTTACCTGGCGCAGTACCGCGTCCGCAACACCGGCACCACGCTGGCCGGCCAGCCGCAAACCAACGCGCAGTAAGTCATTCCCGCGTCGGCGGGAATCCAGGGCATTCAAAGACGCAAGCACTGGGTCCCCGCCTGCGCGGGGATGACCTAGCGGCTGCCCTGGTTGCCGCTCTTCGAGGCCCCTTGCTTCATGTGGGCCTCGTTGTTGCGGATGTTGGCCTCGCGGTCGCTGCGGCTGTCGGGCGTGCGCTTGCCCTCGTTCTTCTGCGTCGGATCCGTGTTTCCGACCTTGTTGTGGTCGTTCTCGACCTTGCCGGTCTGGGGCGCTTGCTGGTCGGCGGGGTTCTGGGACTTGGTCATGAAGACTCCTTGAGGGAACCAGACCATTGTCGAACCCGCTGCGCCGGGCCGCTGTCGGACGGCTTCGCCGGTTCAGTCCCCGGCCAGGTGCCGTTCGATTGCCTGGGGCACGGCCTTGCGGCTGCAGGCCTGCAGCTTCATCAGCAGGTCGTGCCGGGGCTCGGGCACCTTGAACCGGATGCGCAGGTCGCTGCGGATCCGCCCCAGCAGGGCCGCCGCCACTTCGGCGTCGGCCAGCGCCCGGTGGGCCCGGCCCGTGGTCGGCAGCGCATGGAAGGCCGCCAGCGACGCCAGCTTGTAGTTGGGGGCCAGCGGATAGAGCCGCCGCGACAGCAGCAACGTGCAGGCGAAGGGCTCGGGCGCCGGCCGGTCGACCCGCTCCAGTTCCGCGGCCCAGAAGCGGCGATCGAACGACGCGTTGTGCGCCGCCATCGGCCGGCCGGCGACGAAGCGGCTGGCCTCGGCCATCACCTGCTCGGCCCGCGGCGCGGTGGCGATCATCTCGTTGCTGATGCCGGTGTATGCCTCGATGAACGACGAGATCCGCACGCCGGCGTTCATCAGGCTCTGGTAGCGATCGACCACCTGGTCGCCCTCCAGGATCACGATCGCGATCTCGGTGGCGCGGTCGCCCAGCGTGGGCGACAGGCCGGTGGTTTCGAAGTCGATGACGGCAACGGTGGTCATCTCATTCCCCCTTCATCGCGGCGGCCAGGCTGCCGCGCTGCATCCGCCAGGCCGGCAGGGTGGCCAGCACCAGCCCGACGCCGAAGATCGCCAGGGCCACCAGCAGCTCCGCCAAACCCAGGCTGGGCTGCAGGGCGACGCCGGTGCTGCGCGCCAGCCAGGCGCTGATGGCGAACGACAGGGCGTAGCCGCCGGCCATCCCGGCCAGCACGCCGGCGCCGACCAGCAAGGCCGTGAAGCCCCAGGCGATCGCGAACACATAGCGGCGCGGCGCACCCAGCGCCCGCAGCGTGACGAACTGCGGCGCCAGCAGCCGGAACAGGATGAAGACGCTGGCGATGATGGCCAGCAACACCAGGGCCTGCGTCACCACGGCCAGCACGCTCATCAGCCGGCGCATGTCGCCCAGGATCTCGTACAGCTGCAGCAGCGCCTCGGCCGGGAAGAACGCCATCGACTCCCTGCCGGTGTAGGCGCCGCGCAGCTGGTAGGCCGCCGCGAGCTTGTCGGTATGCACCACGGCCGCCGGAATTCCCGGCGTGAACTGCGCCTCGAACGGCGGGCCGACCTGCAGCGATTGCGGGGCGTGGCCGTTCGGCCGCTGGTGCAGCGACCAGACCAGTTCGACCGGGACCAGCACTGCGCGGTCCCACGGCGAGCCGGTCGGCTTCATCCGCCCCACCACCGTCACTTCGACGTCATGGGCGTCGAGATCGTCATCGCCGCCGTGTTGCCGGCCCCCGTACTGCACGCCGTGCGCCGGCCGAAAGCGGTCGCCGACCCGCAGCGCCGAAGCCGCGCCGACCACCGCCTCCTGCCGCGTCGTGAACACCCGCCCTTGCGCCAGTCCGCCCGACAGGTGTTCCGCCAGCGCCGCGATCACCCCCACCACCGGCGCGCCGCGATGGCTGTCGCCAAAGGCCAGCGGCGAGACGAAGGCCGCGCGCTGGTCGTTCAGCAACTGCGCCGTCAAGGCGGGGCTGAGCAACTGGCTGGAGCCGGGCCGCAGGAACACGCCGGTGAACAGCGCATCGGTGCGGCTGCCCGGCGGCGCCACGATCAGGGCGAAACGGTCGGCAGCGCGCGCACTGCCGCTGCGCAAGGCGCGCTCCTGCGACAGGATGGCGACGGCCAGCGCCACGCCCGCGGCCACCAGCAGCACGAACGCCAGCGCGCTGAAGCGGTAGCGCACCAGCGCCGCGCGGATGACCGGCCAGGGGTTCATGCCGTGAGCGCCGCCGCGGTCTGCATCCGCCCGGCCTTCAATGCGAAGACGCGGTCGGCCAGCGCGACGACCTTGTCATCGTGCGTGACCACCACCACCGTCTTGCCGGCTTGCGCCAGCGCCTTGAGTTCTTGCGCGATGCGCTGCCCGTTCTCGGCGTCGAGGCTGGCGGTCGGCTCGTCGGCCAGCACCAGGGGCGGGTCGAGCAGCA
>CALRYV010000032.1:0-70714 GCA_943372495.1 Ramlibacter sp. 2FC | reverse complement strand
GGCGGCCAAGGCCGTGCTCACCAGCGAGGACGCCAGGGCCCGGATCATGAGCCGCACCCCGATGAAGCGGCTGGGCCAGCCCTCGGAAGTGGCGGACACCGTGGCCTGGCTGGTGAGCGACGCCGCCAGCTACGTCACCGGCGAGATCGTCGTGGTCGACGGCGGTCGCATGACGCTCAATTACACCGTCTAGCACCGGTCGCGACCTCGATGGTGCGAGATGGCCGCGAAAGCGCCCTTTGTTCGGCGCATTGCGGCGTGGCCGGGCCCCGACAATACGGCTTCTGATGTTTTTAACGTGAAGAGAAAGAGGAAGAGGGATATGACTCAAAACACTGCAATCAAGATCGCCGTCGTCGTGGCCGCCGTGCTCGCCGCCGGAACCACCTGGGCCGCGGGCGAAAGCGCCACCGCCAAGGAAGCCGAGGCAATGGTGAAGAAGGGCGTGGCCTACATCAAGGCCCACGGCAAGGACAAGGGCTACGCCGAGATCACCAACAAGGACAACAAGGATTTCCACGACCGCGACCTGTACCTGGCGGTGCACCGTCTCGACGGCACGGCCGTCGCCCACGGCACCAACGAGAAGATGGTCGGCAAGAACTTCATGGAGATGAAGGACATCGACGGCAAGGAATACATCAAGGAGCGCGTCGAGATGGGCAAGACCAAGACCAGCTTCTGGACCGACTACAAGTTCAACAACCCGGTCAGCAAGAAGATCGAGCCGAAGACCGCCTACTGCGAACGCCTCGACGACACCGTCGTCTGCGGCGGCATCTACAAGAAGTGACGACCGTGCTGGCCAGCCACCGGCAGCTCGCCGCGACGCTGGCGCGCATGCTGGAACTGGCCCGTGCCAACGAGTGGGCCCAGCTGCCGGCGCTGGATGCGCAGTGCTGCACCCTCTACCACCGCCTCCAGGAGATGGACCTGCCACGGCCCTCCAGGGCCGAGCACGCCAGCATCGTGGCGCTCGCCGCCAGCATCCGGGCCGACCAGGATGAACTGACCGGCCTGGTGCGCCCGCAATTCGTGCACCTGATGCGGGCCATCGACGCCCTGGTGCCGGCAGCCCGGGCCGGCTGACGGCGCGGCTGCCGCCGCGCGGGCGCATGCCAGAATGCGCCTCCATGACCCAGAAAAGTGTCCTGCAGGAGGCTCGCGAAGTTCAGCTGGCGGTCACGCTGATCGAACTCGGCGCCAGGCTGCAGTTCATCGAGGCCGAGGTCAACCTGAGCCGCGAGCGGCTGCTGCGCCTGTACAAGGAGATCCGGGGCACGTCGCCGCCAAAGGGCCTGCTGCCGTTCTCGGTGGACTGGTACATGACCTGGCTGGCCAACATCCACGCGTCGATGTTCTACAACATCTACCTGCACATGCTGGCGCACGCCGACGGCAACAAGCTCGACGCGCTGATCAAGGCGTTCCGCATGTACCAGGAGCAGATGCAGGCGCAACAGGACACGCCGGTGCTGGACTTCACCCGGGCCCACACGCTGGTGCGCTACTTCGACAGCGACATGCTGCAGCTGACGGCGTGCACCCGCTGCACCGGCCAGTTCGTCGCCCACGCTTACGACAACCAGACCGACTACGTCTGCGTGCTCTGCCGGCCGCCGTCCCGGGCCGGCAAGAAAAAGCAGCCGGCCAGCCCGGCACCTGGCGTCGACAGCTGAGCTGATTCAGCCGCTTATGCGACTTTTGTCACGTTGTTGGCATGCCAACACGCGTGTAACCGTATTTTGCATATAGTAACAAGCTGTCACAATCGGCCGGCGAGAGGGGCTTCCATCCGCGCAACGCGGACGGGTTCCGACGGAGACACGATTCCAATGAATTCAGCAGATGCTTCCAGAGAAATCGCGGACCTGAACCTCAACTACATGCTGCTGGCGCAGAAGCTGCTCCGGACCGACAGGTCGGCGGCCATGCTGCGCCTGGGGATCAGCCCCGAGATGAGCGACCTGCTGATCGGCATGTCGCTGGCCGAGGTGATCAAGATCGCCACCAGCAATTTCGTCCTGTGCGCCTTCCGCCTGGACGAACTGCCGATCTTCCGCACCGTGATGCAGGGCGCCGGCCAGAGCAACCTGCAGCAGGCCCACCTGTCGATCCTGCTGGCCGGCGCCCAGAACCGCGCCGCGCCGCTCAGGGCTCCTGCCGAACCAGGTCTCGCACGGTGAAGTGAACCTGCCGCAGCAGCGGGGTCGAACCGGTCGTCGTGCCGTACCCGGTCTGCTGCGCCACCGGCGCCCAGCGCATGGCCTCGCCATCGGACACCTGCTTCTCGATCGCGGCACGGAACGTGTACACGTAACGCGCATTGGCGCCGGCCTTGCCGTCCACGGCGCAACGGATTTCGGTCCGCAGCGCCATGTCCTTGGGCAGGTCCAGGCCGGTGGCCACGCCGGCCTTCTGCACGGCCCTGGACAGCTCGCCCGCGCTGACCAGCGGGCAGTCCGACTCCTGCAGCACCGAATACGTGCCCGCTTGCGCGGCGCAGGCCGCGAACAGTAGCACCGGCAGCAACATCCTGGCTTGTTTCATACCGCTCTCCTTCTCCATGGTTGTAGGAGCATGGTAGGAGGCGGCCGGTCGATTCAATCGCCCGAACAGGGCCGGGAATCCGTGCCTGCTAGGGGGAACCAGGGCTCCCGCCGCGCAGGTACCGCGCGACTTCCGCAGCCTGGTGGCCGGCGTGGTGCACCGCTTCGCGCAGCTGCGCGGGCGTGACGCCGAAGATCTGGCACCAGTAGGCGACGTCGGTTTCGCGCAGCAGGTCGATGACCTGGGCCGGCGCGTCTCCGGCGCCGGGGATGGTTGGGGTCGGGGCCATGGACTTCTCCCTCGATCCGGACACGCCGGTCAGATGTTCATGATCGAGACCGCGCGGACGTTGAGGTAAGCCTCCACCGCCTCCGGTCCGCCTTCCGAGCCGTAGCCCGAATCCTTGACGCCGCCGAACGGCATTTCGGCCGAGGGCATTGCCGGCATGTTCATCCACAGCATCCCCACTTCGAGGCGGCGGGCCAGCAGGTCGGCGTTCTTCAGCGAGCTGGTGAAGGCGTAGCCGGCCAGGCCGAACGGCAGCCGGTTGGCTTCGGCGATCGCCTCTTCCAGCTGGTCGAAGCCGCGGATCGCCGCCATCGGGCCGAACGGCTCGTCGTTGAACACCTTGGCGTCCAGCGGCACGTCCGACAGGATGGTGGGCTGCCAGAAGTTGCCTTCGCTGCCGATGCGCTCGCCGCCCGACATCACCGTGGCGCCGCGCTGGACCGCGTCCTGGGTGAATTCCGTCATCGCGGTGAGCCGGCGCGGATTGGCCAGCGGGCCCATCTGCGTGCCTTCGACCGCGCCGTCGCCGACCTTCAGGCCGGTCGCGTACTTGGTGAAGGCCGTGGCGAATTCGTTCTTGATGCTGTTGTGCACGAGGAAGCGGGTCGGCGAGATGCAGACCTGGCCCGCGTTGCGGAACTTGGCGGCGCCGGCGGCCTTGACGGCCAGCGCGATGTCGGCGTCCTCGGCGACGATCACCGGGGCGTGGCCGCCCAGCTCCATCGTCACGCGCTTCATGTGCTGGCCGGCCAGCGCCGCCAGCTGCTTGCCCACCGGCGTCGAGCCGGTGAAGGTGATCTTGCGGATGACCGGGTGCGCGATCAGGTAGGTGGAAATCTCCGCCGGGTTGCCGTAGACCAGGCCCAGCACGCCCGGCGGCAGGCCGGCGTCGTGGAAGGCGCGGATCAGCTCCGCCGGGGCCGCCGGCGTTTCCTCCGCCGCCTTCACCAGCATCGAGCAGCCGGCCGCCAGCGCGGCGCCGACCTTGCGCACCACCTGGTTGATCGGGAAGTTCCAGGGCGTGAAGGCGGCGACCGGACCGACCGGATCCTTCAGCACCATCTGCCGCACCGCCAGGTTGCCGCGGGACGGCACGATGCGGCCGTAGACGCGGAAGCCCTCTTCGGCGAACCATTCGATGATGTCGGCGGCGGCCATCGCCTCACCCTTGGCCTCGGCGGCGGGCTTGCCTTGCTCCTGCGTCAGCACGGCGCCGATGGCGGCGGCGCGCTCGCGCATCAGGCCGGCGGCCTTGCGCATGATCTTGCTGCGGTCGGCGGCCGTCATGTCGCGCCAGGTCTCGAAGCCCTTTTGCGCGGCTTCCAGGGCCTTGTCCAGGTCGGCCTTGCCGGCGTGGGCGACACGCCCGATTTCCTTGCCGGTGGCCGGGTTGTGCACGGCCAGCGTGCGGCCGTCGGCAGCGTCCAGCCATTGGCCGGCGATGAACAGTTGGGTGTTGGGGTAGGTCATGGGATTTCCTCTGGAGCAAAGATCTGGCAACCGCCTATTCTCTGGCAATTTCGAATGGCCCAGCCCGGCCCCGCGACTTACCCCGCCGCGGAGGCCCACCAGCCCGGCCGCCGCGGCCGCCCGAGCGGCCCGAACCAGGCACCGCCCGCCACGGCGTACGCATTGATCAGGCCGTACAACACCAGTCCCGCGGCCTGGGCCCAGAACACCCACACGATGCCGCCGCCCCAGCGCAGCGCCAGCCAGCCGCCACCGCCGGCGACAGCCAGCCGCGCGACATTGCCCAGCAAGGGCCAGGCCAGCCGGCCGGCGCCCTGCGACGCGAAGTACAGGGCCAGGCCGAAGCCGAAGAAACCGTAGGCCGGGCCGACGATCTGCAGATACAGGGTGCCGGAGGCCAGCATGGCCGGATCGCTGCCGAACAGCGACAGCCACTGATGGGGAAAGAGCGCCGCCGCCAGCCCCACCGCCTCGCACAGCAGGCCGGCGATGACGGCGCCGACCCAGGTGGCATGCAGGGCCCGCGGGCGCTGGCCGGCGCCGATGCAGGTGCCGACCATGGCCACCAGCGGCGCGCCCAGGCCGAACACCAGCGGCACCAGCAGGTATTCGAGCCGGGACGCCGTGCCGTAGCCGGCGATGGCCGCCGGCCCGAGCTGGCCGACCAGCGCGGTGGCGATGCCGATGGTGAGGTTGGTCGCCAGCGCCGACACCGTCGCCACCAGGCCGACACGCAGGATGTCGCGGAACAGCGGCCAGCGCAGGCCGGCACCGCCCAGCGACGGCCGCAACTGGCTGTGGCGCGACAGCAGATACATGGCCAGCGCGATGGTGCCGGCCGCGTAGTACGCGAGCAGCGCAATGGCGCCGCCGGCGATGCCGAAGGCCGGCACCGGACCCCAGCCGAAGATCAGCAGCGGCGACAGCGGCACCAGCAGCAGCAGGCCGGCGCAGGTGACCCAGGCCGGCAGCGCCATGTTGCCGGTGCCGCGCACCAGCGCCGCCAGCGAGTTGAACAGCCAGACCAGCACCGCGCCGGCGAAGATGCAGTTGGAATAGGTCAGCGCCGCGGCCAGCGAAGCGCCGAAGCCGCCCATCTGCCGGTACAGCGGCGCGCCGAACGCCAGCAGGCCGGCCCAGAACAGCACGCTGAAGGCCAGCGCCAGCACGATCGCATGCACACCCAAGGCGTCGGCATCGGCCTGGCGGCGCCCGCCCAGCGCCCGCGCGACCGACGACGCGATGCCGCCGCCCATGGCGCCGGCCGACATCATCTGCATCATCATCAGCACCGGGAACACCAGCGCGACGCCGGCCAGGGCATCGGTGCCGAGCTTGCCGACGAACCAGGTCTCGATCAATCCGGCGCCGGCCTGCGCCACCATCACCAGCACGTTGGGCAGCGCCATCCGCAGCAGGGTGGGCGCGATCGGCCCCTCCAGCAGCAGCCGGGTCCGCGGCGCGATGCTCACGCTGCGACCGCCCGACGGACCGGCGCCGCCTCGCGGATCGGCAGGTGGATCAGGGCCGCGCCGACGGCCAGCACCACGTCGATGTACCAGACCCAGTCGTAGTTGCCGGTGGCTTCGAACACCTTGCCGCCCAGCCAGGCCCCCAGGAAGCCGCCGATCTGGTGCGTCAGCATGACGATGCCGAACAGCGTCGCCATGTTGGCCGGGCCGAAGAACTTGGCGACCAGGCCCGCCGTCGGCGGCACGGTCGACAGGAAGGTCAGGCCCATGACCGCAGCGAACACCAGCAGCACCGGGCCGGTCTTGGGCGCGGCCAGGAACACCAGGACGGCGACCGCGCGGCTGGCGTAGACCAGCGACAGCAGCGACTTCATCCGCCAGCGGCCGACCGCCCAGCCCATGGCCACGCTGCCGACGATGTTGAACAGGCCGATCATCGCCAGCGACCAGCCGGCCCACTCGGTCGGCAGGCCGCACGAAGCGATCACGCCCGGCAGGTGCGTGGCCAGGAAAGCCACATGGAAGCCGCAGACGAAGAAGCCCGCGCCCAGCATCAGGTAGCTCGGATTGCGCAACGCCTCGCGGATCGCCTCGCGGGTGCCGACCACCTTCTGGCCGGCCGGGGCCGATTGCAGCGAATTGCCCTTGAGCAGGAACGCCGCCGGCAGGCACAGCAGCACCAGCAGGCCCATCACCTGCATCGCGGTGGCCCAGCCCAGGCCGATCATCAGCGCCGCGGCGATCGGCGCCATCACGAACTGGCCGAACGAGCCGCCCGCGTTGACGATGCCGGTGGCCAGGCCGCGCCGCTCGGGCGGGATCAGCCGAGTGGTCGCCGCCATCAGCACCGCCGGTCCCGCCATGCCGGCGCCGCCGGCCGAGAGCACGCCGATCGCCAGGATCAGGCCCCAGGTGGTCGTCATCAGCGGCGTGATGAAGGTGCCCAGCGCCACCAGCAGCGCGCCCGCGAACAGCACGCGGCCGGCGCCGATCTTGTCGGCCATGGCGCCGGCGAACGGCTGCGTCAGGCCCCACCAGAGCTGGCCGAAGGCAAAGGCCAGGCTGATGCTGCCCAGGCCCAGGCCGGTCGACGTGTTGAGCGGCGACAGGAACAGCCCCATGGTCTGGCGCGTGCCCATGGTCAGGGCGAAGGTGCCGGCCGCGGCCAGCAGCACCAGCCACAGCGCCGTGCGCCGGTTCGTCGCATCACTCATCGTCTTCTCCATCGGACAAGGGAGACAGCAGCTCCATACTTTCGTCGATCAGGGCATGCAGCGCCAGCACCCGCTCCACCCCGAGCGTCTGGTTGATGCCTTCCTGCGCCACCCGCCAGCGGCGCTGCGCCTCGTGGCGCTTCTCGCGGCCGGCGGGCGTGATGTTGACCAGCCGGCTGCGGCCGTCGGCGCCCGGCTCCAGCGTGACCCAGCCGCCGTCGATCAGCGGCTTGAGGTTGCGCGTCAGGGTGGAGGCGTCGATGGTCATCGCGCGGGCCAGGTCGCCGGGACGCACGGGCCCGAGCTTGAGCACGTGCGACAGCAGCGAATACTGCGTGCCCTTCAGGCCGGTCTTGCCGACCTCGGCGTCATAGCGTTGCGCCACCCTGCGCATCAGCTGGCGCAGCTTCATGTTGGTGCAGCCTTGCGGCTTGACAGTCGGGTCCATGGCGATTATTGTAGCTGCAACTGTTGCATATGCAAGTTAAACCAGGAGCGACGACGTGACGCAGGACAATCCACTGGAAGCCTGGCTGGCCCAGGAGCGTGAAACCCAGGCCCGGCTCGACGCCGGCGCCGGCCCGGGCGTGGTGAAGCCGGCGGAACTGGCCGGCCGCAGCGGCCTGGAGATGATGCGGGCCATGCTGCGCGGCGAATTGCCCTACCCGCCGATCGCGAAGACGCTGGACTTCGTGCTGCTGGAGGTGGACGAAGGCCGCGCGTTGTTCCAGGGCACGCCCGGGCCGGACCACCTCAATCCGATGGGCGGCATCCACGGCGGCTGGTATGCCACGCTGCTCGATTCGGCGCTGGGCTGCGCGGTGCACACCATGATGCCGGCGGGGCGCGGCTACACCACCGCCGAACTGGGCGTCAACCTGGTCCGCGCCATCGGCAGCAAGGCGCCGCGGGTGCGGGCCGAAGGCAAGGTGATCCATTGCGGCCGCCAGCTCGCGACTGCCGAAGCGCGCCTGTACGGACCGGATGGCACGCTGTACGCGCACGCGACGACGACCTGCCTGGTGTTCGAGCTGCGCTGAAACGCCGGCGCCGGCGGTCACAATGCCGCCATGCAATTCCAGCCGCTGCTCGAAGAGATCGTCGCCACCCTGGGCCCGGAACTGGGCCGGGAGGGCCAGGTCGCCAACTACATTCCGGCGCTGGCGCGGGTGCCGGCCGCGCAGTTCGGCATCGCCCTGCGGACCTTCGACGGCCAGGAGGCCCATGCCGGCGCCAGCACGACGCCCTTTTCCATCCAGAGCATCTCCAAGCTGTTCACGCTGACGCTGGGCATGCGCGAACTGGGCGAGGCCCTGTGGGACCGCATCGGCCGGGAGCCCTCGGGCAACGCGTTCAACTCGCTGGTGCAGCTCGAATCGGAACACGGCATGCCGCGCAATCCGTTCATCAACGCCGGAGCCATCGCCGTGACCGATCGCCTGGTCAGCCGCTTCGATGCGAAGGCCGAGATGCTGGCGCTTCTGTCCAGCCTGTGCGGCGAGCCGGTGGACTTCGACGAGGAAGTCGCGGCGTCCGAAGGTGCCACGGGCTTTCGCAACATCGCGCTGGCCAACTTCATGAAAAGCTTCGGCCGCATCGACAACGATGTCGCCGCGGTGCTCGACGCCTACTTTCACCATTGCGCGGCGCGCATGAGCTGCCTGCAGCTGGCGCGCGCCGCCGGCTTCCTGTGCCGCGACGGCGTGCATCCTTACACCGGCAGGCAGATCCTGACCGACCGGCAGGCGCGGCGCGTGAACGCGCTGATGCTGACCTGCGGCACCTACGACGCCGCCGGCGAATTCGCGTTCCGCATTGGGCTGCCGTGCAAGAGCGGCGTCGGCGGCGGCATCCTCGCCGTGGTGCCGGACCGCCTGACGCTGTGCGTCTGGTCCCCAGCGCTCGAACCCAGCGGCAACTCGCTGCTCGGGATGAAGGCGCTCGAGCTGTTCACGGCGAAGACGGGGCTGTCCATCTTCTGATGCAGGCTAGCTCAGGAGGCGCGCCAGGAACTGCGGATGCAGTTGCCAGCCGGCCAGTCCGGCAATGGCCATGACGGTGCCGAACAGCGAAGGCAGCAGCGCCAGTGCGAACAGCCACCAGAACTGCGTCAGGGAAGCGATGGCCAGCAACGCGATCGCGATCGCGATGGCGGCGTCGGCGAGATCGAACTGATCGTCACGGTAGTTCAGCGCGTCGTAGGTCTTCTGGTCCTGCTCCGCCTGCTGCCGCAGTTCGTCCTTCTTCCTCGCCTGTTCGGCCGCGAGTTTCTCGTAGCTCGCGATGGCGGCGCTCCAGTCCGCACTGCGGCTGTCGCCGCTGGCGGGCGCCTGCAAGCGCAGCTGCACGAGCGCGGCCCGGGCCACCTCCTCGCGCACGTTGCGAGCCTGGTAGAACGCCCAGTGATCGAGCTTGTCGGCTTGCGCCTGCTGCATGGCCTGCACGATGTTGTCGTCCTTGACCTTGCTCACCCCCATGACGGTGCTCAGGAGCGCCACGGAAATCGCGACTGCCGCATTCAGGCGCGAGGGGCGCTGCGTTCCAGATTCGTCCGGGCTTGTTTCCATGGGGTGGGCTCAGTTGTAGGAAAAGGTGTAGATCAGGTCGACCGCCGTACGCTCGCCGGCGCGCGCCCGTACCGTGAGCCGGCGCGAGACGTCGTAGAAGATGTTGAGCGTGCCCAGCGCGCCGCCCAGGCTGCTCTCGTAGGACGCATAGAAGTCGCGGGCGAAGCGCTTGCCCAGCGTGACCACGGCGCCCTCGGCGCTGTCGTTGCGCACCGACAGTTCGTCCAAGCCGAAGCGCCCCGCGATCCCGCCGGAGTTGGCGCCGCCGCGCCGGCTGTTCAACAAGGCCAGCGCGGCCTGCTGCAGCAACGCCGCCTCGGCCCCGCCGCTGGCCGTCGGCCGGCCCACCACCAGCCACGACAGGGTCTCGGCATCGGTCAGCTGCGGCGCCGAATACAGGCGCACGAACGGCGCCCGCGCCTGGCCCGTCACCAGCACGCCGACCCGCTGTTCCAGCCGCGGCCGCACCGCCAGGATGTCGAGCGCCGGGTTGTCGATGGCGCCGGTGAAGCGCAGCACGCCGCGCTCGATGTCCAGCCGCTGGCCGTAGGCGCGGTACTCGCCGTCGACCGCGCTCACGGTTCCTTCCAGCCGCGGCGTGGTCAGCGAGGTGCCGCTGAGCGCCAGCGTGCCCGCCAGCCGGGTGTCGATGCCGCGTCCGCTCAGGCGGAAGTCGCGCCCCAGGTCGACCTGCACCGCCACGTCGAGCGGCCGCTTGGGCGGCCCGGCCTCGGGCTTCTTCTGCGCCCGCTGGTCGGCGGTGGCCGCCACGCCCGGCGCGTTGCGCACGAACACGTCCTGGCCTAGCCTGGGCGCGGTCTCGTCGGGGATGACGATGCGCGCCTGGTCCACCGCCAGCTTGCCGCGAATGGTGCCGCCCTTGGGCGTGAGCGTCGCCGTCAGCTGGCCCGAGACGGTGAGCTCGCGGTCGCTGCGGATGCTGGCGCGCAGCTTCGTCAGTTCGGCCTTGGCCTGCAGTTGCGGCACGCCGCCCTCCCAGCGCCCCTCGCCGCTGGCCACCAGGCTGCCGCCGGCGCCGCCCGGCCCGGCGCCGCGCAGCACGAATTCCTCCACCACGAACCGCTGGCCCTCGAGCCGCGCGCGCAGCAAGCCGTTGTGCAGTTCGACGCCGTCGACCACCGAGCGCAAGGCCAGTTCGTCGGCGCGGATGGTGCCGGAAAATTGCGGGTCGGAGCGCGCGCCGCTGACCGTGGCGTCGGCCGCCAGCGAGCCGCGCAGCCGCCAGCCCGGCGGCGCCAGCAGCGACCACACCGCCAGCCGCGGCAGCTGCGCCTGCAGCTTGCCGCTGACCTGGGCGTCGGCGGGCCAGCTCCAGCCGGCCGGGCCGCCGAGCACCAGCGCGGTCTGCACCGTGCCGCGGGCGCTGCCGGCGCGCTCGCTGTCCCATTCCAGGCCGACGGTCATCGCGCCGTCGCGGCCCTGCAGCGTCAGCTTCGCCGTGCGCACGCCGGCCGCCACCCGGGTGGCGGCGCCTTCGGCGTTTTCCACCTGCACGGTGATGTCGCCGCCGCTGCGCACCAGGCTGGCATCGACGCGCAACCCGGCGCCCAGCCGCGCATCCCATTGCGCATCGAACACCAGGTTGCCGGTCAATGCCGACCCGGCCAGTTGCGGACCGCCGGCCAGTTCGATCCACGCCATCGGCAGGCCGGTGAGGCGGCCGGCCGTCTGCAGTTCGCCGCCGCCCCAGCGCACCGGATCCCAGGCCAGCTGGGCCTGGGATGCCGTGGCGCCCGCGGGGGTCGGCGCCGTGAGCACGGCCTGGCCGGCATCGACCTCCAGCCGGCCGGCCACCCAGCGCGCATCGACGCCCTCGCGCAGCGCGATCCGCCACTGCCCCGCGCCGAGCGCCGGGTCCTGCGCCGCCAGTTGCAGCTTCGCGATCCGCGCCCGCCAGGCCGCGCCGGCCAGGCCGCCGCGGCCGGCCAGCTCCAGCGAGACGCGGCGCTGGCCCTGCTCGGCGCCGGCCTGCAGTTCCAGCGCCGCGTCGCTCAGCCGGCCGTTGACGCTGGCGCGCGCATTGCGCACCGTCCAGGGCTGCGCGGCGACGCTGCCTGCCGCCGCAGCAGGCTGCAGGGTCAGCAGCGGCGCCGCCAGGCTGGCCTGCACCGCGGGGTCCTTCCAGCCGCCCTGCCAGCTGCCGTCCAGCGTGGCCTGGCCGCCGGCACGCCACGCGCTGACGGCCGCCGGCACGAACGGCCACGCCTGCAGCCAGCGCTGGGCCTGGGCCAGGTCGCTGGCGCGCAGGCTCAACGTGCCGCCGCCGCGCGCTTCGGCGATCTCGCCGTCCGCCTTGGCCTGCAGTCCCGGCGCCTGCAACTGCAGGCTGCCGCCGCCCGAGCGCGTGGCGGGCCGGGCCTTGACCGACCCGCGCAGCGAAGCGTCGCTGGTGCGCAGCAGCAGCGCCGGCAGCGTCAGCACGCCGTCGTCCCAGCTGCCCGTGGCCGTCAGTTCGCGCAGGTCCGGCGCCACCCCGCCTGTTTTGGGCCTGGGGGCGGCGCGGACCTTGCCGTCGGATTGCAGCGCCAGCTCGAAAGCGATTGCCTTGCCGTCCTGGCGCGCCTGCACCGTGCCGCCGACCGCGGTTGCCGCCAGCTTGCTGTGCAAGGCCGCCGGATCGACGTTGCGCAGGCTGCCGTCGACGGTCCAGCCGGTGGCGCCGGACCAGCGCCCCTCGGCCTGCAGGCTGCCGCCGCCCAGTTCGGCCTGCAGGCTGCGCACCAGCGCCGTGCCGTCCCGCCACTGGCCCGCGGCCTTCACCTGCCCAAGCGGCAGGCGGCCGGCGTCCCAGGGGCCGGCTTGCGCGTTGCTGAGTTGAGCTTCCAGCGCCCAGGTGGCGGTGCCGGCGGGCTGCACGCTGACGACGCCGGACAGCTGGGTCTGCGGCGACTGGGCCCAGAAGGCGTGCAGGTCCAGCGCCTGCAGCCGGGCCTGCGCCTGCGGCAACGGCTGGGCGGCCCAGGGCGTGAGCACCGCGGTGACCGTCGCGCCCGGGGGCGAGGCCGGCTGCGGCCCGCCGGCGACCGCCACCTGCGCCTGCGCCTGCAGCCGCGCCAGCGGCCCCTTGATCGCGCCCGTGAACGCCAGCGGCACGGTGGCCGTGCTGCCCGGCACCGACGTGGTCACCGTGCCCTGCACGCTGGCGTCGACCGCCATCGGGCCCGTGGCGCCGACCGTGGCGCGGCCCTGGTAGCGGCCCGAGCCGACCGTCAGGGCCTGGATGCGCAGCAGATGCTGGCGGCCGTTGAAGATGTAGTCGCCGGCCAGGTCGCCGGCCTCCAGCACCGTCGCACCGTCATACCGCAGGCGGCCGATCGCGACCTGGTCCAGCGTCAGCTGCAGCCCCGGGTCGATCGACTGCGGCGGCGTCCGCGGCCCGGGTTGCGGCGGGCGCCGGTCCGTCACCTGGACACTGGCGGCGGTGAACTGGCGCAGGTGCAGTTCGCGCGCCAGCAGCGACAGCGGACTCCATTCGATCCGCACGTCGCCGGCCTCCACGCGCAGGGCGCCCTGCTCCCACACCAGCCGCCGGATTCGCAGCCCCGAGCGCAGCGAGCCGGTGACGCCTTCGGCCGCGACCGGCTGCCAGATCGCGACCCGCTGCAGCGCCCAGGCCAGCGAGCCGTCGGTGCCCGACCACCACCAGATGCCCGCCGACAGCAGCGACAGCGCCACCAGCAGCACCAGCAACAGGATCGCGACGATCCTGGCGGTCCCGGCCAGGATGCGGCTCAAAACTGGAACCCCACGGAAAAGTGCAGGCGCAGCTTGCGCGGCTTCACGCCGTAGGCCAGGGCCGCGACGACCGGGCCGATCGGGCTGCGCCAGCGCACGCCGGTGCCGATGCCGACCACGGCGCGCAGTTCGCTGACCTTGTTGGCCACGGCGCCGGCATCGACGAACAGCAGGCTGTCGAAATCGCTGTCGACGCCGCCGCGCCGGATCGGCCGCTGCAGCTCCACGCTGCCCACGGCCAGGTAGCGGCCGGGACCAACCTCGCCGTTGGGCAACGCGACCCCGATCTCGCGAAAGCCGTAGCCGCGCACCGTGGTGTCGCCGCCGGTGCGAAACAGCTGGGTGGCCGGCAGTTGCGCCGACGCCTTGGCCAGCACGGCGCCGGCCTCGGCCCGCAGCTGCAGCCGGCCGCGCGCCAGCGGCCGCAGGCCGATCCAGCGCAGCTGGGTGCGCTGGAACAGGGCGCGGCTGCCATCCAGGGTGACGCCGCCGCCCAGCTCCACGCCGAGGCCGTAGCCGCTGGACGGCGTCGGCAGGGTGTCGAAGTAACGCCCGGTCCACACATAGTTGGCGCTCAGCGCCGAGCCGACGCCGGACTCGGCGGCGCTGAGCGGCAGGCCCGACTGGCTGCGCACCCGGGCCCGGTCGTACTGCACGTAGTAGTTGCGGTCGATCCGGTCCTCGGAACGGAAGCGGCCGACCCGCAGCCGCCGGCCCTGGGTCAGCAGATCGCCGTCCTCGAGGCGCTCCACGCGGCCCAGCACGCTCCAGCGCCAGCCTTCATCGTCGGGGATGGTGGTCCATTCGGACTGCAGGAACGGCGCCTTGCGGTCGACCTGGAACGACGTGTGGGCCCGCCAGCCGATCGCCGGCAGCCGGTTGTGGGTGTGTTCCACCGACAGGCGGGCGCCGCTGTCGGACGTCACGCCGACACCCAGCACCAGCTTCTGCAGCTTCGCTTCGCGCACCGTCACCTGCACCGGCGCGGCGGCCGGGTCGCCTTCCGGGTCGACGTAGATGAAGGCCGAGTCGTAGTAGCCGCTGCCGGTCAGCCGCAGCTGGGCCTGGACCGCCTGGTCGCGGTCGTATTCGCTGCCGGCCGGCAGCCGCGCCAGCCGCGGCACCAGCCGCGGGTCGTAGCGCTCGACGCCGGTCACCTGCAGCTCGCCGAGCCGGTACACCGGGCCGGAATCGAGCCGCAGGCCGAGGGCCGCGCGGTTGCCGGCGGCGTCGATGTCGGCGCTGCTGTCGCTGATCCGGCCGGCCAGGAAGCGCTTGGCCCCGAGCCGGCGCAGGGCCTGGGACTTGGCATCGTCCCAGGCGCCCTGGGTGAAGCCCTGGCCGACCGGCAGGCCCCAGCCGCCGCGGATGCCTTCGCGTTGTGCCACCGTGTCCGGGTCCGAAGCGGCGGCGATCGCGCCGTCGAAACCGATGTCGACCTCGCGCACCACCGTCTTCTCGCCCAGTTCCACGGCCACCACCAGTTTCGGCCGGGCGCCGGGCTCGCGCGTGATGCCGATCGTCGGGCTGAAGTAGCCCAGCGTGCCCAGCAGCTCGCGGGCGTCGCGTTCGGCCAGCGTGACCAGCCGGGCCAGTTCGGCGTCGTCCAGGTCGGGCACCTCGCGGTAGCGGCCCAGTTCCAGGTGCCGCTCCAGCAGCTCCCTGGCCGGCGCCGGGGAACGGATCTCGAGGTCGAACGACGGCCCGGGTGGCGCCGGCTGCGCCAGCGACGCCGGCGGCAGCAGCAGGGCCAGGACGGCCAGCGACGGCAACAGGCAGGAAGGGATCAGGCGGGGCATGAGTGAAGTATTGCCGGGTCTGGCGGGCTGCGGAATGATGGGCTAGTTCTGCAGCAAGCCGCGTAGGCGCATGCCGATACTGCAGATAATGGCGCCATGCGACTCCTCCACACCATGCTTCGCGTCGGCGAGCTGCAACGCTCGATCGATTTCTACACCAAGGTGCTCGGCATGAAACTGCTGCGCACCACCGAGCGGCCCGAGCAGAAATACTCGCTGGCGTTCGTCGGCTACGGCACCAACCCGGACCATGCCGAGATCGAGCTGACCTACAACCACGGCGTCGACAGCTACGAGCTGGGCACGGCCTACGGCCACATCGCGCTGGGCGTCCCGGACGTCTATGCGGCGTGCGACCGGATCCGCGCCGGCGGCGGCAACATCACGCGCGAGCCGGGCCCGGTCAAGGGCGGCAACACGGTGATCGCCTTCGTCACCGACCCGGACGGCTACAAGATCGAGCTGATCGAGCGCAAGGGCGAAGCCGGCTGAGGCAGGCGCGCGGCTTGCTGCGCCAGCTCCGTGATGCGCCCCCAGTCGCCCTGCGCGACCGCGTCGGCCGGCGTCAGCCAGGAACCGCCCACGCACACCACGTTGGCCAGCGCCAGGAACTCTGCGGCGTTGGCAGTGCTGATGCCGCCGGTAGGGCAGAACCGGACGTCGCCGAACGGCCCCTGCCAGGCCTTGAGCATGGCCGTGCCGCCGGCCTGCAGCGCCGGGAAGAACTTCAGCTCGCTGTAGCCGTCCTCCTGCGCCGCCAGGATTTCGCTGCCGGTGGCCACGCCGGGCAGCAAGGGCAGGCCCAGGTCGTGGCAGGCCTTGCCGATGGCGTGGCTGTAGCCCGGGCTGACCGCGAAGCGGGCGCCGGCCATCGCGGCGGCCTGGGCATCGGAGCCGCTGCGCACCGTGCCGGCGCCGACCACCGCCTGCGGAACTTCCTTCGCGATGCGCTCGATGCAGGCCAGCGCCACCGGCGTGCGCAGCGTCACCTCCAGCATCCGGATGCCGCCGGCCACCAGCGCGCGCGCCAGCGGCACCGCATGCGCGATGTCGGTGAGCACGATCACCGGGATCACCGGCGCATCGCCCATCACCTGCAAGGCGGTCAAGGCTTCGACAGGCCTGTCCTGAGCTCCGTCGAAGGGCTCAGCCCGAACGGTGGGGGTCACAGCCATGAGCAGGCTCCTTCTTCGGCGACCAGCGCATTGCGGCGGAACACGCCGAACAGCTCGCGGCCCATGCCCTGGGCGTTGGCGGCGCGCAGCGCTTCGGGCATCGGCGCCGTTGGCCGGGCGGCCCATTCGGCCTGCGGCACCAGTGCCTGCAATGTGCCGGCCTCGGCATCGAGGCGCACGACGTCGCCATCGCGCAGCTTCGCCAGCGGACCGCCGGCGGCGGCTTCGGGCGAGACGTGGATCGCGGCCGGCACCTTGCCCGACGCGCCGCTCATGCGGCCGTCGGTGACCAGCGCCACCCGATAGCCCTGGCCCTGCAGCACCGCCAGCGGCGGCGTCAGCTTGTGCAGCTCCGGCATGCCGTTGGCCTGCGGGCCCTGCCAGCGCACCACGCACACCATGCCGTTGGCGGGCGTGGCGGCGCAGGCGCGTTCCAGCTCGCCGGCGGAGAAGGCCCGGAGCAGTTCGTCCTGGCTGTCGAACACCCGCGCCGGCGCCTCGATCACATGGCGGTCGGCCGGGACCGCGGAGATCTTGATCACGCTGCGGCCCAGGTTGCCGGTGAGGAGCTTCAGGCCGCCGGTGGCGCTGAACGGGTCGGACGCCGGCCGCACGATCGCCGGTTCGCGGGACGGGCCGATGTCGGTCCATTGCAGTTCGCCGCCCTCGTCCTTGCCCGGCAGGTCGGGCAGCAGCACCGGCTCGCGCGTGAATTCGCGGATGCCGCCTGCGCGCACCGTGAGCACGTCCTCGTGCATCAGGCCGGCGTCGAGCAGTTCGCGGATCACGAAGCCCGGGCCGCCTGCGGCCTGGAACTGGTTGACGTCGGCGCTGCCGTTCGGATAGACCCGGGCCAACAGGGGCACGGCCGCCGACAGCTGGGCGAAGTCGTCCCAGTCGATGGTGATGCCGGCCGACCGCGCCACCGCCACCCAGTGGATCAGGTGGTTGGTCGAGCCGCCGGTGGCCAGCAGCGCGCACATCGCGTTGACGATGGCGCGTTCGTCCACGAGGCGACCGATGGGTGTGAACCGCTTCGCCTTCACGATCTCCAGCACGGTGCGCGCCGCTTCCCGCGTGAGCTGCTCGCGCAGCTCGTTGCCGGGATTGACGAACGCGGTGCCGGGCACGTGCAGGCCCATGGCTTCCAGCAGCATCTGGTTGCTGTTGGCCGTGCCGTAGAAGGTGCAGGTGCCGGGCGCGTGGTACGCCTCCTGCTCCGCTTTCAGCAGTTCGGCGCGCCCCACCTTGCCTTGCGCGGCCAGCTCGCGCACCTTCGACTTGTCGTTGTTGGACAGCCCGCTGGGCATCGGCCCGGCCGGGACGAACACCGTGGGCAGGTGGCCGAAATGCAGGGCGCCGATCAGCAGGCCGGGCACGATCTTGTCGCAGACACCGAGCATCAGCGCCGCGTCGAACACGTCGTGGCTCAGCGACACCGCCGTCGCCATCGCAATGGCATCGCGGCTGAACAGGCTCAGCTCCATCCCCGGCGTGCCCTGGGTGACGCCGTCGCACATCGCCGGCACGCCGCCGGCCACCTGCGCCGTGGCGCCGTGGCGACGCGCCTCGTCCTTGATGAAATCCGGATAGGCGCCCAGCGGCGTATGGGCCGACAGCATGTCGTTGTAGGCGTTGACGATGGCGATGTTGGGCGCGCGCTCGACCACCACCTTGAACTTGTCGTTGGCGGGCAGCCCGGCGAAGGCGTGGGCGACGTTGGCGCAGCCGAGCCGGTCGGCGCCGCGGTCCCGCCCCGCCGCCTGCTCCACCAGGCTGAGGTAGGCACTGCGCGCGGGGGCGCTGCGCTGGCGGATGCGGTCGGTGACGGCGGCCACCGCGGGATCGAGTTTCATGCGAATGGGTTCCAGAGTCTGAAACCGATCCTACCGGTAAAGTCATGGCATGAGCGCAGCGCAGAACCGCTTCAAGCAAGCGAACGCCCCCGCGGGGGGCAGCCCGCCCCTGACGGGCGTGGGGGCATCATGGGACAGCCCCAAGCCCGTGCGCGACCCCCAGCCCCTGCTGGAGAAAACCCTGCGCGACTGGGGCGGCCACAGCGACCTGTGGGTGTTCGGCTACGCGTCGCTGATCTGGCGGCCGGAGTTCGAGTTCGCGGAGCGGCGGCCGGCGCGGGTCCATGGCTGGCACCGGGCGCTGAAGATGTGGAGCCGGATCAACCGCGGCACGCCGGAATGCCCGGGCCTGGTGTTCGGCATGCTGTCCGGCGGCAGCTGCCAGGGCATGGTGTTCCGGATCCCGAAACACGAAGGCCAGGCGACGCTGGCGCGGCTGTGGAAGCGCGAGATGGTCACCGCGGTCTACGACCCGAAGTTCCTGGTCTGCCACACCACCCACGGCCCGGTGCGGGCGCTGGCCTTCACCCTGTCGCGCAAGAGCCCGAGCCACACCGGCGTGCTGGCTGAAGCCGAGTACCGGCGCATCTTCGAACAATCGACGGGGATCTACGGCACCACCCTGGACTACGTGCAGGCCACGCTGGACGAACTGCGCCGCCACAACATCCGCGACCGCGCGCTGGAGCGGCTGCTGCGCTCGGCGCGGCCGCCGGACGGACCACCCCCCACTGGAGACCTCCCATGACCCTTCGACGACTTTCCCTGATGGCGCTGGCCGGCGTCGCCGCCGTGGCCGCCGGCTGCGCCAGCGGCCCCACCGGCGCCGGCCCGCGCGCGATCGGGGTGCTGGCGCCGACCACCGGCAGCAGCACCAGCGGCAGCGTGAACTTCACCAAGATCGGCCCCAGGGTCCTGGTGCAGGGTGAAGTGCGCGGCCTCAAGCCCAACGCCCAGCACGGCTTCCATGTGCACGAAAAGGGCGACTGCAGCAGCGGCGACGGCATGAGCGCCGGCGGCCACTTCAACCCGACCGGCCAGCCGCACGGCCGCCATGCGGCCGGCATGCACCACACCGGCGACCTGCCCAGCCTGCAGGCGGACGCCGCCGGGGTCGCGCGCTTCAGCTTCGAATCGGCCAGCATCTCGGTGGACGGCGGCGACAGCGACGTCGCGGGCAAGGCACTGATCGTGCACCGCGACGCCGACGACTTCACCACCCAGCCCACCGGCAATGCCGGGCCGCGGCTGGCCTGCGGCGTGATCGCGCGCCGGCGCTGAGGCCGGCCGCTCACCACGCCAAGCTCTTGAGCGCGTCCTGCACGTTTCGCAGGACACCCGCCCAGTCACCGGGCCGACCCTGCCGGAACAGTCTGGCACTGGGATACCAGGGAGAGTCCTCCCGGTCCAGCATCCAGCGCCAGTCCGGCACCGACGGCAGCAGGATCCAGACGCGCTTGCCCAGCGCCCCGGCCAGGTGGGCGACGCTCGTATCGACGCTGATGACCAGATCCATCTGCTGGATCAACGCCGCGGTGTCTGAAAAGCTCTCGAGGCCGGCGCTGAAATCTTGGATCTCATGGAGCGCACGCAAGGCCTTCAGATCCGCCTCGCGGACATCCTTCTGCAGGCTGAAGAAATCCAGCGCCGGCGACAGCAATGTTGCCATCTGCTCCAGGGGAATGCTTCGGTTCGGGTCATTGACGTGGGCCGGATTGCCGCTCCAGGCAATTCCGACGCGAGGCTTCGACCGCGCGCCGATCCGCGCCCGCCAGTGCGTCAACCGCTGCTCGCCAACGCCAAGGTAGGACCGGGGCGCGGGCAGCGACGCCAAGGTCGTGCGAAATGCAGCGGGCAGACTCATGAGGGGGCAATGCATGTCGAAAGCCGGCAAGGCGCTGCCCCTGACAATCACTTCGCTGACGCCCTCGACCGTCGCGATGAGTTCCTGCAAGGCCGGGGCGACTTCCACCAGGACCCTGGCCCCACGGCGGGCCAGCAGCGTTGCGAAGCGACAGAACTGGACCGTGTCGCCGTATCCCTGTTCCCCGTACAGCAGGATCCTCTTGCCCTGGACGGTTTGGCTCCCGTCCCACAGGGGTTGCGGGAAATCGCGCCGATTCCTGTGCGCACTGGTGCCCTCGACCCTGGACCGCCATTCGTATTCGGGCCACCCCGCACCGTAATCTCCCAGCACCAGCTGGCACAGGCTCATGTTCCAGTGGGCGGCAGCATGGTCGGGCCGGATGGCGATGGCCCGCGCGTAGCAGAGCACTGCGTCGCGCGGCCTGCCGGTCGCCTGCAGGAGCGTTCCCATGTTGTAGTGCGGCTCCGCGTCATCGGGCCCGAGCGAAATCGCAAGCTCATAGCAGCGCAGCGCCTCGGCCACGTTTCCGAGCTCCTGGAACGCGCTCCCCCGGGTGAGATGTGCTTGCGCATGGTCGGGCCGCAGCGCAATTACGCGGTCGTAATCCAGGACGGCCTGCGCTGTCCGGTTCAACTTCCTGAGGGCATTCGCGCGTCCGAGGTAACTCTCCACCGACCGCGGATGGATGGCGATGGCCCGGTTGAAGCTCTCCAGCGCCTCGGGCAGCCGCTTCATGCGCACCAGTGCCACTCCCCGGTTCTGGTGCGCGTCCGCACCCTGGGGGGCCAACCGGATGGCGTGGTCGAAACAGTCGAGGGCATCCTGGTGGCGGTCCAGGGACAACAGGACCAGTCCCCGGTTCACATGAGCTTCCACGTATCCCGGCACCAGCCGGATGGCCTCGTCGAAGCTCTGCAGCGCCTCATCCGGCCTCATCAGCTGGTGCAGGGCAATGGCCCGCCCGTTGTGGGCCTGCGCGAAGCCGTCCGCCAGCGCGATCGCTGCGTCGTGATGTTGCAGCGCCTCTGAATGCAGACCCAGTTCCCGCAGGGCATTGCCAAGGTTGTTGTGGGCAGCGGCATTGCGGGTGTCGATCGCCAGCGCTCGCCGGATCAGGTCGACAGCGTGAGCGAAATTCCCGGTCTGGCCCGCGACGACGCCGAGCAGATGGAGGGCGTCCGCATGGTCCGGTTGCACCGCGAGGACCTGCCGGTAAAGCGCCTGCGCCGGCTCGATCTGGCCCTGCTGGTGCAGATGGATCGCCGCGGCCATCAGCCTTGGCAAGGCCAGGGAGTCCGAACGGTCGACCGACATGGGGAACAGCGTGAGGGTAATCGGGGTTGATGGTGCGCGGCGTCATCGGCCGGCGGTTCAGGAAAGTCTAGCAAGCAGCTGCTCGGCCCGGGCCAGGTCGGCCACCGTGTCGATGTCGGTGACGATGCCGGGGTCGCCCAGTTCGAGCTGCAGGGCCCGGTTGGCCTGCTTTTGCGCCCGGGCCACCGGGGCCGCGCCGTCCGGCCCGGCCAGCGCCAGCAAGCCGTCGCGGCAGTCCGGCCCGAAGCCCACGGGATGGCCCTGCTGGCCGGCACAGGTGGGCAGCACGACGCCGTAGCCGGCCGCCACCGCCGCCGCCACCCGCCGCAGGCTCTCGGGGCGCACCAGCGGCAGGTCGCCCGGCAGCACCAGCCAGCCGCCCGCATCCGCCGTGGCGCGCACGCCGGCGGCGATCGAGTCGCCCATGCCGGCATGGCCGGCGTCCTCCAGGTGCCAGGGCAGGCCGCTGGCGCGCACGGCGTCGAGCGTGCGTTCCAGCACCGGCTTGCCGGCGAGGACTGCCTGCAGCTTGGAGCCGGCGCCGCCGGAGGCGATGAAGCGTTCGCCGCGGCCGGAGGCGAGCACCAGGACGATCGGTGGGTTCATATACTCGGGACAATGACGGACATCTCCCAACTGCGCAAGAGCTACGAGCGCGCCGAACTCAGCGAAGACGCTTCCCACGCCCACCCGCTGCGGCAGTTCGAGCAGTGGCTGCAGGAGGCCATCCAGTCCGAGGTGCCCGAACCCAATGCAATGACGCTGGCAACGGTGGCCAGCGACCTGCGACCCAGCACCCGCATCGTGCTGCTCAAGGGCTACGACGCGGGCGGCATCGTCTTCTACACCAACTACGACAGCCGCAAGGGCCGCGAGCTGGCCGGCAACCCGTACGCGGCGCTGCAGTTCCACTGGGTGGAGCTCGAGCGCGTGGTCCGGATCGAGGGCCGGGTGGAAAAAACGACGGACGCCGAGAGCGACGCCTATTTCGCCAGCCGGCCGCTCGATTCGCGGATCGGCGCCTGGGCCAGCCCGCAGAGCCAGGTGATCTCCGGGCGCTCGGTGCTGGTCGCCAACGCGGCCAGGTACGGCGCCCAGTTCCTGCTGCAACCGCCGCGCCCGCCCCATTGGGGCGGCTACCGGCTGGTCGCCGACGAATGGCAGTTCTGGCAGGGCCGCAAGAGCCGGCTGCACGATCGCCTGCGCTATGCGTGGCGCGACGGCCAGTGGCTGCGCGAGCGGCTCGCGCCCTGACCCGCACATCACACAGACAAGGAAGTCAATGAAACCGATCTCAGTTCACGTCGTCGACATCGCCAACGGCGTCGTGGCGCGCGGCATGCGCGTGCAGGTGGTCAGCCTGGACACCGACGAGCCCGGCATCGTGCTGGAAGGAAACGTGGGCAACAACGGCCTGGTCGAGGACCTGGAGAACCCGGACCACATTCCGCCGGGCCGCTACGAGCTGCGCCTGCACGTGGCCCAGTACTACCGCGACCGCGGCACCACGCTGCCGGAGCCGGCCTTCATGGACGTGCAGGTGTTCCGCTTCGGCCTGTCGGACGAGACCCAGCACTACCACCTGCCGGTCAAGCTCTCGCCCTGGGGCCTGAGCCTGTTCCGGGGCGCTTGACGCTCAGGCCTTCACCAGCTCGGTGAAGGTCTTGCGGAACTTCGCGACCTTGGGCGCTGCCACCGCGACGCAATAGCCCTGGTACGGGTTCTTCTCGAAGAAGTCCTGGTGGTACTCCTCGGCCGGCGAGTAGTTGTCCAGCGGCAGCACCTCGGTGACGATCGGCTTGCCGAACAGGTTCTCCTTCGTCATCTGGGCGATCATCGACTGCGCGACCTGTTGCTGCTCCGGCGTCGTGAAGTAGATGCCGCTGCGGTACTGGGTGCCGCTGTCGTTGCCCTGGCGGTTGAGCGTGGTCGGGTCGTGGACCACGAAGAAGATCTGCAGGATCTGGTCCAGGCTGATCTGCGCCGGGTCGTAGGTGAGCTTGACGACCTCGTTGTGGCCGGTGGTGCCGGTGCACACCTGCTCGTAGCTGGGGCGCTGGGTCTGGCCGTTGCTGTAGCCGGACTCGACGTCGGTGATGCCGCGCACCTTGACGAACACGGCCTCGGTGCACCAGAAGCAGCCGCCACCCAGGACGATGGTTTGCGGGGACGAACTCATGGGCAATCTCCAGGGAAAGCTGCGAACAAGCGGCCGATCTTACGCCGCGCCGTCCGGCCCCGGTGCCTCAGGGGCGACGCTGGCCGGCCTTGCTTTTCGAGCCGCGCATCGGGCCGACGGCGCCGCGCATCAGCCGCAGCGCCATCAGCATCACGACGGCGCCAGCGATCGCCATGCCCAGCGAACTCATGCGGAAATCCTTGTCGTTGACGAGGCCGCCGCCGATCATCGCGGCCACGAAGTCGCCGCCGATGAAGGCGCCGAACACGCCGACCGCCACGTTCTCGATCATGACGGTCTTGCCTTGGTTGGAGACCATGAACGAGGCGGCGGCGCCGATCAGTGCGCCGACGGCGCACCAGATGAATGGATTGATGGGGTACTCCAGGAGATGGGGGGGAACCACCCATCATGCGCCCCTTTCGCCCCGGGCCGCAGGTATATGTCGGCGCCGCTCAATCGCCCTGGTAGCGGCGCCCGGTCTCCAGCAGCTCCGGCGTGCCGATCAGGCGATTCAGGCCGTCGAAATCCAGCATCCGGTCCTGCCACGGCGCGGTCGTGCCGTGCTGGTGCAGGCTGGCGTAATACCCCTGCAGCGTGTGGGCGACGGCCCGCGCCGTGCCACCGGGAAAGATCACGATCCGGAAACCGCGCCGGCCCAGTTCGTCCGCGTCCTGCACCGGCGTCTTGCCGCCTTCGACCATGTTGGCCAGCAGGGGAATGCGCTGCGCAAAGCGGCCGCAGGCCGTGTCCATCTGCTGCGGCGTGCGCAGCGCCTCGATGAACAGCGCGTCGACGCCGCATTCGACATAGCGCTCGGCCCGTTCCAGCGCTGCCTCCAGGCCCTCCACCGCCACCGCATCGGTGCGCGCCAGCACCAGCGTCCGGCTCGACTGGCGGGCGTCGAGCGCCGCGCGCAGCTTGCCCTGCATCTCCGCGACCGGCACCACGCCCTTGCCATCCAGGTGGCCGCAGCGCTTGGGAAAGGTCTGGTCCTCCAGCTGGATCATCGCGGCGCCGGCCCGCTCGAACTCGCGCACCGTGCGCTGCGTGTTCAGGGCGTTGCCGAACCCGGTGTCGGCGTCGACGATCACCGGGACCCGCACCCGGTCGGTGATCAGCGCCAGCGTCTGCGCCACTTCGCTGGCGGTGGTCAGGCCGATGTCGGAGCGGCCGAGCCGGCTGTAGGCGATCGAGGCGCCCGACAGGTAGAGGGCTTCGAAGCCGGCCTGCTCGGCGACCAGCGCGCTGAGCGCGTCGTAGACGCCGGGGGCCAGCAGCGGGCGCGGCAAGGCGAGACGTTGTTGCAAGGTCATGATGGATTCCTCGTGGCCGGAAAATCGGCCAGGGTTGCAGCGGCGATCGCGCCGCCGGCGACGGCGCTCAGCAGGCCGTTGCCCGAAAGATAGCCCCAAACGGCGTTGCCGGACACGCCACGGGCGGCGCCGCCGGCGGCGAGCAGATTGGGCCACGGCGTGCCGTCGGCGCGCAGCACCCGGCACTGGGCATCGATGTCGAGCCCACCCTGGGTATGGAACAGCGCGCCGGTCACCTTGACGGCGCAGTACGGCGGCGTGAGCTTCACGCCTGCCAGCGTGGCCGCCAGCACCGCCGCGTCGCAACCGATCAACGCCGCCAGCGCCGCGACATCGGCGGCATGGCGGACCGCGCCGGCGGCCTCGGCCGCGACGAAATCCGGGAAGCCGCGCGCGAACAGCAGCAACGCGGTGTCGAACACGTTCCAGGCGATGCCGCCCGGTTGCGCCAGCACGTCCACCGCCGCCTCCGAATAGCCCTGGGTCTCGTCGTGAAAACGCCGGCCCTCGCAGTTGAGCTGGATCGCGCCCTCCATCATCAGCGCCCACGACACCAGCACGCCGTGCGGCACGGCCCACGAGCCATGGCCCTGGTAGCCGCCCAGGTCCGCCAGCCGGGCCCCGAGCGCGCGGCCCCAGGCGATCGCGCTGCCGTCGTTGCCGCCATGGCCGGCGAAGGTGGCGTCCCGCATCGCCGGCAGCAGCTCGCGCACCAGCGCGGAATTGCCGCCGAAGCCGTTGCAGGCCAGCAGCACCGCGTCGCAGCGCAGGCGCTCGATGCTGCCGTCGGGACGCTCGTAACCGACGCCTGTCACCCGCTCGCCATCAACCCACAGTTCCCGCACCAGCGCCTGCGTCAGCACCGTGATGCCGGCGGCCTCGGCCGCGCGCTGCAGGCGGTCCATCAGCGCCGCGCCGGTCTTCTCCGGCACCGCATGCATGCGCGCCACGCTGTGGCCCGGGTAGAGAAAGCCTTCCAGCAGTTCGAACTGCAGGCCGTGGCGCGTCTCCAGCGCATCCAGCGCCGGCCCGATGGCAGCGGCGTAAGCCGCGACCAGGTGCGGCGCGGCCGTTCCGTGGGCTTTGGCCTGGATGTCGGCGGCAAATCGGGCGGCGCTGTCGTCGATGCCGCGCGCGCGCTGCACCCGGCTGCCCGGCGCGGGGATGAAGCCGGACGACAGCGCCGTGGACCCGGACGGCGCCGCGTCGCGCTCCAGCAGCACGCAGCCGATGCCGGCGTCCGCCAGCAGCAGTGCCGCCGTCAGGCCGCAGGCGCCGGCGCCGACGATCGCCACGGGAACATCGGGAGCGTCGACAGGCGGGCTGCCGGCGCGAACGCAGGGGGTCACGCCGTCGGCCGGAACAGGTATTGCCCGATCGGCTTGCCGACGACGTTGCCGTCCTGGCAGATCAACTGGCCGCGCAGGAAGGTTTCCTCCACCCGGGCCGACAGCTCCAGCCCTTCGAACGGCGTGTAGCCCTGGGTCGAGGGCGAGTTCTTGGCGGAGATGGTCCAGGTCTTGGCCGGGTCGACCAGCGCGATGTCGGCGTCGAAGCCGATATCGATGTCGCCCTTGCTGTTCAGGCCGTAGCGCTGCGCCGGGTTCCAGCTGGTGACGCGGGCCATGTGGTTGTAGCCCATGCCGCGGCGAGAACCCTCGCTGACCAGCGCCGGCAACAGGTATTCGGTGCCGCCGAAGCCGCTCTTGGCCATCCAGATGTTGCCGAAGTAGCGCTTGGGGATCTTCATCTCGTGGCGGCAGCAGGCGTGATCGCTCACCACCCAGTCCAGCTCACCGGCCAGCAGCGCGTCCCACAGGAATTCCACGTCCTCGCGCGGCCGGATCGGCGGGTTGACCTTGGCCAGTTCCGCCGCCTTGCTGTTGATGTCCAGCATCAGGTGGCCGATGGTCACCTCGCGCTTGAAGTCGATGTGCGGAAAGATGTCGGACATCATGATGGCCGCCTGCACCGCCTTGCGCGACGACAGGTGCAGCAGGTTGATGTTGGGCAACGCGGTCTCGTTGGCCAGGTAGCTGGCGATGAACACCGCCAGGCCTTCCGAATGTTGCGGCCGCGAGGCGCTGTAGGCCGCCAGGCCCTTCAGCGACTTGTCCTTCTCCACGATCTTGGTATAGGCCGTCATGATCTCCGCCGTCTCGCAATGCAGCGACAGCGAGATCTGCGACGCGCGTTCCGGCATCTTCTCGCGCGCCGCCTGGATCGCGCGCATCACGAACTCGAAGTGGGCGTAGTCGTAGCGCTCGCCCTCCCCGATCATCAGGAAGTCGCGCTGGCTGTCGCTGGCGCCGTGCAGGCCGTGCGAGCCGTAGAACATGAAGATCTTGAAGCTGGCGACGCCGAACTTCTCGATCAGCATCTCGATCTCGCCGTTGTGCACGCTGTCCATCGGCGCCAGGTGGAAGCCGTAGTCGACGTGGAAGCGCCCCTTGGAGGTCTTGAGCACCTCGGGATAGAACTTCTTGTACGGCCCGCCCTTGTTCAGGTAGTACTGGCCGGTGCGGAAGTAGTTCAGGCTCGAGGTCACGCCGCCCATCGCCGCGGCCTTGCTCTCGCTGACGGCATCCTCGTCCAGCGGCGAATAGATGCCGCTGTGCATGTGGGCGTCGACCACGCCCGGGAAGGCCAGCCGGCCCTTGCCGTCGTGCACCACCTTGGCCAGCAGCGGCTCGATCGCCGGCGCCACCTTGGCGATCTTGCCGCCGGTGATCGCGATGTCGGCTTCGTGCACGGTGTTGCCGTGCGGCCGGACCACCCGGACGTTCTTGATCAGCAGGTCGTAGGCGGCTTTCATGGGGAGGTCCTTTTCTGGTGGGCTTGAAGTTGCAACTGGGCCAGCAGTCCGCCCGCCTCGACCATGTCGAGCAGGAAGCCGGGAATCGGTTCGGTGGCCAGCACCTGGCCCCCGGCGCGCACGACGCGGCCGGCGCGGGCGTCGACATCGATGCGTTCGCCCTCGCCGATCTGCTCCGCATCCGCGCAGGTCAGGAGCAGCAGGCCGACATTGAAGGCATTGCGGAAGTACAGGCCGGAGAACGACGGCGCGATCACCGCGGCGACGCCGAGCTGCACCAGCACGGAGGCGGCCTGTTCGCGCGACGAGCCGATGCCGAAGTTGGGGCCGGCCACGAGCACGTCGCCGGGCCGCACTGCGCCGGCGAACTCGGGCCGCACGGATTCGAGGCAGTGCCTGGCGATCACCTCGATGCCGTGCTTCATCGCATGGCCGGGCGCCAGCACGTCGGTGTCGACGTCGGCGCCGAGGCGCCAGACCCGGGCCTGCGTGGTGGAACTGCTGCCCATCGTGGGGGCCGACATATCAATCCGCGCTGGCGCCGGTGCTGCGCACGGCATCGGCCCAGAGCGTGCGCTCGCGCGCGAACATCGCCTCGCCGGCCTCGACCGGCACCTTCATCACGATGGCGCCGCGCTTGCCCAGTTCCGCGCCATAGGCCGGCGTGGCGGTGAGCGTGGCCAGCGCCGCGCGCAGGCGGGCCAGGACCGGCGCCGGCGTGGCCGCGGGCGCGTAGACGCCGAACCAGACCGGCAGGTCCAGCGCCGGGAAGCCGGATTCCACCAGCGTCGGCACGTTCGGCAGTTCGGCATAGCGGGTGGCGGTGGTGACGGCGAGCGCACGCAGCTTGCCCTGCCTGATCAGCGGCAGCACGGACTGCACGCCGTTGATGGCGAAGCCGATCCGGCCCGACAGCAGGTCGGCCATCTGCGGCGCGGCGCCCTGGTACGGGACATGCAGGAATTTCACCTTGGCGCTGGTGGCGAGGATCTCGGTGCTCAGGTGGGTGAGCGAGCCGATGCCGTTGGAGCCATAGGCAATGCGCCCCGGGTTGGCGCGCGCCTGGGCCAGCAGCTCGTCGAGCGACTGCGCCGGCACCGCTTCCGGATTGGAGACCACCACATTGGGGAAGCTCCCCAGCATGCCGACGTAAGCGTAGTCGGCGTCCGGGTCGTAGGCCAATTTCCTGTTTCTCGACAGCGGCTTGTTGATGAACAGCAGGCCCTGGCCGGCGACCAGCAGCGTCAGCCCGTCGGCCGGCGCGCGCGAGACGAATTCGGCGGCGATGCCGCCCCCGGCCCCGCCCTTGTTGTCGACCACCACCGGCTGGTGCAACTGCGCCGCGAGGCCCTCCGCTGCCAGTCGCGCGAGGGCATCGGTCGGACCGCCGGCCGGGAACGGAACCACCAGCCGCACTGGGCGCGAATCCTGGGCCAGGACCCCGGCGCCGAGCGCGGCGAGCGGCAGGGCCGAACTCCAGCGCAGCAGCTCGCGGCGGCGGACGGATGCGGGTTGGACGGGCGGGACAAACGGCATGGCAGGTTCCTTCAGGGCTTGAGCAGTTGCCAGAGACGGCGCATCGGCATGTCGGCGCGCGCCTGCAGCAGCGCCGCGCAAAAGGCGCGGCTGGCTGCCGGCGCGATGGTCGGGGCGGCGCTGTCGGCGAATTTCTCGATCGCGGCGGCGGCGTCCAGCAGCAGGCCCGGATCGTCGGCGGCGACCTGCTCCTCGCAATGCCCGAGCCGCGACACCACGGTGAGGTGGGCGCCGCGCTCGCCGTTGAGCGTCAGCTGCCGGTCGATCTGCAACTCCACCAGCGCCTCCAGCCGGCGCAGTTCCGGATCCAGGAAGTTCGGCGCCTCGTAACTGGACGGCGCCAGCGTGCCGAAGCGCAGCATCGACGCGACGCCGAAGCTGAGGCTGAACTGCGCCGCCAGCAGCGTCATGGGCTGCGGGTTGTTGCAGTAGACGGCGGCCTCCTCGTACACCTGCAGCACGATGCGGTGGATGCCTTCGGTCTGGCCCTGCAGCCGCGCGCGCGCCCGCTGCGCTCCCAGGGCGCCGTAGTGCACGTGCCGCACCGCCGCGAACGGCTTCAGGTAGGCATCCAGGATCAGGTCGGCGGCCGGCGGCGGCGGCGCCTGGGTGGCGGCGGGCGACAGGTATTCGGCGTACCAGGCCAGGGCGTCGCCCGGCGCGTCGAAACCGGCCTGCGCGGCCAGCGCCGCGTCCAGGCCCAGCGTCGCGCTGTGGGCCAGATACAGGTTGCGGACGTTGCGGCCGGTGCGGATCGGCAGGTAGAGGCTGGAGGGCAGCTGGCAGGCGGCGATGCCGACCGCCTTCATCGCGACGTCGGCCGGCAGGCCGAGCAGCCGCGCCACGCCGGCGGCGGCGCCCAGCGCGGGCCAGTTGCCGTCGACGTGCAGGCCGGGGGCGATCCGCAACCAGCCGCCGGCGCGCGCGCCGACCTCGTAGCCGCTGACCAGCGCGTCGACGAACTCGCCCACCTTGGCGTCGCGGTGCAACGCCAGCGGCAACAGGGCCGCGATGACGGCCACGCCGGGACGGCCGTGGGCATAGGCGTGGCCTTCGCAGGCCTCGTGCCAGGTCGGCCCGATCGCCAGCAACTGGCCGGCTGCACGCAGCCCGAGCTTGGAGCCCGCCGGCATCGGAAACGTGCCCGGCTCGAGCGCGCCGAGCTGGGCCTCCAGCGCCGCCAGCTCAGGCGCCCGGCGCCCGGCCAGCATGCAGCCGATGGTGTCCATGAACACCAGCCGCGCGTGCTGCGACACCCGGGTCGACGCCGGCCTGGCCTGACGCGCGGCGAGGGCGGCGCGCAGCGCCTCCATCTGCACCGCCCACCGGCGCCAGGGAACGGGACTGGCCGCGGGTTTGCTCATGCCATCACCTCCCGCGGATCCGTGATCACGCCGCGCAGGGCCGACGCCGCTACCGTGTACGGCGACGCCAGGTACACGCTCACCGTCGGCGACCCCATCCGGCCCTTGAAATTGCGCGCCGTGCTCGAAATGACGGTGCTGTCGTCCGGCATGGTGCCGCCGTAGCCGGCGCAGGCGCCGCAGGCGGTGGGCAGCAGCTCGGCGCCGGCATCGAGCAGCGCCTGCAGCACGCCCTCGGCGCGGGCGGCCTCCTGGTCCTTGAGGCTGGCCGGAGCCACCATCAGCCGCACGCCGCCGGCAACGCGCCGGCCCCGCAACACCTGGGCCGCAGCCCGCAGGTCGTCGAGCTTGGCGCCGGTGCAGGCGCCGATGTAGGCCACCTGCACCGCGGTGCCGGCGAAATGCGAGACACCGCGCGCGTTGGCCGGGCTGTGCGGCGCGGCGACGAACGGCTCCAGCGCGCCGGCGTCGAAGCGATGGGTCTCGCAGCCGGGGCCGTCGATGGCGGCCGCGTCCGTATACAGGCCGGCGATGTCCACGGCCGGCGCGCCGGTCTCCGCCAGCCAATCCTGCGTGACCTGGTCCGGCGCCACCAGTCCGGCCTGGGCGCCGAGCTCCGCGCTCATGTTCGACAGCGTCATCCGCTCGGCCATCCCGAGCGAGCGCACCGCCTCGCCGCAGAACTCCAGCGCCTGGTACTGGCCGCCGTTCATCCCGAACCGGCCGATCATGTGCAGCATCATGTCCTTGGCCACCACGCCGGGCGCGAGCCGGCCGTCCCATTGCATGCGGATGGTGCGCGGCACCCGCAGCCAGACCGCGCCGGTGACGACCACGCCGAGCATCTCGGTGCTGCCGATGCCGAACATGTAGGCGCCGAACGCGCCGCCGGTGGGCGAATGCGAATCGCCGCCGACGCAGAACATGCCGGGCCGGATGTGGCCGTGCTGGGGCACCACCACATGGCAGATGCCCTGGCTGTCGTAGACGTGCGGCAATTGCTGGTCGCGGGCCCAGTCGCGCGCGATGCGCACGATGCGGCGCGATTCGTCATCCTGCTCCGGCACGTAGTGATCCATCACCAGCACCACCTTGCTTTTGTCCCAGACCTCGGCGCCGAGCGCTTCCAGCATCGGCTTGAGGCGCCGGGGGCCCGACGAGTCGTGGAACATCGCCAGGTCGACCTGGCAGGTGACGATCTCGCCGGGCGTGACCCCACTGCGGCCGGCCGCGCGCGCGATCAGCTTTTGCGCAAGGGTCTGGTGACCAATCATTCCGGCTTGGCCCCCGAATATTTCACCACCCTGGCCCAGCGCTGGATCTCGGCGTGGACGAAGCGCGCGAACTCGTCGGGCGAGTTGCCGACCGGCGTCGCCCCTTCATGGGCGATGCGGCGCTGCAGCTCCGGCGTCGCGATGGCCTGCCGCGCGGCATCGCTGATGCGTTTGGCCAGCTCCGGGTTCATCCGGCCGGGGCCGAACAGCCCGAACCAGGCGCTCGACTCGTAACCGGGCAGCACCTCGGCGATCGCCGGCACGTCGGGGAAGGCCGGCAGCCGCTTCGGGCTGGTGACGCCGAGCGCCTTCAGCTTGCCGGCCTTGAGGTGCGCCTGGGCATTGCCGACGTTGGCGAACATCATCTCGACCTGGCCGGCCAGCACGTCCTGGATCGCCGGCGCGGTGCCGCGGTACGGAATGTTCACGATGTAGCTGCCCGACATCATCTTGAAGGCCTCGCCCGCCAGGTGCACCGAGGAGCCGAGCGAGCCGATCGCGAAATTGAGCTTGCCCGGCTTCGCCTTGGCCAGGGCGATCAACTCCCTGACGTTGTTCGCCGGCAGCGAGGGATGGGCGACCAGGATCGCCGGCGAGGTCGACACCATGGTCAGCGGCGTGAAGTCCTTCTCGGGGTCGAAGGGCAGCGACGGATAGAGCGAAGCGTTGATGGCATGGCTGGTGAAGCTCATGAGCAGGGTGTTGCCGTCCGCCGGCGCCTTGGCCACCGCGTCGGCCGCGATGTTGCCGCCGGCGCCGGGGCGGTTCTCCACCACCACGATGCGGCTCAGGATCTTGCCCAGCTCGGTGGCCAGGGTGCGGGCCATGGTGTCGGTGGTGCCGCCGGCCGGCGCACCGACCAGGATCCGGATCGGCGCAGTCTGCGCCTGCAGCGCGGTGGCGGTGGCAAGCAGGGTGGTGGCCAGGAGCAGGGAGCGGCGTTTCATGGAGACAGTTTCCGGATTCGTGGTTCGTTTTACAAGCCGAGATAGGCACGGCGCAAGTCGTCGCTTCCCAGCAGGTCGGAGGGCAGGCCGGAAAAGCGGATCGCGCCGTTCTCCAGCACATAGGCGCGGTCCACCACCTCCAGCGACTGGCCGACGTTCTGCTCCACCAGCAGCACCGCCAGGCCGCCGTCGCGCAAGGAGCGGATCAGCGTGAACAGTTCTTCCACCAGCAGCGGCGACAGGCCCAGCGACGGCTCGTCCAGGATCAGCAAGCGCGGGTCGGCCATCAGGCCGCGGCCGATCGCCAGCATCTGCTGCTCGCCGCCCGACAGCGTGCCGGCCAGCTGCCTGGCGCGCTCGCGCAGGCGCGGGAACAGCGTGAGCGCCCGCTCGAGGTTGGCGCCGCGCTGCGCGCGGGCCCGGGTGAAGGCGCCCAGCTCGAGGTTCTCCAGCACCGTGAGGTTGGGGAAGATGCGGCGCCCTTCCGGCACCTGGATCAGGCCGGCCTGCACGACGCTGCGGTAGTGGGCGCGCGTGAGGTCGGCGCCGTCGAACGTCACCTGGCCGGACCACGCGGGAAAGATGCCGCACATCACGTTGTTCAGCGTGCTCTTGCCGGCGCCGTTGCTCCCGAGCAGGGCCACCGCCTCGCCCTCGTTCACATGCAGGTCGATGCCGCGCAGCACTTCCACCGCGCCGTAGCCGGCGTGCAGGCCGCGCACATCGAGCAGGGGCGCAGCCGCGGTCATCGCGCCAGCTCCGCCGCCCGCAGCCGCGCCGCCGTGCCGTGGCCCAGGTAGGCCTCGATCACCTTGTCGTCGCGCGTGACTTCCGCCGGCGTGCCATGGGCGATCAGCTGGCCCTGCGCCAGCACCCAGACCTGCTGCGCCAGGTTCATCACGGCCTGCATCACGTGTTCGATCATCAGCACCGTGATGCCGCTGTCGGCGATGCCGCGCACCACCGGGATCATCTCGGCGATCTCGCTCGGATTCAGGCCGGCCAGCACCTCGTCCAGCAGCAGCAGGCGCGGCTGGGTGGCCAGCGCGCGGGCCAGCTCCAGGCGCTTGCGCCCGCCCACCGTCAGGTCGGCCGCCGGCTTGTCCAGCAGGTGGGCCAGGCCGACCTGCTGCGCCACGATCTCGGCCCGCTCCAGCGCCTCGCGCCGGCCGGCCAGGCGCAGGTGGGCGCCGACGGCGAGGTTCTGGCGCACCGTCTGCTGCGCGAACGGCTGCACGATCTGGAAGGTGCGCGTCATCCCGTCGAGCGCGTTCTTGTGCGGCGCGCGGCCGGTGATGTCCTCGCCGCGAAACAGCACCCGGCCGACGTCGGGTTTCAGGAAGCCGGACATCAGCGCGAACAGGGTGGTCTTGCCGGCGCCGTTGGGCCCGATCAGGGCGCTCAGGCTGTACTGCGGCAGGTCGAGGCTGACGTCGTTGACCGCCTTCAGCCCGCCGAAGGCGCGCGAGACGTGGCGCAGCGACAGGATCGGTTCAGCCATGGTCCGGCCCCTTGGCCTTGCGGCGCCAGCGCGCCGGGACCGCGAGTCCGGCCACGCCGCGCGGCAGGAACATCATGATCAGGACCAGCACCACGCCGTAGATCACCATGTTGATGCCGGGCAGCTGGCCGAACAGGTTGCGCGTGAGGTCGGCCAGCAGGTGCAGCGCCAGCGCGCCGAGCACCGGCCCCCACAGCGTGCCCATGCCGCCGACGATGGCGGCGACCAGCGCCTCCACCGAGGTGCCGGGGCCGTAAGCGATGCCCGGGTCGATGTACTGGAACACCTGCACATAGAACGCGCCGCCGGCACCCATCAGCGCGGCCGACAGGGCAATCGCCGCCAGCTTGATGCGGAACGGATCGACGCCGACGGCGCGCGCCGCGTCTTCGTTGTCGCGCACCGCCTGCAGCCAGGCGCCGAAGCGCGAATGCCGCAGCCAGGCCGTCACCAGCAGCGCCACGACCACCAGCGCCAGCACCAGCCAGACGTAGCCGGCGCGCGAGGTGAACTGCATGTTGGCGGCCGACGCCCGCAGCGGCACCATCAGCCCGACGCCGGCGCCGGTGAACGGCACCGACAGCGCGACGATCCGGAAGACCTCGGCGAAAGCCAGCGTCACCAGCGCGAAGTACGAGCCCTTGAGCCCGTAGCGGAACGACAGCGCGCCGACGAACACCCCGACCGCGGCGCTCGCCGCCAGCGCCAGCGGCAGCGCCAGCCACGGGTTGAGCCCCTGCAGCTGCGCGATCGCCTGCACATAGGCGCCGGTGCCGAAGAAGAGGGCATGGCCGAACGAGAACTGGCCGCCGAAGCCGCCCAGGATGTTCCAGGCCTGCGCCAGCAGGCAGGCGTACAGCGCCATCATGGTGAAGTTCAGGATCACGCCGCTGGTGGTGACCAGCGGCACGCAGGCCACCAGCACGGCGAAGACGACGATCGCGACCAGGTCCCTCATGCCTTGGCCCCGAACAGGCCCTGCGGCCGCAGCAGCAGCACGCCGATGAAGATCGCAAAGATGCCGACCTGGCCCAGCGACTCGCCGAAGTACAGGCCCCCCACCGACTCCACCACGCCGACCAGCAGCCCGCCGACCAGCGCGCCGGCGAAGCTGCCCATGCCGCCCAGGACCACGATGGTGAAGGCCACCAGCACGAAGCCGCTGCCCACCTGCGGGTTCACGTAGTACGCCGGCAGCAGGAAGCAGGCCGCCGCACCGAGGCAGGCCAGGCCGATGCCGAAGCTCATCGCGTACACGTGGTCGACGTCGATCCCCATCAGCCGCGCGCCCTGCTTCTCCTTGGCCACCGCGCGGATCGCGCGGCCGAGATCGGTGCCCTTCATCAGCAGCAGCATCAGGCCGGAGACCGCCAGCGCGCCGGCGAAGGCGATCAGCTTGGGCAGCGCGATCATCGCCGGGCCGATCGGCACCGTGGTCAGCGTGTAGGCGGTGTCGATGGTGCGCGTGTCGCTCTTGAAGAACAGCAGCGCCAGGTTCTCCATCACGATCGCGATGCCCAGCGTCACCAGCAGGATGTTCTCGTCCTTGCCGTGGCTGGCGCGGTTGATGACGGTGCGCTGCAGTGCGTAGCCGAAGGCGAACATGCCGGGAACGACGGCCACCAGCGCGAGGTAGGGGTCGATCCCGAACTTGTCCTTGAGCAGGTAGACCGCGTACAGGGCCAGCATCAGCGCCGCGCCGTGGGCGAAGTTGATGATGTGCAGCACGCCGTAGATCAGCGTGAGGCCGAGCGCCACCAGCGCGTACACCGCGCCGGTGGTCAGGCCGTTCAGGACGGCCGGGAACAGGATGCCGAAATCGAGCATGGAGAGTCGTTCATTCCGTTCGGACTGAGCCGGTTTCCGTTCGCGCTGAGCTTGTCGAAGCGGGCCTTCGACAGGCTCAGGCCGAACGGGCTGGGTGGGCTCAGCGCGAACGGATCTATTAGGCGCGCAGCGGAAACACCGGATCGATCTCGCGGTACTCGCGCGGCACGATCACCTTGATGTCGTTCTTGAGCACCTGCGTCATCAGCGGCTGGGCGCCGGTGTTCTGGCCGTTGACGAACTTCGTCGGGCCGTAGGGCATGAAGTGGTCCGAGAACGTGCTGGTCTCCAGCGCATTGGTGATCGCGGCGCGGTCGCCGCTCCTGGCGCGCTCGATCGCGTCGGCCAGCAACATCATCGCGGTGTAGGTGTTGAAGATCTCGTAGGTGAAGAACAGCTTCTTGGCTTCCACCCGCTTGCGCAGTTCGGCCGAGCGCTTGTCCTTGGGGTTGAACCAGTGGTTGCAGTCGATGATGCCGTTGGCCGCATCCGGGAACTCCTTGACGAACTTGTAGCTCGACGCCGCGCCGCCCAGCACCGAATAGATCGCCTTGGGCGTCACCTTCTGCTGCTGCATGGTCCGCACCAGCAGCGCGTACTCGTTGTAGTAATTGGCCGGGATCACGATGTCGGGATTGACCGCCTTCATCCGCAGCACGATGTTGTTGAAGTCGCGGGTCGGGTTGGCGTGCTTGATCACTTCCTTGACCTCGTAGCCGTAGCCGGGCAGCTCGCGCGCCAGCAGGGCGGCGGTGCCGCTGCCGAACAGCGATTCCTCGTGGATGATCATCACGGTCTTGGCCGGCTTGCCGGCCGCGGTGTTGAGCACGTGCAGGTTGGCCACCGCGATCTCGGCGCACTTCTTGTAGCCGGGGCCGAAGCGGAAGGTGTTCTTCAGGCCGCGCTCGACGATCTGGTCGGCCACGCCCACATCCACCACGTGCGGCAGGTTGTACTTGGCGGCGGCCTGGGTGGTGGCCAGGCAGATCGCCGATGCATACGCGCCCAGCACTGCCGACACGCCCGCCTCGTTCATCTTCTCGACTTCGGCCGTGCCGGCCTGCGGCGTCGACTGCGCGTCGCCCAGCAGCGCCTCGATCCGCGCGCCGCCCATCGACTTGATGCCGCCGCGCTTGTTGATGTCCTCGATCGCCATCAGCGCGCCCTCGCGGCATTGCTGGCCGGAGTAGGCGAGCGCGCCGGTGACGGGGTGCAGCACCCCGATCTTCACCGTCTTCGGCTGCGCGCCGGCGATCAGGGGGAAGGCCAGCGCCGAAGCGGCGGCGGCGGTCTGGGACACGAAGTGGCGACGGGTCGTCATGGGCTTCTCCTAGTGAAAACTGGCGGACATGTCCTTGCGGACCCACACCTTGGCATCGATGCTGCCAACGCGCGACAACTGCATCTGGTATTCGTAGCGGTCGGGGCGGTACAGGCCGTGCAGCCACTGCACCGGCCGCTCCTGCTCGTCGAAGATCACGCGCCGCACCGCCAGCAGGGCCGAGCCGACCTCGACCTGCAACTGGCCGGCGACCTCGGCGTCGGCCAGCCGCGCCGAAATGCTCTGCTCGGCCCGGCCCACCTTCACGCCGGACTCCTCCAGCAGCACCAGGATCGGCTTGCGGGCCAGCTCGCGCCGGCCGAAGCGCCGGGCCACGTCGGCCGGCACCCAGGTGGTGATGTGCGACAGCGGCCCTTCGCGCGTGCTGCGCACCCGCACCGCCTTCTGCACCCTGGCGCCGCTCGCCAGCCCCAGCGCGGCGGCGACGGCCGGCGACGCGGCCACCGTGTCGACCGCCAGCACCTTGACGGTGGTGTTCAGGCTCATGCTGACGATGTTTTCCAGCAGGCCGGTGAGCCCGGTGTGCGCCGGCGCCGCCGGCGCGGCGCCGCCGCTGGCACGCGCGACGGGATGGGTGCCGCGGCCCGGCTGGCGGGTGATCAGGCCCTCGCCGGCCAGCTGCTGCAGCGCGCGCCGCACTGTCACGCGGGCGACTCCGAACTGCTCCATCAGTGCCAGTTCGCCCGGGAGGCCGGCATTGAAGCGGCCCTCCTCGAGCTGCTCGCGCAGCACCAGGTAGATCCGGTGGTACTTTGGCAGCGGCAGCGTCGACGGCATGGCCCATCGTAGGGACTGCGCTAATGTTCTGTCAATGGGACAAATGGGGGTCGCTTAGCATCGCGCCATGTCACCAGGCGAACTCAAACCCGTTCTCACCGCCCTGGCGCTGCCGCCGGCCGGGCCCCTGCTGCTGGCGCTGTTCGGGCTGCTGCTGCCGGGACGGCGCCGGCTGGCCGGCGCGATCGTCATCCTGCTGGGCATCGCCACGCTCTGGTTCCTGAGCTGCAACGCCGTCGGCCTCGGGCTGGCCCGCACTCTGCTGCCGCAGGTGGCGCCGGTCAATGTGCGCGGCGCGGAGCTGGCCAATGTGCAGGCCATCGTGATCCTGGGCGGCGGCGTGATCGGCCAGGCCCCGGAATACGGCGGACCGCGGCCCAGCGCGGTGTCGCTGGAGCGGATCCGCTACGGCGCGCGGCTGGCCCGCCAGACCGGCAAGCCCCTGGCCTTCGCCGGCGGCGTCGGCTGGTCTTCGGTCGGGACCGGCATCGCCGCGGAGGCCGACGTCGCCCGCGGCATGCTGAAGGGCGACTACGGCCTGGAACTGCGCTGGGCCGACGACCACTCGCGCGACACGGCGGAAAACGCCCGCCGCATGGCCGACGCCATGCGCGGCGACAAGATCCAGCGCATCGCCCTGGTGACCCATGCTTGGCACATGCCGCGGGCCCGGGCCGCCTTCGAGCAGGCTGGCTTCCAGGTGACGCCGGCGCCCACCGGGTTCCCGACCGCGCGTGACCGCACGCTGCTGGAGTGGCTGCCGTCGGCGCACGGCCTCGACCTGTCGCGGTCGGTGCTGCGGGAATGGCTGGGAACGAAGATGGCGGCTGGCTGACAGAAGATTGACGGGCTGGCCGGCGGTGGCTACATTACTAACCAGTCAGTCATTAACCGCCATGCCCTCCACCGCTCCGCGTTCTGCCCCCCTGTCCAAACCGCTGCCGGCCCGCACCGAGGAGCACGCCCGGCGCGAGCGCCGCAAGCAAGACCGTCCCGGCGAACTGCTCGATGCGGCGCTCGACCTGTTCGTCGAGAAAGGCTTTGCCGCCACGCGCTCCGAGGAAGTGGCCGCTCGCGCCGGAGTGTCCAAGGGCACGCTGTTTCTCTATTTCCCGAGCAAGGAAGAACTGTTCAAGGCGGTGGTGCGCGAGAACATCTCGGGCCGGTTCCAGGAGTGGAACGACGAGTTCGAGGCCTTCGAGGGCGACAGCGCGCAGATGCTGCGCTACTGCATGAAGGTGTGGTGGGACCGGCTCGGCTCGGGCCGCGCGTCCGGCATCACCAAGCTGGTGATCAGCGAGGCGCGCAACTTCCCGGACATCGCCGCCTTCTACCAGCAGGAAGTCATCGTCCCGGGCCAGGACCTGATCCGGCGCATGCTGCAGCGCGGCGTCGACCGCGGCGAGTTCCACTTGACCGACATCGACTATGCGATCTACAGCCTGATCGCGCCGATGATCTTCCTGATCATGATGAAGCACTCGATCGGCGCCTGCGTGCCGCAAGGCTACCCGCTCGATCCGGAGCGCTACATCGCCGCCCAGATCGAGACCCTGCTGCACGGCTTCTGCGTCCGGCCGGGCGCCGTCCCGACCGGAGCCCGCGCATGAACCGGCGCTGGATCAAGTGGCTGGTGCTCGCGCTGGTCGCGGTGCTGCTGGCCGCCGGGGTGATGCGCGCGCTGTCGGCCCGCAAGGAGCAGCAGGCCACCGTCGCCAGGGCGGCGCAGCAGAAGGTGCAGGCGGCGGTGGAACTGGCGCCGACCGACGTGGTGAAGGCGCAGCAGCGCGACCTGGCCCAGGGCCTGCCGGTGTCCGGCTCGCTGCGCGCGGTGAACTCGGCGCTGGTGAAGGCCCGGGTCGCCGGCGAGCTGCAGGGGCTGACGGTGCGGGAAGGCGACACGGTCAAGGCCGGCCAGCTGATCGCGCGGGTCGACGCCACCGAGTCGCAGGCCCGGGTCCGGCAGGCGCAGCAGCAGGCCGACGCGGCCCGCAGCCAGATCGACATCGCCCAGCGCCAGTTCGACAACAACAAGGCGCTGGTGGACCAGGGCTTCATCTCCAGGAGTGCGCTGGACACCTCGCTGAACAACCTGCAGTCGGCGCACGCCAACTACAAGGCGGCGGCGGCGAACGTGGACCTGGCCCGCAAGGGGCTGGACGACACCCAGCTGCGCGCGCCGATCGACGGCGTGGTGTCGCAGCGGCTGGCCCAGCCCGGCGAGCGGGTCGGCATCGACGCCAGGGTGATCGAGATCGTCGACCTGTCGCGGCTGGAACTGGAAGCCGCGCTGGCGGCCGGCGACTCGATCCAGGTCGCGGTCGGCCAGCAGGCCGTGCTGCAGGTCGAAGGCAGCGCCCGGCCGGTGCTGGCGCGGGTGGCGCGGATCAATCCCAGCGCCCAGGCCGGCAGCCGCAGCGTGCTGGCCTACCTGGGCATCGAGAACGGGGCCGGCCTGCGCCAGGGCATGTTCGCGCAGGGCACGCTGGCCACCGGCCAGGCCTCGGCGCTGGCGGTGCCGCTGTCGGCCGTGCGCACCGACAAGCCGGTGCCGTACGTGCAGGTGGTGGAGGACAACCGGGTCGCCCACAGGAGCGTGCAGGCCGGCGTCCGCGGCCAGGCCGACAACGAACCGATGGTGGCGGTGCAGGGCATCGGGCCCGGCGCGCTGGTGATCGTGGGCAGCGTCGGGCCGCTGCGCGAGGGCACGCCAGTGAAGTTCACTGCACCGCCCCGTCCCTGACATGTGGTTCACCCGCGTCAGCCTGAACAACCCGGTCTTCGCCACGATGGTGATGCTGGCCCTGGTGGTCCTGGGCCTGTTCTCCTACCAGCGGCTCAAGGTCGACCAGTTCCCCAACATCGACTTCCCGGTGGTGGTGATCACCGCCGACTATCCGGGCGCGTCGCCCGAGATCGTCGAGAGCGAGGTCACCAAGAAGATCGAGGAAGGCGTCAACTCGATCGCCGGCATCAACGCCCTCACCTCGCGCAGCCTCGAAGGCGTGGCGGTGGTGATCATCGAGTTCCAGCTCCACATCGACGGCCGCAAGGCGGCCGAGGACGTGCGCGAGAAGGTGGCGGCGATCCGCCCGCTGTTCCGCACCGAGGTCAAGGAGCCGCGGGTGCTGCGCTTCGATCCGTCCAGCCGGGCGATCTGGTCGCTGGCGGTGCTGCCGGACGGGACCCAGGGCAAGAGCCTGAGCGCCGCCGGGCCGCCCCAAGGCGCGAACGCCCCCTCGGGGGGCAGCGCAGCGGCCCCGGCCGCAAGCGTGGGGGCACCACTCTCAGCGGTCGAACTCACCAACTGGGCCGACCAAGTGCTCAAGAAGCGGCTGGAGAACGTGCGCGGCGTCGGCTCGGTGACGCTGGTCGGCGGCACGCGGCGCGAGATCAATGTTTACCTGAACCCGGCGGCGATGGAGGCGCAGGGCGTCACCGCCGACCAGGTCGTCACCGCGGTGCGCACCGAGAACCAGGACCTGCCGGTCGGCGCGATCCGCTCGCTGGCGCAGGAGCGGATGGTGCAGATCGACGCCCGGATCCAGCGGCCCGAGGACTTCGGCCGGATCATCGTGGCCCGCAAGGCCGGGGCGCCGGTGCGGGTCGAGCAGGTGGCGCGGGTCAGCGACGGCGCCCAGGAGATCGACAGCCTGGCCCTCTACAACGGCCAGCGCACGCTGCTGCTGACGGTGCAGAAGTCGCAGGACGAGAACACCATCCAGGTGATCGACGGCCTGACCAGGACGCTGGCCGAGATGCAGGCGCAGCTGCCGCCGGGCGTGCGGCTGGAGCCGATCATGGACGGCTCGCGGCCGATCCGGGTCGCGGTCGACAACGTCCGCCGCACCCTGTTCGAGGGCGCGTTCCTGACCATCCTGATCGTGTTCCTGTTCCTGAACTCGTGGCGCTCCACCGTCATCACCGGCCTGACGCTGCCGATCGCGCTGATCGGCACTTTCCTGTTCATGGACGCCTTCGGCTTCTCGATCAACATGGTGACGCTGATGGCGCTGTCGCTGTGCGTCGGTCTTCTCATCGACGACGCCATCGTGGTGCGCGAGAACATCGTGCGCCACGTGCAGATGGGCAAGAGCCCGTACCAGGCCTCCATGGACGGCACCCAGGAGATCGGCCTGGCGGTGCTGGCCACCACCTTCTCGATCGTGGCGGTGTTCCTGCCGATCGGCTTCATGGGCGGCATCATCGGCAAGTTCTTCCACGAGTTCGGCGTCACCATCGTCGCCGCGGTGCTGATCTCGATGTTCGTCAGCTTCACGCTCGACCCGATGCTGTCGTCGCTCTGGCACGACCCGAGCATCGAGGCCCACGGCCAGCCCAAGGCCCGGGTGACGTTGTACGACAAGACCATCGGCCGCGTCACCGGCTGGTTCGACCGCGCCACCGAGTCGCTGGCCGAGGGCTACCAGGGCATCCTGCGCTGGTCGCTGGCGCACAAGCTGGCGACCGTGCTGATGGCGGTCGCGATCTTCGTCACCAGCATCTTCATGGTGCCGCTGCTCGGGACCGAGTTCGTGCCCAAGGCCGATTACTCCGAGACCTCGCTCAACTTCCACACGCCGGTCGGCTCGTCGCTGGAAGCGACCGAAGCCAAGGCCAGGCAGGTCGAGGCCATCCTGCGCGAATTCCCGGAGGTGCGCTACACGCTCGCCACCATCAACACCGGCAACGCCGCCGGCAAGATCTACGCCTCGATCTACGTGCGGCTGGTCGACCGCAAGGACCGCAGCCGCAGCGTCGACCAGCTCTCCTCCGTGCTGCGCGAGCGCCTCAGGCAGGTGCCGGGCATCACCGTCACCCACGTCGGCCTGCTGGATTCGGTGGGCGGCAACAAGCAGGTCGAGTTCTCGCTGCAGGGCCCCGACCTCAAGGAGCTGGAGCGGCTGGCGCGGCTGGTGGGCGAGCGGATCCGCGACATCCCCGGCCTGGTCGACCTCGATTCCAGCGTCAAGCCGAACAAGCCGGTGATCGAGCTTGACGTCCGGCGCGACGCCGCCTCCGACCTGGGGCTGTCGGTGGCGCAGATCGCCGGGTCGCTGCGCACCCTGGTCGCCGGCCAGACCGTCGGCAACTGGCGCGCGCCCGACGACCAGACCTACGACGTCAACGTGCGGCTGGCGCCCGACGCCCGCAACACGCCGCAGGACCTGGAACGGCTGCCGTTCGCCCTGGGCGCCAATGCCGACGGCAGCACCCGGATCGTGCGGCTGAACCAGCTGGCGACGCTGCGCGAATCGACCGGCGCCAACCAGATCAACCGGCGGGATCTGGCGCGCGAAGTCTCGATCAATGCCAACGTCGACACCCGCTCGGCCGGCGAGGTCTCCAACGAGATCCGGGCCCGGCTCGACGGCATCAGCTTCCCGCCCGGCTACCGCTACCAGTTCAGCGGCTCGACCAAGAACATGGCCGAATCGTTCGGCTACGCCGTCTCGGCGCTGGCGCTGGCGGTGATCTTCATCTACATGATCCTGGCCAGCCAGTTCAAGAGCTTCCTGCAGCCGCTGGCCCTGATGACCGCGCTGCCGCTGACGCTGATCGGGGTGGTGCTGGCGCTGATGCTGTTCCGCTCGACGCTGTCGATGTTCTCCATCATCGGCATCGTGATGCTGATGGGGCTGGTGACCAAGAACGCCATCCTGCTGGTGGACTTCGCCATCCGGATGCGCGAGGACGGCATGGACCGCACCGGGGCATTGCTGCATGCGGCCCGGGTCCGGCTGCGCCCGATCCTGATGACGACGCTGGCCATGATCTTCGGCATGGTGCCGCTGGCCTTCGCCCTCACGGAGGGGTCGGAGCAGCGCGCGCCGATGGGCCAGGCGGTGATCGGCGGCGTCATCACCTCGTCGCTGCTGACCCTGGTGGTGGTGCCGGTCGTGTACTGCTACATGGACGACCTGGCCCGGTGGCTGCGGCGCAAAGTTGGGGCCGGGCGGCGGCCCGCCGGCGGGGGCGCAACGGCCGGGGCGCTGCCGGCCTCTAAAATCGACCGTTTGCCCTGAAGCCTTTTTCGGAGTTCTCCATGAGCCTCAACCCCCTGGAACAAGCGCGCTTCAACATGATCGAGCAGCAGATCCGTCCCTGGGACGTGCTGGACCTCGGCATCCTGGAGCTGCTGTCGACCGTCAAGCGCGAGCAGTTCGTGCCGCTGGCCCACAAGGCGCTGGCTTTCGTCGACATGGAAATCCCGCTGCTCGGTAGCGAGGACGATGCCATGCGCATGGGCCATTGCATGCTGGCGCCGCGGGTCGAGGCCCGCCTGCTGCAGGACCTCAAGCTCGCGCCGACCGACCGGGTGCTGGAAATCGGCGCCGGCTCCGGCTACATGGCGGCGCTGCTGGCGCACCGGGCGGCCCGCGTCATCACCCTGGAGATCGAGCCGCAACTGGCCCGGATGGCCCGCGAGAACCTGCAACGCGCCGGCATCGCCAACGCCGAAGTGCGCGAAGCCGACGGCGCCACGGCCGTGCCGGCCGAGGGTCCGTTCGACGCCATCCTGCTGAGCGGCTCGGTGGCGGAGGTGCCGCACCGGCTGCTGGAGCAGCTCAAGGTCGGCGGCCGACTGGCGGCCATCACCGGGATGGAGCCGATGATGCGCGCCACCTTCATCACCCGCACCGGCGACTCCAGCTACACCACCGCCCAGCCCTGGGACACGGTGGCGCCGCGCCTGGTCCATTTCCCCGAGCCCTCGCGCTTCCGTTTCTAAGGTATTCACAAATGATCGAGCAGGTCCGTCCGTCCGGCCTCGCAGCCTGGCTGCAAACCCAGCCCCGCCCCGGTGTCGTCCTCGACGTCCGTGAACCCGAAGAACTGCAGATGGCGAGCGTCCGGCCCGACGGCTTCGACCTGCTCGTGATCCCGATGAACGACATTCCGGCCCGGCTGGCCGAACTGGACCCGCAGCGCCCCGTGGCCGTGCTGTGCCACCGCGGCGGCCGCAGCCAGCGGGTCGCGATGTACCTCGCCAGCAACGGTTTCGACACGGTTGCCAACATTGCGGGGGGCATCGACGCCTGGGCGCTGGAGTGCGACGGCTCCATTCCCCGATACTGACGGCCAGCAGAGCAAAACAAGAACCTGAGGACGGACATGAAAGTACTGCGGCTTCTTCCATTGACGGCCACCCTCGGGGCGGCCCTGGCCGCGCCGGCGCACGCCCAGGGCCTGTTCGAACTCTACGAGTCGGCCCGCGCGTACGATGCCGCCTGGCAGTCGGCCAAGGCGCAGTACGACGCCAACCTGTTCCGGGCCGCCCAGGCCAAGGCCGGCGTGCTGCCGACGGCCAACCTGGCCGCCGGCGTCAGCCGCACGGCCTTCGACGTCAACAACCCAGAGGTCACGCGCGCCTACGGCACCCAGAGCGCCACCCTCAGCGCCTCGCAGCCGCTGTACCGGCCGGCCAACCTCGCCACCTACGAGCAGGGCAAGCGCCAGGTCGAACTGGCCCGGGCGCAACTGACGGCCGCGGCCCAGGACCTGATCATCCGGGTCAGCCAGGCCTACTTCGACGTGCTGGCGGCCCAGGACACGCTGGCCTTCGTGCGGGCCCAGAAGGCGGCCGTCGCCGAGCAGCTGGCGTCGGCCAAGCGCAACTTCGAGGTCGGCACCTCCACCATCACCGACACCCGCGAGGCCCAGGCCCGCTACGACCTGGTGATCGCCCAGGAGATCGCCGCCGAGAACGACCTGCGGGTCAAGCGGCTGGCGCTGGACACCCAGGTCGGCAAGGCCGACGTACAGCCCGACCCGATGCCGGTGGCCTCGAACCTGCCGGCGCCGCAACCGCCCGATGTCAACGCCTGGGTCCAGCAGTCCGAGGATTTCAGCCCGGCGATCCAGCAGGCCCGCACCAACGTCGAGATCGCGCAGCTGGAAACCGAGAAGGCCAAGGCCGGCCACAAGCCGACGGTCGACCTGACGGCCAGCTACAACCTCACGCGCAACCAGGACGGCAGCGCCTCGTCGGCCCTGACGTCGCGCAGCAACGCCGGCACCATCGGCGTGTCGCTCAACCTGCCGCTGTTCGCCGGCTTCGCCGTGGAAAACCGGATCCGCGAAACCCTGGCGCTGGAAGAAAAGGCCCACGCCGACCTGGAGACGACCCGGCGCAGCGTGGCCCAGGCCACCCGCTCGGCTTACTTCGGCGTGGTGTCGGGCCAGGGCCAGGTGAAGGCGCTGGAAGCGGCCGAAGCGTCCAGCCAGAGCGCGCTGGAGGCCAACCGCCTGGGCTACCAGGTCGGCGTGCGCATCAACATCGACGTGCTCAACACGCAGAGCCAGCTGTTCCAGACCAAGCGCGACCTGGCCCAGGCCCGCTACAACGTGCTGGTCGGCCACCTGCGGCTGCGCCAGGCCAACGGCACGCTGACGCCGGAAGACCTGGCGCGGCTGAGCGCGCTGCTGGCCGGGCGCGGTTAAGGCCGACTGGCCACCAGGGCCAGCAGCGCCGCCGCGGTCTTCTGCACCGCCCCGCGGTGAGCGGCGGCGAAAGCCAGTCCCGCCGTGACCATCCGGGCTTGGCCGGGCGCATCGGTGGCGATCGCCACGGCGGTGCGCATGGCTTCTTCCAGCGTCGACACCGCCACTGCAGCGCCAGCATGCGCGGCCAGCTGCGCCGCGTCGGCGAAGTTGAAGGTGTGCGGTCCCATCACGACCGGACAGCCGCTGGCGGCGGCCTCGATCAGGTTCTGGCCGCCGAGCGGCTCGAAGCTGCCACCCAGCAGGGCGGCGTCGGCGAGGCCGTAGTACAGCGACATCTCGCCCAGCGAGTCGCCGATCCAGACGTCGGCCGGCGCCGGCGCGCCGTCCCAGCTGCTGCGACGCGACACCGTGAACCCCTGCTGCGCCGCCAGCGCCGCGACCTCGTCGAAGCGTTGCGGATGGCGCGGCACCACCAGCCATTGCACGTTGCCCGCGGCGAGCGTCCGGTTCCGCGCCAGCAGCTGGAACAGGGCCTGCTCCTCGCCTTCGCGGGAGCTGGCGAACATCACGACCGGCCGCTCCAGCCGGCGCCGCCACTCGCGCCCCTGCTCCAGCTGCCGCGGGTCGGGCGCAGCGTCGAACTTGAGATTGCCGAACACGCCGCTCACGGTGGCGCCGACCCGCGCCAGCCGGCGGCCGTCGTCCGCGGTCTGGGCCCAGACGGCCGAGAGCGCGCCGTACGCGGGCCGTGAGAGCCGCTCCAGCCGCAGCGCCTGGCGCATCGATTTGTCCGACAGCCGGGCGTTCGCCAGCACCAGCGGCACGCCCTGCTCGACGCAGCCGGCGACCAGGTTGGGCCAGACCTCGGTCTCCATCAGCACGCCGATGCGCGGCCGGAAATGCCGCAGGAAGCCCCGCACCGCCCGCGGCGTGTCCCACGGCAGCCAGGCCTGGGCGTCGCCGGGCCGCAGCAGCCGCTCGCCCTCGGCCCGGCCGGTGGCCGTGCCATGCGTCAGCAGCACCTGCACGCCGGGCTGCTGCGCGCGCAATTGCTCCAGCAGGATCGCGGCGGCCCGGGTTTCGCCCAGCGACACGGCGTGGATCCAGATCCGGCCGGGTTCGCTGCGGGCCGCGTACACGCCGAAGCGCTCGTCCACGTGCTGCAGGTAGCCGGGCTCGGCCACGCCGCGCCGGCGCAGCTTGCGGCGCAGGAACGGCTGGACGCCGCTCATCACCAGCGAATAGAGCGGGCGGATCATGCGGACCGAACCTGCTGCCACGCGGACCACACCTGGTCCACCGACGGCGTCGGGCGGGCGAACACGCTGGCCTGGCGCGGGGCGGCCGGCCCGGTGCGCCAGGCCGTGTCGAAGTTGTAGATCTGCACATGCGGCCGGTCCAGCGCCACGGCGATGTGGCTGAGGCCGCTGTCGACGCCGATCACACCGGCGCATTGGGCGAAGCGGTCCGCCAGCGCGCCCAGGTCCAGCCGCGGCCAGGCTTGCGCGCCCGGCCCGAGCCCGCCCGCCAGCCGCTCGCCGCGCTCGCGCTCGGCGTCGCTGCCGTGCGGCAGCCCGATCGTGTGGCCCTGCGCGATCAACCGGGCGCCCAGCTCCAGCCAGTGCGGCTCGGGCCAGCACTTGTCGTCGCGCGAGCTGCCGTGGACGAACGCGACCGTGCCGGTTGCGGCGCTGCCACCGTGCGCCCGCAGGCCGTACCGCAGCGTCGATGGCACCGCGTAGCCCAGCGCCATGGCGCACAGCTCGCGCGATCGCTGCACGGCGTGCACCTGGGGCCCGATCCGGTGGGCGACATCCGCCACCCAGCGGGTCGGCGCTTCGTAGCTCGAGCCCTCGGTCCGGTTGGCCAGCGCATGGCGCCGCCCGCCCGGCGCCAGCCGCGCCAGCCGGGCCACCAGGGCCGACTTGGTGAGGCCCTGCAGGTCGATCACGGCGTCGTAGGCGTCGCGGCGCAGTTCCGCGCGAAAGGCCCGCCATTCGGTCCGGGTGCCCACCGCCAGCGGCGATTTGCGCCAGCGCCGCAGTTCGCAGGGGATGACGCGGCCGGCGCCGTCGCAGCGTTCGACCAGCGGCGCGAAGGCCCGCTCCACGACCCAGTCGATCCGCGCCTGCGGCAGGGCCTGCCGGATGTCCTGCAGCGCCGGCATTGCGTGAACGACATCGCCAAGCGAAGACAGCTTGACGAACAGGACCTTCACGGAGAGGCGCTCAATGCGCTGCCTCGCCGATCACGGCGTCGGGCTTCACGCTGCGCAGTAGTTCGAGCATGGTGGTCTCGATCCGGTCCAGGGCCTGCTGGGTGTGGCCCTCGAAGCGCAGCACCAGCACCGGCGTGGTGTTGGAGGCGCGGACCAGGCCGAAGCCGTCCGGCCAGTCGACCCGGATGCCGTCGATGGTGGTGACTTCGGCGGGGGCGTCGAACTTCGCCTTGGCGACCAGCTGTTCCACCAGCCGGTGCGGCTCGCCCTCGGCGCACTGCACGTTGAGTTCCGGCGTCGAGAAGCTGGTCGGCAAGGCGTCGAGCACGGCGGCCGGATCGGCGTGGCGCGACAGCAGCTCCAGCATCCGGGCGCCGGCATAGGTGCCGTCGTCGAACCCGAACCAGCGTTCCTTGAAGAAGATGTGGCCGCTCATCTCGCCGCCCAGCGGCGAATCGACTTCCTTCATCTTCGCCTTGATCAGCGAATGGCCGGTCTTGTACATCAGCGGCACGCCGCCGGCTTCGCGGATCGCCGGCGCCAGCCGCTGGGTGCACTTGACGTCGAAGAGGATGGTGCCGCCGGGAACGCGCGTCAGCACGTCGCGGGCGAACAGCATCATCTGGCGGTCCGGGTAGATGTTGTTGCCTTCCGGCGTGACGATGCCCAGGCGGTCGCCGTCGCCGTCGAAGGCCAGGCCCAGCTCGGCGCCCGTCGTCTTCAGGGCCGCCATCAGGTCCCGCAGGTTCTCCGGCTTGCTCGGGTCGGGATGGTGGTTGGGGAAGTTGCCGTCGACCTCGCTGAACAGCTCGATCACCTCGCAGCCCAGCGCCCGGAAGATCGCCGGTGCCGTCGCGCCGGCGACGCCGTTGCCGCAGTCGACGACGATCTTCATCTTGCGCGCCAGCTTGACGTCGCCGGTGATGCGGTCGCGGTACGGCGCCTCCAGGTTGACGTTGCGGACGGTGCCGACCCGGCCGTCGGGCGCCTTGCCCTGGCCGGCCTCGATCAGCCGGCGCAACGCCTGGATGTCTTCGCCGTAGATGGCGCGGCCGGCCAGCACCATCTTGAAGCCGTTGTAGTCCTTCGGGTTGTGGCTGCCGGTCACCTGGATGCCGCTGGAGCAGAGCGTGTTGGCGGCGAAGTACAGCATCGGCGTCGTCGCCATGCCGATGTCGATCACGTCGACGCCGGCGGCCGCCAGGCCCCGGACGAGGGCGGCGCCGAGCGACGGGCCGCTCAGGCGGCCGTCGCGGCCGACGGCGACGGCTTGTTCGCCTTCCTTGCGGGCCATGTGGCCGAAGGCGAGGCCCAGGCCGTACGCCAGCGCTTCATCGAGGGTGGACGGAACGACGCCCCGGACATCGTAGGCCTTGAAGATCGAAGGAGACACTTGCATGTTGGTTCTGGGCAATCCGGGAAGTGAAGCCGGCAATTGTAGGCTCCCGCCCTGGCAGCCACATGTCCGAAAACGGCCAGTCGCAGCCGTTCCGCTGCGTATCATCGAGACCATGAACAGCGACAGCGCCGCGCTCCAGCCCGACTTCTGCTACCTCGCCATGAAGGCCCGGGACGCCCGCTTCGACGGCTGCTTCTTCACCGGCGTGACCTCGACCGGCATCTACTGCCGGCCGGTCTGCAAGGTGCGGGCACCCCGGCGCGAGAACTGCCGCTTCTTTTCCCATGCGGTGCAGGCCGAACAGGCCGGGTTTCGACCGTGCCTGCGCTGCCGGCCCGAGCTGGCGCCCAATTCGATGCGCTGGTCGATCCAGGACGCGTCGTCGCTGCTGGCGCGGCAGGCCGTGCGGCTGCTCGATGAGCCGGATGCATGGTGCGAAGGCGTGCCGCTGCTGGAGCAGCTGGCGGCCCGTCTCGGCGTCAGCGACCGCCACGTGCGGCGGATCTTCGAAGCCGAGTTCGGCGTCTCGCCGGTCCAGTACCTGCAGACCCGCCGGCTGCTGACGGCAAAGCAGCTGCTGGCCGACACCGACCTGCCGATCACCCAGGTCGCCCTGATCAGCGGTTACTCCAGCGTGCGCCGCTTCAATGCGGCGTTCGCGGAACACTACGGCCTCAATCCGACCCAGCTGCGGCGCCACGGCTCCGAGCGGGCCGGCGACGGCATCGCGGTCAAGCTCGGTTACCGGCCGCCGTACGACGTCGAGGCGATGCTGGCGTTCTTCCGCAAGCGGCAGATCGACGGCGTGGAATCCGTGTCCCCGCAACGCCTGGCCCTGGCCCGTAGCTTCGCCGTCGACTCGGGCGGCGCCCGCCACAGCGGCTGGCTGGCCGTCGAATTCCTGCCGGACCAGCATCAGGTGCTGCTGCGCCTGAGCGATTCGCTCAGCGGCGTGCTGCCGCTGGTGATCCGCCGGGTGCGGGCCTGGCTGGACCTGGACGCCGACCCGGCCAGCATCAACGCGGTGCTGCACGAGCGGTTTCCCGGCGGCGACGGCCTGCGGGTGCCCGGCACGATGAGCGGCCATGAGCTGGCGGTGCGCGCCGTGCTGGGCCAGCAGATCACGGTGGCCGCCGCCCGCACGCTGGCCCAGCGGCTGGTCGACCGCTTCGGCGAGCCGGTCGCGACGCCGTGGCCGGCGATCGGCCGGCTGTTCCCGTCCCCGGCGGCGCTGGCGCAAGCCAGCGGCGACGCGCTCGGGCAACTGGGCATCGTCCGGCAGCGCCAGGCCGCGATCATCGCCCTCTCGCAGGCCGTCGCCGACCGGCGGCTGGAGCTGCACGCCGGCGCCGACGTCCAGTCCACCATCGCCGCGCTCAAGGAGCTGCCGGGCATCGGCGAGTGGACGGCCCAGTACATCGCGATGCGGGCCCTGCGCTGGCCCGACGCCTTTCCGGCCGGTGACGTGGCGCTGCACAGGGCGCTGGACGTCATGGGAGCGAAGAACCCGGCCCGCGAAGCCGAAGCCGCCTCGCAGGCCTGGACGCCGTGGCGCAGCTATGCCGTGATCCGCGCGTGGAGCGCGCTGCCGGCGCCGCCGCCGAAACCGGCCGCGGCCGCCCTCACCATTGAAGGAGTAAGTCCATGAAATTCCATGCATCGACCGTGCAGGCGCGCTACGACAGCCCGCTCGGCCCCATGATCGTCGCGGCCACCGACAGCGGCCTGGCCGGCCTCTGGTTCGAAGGCCAGCGCCATCTTCCGGACCACAGCGGCTGGCCACACGCGCCCAAGCACCCGGTGCTGGTGGCGGCCGTGGCGCAACTGCGCGACTATTTCGCCGGCCGGCGGGCGCAGTTCGACCTGCCGCTGGACCTGCAGGGCGGCACCGCGTTCCAGCAATCGGTCTGGCAGGCGCTGCTGGCCATCCCGGCCGGCGGCACGAGCAGCTACGGCGCCATCAGCCGGCAGGTCGGCCGGCCGGCGGCCGTGCGCGCCGTCGGCGCCGCGGTCGGCCGCAATCCCGTCAGCATCGTCGTGCCGTGCCATCGGGTGCTGGGGCGCGACGGCTCGCTGACCGGCTATGCCGGCGGTCTGGAACGCAAGAGCGCGCTGCTGGAACTGGAGCGGGCGATTTGACGGCCGGCCGCGGGCCCCGCAACTGGCTCATCGATTTCACACTGCTGGCGGCCATCTGGGGCTCGTCGTTCCTGTTCATGCGGATCGCAGCCGTCGAATTCGGCGCCGTACCGACGGCGGCCGTGCGCGTTGCCATTGCGGCGGCTTTCCTCTGGCCGCTGCTGCTGCTGCGCGGCCACGGGGCGCAGCTGCGCCGGCACTGGAAACCGGTGTTCACCATCGGCCTGCTCAACTCCGGCATCCCGTTCGCCCTCTTTTCCTTCGCCTTGCTCTCGATCACGACCGGGCTGTCGGCGGTGCTCAATGCGACGGTCCCGCTGTTCGGCGCGCTCATCGCCTGGGCCTGGCTGAAGGACCGGCCCTCGGCCTCGCGCAGCCTGGGGCTGGCGATCGGCTTCGTCGGCGTGGCCCTGCTGGCGGGGGACAAGGCGAGCTTCAAGCCCGATGCCAGCGGCTATGCGCCGGGCTGGGCCGTGCTGGCCTGCCTCCTGGCCTGCGTCTGCTACGGCATCGCGGCCACCGCCACCAAGCGCTACCTGACCGGCCTGCCGCCGCTGGTGACGGCCACCGGCAGCCAGATGGGCGCATCCCTGGGGCTGGCGCTGCCGGCGTTCTGGTTCTGGCCGGCGCGCACGCCGGGGCTGCAGGCCTGGCTGGCGGTGCTGGTGCTGGGCGTGGTCTGCACCGGCATCGCCTACATCCTGTACTTCCGGCTGATCGAACAGGCGGGGCCGCCGCGGGCCCTGGCCGTCACCTTCCTGGTGCCGGTGTTCGCGGTGCTCTACGGCGTGATCTTCCTGGGCGAGTCGGTGACGGGGTGGATGCTGTTCTGCGCCACCGTGATCGTTTGCGGCACGTCGCTGTCGGCCGGGCTGGTGTCGCTGCCGGCCTGGCGGCGGCGGGCCTGATCAGAACCGCGGCAGGTCGCGCAGGCTGCGGCCGACCGATTCGTCGTCCAAAGCCAGCGTCTCGGTGCCCTCGGGCAGCAGGTCGACCTTGACCTCCGGCCCGGGTGCCAGGCCGCCACCGGCATCGGGGAACATCGTGATCACGATGTCGCCTTCGACCATGCGGTCGATGACTTCCACGATCCGGGTCGGCGACGGCCGCAAGTCCCAGCGCTCGTGGCCGCTGTCGATCAGGCCCATCATCGCCTCGACCATGTGGGCGCCGGCATAGCGGACGGCGGTGATGCCATAGAGTGCTTTTTCAACCATGCGCGGATTCTTGGCGCCGGCAGCGCCGTGGTCACTCAGCCAATGGCCCCAGTGGGCGTCGGAGCCTGCCTACGGCGGCTAAACTGGCACCGCCCCGCCCGACCGCCATGAGTGCCAGCGCCCCACCCGCCACCGCCGATCCGCTTGCACCCGTCCTGGGCAAGGCCCACGCGCGCCGGCTGCGCGAGATCTACCGCTCGGCCGGCTGGCCGTGCCAGGATCCGCTGGAAATCGAGCTGCTGGCAGCCGGCATGCTGGACCGGGTGCGCACCGGCAACGGCCATGAGTCGCTGCGCGTGACAGCGGCCGGGGTGCATCTGCTGGCGCAGACGCTGGCCCGCAACCGGGCCGCGCTGTCCGCGCACGAAGCGCTGGTGGAACGGGTGGCCCAGGAGATGGGTCGGGCCGGACGCATCGCCTGGCGCGGGCTTGGCCTGCGCGCGCAGGTGCCCTGCGACGACGCCGGCCAGCCGCTGCGCTGGTGCATGGCGCGGCCCGACGTCTTCTCGATCCGCAACACCACGGTCGAAGCCTATGCCGAGCCGGTGGTGCACGAAGTGAAGGTGCGGCGGGCCGACCTGCTGTCGGACCTGCGCCAGCCCGCCAAGCGGGCTGCCTACCTGGACCTGGGCGAATGCTGGTACGTGCTGGGCAGCGATGCCCGCGGCCGCTGCATCGCGGCGGCGGACGAAGTGCCGGCGGAGTGCGGGGTGCTGGTGCTGGAAGCGGGCCGGTTGCAGGTGGCCAGGCCGGCGCCGCGGCGGGCCCGGCGCGCCCTGCCCTTCAGTCTCTGGATGGCATTGGCCAAGGCGACGCCGGTGGCCGGACTCGACGAGGGGGCCCAGGCGCTGCTGGCCGACTGCGCCGGCCCCGAGGACACCGACCGGCCCTGAGCTATTGCTTCGGGTGCTCTGACTTGCCCGGCTCCGGCGTCGGCACGCGGCCCTTTTCCGGATCCTCCGGGGTGGCCGGCAGCGGCTCCGGATTGGTGGTGTCCCGCGGCGGCGGAGGCGGCGGTTCGCTGGCGTGGCCGCTCAGTGTGCGATGCATGGCAACCTCTTCAGATGTGGGGCGGCTTGGCGCCAGGGTCTTCCGGCTCCGCGGGCGGCAGCAGGGGGCCGAATTCGGGCTCGACCGGCAGCTGGGTCGGGTTCGGCGCGGGCGAGTCGCCTTCGGGTTGCTGCTCGGGGTCGACGGGATGGATCGGCATGGTGGCTTTCTTCAGAAATCGCTCTTGGCGGCCAGCGCCTCTTCGAGGCTCGCTCCGGCGTCGGGGGCTGCGGGCGTGGTGGCATCGCCGGTGCCGCGCGGCACCGAGAAACCGTCATCGAGCAGGAGTTGCTCAGGTTCGCCGGCATGCAGGCTTGGATCGATGGCATAGGGAATCATGGGCGTCTCCTTTGCCACCATGCTGGTCGGGATGCTCCGGCGGGGACATCGGCGGAACGCTCGTCCGGCTGTCGGCCGGGACGCATCTGGAACAGCCGGGCTTGACCTTGCCCCGATGGGAAGGTCGACAGTGCATCATCAACCGTCCCAAGGAGTTTCAGATGATTGCGTTCGAAGTGAAGGACATGACCTGCGGTCATTGCGTGGGCACGATCACGAAGGCGGTGGCCTCGGTCGACGCCGGGGCCCGGGTCACGATCGACCTGCCGTCGCACCGGGTCGAGATCGAACCGGGCGCAGCCGACGCCCGGCAACTGGAGGCTGCGATCTCGGCTGCCGGCTACACGCCGGTGGCGATCCCGGTCCCCGCTGCAAAGCCGAGCTGAATCCGAAGCGATTCGCCGAAAACGTCACGGACAAGTCGGTGCCGGCGTGCCATGCTATCGCCATGCGTAGCTGGAAACCGACCATTCAAAGCCTCTACGGCCTGCTGGGGGGCGCGCAGCGCTCGTCCCGTGCGCTCGACGATGCGATCGGTGACATCCAGGAGGCGATGCTCACGGCGCTCGGGCAGGACGGCGCCAAGCGGTTTCCGATGGTCGCCCGGCGCATCCAGTACGCCACCGAGCTGCAGGCCCTGTGGTACCTGCGCGGCGACCTGATGGCGGCGCTGGCCGACCTGTACAGCGAGGCCCATGCCCGCGAAGTGATCCGCGACATTTCGGGCCAGTTCGAGGGCCTGCTGCCCAAGGGCCTGTCCACCCGGCCCAGCCCCCTGGGCAAGTAAGGCGCGCCCGGGGCCGGTCGAGGCCCTCAGTCCCCCATGTGGTGCCAGTCGCTTTCCGGCAGATCCTTCATGAACTTGAAGACCTGCGGCAGGAAGCCGTGCGACGCGGCCCATTCGATGTGCTCACGGAAGACCATCCGCTTCGGGATCGACGGCGTGTCCTTCCATGCGGCGCCAACCAGCGGCGGCGCGGGCTCCCAACCGGCGCCGGAGCGCCTCTTGTCCGGCAACATGTCGAACAGCTGCTGCCAGCTGGCGGGCTTGGGGCAGACCCGGTTGTTCCGGCGCGCTTCCACCATCACTTCCACGACCGTGAGTTCGCGCCGCACCGGCGTGGCGGGCCGCGCCTCGAGCTTTTGCAGCGGGGCCGGTTCCGTCGGCGCATAGCCGCGCTCGTGGGTCGGTCCGCCCATGGATCGCGTCGCCGGCTGGGTGGCGGCGAAACTGCGGTTCTGCGCAGCCGTCAGGTTCGACCACTCCGCCCAGGTCGTGTCGGTGTTCATTTCCACCGCGTCGGGCTTGGGGATCGGGTCGTCACGGTGATAAGGCGACAGCGTCTCGGGCGGCGCCTCGACGGGCGGCTGCGGGTCGCCCGCCGACGGCTTCTTCGCGGCCGGCCGGATCAGACTGGACCAGGGTTTATTTGGAGTACTGCCCATACAAAAACGCTTTCCTACGAATGCTGCCCTGCTGGCATTTCACCATTTTCGGGGCGGCAATGGAAAAAGGTCTGCAACCGTTTGCACAGCAGCAGACCTTTGGCGTATGTGGCGGAGTGGACGGGACTCGAACCCGCGACCCCCGGCGTGACAGGCCGGTATTCTAACCAACTGAACTACCACTCCTGGTAGCAGCAACGTGCGCTCTTGCGAGCCAAGTCGCCAGCCCTTGCGGGCCGGCTGTTGCCGACTTGTGCCTTCTTGACCGGAGGTCAATCCGAAGACTGACCGAGGTTAATTTGGCGACCCTACGGGGATTCGAACCCCGGTACTTACCGTGAAAGGGTAATGTCCTAGGCCTCTAGACGATAGGGTCAAAACCTGAAACTTCGGTGGTGGAGGTAAACGGGATCGAACCGATGACCTCTTGCATGCCATGCAAGCGCTCTCCCAGCTGAGCTATACCCCCCAAATTGGCAGACTGTTCTTGCGTTCAATCCGATCAATTTCCGAGCCTCGAATTATAGCCTGAAAAATCAGGCGGCTTGCAGCCGCTCGATCACTATTGCTCGATCACTGAGGGCCAGCACCGCATCGAGCGAGGGAGTCTGCGCCGTTCCGAGCACCAGCACCCGTACCGGCATCGCGAGCTGCGGCATCTTCAGGCCGGTGGCGCGCAACACTTCCTTGATCGCCGCGGAGATCGATTCCCGGTCCCACGGGCAGTCCTCGAGCATCTTCGCCAGCATGCCGATCGCCGGCCGCACGGCCGTGGTCACGTGCTTACCTAGCTCCTGCGCATCGGGCTGCACCGGCTGGTGGAACTTCGCGATCCAGTCGGCCAGCGCCACCAGCGTGTCGCAGCGGTCCTTGAGCAGGCCGCACAGCGCCGCCAGCCGGGCATCGGCCACGATGCCGCGCTGCTGCAGGAACGGCGCCACCAGCACGGCCAATTCCGCGTCGGCCATCGCCTTCATGTGCTGGGCGTTGACCCAACGCAGCTTCGCCTCGTCGAACTGCGCCGCGCTGCGGCCCAGGTGGTCGAGGCTGAACCACTGCAGGAACTGCTCGCGGCTGAAGATCTCGTCGTCGCCATGCGACCAGCCCAGGCGCGCCAGGTAGTTCACCATCGCATCGGGCAGGTAGCCTTCGTCGCGGTAGCGCGTCACCGGCTTGGCGCCGTTGCGCTTGCTCATCTTCTCGCCCTGTTCGTTCAGCACGGTGGGCAGGTGCGCGTACACCGGCGGCTCGTGGCCCAGGGCGCGGAAGATGTTGATCTGGCGCGGCGTGTTGTTCACGTGGTCGTCGCCGCGGATCACGTGCGTGATGCGCATGTCGATGTCGTCGACCACCACGCAGAAGTTGTACGTGGGTGTGCCATCCGGACGGGCGATCACCAGGTCGTCGAGTTCGTCGTTGCTGATCTCGATCCGGCCCTTGACCTTGTCCTCCCACACCACCGAGCCGCCGACCGGATTCATGAAGCGCAGCACCGGCTGCACGCCTTCGGGCACCGGCGGCAAAGCCTTGCCCGGCGCGGGCCGCCAGCTGCCGTCGTAGCGCGGCTTTTCCTTGTTCGCCATCTGCTGCTCGCGCAGGGCGTCGAGTTCGGCGATGCTCATGTAGCAGGGATAGACCAGGCCGTCGGCCTGCATCGTCGCCAGCATCGCCTTGTAGCGGTCCATCCGCTCCATCTGGTAAAACGGCCCCTCGTCGGGATCCAGGCCCAGCCACTTCATGCCTTCCAGGATCACGTCGACCGCGGCCTGCGACGAACGCTCGACGTCGGTGTCCTCGATGCGCAGGATGAAGTCGCCGCCCTGCGAGCGGGCGAAGGCCCACGGATACAGGGCCGAGCGGATGTTGCCCAGGTGGATGAAGCCCGTCGGCGAAGGCGCGAAGCGGGTCCGGATCTTTGTCGTCATGCCAGTGTGTCCAGGCCGCGCAACAGGTCGGCCTTGATGTCGTCGATGAATTCCAGCCCCACCGCCACGCGGATCAGGCCCTGGCCGATGCCGGCGGCCTGGCGCTGGTCTTCCGACAGGCGCCCGTGCGAAGTGGTGGCGGGATGGGTGATGATGGTCTTGGTGTCGCCCAGGTTGGTGGCGATGCTCAGCACCTGCGTGCTGTCGATCACGTGGAAGGCGTTGGCCCGTTTGCCTTCCGGCGTGTCGCCACGGACGTCGAACGACACCACGGCGCCGCCCAGCCCCGACTGCTGGCGCATGGCGAGCGCGTGCTGGCCGTGCGAGGCCAGCCCCGGGTAATAGACGCGCGTCACCGCCGGATGCCCTTCCAGCCAGCGGGCGACGGCGAGCGCATTGGCGCACTGCGCCTGCATGCGGATGCCCAGCGTCTCCAGTCCCTTGAGCACGACCCAGGCGTTGAACGGCGACAGCGTCATGCCGGCGGTGCGCACGATCGGGCCGAACACGTCGACGATCAGCTTCGAGGGCCCGCAGATCGCGCCGGCCATCACGCGGCCCTGGCCGTCGAGGTACTTGGTGCCCGAATGGATCACCAGGTCGGCGCCCAGCTCGGTCGGCCGCTGCAATGCCGGCGTGCAGAAACAGTTGTCGACAGCCAGCAGTGCGCCGGCGCCGTGCGCGATGTCCGCCAGCGCCGCGATATCGCAGACGTCGGTCAGCGGATTGGTCGGCGTCTCGGCGAACAGCAGCTTGGTATTGGGGCGGACCGCGGCACGCCACTGCGCCAGGTCGATTTGCGACACGAAGCTGGTCTCGACGCCGAACTTGCCGAACTCCTTGCCGAACAGGTTCATGGTGGAACCGAACACCGAACGCGAGCAGACCACGTGGTCGCCGGCCTTGAGCAGGCCCATGCACAGCATCAGGATCGCGCCCATGCCGGTCGACGCGCCGACCGCCGCTTCCGTCCCCTCCATGGCCGCCAGCCGCTGCTCGAAGCCGGTGACAGTAGGGTTGGAGGTGCGGCCATAGGTGTAGCCCTCCTCGGGATGGGCGAAGCGCCGCGCCATCGTTTCCGAGTCGGGCTGCAGGAAGCCGCTGGTCAGGTACAGCGCCTCGGAGTTCTCGCCGTACTGGCTCGGCTCGATCCCCGCGCGCACGGCCAGCGTGTCGCGATGCAAGCCGGGGGGAAGCTTCTTTCCATCCATGGTCACGCTTCCTGCGGGTTGGGCAAGGCCAGGCGCGAGGTGTCTTCCTCGATCTGCGGGTCTTCCTGGCCGATCCGCGCCTCATTGATCCGCGCGATGTCTTCGGGGTTGATGTCGCCGGTCACGTAGACGCCGTCGAAGCACGAGGCGTCGAAGCCGTCGAGGTTGGGATTGAGCGAGCCGATGGCCCGCTTCATGCCTTCCACGTCCTGGTAGATCAGGGCGTCGCAGCCGATGATCTCGCGCACTTCCTCGATGGTGCGGCCGTGGGCCACCAGTTCGCCCGGAGTGGGCATGTCGATGCCGTAGACGTTGGGGAAGCGCACCGGCGGCGCGGCACTGGCCAGGTACACCTTCTTGGCGCCGGCGTCCCGGGCCATCTGCACGATCTCGCGGCTGGTGGTGCCGCGCACGATCGAATCATCGACCAGCAGCACGTTGCGGCCCTTGAACTCGCTGGCGATCACGTTGAGCTTCTGCCGCACCGACTTCTTGCGCACGCCCTGCCCCGGCATGATGAAGGTCCGGCCGACATAGCGGTTCTTCACGAAGCCCTCGCGGTACGGCACGCCCAGCAGGTGCGCCAGCTGGGTTGCGCTGGGCCGGCTGGATTCGGGGATCGGGATGATCACGTCGATGTCGCTGGGCGGCACGGTGGACACGACCCGCTTGGCCAGCGTCTCGCCGAGGTTCAGGCGCGCCTGGTACACCGAGATGCCGTCCAGCACGGAATCGGGCCGGGCGAGATACACGTATTCGAAGATGCAGGGATAGAGCTTGGGGTTCTCGGCGCACTGCTGCGAAGACACCTTGCCCTGCAGGTCGATGAAGATCGCCTCGCCCGGCAGCACGTGACGGTCGAACGTGTGGCCGGTGCCCTCGAGCGTGACCGACTCGCTGGCCACCATCACCGTGCCGTCCTTGTGCCCGATCGACAGCGGCCGGATCCCGAACGGGTCGCGGAAGGCCAGCACGCCGTGGCCGGCGATCATCGCGATCACGGCGTAGGACCCGCGGATGCGCTTGTGCACGGCGCTCACCGCCGTGAACACGTCTTCTGGCCGCAACTGGGCCCCGCGGGTGGTCTTCTCAAGTTCGTGGGCGAAGACGTTCAGCAGCACTTCCGAGTCGCTCTCGGTGTTGATGTGCCGATGGTCGCTGGAATACAGCTCCGCCTTCAGCGCCTGCGCGTTGGTGAGGTTGCCGTTGTGCACCAGCACGATGCCGTACGGCGCGTTGACGTAGAAGGGCTGCGCTTCTTCCTCGCTGTAGGCATTGCCGGCGGTCGGGTAGCGCACCTGGCCCAGGCCGGCGTCGCCCGGCAGACCGCGCATGTTGCGGGTGCGGAAGACGTCGCGCACCATGCCCTTGGCCTTGTGCATGAAGAACTTGCGTTCCTTCTGGGTGACGATGCCGGCCGCGTCCTGGCCGCGGTGCTGCAGCAGCAGCAGCGCGTCGTAGATCAGCTGGTTGACTGGGGCATTGCTGACAACGCCGACGATTCCACACATGGTTGAGGCCTTCTTGATTGCTACACCGGCAGGTAGCGCCCGAACCGCTCGGGCAACACCGGTTTCAAACCCCTGAGCACCGTCGTCGAGACGCCGGCGCCCGTCGATTCCGTCCACCACTGGCCGCTTTGCAGCGGCGTCATGTTGACCACCACGGCCGCCGCCAGCAGCAGCACCGCTCCGCGCACCAGGCCGAACGCCGCGCCCAGCGTGCGGTCCACCGGCCGCAGTCCCACCGCTTCCACCAGCTTCTTCACCAGCCAGGCCAGCAGGCCGGCGGCGAAGGCGGCGGCGATGAACACCAGCACGAAGCCCGCCGCATAGCGCACCGCGTCGCCGGAGCCGCCCATCGGCAGCCAGGCCGCCGCGTCCGGCGCCAGCCACTGGGCCAGCACGAACGCCGCAATCCAGCCCAGCACCGACAGCACCTCGTACACCAGTCCGCGCCACGCGCCCAGCGCCAGCGAGGCGACCAGCACGGCGACGAACACCCAGTCCAGCGTGGCCATCAGGCAGTGATCCTCACAAGGTGAGGATCGCGGCCGGCAAATCCAGCCCCTTGATTTTTTCGGCCGCCTTGTCGGCTTCGGCCCGGTTGGCGAACGGTCCGACCCGCACCCGGATCCGCTTGCCATCCTTGGTCTCGGCGACGTGCGTGTACGTCTTCAGCCCGGTTTTTTCCACCCGCAGGCGGGTCTCGCGGGCCTTGACCGGATCGGCAAACGCGCCGACCTGGACCACGAACCGTCCTTCGACCGCGGCCACGGCGGGCGGCTTGCCTTCCAGCAGGGCCCGCGCCTTCGCGCCATCGTCGGCGCCGGCCACCGGTTCGGCCCTGGCCGCCGGCTTGGGTTCGGGCTTGGGTTCGGGTTTGGCCGGCGCCTTGGCAACCGGTTCGGTCACCGGCGCCGAGGCGGGAACGGGCGCGGCGGCCTTGTCTTCGCCCTTGGGCGCGGCGGGCAGTTCGCCGGGCGCCGCGGCGACCACCGGCGGCGGCGCGGAAGCCACCGTGACCGGGCCGCGCACATCGGCCCGCGGCGGCGCCAGCGGCTTGACCTTGTTGCGGTCGGGAATCTCGATCGGGATGTCGACGGCCACCGGCCGCGGCTGGGTGTCGAACAACAGGGGAAAGCCGATCACGCCGGCCAGCACCAGCACGGCGGCGCCGACCAGCCGGTGCCTGGCGCGGCGGCGCATGGCCTCGACGCTTTCGGGCTGGCGGTGACTGGCGGCGGAGTCGTCGCCAGCTTTTCGGAACTTGAAAAAGGCCATGAATGGTGCCTGGCGCGGGCCTCAGGAGCCCGGAAGTTTGGCCTGAAGCCGGGGGATCCCGTCCTTCAGGACGCCCCCCACGGTATAGAACGATCCAAAGACGATGATTCTATCAGCGGGGTCCGCTGCGGCAGCCGCCGCGCGCAGGGCTTCCATGGGCGTGGCGTGGATGCTTGCGGCCACGTCCTTGCGGGTCTCCTGCGCCTGCCAGGACGCCTGCAGGTCGGCGGCCCGCGCCGCCCGCGCAGTGTCCAGGTCGGTGAAGTACCAGCGGTCCACCAGCGGTCCGATCTTGCGGAACATCGTGGCCAGGTCCTTGTCGGCCATCGCGCCGAACACCGCATGGGTGGTCGGGTAAAAGCCCATCGCGTCGAGGTTGGCCGCCAGCGCCGCCACCGAATGCGGGTTGTGCGCCACGTCCAGCACCAGCGCCGGCTGCCCGGCCACGACCTGGAAGCGCCCGGGCAGTTCGACCAGCGACAGGCCGTTGCGCACGGCCTGGGCGGTGACGGGAATCCGGTCGCGCAGCGATTCGAGGGCGGCGAGCGCGCCCGACGCGTTGATCAACTGGTTGGCGCCGCGCAGCGCCGGATAGGCCAGGCCAGCATAGCGCCGGCCGCGGCCGGCCCAGCTCCATTGCTGCTTGTCGCCGGAGAAGTTGAAGTCGCGCCCCAGCAGCCAGAGGTCGGCGCCGATCTCGGTGGCGCGGTCGATGATGCTTTGCGGCGGCACCGGGTCGCTGACGATCGCGGGCCGGCCGGAGCGCAGGATCCCGGCCTTTTCGCGGCCGATGCTCTCGCGGTCGGGGCCGAGCAGTTCCATGTGGTCCAGGTCGATGCTGGTGATGACGGCGCAATCGGCGTCGATGATGTTGGTGGTGTCGAGCCGCCCGCCCAGCCCCACTTCCAGGATCGCCAGGTCCAGGTTCGACGCGGCCATCAGGCTCATGATCGCGAGCGTGGTGAATTCGAAGTAGGTCAGCGAGATCTCCGCGCGCGCCGCTTCGACCCGTTCGAAATGCGGCAGCAGGGCGTCGGCCTGCACGATCTCGCCGCGAATGCGGCAGCGCTCCTCGAAATCGACCAGGTGCGGCGAGCTGTAGACCCCGGTGCGCCAGCCCGCTTCCAGCGCGATCGCTTCCAGCATGGCGCAGGTCGAGCCCTTGCCGTTGGTGCCGGCCACCGTGATCACCGGGCAGTCGAAGCGCAGCCCCATGCGATCGGCCACCGCCCGCGAGCGCTCGAGCCCCAGTTCGATGGTGCGCGGGTGGAGCCGGTCGCAGTGGGCGAGCCATTCCTGAAGGTTCTGCATGGCGGAAATTGTCGCCGACTGGCGCCGGTGGGAAAATTGCACGATGAGCAAGACCATCACCGTGTACGGCATCGCGAACTGCGACACCGTGAAAAAGGCCCGGGCGTGGCTGGACGACCATGGCGTCGCGTACCGGTTCCACGACTTCAAGAAGCTGGGCGTGCCGCAGGACCGCATGGACCAGTGGATCGCCGCGATCGGCTGGGAAGCGCTGGTCAATCGCAAGGGCACGACGTGGCGCAAACTCGACAGCGCGGCGCAGGCCGCCGTCGTCGACGCCTGGACCGCTGGGGCGCTGATGCAGGGCCAGGCCAGCGTGATCAAGCGGCCGGTGGTGGAATGGGGCCCGCAAATCACGGTCGGCTTCGATCCCGGCGCCTGGGAACCATTGGCCGTGCCCTGACGTCCAACTTTTACGCCTGCTTTACCCAGCCGCAACGACAACGATCGACGGATTGCCTAGACTTTGGGAATTCGCGCAATGAAGTGAGGCTCATCATGAAAAACACCATCTCCGTCACCGCCGCTGCGGTCCTGGCCGGCCTCGGGCTGACCGCCCAGGCCCAGGACATCACCGGCCGCGTGATCTCCAGCACCCCCGTCATCCAGCAGGTCCAGGTGCCACGCACTGTGTGCAACAACCAGCCGGTCGCCGTGCAACAACCCAGCAGCGGCGCCGGGGCGCTGATCGGCGCCATCGCCGGCGCGGCCCTGGGCAATGCCATCGGCCACGGCACCGGACGGGCGGCGGCCACGGGCATCGGGCTGGTGGGCGGCGCCGCGATCGGCGACCGCATCGAGGGGGGCGGCGGCGCGACCGTGCAGAACATGCAGTCCTGCACCACCCAGACCTTCTACGAGAACCGGACCGTGGCCTACAACGTCACGTACGAATACAACGGCCGCCAGTCCACGGTGCAGATGGCCAACGACCCCGGCCCGACCGTCCGCCTGCAGGTGTCCCCGGTCGGCTCCGCCGCGCCCACCGCCGCCTATCCGGTGGCCGGCGGAGAAGTGATGAGCGCGCCCCCGGGCACGGTGAGCGTGCCGGCCGTGGTCGCCTCGTCCACCACGGTGTATCCGGCCTATGCGACGCCGGTCTATCCGGTCTATTCCTCCGGCTACTACCCTTCGTACTACCCGCCGGTCGGCATATCGCTGGGCTTCGGCTTCGTCGGCGGCGGCTGGGGCGGCCACCATCACCACGGCGGCCACCGGGGCAACTGGCGCTAGGACCGGTCGCCGACCCCAAAAAGAAGCCGTCGAAACGAATCGACGGCTTTTTTTGTGCCCGCTCAGATCGTCGTCTGCAGCAGCGCGCCCTTGAACAGCACCGGACCGGTCGGACCCTTGTCGCCGGGCACCCCGCCCTTGGGCTCCAGGCTTACCGCCAGCATCGGCATCTGCCGGACCTCGCCCTCGGCGGCGGGCATCCGGACCACCGGCTGATCACCCAGCACGCCGAGCGACTTGGGGCCGCCCGCGGGCATCAGGGCCCACAACTGCAGCGACTTGTCCGGCCCTTCCTGAAAGCCGCCGACGCGCTTGAGATTCATCATGCCGTGCTTGGGGTCGAAGGTCACCAGCATGGAAGCGGCCGACTTGTCATCGGCCAGCACGGCGACGTACTGGATTTCGGGCATCGCCTGCATCCGCTGCGCCAGCTGCGCGTTCTGCGCCGCGAGCTGCTGGCCCTGCTGCCGGACCTGCGCCAGCTGCCCTTCCCGGCTGGCGACCTCGCGGCTCAGGTTGACCCCCACCACCACGGCGGCGACGCCCGCCAGCGCAGCGGCCAGGGCCGCACCGCGCCACAGACCGAGACCGCGCCGCAATTTATCGAGCATCGCGTTCTCCTTGGGTGACGCCGGGGCCGCCTGCGCACCGAGCAGGTTTTCGATCCGCTTCCAGACGTTGGGGCTGGGCTGTTCGGTGGACTGCAGCTCGGTCATGGAGGCGAAGCGCTCCTGCCAGATCAGCGCCGCGGCGCGCACGGTGGCGCTTTGCCGCGCCATGGCTTCGAAGCGCCGCCGGGCGCCGCCGCGCAGCGTGCCCAGGGCATAGGACGCGGCCAGGCGGTCCAGCAGTTCGGGGGAGTTCAGCAGGTTCATGGACGGCCGCCTTTCAGGCAAAACGGGCCATGCAGCCGCGCAGTTGTTCCAGGCCCCGGCGGATCCAGGTCTTCACCGTGCCCAGCGGCAGCTTGAGCTGCTCGGCCAGCTCGCTGTGGCTCAGGTCGCGCAGGTAGGCCAGGCTGACCACCTCGCGCTGCTTGGCTTCGAGCTTGCGCAGGCATTCGTGCAGCGCCCAGGCCTGTTCGCTGGCCTGGGTGGTGTCCATCGGGTCCGGCGAGTCGCCGGCCACCGTCTCGTTGATGGCGTCGTCGAGCTCCAGCCCGGCGTCGGCCCGCTCGCTGGCGCGGCGACGCCGGAAGTCCAGCGCCCGGCTGCGGACGATCACGCCCATCCAGGCCATCGGCGGGCTCAGGGCCGACCGGTAGTCGCCGGCGATCCGCCACACATTGAGGTAGGCCTCCTGCAGCACGTCCTCGGCCCAGTCGCGGTTGCTCACGACCCGCAGGGCCACGCCATACAGCTTGGACGAGGTCAGGTCGTAGAGCTCGCGCAGGGCGGCCTCCGGGTCTCCGGGGCGGGCGCCGGCCAGCTGGCGGGCGGCGATGCGGTCGATGAGGGCGATCAGTTGCAGGTCTTGAAGGTCGTGGGCCATGGGCGGATTGTCGGGGTACTTGGTCTTTACGCAGCAGGAGTCCCCCCGGATTCAGGGAGCTGGGGCCTGTTCACGCCATTTCCGGGGGACGCGTTGCTCGTCAAAAAGGTCATGCGCAAGGCGCGAAACGCAGCCGGGGTCGACCCCCGGCAAGGCTTCGTCACGCGGCGGATGGCATTTTTGGCCGCAACCCCGTAGGGGAACGAGCCCAATCGGGCGCCTCGATCGACACCCGATTGAGCGCGTTCGCGCCCCCGGAAATGGCGTGAACAGGCCCCTGGGGGCCGTGCCCGTAAAATTGGGGCCATGACCACCGAAAAAATCGACGGCGTGGCCGTCACCACGAAAGCGAACGTCTACTTCGACGGCAAGTGCGTGAGCCACGGCATCCAGTTTCCCGACGGCACGAAGAAGTCCGTCGGCGTGATCCTGCCCGCCACCCTCACCTTCAGCACCGGCGCGCCGGAAATCATGGAATGCGTGGCCGGCGCCTGCGACTACAAGCTGGCCGGCACCGACACCTGGGTCCGCAGCGCGGCGGGTGACCAGTTCAGCGTGCCCGGCAACTCGAAGTTCGACATCCGCGTGACCGACGCCTACCACTACATCTGCCACTTCGGCTGATCACCAGGGCACCGCCATGGCCACCATCCTCGAACACCTGCCCGCCGGCCAGAAGGTCGGCATCGCCTTTTCCGGCGGCCTGGACACCAGCGCCGCGTTGCACTGGATGAAGCAGAAGGGCGCGATCCCTTACGCCTACACCGCCAACCTCGGCCAGCCCGACGAGCCGGACTACGACGAGATTCCGCGCAAGGCGCTGCAGTACGGCGCCGAGAAAGCCCGCCTGATCGACTGCCGCACCCAGCTGGCCCAGGAAGGCATCGCGGCGCTGCAGGCCGGCGCGTTCCACATCTCCACCGCCGGCATCACCTACTTCAACACCACGCCGCTGGGCCGGGCCGTGACCGGCACCATGCTCGTCGCCGCGATGAAGGAGGACGACGTCAACATCTGGGGCGACGGCAGCACCTTCAAGGGCAACGACATCGAGCGCTTCTACCGCTACGGCCTGCTGGCCAATCCGGGCCTGAAGATCTACAAGCCCTGGCTGGACCAGCTGTTCATCGACGAACTGGGCGGCCGCGCCGAGATGTCGGCCTTCATGACGGCCGCCGGCTTCGGCTACAAGATGTCGGCCGAGAAGGCCTACTCCACGGACTCCAACATGCTGGGCGCCACCCACGAGGCCAAGGACCTGGAGCAGCTCAATAGCGGGATCAAGATCGTCAACCCGATCATGGGCGTCGCCTTCTGGAAGGACGAGGTCGCGGTGAAAGCCGAACAGGTGACGGTGCGCTTCGAGGAAGGCCAGCCGGTCGCCCTGAACGGCCAGCGCTTCGACGACCCGGTGGCGCTGATCCTGGAGGCCAACCGCATCGGCGGGCGGCACGGCCTGGGCATGAGCGACCAGATCGAGAACCGCATCATCGAGGCCAAGAGCCGCGGCATCTACGAGGCCCCGGGCCTGGCGCTGCTCTTCATCGCCTACGAGCGGCTGGTGACCGGCATCCACAACGAGGACACGATCGAGCAGTACCGCGACAACGGCCGCAAACTGGGCCGGCTGCTGTACCAGGGGCGCTGGTTCGACCCGCAGGCCATCATGCTGCGCGAGACCGCCCAGCGCTGGGTGGCGCGGGCCGTCACCGGCGAGGTGACGCTGGAACTGCGGCGCGGCAACGATTACTCGCTGCTCAACACCGAGTCGCCCAACCTCACGTACCACCCCGACCGTCTCACGATGGAAAAGGGCGAATCGATGTTCTCGCCGCGCGACCGCATCGGCCAGCTCACCATGCGCAACCTGGACATCGTCGACACCCGCGACAAGCTGGGCATCTATGCCCGCACCGGGCTGCTGTCGATGGGCTCCGGTGCGTCCCTGCCCCAGCTGGGCAGCGACAAGAAGGACTGACGCGGAACCAACGCCGGCGCCAGCAGGTCCAACCTGTGCCGTTGCATCCAGCGGCGGCAGGAGGTCAGACCATGAAGCAGATGAAGCATTGGCAAGACCCGGTCAACGCCGTGATCGGCGCCTGGCTCGTTGCAGCGCCCTGGGTCCTCGGGTTCCAGGGCAACTCCCCCGCACTTTCCGCCAGCCTGGTGATCGGCGTGGCCCTGATTGCCGCCGCGGCCGGCGCGATGTGGTTGCCACAGGCCTGGGAAGAGTGGACCGAGGCGGCCCTGGGCGTGTTGATGATGGCGTCGCCCTGGCTGCTCGGGTTCAGCACGCTGGAAGCCGCGCGGACCAGCGCCATCCTCTCGGGCGTGCTGGTTCTGGTGCTGGCGCTCTGGGTGCTGAGCACCGACCAGGACTGGGGCTTCCTGCGCGAGGACCGCGCGGCGCACTGAGCGCCCGTCCCGCTCGCGCTAGACGACGACCGGCTCCGGCTCCAGCCGGATCCCGAACCGCTCGTAGACGCTGGTCTGGATGGCGCGGGCCAGCGTGACGACCTCGCCGCCGGTGGCGCCGCCGCGGTTGACCAGCACCAAAGCCTGCTTCTCGTAGACGCCGGCGTTGCCGACCGACTTGCCCTTCCAGCCGCAGGCGTCGATCAGCCAGCCGGCCGCCAGCTTCACCGAGCCGTCGGCCATGTTGTAGTGCACGATGCCCGGCTCGCGGGCGATGATGTCGCTGCACTGGTCCTGCGACACGGTGGGATTCTTGAAGAAGCTGCCGGCGTTGCCGATCACCTTCGGATCCGGCAGCTTGGCGGCGCGCACGCTGCAGACCCAGTCGTAGATCTGCCGGGCCGAGGGCTGCCCGATGCCCGTCTCCTTCATCTTGCGCTCCAGGTCCGCATAGCCCAGCACCGCCTTCCAGGGCTTGGGCAGGCGCATCCGCACCCGCAGGATCAGGGCGCGCCCCGCCAGCCCGAATCCCCCTGCCTTCCCGGCAGCATCGTTGCCCGGCGCCTGTGGCGCCTCGTGCTTGAACACCGAATCGCGGTAGCCGAACGCGCACTGGGCCGCGTCCAGCGTGAAGGTCTTGCCGGTCACCAGGTCGATGGCATCGAGCGATTCGAAGCGGTCCTGCAGTTCGACGCCGTAGGCGCCGATGTTCTGCACCGGCGAGCCGCCGACCGTCCCCGGGATCAGCGCCAGGTTCTCCAGCCCGGGCAGCCCCTGCTCCAGGGTCCAGGTGACGGCGCCGTGCCAGCTTTCACCGGCGCCGACTTCGACGATCGTCGCCTTGGGCCCGTCGTCGACCACCCGGCGGCCCATCACTTCCACCTTCAGCACCACCGGCTTGACGTCGCCGGTCAGCACGATGTTGCTGCCGCCGCCCAGCACGAACTTGGGGCTGCCGGCCAGCGCCGGGTCGGCCAGCAGCTGGTGCACGTCCTCCTCGCCCGTCACCCGCACCAGCGTGCGCGCCTTGGCGACGATGCCGAAGCTGTTATGGGCCTGCAGGGGTACGTTTTGCTCCACGATCATGGGAGAATTGTCGCATCAGCCAACAGCATTCCAGGGAGCGTCCATGCCGTCTTTTGACACCGTTTGCGAGCCGAACATGGTGGAGGTGAAGAACGCCGTCGAGAACGCGGCCAAGGAGATCGCCACCCGGTTCGATTTCAAGGGCACGTCGGCGGCCGTGGAACTCAAGGACAAGGAGATCACCCTGTTCGGCGACGCGCAATTCCAGCTGACCCAGGTCGACGACGTCCTGACCGGCAAGCTGACCAAGCGCGGCGTGGACGTGCGCTACCTCGACAAGGGCGAAGTGCAGAAGATCGGCGGCGACAAGGTCAAGCAGGTGTTCAAGGTGCGCAACGGCATCGAGGCCGAGCAGGCCAAGAAGATCACCCGCCTGGTCAAGGACAGCAAGCTCAAGGTGCAGGCGGCGATCCAGGGCGACGCGGTCCGCATCACCGGCGCCAAGCGCGACGACCTGCAGGCCGCGATGGCGTTGATCAAGAAGGACATCGCCGACACCCCGCTGTCCTTCAACAACTTCCGCGACTGATGGCAGTGGTCCGGCGCCTGCTGTTCGTGGCGTTGCTGGCGCTGGCCGGCGGCGTGGCGGCGCAGTCCGTGTCGCTGCAGGGCATGCTCGGAAGCAAGGCGCTGCTGGTGGTCGACGGGGGCGCGCCGCGCAGCGTCGCGCCGGGCGAGACGCATGAGGGCGTCAAGGTGCTTTCCACGTCGGGCGACCAGGCGCGGGTGGAGATCAAGGGCAAGCAGCACACGCTGCGGATCGGCGAGACCCAGGTCAGCGTCGGCGGCGGCTCCGG
>CALRYV010000031.1:0-71723 GCA_943372495.1 Ramlibacter sp. 2FC | reverse complement strand
CCTGCCGGTTGAGCGACACCAGGCTGCTCAATCCGAGTGCCGAGACGATCAGCAACAGCGCGATCACCGCTCCGAACGCAAGCATCAGCTTGCTCGAGACGTTCATGTCCTTGAACATACCTTTTCTCCGGTCGTTGGAATTCAGTGGATGGCGAGGTCGACGAGCGCCATGTCCTTGATGAATGCGGGCGCGTTGGCGGTGGCCGTTGGTGCCTCGTAGCCGCGCAATTGCTGCGCCTTCGGCATCTCGATTCCGTAGCTTTCCGCCGGTGATTTGCCCTGCATTCGTCGCACCTTTTTGGTGAATTGTTTCAGAATTGCGAAATATGTTTCTGAATATTACTTTACACAAGAGTTGCCTGCTGCCGCGCTGCCGCACGGAGCGGTGTGAAAAAAGTCGCGGGAGAAATGCGCATCGGCTGCGGAAAAGCGAATCGTTTCGTCCGGTCCTGACAGCCGGAAGCGCGAGACCATCTGCAACAGCCAGCCGGCCTGCTCCTTCATCGATTCGGTGGCGGCGGTCGCTTCTTCGACCAGCGAGGCGTTCTGCTGCACCACCTGGTCCATCTGCGCGATGGCCGTGTTGACCTGCTCGATGCCCGAGCTTTGCTCGCGGCTGGCGGCGGCGATCTCGGCGATCAGGTCGCTCACCTGCTTCACCGCGCCGACGATGTCCTCCATGGTGCGGCCGGCGTCGTCCACCAGCCGGGTGCCGGCGTCGACCTGAGCCACCGAGGCGCCGATCAGGCCCTTGATCTGCCTGGCGGCGGCGGCGCTGCGCTGCGCCAGGTTGCGCACTTCCGCCGCGACCACCGCGAAGCCACGGCCCTGCTCGCCGGCGCGCGCCGCTTCCACCGCCGCATTCAACGCCAGGATGTTGGTCTGGAACGCGATGGAATCGATGACGCCGATGATGTCGGCGATCTCCTTCGACGCCTGCGAGATGCCGCTCATGGTGTGGACCACCTGGCCCACCACCTGGCCGCCTTTGCGCGCGACTTCGCTGGCGTCCACCGCCAGCTGGCTGGCCTGGCGCGCGGTGTCGGCGTTCTGCGCCACGGTCGACGTCAGTTCCTCCATCGAGCTGGCTGTCTGCTCCAGCGTACTGGCCTGTTCCTCGGTGCGTTGCGACAGGTCCAGGTTGCCCTGCGCGATCTGGGCGCCGGTGTCGGACACGGTGTGCGCGCCGCTGGCGACGTCGCCGACCAGTTGCCGCAGGTGCGCGGCCATCTCCTTCATGGCGTACAGCACGCTGCCGCGGTCCGCTTCCCGCACCTGCACGGCCAGCGTCAGGTCGCCGGCGGCGATGCGCGCCGCCACCTCCTTCGCGTACGCCGGCTCGCCGCCCAGGTCGTGGCGCAGGTTGCGGGTGATCAGCAGGCCGACCAGCGCGCCGGCGGGGACCAGCAGCAAGATCAGCGCCGCCAAGACACCGGCGGTGCGCTTCGACTCGGCCGCGGCGGCCTGCGCCATCAGCGCGCCCTGCGCTTCGGAAAACTTGCGCAGGGTGGCGACGATCTCGTCGATCTGCTGTTCCACGGCGCCGCTCTTGCTGGCGGTGAGGGCGTCGACCGTGACGCTGGTGCTGGTGTTTCCGATCTCGAAGCTTTTCAGCCCTTCGAGGTAGGCGGCGGCGGCGTCGGCGTGCGCGCGGGTCGCCTTGTCCGCGGTCGCGGTCGGCAGGCCGAGCCCGGCCAGGCCGGCGCGCACGGCGGCCAGCGCCTTGGCCGTCAGGTCGCCGCGGGCCTTGAAGCGCTCGAGCTGCTCGTCGAATGCCGCCCGGTCGTGTCCGCGCACGAGGATGTTCTTGAAGGTCTGGGCCTGGCGCTTGAAGGCCACTTCGGCCGAGCGGGCCTGGTCGACCACGACGGCGATGTCATGGGCCAGTGCGAGGTTGGCCGCGTGCGCGGCCTGGGCCCGGTGCAGGGCGAAGAATCCGTAGCCGCCGATCGCCACCATCCCGAGCACCAGGAGCCCCACCAGGAGGGATAGCTTGACCGATATTTTCATGATGCTGCTGGGGGGAAAGGTGGCGCATCATGGCATATGTATCAATATGTTGCCGCCGCTGCGAGGCGCGGCGGCTGCAGTGCCCGTTGCCCTGTCCCGTGCCGCATGGGCGCTGGCGCATGAACCGGGGTGGCAGCGCCCAGATGGAAGCGCGAGACCATCTCCAGCAGCGATGCGGCCTGCTCCTTCATCGACTCGGTGGCGGCAGTGGCCTCTTCGACCAGCGAGGCATTTTGCTGGACCACCTGGTCCATCTGGGTCACGGCGGTATTGACCTGCTCGATGCCCGAGCTCTGCTCCTGGCTCGCGGCGGCGATCTCGGCGATCAGGTCGCTGACCTGCTTCACCGAGTTGACGATGTCATGCATCGTCGTGCCGGCGTCGCCGACCAGCCGGGTGCCGGCCTCGACCTGTTCGACCGAACTGCTGATCAGCGTCTTGATCTCCCGGGCCGCGCCCGCGCTGCGCTGCGCCAGGTTGCGGACCTCCGCGGCGACGACCGCGAAGCCGCGGCCCTGTTCGCCGGCCCGCGCCGCCTCCACCGCGGCATTGAGCGCCAGGATGTTGGTCTGGAAGGCGATGGAGTCGATCACGCCGATGATGTCCGCGATTTTGCGCGACGACTCGGAAATGCCGGTCATGGTGTGCACCACCTGGCCCACCACCTGGCCGCCCTTGCGCGCCACGTCCGACGCGCCGACGGCGAGCTGGGCGGCCTTGCGGGCGTTTTCCGCGTTCTGCGTGACGGTGGCGGTGAGCTCCTCCATCGAGCTGGCCGTTTCCTCCAGCGTGCTGGCCTGTTCCTCGGTGCGTTGCGACAGGTCCAGGTTGCCCTGGGCGATCTGGGCGCTGGTGTCGGACACGGTGTGGGCGCCAGCGGCCACTTCGCCGACCAGCTCGCGCAGGTTCTGCGTCATTTCCGCCAGCGCCTGCAGCAGCTGCCCGGTTTCGTCCTTGCCGCCGGCGCGGACCTGCACTGTCAGGTCGCCCGCGGCCACCCGTTGCGCCACCGACATGGCGGCCAGGATCGGCCGGGTGATGGAGCGGCCGATGGCGAAGCCGAAGGCGATCACCGCCACGAACAGCAGGAGCATCCCGGCCAGGACGGCGGCCAGCACGGCCCGCTGCCTTGCCAGGCGGCGGTCGAACATCGCTTCGAGCTGCGCCATCGTCGTGCCGAGCAGGGCGAATTGCGAATCGATGGCGCGGGTGGTGAGCGCGAAGTACTCGACCGGCGAAAAGACCGGCGCCGCCGGCCGCAGGATTTCCGCGTCGATCAGCGCGAAGGCGCGGGCGCCCTCGTCCTGGCTGCTCTTCGCAATGCCGCCCAGGGCCTTCTTGAGCACCGGATCGAGGGCCATCGCCTTGTTCAGCTCCACCAGCGTGTTGTCCTGGAACATCCGGCCGGTCTGCGACGCCACCGAGATCGTGGCCTGCGCGGCCGGGTCGAGCTGCTGCGCGACCAGGTAGGCCGCGCCGCGCGCACGCGCCCGTCCGAGAGCCTCGGTCAGGTTGGGGAGGTTGACCAGCGTCGCCCTGACCATGTGGTGCGCCTGCGGCTCGGAATCGAAGGCCAGCCCGAAATGCTCGATCAGCCGCCCCAGCAGGTCCAGCTCGAGTGCGATCAGCGCCGTGTGGCGGGCCAGGCTCTCGGCCGGGCCGAGATTGCCGGAGCCGATGGCCCCCGTCAGGTTCGCCCATTCGCCGGCCGCCTTGCGCCACTGGTCGGTGAGCGGGCCCGCGCCGGCCGCTTGCGCGAGCAGCGCGGAGAAGGCGGCATAGTGCCGGTCGGCCTCCACCTGCTTGGCGGCGCGCGCATCCTTCATCGAGCCGTTGAACAGGCCGCGGTGCTGCTGGGTCAGCTGCACCAATCGCAACAACTCCCTGGCCGGCGCGATGCCGTCGCGCTCCTGCTGCGACACGGCCAGCAGGTCGACAGCCTGCTTGGCATAGAAAGCGAACGGCACCAGAAAGAGCAGGGCGCCGATCAGTCCCAGCAACGCGAATTTCCGTCCCAGCGTCAATCGCGTCACGTCTTTTGCCTGCGTATCCATCACTCTGACTTTCCTTGAAATGCCCGGCGTGGGCCCCTCAAGTGTGTCAAATAAATTCAATATGCATCCATGTGTTTCTGGAAGGTGGAAGGCGAATTCCCCAGGCAGGTATGCAGCAACGCACGGAAACATTCCGGGTGCACAAGAGCGGGGCAGGAATTTCAGACGAGCGGGCTGCTCGCTCCGCTGGACGGCGGCTGGCCCCAGTGCGGTGCGCCTGTCCCTACAACGGTGCGTCGACCACCAGCGCCGGGTCGACGGGCCGGATCCGCTCCTCGACGTAGTAGCCGCCGTACTCCGTGTAGCGCAGGAACGGCCGCTGGCAGCCCAGGCAGGCCCAGACGTCGCAGCGGTTGTAGGGGAAGAAAGCCGGCGCGATCGGTGCGTCGGGCGACCAGGCATTGGTGCCCGCGGGATGGTGTTCCTGCAAGGTCGGGTCCTCGTCGCCGGGCTGGCGCAAGCTGCCGACCTGGCGCAGCGCCGTGCGGTCGAAGGCGCCGGGCACCGACTCCCAGCCGCGGGCCGAAATCCCGGCGCAGCGCGGGCAGGGCGAGGGTGCGGTGGCGGCGTTGGCGAGATGGACCAGGTCGGTGCCGGTCAGCAGGGGGAGAGGTGCAGCGCTCATGGGGCCATTGTCGATGAGCGGCGCGCGTCCGACCTGCGGAAAGACCGCGGTCTTGTAATATTCATTACGTCATGAGATATTTGCTACATGACGGACTGGCTGTTACTGACCGCGACCCTGCCGACCACGCCGAGCGCACTGCGGGTGCGCATCTGGCGCGCGCTCAAGGCCACCGGCTGCGGCACGCTGCGCGACGGGGTCTACCTGCTGCCGGCCTGCGCCGCCTCGGCACCGGCCTTCCGGGACATCGAGCGGTCGGTCACGCAAGGCGGCGCGCAGGCCCACATGCTGGCCGTGTCGGCCCGTGATCCAGCCCAGGAAAAGACCTTCCGGGCCCTGTTCGACCGCTCGGCGTCGTACGCGGAACTGCTCCAGTCGTTCAAGGAAGCGCGTGCGCTGATCCGGCAGGCCTCCGAGCTTGAACTGCGCCGGAAGCTGCGCGCCCTGGAGCAGCAGTTCCAGGCGCTCGAGGCCAGCGACTTCTTTCCGGGCAGGGACCGCCAGCGGGCGGCCGCCGCGCTGGAGACCCTGCGCCGTGAGATCCTGCAGCAGCTCTCGCCCGGGGAGCCGACGCCGCGGTCGCAGGCCGTCCGGCGCCAGTCCGCGGCCGACTACCAGGGCAGGACCTGGGCCACCCGGCGCCGGCCCTGGGTCGACCGGCTGGCGACCGCCTGGGTGGTGCGCCGCTTCGTCGACCCGGCTGCCTCCTTCGCCTGGATCGACAGCGCGAAGAAGTGTCCGAAGCGGGCGGTCGGTTTCGACTTCGACGGCGCCACGTTCAGCCACGCCGACGGCAAGGTGACGTTCGAAGTCGTCCTGCACGCCTTCGGCCTCGACGACGACGCTGCGCTCAAGGCCCTGGGCGAGCTGGTGCACTACATCGACGTCGGCGGCATCCCGGTGGATGCGGCGGCCGGCGTCGAGACCGTGGTGCGCGGGCTGCTGGCCCAGCACGCCGACGACGACCAGCTGCTCGAAGCCAGCCTGCCCCTGTTCGACTCCCTCTACGCCGCCATGCGGGCCCCCCATGACTGACCCTGTTGCGCGTCCGGTGGCCCTGACCTTTTGGGCGGCCTTCCGCTACTGGCTGAAGCTCGGTTTCATCAGCTTCGGCGGGCCCGCGGGGCAGATTTCCATCATGCACCAGGAGCTGGTGGAACGCCGGCGCTGGATCTCGGAGAACCGCTTCCTGCATGCCCTCAACTACTGCATGCTGCTGCCCGGTCCCGAGGCGCAGCAGCTGGCGACTTACATCGGCTGGCTGATGCACCGCACCTGGGGCGGCGTGGTGGCCGGCGGCCTGTTCGTGCTGCCGTCGCTCCTGATCCTCATCGGGCTGTCGTGGGTGTACCTGGCCTACGGCCATGTGCCGGCGGTGGCCGGGGTGCTGTATGGCATCAAGCCGGCCGTGACGGCCATCGTGGTGTTCGCGGCCTATCGCATCGGCTCCAGGGCGCTCAAGAACGGCTGGCTGTGGGCCATCGCAGTGGCGGCCTTCGTGGCGATCTTCGCGTTCCATGCGCCGTTTCCGCTCATCGTGCTCGCGGCCGGCCTCGCCGGGGCCGTCGGTGGCCGGTTCCGGCCGCAAAGCTTTGCCGTCGGCGGCGGCCATGGCAAGGCCGCCATCGCTGCCGGCCCGGCCTGGATCGACGACGACTCGCCCGTGCCGGAGCACGCCCGGTTCACCTGGCGCGGCGTTGCGCGGGTCGCGGCGGTCTGCTTCGGACTCTGGGCCGTGGCCATCGGCGCTCTGGCCTGGGTTTACGGCTGGGACGCCGTCCTGACCCAGATGGCCTGGTTCTTCACCAAGGCGGCCCTGCTCACGTTCGGCGGCGCCTACGCGGTGCTGCCCTATGTCTACCAGGGCGCCGTGGAGCAACACCAGTGGCTGACGCCCGGCCAGATGATCGACGGCCTGGCCCTGGGCGAAACCACGCCCGGACCGCTGATCATGGTGGTGTCGTTCGTCGGCTTCGTCGGCGGCTGGACCAAGGCCATCTTCGGCGCGGACTCGTTGTTCCTGGCCGGCGCGGCGGCCGCCACGGTGGTCACGTTCTTCACCTTCCTGCCGTCGTTCTTCTTCATCCTGGTCGGCGCGCCCTTCATCGAATCGACCCATGGCAACCTGAAGTTCACCGCGCCCCTGACCGGCATCACCGCCGCGGTGGTCGGCGTCATCGCCAACCTGTCGGTCTTCTTCGCGTATCACGTGCTGTGGCCGCGCGGCCTGGCCGGGCCGTTCGACTGGCTGTCGGCGGCGATCGGACTGGCCGCCGTGGTCGCCCTGATCCGGTTCAAGGTCGGCGTCCTGCCCCTGCTGGGCGCCTGCGCGGCGATCGGGCTGGCCGCCACGTTCATCCAGCCTCTTGTCACCTGAGGAGACCGCCATGGCATCGGAGATCCAGCAACTTCCCTTCGAGTCGACGCTGCAGCCTGCGCTGCTGATGGCCTGGGCCGGCGCCCTTCCGGCCACTGCCGACGTCGTCGTCCATTGGGTCGACCTCGACGGCTGGCAGGCCGCCGGCCGCCCGCTGCAACCGAAAGGAGAGAGGCTATGAAATGGGTCACCCGTGAACGCCCGAAGATCGACCGCGTCGCCTGCCCCTGGCTGATCGCCCGGTTCATCGACCGGGAGCCGGAGTTCCTCTATGTCCCCGCCGGCGAGGTCCTGGAAACGGCGCAACGTACCGGCGCCGTCCCCTATGACATTCCCGGAGTGGAGATGTCGCATGTGGGGGCGTTGTGCAGCTTCGACGCCTTCCTCGCCAGGCATGGCCTGGCCGACCCGGCCCTGCAGCAGCTGGCCAGCATCGTCCGCGGCGCGGACACGGCCTGCCTGGACCTGACGCCGCAATCGGCCGGGCTCTACGCCATGTCGCTCGGGCTGTCGCAGCTGTTTGCCGACGACCATGAAATGCTCAGGCACGCGATGGTGATGTACGACGCCCTGTACGCCTGGTGCCGGAGTTGTCAGGGCGAGTCGCACAACTGGCCGCCTCGGATGTGAGGCCGGACCGCCGGGCGACGACTGCATCGGCACCTTGGGGTTTCAAATCTGCACCCGGGTGCCGAGTTCGATCACGCAGTTGTTCGGCAGCCGCAGGAATCCGGTGATGCTGCCGGCGTTGCGCGCCATGAAGGCGAACATGCCTTCGCGCCAGTTCGCCATGCCGGCGCCGCGGGTCGGGACGACCGTTTCGCGGCTGAGGAAGTAGGACGTCTGGAACAGGTCGATCGGCAGCCCGCCGGCCTGGCATTGCTCCAGGGCCTGCGGGATGTCGGGCGTGTCCATGAAGCCGTAGTCGACCCGCACCCGCCAGAAGCCGGGCGCCAGCGGTTCGACCTTGACCCGGTCCTGCGGCGCGACCCAGGGCACGTCCTGGAACACCACCGTCAGGATCAGGTTGCGTTCGTGCAGCACCTGGTTGTGCTTGAGGTTGTGCAGCAGCGCCTGCGGCACGGTGCCCGGGTTGGCGACGGCGTAGACGGCCGTCCGGCCGACGCGGTGGATGCCGTTGGTGGCGAGGGACTCGATGAAGGGCAGCAGCTCCGGGTCGGCCTGGCCGATGCTTGCGAGCAGCAGCTCCCGGCCGCGGCGCCAGGTCGCCATGACCGTGAAGATCGCCGCTCCCAGCAGCAGCGGGAACCAGCCACCCTGCATGAACTTGAGCGAACAGGCGACGACCAGCACCAGGTCGATGGCCAGGAAGAGGCCCGTCGCGGCGACGGCCAGCGGCAGGGGGTAATGCCAGGCGTGCCGGATCACGAAGAAGGTCAGCAGCGTGGTGGTGAGCATGGTGACGGTGACGGCGATGCCGTAGGCCGAGGCCAGCGCCGACGAACTGCCGAAGCCGACCACCGCCAGCAGCACGGCCGCCAGCAGCAGCCAGTTCACCAGCGGCACGTAGATCTGCCCCGCTTCCTTCGCGGACGTGAAGAGCACCTGCATTCGCGGCAGCAACCCGAGCTGCACCGCCTGCCTGGTCATCGAGTACGCGCCGGTGATCACCGCCTGCGACGCGATCACGGTGGCGACGGTGGCCAGCACCACGGCGGGGATCAGCCAGGCCGGCGGGAACATCCGGAAGAACGGGTTGGCCAGCGCCGTGGGGTCGCGCATCAGCAGGGCACCCTGGCCCATGTAGTTGAGTGCCAGGCAGGGCAGCACCAGCGCCGCCCATGCCCACTGGATCGGCCGCTTGCCGAAGTGGCCGAGGTCCGCGTACAGCGCCTCGGCGCCGGTGAAGGCCAGCACGACGGCTCCGAACACGACGAACATGTGCCAGCCCTGGGCCCGCATGAAGGCCAGGCCCTCCAGCGGGTTCAGGGCCGCCAGGATCGCCGGCTGGCGCGCGATCTCGACGATGCCGGTGCCGCCCAGCACCAGGAACCAGACGGCGATGACGGGGCCGAACAGCTTGCCCACCAGGCCGGTGCCGAAGCGCTGCACCGCGAACAGGCCGACCAGGATGGCGAGGGACACCGGCAGCACATAGGGCTTGAGCGCCGGCGTGACCTGCTCCAGCCCCTCCACCGCGCTCAGCACCGAGATCGCCGGCGTGATGATGCTGTCGCCGTAGAACAGGGCCGCGCCCAGCACGCCGACCAGCAGCAGGGCGAGCTTGCGGCCGGGCGTGCTGCCGGCCGCCTTGGAAGCGAGTGCGGTCAACGCCATGATCCCGCCTTCGCCGCGGTTGTCGGCGCGCAGGATCAGGAGCACGTACTTGAGCGTGACCACCAGCATCAGGCCCCAGAAGATCACCGACACGGCGCCGACCAGGTGCGGGGCGTCCAGCGGGATGCCGATCTCCGGGTTGAAGACTTCCTTGATCGTGTACAGCGGGCTGGTGCCGATGTCGCCATAGACCACGCCGAGGGCGCCGATGGTGAGGGCTGCGCGGCCCTCGCGCTGCGGTGCTGGGGTCATCGCGCTTTCGCTGGAGTTGAACAAGCCGGGACTTTGCCGGCCGGCGCATCAGGAACGCATAAGGACGCGCTTTCAGTCGGCTGCCAGGCGGTAACCGACGCCGGTCTCGGTCAGCAGGTGCCGCGGCTCCGCGGGATCGGCCTCGATCTTGGCCCGCAGCTGCCCCATGTACAGGCGCAGGTAGTGGGTGTGCTCGATGAAGTCCGGGCCCCAGACGTCGGCCAGCAACTGGCGGTGCGTCACCACCCGGCCGGCGCTGCGCACCAGGCGGGCCAGCAGCTTGTATTCGGTGGGCGTCAGGTGCACCGGCTCGCCCTTCACCTGCACCAGCCGCAGGTTCAGGTCCACCCGCAGGTCGTCGCGCTCATGGACCGTCGCGGCCGGCTCCAGCGCCGTGCCCCGATGCCGCAAGGCGACCCGGATGCGCGCCAGCAGCTCGCCGACGCTGAATGGCTTGGTGAGGTAGTCGTCGGCGCCGGCGTCCAGCAGCGCGATCTTCTGGTCTTCCTGGTGCCGCGCCGACACCACCAGGATCGGCAGCGAATGGCGCTTGCGCACTTCGCGCACCAGGTCGATGCCGTCGCCGTCCGGCAACCCCAGGTCGAGCACCACGACGGCGGGCAGCGAATGCTGCAGCAGCGCCTTCGCCTCGCTGACCGACACCGCCGTCTGCACCTCGAAGCCTTCGACCGCGAGCGACGACTGCATCAACGACCGGATCTCGCGGTCGTCCTCCACCACCAGCACCTTCAGGCTCATGGCAGGCTTGCCCCGGGCGGCTGCGGTTCGACCGGCAACGTGAGCCGGAAGCTGCTGCCGCCGGCGCTGCGGCGCCTGAACGTCAGGGCGCCGCCGTGGGCGCTGGCGATCGCCTTGCACAGGGCCAGGCCCAGGCCGGCGCCGCGCTGGCCGGAACGGTCGTTGCGGCGGTAGGGCTCGAAGAGGTCGGCCTCGTCGGCGGCGGCGATCCCGGGTCCGCGGTCCTGGACGCACAGCTGCAGCCCGCCCGCCCGCATGCTCACCGCGAGATCGATGGCGTCGGCGCTGTACTTGAGGGCGTTGTCCAGCAGGTTTTCCAGCAGCTGCGCCAGCAGCACCGGGTCGGCCCGGACCAGCGGCAGGCCGGCCGGCACGCTGGAGCGGATGCGCCGGGCGGGATCGCGTTGCCGGACCCGGCCCAGGACGGCGCCGACGATCTCCTCGATCGATTCCCAGCCCAGGCGCAGCGCGCTGGAACTGCCCAGGCTCACGAGCTGCAGGGTGTTTTCGGTCAGGCTGGACAGGTAGTTCGCCTCGCTGGCAATGCTGGCCAGCAGGCGATCCTGCTCCGCGGCGCCGAGCTTGTCGCGCTGGGTCTGCAATGCGGACACCGCGCCCACCACCGCGGCCAGCGGCGTGCGCAGGTCGTGGGAGATGGCGGCCAGGAAGGTGCTGCGCAGTTGCTGCCGCTGCGCCTCCTCGCGCGCCGCCTGCATGGCCTGCGTCAGCTGCAGGCGCAGCAGGGCCTGGCCGATCACGGTGCACACGGCCTGGGCGTGCTCGCGTCCGCCGTGGTCAGCGGCGTCGACGTTGCGGACGCAGGCCACCCCGTGGATGGCGTCACGCTCACCCAGCGGCAGGTACCAGGCGTCCAGGCCCGGCCAGCGACCGGTGCCCGGGCCCAGGGTCGCCGCTTCCCGGACGCAGCAGGCCATGCCATCGCGCAGCGCCGCCGCTGCCGCGTCCAGCACGGGTTCGCCCCGTTCGTCGATGGCCGCGACCACGCAGGGCCCGGGAAAGGCGGCGGCCAGCGCCTGCTGCGCGGCCGAGAGGATCGCCGCCGGCTCGGTGGCTGCAGCCAGGTCGGTCGCCAGCTGCTGCAGCTGGTGGGCCCGGCGTTCGTTGAGGCGCGCCGTCGCGGTCTCCCGCCGCAGCGCCGATGCGAGGTGGCTGATGACCACGGCGACTGCCAGCATGGTGCCCAGGGCGATCAGGTGCTCCCGGCTCTCGACCTCGAAGGTCCAGCGCGGCGGCACGAAGAAGAAGTTGAACGCCGTCACGGCGGCGAAGGCCGTGACGATGGAAGCCTGCCACGGCAGCAGGTACGACGCGATCACCACCGCCAGCACGTACAGCATGGCCTGGCTGGTGGCCGTCACATGGCGATCCAGCAGCACGCCAGCGGCCGTGGCGCCGGCCAGCAGGACCAGCACCACGATCCAGTCGCGGCTGCGCGGCGTCGTGCGATCCGGGGCGGGTTGGGCGCTCATGGTGGCGGCAGGGTAGCACCCGGGCCATCAGGATTGCGTCAGGACGCCCGCCAGGGCCAGCCGACCACAACGGATTCAGGCCGGTCCTACAAGAAAGCAATGGGTGCCGACGCAAGATTGCGCCAAGCCCTAAAGTCGGATACCCGCGTCCCGACCACCAGACCCCATGCAGCCGACCCAACCGAAGACTCCTGCCCGGCCCCGCGAAGTGCGGCTCACCGAACAGCGCAATCCGCGCAGCATGCGGATCGACCAGCTCTCGACCATCGGCATCGTCGACCTGATCAACGCCGAGGACCGGATGGTCGCCGCCGCCGTCGGCGAGGAGCGCGAACAGATCGCGCGGGCCATCGACCTGGTGGTGGAATGCCTGCGCCAGGGCGGCCGGCTGATCTATGTCGGCGCCGGCACCTCGGGCCGGCTCGGCGTGCTCGATGCGTCGGAGATGCCGCCCACCTACCGCACCGAGCCGGAGCTGGTGCAGGGCGTGATCGCCGGCGGCTTCGACGCGCTGTTGCGGGCCCAGGAAGGCGCCGAGGACCACCCGGAGGACGGCGCTGCCGCGATGGACGAGAAAGGCGTGGGCGCGCACGACTTCGTCCTGGGCATCGCCACCTCGGGCACCACGCCGTACGTGCACGGCGCCCTGAAACGGGCCCGCGAGCGCGGCGCCCGCACCGGCTTCCTGCTGTGCACCTATCCGTCGGCGCAGCTGATCGCCGCGCACGACGTCGTGATCGCGCCGCTGGTCGGCCCCGAGGTGATCACCGGGTCGACCCGGATGAAGGCCGGCACCGCCACCAAGATCGTCCTGAACACCATCAGCACCGCGGCGATGGTCAAGACCGGCAAGGTCTACGGCAACCTGATGGTCGACCTGCAGGTCACCTGCCAGAAGCTGCAGGACCGCGGCGAGCGGATCCTGATGGACACGCTCGGCGTGCCGCCTCATGAAGCGGCGCGGCTGCTGGAGGAATCGGGGGGCCACGTCAAGACCGCCATCGTGATGTCGAAGCTGGCGCTGGATGCCGACGCCGCGCGGGCCCGGCTCGATGCCGTGGGTGGCTCGATCGCCGACGTCGTGGGCAACCTGGCCGGCCGCTGACGCGGTTCAGGCGCGGCGCTGCACAAGCTTGAGCAGCGTGCGCTTTTCGATCGCGCTGGCCGCGCGCCAGTAGCCGCTCGCCGCCGCGAGAAAGCGCTCCTCGGCGGGGTCAGCCACCTGCAACTCCTCGTGCTCCTGGTCGAGCCAGCCGGCGGGCTTGCCGGCGTGGCTCTCGATCTGGCGCGCCAGCTTGTCGCCGATCGGGCGCGAGCTCTTGATCTGGCTCCACAGACTGGGGGAGATTTCGAGCCCGGCGGCAAAGCTCTGGTCCAGCCCCTTGGGCGCCTCGCCGGCGGCGATGCTCTTGCGCAGGAACTCCTGGTACAGGGCGACGGTGTTGCGCCGGCGCGCAAGGGTGATGTTGGGCACGTGTGGAAAAACTGCGACAGCGACGAAAAAATCATTTTGCCGGCCGTTGACGCCGCAGTAAAGACTCTTTACAGTCGGCCCACTGCCTTGCAAAAAGCTGAATTTTTTCCTACCCACCAACCTCGTTCAACCCAAAGGAACCCATCGTGAGTCACCGGCCCATCGCAACAACCAGCACGACCCGCTTCGCGGTCCGTCCTGCGTTTGCGCTCGCCGCCTCGATGGGCGCTTGCGCGCACGCAGTCCGTGGCCTGCAACTGCGGACCAATGGCTACATGGGTGGCCGGGTGCATCCGGGAATGGAAGACGGGTAGCCGCACTTCCTTCAACTCTTTCGAGAGGCCCGGATTCCGCAAGGATCCGGGCCTTTTTGTTTTTGTCTTGCGATTTCACTTCGGGTGTGCCCAGGCAACACCACCAGCGCGCAGCCGCGGGAACGGCATGGCGGGATGTGCACGGGGTCGCTCCCCATGTGCAGCGAGAGCACCTCGCAGGCCCCAGGGCCGGCGACTCGCGACTGGACACAGCCGAAGTGGAAATTTCAACCATGTCACACACGCTCATCACTGTCAGGGAAGCACCATGCGTACTTTCAAGATCGCCATCCCCATGGCCAAGCCGCGCAATCGCGTGGTGCAGGCCCTCGTCCGGGGCTTACTCCGTGCGGGGAGCCGCGTCCACACCCCCGGCCCGCGGCGACCCCGCGATCTCGACCGGCTCGACCTCGACCAGCGGGTCCGCGAAACCGGCGAGTGGTAGGCGCCGCCGCGTCCATGTCGAGTGGTGGCTGTAGCCTCTGGAACGCTGTCGCGTTTCGCAGGCATTAACATGGCGCCCGGACGCCTACCCGCGTCCGCGTCCGCAACCCAGGCCATGAGCCGCACTGCCAAATCCGCCATGAAATCGACCTTCATCCCCGCGATCAGCGCGGGCATCCTCCTGGCCACCACCGCCCTGACCGGCGTCCAGGCCCAGACCCAGCCGGCCCCGCGGATGGTCACCCGCGACGAATTGCGGGTCTGCATGAACTCCGAAACCGAGGTCATGGCCCGGCGCCAGGCCACGACCGCGCGCAACCAGAAGAACCGCGACGAGGCCGCCGCGATCCGGGCCGAGGCGCAGGAGCTGGCCGAAGAGCAGAAGCGGCTGGAGGAAGACCAGAAGCCGATGGACCGGTTCGGCCGCAAGGTGAGGGCGCACAACGAGCGCGTGAAGGCCGCCCAGGCCGGCGCCGATGCGTTCCGGGCCGAACTGGAAGCGGTGAACAAGGCGCTGCTCGCCTACAACGACCAGTGCGGCGGCATCAGCTACCTGCCGGAAGACAAGGAAGCGATCCTGAAGGAACGGGCCGCAGGGAAGCAGTAATGTCATCCCGCGCAGGCGGAATGGCGTCTGTCTCTAGCGCAGGGCGCGCAGCACATTCTCCGCAGTGGCGGGCGCTTCCAGCGTCACCAGCGCGCCATCCGCCTTGGTCGAGGCCACGGCGTCGCGCAGCGCCTCCCAGACGCTGATCGCCAGCATGAAAGGCGGCTCGCCGACGGCCTTGCTGCCGAACACGTTGTCCTCCGGGTTCGGCTGCGGCCACAGCGCGACGTTGAAGTGCGCCGGGATATCCCCGGTGGCCGGGATCTTGTAGGTGCTGGGCGCGTGGGTGGAAAGGTGGCCCTTCTCGTCCCACACCAGCTGCTCGGTCGTCAGCCAGCCCATGCCCTGGACGAAGCCGCCCTCGATCTGGCCGATGTCGATCGCCGGATTGATGCTGGTGCCGACGTCGTGCAGGATGTCCACCTTCAGCACCCGGCTCTCGCCGGTGAGCGTGTCGATCGCCACCTCGCTGCATGCCGCGCCGTAGGCGAAATAGAAGAACGGCCGGCCGGTCAGCGTGAGCTTGTCGTAGTGGATCTTGGGCGTGCGGTAGAAACCGTCGCTCCACAGCTGGATCCGGTTGGCATACGCCGCCTTCACCACCTCGTCGAAGCTGCGCGTGGTCTTGGGCGACATCACCTTGCCGTCCCGGAATTCCACGGCGCCCGCGCCGCAGCCGTCCAGGCCGCTGACGAAGGCCGCCAGGTTGTCGCGCACATTGCGGGCCGCGTACTGCGCCGCCCGGCCGTTCAGGTCGGTGCCGCTGGAGGCCGCGGTGGCCGAGGCGTTGGGCACCTTGCTGGTGTCGGCCGCCGTGCTGCGCACCCGCTCGAACGGCACGCCCAGCTCCTGCGCCACGATCTGCGCCACCTTGGTGTTCAGGCCCTGGCCCATCTCGGTGCCGCCGTGGTTCACCTGCACGCTGCCGTCGGTGTAGACGTGGACCAGCGCGCCGGCCTGGTTGAAGAAGGTGGCGGTGAAGCTGATGCCGAACTTGACCGGCGTGATCGCCATGCCGCGCTTGATGACGGGGCTGGCCGCGTTCCACTGCGCGATCTCCGCGCGGCGCTGGCGATAGCCGCTGGTCTCTTCGAGCGTCGAGAGCAGCGGCTGCAGGATGTTGTCCTCCACCTGCATCTGGTAATGCGTGGTGTTGCGCTCCTCGATCCCGTACAGGTTGCGCAGCCGCACGTCCAGCGCGTCCAGCCCCAGCTTGCGGGCGATGTCGCCGAGGATGGCCTCGATCACGATCACGCCCTGCGGCCCGCCGAAGCCGCGGAAGGCGGTGTGGCTCTGGGTGTTGGTCTTGCAGCGGTACGAGACGATCTCGACGTCGCTTAAAAAGTAGGCGTTGTCGGTATGGAAGATCGCCCGGTCCGCCACCGGGCCCGACAGGTCGGCCGAGAAGCCGCAGTTGGCCAGCATGGTGAGCTTCAGCGCTGTGATCCGCCCGCTGTCGTCGAAGCCGACGCTGTAGTCGTAGGCGAATGGATGGCGCTTGCCGGTAACCAGGAAATCGTCGTCGCGGTCCAGCCGCAGCTTGACCGGGCGCCTGAACTTGTTCGCGGCCAGCGCGGCCCAGACGGCCAGGTGGCCGGCCTGGGTCTCCTTGCCGCCGAAGCCGCCGCCCATGCGCCGGCACTGCACCGTCACCGCGTTGTTCTCCAGGCCCAGCGCGTGCGCCACCCAGTGCTGCACTTCGCCCGGGTGCTGGGTGCTGGAATGGATCCACCACTGGTTCTGCTCCAGCGGCAACGCGTACGCGACCTGCCCTTCGAGATAGAAATGTTCCTGGCCGCCGACCTCGAGCTGGCCGTCCAGCCGGTGCGAAGAGGCGGCCAGCGCCGTTTCCGGCTCGCCGCGCCGCACGGTCACCGGCGGCAGCACGTAGCTCTTGGCGGCATGGGCGGCGCGCGGCGTCAGCACCGGCGGCAGCGGCTCGATCGTCAACCGCACCTTGCGCGCCGCCCGGCGCGCCTGCATCACCGTGTCGGCCACCACCAAACCGACCACCTGGCCGATGTGCTGCACCGAGTCGAGCGCGAACACCGGCTCGTCGTGGACGAAGGTCGCCAGCACCCGGTCGCCGGGGATGTCCGGCGGCAGCACGACGCCGCGCACGCCGGGCATGGCCAGCGCCGCGGCGGTGTCGAGGCCGAGCAGCTTGCCGTGGGCCACGGTGGAGAGGATGGGCGCCGCGTGCAGCGTGCCCTTGACCTCGGGAATGTCGTCGATGTAGGCCGCCTCGCCCGCGACCTGGGCCCGCGCGCTTTCATGGGCGCGCGACACCCCGGCCGGCGGGCCGCCCGTCGTGGGCGCGTGCGGCGAACGCGTGGCCGGCGCGATGTTGCGTTCGCCCGCATCCGCCGCGCCGCCCGGACCGCCGCCGGTGGCAGCGTCGAATTCCTTGTCGCGGGCGGTCATGGGGCGCTCCCGACAACGGCCAGTTCGAGATTGATGTTCGTCACGCCCTGGCTCTCCAGCCAGAAGCGTCGCACCAGGTTGCCGAGCACCTCGCTGCGGTAGGCCGCGGAGGCGCGCATGTCGGAGATCGGCTGGAACTCGGCCCGCAGCACCTGCGCGGCTTCGAGCGCGGTTTGCTCGGTCCACTCCCGGCCGGCCAGGAAGGCTTCGGTCTGCACGGCCCGCACCGGCGTGGCCGCGACCCCGCCGGCGCCGATCCTGACCTTGCCGACCGTCTTGCCGTCGAGGGTCATGCTCAGCACCAGGCACACGGCGGAGATGTCGTCGTCGTAGCGCTTGGAGATCTTGTAGGCGCGCACGAATTCGCCGGCAAGCGGCCGCGGCACCTTGATCCAGGCCACCACTTCATCGGGCGCCAGCACGTTCTTGCGGTAGCCGGTGTAGAAATGCTCCAGCGGCAGCTCGCGGTGGCCGCCCACGTTCATGAGCACCACGTGGGCGCCGAGCGCGATCAGCAGCGGCATCGAGTCGCCGATCGGCGAGCCGTTGGCGATGTTGCCGCCGAGCGTGCCGGAATTGCGCACCGGCTGGCCGGCGAAGCGCTGGGCGAAAGTCCTGAGCTGCGGCCGGTCCTGCACCAGGGCGGCGAAGGCGTCGGTCACCGTGACGGCGGCGCCGATGGCGATGTGGTGGTCGTAGCGCTCGATGCGCAGCAGCTCGTCGACCTGGGTGACGTCCAGCACGCGGGGCAGGCGCAGGTGCATCTTGTTGACCCACAGGCCGACGTCGGTGCAGCCGGCGACGACCTGGGCCTGCGGGTCGGCGGCGCGCAGGGCGAGGAGCTGTTGAAGGCTCTTGGGCAACAAGTAATCCGTTCGCACTGAGCTTGTCGAAGTGCTCGCGGGGGCTTCGACGGGCTCAGCCCGAACGGATGCGAGGGCGCGCAGTTGGCTGACCAACGCCTTCTCATCCACCTGCACCGCCGGCAGCTGCGCCATCTGCTGCGCGGCATCGAAGATCGGCCGGTAGCCGGTGCAGCGGCACAGGTTGCCGGAGAGTTCTTCCTGCGCCAGTTCGCGTGTGACCGCGCGCCCTTGGCGCAAGTGGTTCTGGTAGATGCCGAACAGGCTCATCACGAAGCCGGGGGTGCAGAAGCCGCATTGCGAGCCGTGGCACTGCACCATCGCCTCCTGGGCCGGGTGCAGCGTGCCGTCGGCGGCGGCGAGGTCTTCCACGGTCCACAGCGCCATGCCGTCGATCGAATGGGCCAGGCGGATGCAGCTGTTGATGGCCCGGTACCGGATGCCATCGCCGTCGGCCTCTCCGATCACCACGGTGCACGCCCCGCAGTCGCCCTCGTTGCAGCCTTCCTTGGTGCCAGTGGCGCCGAGGTCCTCTCGCAGCACTTCCAGCAGCGTCCGGTCGGGTGGTACATTGCCCAGCGTGACCGGCTGGCCGCGGCGGATGAAGGTGAGGGTCCTGGTTTCCATGAGTTGATTTTCAGATGTTGGCGCCACGCGCCTGCAAGCAAGGGTAGTGCCGCCCTCCGCACTGCAGCATAAGCAATGCCATATGGGAAGAATGCAGCCCCCGGTATGAGAGATCAAGCGCTTTTCGACAAGATCGACCTCCACCTCATCAGGGTCTTGCACACCGTGCTCACCGAACGCAGTGTTTCCCGCGCCGCCTTGCGCCTTGGCATGCACCAGCCCGCCGTGTCCGCCGCGCTCAAGCGCCTGCGCGAACTGGCGGGCGACCCGTTGCTGGTGCGCTCGGGCGCCGGGATGGTGCCGACCGACGCCGGGCTGCGGATGATCGAACCGGCATCCAGCATCCTGCGCGGGGCCGAGGTGCTGTTCAGCGATGCGCGCGGCTTCGAGCCGCAGACGGCGACCCAGACCTTTCGCCTCGCGGCCAGCGACTACCTCGACCCGCAGTTCCTGCCCCAGCTGGTGGCGCGGCTCAAGGCCCAGGCGCCGCTGACCCGCATCGAGATCCATCCGCTGTCGGCCGACTCGCATTACCAGGCCAACCTGGCCCAGGGCGAGATCGACGTGGTGATCGGCAACTGGCTGCGCCCGCCCGGGGAACTGCACCGCGGCGAGCTGTTCGACGACGACGTGGTCTGCCTGGTGGCGCAGGACCATCCGGCGGCGCGCCGCGGCTGGAGCGAGCGGGACTGGCTCGACTGCGAGCACATCGCCCCGACGCCGACCCATCCCGGCGCGGTCGGCGTGATCGACGAGCACCTGGCCGGCCTCGGGCTGGCGCGCAACATCACCGCCCGCTGCGCCCATTTCGGCCTGATCCCGGCGATGGTCGCGTCCAGCCTGCTGGTGCTGACGACCGGGCGCCAGTTCTGCGGCCGCTACACCGGCCGGCTGCCGGTGACGGTGCTCGAATGCCCGGTCGCCTTTCCGCAGCTGACCTATTACCAGCTGTGGCACGAGCGCAGCCATGCGTCGGCGGCGGCGAAGTGGCTGCGCGCGCAGATCCGGTCGGTGGCGCAATCCTTGCGGGCAAAATGAGCGGATTTTTCGTCATTGCGGCCCCGGATCAGGTCCGGGGTTTCAGCAACCAACAGCCATGGATCCCGGCTCAAGGCCGGGATGACTGCTTCCTATGACAGTTCCCCGCCTCCAGCTCACCGGCATCACCAAGCGCTACCCGGCTGTCGTCGCCAACGACGGCGTTTCCCTGACGGTGCAGCCGGGTGAAACCCATGCCGTACTGGGCGAGAACGGCGCCGGCAAGTCGACGCTGATGAAGATCATCTACGGCTCGGTCAAGCCGGACCAGGGCGCCGTGCTGTGGAACGGCCAGCCGGTCGCGGTGCGCAATCCGCAGGAGGCGCGCGAGCTGGGCATCGCCATGGTGTTCCAGCACTTCAGCCTGTTCGACACGCTCACGGTGGCGCAGAACGTCTGGCTCGGCCTGGGCAAGCACCTGTCGCTGGCCGACGTGACGGCCCGCATCACGGCCAAGGCCGCCGAATACGGGCTGGACATCGACCCGGCCCGGCCGGTCCACACGCTGTCGGTGGGCGAGATGCAGCGGGTGGAGATCATCCGCGCGCTGCTGACCGACCCGCAGCTGCTGATCCTGGACGAGCCGACCTCGGTGCTGACGCCGCAGGCGGTCGACAAGCTGTTCGTCGTGCTCAAGAAGCTGGCGTCGGAAGGCTGCAGCATCCTGTACATCAGCCACAAGCTGCACGAGATCCGCGAGCTGTGCAACGCCTGCACCGTGCTGCGCGGCGGCAAGGTGACCGGCGTGTGCAACCCGCAGCTGGAAAGCAATGCCTCCCTGTCCAGAATGATGATCGGCGCCGAGCCTCCGCAACTCGAGCACCACAACGTGACGGTGGGCGCGACGGTGCTGCGGGTCGACCAGCTGCAGCTGCGCAAGGCCGACCCGTTCGGCGTCGACCTGGAGCAGGTGTCGCTCGAAGTGCGGGCCGGCGAGGTGGTCGGCATCGCCGGCGTCTCCGGCAACGGCCAGCAGGAGCTGCTCTATGCGTTGTCGGGCGAAGACACCCGGGCCGAGCCGGCCATGATCCAGGTCTTCGGCCAGGACGTCGGCCGCTTCGGTCCGGCGCATCGCCGCCACCTGGGCGTGCACTTCGTGCCGGAAGAGCGGCTGGGGCGCGGGGCCGTGCCCACCCTGGGGCTGGCGCACAACCTGATGCTCACCCGCACCGACGCCGTCGGCCGCAGCGGCTGGATCGATGTCAAGGCGCTGGAGCAGCAGGCCCGCGGCATCATCGCCCGCTTCAACGTGAAGGCGGGCGGTCCGAACGCGGCGGCCAAGTCGCTGTCGGGCGGCAACCTGCAGAAGTTCATCGTCGGCCGCGAGATCGACGCCAACCCGAAGCTGTTGATCATTTCGCAGCCGACCTGGGGCGTGGACGTCGGCGCTTCGGCGCAGATCCGCGGCGAGATCCTGGCGCTGCGCGATGCCGGCTGCGCGGTGCTGGTGGTCAGCGAGGAGCTGGACGAACTGTTCGAGATCTGCGACCGGCTGCACGTGATCGCCAAGGGCCGGCTGTCGCCGTCGGTGCACCGGCGCGAGGCGACGGTGGGGCAGATCGGGGAGTGGATGAGCGGGCTTTGGGATCAAGATTCCGTTCGCACTGAGCCTGTCGAAGTGCTCGCGGGGGCTTCGACAAGCTCAGCCCGAACCGATGCCGTGCGAACGGATGTCGGTGGAGCGACCCATGCTTAAGCTCGAACCCCGTCCCGAACTCTCGCGCGGCTGGAGCGTGGGCTCGCCGCTGCTGGCGCTGGCGATCACCGTGGTGCTGGGGGTGCTGCTGTTCCTGGCGCTGGGCAAGGACCCGGTGCGCGGGCTGCAGGTGTTCTTCTGGGAACCGATCCGCACGCCCTACGCGGTGGGCGAGCTGATGGTCAAGGCCACGCCGCTGCTGATCATCGCGCTGGGGCTGGCGGTGTGCTTCCGCTCCAACGTCTGGAACATCGGCGCCGAAGGCCAGTTCGTGATCGGCGCGGTGCTGGCCGGCGGCGTCGCGCTGCTGGCCGGCAAGGACAGCAGCCGCTGGATCGTGCTGGCCATCCTGCTGGCCGGCATCGCGGGCGGCATGGCCTGGGCGGCGATCACGGCGGTGCTGCGGGACCGCTTCAACGCCAACGAAATCCTGGTCAGCCTGATGCTGGTCTACGTCGCCAACCAGGTGCTCAGCTACATGGTGTTCGGTCCGTGGAAAGACCCGGCCGGCTACAACTTCCCCCAGTCCAAGACCTTCGAGGCGGTGACCCAGATCCCGCGGCTGATGGCCGGCTCGCGCATGAGCATCGGCCTGGTGCTCGCCCTGGCCGGCGTGGCGGCGCTGTGGATCTTCCTGTTCCGCACGCGCGCCGGTTTCGCCCAGCAGGTCGGCGGCCTGGCGCCGGCGGCGGCGCGCTACGCCGGGTTCTCGTCGCGCAAGGCGCTGTGGACCGCGCTGATGGTGTCCGGCGGTGCCGCCGGCCTGGCCGGCGCCCTCGAGGTGGCCGGCCCGATCGGCCAGCTGACGCCGTACGTCCCGGCCGGCTACGGCTTCGCGGCGATCATCGTGGCCTTCGTCGGCCGGCTGCATCCGGTCGGCATGGTGTTCTCGGCCATCCTCATGAGCATGTTCTACATCGGCGGCGAGCTGGCGCAATCGCGCCTGGGCCTGCCCAAATCGCTGACCGGCGTGTTCCAGGGCCTGCTGCTGTTCACGCTGCTGGCCTGCGACACGCTGATCATGTACCGCGTGCGCTGGCAGCGCGGCGCCAGGCCGGCGGGAGCGCACTGATGGAATCCTACGCACTGCTGATTGCAGCCACGCTCAACGCCGGCACCGTGCTGGCGCTGGCGGCGCTGGGCCTCCTGGTCAACGAAAAGGCCGGCATCGTCAACCTCGGCGCCGAGGGCATGCTGCTGTGCGCGGCCCTGGCCGGCTTCGTCACCGTGGTCCACACCGGCAACGACTGGCTGGGCTTCGCCGCCGGCATCGGCGCCGGCGCGCTGCTGGCCGCGATCGTCGGCGTGCTCGTGATCTGGCTCAACACCAACCAGTACGCGACCGGCCTGGCGCTGAGCCTGTTCGGCGGCGGCTTCTCGGCCTTCGCCGGCATCCGGTACGTGCAGGAGAAGCTGCCCGAACGGCCGCACTTCTCGGTGCCGTTCCTGGGCGACATTCCGCTGCTCGGCCCGGCCCTGTTCCGCCAGCACCCGATGGTGTACTTCACCATCGCGCTGATGGCCTGGCTGGTCTGGTTCCTGTACCGCTCCCGCACCGGGCTGGTGCTGCGGTCGGTCGGCGAATCGCCCGAATCGGCACATGCGCTGGGCTACCCGGTGCGGCGCATCCGGCTGGCCGCGGTGGTCGCCGGCGGCGCGTTGTGCGGGCTGGCCGGCGCCTATGTGTCGGTCATCTACACGCCGCTGTGGGTCGAGGGCATGGTCGCCGGCAAGGGCTGGATCGCGCTGGCCCTGACCACCTTCGCCACCTGGCGGCCGGCACGCGTGTTGCTTGGTGCCTACCTGTTCGGCGGCGTGACGATGCTGCAGTTTCACCTGCAGGGCATCGGCGTCGAGGTGCCCAGCCAGTTCCTCACCATGCTGCCCTACGTCGCGACGATCGTGGTGCTGGCGCTGATCTCGCGCAACCCGGTCTGGATCCGCGCCAACATGCCGGCGTCGCTTGGAAAGCCGTTTTACCCCGGTTCATAATTGAACTTTTTTCGACCACCCCCGAGGAGAAGAGGACACCATGACTGACTTGAAGAAACGTTCCCTGTTGCAGGCCGCGACCGCGCTGTCGGCCCTGGCCGCGGCAGCCCTCGCCGGTTGCGGCAAGAAGGAAGAGCCGGCGCCCGCTCCGGCCCCGGCGCCCGCCGCCGCGGCGTCGGCCCCGGCCAAGCCCGCTCCCCTGAAGATCGCCTTCGCCTACGTCGGCCCGGTCGGCGACGGCGGCTGGACCTTCGCGCACGACAACGGCCGCAAGGCGGTCGAGAAGGAATTCGGCGACAAGGTGGTCACCAGCTTCGTCGAGAACGTGCCCGAGTCCGCCGATGCCGAGCGCGTGATCCGCGACATGGCCGGCCAGGGCAACAAGCTGATCTTCGGCACCACCTTCGGCTACATGGAAGCGATGCTCAAGATCGCGCCCGACTTCAAGGACGTGAAGTTCGAGCATGCCACCGGCTACAAGACGGCCGACAACATGCGCACCTACGACAGCCGCACCTACGAAGGCGCCTACATGGCCGGCGTGATCGCCGGCAAGATGACCAAGAGCAACACGCTGGGCGTGGTCGGCTCGGTGCCGATCCCGGAAGTGGTCCGCAACATCAACAGCTTCACGCTCGGTGCGCAGTCGGTCAATCCCAAGATCAAGACCCGCGTGGTCTGGGTCGGCGAGTGGCACAGCCCGCCGAAGGAAACCGAAGCCGCCACCTCGCTGATCAACGGCGGCGCCGACGTGCTGTTCCAGAACACCGACTCGTCGGCCGTGCTGCAGACCGCCGAGAAGATGGGCAAGCGCGCGTTCGGCTGGGACAGCGACATGACCGCCTACGGCCCGAAGGCGCACCTGGGCTCGGCGATCATCAACTGGGCCCCGTACTACATCAAGGCCACGCGTGACGCGCTGGAAGGCAAGTGGACGACCGGCCAGACCTGGTGGGGCGTCAAGGAAGGCGCGATCGACATGGTCTCGATCGCGGCCGACGTGCCGGACGACACCAAGAAGCGCATCGACGAGATCAAGGCCGGCCTGAAGGACGGCACGTTCTCGATCTGGAAGGGCCCGCTGGTCGACAACACCGGCAAGGAAATGCTGGCCAAGGACGCCGTCGCCGACGACAAGTACCTGGGCGGCCTGAACGTCTACGTCAAGGGCGTCGAGGGCAAGGTCCCCGGCGGCGAGAAGAAGTAAGCCTGCCGCGCGCCAGCCCACACTGGCGCGCACCACCCGCCGGGGCCTGAGCAGGGGCCGGATGACCTGAGCAAGGATGCACGATGCGGTTCCTGTCTGGGGCAATGGTGTTCGCGGCCCTGGTGCTGGCGGGTTGTGGCGGGGGCGGCGGCGACACGGTGCCGACCGCCGGCCCGCAGCCCGCTCCCTCCGTTCCCGTCGCACCGGCGCCAGAGCCTGTCCCGGTCCCCGCGCCGGCACCAGCGCCGATTCCTGCGCCGGCATCCAGCATTGCTTTCGTCGCCGGATCGCTGCAGCGTGCCGGTGGCCAGGATGGCATCGGGGCCGCAGCCCAATTCAACCGGCCGCAGGGTGTTGCGGTCGACCTCGGCGGCAATATCTACATCGCCGACACCGGCAACCACACGATCCGCAAGCTGTCGCCCGACGGCACCGTTGTCACGCTTGCCGGCCTGGCTGGCGTGGCAGGCGCGGCCGATGGAACCGGCGCCGTGGCGCGTTTCACCTCGCCGCAGGGCGTCGCGGTCGATGCCAGCGGCAATGTGTTTGTCGCCGATACCGGCAACCACGCCATCCGCATGATCACACCCGCTGGATTCGTCACGGTCGTGGCCGGGGCGGCCGGGTTGGCGGGCGATGCGGACGGTGCGGGCGCGCTGGCGCGGTTCAAGCAGCCGCTCCGAGTGGCGGTGGACCCGGGCGGAAATCTGTTCGTGCTGGACCAGGGGAACGACAAGGTCCGAAAGATCGGAACGGATGGCGTGGTCACGACGTTCTGGGCCAGCCCGCCGGTGTGGCTGACCGGCCTGGGTCTCGATGGCGTGGGCAATGTCTACGTCGCCGAGAACGGCAGCCTCGAGAATCACATCCGCAAGTTCGACCGCGACGGGCGGAACGTCGCGACGTCGACCACCTCCAACGCGTTTTCCGGCGGACTCCACGCCGCCGACATCGCCGTGCGGCCGGACGGTGCCGTCTACGTGGCCTCCGGTGGCGACACCTTCTTCTATCGTTATTCGGCCTCCAAGAGTTCCATTTCCCTGATCGCGCCGACGGGTGCGGTCACCCTGCTGGCGGGCAGCGACCCGATCATCGGGATGGCCGACGGCCCGGCGCTGGCGGCAAGCTTCGACCGGCCCCTGGGCATTGCAGTCGGCCCCCGGGGCGAGGTAATCATTGCCGACACCGGCAACAGCGCCATCCGGCAGATGGACGCTGCTCATCTTCGAGTGAGCACGCTGGCTGGCGGCGTGGGTCGGGGCAACTGGGACGGGCCGGCCGCCAGCGCGCTCTTTCACGACCCGCAGGGGATCGCGGCCGCGCCGGACGGCAACCTGTTTATTGCCGACAGCGGCAATCTCGCGGTCCGGAAGATCGCTGCGGATGGTGCGGTGTCCAGCGTCAGCCCGGTGTCTGCGGGCGGCGACCGACTGGTCCTGCGCGGCCTGGCGGGCTTGGCCGTCAACCGGCAAGGGACAATCTTCGTCGCGGGCGACGGTCCGATTTCTCCCATCGGGGCCTCATGGCTGGCTTCGATCAGCCCCGCCGGGGTCAGCACCACGCTTTACACCGGTCCAATCGGCCGGTTGGCGGTTGCCGTCGACGCTGCGTCGAACCTGTATGCGTGCGACGCCTATGGCTTACAGGTATTCGCCCCCGGCAGCCCGGGCCGCCGGCTTGGATCGGCGCCCGCGTCAGTGGCGCTGGCCGCCGCCGGCGCGGGACTTGTGTATGCCGCTTCCGCGTCCGCCGTCGTCGCCGTGGACGCGCTTGGCAATGTGAGGCCGGTAGCCGGTAATGTGGGCGAGGCGGGCTACCGGGACGGCGCCGCCGCCGACAGCCGCTTTTCAATGATCTCTGCCCTGGCGCTGGACCCCGGCGGCAACCTGTACATCGCGGACGCAAGCCTGACCATCCGCCGGCTGACGGCCGACGGAATGGTCAGGACCATCGCCGGCACGCCAGGGCAGGCGGGCCCCGCGCCCGGCCCGGCGCCCGGCGTGCTGGGGGCCGTCAAGGGGATGACCTGGTTCGCCAACGCGCTGTACCTGACGGTTGGCAACGCGGTCCTGAAGCTCACGTTCCAGGAGTGAAGCATGGCGCAGCGCGCTTTCTAGAATGGTTTGGCCTGGGAGGGCAGTCATGAAGACCTTCATTGCAATGAAAGCCGGATTGCTCGCGGCGATCGTCGGTCTCGCCGCCTGCGGCGGCAAGGTCGAGACCGGCGACGGCGGAACACCGGGCGGATTGACGGTCAAGGTCTACGCCGGATCGCTGCAGGGTCCGGGCAGCCGCGACGGGTCGGGCACGGCGGCGCAGTTCAACGAACCGCGCGACGTGGCCCAGGACGCGGCCGGCAATGTGTACGTGGCGGACGCAGCCAGCCACACCATCCGCAAGATCACGCCGCAAGGCGCGGTCTCGACGCTGGCCGGCTCGGCCGGCGAGGCCGGCAGCGCGGACGGTACCGGCGCGGCGGCGCGCTTCACCTTCCCGGCCGGGGTCGCGGCGACGGACGACGGCACCGTCTACGTGTCCGACACCGGCAACCACACGCTGCGCCGGATCACCCCGCAGGGCGTCGTGACCACCGTCGCCGGCGGACGCGGCCAGGCCGGCAACACCGACGGCGCCGCGACCGTCGCGCGCTTCAGCGCGCCGGGCAAGCTGGCGGTCGACCAGGACGGCACGCTCTACGTCGCCGCCAACCATGCGGTGCGCAAGGTGGCGCCGGACGGCACCGTCTCCACCTTCGCCGGCAAGTCCGGCGAGCAGGGCCAGGCTGCCGGCAACGGCGCGCAGGCCCGCTTCGCCTATCCGGTGTCGGTGGCGCTCGGCGGCGGCAATGTGTTCGTGGCCCAGGGCAGCAACATCACCAACCTGGGCGGCGGCGATGTGCGCAAGTTCAGCCGGCAGGGCGTGGCGCTGCCCTACGGCGCCAACCCCAATGGCGTGGTCGCCGTCAGCGCGCCGGTCGACATCGCGGCCGACAGCCAGGGCAACGTGTTCGTGGCGTCCAACGGCGCGGAGCAGCCGGGGCCCGGCATCGGTTCGACCTATCGGTCGATCGAGATGATCGCGCCCGATGGCCGAACCCGGACCACGCTTGCCGGCGCGGCCAGCGACGTGCGCACCGTGGACGGGCCGGGCGCCAGCGCCCGCTTCATGGATCCGCAGGCCGTCGCCACCGGGCCGGGCGGCCGCCTCGTCGTCGCCGAGACCGCCACCAACGCGATTCGCGCGATCGATGGCGGCGCCGCCCGGACCGTGACCACGCTGGCGGGCGGCACCGCCGGCGGCTATGTCGATGGCGCGGTCGGCGCGGCGCGCTTCAACGGCCCGTCGGGGCTCTCGGCCACGCCGGACGGCACGCTGTTCGTCGCCGACACGCGCAACAACGTGCTGCGCCGGATCACTGCGGCCGGCGCAGTGTCGACCGTGGCGGTGACCTTCCCCGCCGGCGGTGGCTTCAACCTGCCGGCGGCCGTAGCGGCCGGCGCGGGCACCACCGTCTACGCGCTGGACGCCGCGACCGCCGTCGGCCGGCAGGTCCACGCCATCGACTCCGCGGGACGCGCCACCCGCTTCTACAGCGCCGGCGCGGGCGCCGCGGCGATCGCCGCCGACGCCGCCGCCAACCTGTACGTCGGCGAGGCGGGCCAGCTCACGGTGGTGACGCCGGCCGGCAGCGCCCGGGTGCTGGCCGCCGGCATCTCGGCCCAGGGCCTGGCCGTCGACAGCGCCGGCAACGTGTATTTCAGCGACAACGGCACGGTCGGCGTGGTCGACCCGGCGGGGCGGGTCACGGTGCGGGCCGGGCGCGCCGGCCTGGCCGGGGACGCGAACGGCACAGGCAGCGATGCGCGCTTCAACCGGCCCGGCGCGCTGGCGCTGGATGCGGCGGGCAACCTGTACGTCGCCGACGGCCTGAAGATCCGCAAGGTCACGCCGCCAGGGGTGGTGACGCTGCTGGCCGACGTCGCGACGCTGGACGGCGTGCCGCAGGTTGCGACCGGCGGGCAGGCCCCGGCCGTGACCGGGCTGGCATGGGTGGCTGGCACTCTTTACGGAATCGTTCAGAATGCGCTTATCGCAATCGCCCCCGTCCACTGACCCGTGCCATCCCTGCCCTTCGTCGAACCGGCCCGCCTGCCCGAACTGCTGCGGCGCATGCCCAAGGCCGAACTGCACGTGCACATCGAGGGGACGCTGGAGCCGGAGCTGATGTTCTCGCTGGCCCGGCGCAACCAGATCGACCTGCCGTACGACAGCGTCGAGGCCCTGCGCGAGGCCTACAACTTCAGCAACCTGCAGAGTTTCCTGGACATCTACTACGCCGGCGCCTGCGTGCTGCGGGAAGCGCGGGACTTCGAGGACATGGCCCGCGCCTACCTCGAGCGCGCGGCCGCCGACAACGTGGTCCACGCCGAGATCTTCTTCGACCCGCAGACCCACACGGCGCGCGGCGTCCCGATGGACAACGTGATCAACGGCCTGCACCGTGCCTGCGAGCGGGCGCGCGAGGAGCAGGGCGTCAAGGCCGCGCTGATCCTGTGTTTCCTGCGCCACCTGAGCGAGGAGGAAGCGTTCGAGACGCTGGAGCAGGCGCTGCCGTTGCGTGACAAGTTCATCGGCGTGGGCCTGGATTCGAGCGAAGTCGGGCACCCGCCGGAAAAGTTCGCCCGCGTGTTCGCCCGCTGCCGCGAGCTGGGGCTGCACCTGGTGGCCCACGCCGGCGAGGAGGGGCCGCCCCAGTACGTGTGGACGGCGCTCGACCTGCTCAAGGTGGAACGGATCGACCACGGCGTGCAGTCGGCCAAAGACCCGGCCCTGATGCAGCGGCTGGCGCGGGACCGCATCCCGCTGACCGTGTGCCCGCTGTCCAACCTGAAGCTGCGCGTGGTCCCCGAACTGGCGGCGCACAACATCGGCAAGCTGCTGGACGCCGGCCTGGTGGCGACGATCAACTCGGACGACCCGGCGTACTTCGGCGGCTACATGAACGACAACTTCGTGCGGACCTTCGCCGCCACCGGCCTGTCGACGGCGCAGGCCTACCGGCTCGCGGTCAACAGCTTCGACGCCAGCTTCATCTCCGACCGGGCCAAGCGCAACTACCGCGAGATGCTGGACGGGACCTTCGCCTCGTTCGAGTAAGCCCTTTGCGTCCCGGGTAAAATCCCACCGTGCCGCTGTGCCCCGCAGCGGCATTTTTCATTGTCGGGGCCATGTAGAGGACCACCATGTACAAAAACCTCGCTGCCGCGTTCGCGGCCGCCTGTTGTTTGCTTCCCGCCCATTCGCAACCCGCCGCGCCCGATGCGCCGCTGAAGGTCGGTTTCGTCTATGTCACTCCCGTCAGCGACGCCGGCTGGGTGCGCCAGCACGAGGAAGGGCGCAAGGCCGTCGACGCGGCGTTCGGCGCCAGGGTCAAGACCACCTTCGTCGAGAACGTGGCCGAGGGCCCCGACGCCGAGCGCGTGATCCGCGACCTCGCCGCCACCGGCCACAAGCTGATCTTCACGCCCAGCTTCGGCTACATGGAGCCGACGCTGAAAGTCGCCAAGGACTTCCCGGACGTGAAGTTCGAGTCGATCACCGGCTACAAGACCGGGCCCAACGTCGCCACCGCCAACGCCCGCTACTACGAGGGCCGCTACCTGGCCGGCGTCGCCGCGGGCCGGATGTCGAAGACGCAGGTGGCCGGCTACGTCGCCGGCTTCCCGATCCCCGAGGTGCTGCAGGGCATCAACGCCTTCACGCTCGGCATGCGCTCGGTCGCGCCGAAAGCGGTGGTCAAGGTGGTCTGGCTCAACGCCTGGTTCGACCCGGCCAGGGAGCGCGAGGCGGCGATGACGCTGTTCAACCAGGACGCCGACGTGCTGGCCTTCCACACCGCGTCGACCGCCGTGATGGCGGCGGCCCAGGAGCGCGGCAAGCTGGCGATCGCCTATCACTCCGACATGCGCAAGGTGGCGCCGGACGGCCAGCTGCTGGCCGTGACGCACCACTGGGGCGATTACTACAAGGGCCGGGTCCAGGCCGTTCTCGACGGCAAGTGGACCAGCGGCGACGTCTGGGGCGGCGTCAAGCAGGGAATGATCCGGGTCGGCGACTTCGGCAGCAAGGTGCCCAAGGCGGTGCAGGCCGAGGTGGCGGCGCGCCAGCAGGACATCGCCAGCGGCAAGCTCAAGCCGTTCGCCGGGCCGATCGCGGACAACGACGGCAAGCCGCTCATCCCCAGGGGCCAGGCCCTGACCGATCCGCAGATCCTGGGGATGGACTATCTGGTCGCGGGCGTGCAGGGAAAGATCGCAAAATAGCCGGATGAAAGCCTACCGAGCCGCAATCCTGCGCTTTGCCGACGACCGGTCGGCGGTCTACGACACCGACGGCCTGCTGGTGGTCGGCCCCGATGCGGGCGGCCGGCAGGTGGTGCGCGCGGTCGGGCCCTGGTCGGCGCTGGCGGATCGCTACCCCGGCGTGGCGGTGGAGCACCTGCCGGGGCGCATCATCGCGCCGGGCTTCATCGACCTGCACATCCACTTTCCGCAGACCGACGTGATCGGCTCGCCCTCCGAAGGGCTGCTGCCCTGGCTGGAGGACTACACCTTCCCGCACGAGTCGCGCTATGCGGACCCGGCGCATTCGGATGCGATGGCCACCGTGTTCCTGGACGAACTGGAGCGGCACGGCGTCACCACCGCGCTCACGTTCTGCACCTCGCACCCGGGATCGGTCGATTCATTGATGCAGGAATCGCAGCGGCGCGGCCTGCGCATGATCGCCGGCAAGGTGCTGCAGGACCGGCATTCGCCCGACGGCGTGCGCGACGAGACCGAGCAATCGCTGGTGGACACCGAGTCGCTGATCCAGCGCTGGCACGGCACCGACCGCCTGGGCTACGCGATCACGCCGCGCTTCGCGCCCAGCTGCACCGAGGCCCAGTTGCGCGGCGCCGGTGCGCTGGCGGCGAAGTATCCCGACGTCTGGATCCAGTCGCACGTGGCCGAGAACAAGGACGAGATCGCCTGGGCCCGCCAGCTGTTCCCGGCCGCGCGCAGCTACCTGGCGGTGTACGAGGGCTTCGGCCTGATGCGGGACCGCGCGATCTATGCGCACTGCATCCACTTCGACGACGAGGACCGCGCGCTGATGCGCTCCACCGGCGCGGCCGCGGCCGTCAGTCCCACCAGCAACCTGTTCCTGGGCAGCGGCTTCTTCGATTTCGAGGGCGCCGACCGGATCGGCTTCCAGTACGGCCTGGCCAGCGACGTCGGCGGCGGCACCAGTTTCAGCCCGTTCCACACCATGCTGGCCGCGTATTACGTCGGCCGCGAGGGCCAGACCAAGCCGGGCGTGTCGCTGTCGCCGCAGCACCTGTGGTGGCGGCACACGGCCGGCGCGGCGCAGGCGCTGGGGCTGGAGGGCACGGTGGGCAACCTGCAGCCCGGGTGCGAGGCCGACTTCATCGTGCTCAATCCGCACGCGATGCCGCTGTTGGCGCGCAAGGTGAGCCACGCCGCCAGCCTGGACGAACTGCTGTTCGCCATGATCGTGCTGGGCGACGACCGGATCGTGGAGAAGACCTCGATCGCCAAAACTACAATGGCGCCAGGAGTGAGAACATGACGATCAAGAGCGACAAGTGGATCCGCAGGATGGCCGAACAGACCGGCATGATCGAGCCGTTCGAGCCGGGCCAGGTCCGCGAGCGCGAGGGCCACAAGATCATCAGCTACGGCACCTCGAGCTACGGCTACGACATCCGCTGCGCGCCCGAGTTCAAGGTCTTCACCAACATCCACAGCACCGTGGTCGACCCGAAGAACTTCGACGAGAAGAGCTTCGTCGACATGCACGGCGAGTTCTGCATCATCCCGCCCAACAGCTTCGCGCTGGCCCGCACCGTGGAGTACTTCCGGATCCCGCGCAACGTGCTGACCATCTGCCTGGGCAAGAGCACGTATGCCCGCTGCGGCATCATCGTCAACGTCACGCCGTTCGAGCCCGAGTGGGAGGGCTACGTCACGCTGGAGTTCTCCAACACCACGCCGCTGCCGGCCAAGATCTACGCCGGCGAGGGCTGCGCCCAGGTGCTGTTCTTCGAGAGCGACGAGGTCTGCGAGACCAGCTACAAGGACCGCGGCGGCAAGTACCAGGGCCAGCGGGGGGTGACGCTGCCCAAGGCGTGACCCTGCAAGGTCCGGGTGTTACCATGGTAATACCGCATGGAGGCCCCCCTATGCCCACGATTTCCGTCAAGTTATCCGACGCTACCAAGGCACGTCTCGACAAGCTCGCCGCCAGCAAGGCCAGTTCGGCGCATGCCTTGATGGTGGGCGCCATCGAGGCCGCGCTCGACGTTCAGGAAAAGCACAGCGAGTTTGTCGCACATGCCTTGCGCTCGCGCGAGGAGATGATCGCCAGCGGAAAGGCTTTTGACGGCGACGAAGTCGTCGCCTGGCTGCGGGCTCGTGGCCGCGGCGAGAGCGTTCGAAAACCGCAACTCAAGTCGCTCAAGACCTTGATCAAGCCTGTCAAGTGACACGGCTCGTCGTCAGCGTCAAGGCGCTTGAGGACCTCGGGCGCTTGTGTGATTTTCTGGAGCATTCGCTTGCCGCCGAGGCGTCGCGAACCGCGGAATTGATCGCCGACGGCCTGGAGATTCTCAACGACCATCCGGCAGTGGGACGACCGGTGGGCCACGGACTGCGTGAACTCGTCATCTCCCGTGGCCGGACCGGCTATCTTGCGCTGTATGTCTACGACCGGGACGCCGACGTCGTGTCGGTTCTTGGCTTGCGTCACCAACGTGAGGCGGGATACGACCCCGGCTAGCAATCGCGGCGCGCCCCACGGATTGCCGCGGCGGGTGTACGCTGGGCGTCCTCTCAACGATCCCGACGGAAGCGCGCATGAACGTCCTCATGGTCCTGACCTCGCATGACCAGCTCGGAAACACGGGCAAGAAAACCGGTTTCTGGCTGGAAGAATTCGCCGCCCCTTACTACGTCCTGAAGGACGCCGGCGCCACCGTCACCCTGGCCTCGCCGCGCGGCGGCCAGCCGCCGCTGGACCCCAAGAGCGACGCCGACGATTCGCAGACCGACGCCACCCGCCGCTTCAAGCAGGACCCGGCGGCCCAGGCGCAACTGGCCAGCACGAAGAAGCTCGCCGCCGTTTCGGCCGCCGACTTCGACGCGGTGTTCTACCCCGGCGGCCATGGCCCGCTGTGGGACCTGGCCAACGACAAATCCTCGATCGCGCTGATCGAGGCCATGCAGGCGGCCGGCAAGCCGGTGGCGGCGGTCTGCCATGCGCCGGCCGTGCTGCGCGACGCCAAGGGCCCGGACGGCAAGCCGCTGGTGGCGGGCAAGAAGGTGACCGGCTTCACCAACACCGAGGAGGAGGCGGCCGGCCTGACTGCCGTGGTGCCGTTCCTGGTCGAGGACATGCTCAAGGCCAAGGGCGGGCAGTACTCGAAGGGCGGCGACTGGCAGTCCTATGTGCTGACCGACGGCCTGCTGGTCACCGGCCAGAACCCGGCCTCGTCGGAAGCGGCGGCCCAGGCCCTGCTCAAGCTGCTCCAGGCCTGACGGCGCAGCGCGCCGCCGCCAGGTCCCAGCCGGCCCAGCCGCAACTCTTGAACAGCACCGGCCCCGGCGGCCGGCCGGCTCCGCCCAGCACCACCGAGCGCAGGTCGGCAAAGCGGGCCGGGTCCAGTCCCGCCTGCAGCAGGTCGCCGGCCTCGTGCCGGGCGTCCGGCGTGTCGACGATCACCGTGCCGTGGTCGGCGAAGTGGCGGCACAGCGCCGCATCGAGTTCCACCATCGCCGGCGTGAAGGCGCCGACCGCCGCGACGAAAGCATCGGGCCGGGGCCGCCCGCGCAGCACCACGCCATTGGCGGGCGTGCAGGTGACCACCAGCGGGCAGTGGCGCAGCTCGCCTTCGACATCGGTGACGACCGAGGCCACCAGGCCCAGGGTCCGCGCGTGAGCGGCCAGGGCCTGCGCGCTGGCCGCACTGCGGGAGGCGATCCGCACTTCCCGGATCGCCAGGCCTTGCGCGAACGCTTCCAGGTGCGCCAGGCCCTGGGCGCCGGCGCCGACCACCAGCAGCGGCCCGGCCGGATTGCGCGCCAGCCGCTGCGCCGCCAGCAGCGAAACAGCTGCCGTCCGCCGCGCCGTGACCGTGGGGCCGTCCAGGAGCAGCCGGCGTTCGCCGGTCGCGACGTCGAACACCAGCACGTCGCCCTGGATCGCGGGCCGGCCGGTGCCGGCGTTGGCCGGCGTGAAGGTGATCAGCTTGGCGATGGCCAGCCGGGCGTCGAGTGCCGCCATCACGAACAGGCTGCCGCCTCCCGGCAGCGCCTGAACCAGCCGCGGCGGCACCTGCACCGAGGCGTCCACCAGCAACGCGGCAACCTCGTCTGCCAGCTGCTGATAGGGCAGCCGGCCGGCGGTCGCGGCGGGATCGAGCAGCGCAGTCATGCAGCGATTTTGTCCTACGCCACGACGGCGCAACGGCGCTAGCTTGCCCTGGGGGCCGGACCTAGCATCGACCCATCAAACCAAGGAGCCCCGTCATGCTGTCCCGAACCGTCGACCAGATCTCGCAGTCCCCATGGGGCAGGCTGGTGTGGGCCGGGGTGGCTGTGCTGGCGCTGATCCAGCTGGTCGCCTTCTATCAGCTGTGCGCCAGCCAGTTGGACCGGGCCAAGGCGCGCGAGACGGTGGCCGTGGAGCAGCGCAACGCGCTGACCGACTGCCTCGACTACATGGACGGCTCGACGATCTCGAGCTGCTCGCGCCGGGCGGTGGGCCGCGATAGCGACAAGGGCTCGCTGGCCAGCCGCGACCTGCCGCGGATTTCGCAGGCAGCGATGAACAGCGTGGTGCCGGTGAGCTACGTGTTCCACTGAGCCGCCGACGATCCGGACCACGGGGTGCTCGCGCACCCCGTTTTCATTGGTGCTTCCGGTTTGCCCTGTCGCTGCGGAGCCTGTGTCCGACAGTGTCTGGGCTTCGCCGCCGACTGCGTCCCCGCTGCGCGCCACCTAAAGTGGAATCACAGCATCAGGAACAGGGAGCCCGCCATGTACCAAGCCTACCAAGCCACCGCCCAGCGCCACGAGACGTCGATCGATTCTTCGGACGACTTCGTCGAACCGGACGCATCGCGCTACTGCCCGACCGAGCTGCTGGGCAGCTTCACGCTGCTGATGGCGGGCCATGGCCGCTGCGTCAGCGCCGACATGATGCTGGGCGACCGCGAATACGCGATGTGGCAGCTGGCCCGCGCCCACACCATGGCCGACGACCACCTGCGCTCGGTGGCGGTGCGGCTGTTCTCCTATTTCGACGATCCGCGCGGCTGGGGCGTCGGCCTGCACGCCTGAACCTGGCCCGTTGGGGACAGAGCTGAAGATCTGGCCCGCAAGACCTAGGATTCCGCGCCCTCGACCAGGAAGCGGACCCGCCGCACTCCCTGCCATTCGTCCGCGTCGAGCCGGAACGCCAGCACCACCCGCGACGGCAGGGGCTCGGTGTGGCCGAACCAGATGCCGTCCACCGGCTGGCCCTGGTGCTTCACTTTCAGCGCCAGGTGCTTCTCGCCCACCAGCCGCTGCGACACCACTTCCACTTCTTCGCTGAACAGCGGCGGCGCGAAACCCTGGCCCCAGACCTCGTGGTGCAGCGTGTCGACCAGCTCCGGCCGCCGGTATTGCGGCAGCAGCGGTCCGTCGGTGTGCAGGCACCGCGCCAGCGTGGCGCTGTCCAGCCATTCCTGCGCCACCTGGCTCAGGGCCTGCTCGAAGGTGTCGATGTTCTCTTCCCCCACGGTGCAGCCCGCCGCCATCGCATGGCCGCCGAAGCGCAGCAGCACGCCCGGGTGGCGCTTGGCCACCAGGTCCAGCGCGTCGCGCAGGTGAAAGCCGGGGATCGAGCGGCCGGAGCCCTTGAGCTCGTGCTCCTTGCCCGGCGCCTGGCTGGCGGCGAACACGAAGGTGGGGCGGTGCAGCTTGTCCTTGATGCGCGAGGCGACGATGCCGACCACGCCCTCGTGGAAGTCGGGGTCGAACACGCAGATCGCCGGCGGCGGCTCGTCGCCTTCGTCGAACAGCGATTCGGCGATCAGCATCGCCTGCTCGCGCATGTCGCCCTCGATCTCGCGCCGCTCGCGGTTGATGCCGTCCAGCGTGCGCGCCAGTTCGTCGGCCCGCGCCGCGTCGTCGGTCAGCAGGCATTCGATGCCCAGCGTCATGTCGGCCAGCCGGCCCGCGGCGTTGATGCGCGGGCCGAGCGCGAAGCCGAAGTCGAAGGTCGTTGCCACGCGTGACTCCCGCGCCGCCGCCTTGAACAGGGCTGCCAGGCCGCAGGGCAGGGCACCGGCGCGGACCCGCCGCAGCCCCTGCGCCACCAGCCGGCGGTTGTTGGCATCGAGCTTGACCACGTCGGCGACGGTGCCGAGCGCCACGAGCGGCAGCAGCGCATCCAGCTTGGGTTGAGTTTCCGCCGAAAACACGCCGCGCTTGCGCAGTTCGGCCCGCAGCGCCAGCAGCACGTAGAACATCACGCCGACGCCGGCGATCGACTTGCTCTCGAAGCCGCAGCCGGGCTGGTTCGGGTTGACGATGACGGCGGCGGCAGGCAGCTCCGGCCCCGGCAGGTGGTGGTCGGTGACCAGCACCTGCAGCCCCAGCGCGTTGGCCCTCGCGACGCCGTCGACGCTGGCAATGCCGTTGTCCACCGTGATCAGGATGTCGGCGCCGCTGTCCTTGACGCGCTGCGCGATCGGCGCCGTCAGGCCGTAGCCGTCGATCACCCGGTCCGGCACGATGTAGCCCACGTGCTGCGCGCCGAGCAGGCGCAGCCCGCGCACCGCCACCGCGCAGGCCGTGGCGCCGTCGCAGTCGTAGTCGGCCACCACGCACAGCTTCAGTCCCGCGGCGATGGCATCGGCCAGCAGCACGGCTGCTTCCTGCGTGCCTTTCATGCCCGAGGGCGGCAACAGGCGGGCCAGCGCGTCGTCCAGTTCGTCCTTGCCCAGCACGCCACGGGCGGCATACAGGCGCGCCAGCAGCGGGTGGATGCCGGCTTGTTCCAGCGCCCAGGCGGCGCGCGGCGGAATGTCCCTGACCAGGATTTTCATAGGGTCTCGAAGAGTTTCGGCAACGACCGGCGTTGCAGCCCGCTGCGCAGGCGCTGCCACCAGCCGGCGCCGCGGCCGGACCAGCTGCGCGCGTTCGATTCACCGCACAGGGTGAGCGTCACGGCCCGGCCGCGGTCCAGGTCCTGGTTCAACTGGCGGCAATGCTGGTCGTCGACCTGGCGCCAGGCCGCGGCCCATGCGCTCCAGTCCTGCATCAGGGCGGCGTCGCGCAGGCCGTGCGGCAGCAGCAAGCCCGCCGGAGGCGCCGCCTTGGGATGGATCGGCAGGGCGCCGGTGCCGCTGGCCCAGAACGAGTTGACCGGCAGCAACCCGCCGCGGACCCGCTCGTCGTTGGCCGGGTGGGTGTACAGCAGCATCTGCATTTCCTGCTGCAGGCGGCGCAGGGGTGCGGCGGCGGCCGCGCGTGGCACCCAGTCGTCGATGTCGCGGCCCAGCACCCGGTCCAGCGACGCGGTGGCCAGTCCGTGGAACAGGTCGCCGCGCGCCAGCCAGCGCGTGGGCGCGAGGTAGTCCAGCGCGATCCCGTCCTGGGCGAAGAACGGCTGCATCGCCGCCAGCAGCGCCTGCGAGGCCTTGGCATCGAGCCGCAGGTCCAGCGGATGCTTCATCACGATGTGGTCGGCCGCCACGTGCCAGTGGCAGGGCGTGATCCAGGCCCAGGCCGCACCCACGGTGTTGCCCTGCTCCTGGCGCACCTGCCAGGCGGCCCAGGGGATGCAGCCGTCCGGCGCCGCCAGGCCGCAGTCCCGGGCCAGCACCCGTTCGTGCGGCGGCGACAGGCTGCATTCGTCGCCGGCGTCGACCGTCGACGCTGCGAGCCGCGCCAGCAGCCGCTCCAGCTGCGGCAGTTCGAGCGCCGCGGCGGCCTCGCGGCTGCCGGGCGCCAGGCACGCGGCGAAGGGGATCAACAAGTGGGCGCCGTCTGACATGGCCCGTATTGTCCGGGATGCCACAATCGGCTTCCAAATCCAAGGCTTCATGCGACTTCCCTACGAACTGGCCCTGGGCTGGCGCTACACGCGGGCCGGCCGCGCCACCCGCCGCAACGGCTTCATCTCCTTCATCTCCGGTGTCTCGATGCTCGGCATCGCCCTGGGCGTGGCGGCGCTGATCATCGTGCTGTCGGTCATGAACGGCTTCCAGAAGGAGGTCCGCGACCGCATGCTGGGCGTGGTCTCGCACATCGAGATCTACGGCCCCGGCGGCGGCGTGCTGGCCGACCTGCCGCTGACGATGTCGGAGGTGCGCAAGAACCCGCAGGTGATCGGCGCCGCGCCCTTCGTCGCGGCCCAGGCCCTGCTGGCGCGCGGCGAGGACATGCGCGGCACCATCGTCCGCGGCATCGACCCGGCGCACGAAAGCGAGGTCACCGACATCACCGCCTCGATGCAGCCAGCCAGCCTGGCGAAGCTGGTGCCGGGCGAATTCAACATCATCCTGGGCGCGGAACTGGCCCGCAACCTGGGCGTGCGCGAGGGCGACCCGGTGACGCTGATCGCGCCCAGCGGCCAGGTGACGCCGGCCGGCGTGGTGCCGCGCCTCAAGCAGATGACGGTGGTCGGCACCTTCGACTCCGGCCACTACGAGTACGACAACGGCCTGGTGCTGCTGCACATGGACGATGCCCAGCGCATCTTCCGGCTGGAGGGGCCGACCGGCGTGCGCCTGAAGCTCAAGGACCTGCACCAGTCCCGCGAGGTGGCGGCCCAACTGGGCCAGACGCTGACCGGCTCGTTCCTGATCAAGGACTGGACCCGCCAGAACCGCACCTGGTTCGCCGCGGTGCAACTCGAGAAACGCATGATGTTCATCATCCTGACGCTGATCGTCGCCGTCGCCGCCTTCAACCTGGTGAGCACGCTGGTGATGACGGTGACCGACAAGCGGGCCGACATCGCCATCCTGCGCACGCTGGGCGCGAGCCCGGCCAGCATCATGGGCATCTTCGTGGTGCAGGGCGCGATGGTGGGCGTGATCGGCACGCTGGCCGGCCTGCTGCTCGGACTGGGCATCGCGCTGAACATCGACACCATCGTGCCGGCCCTCGAAGGCGCGCTCAACGCCAGCTTCCTACCCAAGGACATCTACCTGATCAGCCGCATGCCGAGCGAGCCGCAGCAGGCGGACATCCTGCCGATCGCGGTCATCTCGCTGGTGCTGGCCTTCCTGGCCACCATCTATCCGAGCTGGCGCGCCAGCCGCGTGAATCCGGCGGAGGCCCTCAGGTATGAGTGACATCGTCCTGCAATGCCAGGGCCTGACCAAGCGCTTCACCGAAGGCCCGCTGGACGTCGAGGTGCTCAAGGGCGTCGACCTGCAGGTGCATGCCGGCGAGACGCTGGCGATCGTCGGCGCTTCCGGGTCCGGCAAGAGCACCTTGCTGCACCTGCTGGGCGGCCTCGATGCGCCGACCTCGGGCGCCGTGCAGTTGATGGGGCAGGAGATGTCCCACCTGAACGCCGCCGAACAGGGGCGGCTGCGCAACCAGCACCTGGGCTTCGTCTACCAGTTCCATCACCTGTTGCCGGAGTTCAGCGCCTTGGACAACGTCGCCATGCCGCTGCGGATCCGCCGGCTCCCGATCGAGCAATGCCATGCCCAGGCCGAGAAGACGCTGGCATCGGTCGGCCTGGCCGAGCGCGTCCGGCACCGGCCGGCCGAACTGTCCGGCGGCGAGCGCCAGCGGGTGGCGATCGCGCGGGCGCTGGTCACGCGCCCGGCCTGCGTGCTGGCCGACGAGCCGACCGGCAACCTCGATCGCAGCACCGCCGACGGCGTGTTCGAATTGATGCTGCAACTGGCGCGCGACCAGGGCACGGCCTTCGTGCTGGTGACGCACGACGAAACGCTGGCTGCGCGTTGCGGCCGGCAACTGCGGTTGACGTCGGGGCGGCTGGGGTAAGTAAACATCCGGACGCAGAGGACGCAGAGAGCACGCAGAGGACGCGGAAGGCAGAAATCACGTCTTTTCTGCGTCCTTTGCGCATCCTTCGCGGCCTCTGCGTACGGGTGTCCGTATTTCAGAGGATCCGGTTGAACCAGAGCAGCGACAGGCCCGCCGAGAACAGCGACAGCACCGCGGCGGCGAGGGCCAGCAGCCCGGAGATTTCGGTTTCCTTCTTCTCCACCGTCAGCCGCGAGCTGAGCGTGTTGTAGACCTTCTTCAGGTTCTCGGCCGTGCCGGCGTAGAAGTATTCGGCGTTGGTCTTGTTGGCGATCGCCTTGAGCGTCTCCTCGTCCAGCCGCACCCGCATCGACCAGCCTTCGAAGCCGATCGTCTCGCCGTCCACCGTGCCGATGCCGACCGTGTAGACCCGCACGCCGCGGTCCGCCGCCAGCTTGGCCGCCTCCAGCGGGTCGACGCCGGTGGTGCGCTGGCCGTCGGTGAGCATGATGATGGCGGCCGACGTGTACGAGCCGGGCGCCACCGGCGTGAACGGCTTCTTCTCCTTCTTTTCCTGGTCCAGCGAGAAACCGCGCTGCCGATCGCGCCCGGCCTGCAGCTGCTCGAGCTCGATGCCGGCGTCCGGGAACAGCGTGGCCAGCGACATCACGATCGCGTTGCCGGTGGCGGTGGCGCGCTGCAGCTGGAAGCGGTCGATGGCGGTGACCAGGTCTTCCCGGTTGACGGTCGGCAGCTGCGCCACCTGGGCCGAGCCGGCGAAGGCGACGATGCCGACCTTCACATGGCGCGGCAGGTCCGCCAGGAAGGACTTGGCCGCGTTCTGCGCCGCCACCAGCCGGTTCGGCTGGACATCGGTGGCGCGCATGCTGCCCGAGACATCCATGGCCAGCATGATGGTCTGCTGGTTCGACGGCAGCGTGATCACCGCCATCGGCCGCGCCGCCGCCAGCACCATGGCGGCCAGCGCCAGCAGGAACAGCACCGGCGGAATGTGGCGGCGGACGGTCTGCCCCGGCCCCATCGCTTCCTTGACGATCGACAGCGAGGCGTAGCGCAGCGCTGTCTTCTTCTTGCGTCGCAGCAGCCACAGGTACAGCAGCACCAGCAGCGGCATGGCCAGCATCAACCACAGGAATTCGGGCCATTGGAAATACATGACGGGCTTCTCCTGGCCTAGGCGGCGTGCTTGAGATGGCCGGGCAGGGCGCCGGAGACCAGGCGCGACCGGCGCTTGCGCATGTCCGTGAACCGCACGATGGACTCGACCAGGTCGGCGTCGGTGGACAGCTCCAGCGTGTCGACGCCGGCGCGCACCAGGCACTGCCGCAGCTCGGCCTCGCGCTGCGCCGCGATGCTGGCGAAGCGCTTGCGAAAGCCCGCGTCGTGGGTGTCGACCAGCATCTGCTCGCCGGTCTCGGCGTCGCGGATGGTCAGCAGCCCCAGGTCCGGCAGCTGCAGCTCCATCGGGTCCAGCAGCCGCACGGCCACCACCTCGTGCCGCTGCGCCAGGTGGCCCAGCGGCTTTTCCCAGCCGGGCTCGGTGATGAAGTCCGATACCACGAACACGGTGGAGCGCCGCTTGATCAGGGCCGCCGCGGATTCGAGCAGCTCGTGCAGCCGGGTCGGCCCGCTTTCGGCCGCAGCCGGCCGCGTGCGCAGGATGTTCAGCAGGTTCAGCACGTGGCGGCGGCCGCCGCGGGTGGGCAGCACGGTGTCGACGCCCGAGCCGTACAGCATGGCGCCGACCCGGTTGCCATGGCGGGTGAGCATGCGCGCCAGCACGGCGACGAATTCGGCCGACACCTGGCGCTTGCGCTGCTCGCCGGAGCCGAAGTCGATCGACGGGCTCAGGTCCAGCAGGAACCAGGCCGCCATCTCGCGGTCTTCGGTAAAGACCCGCACGTGGGGCGTGCCGGTGCGCGCGGTGACGTTCCAGTCGATGTGGCGGACGTCGTCGTGGTGCTGGTACTCGCGCAGGTCGGCCAGGTCCAGGCCGGCGCCGCGCAGCAGCGTGCGGTAGTCGCCCTGCAGCAGGCCGTCGAGCCGGCGGATGACCGTCCACTCGAGCCGGCGCAGGACGTGCTCGGTGGTTTCCGCGTCCGTTCGGTCCGCGCTGGTCGAAGACTGCGCTTCGACCGGCTCGGGCCGGGCGGAACCGAACCTACGCAGCCAGTTTTTCATGTTCCAGCGGCCGCGGCGGGGCGGCGATGCGGGTCATGATGCGGCCGACCAGGGCATCGGCCGTCAGGCCCTCGGACAGGGCCTCGTACGACAGCACCAGCCGGTGCCGCAGCACGTCGGGCACCAGGTCGGTCATGTCCTCGGGCAGCGCATAGGTGCGGCCGCGCATCATGGCCAGCGCCCGGGCGCCCTCGGTCAGGTTGATGGTGGCGCGCGGGCTGGCGCCGAAGGTCAGGTACTTGCCCAGCTCCTTCAGTCCATGCTTTTCCGGCACGCGGGTGGCCGACACCAGCTTCACCGCGTACTGCACCAGTGACGGGTCGACATAGACACGGCGGCATTCCTGCTGCAACTGCGCCAGCTGCTCGGTGCTGGCCACGGCACTGACGGTGACGGCCGGGCCGGTGACGCGCTCGACGATCACGAACTCTTCCTCGTCGGTCGGGTAGTCGACCAGCACCTTCATCATGAAGCGGTCCACCTGCGCCTCGGGCAGCGGATAGGTGCCCTCGGTTTCGATCGGGTTCTGCGTCGCCATCACCAGGAACGGACTGGGCACCCTGTGGGTTTCGCCGGCGATGGTGACCTGGCGCTCCTGCATCACTTCCAGCAGCGCGCTCTGCACCTTGGCCGGGGCCCGGTTGATTTCGTCGGCCAGCAGCAGGTTGGTGAACACCGGACCCAGCGCCGTGGAGAAATCGCCGGTCTTCTGGTTGTAGATCCGCGTTCCCACCAGGTCGGAAGGCACCAGGTCGGGGGTGAACTGGATCCGCTTGAACTGGCCGCGGATGGTGTTGGCCAGGGTCTTGATGGTCAGCGTCTTGGCCAGTCCGGGCACGCCTTCCACCAGCAGGTGGCCCTGCGCCAGCATCGCCACCATCACCCGTTCGAGGAAGCGGTCCTGGCCCACCACGACCCGCTTGACCTCGTAGAGGATCTGTTCCATCAGCTGGGCGGTGGCGGTGTCCTGGCGGGTGGTGTCGGTCATGGGATTAGGGGCTAGGGCTGGGGGCTGGGGGCTGGGGCGAAGTCAGAACGGCGGCAGGCCCGCGGCGGCCGCGGCGTTCTCAATCGGCACGGCGAAGCCGATGCCCAGGAAGGTGCGCGCGGACGTGGGGTTCAGGATGGCGGTGACGATGCCCACCACCTCGCCATCCATGGTCACCAGCGGGCCGCCGGAGTTGCCGGGATTGGCGGCGGCGTCGAACTGGATCAGGTTCTTCATTTCCTGCTTGCCTTCGGGCGAGCGGAACACCCGCTTCAGGCCGGAGACGATGCCGCCGGAGACCGACGGGCCGATGCCGAACGGGAAACCGACCGCGATCACCTTGTCGCCCGGCGCCAGGTCGCTGGTCGAACGCATCGTGGCCGCGATCATGTCGTCGGGGATCTTGCTGGCCTGCAGCACCGCCAGGTCGTTCTCGGGTTGCACGCCGCTGATGCTGGCGCTCGATTCGAGGCCGTCGGAGAAGATGACCTTGATCCGGTCGGCGCCGGAAACGACATGCAGGTTGGTGAGGATGACGCCCTTGTCGATGATCACCACGCCGGTGCCCACGCCCTGTTCCACGTCATCGTCCTCGGCCGTGCCTTCGGCCGGGCCGAGCGGCTTGGGCCGGGGCGCGGCCTTGGCGTGCTTGTCGTGCCTGTCGTCCTTGAGCCGGCTCTTCTTCACGTAGCTGATGACGCGCACCACCGAGGGGCTGATCTTGTCGTAGGCGCGGGCGTAGTCCGACGGCATGACCTGCGTTTCCATGGTCTTCATCACCGCCGCATTGATGTCCTCCTGGGTCAGCCGGCGCTGGCCGGGACGCATGGACAGCGCCAGGCTGAACGTGAGCAGGATCGCCAGCAGCACGATGGCGGCCCAGAGCAGGCGCGGACTGGAGGCGGAAAACGAAAAGCGGGAGGTGGGCGCGGGGCCCGCGGTGGGCGCGGCCGGCGCGGTGTCGGCGGCAGGGGAAGCCTTCGGCGCAATGCCGGAGCGGCTGGAGCTGTAGAGGGCTGGCCTGCGCATCCGTTCACCTATGAAACTGCGGGGGAAAACGAAATTGGACGGTATCACGGTTTCGGCGGCGCTGCACGCGCTTGCTGCATCATCCATGGCATGGCGCCCTGGATCGATACCCACTGCCACCTCGACGCGCCCGAGTTCGCGCCGGACCGCGACCAGGTGCGCGCACGGGCCGCGCAAGCCGGGGTCGCCGTGTGCGTGCTGCCCGCGGTGGAGGTGGGGAATTTCGACACCGTGCGCGCGCTGGCGCACCAGCATGGCGACGCCTACGCGCTGGGCATCCATCCGCTGTGCACCGGCCGTGCGGCCGACGCCGACCTGGCGCAGCTGGATGCGGCCCTGGCGCGCCTGCGGGGCGACAGCCGGCTGCTGGCGGTGGGCGAGATCGGGCTCGACTTCTTCGTGCCGGGGCTCGATCCGCAGCGCCAGGAGTTCTTCTACCGCGCGCAGCTGGCCCTGGCGCAGCAGCACGGCCTGCCGGTGGTGCTGCACGTGCGGCGGTCGGCCGACAAGCTGCTCAAGGGCCTGCGCGGCACCGGCATCACCGGCATCGCCCATGCGTTCAACGGCAGCGCGCAGCAGGCCGGCCAGTTCCTGGACCTGGGCTTCAAGCTCGGCTTTGGCGGCAACGTCACGTACGAGCGGGCCCAGCAGATCCGGCGCCTGGCTGCCGCCCTGCCGCTCGATGCGCTGGTGCTGGAAACCGACTCGCCCGACATCCCGCCGCACTGGCTGTACGCCACCGCGCAGCAGCGCGGCGACGGCCAGGCGCAGGGGCGCAACGAGCCGTCCGAGTTGCCGCGGATCGCCCGGGTGCTGGCGGACCTGCGCGGCATCCCGGCCGATGCACTGGCCGAGGCGACCACGCGCAACGCGTGTCAGGCCTTGCCGGGGCTGGCGGCGCTGCTGGCCGGCTCCTGAATCGCGCGCTGCGCGGTGCGCACCTCGGGCACCGGATAGCCGGCGGCGCCGAAGCTGTCGACGATCGCCTTGTGGGTGTCGAAGTACACCTGCCAGTAGTGGTCGGTCTGGGTGTAGGGGCGCACCGCCAGCAGCGGGCCTTCGGGCGTGAACTGCAGGATCTCCACTTCCGGCTTCGGCTCCTTCGCCACGTTCGGCACTTTGGCGACCGCCTCCCGCAGCCGGTCCATCGCCTCGCGGACGTTGACGCTGTTGTCGACCTTGGCGGTGGTGTCGACCCGGCGCGCCGGCAGGGTGCTGAAGTTCTGGATGTTGTCCGACAGGACCTTGTTGTTGCCGATCAGCGCGGTGACGCTGTCGCCGGTGACGACCGTGGTGCCGAACAGGCCGACTTCCTTGACGATGCCGTTGACGCCGCCGACGATCACATGGTCGCCGACCTTGAACGGCCGCAGCACCTGCAGGAACACGCCGGCCGCGAAGTGGGTGAGCAGCCCGCCCCAGGCCGTGCCGATGGCCAGCCCGGCGCCGGCCAGCAGCGCCGCGAACGAGGTGGTCCTGACGCCGAAGATGTCCAGGATGGCCAGGATCAGCAGCACGTTGAGCGCGACGCCGACCGCGGCGGTCAGGTAGACGGTCAGGGTCGGGTCGATCCGGTGGCCGCGCTGCAGCGCCGCGCTGGTCAGGCGCTTGAGGATGCCGATCAGCCAGCGGCCGACGAACCAGGCGACGATCGCGCCGAGCGCCTTCAAGCCGAAGTCGAGCCCCTGGGTGCTCAGGAAAGTCCAGATCACGTCCGTGTCCATCGGCAGTCTCCCGCGGTCAAACGGACGATTCTGCCGCAGGCGCGCCGGCCGCGGGGCCGACCGCCAAGCCATAATCCGCAGCTTGAAAGCAGTCGCCCCCCCACTCCCCGAGGTCAGCTTCTCCGACCACGGCGACATCCGCTACCTGCACCTGGGCGACACCGACTGGGTGCAAGGCTCGATGCGGCTGGACGAGCCGTTCGAGATCCACCTCGAATACGTGCAGCGGATGATGGCCTGGCTGCTGTTCGTCGATCCGGCCAGCGTCACGAAGCGCCACGCGATGCAGCTGGGGCTCGGCGCCGCGTCCCTGACCAAGTACTGCCGCAAGAAGCTGCGGATGAAGACCACCGCGATCGAGCTCAACCCCCAGGTGGTCGCCGCCTGCCGCCTGTGGTTCAAGCTGCCGGCCGACGACGAGAAGCTGTCGGTGGTGCTGGGCGACGCTGCCGAGGTCGCGGCCCATGCGCACTGGCGCGGCAGCGTCGACGCGCTGCAGGTCGACCTGTACGACCACGATGCCGCGGCGCCGGTGGTCGACAGCGCCGCCTTCTATGCCGACTGCCGCCGGCTCTTGACGGAGGACGGGTGCATGACGGTCAACCTGTTCGGCCGCTCGTCGAGCTTCGAGCAGAGCCTGGAGAAGATCGTTGCCGCTTTCGGCGCCGACGCGGTGTGGGCGTTCAAGCCGACGCGCGAGGGCAACACCATCGTCCTGGCGCTGCACGAACCGCAGCACCCCGGCCGCGCCGCCCTTGCCGAACGCGCTGAACTCATCCAGACTCGATGGGGCCTGCCGGCCCCGAAGTGGCTGCGGGTCTTCAAACCCGTCGCCTGATCGCCCACCCATGCGCGCTGTCACCGCCCAACCCGCCACGGCCCGGACCCCGCCGCGCGGCCCGATCGACTGGCGCAACGTGGTCGAATGGCTCAGCGAGGACGGCGTGATCTCCATGGAGGAGGCGCGGCGCACGGTGGCCCGCTGCTCGCAGGCCGAAAGCGCGCAGCACCCGCTGGTCCGGCTGGCGTCGGTGGCGATGGAGCGCGCCAGCGACGGCAAGCCGCTGGACATCGAGATGCTCACCCAGTACCTGGCCGGCCGCGCCGGGCTGGACTACCTGCGCATCGACCCGCTGAAGGTCGACGTCGGCAAGGTCGCCGACACCATGAGCGCCGCCTATGCGGAACGCCATCGCGTGCTGCCGGTGCAGGTCACGGCCCGCGAAGTGGTGGTCGCCACGGCCGAACCCTTCCTCACCGACTGGATCGACGAGGTCGAGCGGCAGTCGCGCCGCAGCGTGCGCCGGGTGCTCGCCAATCCGCTGGACATCCACCGCTACACGGCGGAGTTCTTCGCGCTGGCCAAGTCGGTGCGCGCCGCCGTCAAGGCCGGCGGCAACACCGGCGCCAGCTTCGAGCAGCTGGTGGAGCTGGGCAAGAGCAACAAGCAGCTCGACGCCAACGACCAGGGCGTGGTGCAGGTGGTCGACTGGCTGTGGCAATACGCCTTCGACCAGCGCGCCAGCGACATCCACCTGGAGCCGCGGCGCGAGCAGGGCGTGATCCGGTTCCGGATCGACGGCCTGCTGCATCCGGTCTACCAGATGCCGATGAGCGTGCTCAACGCGATGACGGCCCGCATCAAGCTGCTGGGGCGGATGGACGTGGTGGAGCGGCGCCGGCCGCAGGACGGCCGGATCAAGACCCGCAACCCGCGCGGCGACGAGGTCGAGATGCGGCTGTCGACGCTGCCGACCGCCTTCGGCGAGAAGATGGTGATGCGGATCTTCGATCCCGACACCGCCGTCAAGGACCTGGACGCGCTGGGCTTTTCCCAGCACGACTCGCAGCGCTGGGAGGCGCTGGTCAAGCGGCCCTACGGCATCATCCTGGTGACCGGCCCGACCGGCTCCGGCAAGACCACCACCCTGTATTCGACGCTCAAGCGGGTGGCGACCGAGGAAGTGAACGTCAGCACGGTGGAAGACCCGATCGAGATGATCGAGCCGTCGTTCAACCAGACCCAGGTCCAGCCCCAGCTCGACTTGAACTTCGCGGAGGGATTGCGGGCCTTGATGCGGCAGGACCCGGACATCATCATGGTCGGCGAGATCCGCGACCTGCAGACGGCCGAAATGGCCGTCCAGGCGGCGCTGACCGGCCACCTGGTGTTTTCCACCCTGCACACCAACGACGCGCCGTCGGCCATCACCCGGCTGATGGAGCTGGGCGTGCCGTCCTACCTCATCAACGCCACCATGCTCGGCGTGCTGGCCCAGCGGCTGGTGCGCACCCTGTGCAGGCAGTGCCGGGAAAAGGACGATTCCAGCTCCCGCGCCGCCATCGACGAGGTGATCAAGCCCTGGAAGATCAGCGGCAGTTACAAGCCGCTCAAGCCCGTGGGCTGTGTCGACTGCCGGATGACCGGTTTCATGGGCCGCACCGGCCTGTACGAGCTGCTGACCGTCACCGAAGCCTTCAAGGAGCTGGTGACGCAGGGTGCCGCCGGCACCGCCCTGCGCAAGCAGGCGGTGGCCGACGGCATGCGGCCGCTGCGGCTGGCCGGCGCGCTGCGGGTGGCCGAGGGCGTGACCACGCTGGACGAGGTGCTCACCACCACGCCGCCCCTGGATCCAGCCTGATCCGCTCCGACCCGTTCCGGCGTAGGTGGAACCCACAACTGACTAGGGCCTGACTGCCGCCCACAATCCTCCATCCGGATTTTCCGTTTCGAGGAGACACAAAGTGCAAATCAAGAGCCAGAAGGACTTCTTCTCCGGCCTCATGTTCCTGGTGGTCGGCATCGCCTTCGCCTGGGGCGCCACCACCTACAACGTCGGCGAGGGCGCCCGCATGGGCCCCGGGTATTTCCCGCTGATGCTGGGCATCCTGCTGGCCGCCCTCGGCCTGGCCATCGTCTTCGAGGCGCTGGTGGTGGAAACCGAGGACGGCGAAAAGATCGGGTCGATCGCCTGGAAGCCCCTGTCGTTCATCATCGGGTCCAACCTGGCCTTCGGCATCCTGCTGGGCGGGCTGCCCAAGTTCGGCATCCCCTCGTTCGGGCTGATCATCGCGATCTACGCGCTGGTCTTCATCGCCAGCCTCGCCGGCGACAAGTTCCTGCCCAAGGAAGTCACCATCCTGGCGACCATCCTGGCCGTCATGAGCTACCTGACCTTCATCTTGCTGCTCAAACTGCAGTTCCCGGTGTGGCCTTCCTTCATCACCGGCTGAGGACATAAGAACATGGACCTGATCGCCAATCTCTCCCTGGGTTTCAGCGCGGCCTTCACCGTGCAGAACCTGATGTACTGCTTCCTGGGCTGCCTGCTGGGCACCCTGGTCGGCGTGCTGCCCGGCATCGGCCCGGTGGCGACCATCGCGATGCTGCTGCCCGCCACCTACGCGCTGCCCCCGGTGGCCGCGCTGATCATGCTGGCCGGCATCTATTACGGCTCGCAATACGGCGGTTCCACCACCGCCATCCTGGTCAACCTGCCGGGCGAATCGTCCTCGGTGGTGACGGTGATCGACGGCTATCAGATGGCAAGGCAGGGCCGCGCGGGGCCGGCCCTGGCCGCTGCCGGCATCGGCTCGTTCTTCGCCGGCTGCGTCGGCACGCTGATCCTGGCTGCCTTCGCCCCGCCGCTGACCGAACTGGCCTTCAAGTTCGGCCCGGCCGAATACTTCTCGCTGATGGTGTTGGGCCTGATCGGCGCCGTGGTGCTGGCGTCCGGCTCGCTGCTCAAGGCGATCGCGATGATCGTGCTGGGCCTGCTGATGGGCCTGGTCGGCACGGACGTGAACTCGGGCGTGGCCCGCTTCTCGTTCGACATCCCGGAACTGACCGACGGCATCGGCTTCATCGTGATCGCCATGGGCGTGTTCGGCTACGGCGAGATCATCATGAATCTCTCCAAGCCGGAGCACGAGCGCGAGGTGTTCACCGCCAAGGTCGAGGGCCTGTTCCCGACCAAGGCCGACTTCAAGCACATGCTGCCCGCCATGCTGCGGGGCACGGCGCTCGGTTCGGCCCTGGGCATCCTGCCCGGCGGCGGTGCGCTGCTGTCGGCCTTCGCGGCCTACACCATCGAAAAGAAGATCAAGCTCAAGCCGGGCGAGATTCCCTTCGGCAAGGGCAACATCCGCGGCGTGGCGGGCCCCGAGTCGGCCAACAACGCCGGCGCCCAGACCTCCTTCATCCCGCTGCTGACGCTGGGCATCCCGCCCAACGCCGTGATGGCGCTGATGGTGGGCGCGATGACCATCCACAACATCCAGCCGGGCCCGCAGGTGATGACCAGCAACCCGCAGCTGTTCTGGGGCCTGATCGTCTCGATGTGGATCGGCAACGCGATGCTGATCATCCTGAACCTGCCGCTGATCGGGATCTGGATCAAGTTCCTGACCATTCCCTACCGCTGGCTGTTCCCCGCCATCGTGCTGTTCTGCGCGATCGGCGTCTATTCGACCAACAACAACACGTTCGACATCTGGATGGTGGCCATCTTCGGCGTGATCGGCTATGCCTTCATCAAGATGGGATGCGAGCCGGCGCCGCTGCTGCTGGGTTTCATCCTGGGGCCGATGATGGAAGAAAACCTGCGGCGGGCGCTGCTGCTGTCGCGCGGCGACTGGAGCGTGTTCGTCACCCGGCCGCTGTCGGCCGGCCTGCTGGCCGCCGCGGCGCTGCTGATCGTGATCGTGCTGCTGCCGGCCGTCAAGAGCAAGCGCGAGGACGTCTTCCACGAGGAAGAAGCCTGATCGCTCCGTCCGCGATGCACTGAAAGCGGCGCCTTCGGGCGCCGTTTTTGCTTGGGGGCCAGGACGCTGCGTCACAATCGCGGCAGAGGAACGGAATGCACCCACAGAGCAGCCTGCCACCGGCGCATCCGCAGCGCAGCGCGTTGCACAACGAGATCCACGCCCGGCCGCCGCAGCCCCTGGGCGCGCCGCTGGCGATCTCGCACATCGTGATGGCGTGCGATGCCGAGCAGCGCACGGCCAGCCGCGAGCACCTGGCGTCGCTGCTGCGCGACCGCCACCTGCCGCTGCCGGACGGCGAATCCACCCATTTGCGGCTGGAGGTCGGCGCCTTCGGTCTGCGCTGGGAGATGCACACCGAATTCGTGACCTGGACTTTCCTGCGGCCGTTCGACGCGGCCGGGTTCGGCGAGCGGGTGCCGGCCACCGCGATCGAAGCGGTGCCGCAGGACTGGCTGGCGCGCCTGCCCGGCCAGCTGCTGGCCAGCCTGCACCTGTGGGTGCTGCCGGCGCCGGCCAGCGCCGTCCCCGCGCTGGTGCGGCACGTGCTGCACGAGGACACGCTGGTGGGTTCGCAGGTGGTGCAGGGCCAGGGCCAGGTCTACACCGACTTCGCGATGCATCCCGATGGCTTCTCGCGCATGGTGTTGCTGGCCGGCAGCGTGGAGCCGCGCCGGCTCGGCCGCCTGGTGCAGCAGCTGCTGGAGATCGACACCTACCGGATGGCGGCGCTGCTGGGGCTGCCTGCCGCGCGCGAGGCGTCGTCGGTGCTGGGCTACGCTGAGCGCGAGCTGGCGGAGCTGGCCGAGTCGATCCGGATGGCGGCGCGCGACCAGGAGCCGCTGCTGCTGGACCGGCTGACCCGGCTGGCCGGCAAGGTCGAGAGCCAGTACGCCGCCACCCATTCGCGCTTTTCCGCCAGCGCGGCGTACTTCGAGCTGATCGACCGCCGCATCGGCGACATCGGCGAGACCCGCCTGGGCGGCCTGCAGACCATCGGCGAATTCATGGAGCGGCGGCTGTCGCCGGCGCGCAGCACCTGCGCCTGGGCCACCCGGCGCCAGGACGCGCTGTCGCAGCGGGTCTCGCGCATGAGCAACCTGCTGCGCACGCGGGTGGAGATCGAACAGCAGCAGGGCAGCCAGGCGGTGCTCGACGCGATGAACCGGCGCCAGGGCCTGCAGCTCAAGCTGCAGTCGACGGTGGAAGGCCTGTCGGTCGCGGCCATCACCTACTACATCATCGGCCTGGTGAGCTACCTGGCGAAAGCCGCGCAGGGCATCGGCTGGCCCTGGAGCCCCGAAACCACCGCCGCCTGCGCGATCCCGCTGGTGGCGCTGGCGGTGTGGGGCTCGCTGCGGCGGCTCCACAACAAGGTGTTCAGCGACTAGCCGTGCTGGCGCGGCGGCCCGCTGCTGCCGCGGAACACCAGCTCGAAGCCGAGCGTTTGGCAGGCGGTGAAGGGCTTGCCCTCCAGCCGCGCGATCAATTGCGCGGCGGCAGCGCGGCCGATCTCCACGATGGGCGTGGCGACGCTGGTCAGGCCCGGCGTCTGCGTCGCGCCGAGGTCGGTGTTGTCGACCCCGGTGATCGAGATCTCGCCTGGAATGTCCACGCCAGCCTGGCGGCAGGCCAGCATCGCGCCCACCGCCAGCACGTCGTTGGTCGCCATCACGGCCGTCGGTCGCTGCGGCAACGCCAGCATCCGTTCCATCGCCTCCTGGGCCGAAGCGAGCGTGATCCGGGCCGGCTGCACGCAGTCTTCATGAAGCGCCAGGCCGGCTTCAGCCAGCGCCTCGCGGATGCCGGCGCCGCGCTCGCGGGCCCGGTCGTTGCCTTCCAGCGAAGCGGTGATCAGGCCGAAGCGCCGGTGGCCCAGGCCGATCAGGTGGCGCGCCATCTCGCGGGTGGCGGCGCGGTTGTCGAAGCCGACGCTGGGATGGCGGCCCGCGGGGTCCACGCCCCAGGTCAGGACATAGGGCCGGCCGTAGTCTTCCAGCAGCGAGAACAGGCGCGGGTCGTGGTCGACGCCGACGAACACGAAGGCGTCGACCCCATGCTCGATCAACTGGCGCGCGACCTGCAGCTCGGTGTCCAGCCGGTAGTGGTGCTCGGCCAGCACGACGGCGTAGCCAGCCTCGCTGAGCCGCTGTTGCAGGGCACTGGTGGTGCGGGCATAGAGCGCGTAGTCGAAGGACGGAACGATGGCGCCGACCATCTTGCTGCGCTGGCTGCGCAGCGACCGGGCGGCGCCATGCGGCACGTAACGCAGCTTGTCCATGGCCTCGCGCACCCGGCCCAGGGTGTCCGGATCGACCTGGTCCGGCGTGTTGAGGGCGCGGGAGACGGTGGCCGTGGAGACCCCGGCCAGCTGCGCCACATCCTTCGCGGCGACGCGGCTGCGCGATTCGGGGAGCGGGGCGACTTCCATGCTGGGGAGAAGCTTATGGGCATTTGCAAACGATTTCATTGTATTTGGGCCGGGCCCGGGAAATCCCTAGCATTGCTGCCGTAGTGAACCCCGGAATCTGCCGGCAAAATCCATGTAATCGAATACATCCACAACCGGAGACAAGCGATGAATGACAAGCACAAGCCGATTGCGTCCCAGCCCGGACGCCGCCGCGCGCTCAAGCAGGCCGCCTCCGCCGGCTTGCTGGCGGCCGCGGCGCCGCACCTGCTGGCGCAGGCCGACGACCTCGCGCCCTACCGCGCCGCCAAGATCAACTGGAAGCAGGTCGAGGGTGAAACCATCACCGTGGCCGTGATCCCGGCCAGCTACTTCGACAACCTCGGCACGCTGGTGCCGCAGTTCGAGGCCCTCACCGGCATCAAGGTGCGGATCGAGAAGGTACCGCCCGGCCAGATCCGGCAGAAGGCGGTGCTGGACCTGTCGTCCAAGACCGGCACCTATGCCACCCATGCCGCCGACCCGATGTACTACCCGCTGTACGCGGCCAACAAATGGGTCGAGCCGCTGGACAAGTACCTCAACGACGCCTCGCTGACCGACAAGTCCTGGTACCACTACGAGGACATCCTGAAGGCCTGGCGCGACGCCGACTCGGTCGACGGCAAGCCCTACGGCATCCCCTACGACGGCGAGGTGACGGTGCAGGTGTACCGCAAGGACCTGTACGACGCCAAGGGTTTGAAGCCGGCCGAGACCTACGACCAGCTGCTGTCCAACGCCAAGGCGTTGAACGATCCCGCCCACCGCGTTTACGGCCTGGCGCTGCGCGGCTTCTCCGGCGCCGGCCAGAACATGTACATCTATCCCTCGCTGTTCCGCGGCTTCGGCGGTAACTGGTTCAAGGGCAAGGACGTGGTGGTGAACTCGCCCGAAGCGGTGAAGGCGCTGCAGTGGTACGTGGATGCGCTGACGGCCTACGCGCCGCCGGCGGTGCGCAACTGGAACTGGCCGGACATCGCGGACGCCTTCTCGCAGGGCACGGTCGCGACCTACCTGGACGCGCACTCGTCGGCCGCGGTCCTGAACAATCCCGAGAAGTCCAAGGTGATCGGCAAGATCGCCTACGCCCGCTGGCCCAAGGGTCCGAACGGCAAGCGCGTGACCTCGATCTGGAACTGGGGCTTCCCGATCAACGCGGCGCTGACCGAGAAGCAGAAGAAGGCGACCTGGCTGTTCATCGCCTGGGCGACCTCGGCCGAGACCCAGGCCCGCACCTCGTGGAAGTTCGCCGGCCCGGCCAAGCGCTCGGGCGTGAACCGCACCTCGTCGTGGAAGTCGCCGGATTTCGCCGCCGCCATGAAGGGCGCGGGCGACAACTTCATCCCGGCTGCGCTGGAATCGCTGGAGCAGGACACCGATGTCGAATGGCGCCCGCGCGTGCCGCAGTGGCCGGCCATCGGCGAGACCATGGCCACCGCCATCCAGTCGGCGCTGGTCGGCCAGAAGAAGCCCAAGGAAGCGCTGGACGAGGCGCAGGCCCGGATCCAGCAGATCCTCAAGAGCTGACCAGCGTCGATGCAGGCAGCAGCAGCGGACCGGCGCCTTCCGGTGCACAGCCTCGCGCGGCAGGAGCGCCGGTTCGCGCTGGCGCTGTTCGCGCCGGCCTTCCTGGTGCTGCTGCTGACCACGACCGCGCCCCTCATCTACCTGGCGTGGACCAGCCTGCACCGGATCGACCTCGGCATGCCGTGGCTGTCGGGGTTCGCCGGCCTGGGCAACTACGTGAAGATGGGCGACGACCCGCGCTTCTGGAACTCGCTCTGGCTGACCGGCGTCTACACCGGCTCCACCGTGGTGCTGCAGGTGTTGCTGGGGCTGTCGCTGGCGCTGCTGGTGCTGCAGATCCCGAAAGGGCAGGGTGTGCTGCGGGTGGCCGCGATCCTGCCGATCGTGCTGGCGCCGGTGGTGGTCGGCCTGTTCTGGCGCACGCTGGTGCTGTCGCCGGAGTTCGGCCTGGTCGATCTCGTCACGCGCTCGCTCGGCCTGGGCAGCCACAACTGGCTGGGCGATCCGCAGCTGGCGCTGGTCTCGGTGATCGCGATCCACACCTGGCAGTGGACGCCGTTCGCCTTCCTGGTGATGCTGGCCACGCTGGCGACCTTGCCGGCCGATGTCTACGAGGCGGCCCGCCTGGACCGCGCCAGCGCCTGGCAGCGCTTCGTCCACATCACCCTGCCGCTGGTGCGGCCGGCCATCATGATGGTGGTGATCATGCGCACGATGACCGCGCTGTCCGCCTTCGCCGCGATCTTCGCCGCCACCGGCGGCGGGCCCGGCTCGGCCACCGAGATCCTGAACCTGTATGCGTACCGCACCTCGTTCACCGAACTGAACCTCGGTTACGGCGCCTCGCTGGCGATGGTGCTGCTCGGGATCACGCTGGCGATCTCGTACTTCATGTTCCGGCTGCGGAGGGCGCGATGAACCACCGTGCGATGCGCAGCATCCTGCTGTGGGCCGGCGCCGGCATGTTGCTGGCCGTCTGGGCCTTCCCCGTCATCTGGGGCCTGCTCACCTCCTTCAAGACCGAGCGTGACGTGCTGGCCTATCCGCCGGTCTGGCTGTTCAAGCCGACGCTGGACAACTACCGCGAGGTGATCTTCGGCAGTTCGTCCATCCTGCCCAACCTCTGGTCCAGCATCGTGGTGTCGGTGGGGACCACGCTGCTGACGATGGTGATCGCGGTGCCGGCGGCCTATGCGCTGGCGCGGCTGAACTATCCGGGCAAGAAGGCCTCGGGCTTCTACGTGCTGGCCACGCAGATGCTGCCGCCGGTGGGCCTGATCATTCCCTACTACCTGGTGTTGCAGAAGATCGGCGCGCTGGACAGCTACAGCGGGCTGACGGTGATCTACCTGACCTTCTCGCTGCCCTTCGCGATCTGGCTGATGGTCTCCTACTTCGAGGACATCCCGTTCGAGATGGAGGAGGCCGCCTTGCTGGACCGGGCCGGCCGCCTGCGCACACTCTGGTACGTGATCCTGCCTCAGGTGCGCGGTGGCATCGCCGTCACCACGGTGTTCGTGTTCCTCAATGCGTGGAACGAGTTCCTGTTCGCCGTCGTCCTCGGCGGCAACCGCGTGCGGCCGGTGACGGTCGCCATGTTCAATTTCATTTCCGTCGAACAGACGCAATGGGCGCGGCTGGCCGCCGGCGCGATGCTGGCCATGGCGCCGGTGATCGTGATCGGGCTGGTCGCGCAACGGCACATCGTCAAGGGCCTCACGCTCGGCGCTGTCAAGGGAGGAGGCCGCCGATGAGTCAGTCCGCAAGTGTCCGCATCGAGGGCATCGTCAAGAAGCACGGAAGCTTCACCGCCCTGCACGGCATCGACCTGGAGGTGCAGCCCGGCGAGTTCTTCGCGCTGCTCGGGCCGTCCGGCTCCGGCAAGACCACCACCCTGCGCATCCTGGCGGGACTCGAGCCGGTGGACGCCGGCCGGGTGTTGATCGACGGTGTCGACGTGACGAACAGCCAGCCGGGCGAGCGCGACGTGGCCATGGTGTTCCAGAGCTACGCGCTCTATCCGCACATGACGGTGGCGCAGAACATCGGCTTCCCGCTGAAGATGGTGGGCATGGCGGCGGCCGCGATCGAGGCGGCGGTGCTGGACGCGGCGAAGAAGGTGGACATCGGCCACCTGCTGGCGCGCCGCCCCGGCCAGCTGTCGGGCGGCCAGCAGCAGCGCTGCGCGCTGGCCCGCGCCATCGTCCGCCAGCCGCGCCTGTTCCTGCTGGACGAGCCGCTCTCGAACCTCGATGCCAAGCTGCGGCTGGAAACCCGGGCCGAGCTGCGCAAGCTGCAGCGCTCGCTGGGCGTCACCGCCGTCTATGTCACGCACGACCAGGAAGAGGCGATGACGGTGGCCGACCGCATGGCCGTCTTCATGGAGGGCCGCATCGTGCAGGTCGGCACGCCGCACGAGATCTTCCGCCGGCCCGCCACCGTGGCTGTGGCCGAATTCATCGGCACGCCGCCGATGAACCTGCTGCCCGGCGTGCTCTCCGATGGCGTGGTGCAGCTGGCGGGCGCGCGCCTGCCCCTGCCGGGGCTGGCCGGCGCGTCGCGCGAGGTGATGCTCGGCGTGCGGCCGGGCGACCTGACGCTGGGCGCCAGTGGCATTGCGGCGCGGGTCGAGTTCATCGAGGACTTCGGCGACAGCAGCATCGTCAACCTCGATGTCGACGGCCGGCGCGTCAAGATGCGGGCCGGCGAACTGCCCGGCGTGCAGGAAGGCCAGCAGGTCATGCTCGCCTTCGCGCCGACGGCGGCCCACCTGTTCGACCGCGCCAGCGGCGAGCGGATCTGATTTTCCAGTGAGAGGGATTCCATGACCAGCAAACCCAACATCGTCCTCATCCTCAACGACGACATGGGCTACTCCGACATCGGCTGCTACGGCGGCGAAGTCCAGACGCCCAACCTCGACCGGCTCGCCGCCAACGGCCTGCGCTTCTCGCAGTTCTACAACACGGCCCGCTGCAGCCCGTCGCGCGCCTCGCTGCTGACCGGCCTGCATCCGCACCAGACCGGCATCGGCGTGCTGACCTACGACTTCGGTCCCGAGGGCTATGCCGGCAACCTCAATCGCAGCTGCGTGACCATCGCGGAAGCGCTGCAGCCGGCCGGCTACCGCAGCTACCTGAGCGGCAAGTGGCACGTGGCCGGCAACCTCACCCAGCCCACGGACAGCTGGCCGCTGCAGCGCGGCTTCGACAAGTTCTACGGCACCATCATCGGCGCCGGCAGCTTCTACGACCCCAACACGCTGACGCGCGGCAACGAGAACATCGAGCACGAGGCCACCGCCGACAAGGGCTTCTTCTACACCGACGCCATCAGCGACAACGCGGTGCAGTTCATCCGCGAACACGGCCAGGAGAACCCGGACCAGCCCTTCTTCCAGTACGTGGCCTACACCGCGCCGCACTGGCCGCTGCACGCCCACGACGAGGACATCGCCAAATACAAGGGCCGCTTCGACAAGGGCTGGGACGCGCTGCGCGAACAGCGGCTGCAGCGACTGGTGCAGTCCGGCATCCTGGACCAGGCCTGGCCGCTGACCGAGCGAGATGCCACGCAACCGCCGTGGACGCAGGCCGAGCACAAGGAGTGGCTGCTGCGCTGCATGGAGGTGTACGCCGCGCAGATCGACCGCATGGACCAGGGCATCGGCCGCATCGTCCGCTCGCTGGAAGAAACCGGCCAGTTGGACAACACGCTGATCATCTTCATGTCCGACAACGGCGCCTGCGCCGAAGACATCCCGGAAGGCGTCACGGTGGACGAACTGGTGAACAAGCTGATGATCGCCAAGGCCAACACGCGCGAGGGCGAGCCGGTGCACTTCGGCAACAACCCGGCGCTGATGCCGGGACCGGAGAACACCTACCAGAGCTACGGCGTGGCCTGGGCCAACCTGTCGAACTCGCCGTTCCGCCTGTACAAGCACTGGATCCACGAGGGCGGCATCTCGACGCCGCTGATCTTCCACTGGCCGGCCGGCATCCGCGAGAAGAACGCGGTGCGGCATTCGCCGGGCTACCTGCCGGACATCATGGCGACGTTGCTGGACGTCACCGGCACGCCCTATCCCGGGACCTGGCAGGGCAATGCCATCGCGCCGCTGGAAGGCCACAGCCTGCGCCCGGCGTTCGAGGCGGAGCAGGCCCAGCGGCCACCGATGTTCTGGGAGCACGAGGGCAACGCCGCCGTGCGCATCGGCAAGTGGAAGCTGGTGCGCAAGTACCCCGGCTCCTGGGAGCTGTACGACATGGAGCGGGACCGCACCGAACTGAACGACCTGGCGGCGTCCCACCCCGAGCGGGTGCTGGAGATGGCGGCGCAGTACGAGCAATGGGCGGTCCGCTGCGGCGTGATCCCGCGCGAGAAGATCCTGCGCCTGATGCGGGAACAGATCTCCGAGCCGGCATTCTGGGAAAAGGACGAGTGAACGGCAAGCCTTGCTGCACCCCGGCGCGTGCGGCGTCGGGCCTGGAGCGGGCCAGCGCCGGCGCCGGCATCGCAACCGCGCAGCCAGCCGTGCCGCTGCTGGCGCTCGCCGGCGGCACATTCATGATGGGCACGGATTCGGACGAAGGCTTTCCCGAGGACGGCGAAGGGCCAGCGCGGCCGGTGCGGGTGGACGCCTTCCGCATTGCCGCAGCGGCGGTGACCAACGCGCAGTTCGCCCAGTTCGTGCGGGAGACGCGGTATGTGACCCAGGCCGAAGCACTGGGGTCGTCGTTCGTGTTCTACCTGCAGTTGTCGCAGCCGTTGCGCGACGAGATTCGCCATGTGCCGGCGGGCCTGCCCTGGTGGCTGCAGGTGGCGCACGCCTGCTGGCAACGTCCCGAGGGTCCGGGGTCGCACATCCGCGACCGCAGCGATCATCCGGTGGTGCATGTGTCCTGGCACGACGCCAGGGCATATTGCGACTGGGCCGGCGCGCGGCTGCCGACCGAGGCCGAGTGGGAGTACGCCGCGCGGGGTGGCCTGGCCGGCGCCCGCTATCCGTGGGGCGACGAACTGGAGCCCGGGGGCCAGCGCCGTTGCAACATCTGGCAAGGCGGCTTCCCGAACCAGCCGGCCGCCGGCTGGCTGCCCGGGACGGTGCCGGCGCAGGCCTTCGCGCCGAACGGTCACGGCCTGTTCAACGTCGCCGGCAATGTCTGGGAGTGGTGCGAGGACGGGTTCGGCGCCGGGCGCCGGGCGCAACGCGGCGGCTCGTTCCTGTGCCACGCGTCGTACTGCAACCGCTACCGGGTGGCGGCGCGCGGCTCCAACACACCGGACAGTTCCGCCAGCAACTGCGGCTTCCGCGTCGCGGCCGACGCGCCGGCCTGAGGCCAGTTAAGCTCGGTGCCCCGCAGTGCGCGAGGCCCGCTTGATCCCACGATCCCCCGACAAGAACATCTTTCCCGGCCTGGCGCTGGCCATCGGCGGCGCCATCACCTTCAGCGGCAAGGCCATCATCGTCAAGCTGGCCTACCGGTACGGCGTCGACGCGGTGACGCTGATCATGCTGCGGATGCTGTTCGCGTTGCCGATCTTCGCCGCCATGGCCTGGTGGGCCAGCCGTGGCAAGGCCCCGCTGGCGCCGCGCGACTGGCTCGGCGTGGCGGGCCTGGGCTTTTGCGGCTACTACCTCTCCAGCTTCCTGGACTTCGCCGGCCTGCAGTACATCAGCGCCTCGCTCGAGCGGCTGATCATGTACCTGAGCCCGACGATCGTCATGCTGCTGGCGTGGCTGATCTACGGCAAGAAGTTTTCCCCGCTGCAGCTCGCCGGCATGGCTGTCAGTTATTGCGGCGTGGTGCTGGTGTTCGGCCACGAGATCCAGCTGGCCGGCCGCCAGACCGGCCTCGGCGCCCTGCTGGTGTTCGCCAGCGCCGCCAGCTATGCGGTGTACATGGTGTACAGCGGCGAGCTGGTGAAACGGCTCGGCTCGCTGCGCCTGGTGGGGCTGGCCACCGTCGTCGCCTGCCTGTGCTGCCTGCTGCAGTACGCGCTGCTGCGCCCGCTGGGCGCCGTCATGGACGTTGCGCCGCAGGTCGTGTGGCTGTCGGTGCTGAACGCGACCCTGTGCACGGCGGTGCCGGTGCTGCTGGTGATGATGGCGATCGAGCGCATCGGGCCGGCGCTGTCGGCGCAAAGCGGGATGGTCGGCCCGCTGGCCACCATCATGATGGGCGTGTGGCTGCTGGGCGAGCCGTTCACCGCCTGGATCGCGGCCGGCACGGTGCTGGTGATCGCCGGAATCTTCGTGTTCAGCCAGGCATCGCGCTGAGACCGGGCTAGCGGGGCCGGCTGGCCAGCCGCTGCGCCAGCGGCATCGCCGGCTTGCCGGCGTAGGCGTCGAGCCGGTTGCCCATCGCCTGTTCGAGCTGGTCCAGCCGCAGTTGCGGCGCCGGGTGGGTGCGCAGCGACAGCGAGAACAGCGGGTTGTCCGGCGCTGCCGTGCGCAGCTGCTGCAGGACCGAAGGCAGCCCGTAGGGGTCGAAGCCGGCACGCGCCGCCAGCGCAACGCCGTTGCGGTCGGCGTCGAATTCGTCGTCCTGGTCCAGGCCGCTCGAATACAGGTCCTTGCCCAGCGCCAGCAGCTGCGCCGAGATGGCGCCGCCGAGGTTGCTGTTGAACTGCGAGGTGATGGCCTGCGTCGCCAGCCCGGCCCGGGCCTTGGTGCGCAGTGCCTGCAGGTGGTGCTTGTCGGTGACGTGGGTGATCTCGTGCGCCAGGATGCCGGCCAGCTCCGCCTCGTCGACCCGGTCGACCAGGCCCTTGGTGACGAACACATAGCCGCCGGGCGCGGCGAAGGCGTTGACGCCGGGGTCATCCAGCACGCCGAAGGTCCACGGCAGTTGCGGCCGCGCCGACTGCAGGCTGACCCAGCGTCCCAGCTGGTTGACATAGCGCTGCAGCGCCAGGTCGCGGTGCAGGGGCTTGCTCCCCAGCAGCACGGCCGCCAGCTGCCGGCCGATCTCGATCTCGCGCGGCTCGTCGATCTGGTCGACCGACTGCATCAGCATCTGCAGCAGGTCGCCGCCGGAGGCGCGGTTGCCCGTGGCCGGCGCCAGGATGTTGCCGATGTTGATCTGGCCGCCGGGCGCCTGTTGCGGCGCGCGGATGATGGAGTTGAAGATGCCCAGGCCCTGGGCCGCCGCCGGCGGACCCAGCGCCAGCAAGGCGGCGGCGGTCAGCGTGAGGAGGAGCTTGTTCATTGCTGCTGCCCGGTGTTGGGAGCGCCCTGCGGCACCGGGCCGCGCGCCGGCGCCGGCAGCGCCGGCACCGTGGCGGCCACCAGTGCGGCCTCGGCCGCGAACGCGCGTGCGCCGCCCTCGGTCTGGCGCAACTGCTCCATCTGGCCGACGGCATTGAGGTTCGGCTGGGCCCGGGCCAGGTCTTCCGCCTCGAGGCCGCGGATGCCGATGGTGGACGTCGCGACCTGCGGCGACCCCGAGCCGCCGGTCAGCAGGTTGCTCAGGCCGCGCAGGCCGCTGCTCACCGCATTGCCGCCGGCGGACGCGCTAGTGCCGGCGCCGCTGCCGAAGCCGGCCGGGCCGACGTCGAACATGTGGAGCCAGCCGGCGACGCCGGTGCGCAGCTGCACCTTGATCCAGCCGCCTGCGCGGTCGCCGAGGCGGGTGACCGGCTCCTGCGCCGGCAGTGCGGCCAGGCTGCGGCCGCTGTCGCCCGGGGTTTCCCGCAGCTGCGCCGGCCGTTTCAACACCGCCGGCTCGCCCTGCTGGGCCTGCGCGGCCCCGGGGAAACCCGTGAGCGCCAACGCCAGCAGCAGGCCGGCGGCGGCGGAAGGCAGAGTCGCACGTATCATGGCCCGATCTTTCTTTTGCACAGGGGCATTGTTATGGATCTGGGTATTGCCGGCAAATGGGCGCTGGTCTGCGGCGCGAGCAAGGGGCTGGGCTTCGGTTGCGCGCAGGCGCTGGTGCGCGAAGGCGTGAACGTGGTGATGGTGGCGCGCGGCGCCGAGGCGCTGGAGGCTGCGGTGCAGAAACTGATCGACGATCCGGCCCGCCCCAAGGACACGGCGGTGCAGCATGTCGCCGCCGACATCACCACCCCCGAGGGCCGCGCGGCCGCTTTCGAGAAGCACCGCGAGTACGACATCGTCGTGACCAATGCCGGCGGCCCGCCGCCGGGCGACTTCCGCGACTGGGACCGCGAGGCCTGGGTCAAGGCGCTGGACGCCAACATGCTGACGCCGATCGAACTGATCAAGGCGACAGTGGACGGCATGGCGGCGCGCGGGTTCGGGCGGATCATCAACATCACGTCCAGCTCGGTGAAGGCGCCGATCGACGTGCTGGGCCTGTCCAACGGCGCGCGCAGCGGCCTCACCGGCTTCGTGGCCGGGGTCGCCCGCACCACCAAGCTGGCGTCCGCCAACGTCACCATCAACAACCTGCTGCCCGGCGTGTTCGACACCGACCGCATCCGCAGCATGGCGCAGGGGCAGTCGCAAAAGACCGGCAAGGCCGTCGACGAGATCCTGCAAGGCCGCCGCGCCGCCGTGCCCGCCAGGCGCCTGGGCACCCCCGACGAATTCGGCGCCACCTGCGCCTTCCTGTGCAGCCAGTACGGCGCCTACATCACCGGCCAGAACATCCTGATGGACGGCGGCGCCTACCCGGGAACCTACTGACGCATCAGCGGCGGGACGACACCACGATCCCGCCGACGATCAGCGCGAAGGCGGCGCCGTGGTACAGGTGCGGCAGCTCGCGCAGGAACGCGGCCGACAGGACGGCGGCGAACAGCGGCGTCAGGTTGGCGAAGAAGCCGGCGACGTTGGGTCCGGCCTTCTGCACCCCCATGCCCCAGCAGCGGTAGGCGATGATCGCCGGCCCCACGGCCACATAGGCCAGGGCGGCGGCCAGCGGCCAGCCCCAGTGGATCTGCGCATCGGTCAGCGCCCACTCGCCGGCCGCGAACAGGCCCGACCAGCCCAGGCCGAACACGATCTGCGCCAGCAGGAAGGCCGCCCAGTCCGACCGGATCGCCGGCGGGTCGCCGGGCCGCACCAGCAGCCAGCTGTAGACGGCCCAGGCGGCCGTCGCCAGCAGCACGTAGACGTCGCCCGGCACCAGCCGCACCGCCAGCAGCTGGGCCCAGTCGCCGCGCGACAGCACCACCAGCACGCCTGCGATCGACAACACCGCGCCGAGCACCTGGCGCGTCGTCACGCGCTGGCCGAAGAACAGCGCGCCGATGCCGAGCATCCACACCGGCGAGCTGGCCGCCACCAGCGTGACGTTGAGCGGGGTCGAGGTCTTCAGCGCCAGGTACTGCAGGGCGTTGTAGCAGCCGACGCCCAGCAGGCCGAGCACCGCATACCGGCGCCAGTGGCTCCACAAGCCGCTGTGGCGGCGCAGCACCGCGGCGGCCAGCGGCAGCAGCAGCAGGAAGGCGAGCGCCCAGCGCAGGAAGTTGAGCGTGATCGGCGGCACCAGCCCGTTGACCAGCCGGCCGACGACCGCGTTGCCGGCCCAGAGCACGGGCGGGATGGTGAGCAGCAGGGCAGTCGATGCGGTCAGGCGCTGGGTCATTGAAGCACCGACTGTAGCGGCAGCGGGGCCGTCCGATTCATGGCAGCATTGCGCAGGTTTCAACAACGAGGAGATCAGCATGAGCAGAGCAGTGCGCATCGACCGGCATGGCGGTCCCGAGGAGATGAAGATCGTCGACGTCAGCGTCGGCGAGCCCGGCGCCGGCGAGATCCGGATCCGCCACCAGGCGGTCGGCCTGAACTTCATCGACGTCTACCAGCGCAGCGGCCTGTACCAGCTGCCGATGCCGCTGAACCTGGGCATGGAAGCCTCGGGCATCGTCGAAGCAGTGGGCGCCGGCGTCACCCACCTGACCGTGGGCGACCGCGCGGCCTACGCCAGCCATCCGCCGGGCAGCTACTGCGAGGTCCGCGTGATGCCGGCCAAGTGCGTCTGCAAGCTGCCGGACGCCATCGACTTCGACACCGGCGCGGCCATGATGCTCAAGGGCCTCACGGCGCAGTACCTGCTCAAGAAGACGCTGCCGCAGGGCGGCCTGCAACCGGGCGATTTCGTCCTGTTCCATGCCGCTGCCGGCGGGGTCGGCCTGATCGCCTGCCAGTGGGCCAAGGCGATGGGTCTGCAGTTGATCGGCACGGCCGGCTCGGACGAGAAATGCGCCCTGGCAAAGGAGCTGGGCGCGGCGCACGTCATCAACTACAGCAAGGAAGATTTCCTGCCGCGGGTCAAGGAGATCACCGGCGGCAAGGGCGTCAAGGTGGTCTACGACTCGGTCGGCAAGGACACCTGGGACAAGTCGCTGGACTGCCTGCAGCCGTTCGGCCTGATGGCCAGCTTCGGCAATTCGTCGGGCCCGCCGGCGCCGTTCGCGCCCGGCATCCTGGGCACCAAGGGCTCGATCTACGTCACCCGGCAGACCCTGTTCAGCCACATCGCCACGCGGGAGAGCACCCAGGCGATGGCCGACGACCTGTTCGAGGCCGTCGCCAGCGGCAAGGTGAAGATCCGGATCGACCAGCGCTACCCGCTGGACCAGGTCCAGCAGGCGCACCGCGACCTGGAGGCCCGCAAGACCACCGGTTGCACCATCCTGACGCTGTAACCGCTGCTTACCTTGGCCCTGAGCGCAATCTCCTACAGGGGGTTGGCCGGGGTACCTGCATGGCGGCGCAAGGCCGGGCTTTACAGTGGGTTAACTTTTGAAAACCGGGCGCCCAAAAATGGGCGGCCCGCCAACCACACTGGAGAAAGCCATGAAGTTCAGGGCTTACATCGTCGAGGACAGCCCCATGATCCGGGACAACCTGATCGAGACCCTGCAGGAGCTCGCCCTGGTCGAGCCGGTGGGCGTCGCCGAAACCGAGCAGGAGGGCAAGCGCTGGCTGGCCCAGAACGACGGCTACTGGGACCTGGCGATCGTCGACCTGTTCCTGCGCGAAGGCAGCGGGCTGAACATCCTGGAGGCCTGCCGCGACCGCAAGCCGAACCAGAAAATGATCGTGCTGAGCAACCACGCGACCAACGACGTGCGCTGGCGCTGTGCCCAGCTCGGCGCCGACGCCGTGTTCGACAAGTCCACCGAGATCGATGCCCTGGTCGAATACTGCATGACCGAGCGCGGCCGGGCCCAGGCCGCCGCCGAAGCGTTCATCGGCTAGGCGGCTTCAAGGCCCGTCGGCCAGCGGCTGGCGCAAGCGGCTCGGGGCCAGCGCGCCGGCCGAGTCCAGGATCGGGTAAGCGATCGAGCAGATGTGCGAGTTGATCCGCTTCAAGTCGCTGATCAGGTCGATGTGCAGCGAGCTGGTCTCGATGCTCTGCTGCGTTTTGTCCGACAGCCGCACCAGGTGCGATGAGGCATACGCCCGCTCCAGGTCGCGGAACCGCACCTTTTCTTCCAGCAGCTTCTGTGCGTCGCGCACGTTGCCGTTCAGGAACACGCTCATCCCCAGCCGCAGGTTGTCGGTCAGCCGGGCGTGCAGCTCGCAGATTTCCGCCATGCCCGCTTCCGAGAAGCTGCGGCCCTTGCGGATCTTCTTGTCCTCGATGTCCAGCAGCACGCGCTCGATGATGTCGCCGACCTGCTCCATGTTGATGGTGAAGCTGATGATGTCGGTCCAGCGTCGGCTTTCCGCCTCCGACAGGGCCTCGCGCGAGATCTTGGTCAGGTAGTACTTGATGGCCGAATAGAGTTCGTCGACCGAGTCGTCGAGCTTGCGCAGTTCCTCGGCCAGCCGCAGGTCGTTGTTCTTGATGACGGTCAGCATGCCGACCATCATGGTCTCGACCAGGTCGGCCTGGTGCAGCGCCTCGCGCGCGGCGCACGAGATGGCCAGCGACGGCGTGGCCAGGGCCGACGGGTCCAGGTGATGCGGCCGGCCCGCCACCAGCGGCTTCTGCGGCTTGGGCAGCCAGCGCGACACCATGCGCGCCACCGGCGCCGTGAGGCCGATGAAGATCAGCGCCACCATGATGTTGAAGCCCAGGTGGAACAGCACCACCACCCGGGTCGCCTCGCCGAGGATGGGCCGGGCGTACTGCAGCCACAGGCCGATCAGCGGCATCGCGATCAGCACCCCCAGCACCTTGAACACCAGGTTGCCCAGCGGCACCTGGCGCGCCTCGATAGTCGAACGGGTGGTGGTGAGCACGGCCAGCAGGCCGCTGCCCAGGTTGGCGCCGAGCACCAGGCCGAGCGCCACGTCGAGCGGGATCACGCCGGTGGTGGCCAGCGTGGCCGTGAGCAGCACGATCGCCAGGCTCGAATAGGACACGACCGACAGCAGCGCCCCGACGAAGATCTCCAGTAGCAGGTCGCTGGAGAGCGACGACAGCAGCGCCTTGATGGCCGGCGCCTTGGTCAGCACGCTGGTGGCTTCGCTCACCAGCCGCAGCGCCAGCAGCATCAGCCCGAGGCCGATCAGGACCCGGCCGAAGCGGCCGGCGGGGCTGGACTGGCGGGCGATGAACAGCACCACGCCGACGAAGATGAACAGCGGCGACAGCCACGACAGGTCGAGCGAGAACACCACGGCGATCAGGCTGGTGCCGACGTCGGCCCCGAGCATCATGGCGAGCGCCAGCGGCAGGGCGACCAGGCCCTGGGCCACGAATGCGGAAACGATGAGGGCGGTGGCGGTGCTGGACTGGACCAGCGCCGTGACGCCGATGCCGGAGAGGGCGGCCGTGTAGCGGTTGCTCAGGCTATGGGCCAGGACCCGGCGCAAGTCGGCTCCGAACACCCGCAGGATGCCGGTTCGAACGAGTTGGGTGCCCCAGACAAGCAGCGCGATGGCTGCCAGAAGATTCAACAGATGCTTCATTGATCAAGCTTCACTATACGCTTGACGCAGTGCAGCAAGAACGGGGCCGCCCCCTCGAACAGGGCGGCCTCCTCACTTCGCGCGACGCACGCGCAGCAGTTCGTCCAGGATCAGGCCGATCGCGCCGACGGTGATGGCGCTGTCGGCCACGTTGAAGGCCGGGAAGTACCAGCCGCCCCAGTGGAACTGCAGGAAGTCGACCACGTAGCCGTGCAGCAGCCGGTCGACCACGTTGCCGATCGCGCCGCCCAGGATGCAGGCCAGGCAGAAGCTGAACAACTTCTGGCCGGCGTGCGAGCGCAGCATCCAGACGATGAACACGGTGGCGGCCACGCCGATGCCGGTGAACAGCCAGCGCTGCCAGCCCGACGCCGCCGCCAGGAACGAGAACGCGGCGCCGGTGTTGTGGGCCCGCACGATGTTGAAGAAGCTGGTGATCGTCGTGGAATCGCCGAGCCGGTAGGCGCCCAGGATCAGCACCTTGGTGAACTGGTCGACGATCAGGATGATCAGCGCCAGTCCCAGCCAGGGCAGCATGCTGCCCGAAGTTTTCTTGAAGGCCATCAGCGAGGAACACCGTTCGGGCTGAGCTTGTCGAAGCCCTCAACCAGGTTGTCGGGCGAGCCCTTCGACAGGCTCAGGGCGAACGGATTCCCCATCATGCGAAAGCGCGGTCTTCGCCGGCGCCGTACAGGTTGCTGACGCAGCGGCCGCAGATCGTCGGATGCGCTTCGTCGGCGCCGACGTCGGCACGCCAGTGCCAGCAGCGCTCGCACTTGGTGTCATCCGAGGCCGTGACCTTCACCGCCATCGCGTCGCCCGCGACGATGCCCATCGCCGATGTGATGAAGACGAACTTCAGGTCGTCGCCCAGGCTGGCCAGCGCCTCCCACAGCTCGCCGTGGCTGGCCATCGGCACCGTCAGTTCGACGTTGGCCTGCAGCGAGGAGCCGACCTTGCCGTCGGCGCGCAGCGCCTCGATTTCCTTGTTGACCAGTTCGCGCGCGGCGCGGATGCGCGTCCACTTTTCGACCAGTGCGGCGTCGGGCCCGCCGATCTCGGCATAGGTCTCGAAGAAGATCGATTCGGTGCCGCCAAAGACCTTCCAGGCCTCCTCCGCCGTGAAGCTCAGGAACGGGGCCATCCAGCGCAGCATCGCATGGGTGATGTTCCACAACGCGGTCTGCGCGCTGCGACGGGCCAGCGACTTGGGCGCCGTGGTGTACAGCCGGTCCTTCAGCACGTCGAGGTAGAACGCGCCGAGGTCTTCCGAACAGTAAACCTGCAGCTTGGCGACCACCGGATGGAATTCGTAGACCTCGTAATGGGCCAGCACTTCGGCCTGGAACTGCGCCGCGCGCGAGAGGGCGTAGCGGTCGATCTCCAGCATCTCGGCCAGCGGCACCGCGTCCTTCGAGGGATCGAAGTCGCTGACGTTGGCCAGCAGGAAGCGCAGGGTGTTGCGGATCCGCCGGTAAGAGTCCACCACGCGGGCCAGGATCTTGTCGTCGCCGGCGATGTCGCCCGAGTAGTCGGAGGCGGCCACCCACAGCCGGATGATCTCGGCACCGAGCTTCTGCGTCGTGACCTGCGGGTCGACGCCGTTGCCTTGCGACTTGCTCATCTTGCGGCCCTGGCTGTCGACGGTGAAGCCGTGGGTCAGCAGGCCGCGGTAGGGCGCGCGGCCGTACATGGCGCACGCCGTCAGCAGCGAGGAATGGAACCAGCCGCGGTGCTGGTCGTGGCCTTCGAGGTACAGGTCGGCCTCGGGCCCGTGCTCGTGGCCCGCGCCCGGATGCGACACCTTCAGCACCGTCGTGTGGGTGGTGCCGGAATCGAACCAGACCTCCAGGATGTCGGTGCTCTTGGTGTATTGCGAGGCCTCGGCCGCCGCGCCGACCTTGGCGAACACGTCCTCGGTGGTGACCTTGCTCCAGGCCTCGATGCCGCCGGCCTCGACCATGTCGGCTGCCAGGTCCAGGATCTCCATGGTCTTGGGATGCAGTTCGCCCGAATCCTTGTGCAGGAAGAAGGGCAGGGGCACGCCCCAGCTGCGCTGGCGGCTGATGCACCAGTCAGGGCGGCCGGCGATCATGTCGCGCAGCCGGGTCTTGCCGTTCTCGGGATAGAAGCCGGTCTCCTCGATCGCGGCCAGCGCCATCTGGCGCAGCGTCGCCGGCGCCTTGTCCCTGGTGAACACGCCTTCGCCCTCGTCCATCCGGATGAACCACTGGGCCGCGGCCCGGTAGATCACCGGCGTCTTGTGGCGCCAGCAATGCGGATAGCTGTGCGAGATGCCTTCCGTCGCGAACAGCCGGCCGGCATCCTTCAGCGCCTCGATGATGACCGGCACGGCCTTCCAGATGTGCAGGCCGCCGAACAGCGGGAAGTCCGGCGCGTAGGCGCCGTTGCCCTGCACCGGGTTCAGGATGTCGTCGTAGGCCACGCCGTGGGCGATGCAGGAGTTGAAGTCTTCCACGCCGTAGGCCGGCGAGGAATGGACGATGCCGGTGCCGTCATCGGCGGTGGCGTAGTCGGCGAGGTACACCGGCGACAGGCGGCGGTAGCCTGGGTCGACGTCGTACAGCGGGTGGCGGAAGTTCAGGCCGCCCAGCTGCTCGCCCTTGACGGTGGCCAGCACGGTGCCGGCGAGGCCATAGCGCTGCATGCAGCTCTCGACCAGCACCGAGGCCAGCACCAGCAGCCCGCGCTCGGTGTCCACCAGCGAGTAGTCCAGCTCCGCGTTCAGGTTCAGCGCCTGGTTGGCGGGGATGGTCCAGGCGGTGGTGGTCCAGATGACGACGAAGACCGGCTTGTCCGGAACCGTTCGGGCTGAGCCCGTCGAAGCCAGGCCGAAAGCGCCCAGCACCGCCGCCTTGTCGTCCGCCTCGAAGCCCACATCCAGCGTCTGCGACTTCTTGTCGGCGTACTCGATCTCGAACTCCGCCAGCGAGGAGCCGCAGTCGAAGCACCAGTACACCGGCTTCAGCCCGCGGTAGACGAAGCCGCGCTCGACCACCCGCTTGAAGGCACGGATCTCCGCCGCCTCGTTCTTGAAATCCATCGTGCGGTACGGATGGTCCCAGTCGCCCAGCACGCCCAGGCGCTTGAAGTCGGCCATCTGGATGCCGATCTGCTCGGTCGCGAAGGCGCGGCTCTTGGCCTGCATCTCGTCGCGCGGCAGGTTGCGGCCGAACTTCTTCTCGATGGCGTTCTCGATCGGCAGGCCGTGGCAGTCCCATCCCGGGACGTAGGCCGCGTCCAGCCCCTTGAGCTGGCGCGACTTGACGATCATGTCCTTCAGGATCTTGTTGACCGCGTGGCCCATGTGGATCTGGCCGTTCGCATACGGCGGGCCGTCGTGCAGGATGAACTTCTGCCGGCCGGCACGCGCCACGCGCAGGCGCTTGTACAGGCCCTGGTCCTCCCACCCCTTGACCCAGCCCGGCTCGCGCTTGGGCAGGTCGCCGCGCATGGGGAAAGGCGTGTCGGGCAGGTTGAGGGTGGCGCGGTAGTCGGTCTTGTCGGTCATGGAAAGCCTCGGACGGCGGAAGATGTCATGCCGGGCTTGACCCGGCATCCAC
>CALRYV010000030.1:0-72156 GCA_943372495.1 Ramlibacter sp. 2FC | reverse complement strand
GATCGGCGACTCGTCGAAGCTCGCGCCCGGCGACCCGGTGTTCGCCGTCGGCTCGCCGTTCGGTTTCCATGGCAGCGTCACCGCCGGCATCGTCAGCGCGCGCGACCGGCTGGTGCCGGGCGCCGGCCGGATCGCGCTGATCCAGACCGACGTCGCGACCAACCCGGGCAGTTCCGGCGGGCCGCTGCTGAACCTGCGCGGCGAGGTGGTCGGCATCAACTCGGTGATCTACAGCGGCAGCGGCGGCTACATGGGCGTGTCGTTCGCCGTGCCGATCAACCTCGCGATGAAGATCGCGGCGCAACTGGGGCGGGACGGCAAGGTGGTGCGGCCGCACCTGGGCGTCGAGACCCAGGACGTCACGCCGGCGCTGGCCCAGGCCTTTCACCTGCTGCCGCACGCGAGCGGCGCGCTGGTGCTGCGGGTCGAGGCGGGCAGCGCGGCCGCCGCGGCCGGCCTGGCGGCCGGCGACATCCTGCTGGCGGTCGACGGCAGCGAGTTGGCCGGCGTGGCCGACCTGCTGGCCCGGATCGACGAGCGGCTGCCCGGAACGCGCAGCCAGTTCAAGCTGTGGCGGCGCGGGGCGCCGCTGACGCTGCCGCTGACGCTGACAGGGCAGACCTCGCTCCCGCCGGCTGCGCCCGCCGCACCGGCGCCCGCATGGCGCCAGGGCCTGGGGCTGGAGCTGACCGAGCCGTCCGCCTCCCACCTGCTGCAACTGCGCGCGACCAACGGGCTGCTGGTGCAGGAAGCCGTGGGGCTGGCGCGCAGCGAAGGCATCCGCGCCGGCGACCTGGTCGTCGCCGTCAATGACGAAGCGGTGGCGACGATCGCCGACTTCCAGCGCCTGCTGGGAAACGCAGCGCCGGCCAGCACCCTCGCCTTGCTGGTGCAGCGCGACGGCCGGCTGGCCTATGTGCCGGTGCGCATGCCGGCGCGGCCCGCACCCTGAGGGGAGCGCGGCCAAGCCAGCGCCGCGAGCGTCAGCAGGCCCGCAACCAGCAGCCCGCCATCCTGCACCACCCCGAGCTGGAACGCGGCAACCGACCCGATGGCGCTCCACAGCAGAGGCACCGCCAGGACGGCCCGTGGCACGGGCGGCACGGCGAACATCAGCATGCCGAGCGTGAAGATCGTCGTCGGGCAGGGCAGGCCGAAAGTCGGCAACTCGGGATAGCGCTGCCCGAGCGCATCGCCGAGCAGCGGATACGCCACCAGGGCGTAGGCAATCAGCACGGCGCCGAGCCAGCCCCGGACGCCGCCCTCCGGCGCGAAGCGCAGGCGGTCGCGCCACCCGCCCAGCCAGGCGAAGGCGAGCGCGCCGGCCAGGAACAGCAGGCCGAAACCCCAGGCCGCCGGGTTGATCCGGCTGAAGAACGCGAAGTGGTAGGCGACGGCCATCCAGGCCCACAGCAGGGCCAGCCCGCCCGCCACCCAGCGGCTGCCCGTGGGCAGCCACAACAGGATGGCGACCAGCGCCAGCGCCAGGAGATTGAGGATGAACTGGGCCGGCCACACGGCCACGTTGTAGCGGCCGAACACGGCCAGGAACTCGGCGGCGGAAAACGGCATGGCAGATCCTTGCGGCGCAGCCGCGGGCTCAGCCCTCGCCGGCGCGTACCAGCAGCACGGGCACGGTGCTGGTCCGCATCACGGCCTCGGCATTGCTGCCCAGGGTCAGCCGGCTGAAGCCGCGCCGGCCGTGCGTTCCCATCACCACCAGGTCGCAGCGGTGCTTGACCGCCTCGCCGTTGATCACCTCCGAGATCCGTGCCTGCGGCTGCTCACGCAACACCGCCTCGCTCATCACGCCGGCCGCGGCGGCGGCCTTGCCGGCCCGGGCCAGCGCGTCCTCGCCGTACCGGCGCAGCGTGGTGCGCATCGACTCGTAGCTGGCGACGGAGGCCATCTCCACCATCAACGCGAAGTCGTCCATCACGTGCAGCAGCACCAGCTTCGACTTCAGGGCGGCCGCCAGGGGAATGGCATGGCGCAGACCGGCTTCGGCCGTGGCGCTGCCGTCCAGGGGAACCAGGATGCGTTCGTACATGGTGTTCCTTCCAGTGAAGTCAGGGTTTGCCGGCGGCAGCGCGCGCGGCCTCCGCCGCCTTGCGCGCCGCCTCGCCGGCCCGCTGCAGGGCTTCGCGCGTCGCCTGCGCGGCCTTCTGCGCTTCTTCCTTGCCGGCGCCGGCGGCGTGCTTCACCGCCAGGTCGGCCTTCTCGACGGCCTCCTGCGACGCGCGCACGGCAGCCGCCGCCGCTTCCTCGGACTGGCGGGCCAGCTCGCGGCCTTCGCCCGTGGCCTTCGCGGCCGCCGCGACGATCTTCTGCTGCGAGCGCCGCGCCAGCTCGCCGGCCTTGCGGGCCAGCTTGCGGATGGTGTCGGCGGCACTGGCCGAAGCCTCGCCGGCCGATTGTTCGGCCTTGCGCAGCGCCTGTTCGGCGGCCGCTGCGGCATGCCGCGCGGCTTCCGCGGCTTCGCGCGCGGGCTTGCTCGCGACCACGCGCGCGGCCGGCGCGGACGCCGGCGGCTGTTGCGCCACGCCCGCGCCCGCCACGGCGGCAAGCGCGATCAGCGCGATGATCCGGGCAGCTTGGGCCATGGCCGGCCCCCGTTCATTGGCTGGCAGCGCGCCCACCCATCGGGCAGGTGCTCAGGCCGAAAATCGAATACAGCGGGCAGGTTCCGAAGATGCCGGTCAGCAGCGGCACCAGCCCGACCAGGCCCCACCAGCGGGCATTGCCCTCGAGCACGAGCATCAGGGCCAGCAGCACGATGCCAAGCGCGACGCGCACGAAGCGGTCGATCGATCCGACGTTCTGTTTCATGGGGCAGCTCCAGCAGTGTCATTTCAGCGTAGCCCCCGGGGGCCGCGGCATCTTGACGTGGATCAAGCGCAACTGCCGCTGCGCGGCTTGCCGTCAGGGCGATGGGGCGGCGGCGAGCCGGCACACGGCCCGCGCCACCAGCGCCGTGAGCCCGATGCCATTGGTCGGGTGCGGCACGCTGTCGCAGGTCACCACCCGCGTGACGCCGGCCCGCTCCAGCTGCGCCATTGCGTCCGGCGCGAACAACGCGTGCACGCCGATGCACAGCGGCGCCGGCAGGCCGGCCTGCCGCAGCGCTCGGGCCGCGGCGGCCAGGGTGGCGCCGGTAGAGACGATATCGTCCAGCAGCACCGGCCGGCGGCCGGGCCAGCCCTCGCACGACTCCATCGTGACCACCACGTCACGATCGCCGCGGCGCTCCTTGGTCATGACGGTGGAGGGAGCGTCCGCCAGCCGCGCCACCTCGGCCACCCACTGCCGGCTTTCCTCGTCGGGGCCCACCAGCAGCGGCAGCGGCACGTTGGCGCGCAGCCAGCGCGCGATCCGCGGCGCGGCAGCCACCACCTCGGTGCGGATCGCATAGACGTCGCCCAGGCTGTTCCAGCGGTGCAGGTGCGGATCGACGGTCACCAAGAAATCGAGCGATCCGGACAGCAGCCGCCCGTAGCTGCGCGAGGTGACGGCCTCGCCGGGCGCAAAGCGCAGGTCCTGCCGCAGGTAGGCCAGGTAGGGCGCGGCCAGGCCGACCTGGCGCGCGCCCAGCTCGCGCGCGGCGTCGGCGGCGAACAGCAGCGGCAGCGTCTTGCCATCCGGCTGGTTCAGGCTGCCGGCCAGCACGACGCAGCGGCCCGCGACCGGCGCATCGATGCGCACCAGGGTCTCGCCGTCCGGAAAGCGGTGCAGCGCCAGCGCGCTCCAGTCGCAGCGCAGCAGCCGCGCCAGCCGCCGGGCCAGCACTGAGCCGCCGGGCAGCGCCAGCACCAGCATCAGTCGTCCTCCATCACGTGCACGGTGTCGACCTGCGACGCGGCGTAGTCCAGCGCGTAGTCGAGCGCGCCGGGCGAGCCGGCATGCAGCGTGTAGAGCGGCTGGCCGCGTTCGACGAACTCGCCGGACTGCACGTGCAGGTCGATGCCGGCGCACGGCGCCTTCGGCGCGCCGGCCAGCTTGGCGATGCGCGCCAGGCGGCGGTTGTCGATGGCGATGACCGAGCCGCTGCGCTCCGCCCGCACGTCGTGCCGGCACGGCGCCACCGGCAGTTCGCGCATGCCGCCCTGGGCCTCGCAGATCTCCTGGAACTTGCGCCAGGCGCGGCCATCGGCCAGCATCGCGGTCGCCAGCGCCAGCCCGGCCCCGGCGGCCGCGGCACCGCCGTATTCCAGCACCTCGCCGGCCAGCACCAGCGAGCGGTGCGCCAGGTCGGCCGGGGCGCCGGCGTCGCCGCGCAGCACCGCCAGCACGTCGCGGGCTTCGAGCGCGGGGCCGATGCCGCGCCCGACCGGCGCCAGGCCGTCGGTCTGCAGCACCCGCACCTGCATCCCGAGCGCCGCGCCGACCTGCACCAGCTGCCGTTCGAGGATGTCGGCCGCCTGCAGGCTGCGGACCTTCGCCGTCGGCCCGACCGGCATGTCGATCAGCACGTGGGTCGCGCCGGCCGCCGCCTTCTTCGACAGGATGGAGGCGACCAGCTGGCCCTGGCTGTCCCGGTCGAGCGGGCGCTCGACCCGGATCAGGATGTCGTCGGCCGGGCTCAGCCGCACGGCGCCGCCCCAGACGATGCAGCCGCCGGTGCGGTCCACCACGCGGCGGATCTGTTCGATGCCCAGTTCCACCGGCGCCAGCGTCTCCATGGTGTCGGCAGTGCCGGCCGGCGAGGTGATGGCGCGCGACGAGGTCTTGGGCATGCGCAGCCCGCAGGCGGCGGCGATCGGCACGATCACCATGGTCGTGCGGTTGCCGGGCAGGCCGCCGACACAGTGCTTGTCCATCACCCGGCCCTCGCCCCAGTGCATGTGCTCGCCGGCGGCGACCATGGCGCGGGTCAGCGCCACCGTCTCTTCCAGGTCGAGCCGGTCGCCGGCGCAGGCGGTGACGAAAGCGGCCAGCTGCAGGTCCGAATAGCGGCCGGCCGCCACGTCCGTGATCACCGCGCTGATGGCCGACGCGGTGAGCCGCCGGCCATAGGCCTTGGCCCGCACGTGGCCCACCGATTCGAGCGGCGCGGGATGGCGCAGCGTCGCCTCGTCGCCCTCGATCGCGCCGAGCATCCGCCACGCCGCCTCGGACAGGCCGGCCTCACCGGGATGGAGGAAGTCGCCATGGACGACGTTGAGCGTGGCGACGATGGTGCGGCCCTTGAACGACACCTCCACCCGCGACTGGGCCTCGAAGCCTTCGGCATGGCAGACCTCGCAGTCGCGGTGCATGTACAGCACCGCCTCCTGGTAGGTGTCGATGCCGAGCCGGCGCAGCCGCAGCTGGCTGGGGGCGGGAGAGGTCGGCACGGGCGCGCGGACGGCTCAGCCGTCCCGGTTCAGCAAGGCCATGCGCTCTTCGTACTCGTCGGGCGTGATCTCGCCGGCGGCCAGCCGGCGCCGCAGCAGGTCGCGCGGCGATTCGACGCCGCCGTCACCGCCGCGGCCGCGCCATCCGCCCCGGAACGCGAACAGCACCACGGCCAGCACCGAGATCCAGAAGATCCACCAGACGGCGTGCATGCCGACCATGTAATACCCGGGGTCGCGCAACATGGCGGCGCCTTCAGGGCTGGAGCAGGCTCTCGGCGCTCGGGCCGACACCGATCGGCGCTGGCGCCGTGAGCACGATGCGCGTGAACAGCCGGTCGAAGTGGCGGTCGCGCACGCCGCCGGCCAGCGGGTCGCGGTCGGCCTCGAAAGCGGCGTCGAGCTCGGCCCAGTCCTCGGCCGACAGGCCCTTCTCCGCCACCGGCATCAGCTCGGTTTCTTCCGTGCGCATGTGCTTCAGGTAGAAGTCCACGTACTCCTTGGCCTGGTTCTCGAACGCGGCCCGGCGCGTTTCGCCGATCAGCTCCCAGGCCAGCAGCAGGTGCTGCAGCGCGCGCACCCTGCCTTCGCCGGCCATGTGGTCGTGCTCGAGCTTGTTGATCACCGGCATCAGCTCGGGATGGGCCCGCGCCAGCTTGGGAAACAGCAGGTTGGATTCCTTGGGGTGGTGCCGCTGCTCGGGGAACTCGTCGATGTAGAACAGCATGGCCCGCAGCACGTCGAAGAAGCGCTCCGGCTCGTTGCCCGGCCCCTGCCGGATCATCGCCAGCAGCGAGCGCAGCACGGCTGCGACGGCGGCGTGTTCTTCATGGATGATCGAGGCGGCGAGGTGGGACATGGCGGACTCCTTGGGCCAATATAGGCATGCCGCCGCGGCCGGCGCTTGACCAACATCAACTGTTGCGCTCTCAGGCGGCGACCGTCTCCGGCTGCTGGCGCACCAGCAGCACCGGCACCGGCGAAATCCGCACCACCTGCTCGGCGTCGCTGCCCATGGTCAGCCGGGCCAGGCCGCGGCGGCCGTGGGTGCCCAGCACGATCAGGTCGCAGTGGTGCTGGCTGACCTGGTCGATGATGATGTCCGCCACCCGCTTGCCCGTCACCTCGCGCAGCAGGGTTTCGCAGTGCACGCTGGCCTGTTCGGCCGCGCGCCGGGCGCCGGCCAGCACGTCGAGACCGGCGTGGCGCAGGTCCTTGAGCATCTGGTCGAGGCTGCCCTGCGACGTCACCTGCTGCAGCACCGGGTAGTCGTCCAGCACATGCAGGAACAGCAGCCTGGCGTCCTGCGCGCGGGCCAGCTGGATGGCTTCACGCACGCCGAGTCCGGACGTCGGGCTGCCATCGACGGGGACCAGGATTCGTTGGTACATGATCGGTTCCTTGCGGGCCGTCCGGCGACTGCGCCCCCACCGGCCCGAGGGGGGCCAGTCCATTGTGTCAGCCGGCACCGGCGCGCGGGGTTGAGCCAGCGCAACTGCGGCCCACGTCCGGCCGGCAAGATGGCGGCATGCAAACCGAAGATTCCGTCGCCGCGGCGCGGGCCCTGGTCGAGGCGCTGGCCCGCGCGCTGCCGGCGACGCTGGTGGAAACCCATATCTCCTGGGTGCTGCTGGGCGCCGGCACGGCCTGGAAGATCAAGCAGCCGGTGCGGCTGCCCTTCGTCGACTACGGCACGCTGGAGCAACGCCGCCACTTCTGCGAGGAGGAGCTGCGGCTGAACCGCCGGCTCGCACCCTCGATCTACCAGGGCGTGGCGCGGATCACCGGCAACCGGGCGGCGCCCACGCTGGACGGCCCCGGACCGGTGCTCGAGTACGCGGTGCGGATGCGGCGCTTCCCGGACGGCGCGCTGTTCGGCGAGCAGCTGGCGGCCGGCACCCTGCGCGGCGAGGACGTGGACCGGCTGGCCTGGCTGGTCGCGGGCTTCCAGCGCCAGGCGACGCCGCTGGCCGCGGCAGCCGGTTTCGCGTCGCCGCAGCAGCGGCGCGCCGTGGCGCTGGCGGCCCTGGACGGCGCCGGCGCCGGCGCGACGCCTGACGAACAGGCGCGGCTGCGCGACTGGCTGACCGCCGCCGCCGCCGTCCTGCTGCCGCTGTGGACCGCGCGGCGCGAGGCCGGCGCGGTGCGCGAGGGGCACGGCGACCTGCACCTGGACAACCTGGTCAGCGTGGATGGCGCGGTCGAAGCCTTCGACTGCATCGAGTTCGACCCGGCCCTGCGCTGCATCGACGTGCTCGACGAGATCGCCTTCGCGGTGATGGACTTCAGCGCCCGCGGCCGCGACGACTTCGCCTGGCGCTTGGTGAACCTGTGGCTGGACCTCACCGGCGACCACGGCGCGCTGCCGGCGCTGCGCTTCGCTGTCGTCTACCGGGCGCTGGTGCGCTGCCACGTGGCGCAGCTGCGCGGCGACGCCGGCGCCGGCCGGCGCTACCTGGACACGGCGCTGGCCTGGACCCGGCCCGCGCCGCCGCGGCTGGTGATCACCCACGGCCTGCCGGGATCGGGCAAGACCCTCCAGTCGCAGCAGCTGCTGGAACAGGACGGCGCGATCCGCCTGCGCTCCGACGTGGAGCGCAAACGCCTGTTCGGGCTGGGGATGCTGGAGCGCTCCAGCGAGCACGGGCTGGACCTCTATGGCGGGGATGCGACGGCGCGCACTTACGACCGGCTGTTCACGCTGGCGCGCGAGGTGATCGCGGCCGGCTATCCGGTGATCCTGGACGCCGCCTTCCTGCGGCACGACGAGCGGCTGCTGGCCCATGCGGTGGCCCGCGAGCTCGGCGTCCCGTTCGCGATCCTGCACTGCGAGGCGCCGCCGGCGCTGCTGCGCGAGCGGTTGCTGGCCCGCAGGGGCGATGCGTCGGAGGCGGACGTCGCGGTGCTGGAACGGCTGCAGGCAGCGGACCAGCCGCTCACGGACGAGGAGCGCGGGTTCATGCTGGCCCGATGAGGGCTTGCAGCGCCGCTTCGTCGAGCGTCTCCCGCTCCAGCAAGGCCCTGGCGCAGCGCTCCAGCACTTCGCGCCGCTGTTCCAGCAAGGTGGTGGTCCGCGCGAAGGCGTCCATCACGATCGTGCGCACCGCGTCGTCGATGCGCTGCTGGGTGGCGGGGCTGGTGCGGCTGCCGCCCTGCAGTTCGCCGGGCAGGTCGAGGAAGCGCGGCGGCGGCGCCTCGTAGGCGACATAGCCCAGGCCTTCGTCCATGCCGTAGCGCGTCACCATGTCGCGCGCGATGTCGGTCACCTTGGCCAGGTCGTCGGCGGCGCCGGTGGAGAGCTGGCCGAACACCAGCTTCTCCGCGGCGCGCCCGCCCAGCAGCACCATGATCTTGGATTCGAGCTCCGCGCGCGTCATCAGGAACCTGTCCTCGGTCGGCCGCTGGATGGTGTAGCCGAGCGCGCCGATGCCGCGCGGGATGATCGAGACCTTGTGCACCTGGTCGCTGCCCGGCAGCGACAGCGCCACCAGCGCATGGCCCATCTCGTGGTACGCCACCACCTCGCGCTCGCGCGGATTGAGCACGCGGTTCTTCTTCTCCAGGCCGGCGACGATGCGCTCGATCGCGGCGGTGAAGTCCTGCAGCGCCACCTCGCCGGCGCCGCGCCGGGTGGCGGCCAGCGCCGCCTCGTTGCACAGGTTGGCCAGGTCGGCGCCCGAAAATCCGGTGGTCAGCGCCGCCACCTGGTCCAGGTCGGCCCCGGCGGCCAGCTTGATCCTGCGCACGTGGACCCGCAGGATCTGCACCCGCCCCGCCTTGTCGGGCCGGTCGACCAGCACCTGGCGGTCGAAGCGGCCGGCGCGCAGCAACGCGGGGTCAAGGATCTCGGGCCGGTTGGTCGCCGCCAGCAGCACCACGCCGGCCGAGGTGTCGAAGCCGTCGAGTTCCACCAGCAGCTGGTTGAGCGTCTGCTCGCGTTCGTCATGGCCGCCGATCAGGCCGCCGGCGCCGCGCGCGCGGCCCAGCGCATCGAGTTCGTCGATGAAGATGATGGCCGGCGCCTTCGCGCGGGCCTGCTCGAACAGGTCGCGCACCCGGGCCGCGCCGACGCCCACGAACATCTCGACGAACTCGCTGCCCGAGATGCTAAAGAACGGCACGCCGGCCTCGCCGGCCACCGCCTTGGCCAGCAGGGTCTTGCCGGTGCCGGTCGGCCCGACCAGCAGCACGCCCTTGGGCATGTGGGCGCCGAGCCGGCCGTAGTCGCCGGGGTTCTTCAGGAACGCCACGATCTCCTGCAGTTCGGCCTTGGCCTCGTCGACGCCGGCGACGTCGGCGAAGGTGACGCCGGTGTCCTTCTCGACGTACACCCTGGCCCGGCTCTTGCCGATGCTCATGAAGCCGCCCAGGCCGCCGCCCTGCTTTTCCAGCGCGCGGCGAAAGACGAAGAACCAGAGCCCGAAGAAGACCGCGGCGGGCGCGATCCACGACAGCAGGTCGCGCAGGAAGGTGCTCTCGATCACGCGGGTGTAGGGCACGTCGTACTTGCCCAGCCGCTCGGCCAGCGCCGGTTCCACCCGGGTGGCGACGATCACGCTCTTGCCGTTGGCCTCCGGCGTCTTGAGCTTGCCGGTGATGGTGGTTTCGCCGATCGTGATCTCGGCGACGCGGCCCTGCGCCAGCGCCTGCTCGAACTGGCTGTAAGGCACCGCCTCGACGGTGCGGGCCGCCTGCCACAGCGTCTGCATCCACAGCAGCGCCAGCATCGCCACCACCCAGTAGCCGACGTTCCACTGCAGCCTGGGATTGCCGTTGGCCACGTCAGTCTCCGCCGAGCCGCCTCAAGGAGACTGAAGCCCCCTCGGGGGGCAGCGATTGAAAAGAGCGTGGGGGTCGTTTCATTTCAGTAGACCCCGGCCGGCTCGCCCTGGCCCCCACCTGCGGCGTCCTTTTTGGGCGCGATGGCGATCATGCAGTCGACGGTCAGCACCAGGCCGGCGATCGAGCCGGCGTTCTGCAGCGCCAGCCGCGTCACCTTGGCCGGGTCGATCACGCCCATCTCCAGCATGTCGCCATAGGCCCGGGTCGCCGCGTTGTAGCCGTAATTGCGCTCGTCGGAAGCCTGGACCCGTTCCAGCACGATCGACGGTTCATCCGCCGCGTTGGTCACGATCCGGCGCAGCGGCTCCTCGAGCGCGCGCGCCACGATCTTCAGCCCGCAGTCCTGGTCCAGCGACGCCAGCTTGACGCCGTCCAGGACCTTGCGCGCGCGCAGCAGGGCGACCCCGCCGCCCGGGACGATGCCCTCCTCCACTGCGGCGCGGGTTGCGTGCAGCGCATCCTCGACCCGCAGCTTGCGCTCCTTGAGCTCGGTCTCGGTGGCGGCGCCGACCTTGATCACCGCGACCCCGCCGGCCAGCCGCGCGATGCGGTCGTCCAGCTGCTTGCGGTCGTACTCGCTGGCCAGGCCCTCGCGCTCCTTCTTGAGCGCGGCGACCCGCTCCCTGATCCGCGCCGGGTCCCCCGCGCCGCCGATCACCGTGGTGCGCTCCTTGTCGACCTCGACCCGGCGCGCCCGTCCCAGGTGCTCGATGCCGGCCTTCGCCAGCACCAGCCCGGTCTCGGTCGAGATCACTTCGCCGCCGGTGAGCAGCGCGATGTCCTGCAGCATGGCCTTGCGGCGGTCGCCGAAGCCGGGCGCCTTCACCGCGCAGGTCTTGATCACGCCGCGGATGCTGTTGACCACCAGCGTCGCCAGCGCGTCGGCCTCGACCTCCTCCGCGATCACCAGCAGCGGCGACCCGGCCTTGGCGACCGCCTCCAGCAGCGGCACCAGCTCCTGCAGGCCGCTGAGCTTCTGGTCGTACAGCAGGATCCGCGCGTCCTCCAGCAGCGCCGACTGTTTCTCGGCGTCGTTGATGAAGTAGGCCGAGAGGAAGCCGCGGTCGAATTGCAGCCCCTCGACCACTTCCAGCTCGCTGGCCATGCCCGAGCCGTCCTCGATCGACACCGCGCCCTCGCGCCCGACCTGTTCCATGGCGCGCGCCACCAGGTCGCCGATCGAGCGGTCGTTGTTGGCGGAGATGGCGGCGACGTGGGCGATCTCGCGCGAGCTGCTGCAGGGCTGCGCGATCTTGGCCAGCTCGGCGACCACCGTCTCGATGGCGCTGTCGATGCCGCGCTTGAGGTCCATCGGGTTCATGCCGGCGGCCAGGTACTTCAGGCCCTCCTGGATCATCCCGTGCGCCAGCACCGTCGCGGTCGTCGTGCCGTCGCCGGCCATCTCGCTGGTGCGCGCCGCCACTTCGCGCAGCAGCTGGGCGCCCATGTTCTCGAACCGGTCCTCGAGCTCGATCGCGCGCGCCACGACCACGCCGGAGTTGACGATCTGCGGCGGGCCGAATTCCTGGTCCAGCAGCACGGTGCGCCCGCGCGGGCCGAGCGTGACGCGCACCGCCTCGGCCAGCGTGTCGACGCCGCGGCGCAGACGGTCGCGCGCATCGGGCCCGAAGAGAAGTTGTTTCGCAGCCATGGCATACCTCCACACCGACGGTAGGACGGGGCCGCCGGCGCTGCCTTGACCTAGCGCAAGGCGGGCCGCGCCAGCCTGTTCCATCGTTCAGAGGTGGAAACCCGCACCGCCGTCGCCGTCGCCGTCGCCAGCAGCGTGAAAGGCAGCGCCGAAGTCGCGCACGAACTGCGGCAGCTGCTCCGGCGGCAGGCCGTCGATGCCGGCCGCCGCGGCGCGGCCCCCACCGGCGGGGTACTTGCGGCAGAGCAGGTCTGCGCCCTCGGGCCGGGCCAGCGGCGCGCGCACGCTGACGGTGAAACCAGTGCCTGCAGCGGGGGCCAGCACCGCATGCGCCTGCTGCGGAAACCGTTGCGCCAGCGCGTTGGCGAAGACGCCTTGCACGCGGCGGGCCCACGGCTCATCCGGCAGCAGGTAGACGCTGCCGGCCGGCAACCGGAACGCGGGTGCAAGCGCCTCGGCCCGGGCCAGGTCCTGGCGCCGGCCAGCGTCCAGCAGCCGCGCGACCGGATCGGCGTCGATGAAGTCGAACGGGCTTTCGTACCGATGCACGGCCTGGTACAGGGCGGCCGGCGCCACCAGCAGGTCGGCTGCGCTGTCACCGTAGGCGTTGTAGTTGAGCGCCTGGCCCAGCTCGCGCAGCCGCGCCACCTGCGGCGTTGCCAGGCCGCACGCCTGCGCCAGCGCCGCCGCGGTGGCCTCGAGGCCGTCGCCGAACGCGGCCACCACCGCCCAGGGCCGGTAGCGGCCCTGCAGGTGGGCGTCGACCAGCACGCTGGTGCACGCGCCGGGCGCCGGATCGAGATGGACCGCCAGGTTCGCATGCCGCGGGACCACGCCGGCGAAGTGGTGGTCGAAGTACTCGATCCGCACGCCGCGCGCCAGCAGCTCCAGCAACGCGGCGCGGTTGCGCTCCAGCGAGATGTCCAGCACCGTCACGCTGTCGCCGGCCCGCGCATCGACCCGCTGCAGCAGCTCGATGTCGCGCTTGACCCCGGTGACCAGGGTCGCTGCCAGCGGCTGCGCCAGCCGCAGCTGGTGCAGGGCGCAGATGCCGTCGGCATCGCCGTTGAAGACGTCGTAATGGGTCATGTGGCCCCCATGGTTGCGGCCAAGGGGCTGGAAGGATGACGATGGACCAGACTGAACTGTGCCTGTTCGCGCTGGACGCCAGCCGCGATTTTGGCCAACGGGTGGCGGACCGGCTGGGCATCGCGCTCAGCCCGCACGAGGAACGCGCGTTCGAGGACGGCGAGCACAAGGCCCGGCCGCTGGCCAACGTCCGCGGGCGCGACGTGTTCGTGGTGCAGTCGCTGCACGCCGACGCCGCCCAGAGCGTCAACGACAAGCTGTGCCGGCTGCTGTTCTTCATCGGCGCGCTCAAGGACGCGTCGGCGGCCGGCGTGACGGCGGTCGTGCCCTACCTGGCCTATGCGCGCAAGGACCAGAAATCCAAGAGCCGCGACCCCGTCACCACCCGCTACGTCGCCGCCATGTTCGAAGCCGTCGGCACCGACCGCGTGCTGACGCTCGACGTCCACAACCTGGCCGCCTACCAGAACGCCTTTCGCTGCCGCACCGAGCACCTGCAGGCCCAGGGCCTGTTCGCCGCCCACTTCGCGGCGCTGCTGGGAGCGCGCGAGGCGGTGGTGGTCTCGCCCGACGCCGGCGGCATCAAACGGGCCGACCGCTTCCGCCAGCGCCTCGTGCACGTGCTGGGGCGTCCGGTCGCCGCGGCCTTCGCCGAGAAGCACCGCAGCGAGGGCGTCGTCAGCGGCGAGCTGATCGTGGGCGACGTCGGCGGGCGCTGCGCCATCGTCATCGACGACCTGATCGGCACCGGCACCACCATCGCCCGCACCGTCAGGGCCTGCCGCGCGCTCGGCGCCACCGCCGTCTACGCCGCCGCCTCGCACGGCCTGTTCGTCGGGGACGCGGACGCGATCCTGGCCGATGACGCGCTGACCGGCATCGTGGTGACCGACTCGGTGCCGCCGTTCCGCCTGGGCCCCGGCAAGACCCGCGACAAGCTGGTGGTCCTGCCCGCCGCCGACCTGTTCGCCGAGGCGATCCGGCGCATTCACGGCGGCGGCTCCATCACGCAGCTGCTGGAGGACGGCTGACGCCCGGCACGCATGGGTGCAGGTGCGCCGCGGCCAGTTGCAGGTACTCGCGGGCCCGCACCGGCCACTTCGGCTGGTCGCGGTACTGCGGCTCGCGCAGGTGCGCGATCGCCAGCCGGGCGCGGATGCAGGCGCGCAGGGCCTGGTGGAAATGCAGCAGGAGCGCGGGTCCGTCGTCGTCGGCGCCCTCCCGGTAGGTGTCCAGCAGCACCCGGCCCAGGCGCGGCGCGCCGAAGCGCTCGCACTCGAGCGCCAGGAAGCCGATCTCGTCCAGGGCGTCGAGCGTGCGCAGGTCGACCGAGAACTCCAGCCGGTCGATGATGGCCGGCGGCTGGCCAAGGAAGATGTGCTCGGGCCGCAGGTCGCCATGGCCTTCGACGATCCGCCCGGCGTCCACGCGCGCGTCGAACAGCGCCGAGCGGTCCTGCAGCACCGACCGCAGCCCGGCGCACAGCGCCCGGCAGCTGTCCAGGTCCAGGCCGCCGTCCGGGTCGCAGAGCCCGGCTTCGCATGCGTCGATCTCGGCTGCCAGCCGCTCGCGGTAGTGACCCGGCCCGAGCGGCGCCGGCTCCAGGCCGCGGTAGAACCCGGCCAGCCGCTGCGCCACCCAGCGCAGGTGGTCCGGCCCGGCGCGGCCCTGCTCCAGCATCCGGTCCAGCAGCATGGCCGCGGGCAGGCGGCGCATCCGCACCAGCCATTCGACGACCGTGCCCGGCCCGCGCAGCCCCAAGGCTCCCGCGCTGTCGGCCAGCAGCGGAACCACCTCCAGGTACACCGCGCCGGCCAGCGGCTGGTTCAGCCGCAGCTCCTCCAGGCAGTAGAAGTGCCGGGCCAGCAGCGAGCGGAAGTCCAGCGGGCCGTGGCGCACCGGCTTCTTGAGCTTGTAGACGTGCTCGCCGGCCAGGAAGACCCAGGACATGTGGGTCTCGATGGCGTCCACCTCCGGGTTGCCGGCATAGCTCGCCGGCTGGCGCAACGCGTCGACCTTGGCCTGGAGCGTCGGTTGGGCAACTGGCATGAGTCGATCATTGTCAGACCGGCGCCGGCGGCATTTGCGCTACCGCAAGGCCGCGGCGGCGCGCTCAGTGCGCCGACTCGTGCGCGATCCGCTGGTCGAGTTCGACCAGGCCGACGCTGGTCAGGTCCAGGTCATGGGTGGCCGAGACCAGGGCGGTGGTCGCCGATCCCAGCGCGGCCTTGAGCTCGCCCAGGAACGGGCTGGACGCATACAGCGCCAGCGACTTGAAGCTGCCTTGCTGCGCCTGCTGTTCGAGGTACTCGGACATCCGGTGGGCAAAGCGCAGGTGCTCCTTCTCCTTGGCGTCCAGGCGCGGCGCGTAGGCCGCACCGCCGAAGCTGCGGTCGGCCTTTTCCTGGCCGGCCGGGGCGTCGCCGAGCTCGCTGCTGCGGCTGCGGCTTTGCGGGTGGTCGAAGCTGTGGACCACCACGAGTGGGCAGCCCTGCTCCCGTTGCAGCAAGCGGGCGCGCGAGGCGTTGGCGATCAGGATCCATTCGGGTTTCATCGCATCTCCATCAAGGGCATGCAACCACTGTAGGCATCCCCGGGCGCGCCTTGTTGACGCGCGTCAACCCCGGGGCTCAGGCCGCCGTCTGCGTCGCCCGCACCAGCAGCACCGGCGTGCTCGCGTGGCGGACGATCTGTTCCGCCGAACTCCCCAGCAGCAGCCGGTCGACGCCGTGCCGGCCCTGGGTGCCGGCCACGACCAGGTCCGCGCCCCAGCGCTGCGCCTCGTCGGCCACGTCGTCGGCGACCCGGCCGCCCGACTGGATCACCAGCTCGCTCTCGGCCTGGACGTTGGCCGCCAGGGCCTTGGCCAGCCCGCTCGCCAGCAGCTTGCCGCCGGCCTCGCGCATGCGCGGCAGCACGTCGTCGAAATAGGCCCTGGCCGACTCGAAGCCGTTGACCCAGCCCAGTTCGTCCATCACGTGGACCAGCCGCAGCCGGGCGCCCAGCGCCTGCGCCAGCTTGATGGCTTCGGCCAGCGCCAGCTCGGAGCCGGGGCTGCCGTCGACGGCGACCAGGATCTTGTGGAATCGCGACATCTGCGCCCCCGTTGTCAGTGCATGCGCATTTCGAGGGCCCGCGACAGCGCCGGCATGTCGGTGATGCGGATGTGCCGCTTGTCGACTTCGAGCAGGTGCTGGTGCTGGAACGCGGAGAAGGTGCGGCTGACCGTCTCCAGCGTCATCCCCAGGTAGCTGCCGATCTCGGCGCGCGACATGCGCAGGTGGAACTCGGTGGGCGAATAGCCGCGCGCCTTCAGCCGCTGCGACAGGTTCAGCAGGAAGGCCGACAGCCGCTCCTCGGCGTTCATGCTGCCCAGCAGCAGCATCAGGCTGTGCTCGCGCACGATCTCGCGGCTCATCAGCCGGCTGACGATGTGCTGCATGCCGCTGTTGGCGGCCGACAGCTCGCTCAGGTGGACGTAGGGGATGCTGCAGACCTCGGTGTCTTCCAGCGCGGTGGCGCTGCTGGCGTGCAGGCCCTGGGCCAGGCCGTCCAGGCCCATCAGCTCGCCGGCCATGTAGAAGCCGCTGACCTGCTCGCGGCCGTCCGACAGGGTCAGGCTGGTCTTGAAGGTGCCGCTGCGCACGGCGTAGATGTACTGGAAGCGGTCGCCTTCGCGGTAGATCTGCTGGCCGGCCTTGACCCGGCGCCGGCTGAACATCAGGCTGTCGAGGCGTTCGACGTCGCTGCCGGTCATGCCGCAGGGCAGGCACAGCTCGCGCAGGTGACAGGCCGAGCAACTGGTCTTGAGCAGCGGCGGCGCCACGCTGGCGCGGGCCTGGACCGCCGGGACGACGGGAATGACGCGGGGACTGCGGACGGGTGCTTCGAGGGTGGCGACGGACATGATGACTCCTCCTGAATGTTTAGGCGCCGGCGCGCACGGTGGCGGCCACCGCCTGCGCGAGCTGGTCGAATTCGGTGCTCTTGTCCAGGAAGCCGGCGGCCCCATGGGACAGGTAGCGCTTGCGATAGGCCGGGCTGGCGGTGTTGCTGAACACCACGACGGCGATGTCCGGGGCGGCGCTGCGCACCGCGCGCAGCACTTCCAGGCCGGTCCCGCCCTCGAGCTGGACGTCCAGCACCACCGCATGCGGCCGCGCGGACAGGATGCCCTCGATCGAGCCGGCCGGGGTGGCGGCCTCGCCGACCACCAGCATGCCTGCCGCGGCGAGCAGGGCAGCGACCCGGGTGCGGATCAGCGGCGAGTCGTCGGCGATGAAGACTTCGAGCGGTACGGTGGCGGGCTTGACCATGGAACGAAGTGTCCCGCGCCAGGCCCGCCGGCAACATCAGCCGACACTGAGTCCGACCCTCGGCGGAATCCGGTTCGGGCCTTCCGCGCCGCCGAGGCCGACTAGGAATAGTCCTAGGTCGAGCGCCGATAGAAGTACTTTTTACTCAATTCCGCCGCCACCACGTAGGCCAGGGTCAGGGCCACCATGGCCAGCAGCAGGGGCACGGGCAGGGGCACGAAGCCGAACACCGCGATCCCGGGCAGGTAGGGCAACGCCAGGGCCAGGACGATCACGCTCGCGGTGCTGGCCAGCAGCAGGTTGCCCGGGCGGCTGCGCCAGAACGGCCCGCGCGTGCGCACCACCAGCGCGATCACCAGCTCCGTCAGCAGCGATTCGATGAACCAGCCGGTGCGAAACTCCTCGGGCGCGGCCTGGAACAGCCACAGCAGCACGCCGAAGGCCAGGAAGTCGAACAGCGAGCTGACCAGCCCGAACAGCACCATGTAGTCGCGGATGAACACCGTGTCCCAGCGCCGCGGCGTGGCCACCCATTCGGCGTCGACCCGGTCGCTGGCGATGGTGGCCGCCGGGATGTCCGACAGGAAGTTGTTCAGCAGGATCTGGGACGCCAGCAGCGGCAGGAAGGGCAGGAACACCGAGGCCACCGCCATGCTGAACATGTTGCCGAAGTTGGCGCTGATGGTGGTCAGCAGGTACTTGAGCGTGTTGGCGAAGGTGGTGCGGCCCTCGTCGATGCCCTGGCGCAGGATGCCCAGGTCCTTGCGCAGCAGCACGAAGTCGGCGGCGTCCTTGGCCACGTCCACCGCCGTGTCCACCGAGATGCCGACGTCGGCCGTGTGCAGCGCCGCCGCGTCGTTGATGCCGTCGCCCAGGTAGCCGACCACGTGGCCGGTCTTGCGCAGCGCCAGGATGATGCGCTCCTTCTGGTTCGGGTCGACCTCCGAGAACACCGTGGCGCGCTGGGCCGCGTGCAGCAGCGCCTCGTCGCCCAGCGCGTTGAGCTCGCGCCCGGTCAGCGTGGTGTCCACCGGCAGGCCGATCGCCTGCGCCACATGGCGCGCCACCTTGCGGTTGTCGCCCGTGATCATCTTCAGCGCGACGCCGCGCTGCGCCAGGTCGGCGAGGGTCTGGCGCACGTCGGCCTTGGGCGGGTCGAAGAACAGCAGGAACCCGGTGAAGCACAGGCCGCATTCGTCGGCGCGCGTGTAGGCGCCATGGCGGTTGTCGACCACCCGGGTGGCGACGCCCAGCACCCGGAAGCCCTGCGCGCTCCAGCCGTCGTAGTGGCCCTCGATCCGAGCGCGGGCCGCGGCATCCAGCGGCGCTTCGCCGGTCGCCGTCCGGACCGTGGCGCACATGCCCAGCACGTTGTCGAGCGCGCCCTTGGTCACCAGCGTGCGGACCCCGCCGGCGTCGGCCGCGACCACCGAGATCGACTTGCGGGAGAAGTCGTAGGGAATCTCGTCGACCTTGGTCACATGGGCGAGATCGACACCGGCCTGGCCGGCGGCGGCGGCCACCGCCTGGTCCAGCTCGTTGGCCATGCCGGTCTGGAAGTGCGCGTTGATGGCGGCCAGCCGCAGCACCTGCGCGCCCGGCTGGCCGTCGACATCCACGGCGGCATCGAGCTGCACCACGCCCGCGGTCAGGGTGCCGGTCTTGTCCGTGCACAGCACGTCCATGCTGCCCAGGTTCTCGATCGCGTTCAGGCGGCGGACGATCACGCCCAGCTTCGCCATCCGCTTGGCGCCGTGCGACAGCGTGATGCTGATGATGGCCGGCAGCAGCTCCGGCGTGAGGCCCACCGCCAGCGCCAGCGCGAACAGCAGCGAGGCGACCGGCGGCCGCTGCATGAAGATGTTGATGGCCAGCACCACCATCACCATGACCAGCATGATCCGGGTCAGCAGGTAGCCGAAGCGCTGGATGCCGCGCTCGAACTCCGTCATGGGCGGGCGCAGGGCCAGCTTGCCGGCGATCTGGCCGAACACCGTGTCCTTGCCGGTGGCTGCCACCAGCACCCGGGCGGTGCCGCTGCGCACGCTGGTGCCCATGAACACGCAGTTGGCCCGCTCGCTCAGCCCGGCCTCGGCCGCCGCCACGCCCGGCAGCTTTTCCACCGGGAAGGTCTCGCCGGTGAGCACCGCCTGGGTGACGAAGAAGTCCCTGGCTTCCAGCACCACCGCGTCGGCCGGGATCAGGCTGCCGGCGGCCAGCAGCACCACGTCGCCCGGCACCACCCGGGTCGACGGCAGCGTCACCGCCGCTCCGCCGCGCAGCACGGTCGAATTGATCAGCACCTGCGAGCGCAGTTTGGCGATCGCGTTGCTGGCGATGGATTCCTGGATGAAGCCCAGGATGGTGCTGCCGAACACCACCGCCAGCACCACGGCGGCGTCGACCCATTCCGCGGCGAGCAGCGACACCGCCGAAGCGACGATCAGGATCAGCACCAGCGGACTCTTGAACTGGTTCGCGAACAGGCCCAGCGCGCCGGCCTGTCTGCTGGCGGCCAGCGCGTTGGGACCGTGCCGGCGCAGCCGCGCCGCCGCCTGGGCCACGCTCAGGCCGCCGGCGTCGGCGCGCAGCTGCGCCAGCAGCCGCTCCCGGGGCAGCGCCCAGTAACCTGGGCCGGGGCCGGCGGGCCGGTTCATCGCCGGATCGCCTGCGTGGCGGCCACGCTCCAGCGCACCAGGACAGTCCAGATCGCCGCCGTGGCGACCATCCCGAGCGCGGCGGCGACGGTCCAGGCCGACGGCAGCGCGAACCCCATGACGCCGCGCAGCCAGGGCAGCGCCAGCACCAGCACCAGCACCGCAAGCACGGCCAGCGGCAGCCGGCGCAGCCACGGATTGCCGCCGGCGCGCCAGCGCGCGTGCGCGCCGCGATGCGCCAGCACCAGCACGAACAGGCTGCAGACCAGGGCCAGGAACACCGTGGTGCGCACCGCTTCGCCGCTCCAGCCGCCCTCCAGCATCCGCCAGCTTCCCAGCAGCAGGATGGCCGCCAGGCCGACGCCTTGCAGCACTCCGTGGACCAGGTTGGCGGGGGCGAACGGCGAATCCGCGGCCGACCGGGGCGGCCGGTCCATCACGTCCGCAGCGGCCGGCTCGGCCTCGAACAGCACCGAGCAGGCCGGGTCGATGATCAGTTCCAGCAGCACGATCTGCGCCGGCAGCAGCAGCGCCGGCCAGTGCAGCAGCACCGGCACCAGCGCCAGCGCGATCACCGGAACATGGACGGCGAAGATGAAGCGGATGGCGTCGCGGATGTTGTCGTCGATCTGCCGGCCGCGCCGGATCGCGGTGGTGATGCTGGCGAAGCTGTCGTCCAGCAGCACGATGGCCGCCGCTTCGCGCGCGACGTCGGTGCCGCGCTCGCCCATCGCGATGCCGACATCGGCGGCTTTCAATGCGGGCGCATCGTTGACGCCGTCGCCGGTCATGCCGACCACCTCGCCCGCGGCCTGCAGCGCGCGCACCAGCCGCAGCTTCTGCACCGGCGCCAGGCGGGCGCAGATGGCAATGCCGGCCAGCCGCTCGCGCAGCGCCGCGTCGTCCAGCGTTTCCACCTCGACACCGGTCAGCACCTGCTGCGCGCCGGGCAGGCCGACCTGGCGCGCGATCGCCTGCGCCGTGGCCGGATGGTCGCCCGTCATCATGATGACGCGGATGCCGGCGCGGCCGCAGGCCGCCACCGCTGCCGCCGCCTGCGGCCGCGGCGGGTCCAGCAGGCCGACCAGCCCCAGGAAGCGGAACTCGAAATCGTGCTGCCCCGCCGGCCAGTCGGTGCCCTGCCAGCGCCCCATCGCGACGCCCAGCACGCGCAACCCGCGCCCGGCCATCCCGTGGACGTGCGCGCGGATCGCATCGAGCGCCGCCGCATCCAGGTGGCACAGGTCGGCCACCGCCTCGGGCGCGCCCTTGGTGGCCAGCAGGTGGCGGTCGGGCGCGTCGAGCGCGAACACCCGCGTCATCGCCAGGATCTCGGGCGTCAGCGGGTACTGCTGTTCCGGCTGCCAGCCGGCGTGCACGTGTTCGGTGTCCCGCAGGTGGCGCAGGCCGAACTCGCGGATCGCCTTTTCCATCGGGTCGAACGGATCCTGCGGGGTCGCCAGCAACGCGAACTCCGCGAGCGCGTGGAACTCCTCGGCCAGCACGGCGTCCGCGCGGTCGCGAAAGTCCCGGCCCGGCACCCACAGCTCGGCGACCTCCATCCGGTTGCGCGTCAGCGTGCCGGTCTTGTCGACCGCCAGCACGGTGATGCCGCCCAGCGCCTCGACCGCCGTGACGCGCCGGGTCAGCACCTGCTGCTGCGACAGCCGCCAGGCGCCCAGCGCCAGGAACACCGTGAGCACCACGGGAATCTCTTCGGGCAGGATCGCCATCGCCAGCGCGATCCCCAGCAGCAGGCTCTCCAGCAGGCTGCGACCGTCCCACAGCCACGCCAGCAGCACCAGGCCGGTGGCGACCGCCAAGCCGGCGCCGGCCAGCGCCCCGACGATGCGGCGCGAACTGCGCTGCAGCGCCGAGGTGACCTCGACGGTCCGCGCCAGCGCCACCCCGATGCGGCCGATCGCCGACGTGGCGCCGGTCGCGCGCACCCGGGCCAGGCCGACGCCGCCGGTGACCACGGTGCCGGCAAACAGGAACGGCGAGGCCTCGGCTCCGCCCGGCTCCCCCATCGGCAGCGCCGCGTCCCCGGGCAGCTTGTCCTGGGTCGCGGACTCGCCGGTCAGCAGCGATTCGTCGGCCCTCAGCTGGCCGTCCACCAGTACCGCGTCGGCCGCGATGCGGTCGCCCTCGTGCAGCACCAGCAGGTCGCCGCGCACGACGTCGCGGCTGGCGATGCGCACTTCCTCGCCCTCGCGGATGACCAGCGCCCGCGGCGCCGACAGGTCGCGCAGGGCCTCGAGCGCGCGCTGGGTCTTGCGCTCTTGCGCCAGCGCCAGGCCGATCACGGCGAACACCGACCCGAGCAGGAACGCCGCCTCGCCGGGATCGCCGATCGCCAGGTAAATTGCGCCCGCCGCCAGCAGCATCAGGAACATCGGCTCGCGCACCACGTCGAGCGCGATGCGCAGCAGCGAGCGCGGCTCGCTGCCCGGCAGCGCATTGGGGCCGTCCTGCGCGAGCGCGTCCGCCGCCTGCTGCCGGGTCAGGCCGGCCGGCGGCCGGCCGGCACGATCGGCGGTCAATGGGCCATCAGCACCGGCAGCGTCATCGAGCGCAGCACCGTGCGCGAGGCGCCGCCCAGCACCCATTCGCGGGCCCGGTTGTGGCCGTAGCAGCCCATCACCAGCAGGTCGGCCCCGAGGTCGAACGCGCGCGACAGCAGCAGCTCGCCGACGCTGTCGGGCTCAGCGCCCTGGGCGTGCCATTCGGCCTGCACGCCGTGCCTGGCCAGGTAGCCCCGCAGGTCGAGAGCCGCGCCGGTGACGGCCTCGTCGGGCGCGGTCCACGACACGACGTGGACCCTGGCTGCGCGCTGCAGCAACGGCAGGGCCGCGGCGACGGCGCGGGCCGCCTCGCGCGTCGGCTTCCAGGCGATCGCCACCGTCTCGCCGATGTGCTCCGGCACCGCCGCGTAGGGCAGGACCAGCGCCGGCTTGCCGCTGATCGCCATCACGGCCTCGGCGAAATCGGGCGGGACGCCGCTGGTGGCCGGCTCCGCCGGGTCGCGCTGGCCCAGCACCATCAGGTCGGCATACAGCGCCTGCTGGGCGAACACGGGCAGCATCGGGTCGTCGCGGACATCGGCCCAGGCCGGGCGCACGGTGGTGGCAGCCGCCACCTGGTCGAACCGGGCCCGCGCCTGCTGGCGCCGCTCGTCGTCGATGTCGCGCAACGGCGCCACCACGGCACCCCCGCCTTCCGGCGAAAACGGCAGCACCGTCAGCGCCGACGTTACGGCATACAGCGCGGTGACGGCGGCGCCGTGCGGCTGCGCCAGGCGGCACGCCGCTTCCAGCCGGCGCGCGGCCAGCGGCCCCGCATCCATGTGAACCAGCAACTGGGTCAGTGCGACTGTCATGGACCACTCCTCGGAGGGATTGCGTTGTCGCAACCTTAGGGCGCGGCCGGGCGGGCCGGCTTGACCCACCTCAAGCTCAGGCGTCGCCGGCCCCGGGCTGCGCCGGTTCCAGCGGCACCAGCACCTCGATCCGGGTGCCCTTGCCGGGAGCGCTCAGGATGGTGATGTTGCCGTTGACCAGGTGGGCACGCTCCTTCAGGCCCATCAGGCCGAGCGACCCGGGCCGGCGCGGCGCGGCGACGTCGAAGCCGCGGCCGTCGTCCTGCACCACGACCTGGATCGCCCAGTTCACATGCTCCAGGCAGATCTCGACCTTGGACGCCGCCGCGTGCTTGCCGACGTTGGCCAGCGACTCCTGGACGATCCGGAACACCGCCGTGGCATACGGCTCCTGCAGCTCGAGGTCGTCGCTGGCCAGCACCTGGCAGGGCACGCCGTGGCGGGCGGTGAAGTTGCCCGCCAGCCATTCGATCGCCGGCACCAGGCCCAGGTCGTCCAGCAGCAGCGGCCGCAGGTCGGCGGCGATGCGGCGGGTGGCGGCGATGGTGCCGTCCAGCATGGCCAGCATCTCGGTCAGCTTGACCTGCGCCGCCCGCGGATCGGCGGCGCCGTTGGCGCGGACCCAGTTGGTGTCCATCTTCAGGGCCGTGAGCGACTGCGCCAGTTCGTCGTGCAGCTCCCGCGCCACCCGGGTCTTCTCCTCCTCGCGGATGGCGTTGGCGGCGGCGGCGAACGCGCTGCGTTCCTCCTGGGCCCGCACCCGCTCGGTGACGTCGCGCAGGATCACGGTGAACAGCCGGCCCTCGGCGGTCTGCAGCTGCGAGATCGAGGCGTCCATCGGGAATTCCTCGCCGCTGGCACGCAGGCCGTAGACCACCGTGCCGTCGCCCATCCGGCGCGAGGTGACACCGGTCTGGCCGAAGCGGCGGACGTGGCGGCTGTGCTCGGCCCGGAACCGCTGCGGCATCAGCCGCTCGAGCGACTGTCCCAGCATCTGGTCGCTGGGCCAGCCGAAGATCTTCTCGGCGGCGCGGTTGTACAGCACGATGCGCTGCGACTCGTCGACGGTGATGATCGCGTCCATCGCTGAATCGAGCAGGCCGCCGAGCCGGGCGGCCAGCCGCGCGTGCTCCTCCTCGGCCTGCAACCGCAGCGTGATGTCGCGCAGGATCACGGTGAACAGGCGGCCTTCGGGCGTCTCCAGGTGCGAGATCGACGCGTCCAGCGGAAACTCGTCGCCGTTGGCGCGCCGGCCGTAGACCACCGTGCGGTCGCCCATCTTGCGCGCGGTCACGCCGGTGTGGCCGAAGCGCTCCACATGCTCCCGGTGGCCGGCCCGGAACCGAGCCGGGATCAGCCGCTCGAGCGGCTGCCCCAGGATGTCGGCGCGCGCCCAGCCGAAGATCTTCTCCGCCGCGGCGTTGTAGATCAGGATCTTCTGCTCGCTGTCCACCGTGATGATGGCGTCCATCGCAGAGTCGAGCACCCCGGCCAGCAGGGCCGCGGCATTGCCTTCGCTGCTGCCCAGCGAGGCGGGATGGAGACTGTCGGGCGAAGAAGATGGCACGTGGCGAGGCAACCAGGCGGATTAATTCCTGAATTTACCGCACCGGGGCGCCCACCGCCTTCAGTGCATCAGGATGGCACCGGCCGCCTCCCCCGCCGGCTGGAACGGGCCAAGCGGATTGCGCTGCTGATCGACCCGGTCGACCTGCGCCTGGCCCGCCACGTTGCTGAACAGCACAGTGCCGTCGCTGGTCACCACCAGCGCGTCGAACCACCAGCCCTTGATGGTCGTGGTGCGCCGGAAATTGAGGAAGTCGCGCCAGAAGCCGCCGGTGCGGTGCCGGTCCTGACGCTCGAAGTGGAACAGGTAGCCGCGGCAGGCGGCCTGCGCCTCGATGCACAGGCGCACGCCCGGGTCCAGCGCGGACAGCGGCAGCGCCGGATACGGCGCGAGCCGAGCGACGATGTCGGGATACGGGATCAGCGTGACGTTGGTGCCCGCGCCGGGGTCGAAGCCCAGGGCCCGGAGTTCCTCGACCCGGGTGCGCAGCGGGACGATCCGGCCCGCCGCCGCCTGCGCCGCCTGGAACGAGTCGAAGCCGCTGGGCGTGTCGGTGCTGCCCTCCGGCAGCAGGTGCGAGCAGGCGGACAAGGCCGCGCAGGCCAGGACGGCGGTCGTCAGGAATCTCATGCACCCACTGTGCCGCGCCGGTCGCCGCCGGTCTTGATGAGCGTCAACCCCTGGCTTGATACATGTCAAGCGGGGCGGCTTGCCCGCGGCGGACACTGCGTCCATCATTGCGAAGACAAGGAGCTGACATGTACCAACGAATCGTGGTTCCCGTGGACGGCAGCGACACCGCCACCGCGGCCCTGGTGGCGGCGCTGCAGCTGGCGCGCGACGGCGGCGGCCGCGTGCTGCTGGTGCACGTGGTGGAGGAACTGGCTTTCGTCGACGGCTACGACATGTACGGCGGCAACTCGGGCGAGCTGTTCAAGGTGATGCGCGAAGCCGGCGACAGGGTGCTGGACGCCGCCCTGGCGATCGCCGAGTCGGCCGGGGTCCCGGCCGAGAAGAAGCTGTTCGACCGCTTCGGCGAACGCCTGGGCGAAGTCGTCGCCAACGCCGCCCGCGCATGGCAGGCCGACCTGATCGTGCTGGGCACCCACGGCCGGCGCGGCATCGGCCGCGTGCTGCTGGGCAGCGGCGCCGAACAGATCATCCGCCTGGCGCCGACGCCGGTGCTGGTGATCCGTCCCACCGACAAGGCCGCGGCGCCCGCCTGACGCCGCCCGAACCATCCAGAGCAAGGAGCACCGCATGGCCGACACCACCGACACCCTCAAGAAGAGCCAGGCCCGGCTGGCCCATGAATTCAACAACGTCCTGGACGACGCCCAGGCCTTGCTGCGGCATGCCGGCGGCGAGGCGAGCAAGGACTACGCGCAGGCCCGCGACCGGCTCCAGGACAGCGTCCAGAGTGCGCGCAACCGCATCGGCTCGATCGAGCAGGCGATCCTGGACAGCGCGCGCCGGGCCGGCCGCACCGCCGACGGCTATGTGCGCAGCCACACCTGGGAATCGATCGCCATCGGCGCCGGCATCGGCGTGGTGCTGGGAATCCTGATTTCGAGGCGTTAAGAATTCGACAAGGCCGCGGCTGGAACTGCGCCTCCTGGTCGACAGCGGGCTGGGCTGGTCGATCCTGCGGGCTGGCGGTGTGCGTCGCCGTGCCCGCCGTCCGCCGTGCTTGAGGTAAATCAACGTGGCCCGGCGCGAGTGTCCTTAAGCTCGACTCATCAACAGTCCAGGAGACACCACATGTACACACGCATCCTCGTTCCGACCGACGGCTCCACGCTGTCGAAGAAGGCGGTGAAGAGCGCGATCGAGCTGGCCACCGTCAGCGGAGCCGAGCTGATTGCCCTGTACGTGGTGCCGCGCTATCCGATCAGCTATTTCGAAGGTGGCATCTCGGTGCCGGACTCGGAAGTGGCCCGCACCGAAAAGCAGTGGGCCGAGAAGGGCCAGTCGGTGGTCGACGCGGTGCAGAAGGCGGCGCTGGCCGAAGGCGTCAAGGCCCGGGGCGTGCTGGCGCGCTCCGACCTGGTCGCCGAGTCGGTGATCTCCGCCGCGAAGAAGCACAAGTGCGACCTGATCGTGATGGCATCGCACGGCCGCAAGGGCATCAAGCGGGTGCTGCTTGGCAGCGAGACGCAGCACGTGCTCACCCACAGCAAACTTCCCGTGCTGGTGCTGCGATGAAGATCCTGCTGGCTGCGGACGGCAGCGAGTACACCAAGCGGGCGCTGGCCTTCCTGGTCACGCACGAAGGGCTGGCCGGCCCCGGCGGCGAACTGGTGGTGCTGCACGTGCAGGCGCCGGTGCCGCCGCGGGTCAAGACCATGACCGGCGCAGCCGCGGTGGACGACTACCACCGCGAGGAAGCGGCCAAGGTGCTCGACCCGATCAAGGCCTTCCTGGGCCGGCACCAGATCCCGTTTCGCTGCGTCTGGGTGGTAGGCCCGCCGGACGACGAGATCGTGGCGCACGCGAAGTCGGAACAGGCCCACCTGATCGTGATGGGCACCCACGGCTACGGCCTGGTGGGCCGCTTCTTCATGGGCAGCGTGGCGCAGCGCGTGGTCGCGCAGACCGACGTCCCGGTGCTGCTCGTCAAGTAACCCGGCCGGTCAGATCGCGCCGGCGGCGCGCAGCGCGGCGATCTCGGCGTCGCTGCGCCCCAGCTCGCGCAGGATCGCGTCGCTGTGCTCGCCGATCGCCGGGATCGCGTCCATCCGGTAGTCGAAGCTGCTGTTGACCGCAGGCGGCAGCATTGCGTTGATCGGTCCGGCCGGCGTGCCGACGCTGCGGAAGCGGTCGCGGGCATGCAGTTGCGGATGCGCCCAGACATCGGCCATGGCGTTCACATGGGCGTTGGCGATCTGCGCCTCGTCGAGGCGGGCGATCACCTGGTCGGCCGTCAGTTGCGCAAAGGCCTCGACGATCAATTGCCGCAGCGCGTCCCGGTTCTCGTGGCGCCGGGCGTTGCTGCCGAAGCGCGGATCGGCCGCCAGCGCCGGCTGCAGCAGGACCACACCGCAGAACAGCTTCCACTCGCGCTCGTTCTGCAGCCCCAGCATCACAGTCTTGCCGTCGCCGGCCTGGAACGGCCCGTACGGATAGATGGTGGCGTGCGCGGCGCCGCTGCGCATCGGCGGCGGCTGCCCTTCGTACGCGTAATACATCGGAAACCCCATCCACTCGCCCAGCGCCTCCAGCATCGACACGTCGATGTGCGAGCCCTTGCCGGTCTTCTGGCGCTGCATCAGCGCCGACAGGATGCCGGTGTATGCGTACATGCCGGCCGCGATGTCGGCGATCGAGTTGCCGGCCTTGCACGGTTCCTCGGCGGTCCCCGTCACCGACAGGAAGCCGGCCTCGCTCTGGATCAGCAGGTCGTAGGCCTTCTTGTCGCGATACGGCCCGTCGTTGCCGTAGCCGGAGATGTCGCAGACGATCAGCCGCGGGTTGGCTGCACTCAGCGCGTCGTAGCCCAGCCCCATGCGGGCCGCGGCGCCCGGCGCGAGGTTCTGCACCAGCACGTCGGCCTTCCCCAGCAACTGCTTGAGCGCCTCGAGCGCGGCGGGCTGCTTCAGGTCCAGCGTCAGGCTTTCCTTGGAGCGGTTGACCCAGACGAAGTGCGAAGCCAGGCCCTGGGTGCGGGCGTCATAGTCGCGGGCGAAGTCGCCGCTGCCGGGACGTTCGACCTTGATGACGCGCGCACCGAGGTCGGCCAGCTGCCTGGTGCAGAACGGCGCGGCGATCGCATGTTCCAGCGACACGACGGTGATGTCGTCGAGCGGACGGGGCATCAGAACGACCTCGGCAAGCCCAGCAGGTGCTCGGCGACGTACGAATAGATCAGGTTGGTGGAGATCGGCGCCACCTGGTACAGGCGGGTCTCCCGGAACTTGCGCTCCACGTCGTACTCGTGCGCGAAGCCGAAGCCGCCGTGGGTCTGCAGGCACACGTTGGCCGCTTCCCAGGAAGCCTTCGCCGCCAGGTATTTCGCCATGTTGGCCTCGCCGCCGCAGGGCTGGCCGGCGTCGAACAGCGCGCAGGCCTTGAAGCGCATCAGGTTGGCGGCCTCGGTCTCGATGTAGGCATCGGCGATCGGGAACTGCACGCCCTGGTTCTGGCCGATCGGACGGTTGAAGACGACCCGCTCGCTTGCGTACCGGCGCGCCTTGTCGATGAACCAGTACGCGTCGCCGATGCATTCGGCCGCGATCAGCGTGCGCTCGGCGTTCAAGCCGTCGAGGATGTAGCGAAAGCCTTGCCCTTCCTGCCCGATCAGGTTCTCCGCCGGGATCTCGAGGTTGTCGAAGAACACTTCGTTGGTTTCGTGATTGACCATGTTGCCGATCGGCCGCACGTCCATGCCGTGGCCGATCGCCTGCTTGAGATCGACCAGGAAGATGCTCATGCCTTCGCTCTTCTTCTTCACCTCCGCCAGCGCCGTGGTGCGGGCCAGCAGGATCATCAGGTCCGAATGCTGGATCCGCGAGATCCAGACCTTCTGCCCGTTGACCACATAGCGGTCGCCCTTGCGCACGGCCGTGGTCTTGAGCTGCGTGGTGTCGGTGCCGGTGCCCGGTTCGGTCACGGCCATCGACTGCAGCCGCAGCTTGCCGCTGGCGATCTCCGGCAGGTACGTGCGCTTCTGCGCGTCCGACCCGTGCCGCAGCAAGGTTCCCATGTTGTACATCTGGCCGTGGCAGGCGCCGGCGTTGCCGCCGGAGAAGTTGATCTCCTCCATGATCACGGACGCTTCCGCCAGGCCCAGCCCGGAGCCGCCGTAGTCGTGCGGAATCAGGGCGGCGAGCCAGCCGGCCTCGGTCAGGGCCGTGACAAATTCCTCAGGATAGGCCCGTGCCAGGTCGATCCGCTGCCAGTAGGAGGAGTCGTAGCCGCCGCACAGGGCGCGCAACGCTTCGCGCAATTCCTGGTGCGCGTCCGGGGTGGGGATGCTGGTTTTCATGCGTGCATTTTCACGCAATGCGCCGCTGGCGCCACACTTGGGCCGGCCAAGCGCCCCGGCGATTTACAGGGGCTGGGCAATGAGCGATGATTCCCGCAACCCTCGCCCGGCAGCCTGTTGCCAGCGTCATCCTTGGTACATTCATATTCATGGCCGCAGTCGATCCCGCAGTCTCCGAAGCCCCCGCCGTCGCCCTTCCCGGGCTCGCCCGCGCGCTGGTGTCGGCGGGCAAGCTGGGCCAGAAGGCGGCCGAAGACGTCCACAAGAAGGCCCAGGCCAATCGCACCCGCTTCATCGCGGAACTGACCGGATCGGGCGCGGTCTCGGCCTCGGATCTGGCGCACACCATGTCGACGGCGTTCGGCGCCCCGCTGCTGGACCTCGAAGCGATCGACCTGGCCCGCCTGCCCAAGGGCCTGCTGGACACCAGGATCTGCCAGGACTACCGCGTGGTGGTCCTGAGCAAGCGCAACAACCGGCTGATCGTCGCCACGGCCGATCCGTCGGACAGCCAGGCCGCCGAGAAGATCAAGTTCGCCACCCAGATGGGCGTGGACTGGATCATTGCCGAATACGACAAGCTGTCCAAGATGGTGGAGGCGCACGCCACCACTGCCACCCAGGAGATGGACAGCATCATCGGGGACGACTTCGAGTTCGACGATGCCTCGATGGAGTCGGCGGTCGTCGACGAGAACGAGGGCGCGGTCTCGGAGGTGGAGGACGCCCCGGTCGTCAAGTTCCTGCACAAGATGCTGCTCGACGCGTTCACCATGCGCGCCTCGGACCTGCACTTCGAGCCCTACGAAACCACCTACCGGGTCCGGTTCCGGGTCGACGGCGAGCTGCGCGAGATCGCCTCGCCGCCGGTGGCCATCAAGGACAAGCTGGCGTCGCGGATCAAGGTGATCTCGCGGATGGACATCTCCGAGAAGCGGGTGCCGCAGGACGGCCGGATGAAGCTCAAGGTCGGCCCCGACCGGGTGATCGACTTCCGGGTCAGCACCCTGCCCACGCTGTTCGGCGAGAAGATCGTGATCCGGATCCTGGACCCGAGCAGCGCCCGCCTGGGCGTCGATGCCCTGGGCTACGACCCGATCGAAAAGGAAAGGCTGCTGGCCGCGGTGCAGCGGCCGTACGGCATGGTGCTGGTGACCGGGCCGACCGGCTCGGGCAAGACGGTGTCGCTCTACACCTGCCTGAACCTCCTGAACAAGCCGGGCGTGAACATCTCCACGGCCGAAGACCCGTCCGAAATCAACATGCCGGGCGTGAACCAGGTCAACGTCAACGAGAAGGCCGGCCTGACCTTCGCGGCGGCCCTGAAGTCCTTCCTGCGCCAGGATCCGGACGTGATCATGGTCGGCGAAATCCGCGACCTGGAGACCGCCGACATCGCGATCAAGGCGGCCCAGACCGGCCACCTGGTGCTGTCGACGCTGCACACCAACGACGCGCCGACAACGCTGACGCGGATGCGCAACATGGGCATCGCCCCCTTCAACATCGCCTCCAGCGTGATTTTGATCACGGCCCAGCGGCTGGCCCGCCGCCTTTGCGCCAATTGCAAGGCGCCGGCCGACATTCCGCATGAGACATTGCTGGACGCAGGTTTCAGGGAAGAAGACGTCGACGGCAGCTGGACGCCCTACCGCCCGGTCGGATGCAGCATGTGCAACAACGGCTACAAGGGCCGGGTCGGCATCTACCAGGTGATGCCGATCACCGACGAGCTCCAGCGGATCATCCTGCGTGACGGCAGCGCCCTGGACATCGCGGAGCAGGCCAAGGCGGAGGGCGTCAACAGCCTGCGGGTGTCGGGACTGAACAAGGTGAGGATGGGCATCACTTCGCTGGAGGAAGTGCTGGGCTGCACCAATGAATAAAACGAGTCATCAAGAGGGGTACGTCTGACATGGCCACGGCAGCAACCAAGATCGCTGAATTCGTCTTCGAGTGGGAAGGCCGCGACCGCAACGGCAAGCAGGTGCGGGGCGAAACGCGCGCCGCCGGCGAGAACCAGGTCACCGCGTCGCTGCGCCGCCAGGGCGTCTCGCCGACCAAGATCAAGAAGCGGCGGATGCGCCGGGGCCAGAGCATCAAGCCCAAGGACATCGCCATCTTCACCCGCCAGCTCGCCACCATGATGAAGGCCGGCGTGCCGCTGCTGCAGGCCTTCGACATCGTGGGCCGCGGCAACGCCAACGCCAGCGTGACGAAGCTGCTCAACGACGTGCGCACCGACGTGGAAACCGGCACCTCGCTGTCGGCGGCCTTTCGCAAGTACCCGCTGTACTTCGACAACCTGTACTGCAACCTGGTCGAGGCCGGTGAAGCTGCGGGTATCCTGGAAGCCCTGCTGGACCGGCTGGCGGTCTACATGGAAAAGACCGAGGCCATCAAGTCCAAGATCAAGTCGGCCCTGATGTACCCGATCTCGGTGGTCGTCGTCGCCTTCGTGGTGGTGGCGGTGATCATGATCTTCGTGATCCCTGCGTTCAAGGAAGTGTTCAGCTCCTTCGGCGCCGACCTGCCGGCCCCCACGCTGATGGTGATCGCGATGAGCGAATTCTTCGTCAAGTACTGGTGGCTGATCTTCGGCGGCATCGGCGGCGGCTTCTACTTCTTCATGCAGGCGTGGAAGCGCAGCGAGAAGGTGCAGGCCTTCATGGACCGGCTCCTGCTGAAGATCCCGATCTTCGGCGCCCTGATCTACAAGTCGGTGATCGCCCGCTGGACCCGCACCCTGGCCACCATGTTCGCCGCGGGTGTGCCGCTGGTGGAGGCGCTCGACTCGGTGGGCGGCGCATCGGGCAATTCGGTGTTCGCCAAGGCGACCGAAAAGATCCAGCAGGAAGTGTCGACCGGCACCAGCCTGACGGTGGCGATGACCAACACCAACCTGTTCCCCAGCATGGTGTTGCAGATGTGCTCGATCGGCGAGGAATCCGGTTCGGTCGACCACATGCTCGGCAAGGCCGCCGACTTCTTCGAGGCCGAGGTCGACGACATGGTGGCCGGCCTGTCCAGCCTGATGGAGCCGATCATCATCGTGTTCCTGGGCGGCCTGATCGGCGGCATCGTGGTCGCCATGTACCTGCCGATCTTCAAGCTGGGCCAGGTCGTCTGATGTTCGGGTCGATGGTGATCGACGCCGGCCTCGCCGGTGTCCTGGGCCTGCTCGTGGGCAGCTTCCTCAACGTGGTGATCTACCGCCTGCCGAAGATCATGGAACGGCAGTGGGCGGCCGAATGCGCCGACCTGCAGGGCCAGCCGGCGCCGGCAGCCCCGCCCTTCAACCTGATGGTGCCCCGCTCGCGCTGCAGCCACTGCGGCCACCAGATCCGCTGGCACGAGAACATCCCGGTCGTCAGCTGGCTGGCCCTGCGCGGCAAGTGCTCGGAGTGCGCCAAGCCGATCGGCATCCGCTATCCGGTGGTCGAACTGGTCACCGGCGCGCTGTTCTTCTACAGCGTCTACCGCTGGGGCGCGACCCCCACCGGCCTCATGTGGTGCGGGTTCTCCGCCGCCATCGTGGCGCTGGCGCTGATCGACTGGGACACCACCCTGCTGCCGGACGACATCACCCTGCCGCTGCTGTGGGCCGGCCTGATCGGCGCCGCGCTGCGCTGGACCGGCGTGCCGCTGACCCAGGCGCTCTGGGGCGCGGTGGCGGGCTACATGTCGCTGTGGCTGGTCTACCAGGGCTTCAAGCTGCTGACCGGCAAGGAAGGCATGGGCTTCGGCGACTTCAAGCTGTTCGCCGCGCTCGGCGTCTGGTTCGGCTGGCAGGCGCTGGTGCCGATCATCCTGATGGCGTCGGTGATCGGCGCCATCGTCGGCATCACGATGAAGTTCACCGGCGGGCTGCGCGAGGGCGGGCAGGTGCCGTTCGGGCCGTTCCTGGCCGGCGCTGGCCTGACGGCGATGATCTTCGGACCCGAATCGATCCTGCGCGCCGTCGGACTCTAAGGATGTGGGCCCCCACGTTTGCGGCGTTGCCGCTGCACTGCCCCCCGAGGGGGCGCACGCCGCCTTGGGGCGGCCCGGCGGCGGCGTGATGCTCCGCGTCGGGCTCACCGGTGGCATCGGCAGCGGCAAGAGCACGGTGCTGCAGATGTTCGCGGCGCTCGGGGCCGCGGTGATCGATGCCGACGCCATCTCGCGCACCGTCACGGCCGCCGGCGGCGCGGCGCTGCCTCAGATCGCGCAGCAGTTCGGCGCCGGCTTCATCGGCGCGGACGGCGCGCTGGACCGGGCCCGCATGCGCGAACACGCCTATGCCGACCCCGCGGCGCGCGGCCGGCTCGAAGCGATCATCCACCCCCTGGTCGGCGCCGAGAGCGCGCGCCAGGTGCAGGCGGCGCTGGACCAAGGCAGCCGCTGCCTGGTGTTCGACATCCCGCTGCTGGTCGAATCCGGCCGCTGGCGCCAGCAGGTGGACCAGGTCGTGGTGGTCGATTGCGAGGTGGCCACGCAGATCGCCCGGGTCGTCGCGCGCAGCGCGCTCACGCCGCAGCAGGTCGAGGCGATCGTCGCCGCGCAGGCGCCAAGGTTGCAGCGGCTGGCCGCCGCCGACGTCGTGATCTGCAATGAAGGACTCACTCTCGCGCAATTGCAGGCCGAGGTTGCGGCGGCAGCGCGACGCTTCGGGCTATGATGGCGGCCTTGCCGGAACCCGAAGCAGCGTGATCCTCTACGAATATCCTTTCAACGAACGTATCCGCACCTACCTTCGCCTGGAGCACCTGTTCCGACGGCTGAGCCTGCTGGTCCCTCGCGACCACCCTGTCGACCACCACTACGCGCTTGCGACCATCTTCGAAGTGATGGACGTCGGCGCCCGCGCCGACCTCAAGTCCGACGTGATGAAGGACCTGGAGAAGCAGAAGCAGGCGCTCAACGCCTACCGCGGCAATCCAGCCATCGCCGAAAGGGTGCTGGACGACATCATCGGCAAGCTCGACGGCTGCTTCGCGAGCCTCAACAACCTGCCCGGCAAGGCCGGCCAGACCCTGACCGAGAACGACTGGCTGATGAGCATTCGCAGCCGGATCAGCATTCCCGGCGGCACCTCGGAATTCGACCTGCCCGCCTATTACGCCTGGCAGCACCGCGAGCCGGCCGCGCGCCGCGCCGACCTGGAGCGCTGGGCCTCGACGCTGGCGCCGCTGGCCGAATCCATCCACATGCTGCTGCGGCTGCTGCGCGAGGCCGGCATGCCGCAAAAGGTGATGGCCACCGCCGGCCAGTTGCAGCAGACCCTGCCGGCCGGGCGCACTTTCCAGCTGCTGCGGCTGCGGATCGACCCGGCCCTGGGCCTGGTGCCGGAGATCAGCGGCAACCGGCTGATGGTCTCGGTGCGGCTGATGGTCGAAGAGGCGGGCGACCGGCTGCAACCGAGCAGCGACAACGCCACGTTTGAACTCACGCTCTGTTCCTGAATCGCAGGGTTGATGAGCGAGAACAATCCTCCCGGCGCGAAGCCGCGCATCGTCCGCTGCCCCGGCTGCGGCGGCGACAGCCTCTACGCGCCGACCAACCCGTTCCGGCCGTTCTGCAGCGAACGCTGCAAGAACATGGACTTCGGCGCCTGGGCCAGCGAGAACTTCCGCATGCCCAGCGAAGCCCCGCCGGACGACCAGCCGTTCGGCGACGCCAAGCTGCAGTAGCGGCTAGTTGCAGCGCATCCGGCCGGCAACTTCACGGCACTGGGCGCCATCCTCACGCACGAAACGTCCGTTGCCCGGGGCACGGTTGTAGCGCACGCCCTCGCCGTCCCAGCAACCGCTGCCGTCGCATTCGGCGATGGCGTTCGGCCCCCGCGCCGCTGCGGCCGCGCGCTCGGCCAGGAGGCGCTGGCGCTCGGCCGGCGCTGCGGCGGCATGGATGTCTTCGACCGTCCTGCGCTCGGCCCGGCGTTGCTGCCGGTCGACGTTCGACTGGGCCGCCTGACCCTCCTTGATCCGCCTCCAGTCATCGGCCGTGTAGCTGTTGCCCGCTGCCGCGCAGGCCCGGGCGCGGCGCACTTCGTCGCGCATGAATTCGCGCTCCAGCCGGCCGAGCGCGACGCTGCTGGCCGTGGTTTCGAGATTGCGGATCTCCAGCGGACTCGGGCAGCCCGGCGCCGCCGCTGGGGCCTGCAGGCTGGCCTGCGCCGGGCGCTCGGACGGCGAGGCCGGCGGGGCCCGCATCGCGGCGCTGTCCATGGTGTTGGGCTGGAGGCGCAATTCGCTGCCGGTGGTCCCGGCTGGGCACGGCGTCTCGGTGTATTGCACCTTGCCGTCGGCGCCGGTGCACTTGAACGCGGAGTGGACCGGCCCGGCCAGCACCCACATGAGGACGAGGATCAGGACGCGCATGGGAACCTCCCCGCCGCCCGTTCCGCTCAGCCGGACGTCGGCCCGGCAAAGCCCCGTTCGGCGGCGAACCACTGTAGCACCGGCACCGTGCCCGGAAGCACCGGCGCGACCTGCACCGGCAGGGTCTGCCAGGCGCAGGACTGGCCCTCGTGCATCTGCAGCTCGCCCTCCCACTCGAACACCTTGCAGAAGTTCAGCCGCACCAGTGCATGCGGATAGTCGACCCGCTCCACCTTCCAGGGATGGACGGCGCCGATGGTGATGCCGATCTCTTCCTGCAACTCGCGCCGCAGCGCCTGTTCCACGGTTTCGCCGGGTTCGACCTTGCCGCCGGGGAACTCCCAGTAGCCCTCGTACACCTTGCCCGGGGGCCGCGATGTCAGCAGGAAAGCGCCGTCAGGGCGCAGCAGCACGCCGACGGCGACCTCCACTTCCTTGCGATCGGGGCCGCCTTCGCGCGGGCGCTCGCCATGCGCGACCAGGACGGGCCCGTTCACGATCCGTGCCGGCCTGAATAGTCGCGGGCGAACTGGTAAGCGACGCGGCCGCTGCGCGAGCCGCGTTCCAGCGCCCACACCAGCGACTCGGCGCGCGCCGCCTCCACGTCGGCCGGCGTGACGCCGAAGGACGAGAGCCACTGCGCGGTGATGGCGAGGTATTCGTCCTGGGTGAAGGGATAGAAGCTCACCCACAGGCCGAAGCGCTCGGACAGCGAGATCTTCTCCTCGATCACCTCGCCCGGATGGACCTCGCCGTCGTCGGTGTGGGTGTAGCTGAGGTTTTCCTTCATGTACTCGGGCAGCAGGTGGCGCCGGTTGCTGGTGGCGTAGATCAGCACGTTGGGCGTCGACGCCGCCACCGAGCCGTCCAGGATCGACTTGAGCGCCTTGTAGCCCGGCTCGCCGTCCTCGAAGCTCAGGTCGTCGCAGAACACGATGAACTTCTCGGCGCGGCCGGCGACCACGTCGACGATGTCCGGCAGGTCGGTGAGGTCGGCCTTGTCGACCTCGATCAGGCGCAGGCCCTGCGGTGCGTACTCGTTCAGGCAGGCCTTGATCAGCGACGACTTGCCGGTGCCGCGGGCACCCGTCAGCAGCACGTTGTTGGCCGGCTGGCCCCGCACGAACTGCAGGGTGTTGCGCTGGATCTTGTCCTTTTGCGGCTCGATTTCCTTCAGGTCGTCCAGCCGGATCCCGGCGACATGGCGCACCGGCTCCAGCGCGCCGTGGCCGGAGGAGCGCTTGCGGTAGCGCCAGGCGATAGCCTGGCTCCAGTCGGGGGCTGTCAGCGGTTGCGGCAGCACCGCCTCGATGCGCGTCAACAGCTGCATGGCGCGCTCGATCAGCTGCTCGAATTTGTCGGTCATGAGCGGTAGTCCGCGTTGATGGTCACGTAGTCGTGGCTGAAGTCGCAGGTCCAGACCGTGTCGGCGACATTGCCCCGGCCCAGCACCACGCGCACGGTGATCTCGCTTTGCTTCATCACGCGCTGGCCGTCCTCCTCGCGGTAGGCCGGGTTGCGTCCGCCCTGCACCGCCACATGGACGTCGTCGAGAAACAGGTCGATGCCGGCCTGGTCGAGATCGGCGATGCCGGCGTAACCCACCGCCGCGAGGATCCGCCCCAGGTTCGGGTCGCTGGCGAAGAACGCGGTCTTGACCAGCGGCGAATGCGAGATCGCGTACGCCACCTTCAGGCACTCCTCGGTGGTCTTGCCGCCCTCGACCCGCACGGTGATGAACTTGGTCGCGCCCTCGCCGTCGCGCACGATGGCCTGCGCCAGCTTGCGGGCGACCTCCAGCATCGCGGCCTGCAGGGCCTGGCCGGCCGCACTCGTGAGCGAGGTGATCTCGGCGTGCTGCGCCTTGTTGGTGGCGATCACCACGAACGAATCGTTGGTCGACGTGTCGCCATCCACCGTCACGCGGTTGAAGGAGCCGTCGGCCAGCTCGCGCGCCAGCTGCTGCATCAGGCCCGGAGAGACTTTCGCGTCCGTCGCCATGAAGCCCAGCATGGTCGCCATGTTGGGGCGGATCATCCCGGCGCCCTTGCTGATGCCGGTGACGGTGATGCGCGCGCCGTCGATGTCCACCTGCGTGCTGAACGCCTTGGGCAGCGTGTCGGTGGTCATGATGCCTTCGGCCGCGCGCAGCCAGTGGTCGGGCGCGGCGTCGGCGATGGCGGCGGGCATGCCCGCTTCGATGCGGTCCACCGGCAGCGACTCCATGATCACGCCGGTGGAGAACGGCAGCACCTGCTGCGGCGCCAGGTTCAGGTGCCGGGCCAGCGCGATGCAGGTGGACCGGGCGCGCACCAGGCCGTCCTGGCCGGTGCCGGCGTTGGCGTTGCCGGTGTTGATCACCATCGCGCGGATGTCGCCGCGCTGCAGGTGCTCGCGGCAGACCTGCACCGGCGCGGCGCAAAAGCGGTTCTGGGTGAAGACGCCGGAGACGGACGCGCCGGCCTCGATCAGGACGACGGTGAGGTCCTTGCGGTTGGCCTTGCGGATTCCCGCTTCGGCGACGCCGATGCGCACGCCGGCCACGGAATGCAGCTCGGCGGCCTGCGGCGCAGACAGATTGACAGCCATGGAGATCTTCTCGGGTTACTTGGAAAGAAAGGGGCCTCGGGGGGGCAGAGCAGGGCCGGAAGTGACAAGCGTGGGCGCCATCTCAGCCCTGGCGCCACGGCAGCCCGTGGAAGCGCCAGCCGCCCTTGCGGCCGCGGTGGCCGTGCTCGTCGGCGTCGCCTTCGAAGCCCTCGAGGATGTTGTAGGCCTCCAGGCCGAGCTCGGTGGCGCGCCTGGCGGCGGCAATGGAGCGTACGCCGCTGCGGCACAGCAGCACCACCTTCTTGCCGGGTGGGACCGCCGCCTGGAGGCCCGCGTCGAAGCCGGCGTTCATGGCCATGCCGGGCCACTGCTTCCACGCCAGCGCCACCGCGCCGGGCACGAAGCCGACCCAGTCACGTTCGGCGTCGGAGCGCACGTCGACCAGCACGGCGTCGCCCTGCTGCCACCACTGGCAGGCCAGTTTTGGCGGCACGTCGCCCGCATAGCCTTCGGCGGGCCTGGCCTCGAGTGCGGGGCCGGAGGTCGGAATCTGGTGTTGCATGACCCGATTCTGCCAGCCCTGGCAGCATCGGGAGCCCGGGCAACGGCGGGCGTCAGACGATCTTGACGCTCAGGTTGGGCAGGCCGTCGATGTGCATTTCGATCACGTCGCCGCGCACCACCGGACCGACGTTTTCCGGCGTGCCGGAATAGATGATGTCGCCGGGGAACAGCTCGAACGCCTCGGACAGCTTGCTGATCTGCTCGGCCACCGACCAGATCATCTGGTTCAGGTTGGCGTTCTGCTTGGTCGTGCCGTTGACCTTGAGCCAGATCGCGCCCTTGGTGAAGTGGCCGGTCTGGGCCACCTTGTGGATCGGGCCGATCGGCGCCGAACGGTCGAAGCTCTTGCCGATTTCCCACGGCTTCTTCTCGTCGCCCATGGCGCGCTGCAGGTCGCGGCGGGTCATGTCCAGCCCGAGCGAATAGCCCCACACATGCTCCAGCGCGGTGGCGATCGGGATGTTGCGCCCGCCTTTGCCGAGCGCCGCGACCAGCTCGGCCTCGTAGTGGTAGTTCTTGGTGAGCGGCGGGTAGGGATGGTTGGGCACGGAGCCCGGCGCCACGAACTGGATCGCGTCGGTGGGCTTCTGGAAGAAGAACGGCGGCTCGCGGTCGGGGTTGGAGCCCATTTCGATGGAATGGGCCCGGTAATTGCGGCCGATGCAATAGATCCGGCGCACCGGGAACACCTCATCGGACCCGACCACGGGAATGAAGGTGCCCGCCACCGCGAACGGCGTGCGCGCGGCGGCCGCGTTGGTCCCCGGCACCGCGCAGCCGGCCAGGCCCCCGGCGACTGCTGCGGCGGCGGTTCCGTGGAAAAAATTGCGACGATCCATGTTGTCCCCTAGGTTGGTGTGAGCGGATTTGGAGGCTGGAACGCGGCCCGTTGGTGAAAACCCTCTGACTGAGCCGCACTTCGAGGGCGAAAGATAGCGTGCTAACAATCATTTAGCCATCAGGAGAACCCCATGACCGAGAAAAGCCAATCCCCCCGCCGCCGCAACCTGCTCAAGGGCGCCGCTGTCGCTGCCGGAGCCATGACGGCTCCGATGGTCGCCAAGGCCCAGGCCGGACCGATCTCGATGCGCTGGCAGAGCACCTGGCCGTCGAAGGACATCTTCCACGAGTACGCGCTCGATTACGCCAAGAAGGTCAACGACATGACCGGCGGCGACCTGAAGATCGAAGTGCTTCCCGCGGGCGCCGTGGTGCCGGCCTTCGGACTGCTGGACGCCGTGTCCAAGGGGACGCTGGATGGCGGCCACGGCGTGTTGGGCTACCACTACGGCAAGCAGAATGCCCTGGCCCTGTGGAACTCGGGACCGGCTTTCGGCATGGACGCCAACATGCTGCTCGCATGGCACAAGTACGGCGGCGGCGCGGAACTGCTGGCCAAGCTCTACGCCTCGATCGGCGGCAACGTGCAGTCGTTCCTGTATGGCCCGATGGCCACCCAGCCCCTGGGCTGGTTCAAGAAGCCGATCACCAAGTCGGCCGACTTCAAGGGCCTGAAGTTCCGCACCAACGGCCTGGCGATCGACCTGTTCACGGCGATGGGCGCGGCGGTCAACGCGCTTCCCGGCGGCGAGATCGTGCCGGCGATGGACCGCGGCCTGCTCGATGGCGCGGAGTTCAACAACGCGACCTCCGACCGCATTCTCGGCTTCCCGGACGTCTCGAAGGTGTGCATGCTGCAAAGCTATCACCAGAGCGCCGAGACCTTCGAGATCATGTTCAACAAGACCAAGTACGACGCCCTGCCGCCCAAGATGAAGGCGATCATCGCCGGCGCCATCGAGGCCGCCTCCGCCGACATGTCGTGGAAGGCCATCGACCGCTATTCCAAGGACTACATCGAGCTGCAGACCAAGGACAAGGTCAAGTTCTACAAGACGCCGGATTCGATCCTGCAGGACCAGCTCAAGCTGTGGGACGCGATCATCGAGAAGAAGTCGGCCGAGAACCCCCTGTTCAAGGAAATCGTGGCGTCGCAGAAAGCCTTCGCCGAACGCGCCGTGAAGTGGGACCAGGACACGTACGTCAGCCGGCGCATGGCCGTGAGCCACTTCTTCGGCGCCAAGCCGGCCACGCCGAAGAAGGCCTGAGGTTCATCCAGACCATCGCAGTCAGCCATCCGGCAGGGCCCGGATGGCTTTTTTTTGAGCAGGTGGAGAAATGCAGAAATTGCTCTTGACGATCGACCGGGTCAGCACCTTCGTCGGTCAGTTCTTTTCATGGCTGATCGTGGCCCTCACGCTCCTGATCACCTGGGAGGTGTTCTCGCGGTATGTGCTGGACCATCCGCACTCCTGGGCCTTCGACGTGATGATCATCATGTACGGCACCCTGTTCATGATGGCGGGCGCGTACACCCTGGCCAAGGCCGGCCATGTGCGCGGCGACGTGCTGTACGGGTTCTTCGAGCCGCGCACGCAGGCGACGATCGACCTGATCCTGTACATCGTGTTCTTCATCCCGGGGGTGTTTGCGCTCACCTATGCCGGTTATTTCTATGCGGCAGAGTCCTGGGCGATCCGCGAGTCCTCCACCATCACGGCCGAGGGGCCGCCGCTCTATCCGTTCAAGACCATGCTGCCGCTGGCGGGCGCCTTCCTGCTGGTCCAGGGCATCGTCGAAATCATCCGCTGCGTCATCTGCATCAAGCAGGGACAGTGGCCATCGCGTGCGGAAGACGTCCAGGAAGTCGACGTCGACAAGCTCAAGGAGATGGTGCACGTGAAAGACGAAGACATCGCCAAGCTCGATCAGTTCGTCGCAACGCAAGGAGCCACGAAATGAAAATCCGCAAGGAACTGTGGTTCGGCTTCGGCCTGATGGCGATCATCCTCGCCGTCGTCGTGACCTACACGCCGTGGGCCGGTTTTGCCGACGGCCACCTGGACCGGGCCGACCTGGGCGCCCTCGGGCTGCTGATGCTGGCGCTGATCGTGGTCGCCATCATGCTGGGCTTCCCCACGGCGTTCACGCTGATGGGCATGGGGGTGTTCTTCGGATGGCTGGCGTACCGAAGCGTGAATCCGGCCCTTGCCAATCAACAGATCCTCGATCTGATGGTGCAGCGTGCTTACTCGGTCATGTCCAACGACGTGCTGATCGCGATTCCGCTGTTCGTGTTCATGGGCTACCTGGTCGAGCGCGCCAACCTGATCGAGAAACTGTTCAAGAGCCTGCATTTGTCGCTGGCGCGCGTTCCCGGGGCGCTGGCGGTGGCAACCATCGTCACCTGCGCGATCTTCGCCACGGCCACCGGCATCGTCGGTGCCGTGGTCACGCTGATGGGCCTGCTCGCGCTGCCGGCCATGCTGCGCGCCGGCTACAACATCAAGCTCGCCGCCGGCGCAATCACCGCGGGAGGCTGCCTCGGCATCCTGATTCCGCCGTCGGTGCTGTTGATCGTCTACGGCGCGACCGCGGGCGTCTCGGTGGTCAAGCTGTACGCCGGGGCGTTCTTCCCGGGGATCATGCTGGCCGCGCTGTATGTGGGCTACGTCATCGTCGTCGCCAAGTGGAAGCCGCACCTGGCGCCGCCGCTGTCCGCCGCCGAGCGGCACGTGGACCTGCCGCCCCTGTCGCAGGCCCTGAGCAGCCGCGGCGGCAATGCGGTCAGCGGCCTGTACGGCGGCCTGCGTGATCCGGCTCTGCCCCGGCGAGAGGTCGCCACCCAGCTGTTCGTTTCGCTGCTCCCGGCGATCTCCATCGCCGCCTTGCTGGTGCTGATGTACGCGGGTTCGACGGCGCCGACGGCCACGGTGGACACCACCGGCCTGGTGCAGTCGGGCGGCGCCATCAGCGCCGAGGAACCGGCGCCCGAATCCTCGGGGCTGGCAGAGCCGCCCCAGGAGTCGGGCGGGCTGGCAGAGCCGCCGACGGACAGCACCGAAGTCAAGGAGCCGCCGGCCGAACCGCTGGGACAGCCCGCAGCGGTCGCCAGCGCCCCGGCCGCCAAGACCGCGGCACCGGCGGCCGCCGCGCCGGCGGAACCAGCCGTCCGGGCTGAGCGCGTCGCCGCACCCACCTGGTTCTGGATCGCGCTGGGCCTGGGCCTGGCCTCCATCGCATTCATCACCTGGCTGATGAACTGGCAGAGGCTGGAGATCTTCAAGATGCTGCTGGCGTCGTTTTTCCCGCTGGCCGTGATGATCATCGCGGTGCTCGGGTCGATCGTCTTCGGGCTGGCGACGCCCACCGAGGCGGCCGCTGTCGGTGCGTTCGGCGGCATCCTGCTGGCCGGCATCTACCGCTATATCGCGGCCAAGAAGGCCAAGCCAGCCGGTGCGGCGGTCACCGCGATCAAGGACCTGGGCGGCATCATCAAGGAATCTTCCTTCCTGACCGCCAAGACCAGCGCCATGGTGTGCTGGCTGTTCGTCGGCTCGTCGATCTTTTCCGCCTCGTTCGCGCTGCTCGGCGGCCAGGAGATCATCGAGCACTGGGTGCTGTCGCTCGGGCTCAACACCCTGCAGTTCATGCTGCTGAGCCAGTTCATCATCTTCATCCTGGGCTGGCCGCTGGAGTGGACCGAGATCATCGTGATCTTCATGCCCATCTTCATCCCGCTGCTGCCGAAGTTCGGCGTCGATCCGCTGTTCTTCGGCCTGCTGGTGGCGCTGAACCTGCAGACTGCGTTCCTGTCGCCGCCGGTGGCGATGGCGGCCTTCTACCTGAAGGGCGTGTCGCCGCCGCACGTGACGCTGAACCAGATCTTCGCCGGCATGATGCCGTTCATGGGCATCCAGGTCATCGCCCTGATCCTGCTGTACGTGTTCCCGGCCATCGGCCTCTGGCTGCCCAGCATTCTCTACAAGTGACCGGGGACGGTCGGCAGATTGACGTTTACGTCAACGTCAAGTAAGGTCGCCGCTTTAGATTGCATCGCGCAGCCCGCGGGGGCTGGCGCGTTCCGGAGACTCCCATGACCGACCTGTCCGCCGAATTCAAGGCGCTCGCGAACTACCGCCCGAAGCACAAGGTGCGCTTCGTCACCGCCGCCAGCCTGTTCGACGGCCACGACGCCGCGATCAACATCATGCGGCGCATCCTGCAGGGCATGGGCGCGGAGGTGATCCACCTGGGCCACAACCGCAGCGTGGACGACGTGGTCACGGCGGCGCTGCAGGAAGACGTGCAGGGCATCGCCATCAGCTCCTACCAGGGCGGCCACGTCGAGTACTTCAAGTACATGGTCGACCTGCTGCGCCAGCGCGGCGGCGAGCACATCCAGGTGTTCGGCGGCGGCGGCGGCGTGATCGTGCCGCCGGAGATCCGCGAGCTGCACGACTACGGCGTGGCCCGCATCTACAGCCCGGAGGACGGCCAGCGCATGGGCCTGGCCGGGATGATCGGCGAGATGGTGATGCGCTGCGACCAGGACCTCTCGGGCTACTCGAAGCAGGAGCTGGCGCCGCTGCAGGGCCACGGCGAGATGAACTGGCGCGCGCTGGCGCAGTTCATCACCGCCATCGAGAACGAGACGCTCAAGCCGGCGGTGGTCGAGCAGCTGCGGGCTGAGGCGGCGCAGAAGAAGGTTGCGGTGCTGGGCATCACCGGAACCGGCGGCGCCGGCAAGTCGTCGCTCACCGACGAACTGATCCGGCGCCTGCGGCTGGACCAGGACGACAGCCTGCGCGTCGCCGTGATCTCGATCGATCCGTCGCGGCGCAAGAGCGGCGGCGCGTTGCTGGGCGACCGGATCCGCATGAATGCGATCGGGCCGTGGAGCAACGGCCCGCGCGTGTTCATGCGCTCGCTGGCCACCCGCGACTTCGGCAGCGAGATTTCAGCGGCGCTGCCCGACGTGATCGCGGCCTGCAAGGTCGCCGGCTTCGACCTGATCGTGGTCGAGACCTCCGGCATCGGCCAGGGCGACGCCGCCATCGTGCCGCACGTCGATATCCCGATGTACGTGATGACGCCGGAGTTCGGCGCCGCCAGCCAGCTGGAAAAGATCGACATGCTGGACTTCGCCGAGTTCGTGGCGATCAACAAGTTCGACCGCAAGGGCTCGCTGGACGCCTTGCGCGACGTCGCCAAGCAGGTCCAGCGCAACAAGGAAGCCTGGAGCACGGCGCCGGACCAGATGCCCGTGTTCGGCACCATGGCCGCCCGCTTCAACGACGACGGCGTCACCGCGCTGTACCAGGCGCTCAAGCCGCGGCTGTCCGAACTGGGCGTGGCGCTCAAGGACGGCCGGCTGCCGCTGGTGAACGTGCGCCACAGCACCAACCAGACGCCGGTGGTGCCGGCAGCGCGCACCCGCTACCTGGCGGAGATCGCCGACACCGTCCGCGGCTACAAGAAGCGCGCGCAAGAGCAGTCCACCCTGGCGCGCGAAGTGCAGCAGCTCCAGGAAGCGGCGCGCATGCTCAAGGTCGACAAACCCGACCGGGCCCCCGCCGCCGAAGCGGCCCTGGACCTCGCCGGCCAGCGCAGGGCCCGCATGGACAAGGACGCGCTGCACCTGCTGCAGCAGTGGCCCGACATGCGCAAGGCCTATGCCGGCGACGAGTACGTGGTGAAGATCCGCGACAAGGAGATCCGCACCGCGCTGACAACCAAGTCGCTGTCGGGCACCACCATCCGCAAGGTCTGCCTGCCGACCTACGAGGACCACGGCGAGATCCTCAAGTGGCTGATGCTGGACAACGTGCCGGGCAGCTATCCCTACACCGCCGGCACCTTCGCCTTCAAGCGCGAGAACGAAGACCCGACCCGCATGTTCGCCGGCGAGGGCGACGCGTTCCGCACCAACACCCGCTTCAAGCTGCTGAGTTCGGGCATGGCGGCCAAGCGGCTGTCCACCGCCTTCGACTCGGTCACGCTGTACGGCAACGACCCGGACCCGCGGCCGGACATCTACGGCAAGGTGGGCAACTCCGGCGTGTCGATCGCCACGCTCGACGACATGAAGGTGCTGTACGGCGGCTTCGACCTGTGCAGCCCCACGACCTCGGTCTCGATGACCATCAACGGTCCGGCGCCGACCATCCTGGCGATGTTCATGAACACCGCCATCGACCAGAACCTGGAGAAGTTCGCCGCCGACAACGGCCGCGAGCCGACTCCGACGGAAGCGGCCAAGATCCGCGAATGGGTGCTGGCCAATGTGCGCGGCACCGTGCAGGCCGACATCCTGAAGGAAGACCAGGGCCAGAACACCTGCATTTTCTCCACCGAGTTCAGCCTGAAGGTGATGGGCGACATCGCCCAGTACTTCGTGCACCACAACGTGCGCAACTTCTATTCGGTGTCGATCAGCGGGTACCACATCGCCGAGGCCGGGGCCAACCCGATCAGCCAGCTGGCCTTCACGCTGTCGAACGGCTTCACCTTCGTCGAGGCGTATCTCGCGCGCGGCATGCATGTGGACGATTTCGCGCCCAACCTGTCGTTCTTCTTCTCCAACGGCATGGACCCGGAGTACACGGTGATGGGCCGGGTCGCCCGCCGGATCTGGGCGGTGGCGATGAAGGAGAAGTACGGCGCGAACGAGCGCTCGCAGAAACTCAAGTACCACATCCAGACCTCGGGCCGCAGCCTGCACGCGCAGGAGATCCAGTTCAACGACATCCGCACCACGCTGCAGGCGCTGATCGCGATCTACGACAACTGCAACTCGCTGCACACCAACGCCTTCGACGAGGCGATCACCACACCGACCGAAGACTCGGTGCGGCGCGCGATGGCGATCCAGCTGATCATCAACCGCGAGTGGGGCCTGGCCAAGAACGAGAACCCCAGCCAGGGCGCTTTCATCATCGAGGAGCTGACACAGCTGGTGGAGGAGGCGGTGCTCTCGGAATTCACCGCCATCGCCGAACGCGGCGGCGTGCTCGGCGCCATGGAGACCGGCTACCAGCGCGGCCGGATCCAGGACGAGTCGATGCACTACGAGATGCTCAAGCACACCGGCGAGCTGCCGATCGTGGGGGTGAACACCTTCCGCAATCCGCATGGCGACGCGGTGCAGGACAAGCTGGAGCTGGCCCGCTCCACCGACGACGAGAAGCAAGGGCAGCTGAAACGGCTGCAGGAGTTCCAGCAGCGCCACGCCGCCGAAGCGCCGGCCATGCTCAAGCGCCTGCAGCAGGCGGTGATCGACGACCGCAACGTGTTCGAGGTGCTGATGGACGCGGTGCGGGTGTGCTCGCTGGGCCAGGTCACCAACGCGCTGTTCGAAGTCGGCGGGCAGTACCGGCGTAACATGTGAGCATCGCGCGGCCCCTGTGCCGTGATCGGCAGGGAAAGGCAAGCATGCAGGATGTTCCTTTGATACGCCGCGTCTTCGTTGCGCTGGTTCTCGCAACCGGCCTGGCGGCGGGCTGCTCGGAGCGGGAAAGCGATGCAACCCGGCTGGGGCTGAGCAGTTCCAAGCTGTCGGGAACCGTCCGGATCAGCGGTTCCACCACGATGGCGCCCATGATCGCCGCGATGACCAAGGAATTCCAGAAGCTGCAGCCGGGCGTCGCCTTCGAGCTGGAGGCCGGCGGCTCCGGCAAGGGCCTGAAGGACGTCAAGGAGGGCAAGTCCGACTTCGGCATGGTGTCGCGCACGCTCACCACCGAAGAGCGCGACTGGCTGCCGTTCGTGGTCGCGCGCGACGGCATCGCGATTTCGGTTCACGCCGACAACCCGGTGAGCTCGCTCAGCGACGAGCAGGTCGCCCTCATCTACACCAAGAAGATCCTCAACTGGCGCGAGGTGGGCGGCCGGGATGCGCCGATCTCGGTGGTCGGCGCCTCGCCGGAAGCCGGCTCGACCGAGCTGTTCCTGCACCAGTTCCACATCAAGCAGGCGGAGGTTCGACCGGACGTCATGGCCAATGCGAATGCCGACCGGTTCGCCGCTTTGAGCCGCAATCCGGACACGATTCTCTACAGCTCGCTGGGCGAGGCCGAGCGCCGCACCCTGGCCGGCGAGAAGGTCAAGTCGCTCCCCTACGCCGGCATCGCCGCCACCAGCGACAACCTGGCGGCCGGGCGTTATGCGGTCGCCAGGCCGCTCACGCTGGTCACCAAGGGCCTGCCGTCGGGGCCGGCCAAGGCCTTCATCGATTACGTCCGATCGCCGGCCGCCATTCCCGTCATCGAACGCTTCGAATTTGTCCCCTACCGCGATTGACGTGGCAGCCATCGGAAGTCCCAATCGCATCAAGGACTGGCTGGCGGGCCTGGGTGTGCGCACCCGGCTGCTGGTGGGCTTTAGCCTCACCGGCATGCTCTTTGCCGCCGCCCTGGGCGCGGGCCTGTGGAGCGCCTACCGGTCGGAGTCGGCTCTGCGCCAGCTGCTGTTTGTCGACGCGCGGATCTCCTCGCTGTGGAACGACGTGGAACTCGCCCTGGAACGGGCGCGCCGCCGCGAAAAGGATTTCCTGCTGTACCAGCGCGCCCTGGGGTTCGACGAAGCGCGTAACCGTTACGCCACCCTGGTCACCGTCAGCCTGGCCGAGGCGCGCACGGGACTGGCCGAACTGCGGCGCATCGCCGGCCTCGACACCGGCAACGCGCACCATTCCAGCTTCATCGCCACCGCGCAGCGCACCGAAGGCCTGCTGAACGCCTACGAACAGGAGTTTCTGGCCGCCGTGGCCGGACTCGGTCGCATCGGCTTCCTGAATACCGGATTGCTGGGGTCCATGCGGTCCGACGGCGACGAGATGGAAATCCTGCTGCGCCAGCAGAAGGACCCGGTCCTGCTGGCGTCCCTGCTGCAGATGCGCCGCAAGGCACGGGACGCCGAGCTCAGGAGCGTCGAACTCGAAGGCGCGGGGCTGTTAGCGGCGATCCGCAGCTTTCGCGGCGAAGTTGCCGGCGCGCAGTTGCCCGCACCAACGCGCAGCCGGCTCATCGAGCTGCTGGGACGCTACGAGGCGTCCACGCTCGAGTACTTCGAGATCGACGCCGCCGTGAAGCGGCATATCGCGGCCTACCAGACCGCCGCCAGCGCATTCGACGCGCCGGTGCAGGCGATCCAGCGGCTGGCCGCCGAAAACCAGCTGCTCACCAACGACAATGCCGCGCATTCGACCCGGCTGGGGACCAGCCTCATCGTGGCCACCGGACTCGCGGCGGCCGTGCTGAGCGCGCTGATCGCGCTGTTCACGATCCGCGACACCGCCCGCACCCACACGGCACTGACGCTGGCCAAGGCGCAAGCCGAAGCAGCGGCGCTGTCGAAGGCCGAGTTCCTGGCGAACATGAGCCATGAGATCCGCACCCCGCTCAACGGCGTGATCGGCATGACGGGACTGCTGCTGGACACCCCGCTCGATGCCCGGCAGCGCGAGTACGCCGAGACCGCGAACCGCTCGGGCGAGTTGCTGCTGATGGTGATCAACGACATCCTTGATTTTTCCAAGATCGAGGCCAGCCAGATGCGGCTCGAGCAGGTGGACTTCGAGCTGCGTCCGGTGCTGGAGAACGTGGCGGCATTGCTGTCGGGACGCGAGCGCAAGCACCTCGAATGCCTGGTTGCGATCGATGCCCGCGTGCCCCACACCGTCGGCGGCGACCCGTTCCGCCTCAGCCAGGTCCTCAACAACCTGGGCAGCAACGCGGTGAAATTCACCGAGCAGGGCGAGGTGGTGTTCCGGGCCGCGCTGGTCGAACAGGGCGCGGACGCTGTTGTCGTCCGCTTCGAGGTCTCCGACACCGGCATCGGCATGTCGCCGGTGCAGCAGTCCCGCCTGTTCCAGCCCTTCTCGCAGGTCGACAGTTCCACCACCCGCAAGTACGGCGGCACCGGCCTGGGGCTGGTCATCTGCAAGCAGCTGGTCGGGCTGATGGGCGGCGAGATCGGCGTCGACAGCGAACCTGGCCGTGGCAGTGTGTTCTGGTTCACGGTGCGCTTCGCCAATCCAGCGGACGGCGCACAGGGCGCGCCGGCAGCGATGACCGACCTGTCGGGCGCGCGGGTGCTGGTGGTGGAGGACAACGCGACCAATCGCCTCATCCTGCACGAACAGGTCATTTCCTGGAACATGCGCAACGGCAGCGCCGCCGATGGCGCGCAGGCCCTGGAACGCCTGCACGCGGCTGCGCAGGCGGGCGACCCCTACGACCTGGTGATCCTCGACATGGAGATGCCGGGCATGAACGGCTTGCAGCTGGCGCGCGCGATCAAGGGTGCCCGCCCGATCGCCGGCGCCCGGCTGGTGCTGCTGACCTCCAGCGGGAACGGCACCGGCGAGCAGGCGCGCGACGCCGGCATCGCGGCCGTGCTGACCAAGCCGGCGCGCCAGTCGGCGCTTTACGACTGCCTGGTCGATGTGTTGAATCGCGCCGTGCCGGCCCCCGCGCCGGTGCCGGCCGCTCCCGGCCGGACCGAAGTCGACCGCTCCCATCTGCGCATTCTGGTCGCCGAGGACAACGTGGTGAACCAGCAGGTGGTGCAAGGCATCCTGCAGGCGCGTGGCTACCGGGTCGAACTGGTCGGCAACGGCCTGGAAGCGGTGGCAGCCATCGCACGCAATTCCTACGATGCGGTCCTGATGGACTGCCAGATGCCGGAGCTCGATGGCTACGCGGCCGCCGGCGAGATCCGCCGGCATGAAGGCGAGTCGCGTCGCACGCCGATCATCGCGGTCACCGCCCATGCCCTGGAAGGCGAGCGCGAGAAATGCCTTGCCGCTGGCATGGACGACTATGTGGCCAAGCCGGTCCGTCCCGAGGCGCTCTTTGCGGTGCTGGACCGCTTCACGCAGCCGGATCCCCCTGCCGGGGATGCCCCCGCACGCGCGGCTGCGGGCGACACTTCGAAGATGCACACGCTTGATCCCTCGGTGATCGGGAAGCTGCGCGCGCTGGAGCAGTCTGGAGGATTCGAGTTCGTCGACGCGGCGATTGCAGCGTTCCTGCGGGACGCCCCGGCGCGGCTGGCGGACATGCACGCAGCCCTGGCCCGTCCCGATGCGCAGCAGCTCGAAGCGGCGGCGCACTCGCTCAAGGGCGCCGCGGCCTCCCTGGGAGCGACAGGCATGGCCTCGTTGTGCGAGCAACTCGAGCAGGCGCAAGGCCTGACGGACCTGGCACCTTTCGCGGCCCTGGTCGTGCGCCTGGAACATCACTACGCGCAGGTCCGGCCCGCCCTCGAACGCGAGGCCGACGCCTGAAACAGGGCGCCAGGCAGCGTCAGGCTTCTGACAGCATTGGCGCAGCCGCACGGCACGCACTACTACCTAGGGCTTTACCCACTACCGCAGCGCAGCATGCGTCCCTAGGATCGCCATCTTTGCCCGGTCTGCCGGGCCGACCGGAAACGATGCCCCAGGAGCGTGATTTGCCAGCTGAGTTCATCCTCGAGACGAAAGGCCTGACCAAGGAGTTCAAGGGTTTCGTCGCGGTCAACAACGTCGACCTGAAGGTGCGCCGCGGCCACATCCACGCTTTGATCGGCCCCAACGGCGCCGGCAAGACCACCTTTTTCAACCTGCTGACCAAGTTCCTCCACCCGACGTCGGGAACCATCACGTACAACGGCGTGGACATCACGCACGAGCGGCCGGCGCAGACCGCCCGCCGCGGCGTGGTCCGCTCGTTCCAGATCTCCGCCGTGTTCCCGCACATGACCGTGCTGGAAAACGTGCGCGCCGCCCTGCAGCGCAACCTGGGCAACTCGTTTCACTTCTGGAAGCCCGAAAGCACGCTGGAGCCGCTGCATGCGCGGGCCCAGGAACTGCTGGCGACGGTGGACCTGCAGGATTTCGCGCAGGAAATGACGGTCAACCTGCCCTACGGCCGCAAGCGCGCGCTGGAACTGGCCACCACGATGGCGCTGGAGCCCGAGCTGATGCTGCTGGACGAACCGACCCAGGGCATGGGCCACGAGGACGTGAGCCGCGTCACCGACCTGATCAAGAAGGTCTCGGCCGGCCGCACCATCCTGATGGTGGAGCACAACATGAACGTGGTGTCGTCGATCGCCGACCGCATCACCGTCCTGCAGCGCGGCGCCATCATCGCCGACGGGCCCTATGCCGAGGTGTCGGCCAACCCGCTGGTGATCGAGGCCTACATGGGCACCACCGAGACTGCCCTGCAAGGCGCTCATTGACATGACCACAGAACTCCTGCGTATCGAAGGCCTGAACGCCTGGTATGGCGAATCGCACATCCTGCACGGCGTCGACCTGACGGTGAACCAGGGCGAGGTCGTCTGCCTGCTGGGACGCAACGGCGCCGGCCGCACCACCACGCTGCGCGCGATCGTCGGCCTGACCGGCTCGCGCAAGGGCTCGATCCGCATCCACGGCGAGGAAGCGATCAAGCTGCCGCCGCACAAGGTGGCACGGCTGGGCGTGGGCTACTGCCCCGAGGAACGCGGCATCTTCGCCAGCCTGACCGCCGAGGAAAACCTGATGCTGCCGCCGACGATCGCGGCCGGCGGCATGAGCGTGGACGAGATCTACGCCATGTTCCCCAACCTCAAGGAACGCGCCAGCAGCCCCGGCACCCGCCTGTCCGGCGGCGAGCAGCAGATGCTGGCGGTGGCCCGCATCCTGCGCACCGGCGCCCGCCTGCTGCTGCTCGACGAGATCTCCGAGGGTCTTGCCCCGGTCATCGTCCAGAAGCTGGCCGAGATGATCCGCACGCTCAAGGCCAAGGGCTACACCATCGTGCTGGTCGAACAGAACTTCCGCTTCGCCGCGCCGCTGGCCGACCGCTTCTACGTGATGGAGCACGGCCGGATCGTCAAGCAGTTCGCCCAATCCGAACTGGCGGGCAACACGGCCATGCTGCAGGAATTCCTGGGCGTCTAGCCCAATCCCCGAATTTTCACGAAGGAGAACCCATGCAATTCAAGAAGACACTTACTGCCGGCGCCATCGCCGCAGCTGCCCTGTTCGCCGCGGGCACGCCCGCGCACGCGCAGATTTCGGGCGATGTGATCCGCATCGGCATCATCACCGACATGTCGAGCGTCTACGCCGACATCGACGGCCAGGGCGGCGTGGAAGCCATCCGCATGGCGATCGCCGACGCCGGCGGCAACATCGCCGGCAAGAAGATCGAGATCCTGTCGGCCGATCACCAGAACAAGCCCGACGTCGCCGCCACCAAGGCGCGCGAATGGTTCGACACCCAGGGCCTGGACATGCTGATCGGCGGCACCAACTCCGGCACCAACCTGGCCATGGCCAAGGTCGCGGCCGAAAAGAAGAAGGTGTTCATCCCGATCGGCGCCGCCACCTCCGCGCTGACCAACGACCAGTGCACCCCGTACACGATGCATTGGGCCTACGACACCACGGCCCTGGCCAAGGGCACGGGCGCCGCGGTCGTCAAGCAGGGCGGCAAGAGCTGGTTCTTCCTGACCGCCGATTACGCTTTCGGCCACCAGCTGCAGGCCGACACCACCAAGGTCGTGGAAGCCAACGGCGGCAAGGTCGTCGGTTCGGTCCGCGCACCCCTGAGCGCCAGCGACTTCTCGTCCTTCCTGCTGCAGGCGCAAGGCAGCAAGGCCCAGATCCTGGGCCTGGCCAACGCCGGCGGCGACACGATCAACTCGATCAAGGCGGCCAACGAGTTCGGCATCACCAAGACGATGAAGCTGGCCGGCCTGCTGGTGTTCATCAACGACATCCACTCGCTGGGCCTGAAGACCACCCAGGACATGTACCTGACGGACAGCTGGTACTGGAACCAGAACGCGGAAACGCGTGCCTGGTCGCGCAAGTTCTTCGACAAGGTCAAGCGCATGCCGTCCTCGATCCAGGCCGCCGACTATTCGGCGACCACGCAATACCTGGCGGCCGTCAAGGCCACCGGCAGCGACGACGCCGAAAAGGTGCTTGGCCACATGAAGAAGGCCAAGTTCAACGACATCTTCATGAAGGGCGGATACGTGCGCGCGGATGGCCGCGTGATCCACGACATGTACCTGATGCAGGTAAAGAAGCCGTCGGAGTCCACCGAGCCGTGGGACTACTACAAGGTCGCCCAGGTTTTCAAGGGCGAGGAAGCCTGGACCACCAAGGCCGAGAGCAAGTGCGCGCTCTGGAAGTAAATCGAGGCTAACCCAGGGGGCCGGCCCGCAAGGGCGCGGCTCCCGATTTTCACATGACCGAAATCTTTGGCATCCCGATCCAAGCCTTCCTGGGCCAGCTCATGCTGGGCCTGGTGAACGGCGCCTTCTATGCCATGCTCAGCCTGGGGCTGGCCGTCATCTTCGGCCTGCTCGACATCGTGAACTTCGCGCACGGCGCGCTCTACATGGTGGGCGCGTTCTTCGCCTGGATCATGCTCGACAAGTGGGGCATCAACTACTGGGTGGCGCTGTTTCTCGCCCCCCTGCTGGTGGGCATCCTCGGCGTCATCATCGAACGCCTGTTCCTCAAGCGCCTCTACGGCCTCGACCCTCTTTACGGACTGCTGCTCACGTTCGGCCTGTCGTTGATCCTGGAAGGCATCTTCCGCGACCAGTACGGCGTCTCGGGTCAGTCCTACCCCGTGCCCGAATTGCTCGCCGGGGCAACCAACCTCGGCTTCATGGTGCTGCCCAACTACCGGGCCTGGGTGATCGTGGCCTCGCTGGTCGTCTGCCTGGGCACCTGGTTCCTGATCGAACGCACGCGGCTCGGCGCCTACCTGCGCGCCGGCACGGAGAACGCCAAGCTGGTCCAGGCCTTCGGCGTGAACGTGCCGCTGATGGTGATGCTCACCTATGGCGCGGGCGCCGCCCTGGCGGCATTCGCCGGAGTGCTGGCCGCACCGGTGATCCAGGTGACGCCGCTGATGGGAACCAACCTGATCATCGTGGTGTTCGCGGTGGTCGTCATCGGCGGCATGGGCTCCATCCTCGGCTCGGTCGTCACCGGCCTGGGGCTGGGCGTCATCGAAGGCTTCACCCGCGTCTTCTACGCGGAAGCTTCCAACGTCGTGGTCTTCGTCATCATGGCGATCGTGCTCATGTTCCGGCCCGCCGGGCTGTTCGGCAAGGAGGCGTGAGATGACAAGCTCCGCAACCCGGAACATGCGCGTCACCTACCTGGTGCTGCTGGTGCTGGCGATCGCCGCGCCGATGCTGGGGCTTTATCCCGTCTTCGGCATGAAGCTCCTGTGCTTCGCGCTGTTCGCGTGCGCCTTCAATCTGCTGCTCGGTTTCACCGGCCTGCTCTCGTTCGGCCACGCCGCCTTCTTCGGCTTCGCCGCCTATTGCAGCGGCTGGCTGATCAAGACCCAGGGCTGGTCGCCGGAACTGGGCCTGCTGGCGGGTGCCGCTGTGGGCGGCGGCCTGGGCCTGCTGTTCGGATTGATCGCGATCCGGCGGCAAGGCATCTACTTCGCCATGGTGACGCTGGCGCTCGCACAGATGGTCTATTTCGTCTGCCTGCAGGCGCCCTTCACCGGCGGCGAGGATGGCATGCAGGGCGTGCCGCGCGGCAGCCTGTTCGGGGCGCTGTCGCTGGCCTCGGACCTGACGCTCTACTACGTCGTGCTTGCCGTCTTCGTCGCCAGTTTCCTGTTCATCGGCCGTGTGGTCACGTCGCCGTTCGGCCAGGTGCTCAAGATGATCCGCGAGAACGAGCCACGGGCGATCTCGCTGGGCTACGAGGTGGACCGCTACAAGCTGCTGGCGTTCGTCCTGTCCGCCGCGCTGGCGGGCCTGGCCGGATCCCTCAAGACACTGGTGATGGGCTTCGCCTCGCTGACCGATGTCCACTGGTCGATGTCCGGCGAGGTGATCCTGATGAGCCTGCTGGGCGGCGTCGGCACCTTCTTCGGACCGGTGCTGGGTTCCGGCATCGTGATCTCGCTGCAAAACCTGCTGGCGGACCGGGTCGGCTCGTGGGTCACCGTGATCATCGGCGTGATCTTCGTGATCTGCGTGCTGGCCTTCCGCAAGGGCGTGGTCGGCGAACTGCAGGCCTGGCGCGAGCGGCGGCAGGCCCGCGCCGCCTGAGGTTCAGCGCCGCACCGCGGCGTACAGCTCCGAGGCCGAAACCATTCGGCCGTGCAGCGGCAGGATCCGGTCGACATCCAGCCCGAGACGCTGGATGTTGTTCACCAGGTTCGCATGGTTGGCATTGACCTGCGCCGGCGGCGGCGCATCGGGCGGGCCGGGCGTGAAGGCGTCCGCTTCCACCAGCAGGCGCTCGCGCGGCAGCCACACCATCATGAAGCCGCGCGCATGCACGCTGTCCTCGATCATGTGGACCTGCACCGTGCGCTCGCCGTCGCTGAACACGCGCTCCCTGGCCACGCCGGTGACCACCGCCTTGCGGCCCGAGGCGGCCATTGCGTCCAGGCGGATGTTGTTCGGGTTGGCCAGCACATGCTCGAACCAGCCGCGCGCCTGTTCGCTGGTGACCAGCGTCGCCCCTTCGGCCACGGCGGCACGCAGGCCGCCGGAGTGGTCGAAGTGGTGGTGCGAGTTGATGACGTAGCGCAGCGGCTTGCCCGGCACCAGCGTCTTCGCCGCCTCGATCACGGCGCGCGCGCGGCCGTCGTACAGCGGGCTTTCCACCAGCATCAGGTGGTCCTTCATCTCGATCAGCACGCTGTTGTGCGAGCCGCCCGCCAGGAACCAGACGCCGTCCGCCGCCTTCTCGGCCACCACCCGTTCGGCGAACGCCGGCACGGCCGGCGGCACCGCGATCGCCACCGGGGCGTTGGGCTGCACCTGCGCCACGTCCAGCTCCAGCACCGGAAAGCCGCCCTGCTCCTGTTCGATGCGGGTGGGGAACAGCACGCCGCCGAAGTCCCGGTACCCGCGATAGCGCGTGACGACGCGGGTATCGCCCAGCACCGGATTGGGCAGCACCGACTCGACCCGCTCGACCAGGCCGGCGGCATTGATCCAGGCCAGCACGCGAAAGCGGCTGCGCTCGGTGAAGCTCACCACCGACATCGGTCCTTCGCTGCGCACGGTGGCCTGGTTCCTCAGCGCCGCCTTCAGCACCCCGTGCGGCGTGATCCAGAGGTCGTGCATGCGGTCCGTCACCGCCAGCGGCGCGGCCGTGGCCGTGGAGCCGACCATGTTCCAGGCGTACTCTCCGCGCACCACGCCGACGCTGCGCTGGTCGCCCATGCCCATGAGCGGAACGGCGCCGCCGCCGGCCGGTTCGGCCCGGTTGCGCGCGAACTCCTCGCGCATCGCGCCGTTGTCGTAGTCGATCTCGCGCGCGTAGCTGGGGTAGTTCAGCCGCGGCCAGGCCAGGCCCGGGTTGTAGGCCTGGCCGAAGGTGGCGCCGGTGCCGCTGCCGGCGTAGCGCAGCGTGCGCAGCTGCGCACCGCCCATGGCCTGCTCGGCCCGCAACAGGACCGGCCGGGCGTCCTGCGGCGGCGTCGCGCACGCCGCCAGCAGCAGCGCAGCCCCGCCGGAGAAAGTGAAGAGACGGCGGCTGCGATTGAATTCCATGATGGCGACTTTTTCGGTGGTGAGATCGCCGGGATGTTAGGCGCTCGGCGCGCAGCTGTCATGCAGGTGATTGCCAATGCGCGTCACGGCGCTACCCTCATGGGCTCATTCCCGGGAGCCACCATGAACGACCTCTTCTCGCTGCAGGGCCGCACCGCGCTCGTCACCGGCGGCTCGCGCGGCATCGGCCGCATGATCGCCACCGGCCTCCTGACCCAGGGCGCCAAGGTCTACATCTCCTCGCGCAAGGCCGATGCCTGCGACCAGACCGCCCGCGAGCTGTCGGCGCTGGGGCCCTGCTTTTCGCTGCCGGCGGATGTGTCGACGGTCGCCGGCGCCCAAGGCCTGGCGGCTGCCTTCGCCGCGCGCGAACCGGCGCTGGACATCCTGGTGAACAACGCCGGCGCGGCATGGGGCGAATCGTTCGACACCTTCCCGGAAAAGGGCTGGGACAAGGTGATGGACCTGAACCTGAAGTCGCCCTTCTTCCTGACCCAGGCCCTGCACGAGCAGCTCAAGGCCGCTGCCAGGCTGCGGCCGGCCAAGGTGATCAACGTGGCGTCGATCGATGGCGTGTCGGTGAATCCGCAGGAAACCTACTCCTATGCCGCGAGCAAGGCCGGCCTGATCCACCTGATCAAGCGGATGTCGCTGCGGCTGGTGCAGGACAACATCGTGGTCAGCGGCATCGCGCCCGGCGCCTTTGCGTCGGAGATGAACAAGGTGGCGCGCGACCATGCCGAGGAGACCGCGCGCCGCATTCCGGCCGGCCGCATCGGCGTCGACGAGGACATGGCCGGCGTGGCGATCTACCTGGCGTCACGCGCCGGCGACTACGTGGTCGGCCAGACCATCGTGGTCGATGGCGGCGTCACGCTGGCGCGGGGGTAGGCGTCCCTAAAAAGTTGGGGACAGAGCTGAAGGTCTGTCTCGCAAGTTTCAGAATTTCAGCGTGCCCAGCTCGTAGTTCTGCGGGCCGCGGCTGGCGATCTTCAAGGCGCCGACCTGGTTGCCCAGCGCCGCGCACTTGCACAGGTCCCAGCCCTGCTCGAGGCCGTACAGCAGCGCGCCACGCCAGGCGTCGCCGCACCCGGTGGGGTCGACGACTTCCTTGGCCTTCACCGGCGGCACCACTGTCTTCTCGCCCCCGACCCAGACCTCGCAGCCTTCGGCGCCCAGCGTCACCACCAGGCCCTGCACCCGCTTCGAGATCTCGGCGTTCGACAGCCCCGTGCGGTCGCACAGCATCTTGCCTTCGTAGTCGTTGACAGTGACCCAGGTGGCCTGGTCGATGAAGGCCGCCAGTTCGGTGCCGTCGAACATCGGCAGGCCCTGGCCGGGGTCGAACACGAAGGGGATGTCGGCGGCCCTGAACTGCGCGGCGTGCTGCAGCATCGCGTCGCGGCCGTCGGGAGAAATGATGCCCAGCCGGATGTCGCTGCGCGCCGCGATCTTGGTGCGGTGCGCCTGCGTCATCGCGCCGGGATGGAACGCCGTGATCTGGTTGTTGTCACGGTCGGTCATGATCATCGCCTGCGCCGTGTAGGTGTCCTGCACCTGGCTGACGAACTCGGTGCTGATGCCCTGGCCCTTGAGCCGCTCGAGGTAATCGGCGCCGTCGGTGCCGAGCGTGGCCATCGGCAGCGGCCGGCCGCCCAACAGCTTCAGGCTGTAGGCGATGTTGCCCGCGCAACCGCCGAAATCGCGCCGCAGCGCCGGCACCAGGAACGACACGTTGAGGATGTGAAGCTGGTCGGGCAGGATCTGCTCCGCGAAGCGGCCCTCGAACGTCATGATGGTGTCGAAGGCGAGAGAACCACAAATCACTGCTGCCATGGGGAAAGAACCTCGGGGTAGATGGGTCAGGGGTAGAAGGCCAGCAGGCGGTAGCCCGCGACGCGGGCGCTGCTGCCGTTGGAGGCGACGGACACGGTGACCGAGCTGCTCGATTCGCCGGCCGCCGGCAGGGTTTCCGCGGCGCCGATGGCGCCCGGCGCCAGCACGCTGCGGATCACCGGCTGGTCCTGCGAGTCGGTGAGCGTGAGCTCGACCGACGGCATCGCGACCTGGATCGGCGCCAGGTTGCGCAGGCTGAAACTCAGGCGGAAGGTGTCGTTGCGCAGCCGGCTGAAGGACGAACTGTCGACCACGATGGCGTCGATCTGGCGCGGCGGCTGCACCTCGCAGCGCAGCGGGCCGCACAGCGCCTGCAGCCACGGCCGCAGGGCCGGCCGCGCCGCGGCCAGCTGGTCGCGTTCCTGCACCGCGTACTGGAGCGCGAGCAAGCCCGCGAGCAGCAGCATGGCCAGCACCAGCAGCACCCGCACCAGCGGCCGCCGCCACATCGCCTTGCGCCGCGCGTGGCGCACGAACGAAACGCTGTCGAGATCGGGCTCCTCGTCCTCGGGCCGCGACTCGCGCGGCAACTGCGAATCGATCACCTCGGAGGGAAACCACGGATAGAGCGGCGGCGCGCCGATGCTGTCGGGGGCCTCCGGCGCGGCGACAACCGGCTCGCTCGCAGCGGGTGGATCGATCACGGCTGGTGGTGGTGGTGGTGGTGGCGGCGGCGGCGCAGCGACCAGCGGCTCGGCGAGTTCGGGTTCTTGCAGGTTGGCGGTGGCGTCGAAGATCTCGGCGCACTGCCCGCATCGCACCCAGCCTTCCGAAATCCGGAGTTGGTCGGGAACGACTTTGAACATCGTCCCGCAAGCGGGGCACCGGGTGATCAGGCTCATGAGCGGCCGATTGTATCGGCCGCGAACGGGCGTCGGGGGCTCAGAGCCCGCCGGGGCGCGCCAAGGGCACTGAAGCCCCCTCGGGGGGCAGCGCAGTACACGAAGTGACAAGCGTGGGGGCCATCTCAGAGCCGCGCCGTCATCAGCACCCAGCCGTCCTCGGTGTCGGCGACGTCGAGCGCGGCGTAAGGCGCGTAGGCCTGCTTCAGTTCGTCGGTCTGCCGCTCCAGGATGCCGGCCAGCACCAGCGCGCCGCCCGGGGCCACGTGGGCGCACAGCAGCGGCGCCAGCACCTTGAGCGGCGAGGCCAGGATGTTGGCCAGCACCGTCTGGTACCGGCCCTGGGCCCGGTCCGGCAGGCCGGCATGGAGCAGCGCGTCGTTGGCCTGCGCATTGGCATCGGTCGCGCGCACCGCCGCTTCGTCGATGTCGACGGCGTCGATGTCGGTCGCGCCGAACTTGGCGGCGCCGATCGCCAGGATGCCGGAGCCGCAACCGTAATCGAGCACGCGCTGGCCCGCCGGCGGATTGTGGGCGATCCAGCGCAGGCACATGCGGGTGGTCGGATGGGTGCCGGTGCCGAACGCCAGCCCCGGGTCGAGCCGGATCACGCGGCGGGCCTGGGCCGGCGGCTCATGCCAGGTGGGGACGATCCAGAACTCGGGTGTGATCTCGACCGGCGCGAACTGCGACTGGGTCAGGCGCACCCAGTCCTGTTCCGGTACTTCGTCGATGCCCGCGACCTCGCAACCCTCGAAGAAATCCTGGGCTGACAGCAGCGTGCCCGCCTCGCGGGCGGCGGCGTCGGTGGGGAACAGCGCGATGACGCGGGAGCGGTTCCAGCCGCCGCGCGGCGGCGGCATGCCCGGCTCGCCGAACAGCGCCTGCTCGGAGTCGGTCTGGGCGTCGGCGTCCTCCACCGACACGCTCAGCGCGTCGAGCGCTTCCAGCGCATCGGACAGGGCTTCGACCCGGTCCTCGGGGGCCAGCAGGCGCAGCTCGAACATGCCGCTCAGGCCTTCAGCGCCTTGTGCCGCGACAGCCACTCTTCGAGGTAGTGGATGTTGGTGCCGCCGGCCATGAACTTGGCGTCCACCATCAGTTCCCGGTGCAGGGGGATGTTGGTGTTGATGCCCTCGATCACCGTCTCCAGCAGCGCCGTGCGCATCCGCGCCAGCGCCTGCTCGCGGGTGTCGCCGTGCACGATGATCTTGCCGATCATCGAGTCGTAGTTCGGCGGCACGAAGTAGTTGGTGTAGATGTGGGAGTCGACGCGCACGCCGGGGCCGCCCGGGGCGTGCCACGTGGTGATGCGGCCCGGCGACGGCACGAACTTGTACGGGTCCTCGGCGTTCACCCGGCATTCGATCGCATGGCCGCGCAGCACGATGTCGCGCTGGGCGAAGGGCAGCTTCTCGCCGGCGGCGACCATGATCTGGGTCTTGACGATGTCGACCCCGGTGATCAGTTCGGTCACCGGATGCTCCACCTGGACCCGCGTGTTCATCTCGATGAAGTAGAACTCGCCGTCCTCGTACAGGAACTCGAAGGTGCCGGCGCCGCGGTAGCCGATCTTCTTGCAGGCGGCCACGCAGCGCTCGCCGATCTTCTCGATCGCCTTGCGGGCGATGCCCGGCGCCGGCGCCTCCTCGATCACCTTCTGGTGGCGGCGCTGCATGGAGCAGTCGCGCTCGCCCAGGTAGACGCCGTTCTTGTGCTTGTCGCACAGGATCTGGATCTCGACGTGGCGCGGGTTCTGCAGGAATTTCTCCATGTAGACCGCGGGATTGCCGAAGGCCGCGCCGGCTTCCGCCTTGGTCATCGCCACCGCGTTGATCAGCGCCGCCTCGGTGTGGACCACCCGCATGCCGCGGCCGCCGCCGCCGCCGGCCGCCTTGATGATGACCGGGTAGCCGACCGACTTGGCGATGCGCCGGATCTGGACCGGGTCGTCCGGCAGTTCGCCTTCGGAGCCGGGCACGCACGGCACGCCGGCCTTGATCATGGCCTGCTTGGCCGAGACCTTGTCGCCCATGATGCGGATCGACTCGGGGGTCGGGCCGATGAACTGGAACCCGCTCTTCTCGACCCGTTCGGCGAAGTCGGCGTTCTCGGAGAGGAAGCCGTAACCGGGGTGGATCGCTTCGGCGTCGGTCACCTCGGCGGCCGAGATGATGGCCGGCATGTTCAGGTAACTCAGGGGCGAAGGCGCCGGGCCGATGCAGACGGCCTCTTCGGCCAGCTTGACGTACTTGGCGTCGCGGTCGGCCTCCGAATACACCATCACGGCTTTGACACCGAGTTCGCGGCAGGCCCGCTGGATCCTCAGGGCAATCTCGCCGCGGTTGGCAACCAGGATTTTCTTGAACATGGGCCTGGCTTACTCGATCACGACCAGTGCCTGGCCGTACTCCACGGCCTGGCCGTTCTGGCACAGGATCTGGGTGACGGTGCCGGTCTTGTCGGCCTCGATCTCGTTGAGGATCTTCATGGCCTCGATGATGCAGATGGTCTCGCCTTCCTTGACCGGGCTGCCGATCTCGATGAACGGCCTGGCTCCGGGACTGGAGGAGCGGTAGAAAGTCCCCACCATCGGCGACTTGACGATGTGGCCGGCAGGCGCCTCGGGCGCGGCCGGGACGGCCACGACGGGCGCCGGCGCGGGTGCGGCAGCGATGGGCGGCGCGGCAAACGCCTGCATCGGCATCGCATGCCCGCCGACCACGCCCTTGACGATCCGCACCTTGCCCTCGGCTTCGGTGATTTCCAGTTCGGAGACGTTGGACTCGGAAACCAGGTCGATCAACGTCTTCAGCTTGCGCAAATCCATGTGCTCTCCAGCGGATGCAACAAAAGGAACGCGAATTTACTCCAATTCACGCTTACTTTTCGTTTCTTCCGCTATTTCTCATGATTTTATTTATTGATGCCAGGCCGCGGAGCGATCGCCCACAGCCCCCGGAAGCGGCTATGACGCCTTCGACCAGGCGGCCAGGTCGGCGGGCGTCAAGCGGCCCATTTTACGGTGCAGCAGTTCGCCGCCGGCCGACACGACCACCGTGAACGGCAATCCGCCGCTGGCATTGCCCAGGGCCTTGCCCAGTTCCGTGCCTCCGAGACCCGCCATTCCGACCGGGAAAGTGACCGGCGTGCGGGCCAGGAAGGTCCGCACGGCGCTGGGCTGGTCGATCGCAAGCCCGAGGACTTGCCAGCTTTTGGCAGCGTGTTGTCGATAGAAGGAATCGATCATGGGCAATTCCTCGATACAGGGCGGGCACCAGGTGGCCCAGAAATTGACCAGCAAGGGCTTGCCGCGAAAACTGTCCATGACCAGGGGCGCGCCTTGCGGCGTCTCGAAACTGGAGGCCCAGAGCGTGACGAGGGCGTCCGAGGACGCCTGCTCCGGCGTGTAGTGCCACCAGGCCAGCCCGGCGCCTGCCGCGGCCGCCGCCACCGCCGCCCCGCCATACAGGAAGCGGCGACGGCTGGCCGGGGCGGGGCCGGCAGGGGTGGCGGTAGCGATGGATTCCATCGGGCTATTGTCCCAGCAAGGCGCGCACCGCAGCGATGTCCCCGCGCGGCGACCTGCCTTTCGCGTCCGGCCGCAGCGCGCCGCGGACGTCGTCATGGTCGTAGATCAGCAGGTGCACGCCGATCGGCTCGCCCAGCTCCGGGCTCAGGCTGGACAGGCTCAGGGCCTCCACCGACTCGCCGTTGAAGCCGGTGACGGTGCGCGCCTCGTAATCGACGTTGTGGTCGATCAGTGCGATCTCGGCCGACTTGGGGTCGTCGCAAAACAGCTGCAGGTAGATGTCGGACAGGCGGGTCGCGGTGCCGTGCCAGACGGCGCCACCCAGGTAGGGGCGGAAGTGCGCCATCCGGTCCATCCAGGTCACCGCGAGCCGGCGCAGGGCCTCCAGTTCCGCCGGCTGGGTGTCGGCGCAGAACAGCTCGATGTACTCGCGCACCGAGTCCTCGACCAGGTCGTTGTCCGGCAGCGCTGTGCGGGTGGGCAGCCCCAGCTGGCGCACGGCGCGCCGCTTGGCGGGCCCGTACTCGAGGCCCTCCTCCACCACCATCCGCGCAGCCGTCGCTGCAATCTCCGATTTCAGGTTGTCCATCAGGGAAGATTCTGCCGGGATCGCGGCAGCACCGGACGTAAAGTGCCCAGGCAACCAGGAGACCGCATGCAAAGCACGATGATGGACGTCCCGCTGTCGCTCAATCACCTGCTCGAGCGCGCCGGCCGGCTGTTCGCGGGCAACGAGATCGTCTCCCGGCTGCCGGACAAGAGCCTGCGCCGCCACAGTTTCGGCCAGTACCACCGGCGCACGCGGGCCCTGGCCAGCGCGCTGCAGCAGTTGGGGCTGACCAAGGGCGACCGGGTCGCGACGCTGTGCTGGAACCACCATGCCCACCTGGAGTGCTACTTCGGCATTCCAGCCGCGGGCGGCGTGATGCACACCCTGAACCTGCGGCTGTCGCCCGATGAAATCGGCTGGATCGCCGGCGACGCGCAGGACCGCTTCCTGGTCGTCGACGATGTGCTGCTGCCCCTGTACCGGCAGTTTGCCGCGCTGCACCGGTTCGAGCGAGTGATCGTGTTCCCGTTTTCGGGGGCGCCGGTGCTGCCGGAGTTCGTCGACTACGAGCAGCTGCTGGCCGGCGCCGATCCGGACGGCTTCCAGTACGCGCCGCACGAGGAGAACGACCCGGTGGCCATGTGCTACACGTCGGGCACCACGGGCCGGCCCAAGGGCGTGGTCTATTCCCACCGCTCCACCGTCCTGCACACCCTGGTGGCGAGCCTGGGCGACTTCTGGGGCCTGCGCGGCACCGACGTGGTGCTGCCGGTGACGCCGATGTTCCATGCCAACAGCTGGGGCATGCCGTACGGCGCCGTGATGATGGGCGTCAAGCTGGTGTTCCCCGGACCGCACCTGCATCCCGACGACCTGCTGGACCTGATGCAGCTGGAGCCGCCGACGCTGTCGCTGGGCGTGCCGACCATCTGGATGGGCCTGATCCAGGCCTTCGACGCCGCCCAGGCCGAGGGCTCGCCCAACCACGGCCGCTGGAAGCTGCCCCGTGGCATGCGCTCCCTGGTGGGCGGCGCTGCGGTGCCGGAGGCGCTGATCCGCGCCTTCGACCGGCACGGCATCTGGATCCTGCAGGGTTGGGGCATGACCGAGACCTCGCCGGTGTGCACCATCTCCTACCCGCGCGCCGAGTTGCAGGGCGCCAGCCCCGATGAGAAGTACCGGCGCGCGGCGCTGGCGGGCGTGCCGGTGCCGCTGGTGGACCTGCGCGTGCGCGGCGACGCTGGCGACGACCAGCCCTGGGACGGGCAGAGCGTCGGCGAGATCCAGGTCCGCGGTCCCTTCATCACTGGAAGCTATCACCGGGTGCCACCGGATGCCCAGAAGTTCACCACCGACGGCTGGCTGCGCACCGGCGACGTGGCGTCGGTCGACCGCCTCGGCTTCGTCCGGATCACCGACCGGACCAAGGACCTGATCAAGTCCGGCGGCGAGTGGATCAGCTCGGTCGACCTGGAGAACGCGCTGATGGCGCACCCTGCCGTCGCCGAAGCCGCGGTGATCGCGATTCCCGACGTGAAGTGGAGCGAACGGCCGTTGGCCTGCGTGGTGCTCAAGCCGGGGCAGGCGGCGACGCCGGACGAGTTCAATGCCCACCTCCTGCAGCACAGCTTCGCGAAGTGGCAGCTGCCGGACCGCTACGAATTCATCGACGCCGTCCCCCGCACCTCCACGGGCAAGTTCTGGAAGATGAAGTTACGGGAGCGCTTCGCCGGGCACGGATAATCCGCGCCCATGCACATTCATATTCTGGGGATCTGCGGCACGTTCATGGGGGGCGTGGCCGCGCTGGCGAGGGAAGCGGGACACAAGGTCACGGGTTGCGACACCGGCGTCTATCCGCCGATGAGCGACCAGTTGCGGGCCCTGGGCATCGACCTGGTCGAGGGCTACGGCGCCGAGCAGATGGCATTCAAGCCGGACGTGTGGGTGATCGGCAACGTCGTCTCGCGCGCCCGCAATCCCGACGGCCAGGCCCGCTATCCGCTGATGGAGGCCATCCTGGATGCGGGCGAACGCTACACCAGCGGCCCGCAGTGGCTGGCGGAAAACCTGCTGTCCGGACGCCACGTGCTGGCCGTGGCCGGCACCCACGGCAAGACCACGACCACCTCGATGCTGGCCTGGATCCTGGAGCACGCCGGCCAGCAGCCCGGCTTCCTGGTCGGCGGGGTGCCGCTCAACTTCGGCATCTCGGCGCGCACCGGCGCCGGCTGTGCCTTCGTGATCGAGGCCGACGAGTACGACACGGCCTTCTTCGACAAACGCAGCAAGTTCGTGCACTACCGGCCGCGGACGGCGGTGCTGAACAACCTGGAGTTCGACCACGCCGACATCTTCGACGACCTGGCCGCGATCGAGCGCCAGTTCCACCACCTGGTGCGGATCGTTCCGGCGACCGGCCGCGTGGTGGTGAACGGGCTGGAAGAAAGCCTGGCCCGCGTGCTGCACCAGGGCTGCTGGAGCGAGGTGCGCAGCTTCGGCGCGGCGGTGAGCGACTTCACCGCCCAGGGCGAGGCGGATGCGTTCGAGGTGCTGGAACGCGGCCGGCCGGTGGGCACGGTGCAATGGGAACTCAGCGGCGTGCACAACCAGCTCAATGCGCTCGCCGCGATCGCCGCCGCCCAACATGTGGGGGTGGCGCCGCAGGCCAGTTGCGCCGCGCTGCGCGAGTTCCGCAACGCCAAGCGGCGGATGGAAACCCTCGGCGTGGTCAACGGCGTCACGGTCTACGACGATTTCGCCCACCACCCGAGCGCGATCCGGACCACGATCGACGGCCTGCGCCGCAAGATCGGCGCGCAGCGGATCCTGGCGGTGTTCGAGCCGCGCAGCAACACGATGAAGCTGGGGACGATGAAGTCGCAGTTGCCGTGGAGTCTCGAGCAGGCCGACCTGGCGTTCTGCCACAGCGGCGGACTGGGCTGGGACCCGCGCGAACCGCTGGCGGCCATGGGCGAGCGCGCAGCGGTCGCCGGGTCGATCGACGAACTGCTGCAGCAGGTCCTGCGGACGGCGCGGCCCGGGGACCACGTCCTGTGCATGAGCAATGGGGGCTTCGGCGGCGTCCATGCGCGCCTGCTGGCAGCGCTGGGCGAACGGCGTCAGTAACGACGCAGCAGCGGCATGGGCAGGGTGAAGTCGGCCGGACCGTGGCGCATGCCGGGCTGCGTGGACGGCACCGTTTCGCCGTCCAGGCCGGAGGGAGCGACGCTGTACTGCAGGCCCTGGCTCGCTTCGTTGTCCTCGGGGCTCGAGGCCGTCCGCGTGACGGTGGCGCGCTTGGGGTTGGAGGTGATCGTGCCCACCAGGTAGAGGGCGGCCAGTGCCTTGGCCATCGGCGCCGCGGCCATGCCGGTGCGCTGCTGCAGGTCGGCGAACGTGCCAGCGGCAATGGACAGTTCACGCATCAGCAGCATGTGCGCATCCGACATCAACCGCTGGGGCAGCCGCGGCGGACGCCGGAAATACATGATCCCGGCGCGGTAGCGCCGGGGCAGCACGTCGCGCGACGTGCGCACGGCGTACTGCCACATCAGCTCGGACAGCGTCGTGCGGACGAAGGAATCCGCAATCCCGGTGGGCGCCGGCTGGCGCACCCACATCGCGTCCTCGAAGTCCGCCGGGCCGGCGCTGGGAATGACGCCGATGTCGCCCTTCATGTCCACCGCCGCCAGCAGGTGCCCGTTCGACATGACGTGGTACATGCCCGTGCCCAGCACGCTCTCCTGCTCGATGATCCGCGCCGCCAGTGAAAACTGGGCCGCGACCGGCTGCAGCCAGCCTTCGAACCGCTCCAGGATGGCATTGATGCTGCTGACGGACTCGGGCACGAAGGTGTAGCCCGGCTGGGAGGGCGTGAAGGACAGCGGCTCGGCGAAGCCGATCGGCCGATCCACTTCCGGGATGTTCAGCTGGAGCGAACGCTCGGTCGGGATGGCCGGCAGGATCCGGATCGTGGCGTCGCCCATGCGCTGGGTCCTGGCGCCGTTGAGCCACCACGCATCGGCGTCGCTGAAGTGGCCGATCTGCCAGACATGCCGGCCGGGCGCCGAGCGACGCAGCATGGCGTCGAGCTCGGCGACCTGCTGGGCGGCGAAGCCCGCCAGGCCGAGGCGTAGTACCGGGAGTTCAAGCGACATGTTGCGTCCTTCACAGGGAGGTCCTGCCCACAGGAATTAGCAACAAATGTAATCTAAGAGTTACTATTTGTAAATTCAAAAGATCGCATTTCAGCTCGTTTTGGTGCGTCTGCCACGAATCGCCCCGGACAGCACATCCAGTGCCTCGAGCGAATCGGGCCAGCCCAGGCAGGCGTCGGTAATGCTTTTGCCGTATTCCAGGCCGCCGGCCAGGTCCTTGCCAGGCGTGAACTTCTGGGCGCCCGGGTTCAGGTGGCTTTCGATCATCACCCCGAAGATGCTGCGCGAGCCGCCGGCAATCTGGGCCGCGATGTCGCGCGTCACTTCCAGCTGTTTCTCGTGCTGCTTGCTGCTGTTGGCATGGCTGCAATCGACCATCAACCGGGGCGGCAGGCCCGCCGCGACCAGGTCCTTGCAGGCGGCCGCGACGCTGGCGCCGTCGTAGTTGGGCGCCTTGCCGCCACGCAGGATCACGTGGCAGTCCTTGTTGCCGTTGGTCTGGACGATCGCCACCTGGCCGTTCTTGTGGACCGACAGGAAATGGTGGCCGCGCGCCGCGGCCTGGATCGCGTCGGTGGCGATCCGGATGTTGCCGTCGGTGCCGTTCTTGAACCCGATCGGCGCCGACAGCCCCGAAGCCAGCTCCCGGTGCACCTGGCTCTCGGTGGTGCGCGCGCCGATCGCGCCCCAGGAGATCAGGTCGCCGATGTACTGGGGCGAGATGACGTCCAGGAATTCGCTGCCCGCCGGCAGGCCCAGCCGGTTGATCTCGATCAGCAGCTGGCGCGCGATCCTCAACCCTTCATCGATCCGGAAGCTCTCGTCGAGGTAGGGGTCGTTGATCAGGCCCTTCCAGCCCACGGTGGTGCGCGGCTTCTCGAAGTAGACCCGCATCACGATTTCCAGCGTGTCCTGGTGCCTGGCCCGCACTTCCTTGAGCTTGCGGGCGTAGTCGAGGGCGGCGACCGGATCGTGGATGGAACAGGGGCCGATCACCACCAGCAGCCGGTCGTCGCTGCCGTCCATGATGTTGTGGATGTTCCTGCGGGTGGCGGTGATCAGGTGTTCCACCGCGGTGCCGCGGATCGGGAAGAAGCGGATCAGGTGTTCGGGAGGCGGGAGCACGGTGATGTCCTTGATGCGTTCGTCGTCGGTTTCGCTGGTCTTGTCGACGGGATGCGCTTGCCAGGGACTGGCGGCGGTGGACTGATCGTTCATCACGGGGCTCCTACGGGTTGAGATGCGAGGCAAAGGCGAAGAGGCAAAAAAAAACCGCCGGGGTTGCCGGCGGTTTGGGGGAGTTCGGTGCGTGGGTTGCAGGTACGCTCAGATCTCTCTACCGCCGGGGGTGGAGAACCAAAAGTAGCCAAAAAAATAAGAGCGGGTCGCACGCATGGGAATCAATGTATCACAGCCGCAGCTTCTTCCACCACTGGATCGCGCGCTGGACGTGCGGCTCGGACAACGCGGCCAGGCCCGACTCGCTCTGCTGCTGCTCCTGCTGCTCGCGCTGGACCCATTGCTCGTAGACATCGATCAGCAGCATCCCGTCGGCCAGCGTGCGCCAAGCCACCAGCTCGAAATCCTCGGCGTTGAGCAGCAGCTCGGTGCTGCGCGGGCCGCCTTCCAGCAACCACTGGCCGATCAGCACCCGCAGGTGATTGAGCGCCTGCAGGTAGCTGGCGTATTCGTACAGGCCGCGCCAGGGCAGGCCCAGGCCGACCACCATGTGGCGGTGGGCCCGCAGCACGGTGAGCAGGTCCACCAGCATCGGGGCGATGGTGGTGCGGGCCCTGTCCTGCCGCAGGGTGCCGATGGTTGTTTCGACCTGGCCGGCCAGCGCCGACATGCTCTCGCTGACGCGCCGGCTCTCCTCGTCGGCGACCGAGCCGCGCAGGAAGCTGCTCAGCTGGCCGAAGTTGCCGCTGCTCGGGCGCTGGGTCGACGGGTCGGTGGGCAGTCGGGAGCTGGGCGGCATGGTGTCGTCAGGCGGTGCCGCCCACCGTCAGCCCGTCGATGCGCAGCGTCGGCTGGCCGACACCGACCGGAACGCTCTGGCCTTCCTTGCCGCAGGTGCCGACGCCGGTGTCGAGCTTCATGTCGTTGCCGATCATGGTGACGCGGGTCAGCGCATCCGGGCCGTTGCCGACGATGGTCGCGCCCTTGACCGGGTACTGGATCTTGCCGTTCTCGACCCAGAACGCCTCGCTGGCGGAGAACACGAACTTGCCGGACGTGATGTCGACCTGGCCGCCGCCGAAGTTGGTGGCATACAGGCCCTTCTTGATGCTGGCGACGATCTCCTCGGGCGGCACGCCGCCACCGAGCATGTAGGTGTTGGTCATGCGCGGCATCGGCACGTGGGCGTAGCTCTCGCGCCGGCCGTTGCCGGTCGGCTTCACGCCCATCAGGCGGGCGTTGAGCGAATCCTGGATGTAGCCGCGCAGGATGCCGTCCTCGATCAGCACGTTGCGCTGGCTGGCGTTGCCCTCGTCGTCGACGTTCAGCGAGCCGCGCCGGTCCGCGATGGTCCCGTCGTCCAGCACCGTCACGCCCTTGGCGGCGACGCGCTTGCCGATCCGGCCGGAGAACGCGCTGGAGCCCTTGCGGTTGAAGTCGCCTTCCAGGCCGTGGCCGATCGCCTCGTGCAGCAGGATGCCGGGCCAGCCCGGGCCGAGCACCACGGTCATCTCGCCGGCCGGAGCCGGGCGCGAATCGAGGTTGGTGATCGCGGCCTTGACGGCGTCGTTGACGTAGCTCTCGATCTGCGCGTCGTCGAAATAGGCCAGGCCGAAGCGGCCGCCGCCACCGCCCGAGCCCATCTCGCGGCGCCCGTTCTGTTCGGCGATCACCGTGACCGACAGCCGCACCAGCGGCCGGACGTCGGCGGCCAGCGTGCCGTCGGCGCGCGCCACCATCACCACGTCCCACTCGCTGGCCAGGCCCGCCATCACCTGCTTCACGCGGGGATCCTTCTTGCGCGCCAGCTGTTCGGCCTGCTCCAGCAGCCTGACCTTGGCGGTGCTGTCGAGCGTGCTGATGGGGTCGATGCCGTTGTACAGCGAGCGGCCCGGCGCCACCTTGCGCACGCTGACCTTGGCGCGGCCCGAGCGGGTCGTCGAGGAGATCGAGCGAACTGTGCGCGCTGCATCGAGCAGCGAGGCTTCCGAGATGTCGTCCGAGTAGGCAAAAGCGGTCTTCTCGCCGCTGACCGCCCGCACGCCGACGCCCTGGTCGATGCTGAAGCTGCCGGTCTTCACGATGCCCTCTTCCAGGCTCCAGCCTTCGCTGCGGGTGTACTGGAAGTAGAGGTCGGCGTCGTCGACCTTGTGCGCCGTGATTTCGGCCAGCGCGCGCGACAGGTGGGATTCGTTCAGGCCGAAGGGCTCGAGCAGCAGCTTCCGGGCGGTGGCGAGGCGTTCGATGGTGGGTTCGCGGGAGATCATGCGGGCATTCTAGGCGCGCCCCGCCGTCCGGGAGGCCCGCAGGGTCAGCTGCCGGCGG
>CALRYV010000029.1:0-75090 GCA_943372495.1 Ramlibacter sp. 2FC | reverse complement strand
TCGAGCAGTCGCTGCTGGAGCGCGATCCGGCGGCCAGCGCCGACCAGTGCGGCCAGGCCCGCGAGAAGGCCTTCCGCGCCCCGGTGCTGCTGCTGGCGATCGCCGACCTGGGCGGCGACGCGCCGGAGATCCTCGCCGCTGAAAGGCTGGTGTCCGCCGGCTGCGCGCTGCAGAACATGCTGCTGATGGCGACGGCGCTGGGCTTCGGCTCGGCCCTGACCAGCGGCAAGGCGCTGCAGTCGGACGGCCTGCGCCGGCTGTTCTCGCTGCGGGGGGAGGAACAGGCGCTGTGCTTTCTCAGCATCGGCACGGCGGCATCGCGCCGGCCGCGCCGCGCGCGTCCGGCATTGGCGCACTATGTGAGCGAACTGGAGGTGCCGTCATGACCCAGACCGTGCGGATCGATTCCCTGATTTCTTCCCCCGCGGCCAGCTTCGAGCAGCCGTTCGAGATGCTGCATGCCTGCCACGAGCGGATGCAGCGCATGCTGGCCCTGCTGCAGCGGCTGCGCGAGCACCTGCGCGCGCATGGCGCCGACGACCAGGCGCGCGATGCCGCGCGCGACGTGCTGCGCTATTTCGAGATGGCCGCGCCGCAGCACCACCAGGACGAGGAGCTGCACGTGTTCCCGCCGCTGGTCGCCCAGGGCGACCCGGCGACGCTCGACCTGGTGGGGCGCCTGCAGCAGGACCACCTGCAGATGGAGGCGCGCTGGGTGCTGGCGCGGCGGGTGCTGGCTGCGGTCGCGGAAGGCCGCGCCCATGCCCTGAGCGCCGCCGACGAGGTCGCGCTCGATGCCTTCTCGGGCCTGTACGCCGAACACATCGCGGCCGAGGAACAGGTGGTCTATCCCGCCGCGGTGGCGCTGCTGGACCCCGAGACGGTGCAGGCGATGGGCCGCGAAATGGCGCACCGGCGCGAAGCGGGATGATGGTGATGGACCCCCACGCTCATCACTTCGTGTATTCGCTGCCCCCCGAGGGGGCAGGCCTGCCTTGGGGCGGCCCGGCGGGAGGCCGGTGATGGACTTTTCGCGCTCCGTCCGGGCCCAGGCCCTGCTGCAGCAGCTGGATGCGTTCATGCAGCGCTACCTGCTGCCGTACAACGCGGCCTGGCACCGCTCGGTGCAGGAGGGCGTCTATCCGCCGCCGTTCCTGGACGACCTCAAGGCGCTGGCCCGCGAGGAGGGCCTGTGGAACCTGTTCCTGCCCTCGCTGCGCGCCGACGAGCCCGGCACCGCGCTGGCCCACCTCGATTACGCGCCGCTGGCCGAAGCCATGGGCCGGCTGCCGTGGGCGGCCGAGGTCTTCAACTGCAGCGCGCCCGACACCGGCAACATGGAGCTGCTGCACCTGTTCGCGACGCCGCAGCAGCACGCGCAATGGCTGCTGCCGCTGCTGGAGGGGCGGATCCGGTCGGCCTTCGCCATGTCCGAGCCGGACGTCGCATCGTCGGACCCGACCAACCTGCAGACCACGGTGCGGCGGGGTGGCGACCAGCTGGTGCTCAATGGCCGCAAGTGGTTCATCACCGGCGCCGCCCATCCCCACTGCAAGCTGCTGATCGTGATGTGCCGCAACGACGACGACGGCGGCGGCGACGACAACGCGCACCACCGCCACAGCATGGTCCTGGTGCCGCTGCCGACCGCGGGCGTCACCGTGCTGCGCAATATCAGCGTGGTTCACCACCTGGCGCCGGAAGGCCACTGCGAGATCCTGCTGCGCGACGTCCGGGTGCCGGCCGCCAACCTGCTGGGCGCCTGGGGCGAGGGCTTCGCGATGGCGCAGGCCCGGCTCGGTCCGGGCCGGGTGCACCACTGCATGCGCACCATCGGCCAGTGCGAGCTGGCGCTGGAGCTGACCGGCGAGCGGGCGCTGGAGCGCGAGGCGTTCGGCAAGCACCTGTCCGACTTCTCGAACGTGCAGGACTGGATCGCCGAATCGCGGATCGAAATCGACCAGGCCCGGCTGCTGGTGCTGCACACCGCATGGCTGCTGGACCAGGGCGGCGTCGAGCCGGCGCGGCTGCGGGCCCAGGTGGCGGCGATCAAGGTGGTGGCGGCGCGGCTGCAGACCCGGGTGGTGGACCGGGCGATGCAGGTGTTCGGCGCCATGGGACTGTCGCCCGACACGCCGCTGGCCGGCTTCTGGACCTGGGGCCGGGCGCTGCAATTGATGGACGGGCCGGACGAGGTGCACCTGCGCACCGTGGCGCGCTACGAGCTGGCGCAGGCCCGGGCCCGGCTGGGCGCCACCGCGGCGTACTACACGACGCCGGAACAGCTGCTGGCCGAACCGCGGATCAGATAAACGGTTGGGGACAGAGCTGAAGGTCTGTCCCGCAAGCTTCTGATCAGTTGGGGACAGAGCTGAAGGTCTGTCCCGCAAGGTCTCAGGAAAACTGCAGCGGCTGGCCCTGCGCGTCGAGCGTCAGCCAGCCGCGGAATTCGCCGCGCCGCACGCCGTCGACCATGGCATTGAGCGAGGCGTCGACCTCCTGGTCCGACGGCCCGTGGCCGTCGTGGCCGGACAGGCCGGCCACGAACACCACCTGCCACGGCGGGCTGGCGCTCCGCGACTCTTCCACCAGCGCGTCGAAGGTGCTCAGTTCCCCGGGGGTCTTGTCGACGCAGGCCAGCGGTTCCAGCGCGCCTCCGTGGCCCTGCTCGAAGCGCTCCCGCTGCGCCGGTGTGGCGTCGGCGGGCAGTTCGGCGGCGGCGAAGACGAACAGCAGGCGTTGCGGATCGGGCTGGGCGGCAGCGGCCTGCAGCAGCTGCTGGAAAGGGGTGGAATCGGCCATGCGGCATCGTCGCCGGACCGCCCGCGACTGCGCTTGCGGTAGATCAAGCGCCGCGAATCAGGAGGCCGGCCGCGGCGGGAAGCGGCGCCGCATGTCTTCGCAGTAATCCCGTTTCGGCGTCAGCGCGCGCGGCAGCAGCACCGACTTGCTGGCCAGCCCCGCCGGCAGGTGCTGCGGCACGCCGACCTCGGGGTCGACATGGCCGCCGCCGGCAATCAGCAGCACCGTCTTGCCCGGCGCCACCAGCCCCGCGAGCGTGGCGGCCATGGTCCGGTCGCGCGCGATCTGCACCCGCGTCATCGGGGCGATCTGGGTTTCCGGCAGCAGGCCGCAATGGCCGCTGCGGATCGCCTGCTGCTGCGCTTTCACGGCCGGTCCGGGCAGCGTCCGGTCCAGGCTGGCATCGGCCATCGCGGTGCGCAGATGCTCGCGCGGCAGGTTGGCGCCGACCACCGGCACGCCGGAGCCGACGGCGGCCATGACGGCCGGGCCGTACACGGACCAGGGCCAGCTGGCCTCGGTCCAACGCAGCGCGCGCCGCACATCGTCCTCGCCGGCCTGCGCCGGCAGGCCGGCGGTGCTGGCGCCGGCGTCGGCCATCTCCAGCGCCAGCGCCGCCAGCACGCCGCGGCCGGCCAGCGCCCGCACCATCTCGAGCTGCAGCTGCTGGTGGTCCGGTTCGTCGTGCTGCTCGCCGAGCAGCAGCAGCGCGGTCTCTGATTCCACGACGTCGGGCACCGCCAGCGGCGAGGCGCAGGCGGCCAGGAACAGCAGGCTGATGGCGGCGAGTCGCACGGGCATGCAACGATACTAAGCGCTGGCCCGCTCCATGACGCTGAATTCCCCGATCCGCATCGCCGGCACCCTGCTGCTGGCACTGGCCGCCGCCCTCGCCTGCGTCTGGCTGCGCACGCCGCTGCCGTGGATGATCGGGCCGCTGGTGGCGACGGCTGCCGCCTCGATGCGGGGCGTGCAGACCCAGGGCTGGAACCCGCTGCGCAACGTGGCGCAGTGGACCATCGGCACCGCGCTGGGCCTGTACTTCACGCCCCAGGTGGCCGGGTTGCTGGCCAGCCTGTGGTGGGTGATCGTCCTGGCCATCGTCTGGGCCCTGGGGCTGGGCTGGGTCTTCGGGCTGTGGATGTACCGCAGCCAGGCGGCAGGGCTGGGGGGCACCGAGCACCAGAAGCGCGCCACCTGCTATTTCGCCGGCTCGATCGGCGGCGCCTCCGAGATGACCCTGCTGGCCGAGCGCGAGGGCGCGCGCACCGACCTGGTCGCCGCCAGCCACAGCGTGCGGCTGCTGGCGGTGACCCTGCTGATTCCGTTCGCCTTCACCTTCAGCGGCCTGCACGGCATCGACCTGACGCCGCCGGGGCCGCGCGTGGTGCACTGGGGCGCTCTGGCGCTGCTGGCGCTGGCCACCGGACTGGGCTGCCTGGTAATGGAGCGCACCGGCCGGCCCAACCCGTGGTTCCTGGGCGCACTGCTGGTGGCGATGGGGCTGACCACGGCCGGCATCGAGCTGTCGGCGCTGCCGCAGTGGCTGACCAACCTGGCGCAGCTGGTGATCGGGGTCAGCCTGGGCGTGCGGTTCGAGGCGCGGTTCGTCCGCACGGCGCCGCGCTGGCTGCTGTCGGTGTTGCTGGGGACGCTTGGAATGATCGCGCTGAGCGCGGGCTTTGCCGCGCTGCTGTCGTTGGGAACGAAGCTGCATCCGGCGACGATGATCCTGGGGACTGCGCCGGGCGGGATCACCGAGATGGCCATCACCGCGAAGGTGCTGCAGCTCGGCGTCCCGATGGTCACGGCCCTGCAGGTCTGCCGCCTGGTGGCGGTGCTGATCCTGGTCGGGCCGCTGTTTCGCTGGCGCTATGGCCGGCAGGCGGCGCCTGGCGCCTAGTGCATCACCAGCGGGTTTTGCGCCAGTTCGGCGTAGCCGTCGAGGGTGGATTCGACTTCTTCCTGCGTCGGCGTGTTCAGCTGCCAGGCGTTGATCTGGCGCTGGAAGGCCTCGGCCCAGGAGCCGTCGAGGTAAACCTCCTTGTTGGAGCGCTTGTCGACGATTTCGAAGCCGTGGCGGGCGATCGGGGGCGTGGGTTCGCCAGCCAAAGGTTCATTGGCTTGCATGTGCACGACCACGAAGGCGTCTGAGTCATAAAGCATCTGCATGTTGGATCTTCCTTACCGCGTTATCTGGCAACGTTTGAACCCATTTCAAGGTGGACCGGGGTAACGCTGGCAGGCCCTTCCTCTGGTTCCCAGATTAGGCAGGCGCGGGGTCAGGGCCTGTCGGTTGAGGACCACTGCCGGTCGACAAAATCCCCATTGGCCTGTGTCAGACGGATGCGCACAGGAACGTAGTCCATGGTGGTGCCAAGCCAGAGTTCGACCCGCAGGTCGTACTCCCCGCGGGGTTCGCGCACCAGCTTGCGGGTGGCCACGCTGCCGCCGGGCAGGTCCAGCGCGCCGTCGGCCTCGACGCTGAACTGCCAGGGCTGGGCATCGCGCCTGCCCGCGGTGGGCACGGTGATCGACGAGCCGGGCGGAAACTTCGCGGGGTCCGCACCCACCAGGGCGGCCAGCTGCAGCAACACGCTCAGGCGGTCCTGCGTGCCGGGCAACAGGGGCTGCTGCGGCGCGTTGTTGCTGAAGACCAGGGTGCCGGCGTCGCGCTCGAAGTGCGTGGCCTGTTCGCTGCCGCGCGCGGTGTCGGAAAAGCGCAATGGCGCCAGCCCCCCGGCGCCGATCTGGCCGGTGCTTTGCTGGGAGCGGGACGACTGCCGCGGACCCGAGTCGCCCAGCCTGGCTTCGTAACGCGCGCCGTCATGGCGCCAGAGCAGCTCGCCGTCGACGTTCCAGGATTTGCCGCGCGACTTGCCGGTGACGGCATACCGCAGCCGCACCGAGCCGGGGATGGCGTAAGCCGATGGCGGGCCGGCCTGGGCGGGCGGCGCCGGCGGCGCGGCTGCGATCGATTCGGCCGGCGGGCCGACGCTGCGTGCCGTCGGCGCGACCGGCGCGGGCCGCGCCCGCTGCGGTGGCGGGGGCGCCGCCGGCTCGCGCACCAGGGGCATGGGCGCGGGAGCGGGCGCCGGCTGCTCCCCGGTCGACGGCGGAAGCACCCGGGTCACCAGTCGCTGGAGGCCGGCCGGCGGCTCCGGCACGTGCCGCAGCGTCGGCCCCAGCACCAGCAGGTGCGCCGCCAGCACCGCCAGCGTGATCAGCGCGAATGGCCGCATGGGGCCACCGGCCGCCGCAGGTTCATCCCCGCCATCCCAGGTCGCTGGACAACTGCGTCGCCGCGGCGCGCAGCGGCAGGTCGACCGCGCCCTGCCACTGGGGGTCGAAGGTGGCGACCGAGCCCACCGCCACGATGCCCAGCACGATGTGGCCGTCCGAGTCGAACACCGGCGCGCAGAAGCCGACGATGCCGGGCAGCAGGGTGTCGACCACCCGGGCGGCGCCGCGCTCGCGCACCTCGTCGAGCAGCTGGCGCGCTTCGGTCAGGGTCGACGGCAGATCGGTCCGGCCGGCCTTCTGGGCCCGCGCGATCTCCTCCTTGAGCAGCGGCGCGATCGCTTCGCGCGAGACATAGGCCGCGAAGCAGCGCCCGGTCGCCGACGACAGCAGCGGCATCACGTCGCCCAGCCGCAGGTTCACCGTCACGGTGTGCGGCGACTCTTCCCAGTGGATGATGGTCGGGCCGTGGTTGCCCCAGACGGCGAGCGCCAGCGTGTGGCCGCCGATCTGCTCCACGATCTTCGGCACCCGCTCGCGCGCCAGCTTGACGGCGTCGATCCGCGACAGCGAGGCCAGCCCGAGCTTGAGCGCCGCCGGCCCGAGGTCGTAGCGGGTGCTGATCGCGTCCTGCGCCACCAGCTCCAGCCGCTGGAAGCTGACCAGATAGCGGTGGGCCTTGGCCGCGCTCATGCCGGCGGCGGCGGCCAGGTCGCGCAGCATCAGCGGCCCGGCGGCCTTGCCCAGCACGTCCAGCAAGCCGAAGCCGACCTCGACCGACTGGATGCCCGCGCGCTCCTTCATGGCCGCCGGGCTCCGCTAGAATTACGTTTAGTTAAATTCATTTCACAATGCGTAATGTGCTGGGACTCTAGCGCATTCTCGCGGTCCGGGGACAGATCCGATGAAGCTCGCAACGTACAAGGACGGCTCGCGCGACGGCCAGCTGGTGGTGGTCTCGCGCGACCTGGCGACGGCGCACTATGCCACCGGCATCGCCGGCAAGCTGCAGCAGGCGCTGGACGACTGGAGCTTCATCTCGCCGCAGCTGCAGGACCTGTACGAGACGCTGAACAACGGCAAGGCCCGCCATGCGTTTCCGTTCGATCCGGCGCAGTGCATGGCGCCGCTGCCGCGCGCCTACCAGTGGGCCGACGGCTCGGCCTTCATCAACCACGTGGAGCTGGTGCGGGCTGCGCGCAACAGCGAAGTGCCCAAGACCTTCTACGAAGACCCGCTGATGTACCAGGGCGGCAGCGACGACTTCCTGGGTCCGCGCGACGACGTGGTGGTGCCGTCGGAGGAGTACGGCATCGACTTCGAGGCCGAGGTCGCGGTCGTCACCGGCGACGTGCCGATGCTGGCAACGCCGGAACAGGCGCTGGACGGCATCCGGCTGCTGATGATCGCCAACGACGTCTCGCTGCGCAACCTGATCCCCAACGAGCTGGCCAAGGGCTTCGGCTTCTTCCAGAGCAAGCCGGCGACCGCCTTCGGCCCGGTCGCCATCACGCTGGACGAAGTGGGCGACGCGTGGGACAAGGGCCGGCTGCACCTGACGCTGCAAAGCGCCTGGAACGGCCGCAAGGTCGGCATGTGCGAAGCCGGGCCTGAGATGACCTTCCACTTCGGCCAGCTGATCGCCCACATCTGCAAGACCCGCAACGTGCGCGCCGGCAGCATCGTCGGCTCCGGCACCGTCAGCAACAAGGGCGTGACCGGCGCGAACGGCAAAACCGAGTGGCCCAAGGGCTACAGCTGCATCGCCGAGAAGCGCGCCATCGAAACCATCCAGGACGGCAAGCCGTCCACGGAGTTCATGAAGTTCGGCGACACCATCCGGATCGAGATGAAGGGCAAGGACGGGCAGAGCCTGTTCGGCGCCATCGAGCAGAAGATCGTCGCCCCGGCCCGATAAGCCTTCCATCCCCCAAGAGTCGAGAGAGTTTTCCAACATGAAACGCAGAAGTTTCCTCGCGGCCGGCGCAGCGCTGGCCGCCGCCGGTGTCCAGGCCCAGACCGCTGCGGACCAGCCGGTCCGCTGGATCGTGCCGTATCCGGCCGGCGGCGGCACCGACGTGCTGGCGCGCACGGTGGCCGAGGCGATGCGGCCGGGCCTGGGCCAGCACGTGGTGGTGGACAACCGGCCCGGCGCGTCGACCAACATCGGCGGCGAGCTGGTGGCGCGCGCGAAGCCGGACGGCCTCACGGTGCTGTCGGCCGACAACGCGATCCTGGCTTACAACGAGCACCTGTTCACCAAGCTGCCGTTCAGCCCGGAGAAGGACTTCACGTACATCGGCGGCATCGCCCGCTTCCCGCTGGCGCTGGTGGTGCACCCGGATTTCCCGGCCAAGACCCTCAAGGAGTTCATCGAGTACGCCAGGGCCAATCCGGGCAAGCTCAATTACGCGTCGCCGGGCAACGGCTCGCCGCACCACCTGGCGATGGAGCTCTTCAAGAACCGCACCGGCACCTTCATCACCCACATTCCGTACCGCGGCATGGCGCCGGCGGTGCAGGACGTGATGGGCGGCCAGCTGCCGTGCATGTTCCTGGACCTCGCCGGCGGCCTGCCGGTGATGCAGTCGGGCAAGGTGCGGGTGCTGGCGATCGGCTCCGCGAAACGCGCGCCGTCGCTGCCCAACGTGCCGACGCTGGCGGAAGCCGGCGTCTCCAACGTCGAGGTCTACGCCTTCCAGGGCCTGCTGGGACCGGCCGGCCTGCCCGACGCCACCGTGGCGCGGTTGAACGGCGAGTTGAACAAGGCCCTGGCCAGCGCCGCCGTGCAAAAGCGCGCCGCCGACTTCGGCATGGAACTACTGCCCGGCACGCCGGCGCAGTTCAAGGCCATGGCGCGCGCCGAGGCGCTGCGCTGGGGCAAGATCATCAAGACGGCGGGCGTGAAGCTGGATTGAGGTCGCCATGTCCCCGGACGGCACTGCCCCGGACCGGCCCTTCCAGTTTCTGCAGGGCCGTGCCGGGCATGTGCTGATCACGGGCGGCACCGGCTTCATCGGTCATGCGCTGGTGCCGGCGCTGGCCGACCAGGGCGTCCGGGTGAGCGTGCTCACCCGCCGCGACCAGCTGCCCGAAGCGCTGCGGCGCGAGCAGGTGCGCGCGGTGCACTCGCTGGCCGAGATCCCCGCCAGCGAAGCGATCGATGCCGTGATCAACCTGGCCGGGGCGCGCATCCTCGGCCTGCCCTGGACCGCCGCCCGCCGCGAGGAGCTGCTGCGCAGCCGGGTCGGGACCACCCATGAACTCGTGGCGTGGATCGCCGACCGGGGCCGCCGGCCACGCTGCCTGCTGTCCGCCTCCGCGATCGGCTACTACGGCGTCCAGCCCCAGTCCGACGACACGCCGCTGGCCGAAGACAGCCCGCCGCAGCCGATCTTCATGTCGCAGCTGTGCCAGCAATGGGAGCAGGCCGCCGCGGCCGCCTTGCCGCTGGGCGTGCGGGTCGGCACCCTGCGCTTCGGCGTGGTGCTCGGGCCCGGCGGCGCCCTGCCGATGCTGCTGCTGCCGGTGCGCCTGGGCCTGGGCGGCCGGCTGGGCAGCGGGCAGCAGTGGCTGTCATGGGTGCATATCGACGACCTGCTGCGGGCCCTGGCCCATGCCTGGCAGGCACTCGAGCGCGAGCCGGGCGCCGCGCACCGGGTCTACAACGTGACCGCGCCAACGCCGGTCCGGCAAGGCGAGTTCAGCCGCATCGCGGCCGGCGTGCTGCGCCGTCCGAACCTCATGCCGACACCGGGCTGGCCGGTGCGGCTGCTGCTCGGGGAGCAGGCCGACCTGCTGCTCGAAGGCCAGCGCGTGGTGCCGGCGCGGTTGCAGCGCGAAGGCTTTGCCTTCCGCTATCCCGAACTGCCGGCCGCGCTGGACTCGCTGGCCGGCCGGCGCCGCTGAACCTCAACCCGGCAGCAGCACCTTGTTGACGACGTGGATGACGCCGTTGGACTGGTAGACGTCGGCGATGGTGACGGTGGCGGAGCCGCCCTTGGCATCGGTGATCAGCACGTTCGAGCCGCTCATGGTGGCCACCAGCGTGCCGCCGCTGGCGGTCTTGAGCATGGCGCGGCCGTTGCCGGCGCGGATCTGCTGCGCGAGCGCGGCGGCGTCGACGCGGCCGGGGACCACGTGGTAGGTCAGCACGCTGGCGAGCATGGCCTTGTTCTCGGGCTTGAGCAGCGTGTCGACGGTGCCTGCGGGGAGCGCGGCGAACGACGCATTGGTCGGCGCGAACACGGTGAACGGACCGGGGCTCTTGAGCGTCTCGACCAGGCCGGCGGCTTTCACGGCGGCGACCAGCGTGGTGTGGTCCTTCGAATTCACGGCGTTGTCGACGATGTCCTTGCTCGGATACATCGCCGCGCCGCCGACCATCGGTGCGTTCATCGGCATTGCCGCCGACGACGTGCCCATCGGGCTGGTCATGGAGGTGGCGCAGGCCCCAAGCAGGGAGGTCGAGATACAGGCGGCAAGCAGCAGTTTTTTCATGGGTCGCTCCAGTGGAAGGCAGGGGAGAACTTCCCCTGCAGCCACTGAATACGCAGGCTCCGGCCCGCTGGATGCGAACCTGGTTGGCTTTTGCTACAGCCGCAGCCAGGACGTGCCGCTTTCCTCGGCGCTGGCTTCGGCCAGGCTCTCCAGGAAGCTGTCGCACCACCAGTGCACGTCGTAGCGCCGGATGGTCGCCATCAGAGCTTCGTACCGGGCACGCCGCTCCTCCAGCGGCATCATCAGCGCGAGATGGATCGCGGCCGCCGTGCCTTCGGTGTCGTACGGGTTGACCAGCAGGGCCTCGCGCATCTGTTCGGCCGCGCCGGCAAAACGCGACAGCACCAGCACGCCCGGATCTTCGGGATCCTGCGAAGCGATGAACTCCTTGGCCACCAGGTTCATGCCGTCGCGCAGCGGCGTCACCAGCGCCACCCGGGCGACGCGGTACAGGCCCGGCAGCTTGGCGCGGGCGACGGTGCGGTGCATGTAGCGCACCGGCATCCAGTCGAGTTCGCCGAAGTTGCCGTTGATCGAGCCGCACAGGCTTTCGAGCTCGTGCAGGATGTCGGTGTAGGCGCTGACGTCCTCGCGGCTGGGCGAGGCGATCTGGATCAACGTCGCGCTGTCGTGGGTGTCGGCAAACGTCTTGAGCAGCTCGCGGAACGCGCGCATGCGCTGCGGCAGGCCCTTGGAGTAGTCGAGGCGGTCGACGCCCACCAGCAGCTTGCGCCGCGAATACTCGTCCTTCATCCGCTCGTACATGTCGCGGGCTTCCTTGGCCTGGGTCAGGGCCTCGAATTCCTGGACGTCGATCCCGATCGGGAACGCGCCGGCCTGCACCGTGCGGTTGAAGGCGCGCCAGCGGCCGTCGCCGACGTTCTGCGCGTGGGCTTCGGCCTGCGCATAGGCGGTGAAGTGGCCGAGGTCGGCGTTGCTCTGGAACCCGAGCAGGTCGAACGAGAACAGCGCGCGGATCAGCCAGTCGTGGCCGGGGATCGCAGCCAGGATCAGCGGCGGCGGCAGCGGGATGTGCAGGAAGAAGCCGATGCGGTTGGCGCAGCCGAGCGCGCGCAGCTCCGCCGCCAGCGGGATCAGGTGATAGTCGTGAACCCAGATGATGTCGTCGTCCTGCAGCAGCGGCAGCAGCTTGCGCGCGAACAGCTGGTTCACGCGCCGGTAGCCGGCGATGGAACCGGCCTCGAAATCGGCCAGGTCCAGCCGGTAATGGAACACCGGCCACAGCACGCCGTTGGAGTAACCGGCGTAGTACGCGTCGTGGTCCTCGCGCGAGAGGTCGACGGTGACCAGCTTCACCGGGCCGGCCTGGTGCGTATGCATCTCGCCCTCGCCGGCGACGCCGCCCTGCGCGGCCTCGACCACCTTGCCGCTCCAGCCGAACCATAGGCCGCCGGTCTTGTTCAGCACGTCGGCCAGCGCCACGGCCAGGCCGCCGGCAGCGGTCTTGCGGGGGTCCGCCACCCGGTTCGAAACGACGACCAATCGACTCATGTGGCCCCCACGCTTGTCACTTCGTGTACTGCGCTGCCCCCCGAGGGGGCCTTCGCGCCTTCGGGCGGCCGTGCGGCGCTCATCTAGATGACCGAATCCCACGGTGCCGACAGGCGCACCGCGGCATTGATGATGCCCACCATCGAATAGGTCTGCGGGAAGTTGCCCCACATCTCGCCGGTGACCGGGTGGGTGTCCTCCGACAGCAGGCCCAGCGGGTTGCGGCTCTTGAGCATCACCTCGAAGATCTCGCGCGCCTGGGTCTTGCGGCCGATCCGCGCCAGCGCGTCGATGCGCCAGAAGGTGCAGATGTTGAAGGCGGTCTCCGGCTTGCCGAAGTCGTCGGGCGCCTCGTAGCGGCGCATGTACGGGCCGTCGCACAGCGACTTCTCCAGCGCGTCGACGGTGGCCACGAAGCGGCTGTCGTTGGGGTCGATGAAGCCGACCTCGGCCATCAGCAGCGCGCTGGCGTCCAGGTCGCGGCCGCCGAAGCTCTCGGCGAACGCCTGCCGTTCTTCACTCCATGATTCGCGCAGGATCCGTTCGCGGATGATGTCGGCCTTTTCGCGCCAGTAACGGATGCGCTGCGGCAGGCCCAGCGCCGCCGCCACCTTCGACAGCCGGTCGCACGCGGCCCAGCTCATGAGCGCCGACGAGGTGTGCACGCGGGCGCGGGTGCGCAGCTCCCACATGCCGGCGTCGGGCTGGTCGTAGACCCGGAAGGCCTGCTCGCCCACCGCTTCCAGGGATCCGAACTCGGCCCGGCCCGCTCTTCTGAGCAGCCGGTGGTCGTGGAAGGCCTGGGCGGCGCCGAGCACGATGTTGCCGTACACGTCGTACTGGAAATGCTCCTGGGCCTGGTTGCCCACCCGCACCGGGCCCATGTCGCGGTATCCCGGCAGGTGGTCGAGGATGGCCTCGGGCAGCTGTTCTTCCTGGCCGATGCCGTACAGCGGCTGGATGTGGCCGCCGCCAGAACGCACCACCACGTTGTTCAACCAGCGCAGGTACTCCTCCATGGTCGCCACTTCGGAGATGCTGTTGAGCGCGCGCACTACGAAGAAGGCGTCGCGCAGCCAGCAGTAGCGGTAGTCCCAGTTGCGGCCGCTGCCGGGCGCCTCGGGGATGCTGGTGGTCATGGCCGCGACGATGGCGCCGGTGTCCTCGAACAGCGACAGCTTCAGCGTGATGGCCGCGCGGATCACGGCGTCCTGCCATTCCAGCGGCAGCGACAGTGCGCGGGTCCAGTTGCGCCAGTAGGCCGCGGTCTCCTGCTCGAAGCCGCGCGCCGTGTCCTCGATGCCGGACAGCAGGGTCTCGTCCGGGCCCAGGATGAAGTTCATCGGCCGGTCGACGACGAAGAAGGCTTCGGACAGCAGGTAGCTGAGCGGCGCGTCGCTGTTCAGGCGCAGGGTCTGGCTGGCGCCGACATAGCGGATGTGGGTGCTGCCCTGGGTCACCGCCGGGCGGTCGCGGCCCCAGTTGAAACGCGGGCGCACCAGCATCCGGATGCGCGGCGAGCCTGCCAGCACCTTGATCCGGCGAATCAGCGTCAGCGGCCGGAAGGTGCGGCCCCGGTTGAAGAAGCGCGGCGCGAAGTCGGTGATCTCGAGGCCCTGGCCCTGGCTGTCATAGAGCCGGGTGCGCAGGATCGCCGTGTTGGGTTCGTACTGCTGCTCGCTGCGGGCGAAGTCCTCGAGCTCGATCGACCAGCGGCTGCCGGAGTCGCTCGGATCGAGCAGGGCGTTGAAGACCGGGTCGCCGTCGAAGCGCGGCAGGCAGGACCAGACGATGCCGCCGCGTTCGTCGATCAGCGCGCTGTAGGCGCAATTGCCGATGACGCCGAGGTTGAGCGACGGTTTGAGGGTGTCTGGTGGATTCATGGGGTGAGGGCCTTTCCGGTGCGCGCCGCGACGGCGTCCTGCAATTCCTGCCGGAACAGCTCCGGCGTGGCGATCCGTTGCCTGGCCACGGTCGGGCCGGCGCCGACCTTGACGCCGAGCCCGCCGAGGCGCTGCACGCTGGCGAAGCCGGCCTCGTCGGTGACGTCGTCGCCGACGAACAGCGGCGTGCGGCCGGCGAACGGCGGCTCGCGCAGGAACAGCTCGATCGCGCCGCCCTTGGTGGCGGCGGCGGGCTTGGCCTCGACCACCATCTTGCCCTGCAGCAGCGCCACGCCGGGCGACCGGTCCACCGCCTCCTGCATCGTCGCCAGGCACAGCGCCGCCAGCTCGGGCGCCTGGCGGTAATGCAGGGCCAGCGAACCGCGTTTGCCTTCGACCAGCAGGCCGGCGTGCTGCGCCGCCAGCCGGCGCGCCGCATGCTCGACCAGGTCCAGGGCCGGGGCTTCCAGCAGCGTCATCTCACCGTCGGCGCTACGGCGCTCGGTGCCGTGCACACCGGCAGCGGCGAGCTGCAGCGGCCGCAGGAAGTCGTCGATCTGGCTGATCGGCCGGCCCGAAATCACCGCGACGGCGCCGCCCAGGGCATCGTTGAGGAACGCCAGCGTCTGCACCAGACCGGTGGGGACCGCCACTTCGTGCGGTTGCTCGGCGATGTCTACCAGCGTGCCGTCGAAATCGAGAAACAGGGCCGTGGCGTCGTTCAAGTGATCAGCAAAATCCATGGGTACCGACCGTAGCAGACGCCCTGCCGTCCCGCCAGACAGGCCAGGCGACGGCCGTTGTAGGACCCTGCCTACAGCCGAGCAAGGTCAGTTCAGTCAGGCGGCGATAATCGGTCCCATGCAGCAGCTGCGCCACGCCCGCTTCCTGACCCGCCTGGTGCTGGTGTGGTTCGCGTTGGCGATCGGCGTCGCCGTGGCGGCGCCGGTGCTGCGGTCCGGTGCGCTGGAGCTGGTGTGCTCGGGCTCCGGGGCGATGAAGCTCGTCGTGAAGGGCCAGGACGGCCAGGCCTTGCCGCTCGGCCATGCGCTGGACTGCCCGCTGTGCGTCCAGATGCATGCGCCACCGCCGGCAGCCCAGGCGCAGTGCGTTGCGCCGGTCGCGGTGCTCGAGCCGGTCCGGACGTTGGTCGTGACCCGGGTTGCGGTCCTCACCGCCGCCCCGCCGCCGGCCCGCGGGCCCCCGGCGCGCGCCTGACTCCGCTCCTCCCTTCCCCCTTTTTTGAGCGGTGCGGCCGGTTGGCCGGACCGCGCCCGAATCCATGAACTCCACTGTCTTGAACAAACTCGCATCCCTCCTACTGGGCCTCGGCGCGCTGGGCGCCCTGGCGCCAGCCTGGGCCCATGTCTCGCTGCAACAGCCGACGGCCGAACCGGCCGGCAACTACCGGGCCGTGCTGCTGGTCGGTCACGGCTGCGACGGCTCGCCGACCACCGCGCTGTCGGTGCAGCTTCCCGCCGGCTTCGACAACGCGCAGCCGCAACCGAAGGCCGGCTGGACGCTCCAACGCCGCGGCAGCGACGTCACCTGGACCGCATCCGGCAAGCAGGCGGCGCTGCCCGCCAACGCCAGGGGTGAATTCGTCATCGACGCCCGGCTGCCGGCCACGCCCGGCCCGCTGTGGCTGAAGGTGCAGCAGACCTGCGAGCAGGGCCGCATCGACTGGAGCCAGCTGCCGGCTGGCGGCACCTCCGTCGCCGGGCTGAAGACGCCGGCGGTGCTGCTGCAGGTCCAGGCTCCGGCCGTGGTGAAGGTGGAGCAGGCCTGGGTCCGTCCCAGCGTGCCCGGCCAGCAGGGCACCGGCGGCTACATGACGCTCACCGCGCGCGAAGCCCAGCGGCTGGTCGGCGCTGCGTCGCCGGTGGCGGGCGTCGCCGAGATCCACGACATGAAGATGGACGGCGACGTCATGACGATGAAGCCGGTCGGCGCACTGGACCTGCCTGCCGGCAAGACGGTGGAGCTCAAGCCGGGCGGCCTGCACCTGATGCTGATGGACCTGAAGCAGCCGCTGGCGGCGGGCAGCAGCGTGCCGTTGACGCTGGTGTTCAAGGACAGCCGCGGCGTCGAACGGCGGGTCGAAACGCAGTTGCAGGTGGCCCACGCCGCGCCCGGCGGCAGCGCGGCTTCCACGGGCCACAAGCACTGACCCGCGCGTCGCCGTTGGGGTAAGCTGTCAGCACCCCCGACCACAGGAGCGCGGACATGAGTGAGCAGCAGAATTTCGGCTTCGGCAAGTTCGTTCCCGGCTTCGACTTCCTGCAGAACCTGTCCAAGGGGACATCGCAGCCGCAAGCCGCGATGTCCAACCTCTCGAACTGGGTGGCGCCGACCCTGAACGTCGAGGAACTCGACAAGCGGATCGGCGAACTCAAGGCGGTGAGCTTCTGGCTCGACCAGAACGCCAAGGCCCTGGCCGCCACGATCCAGGCGCTCGAATTGCAGAAGATGACGCTGGCCACGCTCAAGGGCATGAACTTCAACATGACCGAGATCGCCGACGCGCTCAAGCTCAAACCCGCCGCGGCGGACATTGCCAGAGCCGCTGGTGCCAGCGACGGCAGCGTCGCCGGCGCGGCGACCGCAGCGGTGGCCAAGGCCCGGGCCAAGAAGAAGTCGCAAGCCGCGGCGGGCGGCAACGGCCAGCAAGGCAAGACCGCCGGCGGGGTGGTCGATCCGCTGCAGTGGTGGGGCGCGCTCACCCAGCAGTTCCAGGAGATCGCCGCCGGTGCCCTGCAGGAAGCAGCCAAGACACCGGCGGCCGGCGCGGCCCGCGAGATGACCGGCGGCGTGAGCGGCAAGGCCATGCAGGCGGCCGCCGAAATGGCCAGCGCCTTCACCGGCAACAGCGGCCGCAAGTCCGGCGCTGCCGGCAAGAAGACCGCCGCCGGCAAGTCGGCCGGCGCCAAGGCCGCCGCACGCAAGACCGGGGCCCGCAGCCAGTGACAGCGGGGCTCATGAAGCTGTTCCCCTATGGCCATGCCACGCATCCGCAGTGGCCGATGGCCGCGGCCCTGGTGCTGGCGCAACTGCGCGCCCAGATGGCCTTGCCCGGGTACGCCAGGGCGCCGACGCTGGGCCTGCTGTATGTGACGGACCATTACGCCGGGGCGGCGCAGGAGATCCTCGACCACCTGAGCGCGGAACTGCGCGAAGTCACGGACTGGTCCGGCGCCGTCGGCATCGGCATCGCGTCGAACAACGTGGAGTATTTCGACGAGCCGGCGCTGGCGGTGATGTTGTGCGACATCCCGGCGCACCATTACCGGGTCTTTTCCGGCGTGGCGCCGCTGGGGGTCGGCGAAGGCATGGGTTTCGAGCCGCACACGGCGCTGGTCCATGCCGACGCGGCCACGCCCGACGTTGCGGAACTGATCGCCGAAATGGCGGCACGCACTGCCACCGGCTACCTGTTCGGTGGCCTGGTGTCCAGCCGCGGTGAGGCGGTGCAGTTCGCCGTCGGCGGCAACGGCAACATCAAGGGCCAGGGCGCCGCCGGCGGCGTCTTCCATGGCGGGCTCTCGGGCGTGGCGTTCGGCGAGGAGGTGTCGCTGGTGTCGCGCGTCACGCAGGGCTGCCAGCCGATCGCGGCGCAGCGGATCATCACCGCCTGCGACGGCCATGTGCTGACCGAGCTCGATGGCGAGCCTGCGCTCGACGTGCTGCTGCGCGACCTGGGCATCACCCTGGACGAGCCGCAGGCGGCGATGACGCGGCTGCGCGCCACGCTCGTGGGCCTGACCGAAGCCGGCAGCGACGCGGTGGGCCGCACCGGCAACTTCGGCGCCGACGTCACGGTGCGTCACATCATCGGGCTGGACCCGGCACGACGCGGCGTGGCCATCGCGCAGCAGGTCGCGCCCGGCATGCGGATGGCGTTCTGCCAGCGCAACGCGCTGGCGGCGCGGGCCGACCTGATCCGCATCTGCGCCGAGATCCGCGAGGAACTGGAGCCCGAGGAGATGCCGCGGGCCGTGGCCGCCGCGCTCGCGGCGCCGGTCGCCTTTGCCGGTCCGAGCCCCGAGCGCCGCATCGCGGGCGCCGTCTACGTCAGCTGCGCCGGCCGCGGCGGCCCGCATTTCGGCGGCCCCAGCGCGGAGCTGCAGATCATCCGCCATGCGCTGGGCGACGTGCCGCTGGTGGGATTCTTCGCCGGCGGGGAGATCGCGCGCCACCACCTGTATGGCTACACTGGCGTTTTGACAGTGTTCCGCGCTCCCTCGGACTGACCTCAATGGCATCGGCATCTTCCAGCCAGATGCCCGGCATCTGGAGCGGCGTCGCCTGGGCCCTGGCGCCCAGCTCGGGCAGCGGCATCGATCGGCTCCAGCTGGGCGTGCGCGCCATCCGCGCCGCTGTGTGGCACGGCAAGGCGATGCGCCGCTGGATGGCGATGGTGTTCGAGCTGCGTTCGCGCGGCATCATCGCCGACCTGCCGGCCGAATACCTGCGCGCCATCCGGCCTTACGTCGATCGCCACACCAGCATGTCGGCCCGCGTCGTCCAGCTGATCGACCACGCCGACTGGCTCGAAACGGCGATGAAGCCCGGCGCGTTCGAGCGCGTGACGTCGGGCAATCCCCTGATCCTGGCGACGCTGCCACCGCCGCGCGGCTACGAATACATGCGGCTGCAACTGCAGCGCGCGCCGGTGCAAAGCCCGGAAGGCGACCTGATGCTGACGCTGGTGCTGCAGCGGTCCCAGGAGGTGCAGCAGCGCGCGGCGCCGATGGAAGCGGCGACGCTGGCCTTCAGCCGGTTCCGCATCGACGGCAACGGCTGCTTCGTGATCGGCGGGGTGCGGGGGCAGCGGCACCCGGTGCTGCGGCTGTCCCCGATGGAGCTGAACCAGGCGCTGAGCGGCTGGAAGCCGGCGGTGCTGATGGTGCGGGTGGCGCAGGAACTGTCCCGCTTCTGGGGCCTGCGCCTGGTCGGCCTGGACCCGCTCCAGCATCCGATGCATGGCCGGCCCTATCGCTGGAGCCGGCGCTACCGCGAGGTGGCCCAGCAGATCGACAAGAGCTATGGCGCGATCTGGAACCACTTCGATGCGACCCGCGGCGCCCACGGCTGGATGGTGCTGCCGCTCGAATCGGACGACAAGCTGGCCGCCACCGCGCTGTCGCCCGAAAAGCGGGCCCGCCAGACCCGCCGCGCCGATTACTGGATCCGCACCCGCAACCTGCTGCGCACGGAGTTTGCCGAGCAGCTGCAGCGGCTGAGCCCCGAGCTGCGGCTGGACGGAGTCACCGTGGCGCACGGGCCGGAGACGATGCAGCTGGGCGGGGAAAGCGATTTCCACGACAACGACTTCCAGGACACCGAGGAGCGGCCGCGGTCCCGGGTGCTTGACACCGGGCCGGCCGGGCTGGAGTGAGTCAGCGGCGCAGGCGGGTGAACGCGGCAAATTCCCAGCTGCGCATCGCCAGCAGCAGCGTGTAGCCTTCGCGGTCCTGGTCGGGCAGCTTCTGGTCGGTCTGGTGCTGCTGCGCGAAATCCTGCGCCACCCGCTGCATGCGTTCGAGGAAGGACGGCGCGAGCCCCCGGCTGATCGATCCGTGCACCAGCAGCAGGCCCTCGCCGCCGCCGTCGAAGCCGCCGGAAAAGTAATCGAGCAGCGCGTTGTCGCGAAAGTAGTTCATCACCGGCCCGTGCGGCCGCCAGCGGAAGGCCTTGGCCAGCTTGAGCCGGTAGCGGTTCAGCGGCCGCAGCTCGATGATGCCGATGCGATCGAGCTGGGCGAAGTACTTGATGCACTCGGCCTCGGTCAGCCGGTAGCTGGCCCGGATCTGGTCCAGGGTCCACTGGCTGAGCACGCAGATCGCGCACAGCAGCAGCTTCTTGTCGGCCACCACCGCCCGCTCCTGCTCCTGCGTCAGTTCCTTCGGCAGCGGCTGGGCATCGGCGACGCGGCGCGCGAGTTCCGCGAAATCGAGCTTGAGGGCGCGGCAGATCGCGTCGATGCGCGACAGCGGCATGTCGCCCTTGGCCAGCATCCGCTTGACGCTGGATTCGGCCATTCCCAGCGCGACCGCCAGGTCGGCATAGGTCATGCGGGCCAGCTTGAGCTCCTGCTTCAGGGCGGTCACGAGGTCGAGGGTGGTGCTCATGGAGGCGGTATCGCTTGCCGATACCCAGGGTGGCGATGCAGCGAAATGTAGCTGAAATCCGGCACTTCTCCAGGAGACGCCGGGGACACTCCGGCGCACTTTGACAACCCGGAGCTGCCATGCGACACGCCCTCTCCCGCGCTGAAACCCTCTTGCTGGCCGGACTGGCCGTCCTTCTTGTTCTGGGGCTGGTGGGGCCCGCGGTTCACCAGCCCGGGGCCTACCACCACTTCGCCGACCAGCGCGCGTTCGGGCAACTGCCGATGGCGCTCGACGTGCTGTCCAACCTGCCGTTCGCGCTCGCCGGAACCATCGGCTGGATCGTGCTGTGGCTGGTGCCATCGCGGACTCTGGGCAATGTGGAGCGAGGCATGGTGGCGCTGTTCTTCACCGGCTTGCTGCTCACCGCCGCCGCTTCGGCCTGGTATCACCTGGCGCCCGACGCTGCCGGACTGGCCGTCGATCGGTGCGGGATGGCCGTGGCTTTCGCCGGCCTGTTGGGGCTGGCCGCGGCGGGTCGCATCAGCGAGCGGGCCGGCGCGGGGCTGGGACTGGCCGTGCTGCTGCTGGGGCCGCTCGCAGCCCGCAGTGCGCTCCACACCGGCAATGTCCTGCCCTGGGCCGTGCTCCAGTTCGGCGGTATGGCCTTGCTGGTCCTGCTGGCGCTGTGTCATTCGCGCAACGCGGCGCTTGCGGTCCGGTGGAGCCTTGTGCTGCTTGCTTACGCCGTGGCCAAGCTGCTGGAACTGTACGACCAGGAGGTCTTCACGCTGACGGCGCAATGGGTTTCAGGCCACACGCTCAAACATCTCATCGCCGCTTTTGTCGCGGGACCTGTGATTTACGCCCTCTGGAAGTCTGGCGAATCGCGGCAGAATGCGGCAATCGCGACATCACGAGCCGGCCGGAGAGCAGGCCATGCATAAGTCAGCACAGGAGGAGATCCAGATGACGAACAGTATCGCCGCGTCCGCGGCCCGGCCGGCTGCGCCCGCGCACCCGAACCAGTTCGCCCTGCTGCGCCAGCGCCGCTTCGCCCCGTTCTTCTGGACCCAGTTCTCGGGCGCGGCGAACGACAACCTGTTCAAGTTCGCCTTCACCGTGATGGTCACCTACCAGCTGCAGGTGGGCTGGATGCCGCCGGCGCTGGCGGGGCTGGTGATCGGCGCGCTGTTCATCCTGCCGTTCCTGCTGTTCTCGGCCACCAGCGGCCAGCTGACCGACAAGTACGACAAGACCCGCATGATCCGGTTCGTCAAGAACCTCGAGATCGCCATCATGCTGTTGGCCGCGTGGGGCTTCTGGCACGACAACGTCATCGTGCTGCTGGCATGCACCTTCCTCATGGGCCTGCACTCGACGCTGTTCGGGCCGGTGAAGTTCGCCTACCTGCCCCAGGTTCTCGACGAACGCGAGCTGACAGGCGGCAACGGCATGGTGGAAATGGGGACCTTCGTCGCCATCCTGCTTGGCAACGTGGCGGGCGGCATCATCGTCGCGATTCCGGAGGTCGGCCGGCAGGACGTGGCCATCGCCTGCGTGGTGCTGGCATTGATCGGCCGCGCCATCGCGCAGTTCATTCCGCCGGCGCCGGCCACCGACCCCGGCCTGAAGATCAACTGGAACCCGGTCAGCGAAACCTGGCGCAACCTCAAGCTCGCGCATGGCAACCTGGTGGTGTTCCGCTCGCTGCTGGGCATCAGCTGGATGTGGTTCTTCGGCGCCGTCTTCCTCAGCCAGTTTCCCAGCTTCGCCAAGGAGGTGCTGTACGGCAACGAGCAGGTGGCATCGCTGCTGCTGGTGGTGTTTTCCATCGGCATCGGCACTGGCTCCCTGCTGTGCGAGGTGCTGTCGCGCCGCCACGTGGAGATCGGCCTGGTGCCGCTGGGCGCGATCGGCATGAGCGTGTTCGCGGTGGACCTGTACTTCGCATCGCGGGGGCTCCCGCCGGCGGCCGCACTGACGCTGTCGCAGTTCATGGCGATCCCGGCGCACTGGCGAGTCCTGGCCGACCTGGCGCTGCTCAGCCTGTTCGCCGGCCTGTACAGCGTGCCGATGTACGCGCTGATCCAGCTGCGCTCGCAGCCGACGCACCGCGCCCGCATCATCGCCGCCAACAACATCCTCAATGCGTTGTTCATGATCGGCAGTTCGGTCATCGCCGGCCTGCTGCTCAAGATGGGCCTGACCATTCCGCAGATCTTCCTGCTGGTGGGACTGGCCAACGCGGTGGTGGCGTTCTATATCTTCATGCTGGTGCCCGAATACCTGCTGCGCTTCGTGGCGTGGGTTGCCTCCCACCTGGCGTACCGCTTCAAGATCCAGGGCGAGGAGAACATCCCGGTTGCCGGGCCGGCGATCCTGGTGTGCAACCACGTCAGCTTCGTCGACGCGGTGCTGCTGATGGCTGCCAGCCCGCGGCCGATCCGCTTCGTGATGGACCACCGCATCTTCAAGGTGCCGGTGCTCGGCGCGCTGTTCCGGCTGGCCAAGGCGATCCCGATCGCGCCGCGCGCCGAAGACCCGGCAGCCTATGAAGCCGCGTTCGAAGCGGCGGCCAATGTGTTGCGGGAAGGCGACTTGCTGGCGATTTTTCCGGAGGGCGGCATCACGCGCGACGGCGAGCTGCAGGAGTTCAAGGGCGGCATCATGAAGATCCTCGAGCGCCAGCCGGTGCCGGTGGTGCCGATGGCGCTCATCAATCTGTGGGGCTCGTTCTTCAGCCGGGTCGAAGAGGGCGGCGCCATGGTGCGGCCGTTCCGGCGCGGGATGTTCAACCGGGTGGGGCTGAATGTCGGAGAGCCCATTCCTGCCGCGCAGGTCGAACCGCAACTCCTTCGAAGCAAGGTTGCGCAACTACTCGCGGCCGTCTAGATTCGCCCGCACTGCAACAACAAGGTCTACACCAGGAGGCTTCCATGTCCACCCCGACCCCTGCGACCCCGGCAACTTCCGCCGACATGACGTTCCAGCTGACCCCGCCGGAAGTGATCACCCCGGTCAACGAGCCGACGGCACGCACCGCGGTTCCGTTGTCGCCCGAACTGAAGGCCGCGGTCGAGGACCAGGTCGACCGCTTCATGACGGGCCTGCTGACCGAGGACGTCCAGGACGAAGCCTTCAAGGCGCGGCTGGACAGCGCTTTCGCGCTGGGCCGCGAGGAGGTGTCGATCGCCTCCAGCCTGATGCAGGGCCGTCTGTTGCAGCGCAATTTCGTCGGCATGGAGGACACTTCGGCCTTCAAGGCCATCCAGGACATGCGCGGCCACCTGGACGATCTCAACCCAGGCAAGGAAGGCGACCTGTTCCAGCCGCAGAAGCTGCTGGGGCTGATTCCCTACGGCAACAAGCTGCAGAACTACTTTCGCAAGTACCAGAGCGCCTCCGGCCAGCTGCAGAAAAGCATGCAGCAGCTCTACTCGGCGCGTGACGACATGCACCGCGACGTGGTGGACCTGGAAGCGACGCGCACCAAGCTGTGGGACGCGATGCAGAAGCTCAGTGGCGCGATCCACTTCGCCGAAGTGCTTGACGCCCGGCTCGACGCCAAGGTGCAGGCGCTCAAGGCCACCGATCCCACCCGCGCCAAGGCGCTGGAGCAGGAGGTGCTGTTCTACGCGCGGCAGAACCTGCAGGACATGCTGACCCAGCAGGCGGTTTGCACCAACGGCTATCTCGCGCTCGACGTGCTGAAGAAGACCGGGCGCGAAATGATGAACGGTTGCAGCCGCGTGGCGACCACCGGCATGAGCGCGCTGGCCGTGGCCCAAACGGTCGCGCGGGCCACCGGGAACCAGATCAAGGTGATGGAAATGCTGACCGGCGTCAACAGCACCATCGAAGGCCTGATCGCCGAAACCGGCCGCCAGCTCAATACCCACGTCGACAAGACCGCGCAGTTCGCCTCGAATCCCATGATCGGCATCGAGAAGCTCAAGGAGATGTTCGACCAGACCTTCAAGGCCATGGACGCGATGGACACCTTCCGCTCCAAGGCGCTTGACGTCATGGGCCAGAACAACGCGATCATGAAGGAACAGCTGGCCAAGGCCGACCAGTATGTGGACCGTTATCGCCAGCAGCAAGCCCGCGACGCCACGCGGCTTGCCACCAGCGGTCCGGTCGCGCTTTGAGCAACTCGGTCATCTGTGTTTTTCATTCCTAGGAGGGATTCATGGCAACCAAATACATCATGCAGCGTGACACCAACGGATGGCGGCTCCAGGTCTGGCTGTCGTTCGCGTTGTCGGTGATCGCGAGCGCGGCGGGCGTGATCCAGCTGCCCGGGCAGGAACTCGATCGCGCCTTCCTGGCGATCGGCCTGTTCTTCTGCCTGTTCTCCAGTTTCGCGGTGGCCAAGACCATCCGCGACAACCGCGACGGCCAGGTGGACACCGGCTCCTGGGTGCTGACGGTGTGGGTGGCCTTTGCCGCGGCAATCGCGCTGACGGCATGGGGCCTGTACCGCATGAACATCCCGGCCTGGCAGAAGAACTACATGATCGTCTGCTGGCTGTTCCTGGTCAGCAGCACCTTCACGCTGGCCAAAACCGTGCGCGACAAGCACGAAGCCGAGATGATGGAGCGCGCCGGCTCGCAGACCCAGCCCGGCTGACGCGGGACGCTTCAGCGCCTGACCTTGGCCTGCAGGAAGCGCTGCTGCTTCACCAGGCCTTCGGCCGCATTCCTGGCCAGGCGCGACTCGCGGTCCGCCAGTTCGACCCTGAGCAGTTCGAGCTGGCTGAGAAGCATGTCGGAAGCGTTGCGCCCGCCTTCGAGCGCCGTACTGGAGCGCTGCTCCCGCGGCACCTGCAGGTAGCTTTGCAGCGTGTCGGGCAGGTAGCGCCGCACGCATTCATTCACGTACAGCCGGTCTTCCATCGTGAAGTTCTCGTCGATGCCGGCCTGGTTGCCCAGCCGGGCGATCCGCACGATCAGGTCCTTCAGCGCCGTGAGGCGTTCCACGACGGCTTCGGGCAACTCGGGGCCCAACTGCTCCAGCACTTGGTCGAGCGCCTGCAGCGCGGAGTCGCCGATCAGCGCCGCTGGGATGTGGACGGGAGAGGCGGCAGCGTCCTGGCGGCGCTGCGCCTGCCAGGCCAGGCCAAGTCCGATCACCACGCCGGCCAGGCCGCCGAGCCCCAGCAGCAGCGACGATTGCAGCCAGCCCAGGAACAACACCACGGCGGCAACGGTGGCCGCGATTGCGCCGACGATGGCGAGTGCGGGAAGGGCAGCCCGCCGCGCCGGTGCGCTGCCCGCGCGAACCTGGTCCACCAGCGCCGGCCCCAGCCGGTTGCGGGCCTGGGCGGCGGCCAGCCGCGCGCCCGCCAGCGGATTCAGTGCCGGTGCTTCCCGCAGCTTGCGCGAGGCCGTGCGCCGGTTGACGGGTCCGTCGGAGGCGATGTACTTCGGCTCGGGTTGCGTCATGGGATGCCAGGTGCCGTGAAGCTTCCGTTATAGCGCACCGGCCCTCAAGCCCGCGCGCCCGGTGCAGCCTGAACTGCTCACGTACGCGGCGAAGTGGCCTGCATCGAGCGCCTCGCGGGTCTCGCATCACGCAGTCGAACATGTTGACCAGGTCCTTCGGCGTGCCCACGCCCGTCAGATAGCGCGGCTTGTCTTGCGGCATCTGGGGCGCATCATGAAGCTCCTCGAGCGCCAGCCGGTGCCGGTGGTCCCGATGGCGCTCATCAATCTGTGGGGCTCGTTCTTCAGCCGGGTCGAAGAAGGCGGCGCCATGGTGCGGCCGTTCCGGCGCGGGATGTTCAACGGGGTAGGGCTGAATGTCGGTGGGGCGGTGGCGGCGGAGCAGGTGAGTCCGGGGCTGCTGCAGCAGCGAGTTGGACAGCTGCTGGGTTCCTGAGTATCGATTTCCGGTACTCCCGGGCGCCAGATCGGCCGATCGGTCGATTGAGCGCCACCTTGGCCGCTTGCCCCGCCACACTGCCTGCATGTTCAACCCCCTCCAGGAGGTCTTCATGCAAGCGCTTCTTCACTGCGACGCCAGGGTCCGGCAATTGTCGGTCTGGGCGTCCCATCTCCTCGGCGCTCTGGTGCTGGCCGTCGGCGCGCTGGCCGGCCTGCCGGCGCGGGCCCAGGGCGAACTCTCCGCCCTGAGCGCGATCTCGGCACTGCCTGTCGAATCGGTCGTCGGCGATGCCAGCGGCGCCGCCGGATCCGCGGTCGCGGCGCCGGTCTTCCTGTCCGCCGCCGGCGTGGTCCTCGCGGTCAAGTCCGTCGCGTTCAGCGCGCGGGGCACGGTCTATGTGCTGGAACGCGCGTCCGATGGCGCGGTGGCCAGCGTCGAAGTGGCAGGGCGCGGCGCCAGCGGCGCGGCGATCGCGGCGGGCACCCTGGTCAGCGTCAGCGTGATCGGCGCGGGTGTCATCCTGTCGGCGGCGGGCGAGGTGGTCGCGTTCCTGCCCAACGCAATGGGACGCGCGCTGCTGCACAACGAGCGCCTCACGCCATGAAGTGCCTCAAGCTGCTTCCCCTGGCGGCCGCGTTGGTCGCAGCGGCCCTCGTTGCGCCGGCCCAGGCGGGCCGCTCCTGCGATGCGCGCAAACCCACGGCCCAGAGCATCAAGAGCGGCCTGGCGCTGGCCCAGCGCACGATGGCGGCGCTCGAGGCCAGCGGCGCACAGGTCGTAGTGCTGGCGCGGGCCGGCCAGGATCTGGGCGAGTACGGCCTGCGCTATTCGCATCTCGGGTTCGCCTACCGGCAGGCGGATGGAAGCTGGCGGGTGCTGCACAAGCTGAACCACTGCGGAGCGGCGGATGCGGCCGTGTACCGCCAGGGCCTGGGCGAGTTCTTCCTCGACGATCTCTGGCGCGACGAGGCGGCATGGGTCGTGCCGTCTGCCGAGGTCCAGCAACGGCTCGTTGCGCTGCTCGCGGACGACCAGCGCGCCATCGCCATGCACCACCGCCCCTACAGCGTCGTGAGCTATGCCTGGGGCAGCAAATACCAGCAGTCCAACCAGGTGGGCGATCGAAACCCTGGCAGTGGCCATGGACCCCGCCGTCCGGTCACGCGAACGGGCACAGGCGTGGCTGCAGTTCAAGGGCTACCAGCCGACCACGCTGCGGCTGGGGCCGTTGACCCGGCTGGGCGGCCGGTTGAGCGCGGCGAACGTGGCGTTCGACGACCATCCGGACGCCAAGCGCTTCTCCGACCGCATCGAAACCGTGACCGTGGACTCGGTGTTCAGCTGGATGGAGCGCGCGGAGCTGGGCGGGGCGCCCGCGCTGCTGCGGCTGCCATGACGGGCCCGGTCAAACCCCGCGCGCCCGGTCCAGCCTGAACTGCTGCGCGAACGCGGCGAAGCGGCCGGCATCGAGCGCCTCGCGGATCTCGCGCATCAGGTTCAGGTAGTAGTGCAGGTTGTGGATGGTGGCCAGCATCGGGCCCAGCATCTCGCCGCAGCGCTCCAGGTGGTGCAGGTAGGCGCGGGAAAAGCCGCCGGACGTTTCCCCGGTCGCCGTCGTCGTGCCCTTGCAGGCATAGCAGCTGCAGGTCTCGTCCAGCGGTCGTTCGTCGGTGCGGTGCCGGGCATTGCGGATCTTCAGGTCGCCGAAGCGGGTGAACAGATGGCCGTTGCGCGCGTTGCGGGTCGGCATCACGCAGTCGAACATGTCGACGCCCTGCGTCACGCCTTCGACCAGGTCCTCCGGAGTGCCCACGCCCATCAGGTAGCGCGGCTTGTCTTGCGGCAGCAGGTGCGGCGTGTGCGCCATGATGCGCAGCATTTCTTCCTTCGGCTCGCCGACGCTGACGCCGCCCACCGCATAGCCGGGGAAATCCATTTCCACCAGCGCCGCCAGCGATTCCTCACGCAGCGACTCGAACATCCCGCCCTGCACGATGCCGAACAGCGCGTTCGGGTTCTCCAGCCGCGCGAATTCCTCCTTGCAGCGCAACGCCCAGCGCCGGCTCAGCTCCATCGACACACGGGCCTCGCTCTCGGTCGTGATGTGGCCCCTGGTGTCGTACGGCGTGCACTCGTCGAACTGCATCACGATGTCGGAGTTGAGCAGGGTCTGGATCTGCATCGAGATCTCGGGCGTGAGGAACAGCTTGTCGCCGTTGACCGGGGACGCGAACCGCACGCCCTCCTCGCTGATCTTGCGCATCTCGCCCAGGCTCCAGACCTGGAACCCGCCGCTGTCGGTCAGGATCGGTTTGTCCCAGCGCTCGAAGCGGTGCAGCCCGCCGAACTGCTTGAGCACGTCCAGGCCCGGCCGCATCCACAGGTGAAAGGTGTTGCCCAGGATGATCTGCGCGTCCATCTCCTTGAGCGAGCGCGGCGTCACGCCCTTGACGGTGCCGTAGGTGCCCACCGGCATGAAGATCGGCGTCTGCACGACGCCGTGGTTGAGGGTCAGGCGGCCGCGCCGGGCCAGGCCTTCGGTCTTGAGCAGTTCGAAATTGAGCATGGGAGTCAGGTGCGCTGCGCCAGCAGCATCGCGTCGCCGTAGCTGAAGAAGCGATAACGCTGCGCGATCGCGTGGCGGTAAAGAGCCATGACGTGATCGTAGCCGGCGAGGGCGCTGACCATCATCATGAGCGTGGACTTGGGCAGGTGGAAGTTGGTGAGCAGCAGGTCGGTGAGCCGGAACTCGAAGCCCGGCGTGATGAAGATGCTGGTGTCGCCCTGCGCCTCGCCGCTCAGGGCGAACGACTCGAGCGTCCGCACGGTCGTCGTGCCCACGGCCACGATGCGGCCGCCGCGCGCGCGAGCTTCGACCAGCGCGCGCTGCGTCGCCTCGGGCACCGCGTAGCGCTCGCTGTGCATCCGGTGGTCGGCCAGGTTCTCGGTCTTGACCGGCTGGAAGGTGCCGGCGCCCACGTGCAGCGTGACGGTCGCGCGGCGCACGCCCATGGCGTCGAGGGTGGCCAGCATGGCCTGGTCGAAATGCAGAGCCGCTGTCGGCGCCGCCACGGCACCGGGATTCTTCGCGAACACGGTCTGGTAGCGGCGTTCGTCGTCCGCCGAATCGGTGTGGGTGATGTACGGCGGCAGCGGCACATGGCCGTGGCGCTCCATCAATGCGTACGGGTCGTCGCTCAACGTGAAGCGAAACAGCGGGCCGTCGTCCTGCGGCCAGCGGCCGGTCAGCGTCGCCGTGAAGCCGCCGACCATCTGCAGCGTGGTGCCCACCGGCGGCTTCTTGCTCACCTTCATGTGCGCCACCACGTCGCGGTCCTGCAGCACGCGTTCGATCAGCAGTTCGAGCCTGCCGCCGGTGGGCTTCTCGCCGAACAGGCGGGCCTTCACCACCTGGGTGTCGTTGAACACCATCAGGTCGCCGGCGCGCAGCAGCGAAGGCAGGTCGCGAAAGCTGCGGTCCGCCGGCGCGGCGCCGGTGCCATCGAGCAGCCGGGAGCCGGAGCGTTCGGCGGCGGGGTGCTGGGCGATCAGTTCGGGGGGCAGGGCGAAATCGAAATCGCCGAGGGTGAAATTGCGCATGCGCTTGAGGGCCGGACGGACCCGTTCCAAGGAAAGATGTCGTTGAAGGCAGAATTGTCCCATGCCCCTGTCCCCGGCCCTGACGGTCCCGCAAAAAGCGCTGCTCAAGATGGGCCTGGGCCGCGACATCGACCTGGCGCTGCACCTGCCGCTGCGCTACGAGGACGAAACGCGGATCGTCCGGCTGGCCGACGCGCGCGAAGGCGACACGGTGCAGATCGAAGCCACGGTGACGGCGTGCGAGATCGCCTTCCGGCCGCGGCGGCAGCTGGTGGTGACGGTGGACGACGGCAGCGACACCTGCGCGCTGCGCTTCTTCAGCTTCTATCCGTCGCAGCAGAAAGCGCTGGCGGTGGGCACCTGCATCCGCGCGCGCGGCGAGCTCAAGGGCGGTTTCATCGGCTGGCAGATGGTGCATCCCACCTGCCGGCCCGCCGCCGGCGACCTGCCCGAAGCCCTGACGCCGGTCTATCCCACCACGGCCAGCCTGCCGCAGGCGTATCTGCGCAAGGCGGTCCTGGGCGCGCTGAAGCGGGCCGACCTGTCCGCCACCGTGCCGGCGGCGCTGGAGCGGGAGTTCGGCCTGCAGCCCGGATGGGACCTGCGGCGCGCGCTGTCATTCCTGCACCAGCCCACGCCCGATGTGGCGCTGGCCGCGCTGGAGGACCGCAGCCATCCGGCCTGGCAGCGGCTGAAGGCCGAGGAGTTGCTGGCGCAGCAACTGTCGCAGCTGCAAAGCAAGCGGGAACGGGCGGGGTTGCGGGCGCCGGCTTTGGCCACCGTTCGGGCGGAGCCGGTCGAAGCCCTTCGACCAGCTCAGGGCGAACGGGAGCAGCCCCTGCACGAGCAGCTGCTCGCCACGCTGCCCTTCCAGTTGACCGCGGCCCAGCGCCGGGTCAGCGAGGAGATCGCCTGCGACCTGGCCCGCGCGGTGCCGATGCACCGGCTGCTGCAGGGCGACGTCGGCTCCGGCAAGACCATCGTGGCGGCCCTGGGCGCCGCCATCGCGATCGACGCCGGCTGGCAGTGCGCGCTGATGGCGCCCACCGAGATCCTGGCGCAGCAGCACTTCGGCAAGTTGATCGGCTGGCTGGAGCCTTTGCTGGCCCCGCGCGGCCAGCGAGTGGCCTGGCTGACGGGCAGCCAGAAGAAGAAGGAGCGCACGGAGATGCTGCAGCTGGTGGCCAGCGGCGAGGCGGCCCTGGTGATCGGCACCCATGCCGTGATCCAGGAGCAGGTGCAATTCAGGAATCTCGCGCTGGCGATCATCGACGAGCAGCACCGCTTCGGCGTCGTCCAGCGGCTGGCCTTGCGCAGCAAGCTGGTGGACCCCAGCCAGGAACCCCACCTGTTGATGATGACGGCGACGCCGATCCCGCGCACCCTCGCCATGAGCTACTACGCCGACCTCGATGTGTCCACGATCGACGAGCTGCCGCCAGGGCGCACGCCGGTGGTCACCAAGCTGGTGGCCGACAGCCGCCGCGACGAGGTGATCGAGCGCATCCGCGGCCAGCTGGCGCAAGGCCGCCAGGTGTACTGGGTCTGCCCGCTGATCGAGGAGAGCGAGGCCCTGGACCTCACCAACGCCACCGAAACCCATGAGGCGCTGGCCGCGGCCCTGCCGGGCGTGGTGATCGGGCTGCTGCATTCGCGCATGCCGCCGGCGCAGAAGAAGGCCGTGATGGCGCTGTTCACGGGCGGCTCGATGGGGGTGCTGGTCTCCACCACCGTGATCGAGGTCGGGGTCGACGTGCCCAACGCGTCGCTGATGGTGATCGAGCACGCCGAGCGGTTCGGGCTGTCGCAGCTGCACCAGCTGCGCGGCCGGGTCGGCCGCGGCGCGGCGGCGTCGGCCTGCGTGCTGCTCTATTCGGCCGGCGACGGCGGGCGGCTGGGCGAAACGGCGCGTTCCCGGCTCAAGGCCATGGTCGAAACCAGCGACGGCTTCGAGATCGCGCGGCGCGACCTGGAGATCCGCGGCCCCGGCGAATTCCTCGGCGCGCGCCAGTCGGGCGCCGCGCTGCTGCGGTTTGCCGACCTGGCGACCGACACCGACCTGCTGGAATCGGCGCGGCGCGTGGCGCCCTTGATGCTGGACCAGCATCCTGCCCTGGCGGCCCAGCATGTCGCCCGCTGGTTGGGCGCACGCCAGGACTACCTGAAAGCGTGATGCCGGCGCCGGCTCACTGCCGCGCGAACACGGGGTTGTTGTCCAGGGAAAGGGGATAGCCCTCGGCATCCACCGCGCCGCCCTGCTCCGCATCGAGGCCGGTCAGGAGGGTCAGCGCGCTGACGCTGCGGACCACCAGCACGTCCTTGTTGCTGGTGCCTTCATGGGTCACCACCACCTTGTCCACCACCTCCGTCCCGATGGTCTTGGTGCCGTTGAAGGTCACCGTGCCGGTGGTGGGCGGCAGGATGGTGCTGGTGCCGGTGCAGTTCGGGCCCAGATAGATCGACGTCGAGCTGAGGAACTGCAAGGTGTTGCCGCTCTGCGGGCCGAGCGTGATCGTTTCCTTTTCGGTCGCGGTGCCGGTGCCGGGGGTGCAAGCGGCCCAGGTGCCGATGTAGCGCGCGAGGTCTTCGTCGTCGCTGCCGCCGCACCCGCCCAGGAGCGCCAGCACCAGTACGCCGGCGAGGCAAGAGATCTGTTTGACCATGACAGCACCTTCATTTAAGTTGGGGGGAACAAATTTGGAACCTGTTGCCGACGTCTGTAAATCCGTCGATCGACCGAGGCGCGGCCGGCGGATGCGCCACAATTGCCGGGCTCATGACGCTCACCGAACTCAAATACATCGTCGCCGTCTCGCGCGAGAAGCACTTCGGCAAGGCCGCCGAAGCCTGCTTCGTCTCGCAGCCGACGCTGTCGGTCGCGATCAAGAAGCTCGAAGAGGAGCTCGAGGTCAAGCTGTTCGAGCGCAGCGCCAATGAAGTGACCGTGACGCCGCTGGGCGAAGAGATCGTCCGCCAGGCGCAGAGCGTGCTGGAGCAGGCCGCCAACATCAAGGAGATCGCCAAGCGCGGCAAGGATCCGCTGGCCGGGCCGCTCAAGCTGGGTGTGATCTACACCATCGGGCCGTACCTGCTGCCGGACCTGGTGCGCCAGGCGATCGACCGCTCGCCGCAGATGCCGCTGATGCTGCAGGAGAATTTCACCGTCAAGCTGCTGGAGATGCTGCGCACGGGCGAAATCGATTGCGCCATCATGGCCGAGCCCTTTCCCGACACCGGCCTGGCGATCGCCCAGCTGTACGACGAGCCGTTCCTGGCGGCCGTGCCGGCCACCCATCCCTTTGCGACCCGCAAGACCATCACGGCGCAGGAGCTGAAAAGCGAGACCATGCTGCTGCTGGGCACCGGGCATTGCTTCCGCGACCACGTGCTGGAGGTCTGCCCCGAGTTCGCGCGCTTTTCGAGCGACGCCGAGGGCATCCGCAAGAGCTTCGAAGGCTCGTCGCTGGAAACGATCAAGCACATGGTGGCCGCGGGCATGGGGGTGACGCTGGTGCCGCGCCTGTCGGTGCCCAAGGAGGCGCTCGAACCGAAGGGCCGGCGCCGGCGCGACGACCAGGCTTTCGTCAAGTACATCCCCTTCGACGGCGATCCGCCGACGCGCCGGGTGGTGCTGGCGTGGCGCCGCAGCTTCACCCGCTACGAGGCCATCGCCGCGCTGCGCAACGCCGTCTATGCGTGCGAGCTGCCCGGCGTGAAGCGGCTGTCGTAAAGCCGGCCTGCGCCGGCGGCGGCAGGTGCGCCGGGCGTGCGAATAACATTGCGGGATGACCCATGCACAACCCGGCATCCTGGAAGCCGTGCCCGTGGTGGCGCGCTATGTTTCCTTCTCGCTCGCGACCGATCAGACTCCCCCTGCTGCGCTGCCCGAAGCGCTGAAGCGCCTGGCTGCATTCGCCGACGGCCGCAGCATCGTCGTCGGGATCGGGCCGGCCCTGGTCGCCGCGCTCGACGCCGCGGTGCCCGGCCTGCACGAATTCCCGGCCCTGGCCGGCGTCGGGGTCGAGGTCCCTTCGACACCCAGGGACCTGTGGTGCTGGTTGCGGGGCACCGACCAAGGCGACCTGCTGCACCTGTCGCGGCGCCTGGCCGCGCTGCTGCAGCCGGCGTTCAAGGTCCGCCATGTGCTGGATGGGTTCCGGCACAAGGCCGGCCATGACCTGACCGGCTACGAGGACGGCACCGAGAACCCGCAGGGCGAGCTGGCCGAGGAAGCGGGGCTGGTCCATGGCATGGGTCCCGGCATGGACGGCTCGAGCTACGTGGCCGTGCAGCAATGGGTGCACGACTTCGACGCCTTCGACCGGCTGGCCGAAACCGACCGCGACCACCATTTCGGCCGCCGCCTGCTCGACAACGTGGAAATCGAGGATTCGCCGACCTGGGCCCACGTGAAGCGCACGGCGCAGGAAAGCTTCGAGCCGCCGGCATTCATGGTCCGCCGGTCCATGCCCTGGACGCTGAGCATGCAGGGCGGCCTGGTGTTCGTGGCCTTCGGCCAGTCGCACCGGGCCTTCGAAGTCCAGATGCGGCGCATGGCCGGACTCGAAGACGGCATCGTGGACGCGATGTTCCGGATCTCCAGGCCGGTGAGCGGCAGCTTCTTCTGGTGCCCGGCGGTCGTGGCCGGCCACCTCGACCTGCGCCAACTCGGGCTGTGATGGCGGCAGCAAAACTCCGGCTCTACCTCGACCTGATCCGCTGGGACCGGCCGGCCGGATGGCTGCTGCTGCTGTGGCCGACGCTCGGGGCGCTGTGGATCGCGGCCGACGGCTTTCCAGGCTGGCACCTGCTGCTCGTCTTCACGCTCGGCACCTTCCTGATGCGCAGCGCCGGCTGCTGCGTCAACGACGTCGCCGACCGCGAGTTCGACAAGCATGTGAAGCGCACGGCCCGGCGCCCGGTGACCAGCGGCGCGCTGTCGGTGCGCGCGGCGTTGCTGTTCGGGGCCGTGCTCGCGCTGCTGGCGTTCGCGCTGGTGTTGACAACCAACGCGGTGGCGATCGCATGGTCGTTCGCCGCCCTGGCGATTTCGCTGGCCTACCCTTACGCGAAACGCTACGTGTCCATGCCGCAGGCGGTGCTGGGCGTGGCTTTCAGTTTCGGCATCCCGATGGCGTTTGCCGCGGTGCAGTCGCAGGTGCCGCTGCTGGCGTGGGTGCTGTTGCTCGGCAACCTGTTCTGGGTGCTGGCCTACGACACCGAATACGCGATGGTGGACCGGGACGACGACCTGAAGATCGGCATGAAGACCTCGGCCATCACGCTGGGCCGGGCCGACGTGGCGGTGGTCATGCTCAGTTACGCGATCTACCTGGCGATCTGGGTCGCCGTGCTGCTGCACCGGTTGCCGGCGGCACCGGTGCTGGTTGCGATTGCCCTGGCGGCGGCGCAGGCGGCCTGGCACTTCACGCTGATCCGGGATCGCAGCCGCGACGGCTGCTTCCGGGCCTTCCGCCTGAACCACTGGCTGGGGTTCACGGTGTTCGCCGGGGTGGTCGCCGGCTACGCCCTGCGCTAGGGGCGCGGGCTCAGTCGCCGAATTCGTCGCCGAGTTCCCGGGCCCGGGTGCGGGCCGCATGCAGGGCCTTGATGAAGAGCGCTTGCACCTGGTCCTGCTCCATCGAAGTGATCGCCGCGTAGGTGGTGCCGCCCTTGGAGGTGACGCGCTGGCGCAGCACCTCAGGCGGATCGTCGGACGCGCGGGCCAGCTCGGAGGCGCCCACGAAGGTGCCCACCGCCAGCTGGTGCGCCTGCTGCGCCGTCAGGCCCATTTCGACGCCCGCCTTGGTCATTGCCTCCAGGAAGAAGAAGACATAGGCCGGCCCGGAGCCCGACAGCGCCGTCACGGCGTCCAGCTGGCTCTCCTGGTCCACCCACAGCGATTCGCCGGTGGTGGCGATCACCTGCTCGACCAGGCTGCGGTCCGCGGCCGTCACGGCCGGCCGGGCGAACAGCGCCGTCATGCCCTTGCCGACCAGGGCCGGCGTGTTGGGCATGGAGCGGACGATCCGCTCGGTTCCGAGCCAGGCTGCGATGCTGTCGGAGCGGATGCCGGCCGCCACGCTCAGGTGCAGCGCGCCCGCGGAGTGGCTGCGGGCTTGCAGCGCCGCTTCCTTGAAGGTCTGCGGCTTCACCGCCCAGACCACCAGCCGGGCGCGGGCCAGCGCCGGGCCGGGCTGCTCCAGCGCGGTCACGCCGAACTGCGTCCGCAACCGCTCGCGGGCGGGCGCGAACGGCTCCACGACGTCGACCTGCGCCGGCGAGAGGCCCTGGCGCAACAGGCCGCCGATGATGGCGCTGGCCATGTTGCCGCCACCGATGAAGGCGATCACCTGGCCCTGGAATGCGTTGCTGTTGCTCATCGCGCAAGTCTAGCCTCGCGCGTCGGTGAAAATCGGGCCAATGACCCGACTCGAACTCCTCGAAAAACTGTCGCAGCCGGCCACCTGGGACGTCGCGATCATCGGTGGCGGCGCCACCGGGCTGGGCGTGGCCCTTGACGCAGCCGCCCGCGGCTTTTCCGTCGTGCTGCTCGAATCGCACGACTTCGCCAAGGGCACCTCGTCCCGGGCCACCAAGCTGGTCCATGGTGGAGTCCGCTACCTGGCGCAGGGCAACATCTCGCTGGTGCGCGAGGCGCTGCACGAGCGCACCACGCTGCTGCACAACGCGCCCCACCTGGCCCAGCCGTTGGCGTTCGTGATGCCCTCCTACAAATACTGGGAGACGCCTTTCTATGGCGTCGGGCTGAAGGCCTATGACGCGCTCGCCGGCAAGGCGGGCCTCGGGCACACCGAGTTCCTGTCGCGGGGCGAGACCCTGGCGTGCCTGCCGACGGCGCGGCGCGAAGGCCTCAAGGGCGGGGTCAAGTACTGGGACGGCCAGTTCGACGACGCCCGGCTGGCGCTGGCCCTGGCGCGGACGGCGGCTGCCCGCGGCGCGCTGGTCGTCAACTACTGCCCGGTCGACGGGCTGGTCCATGACCACGGCCGGGCGACGGGGCTGCGCTGCCACGACAGCGAAACCGGCCGCGCCTTCGAGGTCAAGGCGCGCTGCGTCATCAACGCCACGGGGGTCTGGGTCGACGGGCTGCGGCAGCAGGACGGAGAGGCGATCGGCCGGCCGGTGCGGCCGCTGGTGGCGCCCAGCCAGGGCGTCCACATCGTGGTCGACCGCGAGTTCCTGCCCGGAACCCATGCACTGATGGTGCCCAAGACCGCCGATGGCCGGGTGCTGTTCGGCGTGCCGTGGCTCGGCAAGCTGATCCTGGGCACCACCGACACCCCGCGCGGCGACCTGGACCGCGAACCGCGCCCGTTTCCGGAAGAGCTGGACTTCATCCTCGGCGAGGCGGCCCGCTACCTGACCCGGGCGCCCCAGCCGGGCGACATCCGCAGCATGTGGGTCGGGCTGCGTCCCCTGGTCAAGCCGCAGGACGAGGACGGACAGGACACCAAGAAACTCAGCCGCGAGCACACGGTGCTGGCCAGCGCCAGCGGCCTGGTCACCGTCACCGGCGGCAAATGGACCACCTACCGGGCCATGGCCGAGGACGTGCTGCAGACCTGCTTCGACCACGGCCTGCTGCCGCGTCGTCCCGCGGGAGTGACCGCCAACTTGGTGCTGGTCGGGGGCGATGGGCCGGCGGCGACGCGGCGGCCGATCAGCGAGCCCCAGGGCCTTCATTCCTATGGCAGCGAACAGGGCGCCGTGCGTGAAATGCCCGGGGCCACCCATCTGCTGGGGGGCGGGCTGACCGAGGCGATGGTGCGCTTCGCGGCCCGCCGGGAGTACGCCCGGACGGCGGAAGACGTGCTGGCCCGGCGCTGGCGCCTGCTGTTCCTGGATGCCAGCCTGGCGGCGTCGCTGGCGCCCCAGGTCGGTGCCATCCTGCAGGAAGAAACCGGCGCTGACCCCCACGTGGCGCAGTTCCAGGCGCTCGCCAGGTCGTACCTGTCGCTGCCGCTTCAGCAAGGCAGTTGACAGGCCTTTCGCGATTTGCCATAATCGCGGGCTGCGCTTTTTATCGAGTGCAGTATCTTGCCCAAAGGAAACGCCGTGAGTGGTTCACAGCGCCGACGACGGGCCCAAGACTGATCCGCAGCCTGCTGTGGATACAAGTTGGGAATATTGAAAAATGATCCAGACAGAATCCCGGCTCGAAGTCGCCGATAACACCGGCGCCAAGTCCGTCCTTTGCATCAAGGTGCTGGGCGGTTCCAAGCGTCGCTACGCCAGCGTGGGCGACATCATCAAGGTGAGCATCAAGGAAGCTGCTCCGCGTGGACGCGTCAAAAAAGGCGAAGTCTATAGCGCAGTGGTCGTCCGGACCGCCAAGGGCATCCGCCGCAGCGACGGCTCCCTGGTCAAGTTCGACGGCAATGCCGCCGTGCTTCTCAACAACAAGCTGGAGCCCATCGGCACCCGCATCTTCGGCCCGGTGACGCGTGAACTGCGTACCGAGAAGTTCATGAAGATCGTGTCCCTGGCTCCCGAAGTTCTCTAAGGACGCGTTCATGAACAAGATTCGCAAAGGCGACGAGGTCATCGTGCTCGCGGGCCGTGACAAGGGCAAGCGGGGCAAGGTCTCGCTGCGCAAGGACGACTCGCACCTGATCGTCGACGGCATCAACATGGTGAAGAAGCACACCAAGCCGAACCCGCTCAAGGGCACCACCGGCGGCATCGTGGAAAAGGCAATGCCGATCCACCAGTCGAACGTGGCTATCTACAACGCTGCGACCGGCAAGGCCGACCGCGTGGGCATCAAGCTGCAGGATGGCGGGAAGAGCATTCGCGTCTTCAAGTCCAGCGGCGACGAAATCAAGGTGGCATGACCATGACCCGTCTTCAGCAGATTTACCGCGACAAGATCGCTCCCTCGCTGGTCGAGAAGTTCGGCTACAAGTCGCCGATGCAGGTCCCGCGCCTGACCAAGATCACCCTGAACATGGGTGTCTCGGAAGCGGTCGCGGACAAGAAGGTGATGGACAACGCCGTCGCCGACCTGACCAAGATCGCCGGCCAGAAGCCGGTCGTGACCAAGGCCAAGAAGGCCATCGCCGGCTTCAAGATCCGCGAAGGCCAGGCCATCGGCACGATGGTCACGCTGCGCGGCGTCAAGATGTACGAGTTTCTGGACCGTTTCGTCACCGTGGCGCTGCCCCGGGTGCGCGACTTCCGCGGCATTTCCGGCCGCGCTTTCGACGGCCGCGGCAACTACAACATCGGCGTGAAAGAGCAGATCATCTTCCCCGAGATCGAGTACGACAAGGTTGACGCCCTGCGCGGTCTCAATATCAGCATCACCACGACGGCCAAGAACGACGAGGAGGCCAAGGCGCTTCTCGCTGGCTTCCGTTTCCCGTTCAAGAATTGAGGGTGCACCGTGGCTAAAGTAGCTTTGATCCAGCGCGAACTCAAGCGCGACAAACTGGTCGCCAAGTTTGCGGCGAAACACAAAGAGCAAAAGGCGATCTCGCAGGACCTGAAGCGCAGCGAGGAAGAGCGCGCAGCCGCCCGCCTCGCGCTGCAGAAGATGCCGCGCAACGCCAACCCGACCCGCCAGCGCAACCGCTGCGCGATCACCGGACGCGGCCGCGGCACGTTCCGCCAGTTCGGCCTGGTCCGCCACAAGATCCGTGAGCTTGCGTTTGCAGGGGACATCCCCGGCATCGTCAAGGCCAGCTGGTAAGGCAGGAGACATTAAATGAGCATGAGTGATCCCATTGCCGACCTGCTGACGCGCATCCGCAATGCGCAGATGGTGGCGAAGCCCACGGTGTCGGTGCCCTCTTCCAAGGTGAAGATTGCCATCGCGCAGGTGCTGAAGGACGAGGGCTACATCGACGGCTTCCAGGTGAAGACCGAAGACGGCAAGTCCGAGCTTGAAATCGCGCTGAAGTACTACGCCGGTCGCCCGGTGATCGAGCGCATCGAGCGCGTGAGCCGTCCCGGCCTGCGCGTTTACAAGGGCCATGACGCCATTCCCCAGGTCATGAACGGCCTGGGCGTGGCGATCGTCACCACACCCAAGGGCGTGATGACCGACCGCAAGGCGCGCGCTACCGGTGTCGGTGGCGAAGTGCTCTGCTACGTGGCCTAAAGGGAGGAACCAGAAATGTCCCGAGTAGGAAAAATGCCGATCGCCGTGCCGCAAGGCGTGGATGTGTCGATGAAGGATGATCAGATCAATGTCAAAGGCTCCGGCGGCGTCCTGTCGCTGAAGCTGAACCAGCTGGTCAAGATGTCCAACGAGGACGGGAAGCTCAACTTCCTGCCCGCCAACGAGTCACGCGAAGCCAATGCCATGAGCGGCACCATGCGCCAGCTGGTGAACAACATGGTGGTCGGCGTGACCAAGGGCTTCGAGAAGAAGCTCAACCTGGTCGGCGTGGGCTACAAGGCCCAGGCGCAAGGCGCCAAGCTGAACCTGACGGTGGGTTACTCCCACCCGGTGAACAAGGACATGCCTGCTGGCATCACTGTCGCCACCCCGACCCCGACGGAAGTCGTGATCAAGGGTGCTGACCGCCAGCGCGTGGGTCAAGTGGCCGCTGAGATTCGTGCAATCCGTCCGCCCGAGCCCTACAAGGGCAAGGGAATCCGTTATTCGGACGAGAAGATCACGATCAAAGAGACCAAGAAGAAGTAAGGGGCGCAAACATGTTGACCAAAAAAGAGCAGCGTCTGCGTCGTTCGCGCCAGACCCGCATCCGCATCGCGACGCAAGGCGTGGCGCGGCTGACGGTGAACCGCACCAACCTGCATATCTATGCAACGGTGATCTCCGAAGACGGCAGCAAGGTCGTGGCCACGGCCTCGACGGCCCAGGCCGACCTGCGCAAGTCGCTCGGCGGCTCGGGCAAGGGTGGCAACACCGCCGCTGCCGCCCAAGTCGGCAAGCTGATCGCCGAGAAGGCCAAGGCGGCCGGCGTCGAGAAGGTTGCCTTCGACCGGGCAGGTTTTGCGTACCACGGCCGCGTCAAGGCGCTGGCCGAAGCCGCCCGCGAAGCCGGCCTGCAGTTCTAACGGACACGGAAAAACATCATGGCAAGAATTCAGGCAAAACCCCAAGGTGACGGTCCCGAAGACGGGATGCGCGAGAAGATGATCGCGATCAACCGCGTGACCAAAGTGGTGAAGGGTGGCCGGATCCTCGGTTTCGCCGCGCTCACCGTGGTCGGCGACGGTGACGGCCGCGTCGGCATGGGCAAGGGCAAGTCCAAGGAAGTGCCCACCGCCGTGCAGAAGGCGATGGAAGAGTCCCGCCGCAACATGATCAAGGTCTCGCTGAAGAACGGCACGATCCACCACAACGTGTCCGGCCACCATGGCGCGGCGCGCGTGATCATGTCGCCCGCTCCGCGCGGCACCGGCATCATCGCCGGCGGCCCGATGCGTGCGGTGTTCGAAGTGATGGGCATCACCGATATCGTGGCCAAGAGCCACGGTTCGACCAATCCCTACAACATGGTTCGCGCCACGTTGGACGCACTGCGGAACGCCCACACGCCTTCCGACGTGGCGGCCAAGCGCGGCAAGTCGGTCGAAGACATCTTCGCCTGACCGCAAGGAGCAAAACATGGCAACCGAACAGAAAACCGTGAAGATCCAGCTGGTTCGCAGCCCGATCGGCACCAAGATCGACCACCGCGCCACCGTGCGCGGCCTGGGCCTGCGCAAGCTCAATAGCGTCAGCGAGCTGGAAGACACCCCGGCTGTGCGCGGCATGATCAACAAGATCGATTACCTGGTCCGCGTTCTCTGAACACGGCTGAAAGCAAGACGATGGAACTCAATGGAATCAAGCCCGCAGCGGGCTCCAAGAAAAACCGCCGCCGCGTCGGCCGCGGCATCGGTTCCGGCCTGGGCAAGACGGCAGGCCGTGGACACAAGGGCCAGAAGTCGCGTGCCGGCGGCTACCACAAGGTCGGCTTCGAAGGCGGCCAGATGCCGCTGCAGCGGCGGCTGCCCAAGCGCGGCTTCAAGTCGCACCTGCTGAAGTACAACGCCCAGGTCACCCTGGAAGCGCTGGAAAAGCTCGGCGCCGCCGAAGTCGACATGATGTCGCTGAAGCAGGCCGGCCTGATTCCCGAGATCGCCAAGGTGGTCAAGGTCATCAAGACCGGCGAGCTGAAGCTGGCCGTCAAGCTGACGGGCATCGGCGCCACCGCTGGCGCCAAGGCAGCGATTGAAGCGGCCGGCGGCAGCCTGGCCTGATTTTTGGACGAATGAAGGAACGACCGAGTGGCTACTAGCGCAGCACAAATTGCAAAGACCGGAAAGTTCGGCGACCTGCGTCGTCGGCTGGTCTTCCTGCTGCTCGCGCTGGTCGTCTACCGGATCGGCGCGCACATTCCCGTGCCCGGCATCAACCCGGAGCAGCTGCAGCAGCTGTTCAAGGGCCAGCAGGGCGGGATCCTGAGCCTGTTCAACATGTTCTCGGGCGGGGCGCTGTCGCGCTTCACCGTGTTCGCGCTGGGCATCATGCCGTACATCTCGGCCTCGATCATCATGCAGCTGCTCACCTACGTCGTGCCGACGTTCGAGCAGCTCAAGAAAGAGGGCGAAGGCGGCCGCCGCAAGATCACGCAGTACACACGGTACGGCACCCTGGGCCTGGCCCTGTTCCAGTCGCTGGGCATCGCCATGGCGCTGGAAAGTTCGGCCGGCCTGGTGGTCAGCCCCGGTTTCGGTTTCCGCATGACCGCGGTGGTCAGCCTGACGGCCGGCACCATGTTCCTGATGTGGCTGGGTGAGCAGATCACCGAGCGCGGCCTGGGCAACGGGATTTCGATCCTCATCTTCGCCGGCATCGCCGCGGGTCTGCCTGGTGCCATCGGCGGCTTGCTGGAGCTGGTTCGCACCGGTGCGATGAGCATCCTGGTGGCAATCCTGATCGTGGCCTTGATCGCCCTGGTGACTTACTTCGTGGTGTTCGTGGAACGCGGCCAGCGCAAGATCCTGGTCAACTACGCCCGGCGCCAGGTGGGCAACAAGGTCTACGGCGGCCAGTCGTCGCACCTGCCGCTGAAGCTGAACATGGCCGGCGTCATTCCGCCGATCTTCGCTTCCTCGATCATCCTGCTGCCGGCGACGGTGGTCGGCTGGTTCGCCACCGGCGACTCGATGCGCTGGCTCAAGGACATCGCCGGCACGCTGACCCCGGGGCAGCCGATCTACGTGATGCTGTACGCCAGCGCCATCGTGTTCTTCTGCTTCTTCTACACGGCCCTGGTGTTCAACAGCCGCGAGACGGCGGACAACCTGAAAAAGAGCGGTGCGTTCATTCCGGGCATCCGTCCGGGCGACCAGACGGCACGGTACATCGACAAGATCCTGGTGCGCCTGACGCTGGCCGGTGCGGTGTACATCACCTTCGTCTGCCTGCTGCCCGAGTTCCTGATCCTGAAGTACAACGTGCCGTTCTATTTCGGCGGCACGTCGCTCCTGATCATCGTGGTCGTGACCATGGATTTCATGGCCCAGGTCCAGAACTATCTGATGTCGCAGCAATATGAATCGCTGCTGAAGAAAGCCAATTTCAAGACCTCGCTGGGTGGTTGAAGAGAGATGTCGAAAGACGATGTCATCCAGATGCAGGGTGAGGTGGTGGAGAACCTGCCGAACGCGACTTTCCGCGTGAAGCTGGAAAACGGGCATGTGGTGCTCGGACATATTTCGGGAAAGATGCGGATGCACTACATCCGGATCCTTCCTGGTGACAAGGTCACCGTTGAGTTGACGCCCTACGACTTGTCGAGGGCACGGATTGTGTTCCGCGCGAAATAAACGCGGCGGTGAAACAGGGTTAAAAGTTTTTTGGAGAACGACATGAGAGTTTCGGCTTCGGTCAAGAAAATTTGCCGCAACTGCAAAATCATCCGCCGCAAGGGCGTTGTCCGCGTGATCTGCACCGATCCGCGGCACAAGCAGCGCCAGGGCTGATCGCAAGAGTAATAGAGGACGAAAATGGCACGTATCGCTGGCATCAACATTCCGCCGCATCAGCACGCCGAGATTGGCCTGACGGCAATCTTCGGCATTGGCCGGACCCGCGCTCGCATGATCTGCGAAGCGACAGGCATCGCCTATTCGAAGAAGGTCAAGGACCTGACGGACGGCGACCTGGAAAAAATCCGCGACCAGATTGCGCAGTTCACGATCGAGGGCGACCTGCGCCGCGAGACGACGATGAACATCAAGCGCCTGATGGACATCGGCTGCTACCGCGGCTTCCGGCATCGCCGTGGCCTGCCCATGCGCGGACAGCGCACGCGCACCAACGCCCGCACCCGCAAGGGACCGCGCAAGGCCGCCCAGGCACTGAAGAAATAATCGGGAAAGAGAACAGTCATGGCAAAAGCCCCAGCCAATAACGCCGCACAACGCGTGCGCAAGAAGGTCCGCAAGAACGTGTCCGATGGCGTGTGCCACGTGCACGCGTCCTTCAACAACACGATCATCACGATCACCGACCGCCAGGGCAACGCCCTGTCCTGGGCGTCCTCGGGCGGCCAGGGTTTCAAGGGCTCGCGCAAGTCGACCCCCTTCGCAGCCCAGGTGGCTTCCGAAGTGGCCGGCCGCGCCGCCATCGAACAGGGCATCAAGAACCTCGACGTCGAGATCAAGGGCCCGGGCCCGGGTCGTGAGTCGTCGGTTCGCGCACTGGCCGCTCTCGGCATCCGCATCACGTCGATCGCCGACGTGACGCCGGTCCCGCACAACGGCTGCCGGCCGCAGAAGCGTCGTCGGATCTAAGGACAAAACGCGGCCGCAAGGCCGCGCCCTTGAGAATTTCTCAAGCCCACCGCCGGTGCCCCAGGGTGACCGGCTCCCGCGGCAAATGGCCGCGGCAGTGATTTAAAGGAAGCAAAGTGGCACGTTACCTCGGCCCCAAGGCCAAACTCTCCCGCCGTGAAGGCACGGACCTGTTCCTCAAGAGCGCCCGCCGCTCGATCGCGGACAAGTCCAAGTTCGACTCCAAGCCCGGCCAGCACGGCCGCACCTCGGGCCAGCGCACCTCCGACTACGGTCTGCAGCTGCGCGAGAAGCAGAAGGTCAAGCGGATGTACGGCATCCTGGAGCGCCAGTTCCGCAAGTACTTCGAGGAAGCCGACCGCCGCCGTGGCAACACCGGCGCCAACCTGCTGTTCATCCTCGAGTCCCGCCTGGACAACGTGGTGTACCGCATGGGCTTCGGCTCGACCCGCGCCGAGGCGCGCCAGCTGGTGTCGCACAAGGCGATCACCGTCAACGGCAGCCCGGTCAACATCCCGTCGTACATGGTCAAGACCGGCGACGTGATCGCCGTGCGCGACAAGTCGAAGAAGCAGAACCGCATCGTCGAAGCGCTGCAACTGGCCCAGCAGGTCGGCCTGCCGGCCTGGGTGGACGTCAATGCCGACAAGGCCGAAGGCACCTTCAAGAAGGTTCCGGATCGCGACGAATTCGCCGCCGACGTCAAGGAAGCCCTGATCGTCGAACTGTATTCGCGTTAATTCGCCTGTTCTTTTAGGTTCCCACACCGCAGGGCACTGCGGTCTGGGCGCTTCACCAGCCTTACCGGTGTAACGAGCCGGGGGTATTGAGAGGAAGTCCTGCATGCAAACCAATTTGCTGAAACCCAAAGCCATCAACGTCGAGCAACTGGCGCCCAACAAGGCCAAGGTGACGCTCGAGCCGTTCGAGCGTGGCTACGGCCACACGCTGGGCAACGCCCTGCGTCGCGTGCTGCTCTCGTCGATGGTCGGATATTCGGCAACCGAAGTCACGATCGCCGGCGTCCTGCACGAGTATTCGTCGATCGATGGCGTCCAAGAAGACGTCGTCAGCATCCTGCTGAACCTCAAGGGCGTGGTCTTCAAGCTGCACAACCGCGATGAAGTCACGCTGAGCCTGCGCAAGGACGGCGAAGGCGTCGTCACGGCCGCCGACATCCAGACCCCGCATGACGTCGAGATCATCAATCCGGATCACGTCATCGCGAACCTGTCGCAAGGCGGCAAGATCGACATGCAGATCAAGGTGGAGAAGGGCCGCGGCTATGTGCCGGGCACGATGCGCCGTTACGCCGACGAGCCGACCAAGTCGATCGGCCGGATCGTTCTGGACGCTTCGTTCTCGCCCGTCAAGCGCGTGAGCTACACGGTCGAGAGCGCCCGCGTCGAGCAGCGCACCGACCTGGACAAGCTGGTGGTCGAGATCGAGACCAACGGCGCCATCACCGCCGAAGACGCGGTCCGCGCCTCGGCCAAGATCCTGGTCGAGCAGCTGGCCGTGTTTGCCCAGCTCGAAGGCAGCGAACTGGCCGCCTTCGACCAGCCGGTGCAGCGCAGCTCGCAGCAATTCGATCCGATCCTGCTGCGTCCGGTCGACGAGCTCGAACTGACGGTGCGTTCGGCCAACTGCCTGAAGGCCGAGAACATCTATTACATCGGCGACCTGATCCAGCGCACCGAGAATGAGCTGCTCAAGACCCCGAATCTGGGTCGCAAGTCGCTCAACGAAATCAAGGAAGTTCTTGCTTCGCGTGGTCTCACGCTCGGCATGAAGCTCGAGAGCTGGCCGCCGGCCGGTCTCGATAAACGTTAAACAAAACCTGGTGAACTGGCAGTACCTGACACGGCTGCCTTTTAAGACAAGCAAAGGAACACACCATGCGTCACGGACACGGACTACGTAAACTCAACCGCACGAGCGAGCACCGCCTCGCCATGCTGCGCAACATGATGAACTCGCTGCTCGAGCACGAAGTCATCAAGACCACGGTCCCCAAGGCCAAGGAACTGCGCCGCGTCGTCGAACCCATGATCACGCTGGCCAAGGTGCCGACGGTGGCCAATCGCCGCCTCGCCTTCGACCGCCTGCGCGACCGCGACATCGTCACCAAGCTGTTCAACGAACTGGGCCCGCGCTACAACGCGCGTCCGGGCGGCTACACCCGGATCCTGAAGATGGGTTACCGCGTTGGCGACAATGCGCCGATGGCGCTGGTGGAACTGGTCGACCGTCCCGAAATCGCCGAATCGGATGTCCCTACTGCTGAATAAGCAGCCAGGGAAGGTATATAATCAAACCTTGCCGCGCGATGGAGCAGCCTGGTAGCTCGTTGGGCTCATAACCCAAAGGTCGCAAGTTCAAATCTTGCTCGCGCAACCAACAAAGAGCCTCAAAACTCTGCAACGAAAGCCCACTACCAAGTGGGCTTTCTTGTTTGTGCGGCCGCGTGCTTACACCACGGACAGCTGCACGTCGCCAAAGCCCGGGAGCCGGAATTCGATGCGGTTGCCGGCCACCGGAAACTGCGACTTGACCAGGCTGCCGGTGGTGACGATGTCGCCAGCATTCAGCGGCAGTCCCCTGGCCGCCAGGTGATTGGCCAGCCAGGCCAGCGCATCGAGGGGATGGCCCAGCACGTCGCGGCCCGTGCCCCGGCCCACTTCGCGGCCGTCGATCAACGCGATCCCCTGCACCGACTGCAAGGAGCCGGCATCGAGCCCCGTGACGCGCGGTCCGAGCACCAAGCCCTGGTTCCATGCGTTGTCGGCGATCAGCGTCAGCACCGATTGCCTGAGGCTGGGGTAGTCGGCGCCGCGGTCGTCGGCGATCTCCAGCGCCGGATAGGCGCAAGCGACATGCTCGAAGACGGACGCGCCAGTCCATGGTGTGCTGGCGGCAGGCAGCGCGCGCGCCATTTCAAAAGCGATCTCGAATTCGACGATGAGCCGCACGTAGTCGCGGGCCTTGATGACGGTGCCGACGTCGCCGTGCAGCTGGTCACGCAACAGGCGACCGGAAACCGAATCCTGGAAGCCCACCATGTCGCGCATTGCGGGCGTGGTGATGGCAATCTTGTAGCCGGCCAGTGAGGTTCGACGCAACTGCAGCAGTTGCGCCACATAGCTGTCCTGGATGGCGTAGGCCGCCTCGGTGGTGGCCGGCGCGAGCGGGCCGCCGAGCGCCGAGAAGGCCTCGCGTGCAGCGTGCTGGCGGACCAGCTCCATTGCCGCTGCCTGCGCGGTCGCGAGACCTGGAAGCATGGTCATGCTGTTGCCTGATCCGGAGGGAGGACTTGCTGGTGCGGCTGGCGGGGATCGAACCCACGACCCTTGGCTTCGGAGGCCAATACTCTATCCACTGAGCTACAGCCGCATTGAAAGTAGCAGAGCGCATTATCCCTCATGCGCGACACGATTTCGCGGCAACGCGCGCATGTCAGTTCGCGGTGGAGGGGCTGGCTATAATCGAAGGTTGATTTCAAGCCCGATTTTTTGAGGACGCCATGAGCGACACGACGCAGGAAGACGCCCACACGGGCCCGATCAAGACACCCGGGCAGCTGTTGCTGGCGGTGTTTTTCTCTTTCATCATCCCGATCTTCGGAGTCATCGGCCTCGTCTACTACGTCGTCTCCGACCACAAGCCGGCCGGTTCCTCGCAAAAGGATAGCTACTCGCTCGGCGGCGTCTCCGCCGAGGATGGCGCCAGGAGCGTGATGGCGCGCATCCAGAAGGTCGGCAGCGTCGAGATCCGCGATGCCAACCGCGCGCTCAAGTCGGGCGAAGACGTGTTCAAGGCCCAGTGCACCGCCTGCCACACCACGGGTGCCGCGGGAGCGCCGAAGCTGGGTGACGAAGCTGCCTGGGGCCCGCGCATCCGCACCGGCTTCGAGGCCCTGGTGGCTTCCGCATTGAACGGCAAGAACGCGATGCCGGCCCAGCGCGGTGGCGACTTCGAGGATGTCGAGATCGCGCGCGCTGTCGCCTACATGGCCAATGCCGCGGGCGCGAAATTCGCCGAGCCGCAGCGTCCCGCCGCGCCAGCCGCCACGGCGCAGGCGCCGGCGGTTGCGACGCCGGTCGTTGCGGCCGCAACCACCGCGCCTGCTGCCGCAGCGACCCCGGTCGCAGCTGCTGCACCAGCCCCCGCCACGACCCAGGTCGCGGCCGGTGGTGCCAATGCGCTCTACACCCAGGCTTGCTCCGTATGCCACGCCACGGGCGTCGCCAACGCGCCCAAGCTGGGCGACAAGGCGGCCTGGGCGCCGCGAGTGCAGCAAGGTGTGCCGCAGCTGGTCCAGTCCGCGATCAAGGGCAAGGGCGCGATGCCTCCGAAGGGTGGCACCGCTGCATCCGAGGCGGAGATCCGCGCCGCCGTCGAATACATGGTCGGCGCTTCGAAGTAGGACGCCCCCACAAGCAATCAAGGCCGGTGTTCCCGGCCTTTTTTCGTTTCAGGCTTGCAGGGCCTTCGGACTTCGCACGTAGCCGAAGCGCGCCGGCAGGTCGGCCGCGGTGACGTCCTGCGGCGACCACAGGCCCTGCTGCACCGCGTCGGCTGCCTGTTCCATGTCCAGCGTATGAACCAGGCCGATGCCGATGTCGGTGTCGAGGTACAGCCGCCCCTGTTCGTCCAGCAGGCATGAGCGGGCAGTGGCCGCACGCCCGCTGTGCGACGTCACGCTGTTGCCGGCGCCAAGGCGCCAGACCCAGGGCGTCGCCTCCAGTTCGACATAGACCCGCTGCGGACCGTTCTGGAAGAACCAGCAGCCCCGTTCGTCGCATTCGTAGTTGCGGTGGATGAAGTCCACCAGCTTCTCGTGCTTGAGGAGCGAGCCCTTGTGCTGCGGAAAGGCACCAGCGGCCTGAGTCTGGTCGTCGCGCAGGGACCAGTTGCCACGGGCATCCAGTCCGAGCCAGCCGTAGCAATGGGGAACGTTCGGCCACTTCGCGATGGCCTGCCGCACGATGTCGTCCATCGGGCAATTATGGAGTTTCGCCGGGCCAAAAACAAAAGACGCCAGTCACGGCGTCTTTCAAATGGCATCTCCTGGATGCGTGACCTGTTCCGGCCGTGATCTTGGTTTTCTGGGGAGTCTCCTCGGACCCTCGCCCTTGCAAGCCTTTTGGGGGCCGGTTGCGAGTGACGTGACTCTACCGTGCGCCCCGGCCCCGTCCATCAGGATTTTCCCCCATCGGCCATGATCCACTCGGCGGCCTTCTCGGCCAGCATCAGCGTCGGCGAGTTGGTGTTGCCGCTGGTGATGGTGGGCATCACGCCGGCATCGACCACACGCAGGCCGCTGATGCCGCGCACCCGCAACTGCGAGTCCACCACGGCCATCGGGTCGTCGTCCGGTCCCATCCGGGTGGTGCCGACCGGATGGAAGATGGTGGTGGCGATGTCGCCGGCCAGGCGCGCCAGGTCCTCGTCGCTCTCGAACTGCGTGCCGGGCTTCCATTCCTGCGGCTGGTACCGGGCCAGCGCCGGCTGTCCGACGATGCGGCGCGTGACGCGCAGCGAATCCGCGGCGACCTTGCGGTCTTCCGGCGTGCTCAGGTAGTTGGGCGCGATCAGCGGTGCGTCCTCGAAGTTGCGGCTGCGCAACCGCACGCTGCCGCGGCTGGTCGGGTTGAGGTTGCAGACGCTCGCGGTGAAAGCGTCGAACCCGTGCAACGGCTCGCCGAAGGCGTCGAGGCTGAGGGGCTGCACGTGGTATTCGATGTTCGGATAGGGCTGGTCCGCCGAACTGCGGGTAAAAGCGCCCAACTGCGACGGCGCCATGCTCATCGGGCCGCTGCGCTTGAGGGCGTATTCCAGGCCGATCTTCATCTTGCCCAGCCAGCTGCCGGCCAGCGTATTGAGCGTCGCCACGCCGTTGACCTTGAACACGGCCCGGATCTGCAGGTGGTCCTGCAGGTTGGCGCCGACCCCGGGCAGGTCTTTCACCAGCGGAATCCCGAGTGCGCTCAGCAGCGCCGCGGGCCCGATCCCCGACAGCTGCAGGATCTGGGGCGAACCGATGCTGCCGGCGCACAGCAGCACTTCCCGCTCGGCGTCGACGGTCACCTTCTCGTTGCCGGTCCAGACCTCGGCGCCGGTGCAGCGCTGGGTGCCGTCGGCCTGCGGCTCGATCACCAGCCGCATGACCTGCGCGCTGGTCCACATCTCGAAGTTGGGCCGGCCGTAGCAGGTGGGCCGCAGGAACGCCTTGGCCGTGTTCCAGCGCCAGCCATCCTTCTGGTTGACCTGGAAGTAGCCGACGCCCTCGTTGTCGCCCCGGTTGAAGTCCTCGCTGTGCGGAATGCCCGCCTGCTGCGCCGCCTGGGCGAACGCGTCGAGCACGTCCCAGCGCAGCCGCTGCCGCTCCACCCGCCATTCGCCGCCGGCCCCGTGCATGGCATCGGCGCCCTTGTAGTAGTCCTCGTGCTTCTTGAAGTACGGCAGGCAGCGGTCCCAGGTCCAGTTCGCGTCGCCCGTCAGGCGCGCCCACTGGTCATAGTCGCGCGCCTGGCCACGCATGTAGATCATCCCGTTGATGCTGGAACAGCCGCCCAGCGTCTTGCCGCGCGGATAGCGCAGTTGCCGCCCGTTGAGGCCGGCGTCGGCCTCGGTGCTGTACAGCCAGTCGGTGCGCGGATTGCCGATGCAATAGAGGTAGCCCACCGGGATGTGGATCCAGTGGTAGTCGTCGCGCCGCCCGGCCTCGATCAGCAACACCCGCTTCGACGGATCCCTGGACAGCCGGTTGGCCAGCAGGCAGCCCGCGGTTCCGCCCCCGATGATCACGTAGTCGAAACTGGTGTCGCTCATGGAGTGGATGCCGCCAGCGCCGGCGCGTCGATGCCGGTCATTTCGCCGTCGGCATCACGAACTCGGCGCCCTTGGAGATGCTTTCCGGCCAGCGCTGCATGATCGATTTCTGCTTGGTGTAGAAGCGCACGCCTTCCTCGCCGTAGGCATGCATGTCGCCGAACAGGCTCTTCTTCCAGCCGCCGAAGCCGTGCCAGGCCATGGGCACCGGGATCGGCACGTTGATGCCGACCATGCCGACCTGCACCCGGCGCGAGAATTCGCGCGCCACGTTGCCGTCGCGGGTGAAGCACGACACGCCGTTGCCGTACTCATGCGAGTTGATCAGCTCCAGCGCCGCCGCCATGTCCGGCACCCGGACGCAGCCCAGCACCGGACCGAAGATTTCTTCCTTGTAGATCTTCATGTCGCGCGTCACGTTGTCGAACAGCGAGCCGCCGATCCAGAAACCGTTATCGCAGCCGGCGCCGGCCTTGGCCGCATGGAACTTGCGGCCGTCGACCACCAGCTTCGCGCCTTCCTTTTCGCCCGTGTCGATGTAGCCGGTGATGCGGCCGTGCGCCGCGCTGGAAACGATCGGGCCCATCTCGGCATCGAGCTCGAGTCCGTTCTTGATCTTCAGGTGCTGCGTGCGCTCGGCCAGCTTCGGCATGATCCGGTCGGCGGCGTCGCCCACCAGCACCGCCAGCGAGATCGCCATGCAGCGCTCGCCGGCCGAGCCGAACGCCGAGCCGATCAGGGCGTCGACCGTCTGCTCGACGTCGGCGTCAGGCATCACGACCATGTGGTTCTTGGCGCCGCCCAGGGCCTGGACCCGCTTGCCGTGGCGGGCGCCGGTCTCGTAGATCTTCTGTGCGATCGCCGTCGAGCCGACGAAGGAAATCGCCTTCACGTCGGGATGGACCAGCAGCGCGTCGACCGCGTCCTTGTCGCCCTGGACCACGTTGAAGACGCCGTCCGGCAGGCCGGCCTGCTTGAGCAGTTCGGCCATCATCAGCGACGGTGTCGGGTCGAGCGGGCTGGGCTTGAGGATGAAGCAGTTGCCCGCGGCGATCGCCACCGGGTACATCCACATCGGCACCATGACGGGGAAGTTGAACGGCGTGACGCCAGCGACCACGCCCAGCGGCTGGCGCATCGTCCAGTTGTCGATGCCGGTGGACACCTGGTCCGTGTAGTCGCCCTTGAGCAGCTGCGGGATGCCGCAGGCGAATTCCACGATGTCGATGCCGCGCGAGACTTCGCCGACGGCGTCGGTGAACACCTTGCCGTGTTCGGCCGTGATCGCGCGGGCCAGTTCGTCCTTCTTGTGGTTCAGGAGCTCGAGGAACTTGAACATGACGCGGGCGCGGCGGATCGGCGGCGTGTCGGCCCACGCGGGAAAGGCGGCCTGCGCCGACGCGACGGCGGCATCGACCTCGGCGCTGCTGGCCAGCGCGACTTGGCCGCTCACACTGCCGGTCGCGGGGTTGAAGACGTCGGCGCGGCGGCCGCTGGTGCCGCGGACGATGCGCCCGCCGATCCAGTGTTCGATCGAGGCCGTGGCGGCGGATTGGGAGGTCTTGTCAGGAGCGTTCATGGGATGCTTTCGGGAGAGGACTCAAGAATAGCGCTTCCCGTCACCCCGCCCAGCCGGGTGGAACCCGGATCGGCAGGGTCAACAGGATCTGGGCCATGCCCTTGCCCAGTGGATCGTTGCGCAGCGAAGCCATGCCGCCGCCGTCCAGGGCCTGGGTGCACAGGAAATTCAGGGCGTGGATGCCGGGCACGTCGTAGCGTGTGACCCGGCCCTTGACCAGGTGGGCCAGCCAGCCCGCCACCCGCTCCTCGGTCAGCTGGTCGCGCAGCAGCGGCAACCATTCCGGCCGGCGGGCGATGACGCCGATGTTGGAGCTGTCGCCCTTGTCGCCGCTGCGGGCCCAGGCGAGGCGGATCAAGGGCACTTCGACCCAATCCTCACCGAGGCGCGGGGCTTCGACGGGATCGGCCCGAACGGCGGGAGATGGAACGGTGGCCTGGCCACCAACAGGAATCTCGACCGCCAGTTCTTTTCCATCGAGCATCACCACCGGTGCCAGCCGGCGCTTGTCCAGCAGGAATGCGTATTGCCGGATCGCCGGCGCGGGGTTGGGCCGGCCATCCGCGCCGGTGGTTCCCGGTGACCACGAGGTGCCCGCGGGCGCGATCTCCCGCGCGAACAGTTCGAGCGCCGCCTTCTGCGGATGCATCACCGCCAGCCGCAGCACCGCCTCCCGGACGTCCGCGGTCCGCGCCTGCGGGCCGAAATACGCCGTCTCGGAGCCGAGCACCTCGATGCTGGTGCGGCTGTAGTCGCCCAGCCCCTGCAGCGCGAACAGCTCCCGGGTTCGCTCCAGGATGGCTTCGCCGGTCCGCCGGGCCTTGCGTGCCGCGTCGATGCCGATGATGGTGAGCTGGGCGCTGCAGCGAAAGCCGTCCAGGTAGGTCGCCGAGACCTTGTACTCGGGGCCAGGCGCGAGGCCGCGGGCGCCACGCACTTCGACACGATGCTCGCCGACCGGGGTCAGGCTGACGCCGGTGAAGTCGCAGCTGACGTCGGGCAGCAGGTAGCGGCGCGGGTCGCCGATCTCATAAAGCATCTGCTCGCTGATCACGGCGGTGTTGACCAGGCCCCCGGTCCCCGGCGGCTTGGTCGCGACGAAGCTGCCGTCGGCGCGGCATTCCAGTACCGGGTAGCCGATGTGGGCCCAGTCGGGCACCGCTTCCCAGTCGGTGTGCAGGCCGCCGGTGGCCTGGCAGCCGCATTCGAGGATGTGGCCGGCCAGGCTGCCCTGGGCCAGCCGGTCGTAGTCGTCGGCGGCCCAGCCGAATTCGTGCATCAGCGCCCCGAGGGTCACGGCGCTGTCGACGCAGCGGCCGGTCACGACGATCTGCGCGCCGGCTTCGAGCGCGCGCCGGATCGGCAGGGCGCCGAGGTAAGCATTGGCGGTCAGGACCTTTTCCGGCAAGGCCGCGCCCGATTGCAGCTCGCGCACGCCTTCGGCGCGCAGCTGCGGCAGCAGCGGGCCGACCTCATCGCCCAGCACGACCGCGATCTTCACCACGAGCCCCTGCTGTGCGGCCAGCGCCGCGATCGCGTCGGCGCAGGCCTGCGGGTTGACGCCGCCGGCGTTGCTGATCACCCGGATGTTCTTCGCCAGCACATCCTTCAGGATCGCCTTCATCGTCACCGTCACGAAGTCGGTGGCGTAGCCCAGGTCGGGGTTCTTGCCGCGCGCCGCCGCCAGGATCGACATGGTGAGCTCGGCCAGGTAATCGAACACCAGGTAGTCGACCTCGCCCCGCTCCACCAGCTGCGGCGCGCCGACGCTGCTGTCGCCCCAGAAGCCGCTGGCGCCGCCGATCCGGATCGTCCTGGACATCAGCGTCCCTTCCACTCTGGTTTGCGCTTCTGCTGGAACGCCTGCTGGCCTTCCTTCGCATCCTCGGTCAGCGTGAACAGCGCGATCTGGCTTTCGGTGAAGGCCATCGATTCCTCGAAGCCCATGGTGTCGATGCTCTTCATCGTGTACAGGCCGCGGCGGATCGCCGCCGGCGACTTGTCCAGCATCCGGGCCAGCAGCCAGTCGAGCCGGGCGTCGACGTCCTCATCCACGTAGTTGACGAGGCCGAGCGCCAGCGCCTCGGTGGCCGTCAGGGGCTCGCCGGTCAGGCACAGCTCGGCCAGCTTGCGCCGGGGGAGCAGGTGTTGCAGCACGGTCAGGACCTGGGCCGGGAACACGCCGACCTTCACTTCGGGCAGGCCGAACACCGCATGGCTGGCGGCCACGGCCAGGTCGCACATCGACAGCAACCCCATGCCGCCGGCCATGCAGGCGCCATTGACCCGCGCGATCAGGGGCACGTTGCTGGCCCGGGCCCGCCGGAGCAACCCGGCCAGGTGGCCGATCGGCTCGGAATAGTCGGTGGTGAAGGCCTGGGCCGACTGCAGGTCGGCGCCGGCGCAGAACGCCTTGCTGCCGGCGCCGGTGATCACGATGGCCCGCAGCTCGCGGCGGGACTGGGCCGCCTCGATCGCTTGGCCCATGCCCGCCAGCACCGCGTGGCTCATCGCATTGCGGCGCTCCTCGCGGGCGATCGTCAGCCACAGGACGGGTCCACGCTGCTGCACCAGCAGATCGGCCGATCCGGGGGGTCTCGCTCATGCTGGCTCCTTGGCTTTCCCCCTTTATACCGTCCCGCGGCGACGGCCCGCTCTCCTACACCCGCTCCCATGACCCAGCAGTTAGGATGGCAGGCTCGGAATCCGGCCCTCATGGACCAACCCACCCCACGCGTCGAACAGCAGTCCACTCCCCAAGGCAAGAGCACGCTGGTGCTGGGCCAATGGACCGCCGCGCAGTTCGCGCAGCCCAAGCTGCTGCAGGCGCTGGAAGCGGGGTTGAACCAGGCGGGCGCTACCGGCCCGTGGGACCTGACGGGCGCCGACCAGCTCGATCACGTCGGTGGCCAGCTGCTATGGGATCACTGGGGCCAGCGCTGGCCGGAGCCGATCGAACTGCTGCCGGCGCAGCGCGCGGTGCTGGAGCGGGTGGCGCAGTTCACCGCGGCCCCGCCGGTGCGCAAGAAAATCACCTGGTCGGGCCGCTACCTGGCGATCGGCGGCGCCGTGCTGAACGCGCTGGACCATGTTCGGTCGTTCATGCGGCTGATCGGCGAGCTGACGTTCAACCTGATCAAGCTGGCGCGTGCGCCGCAGGCGGGGCCCTGGCGCGATTTCTCCGGCCACCTGTACCGCATCGGCGCGACCGCGCTGCCGATCACGGCGCTGGTCGGCTTCCTGATCGGGGTGGTGCTGGCCTACCTCACGTCCCAGCAGCTGCGCCAGTTCGGCGCCGACGCATACATCGTCAACATCCTGGGGATCGCGCTGATCCGCGAGCTCGGCCCGATGCTGGCCGCCATCCTGATCGCCGGCCGGTCGGGCTCGGCGATCACGGCCCAGATCGGCGTGATGCGCGTGACCGAGGAGCTCGACGCCATGCGGGTGATGGGAATCTCCCAGGGCTACCGCCTGGTGATGCCCCGGGCCATGGCGCTGGCCGTGGTCATGCCCCTGATCAGCGTCTGGACGACGGTGTGCGCCCTGATCGGCGGCATGCTGGCCGCCGACGTGGCGCTGGGCATCACGCCCACGTACTTCCTCAACGCGTTGCCGCAGGCGGTGAGCCCGGGCAACCTCGGGCTGGCCAGCAGCAAGTCGGTGGTGTTCGGCATCCTGATCGCCCTGATCGGCTGCCATTTCGGGATGCGGGTCAAGCCCAACACCCAGAGCCTGGGCGAAGGCACGACCGCCTCGGTGGTGACCTCGATCACGGTGGTGATCCTGGTCGACGCGCTGTTCGCCGTGCTGTTCAAGGAGGTCGGAATCTGATGGCCGCGCCCGCCCTCGCACCCGATCCCGCCGCCGTGGCGCCGATGGTGGAGATCAGCAAGCTGTCGACCGTGTTCACCAGCCCGGAGCGGCGCTTCGTCGTCCACGAGGACCTGGACCTGACGGTGCGACGCGGCGAGGTGCTGTCGCTGGTCGGCGGCTCCGGCACCGGCAAGACCGTCCTGCTGCGGCAGATCCTGGGGCTGGAGACGCCGACCAAGGGCGAGATCAAGGTGCTGGGCCAGTCGGTCTCGGAGCTGGGCCGCAAGGGCGCGGCCAGCCGGATCGGCATGCTGTTCCAGCACGGCGCGCTGTTCTCCGCCTTCAGCGTGCTGGAGAACGTCGCCTTCCCGCTGCGCGAGCTCAAGACGCTGACGCCGACGCTGATCCGCGAGGCGGCGATGGTCAAGCTGCAGATGGTGGGGCTCAAGCCGGAAGATGGCGACAAGATGCCGTCCGACCTCTCGGGCGGCATGATCAAGCGGGTGGCGCTGGCCCGGGCGCTGATCATGGACCCGCCGCTGCTGCTGCTGGACGAGCCCACCGCCGGCCTCGATCCCGACAGCTCGGACGGCTTCGTCACCCTGCTGCGTTCGCTGCACCGCGACCTGGAGCTGACGGTGATCATGGTCACCCACGACCTCGACACCCTGTTCGAACTGTCGACGCGGATCGCGGTGCTGGCCGACAAGCACGTGATCATCGCCGCCGCGCCCAAGGAAGTGATCGCCCTGCCCCATCCTTTCATCCTCGATTTTTTCCTGGGCCCACGGGGCCAGCGCGCGATGGAGTTGCTGCGCGAATACCCGTTCGCCATCTAGAAAGGCAAGCATATGGAAAACAAAGCCCATGCCCTGGCCGCCGGCATCTTCGTCGCGCTGCTCAGCCTGCTGCTGCTGGCGCTGGCCTCCTGGCTGACGCGCGACACCGGCAAGCGCGACATCTACGAGATTTCGACTCGCGAAACCGTCACCGGGATGCAGCCGCAGGCCCCGGTGCGTTACCGGGGTGTCGACGTCGGCAAGGTCGAATCGATCGGCTTCGACAGCAAGGCGCCCGGCAATGTGCTGATGCGGCTGCAGGTCGACAGCGCGGCGCCGATCACGTCCGACACCTTCGCCACGCTGAGTTTCCAGGGCGTGACGGGACTGTCGTTCGTCCAGCTCGATGACACCGGCAAGGCCGCGCCGCGGCTGGTGCCCAACGACGAGGCGCCGCCGCGGATTCCGTTGCGGCCCGGCCTGCTGGCCAAGCTGCAGGAGAAGGGCGAGAAGATCCTGGACCAGGTGGAGCAGGTGACGGCGAAGATGAACCAGGTACTGGACGATCCGAACCAGAAACGCCTGGCCGCGGCGCTGGACAACGTGGGCGTGGCCGCGGCCAGCGTCAGCAAGCTGTCCACCACCATGACGACGCTGCTCAATGCGCAACTGGGGCCCGACCGCGTCAACATCCCGGCCTTCGTCAAGAACGCCGACGCCACCCTGACCTCGGTGCGCGGCACGTCCGACGAGGCCAAGGCCGCGATCGCCGAGATCGGCACGACCGCGCGCCGCCTGAACGCCAAGGACGGCCCGGTCGACCGGCTGGCCGAGGGCGCCGAAGGGCTGGCCCACGCCGCGGACTCGTTCAATGCGGCGACGCTGCCCCGGATCAACCGGGTGACCGAGGACACGTCGCGCGCGGTGCGCCAGCTCGGCCGCGCCGTCAACGGCATCAACGACAACCCGCAGTCCCTGATCTTCGGGTCCGGGCCGGCCCAGCCCGGGCCGGGCGAGTCCGGATTCACCCCGCCAGGAGCCAGCCGATGAAGACCCGTCCTTTCCTCGCCCTCGCGGCGCTGGCGCTGCTCGCCGGCTGCTCCAGCATCGTCGACAAGCCGGTCCGTGCCACGCTCTACGACTTCGGTCCGGGCCAGGTCGCCGCCTCCACCGCGCAGCAGGCGACGCGGCCGCCGCTGGTGCTGGCCGACGTCGAAGCTGCCGGCGCGTTGGACGGCTCGGCCGTGCTGTACCGGCTCGGCTACGTGGACGACCACCAGCTGCGTCCCTACTCCCAGGCCCGCTGGAGCGCGCCGCCGCCGCAGCTGGTGCGCCAGCGGCTGCGCGAGCAGCTTGGGCGCGAGCGGATGGTGCTCAATCCGGGGGAAGGCGCCGGGCTGGCCCGCAGCGGCGGAGCGTTGCCGCGCGCCCTGCGGATCGAGCTCGAGGAGTTCTCCCATCTGTTCCAGAGTCCGACCCAGAGCGTGGGCCTGCTGCGGCTGCGCGCCACGCTGCTGGAGAACACCGCGGGCGGCGAGAAGCTGCTGGCCCAGCGCAATGTGGTGATCCAGCGTCCCGCGCCGAGCGCCGACGCGCCCGGCGGCGTGCGCGCGCTCACGGCGGCCGTCGACGCGGCCGCCGAAGAACTGGTGCAGTGGCTGGCACAGGTGCCGTGAAAGACATCCAGGAGCAACTGCTCGCCGCCGGCCTCGAGAACCTGGGGCCGGTGGAGCAGCTGTCGCATTGGCCGCGGCTGCTGCAGGAGTCGCCGCTGATGCAGGACTTCACTCCGGCCGAAGCCGACGCGCTGGGCTCGGTGATGCTGCGGGTGCGGGCCGGGCCCGGCCAGGTGCTGATCGCCGAGGACGACGCCAGCGATTTCATGATGCTGCTGCTCTCGGGGACGGTCGACGTGGTCAAGCGCAAGATCGGCGCCGACGTCGATGCGGGGGAACCGGGCGCCACCACCCGCCTGGCCGTGGTCAAGGACGGCGCGTCGCTGGGCGAAATGTCGATGCTTGACGGCGAGCCGCGTTATGCCAGCTGCATCGCGCTGACCGACGTCGAGGCGGCAGTGCTGGACCGCTCGGGCGTCGCCCGGTTGATCGTCAACCAGCCGGCCGTCGGCGCCAAGTTGCTGGTCAAGATCACCCAGCTGCTGGCCCAGCGCCTGCGCAACACCAGCAACCAGGTGATCCGGCTGCTCAAGGACCGATAGCGATCAGCGGCCGAGGATCGGGAACAGCTTGTGCAGGCCGTCGGCCATCACTTCGACCGCCAGCGCGGCCAGGATCAATCCCATCAGGCGCGTCATCACGTTGATGCCGGTCTTGCCCAGCACCCGGGCGATCGGGTGCGCCAGGGCAAAGCACAGGGCGGTCGCCAGGCCGATCACCACCCCATAGCCGACCAGCACCGCCAGGTCCAGGAAGTTGCGCGCTTTCTCCGCGTAGATCACCACCGTGGAAATGGTCGCCGGGCCGGTCAGTAGCGGGATGGTGAGCGGCACGACCGCGATGCTGGCGCCCATGGCCGCCTTCTCGACCCCGTCCTGCAGTTCATGGCCGCTGGACTTGGCCTCGGCCGGCTGCGCGTTCAGCATGTTCAGCGCGCTGGTCAGCAGCAGCATGCCGCCGCCGACCTGGAAGCTCGCCAGCGAGATGCTGAAGAACTCGAGGATGCGCGTTCCAAGCAGCGCGCTGGAGGCGATCACCACGAACGCCGCGAACGACGCCGTCAGCACGGTGCTGCGCCGCTGCTGGCGAGTGAAACCCTCGGTGTAGTGGATGAAGAACGGGACGATTGCCAGCGGGTTGACGATGGCCAGCAGGGTGACCAGGGGCTTGAAGTCCATCAGCGGCCGCCCGACACGTCCAGCAGCGACATCGTGGTGTAGCTGGCGGCGGGCGACAGCAGCCAGACGATCGATTGCGCCACCTCCTCGGCGGTGCCGCCGCGCTGCATCGGCACCAGGTGCGCGAGCTGCGCCACCCGGTCGGGCAGTCCGCCGGAAGCATGGATGTCGGTTTCGATCAGGCCGGGGCGCACCGCGTTGACCCGGATGCCCTCGCCGGCCACCTCCTTGGCCAGGCCGATGGTGAACGCGTCGATCGCGCCCTTGGCTGCCGCGTAGTCCACGTACTGGCCCGGCGCGCCCAGCCGGGCCGCGGCGCTCGAGACGTTGACGACGGCGCCGCCGCTGCCGCCGTGCCGCGTGCTCATGCGCCGGACCGCCTCCCGGGCGCAGACGATGGCGCCGATCACGTTGATGTCGAACATGCGCTTGAGGCGGGCGACGGTCATGTCCTCGACCCGGGCGGTGACGTCCACCACGCCGGCGTTGTTCACCAGTCCCGTCAGCCGGCCGAGGTCGGCGTCGATCCGCTCGAACAGCGCCAGCACCTGGCCCTCGTCGGCGACGTCGGCCTGCAGCGCGATCGCCGTGCCGCCCTCGTCCCGGATCTGCCGCACCACGCTGTCGGCGGCCCTGGCATTCGCGCTGTAGTTGACGGCGACGGCCCACCCCTGGCGGGCCGCGAGAAGGGCGGTGGCGGCCCCGATGCCGCGGCTGGCGCCGGTGACCAATAGAACCTGTTCCAAGACCTGTCTCCTGCAGAAAGTCGGCGGGTAGGCTACAAACCGCCATTACAGCGCACATCCGAACCGCGCCAAAACAAGGACCACCAGGAGACAGCATGGCCCGCAGCATCGATTACTACTTCACCCCGCAGAGCCCGTGGACCTACCTGGGGCACGAGCGGTTTGCTCGCATCGCCAGTGCGGCCCGCGCCAGCGTCAACCTGCTGCCCGCGGACTACGGCAAGGTGTTTCCGGTGTCGGGCGGGCTGCCCCTGGGCCAGCGCGCGCCGCAGCGCCAGGCCTACCGGCTGGTCGACCTGGCCCGCTTTTCCAGCCAGCTGAAGATCCCGCTCAATCTCAAGCCGAAGTTCTTCCCCGTCGCCGGCGACGATGCCGCGCGGTTGATCATCGCGGTGAACCAGCAGGACGGGGCCGATGCGGCGATGAAACTGTGCGGAGCCGTCTTCGCCGCAGTCTGGGCCCAGGAGCGCAACATCGCCGATGCCGCCGTGCTGGGGCAGCTGCTGGCGGAAACCGGCCTGGCCGCCGAACGGCTGGCGCAGTCCCGCAGCGACGCGGTGCAGCGGCAATACGAGGCCAATACCGCCAAGGCGATCGAGATCGGCGTGTTCGGCGCCCCGAGTTACGTGATCGACGGCGAAATCTTCTGGGGCCAGGACCGGCTCGAATTCGTCGAGCAGGCACTGCAATCGACAACCTGACAACCAACCGGAGCAAGCAACCCATGGGCAATTTCATCGACCTCAAGGCCGCCGACGGCTTCAGCTTTCCCGCCTACGTGGCGCAGCCGCAGGGCAAGCCGCGCGGCGGCATCGTGGTGCTGCAGGAGATCTTCGGCGTCAACTCGCACATCCGGCAGGTGGCCGACGGCTATGCGGCGGCCGGTTACCTGGCCGTCGCGCCGGCCACCTTCCACCGCGTCAAGACCGGTGTCGAGCTGGGCTACACCCCGGACGACATCGCCGCCGGCGCAGCGCTCAAGGCGCAGGTGGAGGCGCTGCCGGCGCCGGGCGTGCTGCCGGACATCCAGGCTGCGATCGACCACGCCGCGCAGGCCGGCAAGGTCGGCATCGTCGGCTACTGCTGGGGCGGGCTGCTGACCTGGCGCGCCGCCTGCCTGCTCGACGGCCTGGCGGCCGCCGTGCCTTATTACGGCGGCGGCTCGACCCTGCCCGCGGAGATCGCGCGCAAGCCCAAGGTGCCGGTGATGGCGCATTTCGGCGAGCAGGACGCGCACATCACGATGGACACGGTCCGCGCGTTCGAGGCGGCCCATCCTGAAGTGGAGGTGCTGGTCTACAACGCCAACCACGGGTTCAACTGCGACCAACGCGGCTCCTACGACGAGGCTGCCGCCAAGCTGGCGAAGGAACGGACGCTGGCCTTCTTCGCCAAACACGTCGGCTGACATGCGCTCGCGCCGTTTCGCCTGCGCCGCGTCGATCGTGCTGATGGCGGCGGCGATGGCGGGCGCGCGTGCCGCCGACTACGCCGGCCCGCTGTTCGACGCCCACCTGCACTACAACGAGGAAGCGTTCAACGGCCAGACCGGGCCCCATCCGCCGGCCGACGTGCTCGCGCGCATGCAGCGCAACGGCGTCCGCGCGATCGTCTCCAACTCGCGGCCCAACGACGGCACCAAGGCGCTCGCTGCTTCGCCGCTGACGCAGCAGGCCGGCGTGACGGTGGTTCCGTTCGTGCGCCTGTATCGCACCCGCGCCGACTACGACAACTGGTTTCGCGACGAGACCATCTACACCATGGTCCAGACCGAACTGGCGCGCGGAACCGCGTCCGGGCCGTACCGCGGGATCGGCGAATTCCACCTGTACGACAGCGCCAATGCCAACGGCCCGGTGGCGAAGAAGCTGATGGCGCTGGCCGAGGAAAAGAACCTGGCGGTGCTGGCGCATGTCGACGACGCCGCCATCGACCTGCTGATGGCCAGCACGCCGTCCAGGGGCCAGAAGCTGCGCCTGGTCTGGGCCCATACCGGCATCGGCGGCGCGCCGGTGGGACGGGTCGACCAGTTGTTGGCCCGCTATCCGTTGCTGATGGGGGAGCTCTCCTACCGGCCCGGCCTGACCTGCGACGGCGGCAAGCTTTGCCCGGACTGGCGCGCGCTGCTGCTGAAATACCCGGGCCGCTTCATGATCGGCTCGGACACCTGGGTCAACCAGCGCTGGGCCGACTACGATGGACTGATGAAGGGCTACCGGGTATGGCTGGGCGACCTGCCGCCGGAAACGGCGCGGCAGATCGGCTGGAACAATGGAGCCCGCCTGTTCGGAGTCAGCGACAAATGATGCAGCTGCACTACTACCCGAGCACCGCCGCCATGGTGCCGCACATCCTGCTGGAGGAAATCGGCGCGCCGTTCGAACGGGTGCTGGTGGACCGGCCGGGCAATGCGCACAAGGCGCCGGAGTACCTCCGGCTCAATCCGAACGGATTGCTGCCGGTGCTGGTGGACGGCGGGCATGTGGTCTACGAAACCGCAGCCATCGTCCTGCACGTGTGCGACACCCATCCGCAAGCGGGGCTGGCGCCGGCCACCGGGACCTGGGAGCGGGCCCATTTCTACCAGTGGCTGATGTGGCTGACCAACACGCTGCAGGCCAGCCTGATCGTCTACTTCTATCCCGAGCGCTGGGTGGACGCAGGCCATGCCGAGGGCGCAGCCGAAGTCAGGGCGAACGCCGAGCGGAAGATCGGCGGGCTGCTGGACATGCTCGACGCCGAGCTCGCGCGCGATGGCCGGGACTGGTTCGGCGGCGCGCAATTCAGCGCGCTCGATCCCTATGTGTTCACGCTGTGCCGGTGGACCCGCAACTTCAAGTCATCGCCCGCCCGCGAGCGGCCGCTGCTGGGCCGGTACCTGCAGCGCGTCCTGGCGCGGCCGTCGGTGCAGCGCGTGATCGCCGCCGAGAGGCTGGCGCCGCCGTTCGTCTGACGGTCAGCGGCGGTCCTTGCGGGACGGCTGCGCCTTGTTCTTCCCATACGCCTCCTCGATCTGCTCGATCAACGCTTCGGGACGGGTCGCTTCCTCCAGCGCCCGCACCTGCGGATCGGCATGCTCGTGGACGCCGACCTTGATCGCGATGCGCTCCAGCATCTGCAGCATCTTGGTGTTCTCCTGCTCCGACAGCAGGTTGATCTGCAGGTCCAGCTGGTTGCGGCGCTCGCTGATGCGCATGTCGTAGTTCTGGCTCATCAGGATGAACGTCGACAGGAAGATCGCTTCGAGCGAGACCACCAGGGTCAGGAAGGTGAAGGGATAGGGGTCGAAGTGCGCGGCGCCGGGCACGGTGTTGAACAGGATCCAGCCCGCGAAAGCCAGCACGTGGAGCACGACGAAGGTCATGCTGCCGCAGAAGTGGGCGATGGCGCCGGCGATGCGGTCGGCCCGGGTCCGCTTGGCCATCTGGGCGTCTTCCAGCTGGCGCATGGCCTCGACGTTCAGGCGCGTGACGTCTTCCCCGGTCTGGTGCTTGCGGTAGGCGTGATTGGTCGGCGCGTCGCTCATCGAAATTCCTCGTCCAGTGCCTGTTTCAGGTGGACGGCATTATGAGCGGCGGCGCCCGCGGCCGTGTTGTCGAAGATGCACCAGACCTCGTGGCCGTTGCGCAGCGCGACCGCGATGCGGCGGGCCAGCGCGCCGATCGTGTCCGGCTGGTAGGACGCGTAGTACATCCGCGGCGAGCCGTGCAGCCGCAGGTAGATAAGGTCGGCAAACCCGCCCGGAACGCGGCCGGCGTCGTACCGCACCGGATCGGCCAGCACGCGCGCCACCTGCCGCTGCGCCAGCCAGGCGTCGACCTCGGGGGTGAACCAGCTCGCGTGGCGCGGTTCCAGGGCGATGGCGCCGCCATGGCGCTCGCGCAGCGCATGGAAGAACGGCGTCGCCGTGGTCGGCTGGAACTCCAGGCTGGGCGGCAACTGCACCAGCAGGCAACCGAGGCGATCGCCCAGGCCCGTCGCCTGCGCCAGGAATTCGTCCAGCAGGGGTTCGGTGGCCACCAGCCGGCTGTCGTGCGTGATGGCCCGGGGCAGCTTCACGCTGAAGCGGAACTCCGGCGCCACGGCGGCGGCCCAGCGTTCGTACGTCGCGTGGCTGTGCGGTCGGTAGAACGACGAATTGATCTCGACCGCGTTCAGCCGGCTGGCGTAGCGTTGCAGGTGGCTGCCTTCGGGCGCGAACGCCGGCTGCGCATCGCGCGGCAGGCTCCAGCCCGCGCAGCCGAGATAACTGGCGCCTTGAGCCATCCCCGTCGCTATCGGCCCGCCCGCGCCAGGAAGCGCTTGCGCCAGAACACGAGCAGCACGACCACCCCGACACACAGCATCATCAGCAGGATCACCCACATCGCATGGCGCGAGTGGATCAGCGGCAGGAACTCGAAGTTCATGCCGAAGAAGCCGGTGATCAGGTTCAGTGGCAGGAACACCGCTGTCAGTGCCGTCAGCACCCGCATGATCTCGTTGGTGCGGTGGCTCTGGGCCGAGAAGTGGATCTGGACCGCGCTCTCGGCGCCCTGCTCCATCCGCCGCACGTGGTGCACCACCCGCTGGATGTGCTCGATGACGTCGCGGGCCCGCGCCAGCATGCCGTCGCGCTCCGCGGGTGCGAGGGTCGTGGGGGGCTGTTCGCGGGCGGTGTCGAGCCATTCCTGCATGGCGTCGTTCTGCTCCTCGCACAGGTCTTCCAGCTTGTGCAGCTCCGAGCGCGCCACCAGCAGCGAATTCCAGTTGGCCTGCTTCGATGCCGGCCGCAGCAGTTCGCGTTGCCAGCCGTCCATCTCGGCGCTGAGATGCTTGCGCAGCTCCAGGTAGCTGTCCACCATCACGTTGATGATGCGCAGCATCATGTCGGCGGGGCTGGACGGCAGCCGGTTGCGCCCGCCGAGCGGCAGGCCGTCGTTCTGGACGGCGTCGGACAGGTAGCGTTCGACGAACGAGCGCGCCGTGTAGCAGCCTTCCGGATGGACGGTGATCAGCAGCCGGTCGAACACCACGAAACCGACCGCGCGGGTGCGGATGCGCTGGAACGAAGGCAGCGGCGTGTCGGCCGTGATGGTGATGCCCTGCGCATGCAGTTCCTGGTTCACTTCCTCGGCGGTCGCGAGGCGGCGGAACACCACCTGGTCGTAGATCGATGTGTAGTCGTAGTAGGACGGGTGGGCGCGGTTCTCGAGGTCCTTGAGGTGCAGGTCCAGCAGCGCGGAGCCGCCCAGCCGGCTGGCCGCGTGCTGCAGCGTCGGCAGGTGGTTGGTCAGCGATTCGCGCTCGAGGTAGATCCAGATGAAGCCGTCGACCGGGGCCTTGTCGCGGACCGTCTCCAGGAACCGGAGCGTGCCCGCGGCGAATTCGACGATGTGCATGAGGGTCGGTCGCTCAGGACTTCAGCTTGCGCGCCGCATCGAGGGCGAAATAGGTCAGCACGCCGTCGGCGCCGGCCCGCTTGAACGCCAGCAGGCTTTCCATCATCACCGCGTCGTGGTCCAGCCAGCCGTTCTGCGCAGCGGCCTTGAGCATCGCGTATTCGCCGCTCACCTGGTAGGCGAAGGTCGGCACGCGGAATTCATCCTTGACCCGCCGCACGATGTCCAGGTACGGCATGCCGGGCTTGACCATGACCATGTCGGCGCCCTCGGCGATGTCCATCGCCACTTCGCGCAGGGCCTCGTCACTGTTGCCGGGGTCCATCTGGTAGACCTTCTTGTTGCTCTTGCCCAGGTTGCCCGCGGAGCCGACCGCGTCACGGAACGGTCCGTAGAACGCGCTGGCGTACTTGGCGCTGTAGGCCATGATCCGCGTGTGGATCAGTCCGGCCGCTTCCAGCGCCGAGCGGATCGCGCCGATCCGGCCGTCCATCATGTCGCTGGGCGCGACGATGTCGACGCCGGCTTGCGCCTGGCACAGCGCCTGGCGCACCAGCACGGCGACCGTCTCGTCGTTGAGGATGTAGCCGGCCTCGTCCAGCAAGCCGTCCTGGCCGTGGCTGGTGAACGGGTCGAGCGCGACGTCGGTCATCACGCCGAGCTGCGGAAACTGCTTCTTCAGCTCGCGCACGACCCGCGGCACCAGGCCGTCGGGATTCCAGGCTTCCTGGCCGTCGGACGTTTTCAGCGAAGGATCGATCACGGGAAACAGGGCCATGACCGGGATGCCCAGTTCGACGCATTGCCCGGCGACGGGCAGCAGCAGGTCGAGGCTGAGGCGCTCGACGCCTGGCATCGAGGCCACCGGTTCGCGGCGTTGCTGGCCTTCGAGCACGAACACCGGATAGATCAGGTCGGACGGAGTCAGCGCGTTCTCGCGCACCAGGTTGCGGGTGAACTCGTCCCGGCGCAGCCGGCGCGGACGGCCTTGGGGGTAGGGGGCATGAAGGCTCATGGCGAAAATTGTGCCCGAACGGCAACTGTCCCGCCCGCGTCATTTGGGGTGACGTGGGGCGCCGGGCGCGGGTTTACCGCAGGAAATACCGTGCCTTCAGCACGCTTGCGGCCTTGAAACTGTGTCTTTGCTTTGTTAAATTAGCCGTGGGCGGTTTGCCGCTCCCCGCTTTTCCTCCCTGAGCGGGCGCCTTAATGTGTGACAGCAAAAAGGCTTCCCACCCCGGCCCATCGGCCGGGGTTTTTTTTTGCGGCCCATCGGCCGGCTTCTTTTTTGTGCGCGGCTTTTTATCGGCTGCGCCCCCTACACTTGCGGCCATGCTTTGGATCAAGGCGTTTCACATCGTGTTCGTGGCCAGCTGGTTTGCGGGCCTGTTCTACCTTCCGCGGATCTTCGTCAACCTGGCGATGGTCGAGCCGCAGTCGATCGCCGAGCGCGAGCGCCTGCTGGTGATGTCGCGCAAGTTGCTGCGCTTCAGCACCCTGATTGCCGTGGTGGCTGTGCTGTTGGGGGTCTGGCTGTGGCTCGGTTACGGCATCGGCCGCGGCTCGGGCTGGATGCACGCGAAGCTGTTCGTGGTGTTGCTGGCGATCGGCTACCACCATGCCTGCGCCGTGCTGCTGCGCCGTTTCGCGGCCGGCGGCAACCGGCGCAGCCACCGCTGGTACCGCTGGTTCAACGAGGTGCCCGTGCTGCTCATGACGGCGGCCGTGCTGCTGGTCGTGCTCAAGCCTTTCTGAGGCCGCGGTGCCGAGCCACAAGACTTCGGCCTGGCCGCTGGCGCAGGCGTATGCCGCGCTGATCGTCTACGCCAGCCTGTATCCCTTCACCGGCTGGCGCGACCAGGGCATCGCGCCCTGGGCTTTCCTGGCGAGTCCCTGGCCCAAGTACTGGACCGGGTTCGATGTCGGGGCCAACCTTGTTGGGTACGCGCCGCTTGGCTTCCTGCTGGCGCTGAGCTTCCTGCGCAAGGGCGGGCAGCCGCTGATGCCCAGCAACCGCTCGGCGATCGCGGTTGCGACGCTGGTTGGCGCCCTGTTGTCGCTGTCCATGGAAGCGCTGCAGAGCTATCTGCCTTACCGCGTGCCTTCGAATGTCGACTTTGCACTCAATGCGCTGGGCGCATTCGGTGGCGCGGTGATCGCGGGCGGGCTGGAACTGGCCGGCATGATCGACCGCTGGACCCGCTTTCGCCTGCGCTGGTTCGTCGACGAGGCCCGCGGCGCCCTGGTGCTGCTGGCGCTGTGGCCGTTCGCACTGCTGTTTCCCGCGTCGGTGCCGCTGGGCCTGGGACAGGTGTTCGAACGGCTGGAAACCGCCTTGGCCGACTGGCTGCTGGACACCCCGTTTCTCGAGTGGCTGCCGGTGCGGGAGATCGAACTGCAGCCGCTGATGGCGGGCACCGAGATGCTGTGCGTGGCGCTGGGTGCGCTGATCCCGTGCCTGCTCGGTTACTCGGTCATCCGGTTGGTCGGCCGACGCGCGGTGTTCGCCTTGCTGGCCGTCGGGGCGGGCATCCTGGCGACGGCGTTGTCCGCGGCGCTGAGCTGGGGGCCCAGCCATGCGTGGGCCTGGCTCAGCCAGCCGGTCCAACTTGGCCTCGCGGTCGGCCTGGCGCTGGCGCTGGCGTTGCTGCCGCTGCCGCGCCGGGGTTGCGCCGCGGTGTTGCTGCTCGCGCTGGTGGTGCACCTGAGCATGCTGAACCAGGCACCCGAAAGCGCCTATTTCGCCCAGACGCTGCAAACCTGGGAGCAGGGCCGCTTCATCCGCTTCAACGGCCTGGTCCAGTGGCTGGGATGGCTGTGGCCTTATGCGGCGCTGGTCTATGTGCTGATCCGCGTCTCGGGCCGCGAGCGCGAAGCCTAAAATCGGTCGATGAGCGACAGCACCTCTTCCTACTACGAACGGCACATCTTCTTCTGCCTCAACGAGCGCAAGAACGGCGAGGCGAGCTGCTCGCAGCACAACGCGCAAGGCGCTTTCGACCGCTGCAAGCAGCAGGTGAAAGCCGCCGGCCTGGCCGGTCCCGGCAAGGTCCGAGTCAACAAGGCCGGCTGCCTGGACCGCTGCGCCGGCGGCCCGATTGCCGTGGTCTATCCCGAGGCGGTCTGGTACAGCTATGTCGACGAGCAGGACATCGACGAGATCGTCGAGTCGCACCTGAAGCACGGCAAGGTGGTGGAGCGCTTGCTGACGCCGCCCGACGTCGGCCGCTAAGTCATTTCGTTCCGGACATTCCCAGTGAATTCGAAAACCGAGCGTTTCCAGTTGCAGGGTCCGGCGGGCGCCATCGAGACCTTGCGCGATACCCCAGACGGTATCTCCCGCGGCATTGTCGTGATCGCCCACCCCCACCCGCTGTTTGGCGGCACCATGGACAACAAGGTGGTCCAGACACTGGCGCGCGCGTTCGTGCAGTCCGGATGGACCGCGCTGCGCTTCAACTTCCGCGGGGTCGGCGCCAGTGCCGGCGAGCACGACGAAGGCCGGGGCGAAACGCAGGACCTGCTCGCGCTCGTCGCGGCGCAGGCGCCGGAGGGACCGCTGGCGCTGGCCGGTTTCTCCTTCGGGTCGTTTGTCGCCAGCCGGGCCCTGCAAACCCTGTGGCCGACCCGCAGCGTGGAGAAGATCGTCCTGGTCGGCACGGCCGCGGCGCGCTTCGACGTGGCGACGCTGCCGCCGGAGTCGCATGACCGCACGCTGGTGGTTCACGGCGAACTCGACGACACCGTGTCGCTGCAGTCGGTGCTGGATTGGGCGCGGCCGCAGTCACTCCCCGTTACCGTGGTCCCTGGGGGCGAGCACTTCTTTCACGGACAATTGCCCCTTCTGAAAAACCTGGTGCTCCGGCACCTTCGCAGCTGACCCGATGAAAAGTTATTTGCAGGCGCTGGCCGCGCCGATCCTGGCCTTGCTGTGTTTTGCCGCCTCGGCCCAGGCCCCCCAGCCGCCGGAAATTGCCGCCCGCAGCTATCTGCTGCTCGACGTCACGGCCAACCAGATGCTGGCTTCGCGCGACATCGACAGCCCGGTGGAACCGGCGTCGCTGACCAAGCTGATGACCCAGTACCTGGTGTTCGATGCGTTGCGGGCCAAGAAGATCGACCTGAAGCAGCGCCTCCCGGTCAGCGTGCGCGCGTGGAAGGTCGGGGGTTCGACCATGTTCATCGACCCGAAGATGACCGTGCCGGTCGACGATCTCATCAAGGGGATGATCGTCCAGTCCGGCAACGATGCCACCGTGGCCCTCGCCGAGGGAGTGGGCGGGACGGTCGAGCGCTTCGTCGAACTCATGAACGACCAGGCCAAGGCGCTGGGCATGAAGTCGACGACGTACAAGAATCCCGAAGGGCTCACGGTTCCCGGCCACACGACGACCGCGCGCGACCTCAGCATCCTGGCGACCCGGCTGATGCAGGACTTCCCGGAGCACCTGCACTATTACGCGATCAAGCGCTACCGCTACGAAGGCACGCCGACCGCCAACGACACCAATCGCAACCTGCTGCTGTTCCGGGATCCGACGGTCGATGGCCTCAAGACCGGTCACACGGCTGCGGCCGGCTATTGCCTGATCGCCACTGCCAAACGCGATTTCCCGAGTCTGGCCACCCCTGGCGGCGCGGCCGGCACGGCCGGGGCCGCCGGCAGCCGCCGGCTCCTGTCGATCATCCTGGGCGCCAGCAGCGAGACCGCCCGCGCCAACGAGTCGCAGAAACTGTTGAATTGGGGCTATACCGCCTACGAAGGCGTCAAGCTGTTCGACGCGGGCCAGCCGGTGGTCGAGCCGATGGTCTGGAAGGGCAGCCAGAAGACCGTCAAGCTGGGCCGGCCCCAGGCGATCGTCGTGGCCGTGCCCGCCGGAACCGCCGGCAAGCTCAAGACCCAGGTTTCCCGGCCGGACCCGCTGGTGGCGCCGTTCGCCAAAGGTCAGCAGGTCGGCACGCTGAAGGTCATGAACGGGGACCAGGCATTGGTCGACGTCCCGCTGCTGGCGCTGGAGGCGGTGGAGCAGGCCGGGGTGCTGGGTCGGGCATGGGACGCGATCCGGCTCTGGATCCGCTGAGCCCGGCAGTAAGCGGTCGCTGACCGGCCTTCGCCAGCCCCGCCATTGCGGGATCAGGCCGGGCGGGATATACTCGAAGGCTTTCCCGCATTTGGGGCGGGAGAGGGTATTTCCGTCTCGGCGGGAATGCAGCTTGCCTTTGACACGGCAAGAGGGCCGCAGCCGCGGCCAATTCATGATTTCCAATCAAGCGTTTAGGGACGTTTTTCAATGCCAACCATCAATCAACTGGTGCGTCAGGGGCGCGAGGTCGAAAAGACCAAGTCCAAGAGCCCCGCGATGCAGAACAGCCCCCAGCGCCGGGGCGTGTGCACCCGCGTGTACACCACGACGCCAAAGAAGCCGAACTCGGCCCTTCGTAAAGTCGCCAAGGTCCGCCTGACCAACGGCTTCGAAGTCATTTCCTACATCGGCGGCGAAGGCCACAACCTGCAGGAGCACTCGGTGGTGCTCGTGCGCGGCGGCCGCGTCAAGGACTTGCCTGGTGTGCGTTACCACATCGTGCGCGGTTCGCTCGACCTGCAGGGCGTGAAAGACCGCAAGCAGTCGCGCTCCAAGTACGGCGCCAAGCGTCCGAAGAAGGCCTAAGGCCTTCGCCCGAACCGGCCTGATGGCCATTCGGTTTTCGTAGTTTCAAGGTGCTGGCCGGGCTGTGGCGGTCCGAGTCAGCGTAGTGACCCGATTTTGGGTCGAGTAAGTGAGGGCCTGAATGGCTCTCGCGGTGTCCGCAAGGGCGCCAACTGAAGCAAAGAGGTGAAAACATGCCACGTCGTCGCGAAGTCCCTAAACGTGAAATCCTGCCGGACCCCAAGTACGGCAATGTCGAGCTTGCCAAGTTCATGAACGTCATCATGCAAGGCGGCAAGAAGGCGATCGCCGAGCGCATCATCTATGGCGCGCTGGAGCAGATCGAGAAGAAGAACCCGGGCAAGGACCCGGTCGAAGCCTTCACCATGGCCATCAACAACGTCAAGCCCATGGTCGAAGTGAAGTCCCGCCGGGTCGGCGGCGCCAACTACCAGGTCCCGGTCGAGGTGCGCCCCGTCCGCCGCCTGGCGCTGGCAATGCGCTGGCTCAAGGAAGCGGCCAAGAAGCGTGGCGAGAAGTCGATGGCCCTGCGGCTGGCCAACGAGCTGATGGAAGCCACGGAAGGCCGTGGCGGCGCCATGAAAAAGCGTGACGAAGTTCACCGCATGGCAGAAGCGAACAAGGCTTTCAGCCACTTCCGCTTCTAACAAGCGCCCCCACATCTGGGAGTGCGGGCCCGCCACGAGCGGGCCTGTTCCCTTTTTAACGAAAGATCATCATGGCCCGCAAGACGCCTATCGAGCGCTATCGCAACATCGGTATTTCGGCTCACATCGACGCCGGCAAGACCACCACGACCGAGCGCATCCTTTTCTACACCGGCGTGAACCACAAGATTGGTGAAGTGCACGACGGCGCCGCCACCATGGACTGGATGGAGCAGGAGCAGGAGCGTGGCATCACGATCACCTCGGCTGCGACCACCTGCTTCTGGAAGGGCATGGACCTGTCGTTCCCCGAGCACCGCATCAACATCATCGACACCCCCGGCCACGTGGACTTCACGATCGAGGTGGAGCGCTCCATGCGCGTGCTGGACGGCGCCTGCATGGTGTATTGCGCCGTGGGCGGCGTGCAGCCGCAGTCGGAGACTGTCTGGCGCCAGGCCAACAAGTACAAGGTGCCGCGGCTCGCGTTCGTCAACAAGATGGACCGCACCGGCGCCAACTTCTTCAAGGTCTACGAGCAGATGAAGCTGCGCCTGAAGGCCAACCCGGTGCCGATCGTGATCCCGATCGGTGCCGAGGAAAACTTCACCGGCGTGGTCGACCTGCGCAAGATGAAGGCCATCTACTGGGACGAAGCCTCCCAGGGCATGAAGTTCAACTACGACGAGATCCCGGCCGAGCTGGTCGAGCAGGCCAAGGAATGGCGCGAGAAGATGGTCGAGGCCGCCGCCGAGGCGTCCGAAGAGTTGATGAACAAGTACCTGGAAGAAGGTGATCTGACCGAAGAGGAGATCACCCTGGGCTTGCGCACGCGCACCATCGCCAGCGAAATCCAGCCGATGCTGTGCGGCACCGCGTTCAAGAACAAGGGCGTGCAGCGCATGCTGGACGCCGTGATCGAGCTGATGCCTTCCCCGGTGGACATCCCCCCGGTCAAGGGCATGGACGACGACGAGAAGCCCGTCACCCGCCGCGCGGATGACGGCGAGAAGTTCTCGGCGCTCGCGTTCAAGCTGATGACCGATCCGTTCGTGGGCCAGCTGACCTTCGTGCGGGTGTATTCGGGCGTGCTGAGCAAGGGCGACAGCGTCTACAACCCGATCCGCGGCAAGAAGGAGCGGATCGGCCGGATCGTGCAGATGCACGCCAACAACCGGCTCGAAGTCGACGAAATCCGCGCCGGCGACATCGCTGCGTGCGTCGGCCTGAAGGACGTGACCACGGGCGAAACCCTGTGCGACCCGTCGGCCATCGTGATGCTCGAGCGCATGGTGTTCCCGGAGCCGGTGATCGCCCAGGCCGTCGAGCCGAAGACCAAGGTCGACCAGGAAAAGATGGGCGTCGCGCTCAATCGGCTGGCGCAGGAAGACCCGTCCTTCCGCGTGCGCACCGACGAAGAAACCGGCCAGACCATCATCGCCGGCATGGGCGAGCTGCACCTGGAAATCATCGTCGACCGCATGAAGCGGGAATTCGGCGTGGAAGCCAACGTGGGCAAGCCGCAGGTGGCTTACCGTGAAACCATCCGCAAGACGGTTGAGGACGCCGAAGGCAAGTTCGTGCGCCAGTCCGGCGGCAAGGGCCAGTACGGCCACGTCGTGCTCAAGATCGAGCCGAACGAGCTGGGCAAGGGCATCGAATTCATCGACGCCATCAAGGGCGGCGTGGTTCCGCGCGAGTACATTCCGGCGGTCGAAAAGGGCATCAACGAAGCCGTCACGCAGGGCGTGCTGGCCGGCTACCCGGTGGTGGACGTCAAGGTGACGCTGCACTTCGGTTCGTACCACGACGTGGACTCGAACGAGCTGGCGTTCAAGATGGCCGCCATCTTCGGCTTCAAGGAAGGCTGCCGCAAGGCCGGCCCCGTCATCCTCGAGCCGATGATGGCCGTGGAAGTCGAAACCCCGGAAGACTACGCCGGCAACGTGATGGGCGACCTGGCCTCACGCCGCGGCATGGTGCAGGGCATGGAAGACATGGTTGGTGGCGGGAAGGCCATCAAGGCCGAAGTGCCGCTGTCGGAAATGTTCGGCTACTCCACGACGCTGCGCTCGATGTCGCAGGGCCGTGCCACCTACACGATGGAGTTCAAGCACTACAGCGAGGCTCCGCGCAACGTCGCTGAAGCGATCGTGGCTTCGCGTAGCAAGTAAAGACGAGGACAAGGCGGCCAAGCTGCCCTGTCTTCACCTGAGTTTTGTCTGCGATCACACACCCCGCCGTGCCCGTGCGGTGGGACCGGTGATGTGATGCAGACGTTAAACCATACACGGGCATTGCTCTTTGGAGATGAAAAATGGCAAAAGGAAAATTCGAGCGGACCAAGCCGCACGTCAACGTTGGCACCATTGGCCACGTGGACCACGGCAAGACCACGCTGACGGCGGCGATCACCTCGGTGCTGGCGGCCAAGTTCGGCGGTGAAGCCAAGGCCTACGAC
>CALRYV010000028.1:0-77389 GCA_943372495.1 Ramlibacter sp. 2FC | reverse complement strand
CCGGCCTCGGGGTTCGACGCCAGCCGCAGGTCGGCCCGCACCACGCCGTAGCCACCCGGCAGGCTGCGCGCGGCGGCGCTGTACAGCGGCACGTGCGGCAAGGCGGCCGCCGGCGAGCGGGCCATGCACGCGGGCTCGAACAATCCGTCGCCCGGCAACGCGGCTGCCAGCCGCAGCGGCACATAGCGCCCGAGCGGATCCGTCACTTCGAGCTCGAAGCGCCGCGTCGGCGCCGGCGACACGGGCGGCGCGCCGGGGTCCGGCTGGCGCAGGCCCCGCACCCGGTGGGCGACGAACACGCCCTGGCCGTTGGCCGCGAGCCGCTGCGAACCGCTGCCGGGCCGCTGCGGATCGCGCAGGCGCACGTCGAGCCCGGCGGCCACCACCTGCTGGTCGAGCCGGTCGCGGAACACCACGCCGAACGGCGCTGTCAGCACGTTGCGGTCGAAGCCGGGACGCAGCGTGCGCATCATGGGGTGGCCTCGGCCTCGGTGCCGTAGCGCATGTCGCGGATCCGGACCAGTTCCTCGTCGCGCAGCGTCAGCTCGGATTCGAGCTGCACCATGCGGGCGACATAGGTCACCGACGTCTGCCAGCGGGTCTTGTACTTGTCCCACAGCCCCAGGTAGTCGGCCAGGCCCGGTGGGTCGCAGAACAGTTCCACCGACTCGTCGGGCTGGAAGACGACCCGTTCGCGCCGCGTCAGCGAATGGTTCAGGACGTTGGCCGGCAGGCTGGCGTTGTCTTCGAGGAAGCGCATGGCCCATCCCAGCAGGCGCAGCTGCCGTTCGGCCTCGCCGGCCCACGGCGTCAGCAGGAAGTGCAGGTCGACCGGCAGCGCGGGGCGGCGCTTGACGCCGTCCGGCCCGCGGCGCGGCGTCTGGTTGCGCGCGGCATTGACGGTGACGCGGTACAGCATCAGGGAGAAGCCTTCGCCGACCAGCGTGGTGCCGAAGTCGTGGCTCTGGTACAGCTGGAACTGCGGCGTCGAGGTGAACTCGTCGCGCGGGCACTGCTCTTCGACCAGGCGCAGCAGCGTCCTGGCAACGGCGGCGATCGCGAGGTAGCTGGCCATGTGCCTAGTGGCCCGGGCCCAGGGCCGGCCCGCGCCCGTAGGTCGGATTCGATGCCGTCGGATCGGAGATCTGCACCATGCCCTCCCGTTCAAGTTCTGCCAGCGCCAGTTGCACCGTGACCAGCGCCACTTCGCCGAAGTTCGGCGCCAGCCACCAGCGCTGGATGCCCTCGGCCGTGTCGGCGGCCTTGGGGTGCTCGCACAGGTAGCGCCGGATCCATTCCGAGGCCTGGTCCACCGAGGGAATCAGGGAAGCTGTGCCCATCGTGTCGGCCCTGTGCGCTATGCCATGCGCAGCAGCTGATTGCATGGACCGTTCCAGCTTTGCGCCGGGCCGGCAGGCCATGCAAATCAAGGACTTGCGCGCAGGGGCCGCCATCGGGGGTGGGCGCTTTGGCCGCAGGGGCAGGGCGCGCGCGGACGCGCGTTGCGACGGCGCGGCCAGGGTGGGGCGGATCGGCCGCAGCTGCGCCCGTTCCGCCTCAGGCCGGCGTCCGTCCTAGAACAGGGAGTCGGCGGTTTCGTCCGACGCGGCGCGGCGCAGGTCGTACTTCTTGATCAGGCGGCCGAAGCGGCTGCGTTCCTTGCCCGCGAGCCGGGCCGCTTCGCTGACATTGCCGTGCGTCTGCGTGAGCAGGTCGCGCACGTAGCTGCGCTCGAACGCGGCGATGGCCTGTGCCTTGGCCGTGGCGAACGGGATGCCGACGCGGGCATCGGCGCCCGCGGCGTCGTCCTGGACCCCGGCGGGTGTGGCCAGGCCCAGGTCGATGAGCGGGCCCTGGCAGTGGAGGAAGCAGCGATGCACGCGGTGCTCCAGCTCGCGCACGTTGCCGGTCCACGGATGGGGGCACTGCAGCGAGTCGCGGCTCGCTTGGCTGAGCTGGCGTCCGGGCCGGCGGTACTGCGCGCAGAAGCGGCGCACGAAGGTCTCGGCCAGCAGCAGGGCGTCGCCGGGGCGGTCGCGCAACGGTGGCAGCGTGAGCGTCAGCAGGTCGAGCCGAAACAGCAGGTCGTGCCGGAACTGGCCGATGTTGCTCATCGCGTGCAGGTCGGCATTGGTCGCGGCGATCAGGCGCAGGTCGGCATGCTGCAAGCGGGTGCCGCCGACCGCCCGGTAGCTGCGGTCCTGCACGAACCGCAGGATGGCGGCCTGCGCCCGCGGGCTGAGCGAGTCGATCTCGTCGAGGAACAGCGTGCCGCCCTCGGCCAGGCCGGCCACGCCGCGGCTCTCGCCCTTGGCATCGGTGAACGCGCCCTTGGCATGGCCGAACAGCTCCGACTCGATCAGATCGTCGGGAATGGCGCCGCAGTTGACCGGCACGAAGGGCCCGGCGCGGCGGTCGCTGCAGTAGTGCACGGCCCGCGCCGCCAGTTCCTTGCCGGTGCCGGTCTCGCCGCACAGCAGCACCGTGGCATCGACCGCGGCCCACTGCTGCAGCAGGTCGAGCACGGCCCGGAAGGCCGGCGATTGTCCAATGAGATTGAGCGCCGTCCAGTCAGGCGCCGCGCCGGGAGCGGAGCGCTGTGTCTTCAGTGGGTGAAGGGTGTCCACGGACGGCTCTGGCGGGTGCGCGGCACATTCTAGGGCCGCAGTCAGCGCCATTGGAACCCTCCAGATGGACGATGCTTCGACGCGGTTGCAAGCAGCGGTTACACGCGCCCTGCGCTTGTGAACATCCGGAGACGGAAAGACGAAAGCCTGCTACAGAATGTTCCGCAGCAGGCCTTGAATTGACTGGGGTGGCTGATGGGGCTCGAACCCACGACAACAGGAATCACAATCCTGGACTCTACCAACTGAGCTACAGCCACCGTCGAGTGCGGGATTATAGCGGGCTCCGGCGCCGGCCGCTCGGCAGCGCTAGTTGACCATCACCAGTTTGCCCTTCACGCCCCGCGAACCCATGTGCTCGTACGCGGCCTTGAGCTGCGCCATGGGCATGGTGCGGTCGATCACCGGCTTGATCTTTCCCTGCGCGTACCACTGCGCCAGCGCGTTCATCATCGCGGCGTTGGCCTGCGGCTCGCGCCGGGCGAAGTCGCCCCAGAACACGCCGACGATGGACGCGCCCTTGAGCAGGGCCAGGTTGAGCGGCAGCGCGGGGATCGGGCCCGATGCGAAGCCCACCACCAGGTAGCGGCCGCGCCAGGCGATCGAGCGGAACGCCGGTTCGGCGAAGTCGCCGCCCACCGGGTCGTAGATCACGTCCGGGCCCTTGCCGCCGGTCGCGGCCTTGATCGCGTCGCGCAAATTCTCTTTGGCGTAGTTGATCGTCAGGTCGGCGCCGATCGACTGGCACAGCTCGCATTTCTCGTCGGTGGAAGCGGCCGCGATGACCTTCGCGCCCAGCACCTTCGCGATCTGGATCGCCGCCGTGCCGACGCCGCCGGCCGCGCCCAGCACCAGCACCGTCTCGCCGGCCTGGAGCTGGCCCCGGTCCACCAGCGCGTGGTATGAGGTGGCGTAGATCATGATGAAGGCAGCCGCATCCACATGCGGGAAGCCGGGCGGCAACGGCATGCACAGCGCCGCCGGCGCGATGGTGTGGGTGGCGAAGCCGCCGGTGCCGGACAGGCAGGCCACGCTCTGGCCGACCTTCAGGTGGGTGACGCCGGCGCCGACGGCCTGCACCACGCCTGCATATTCGGAGCCGGGGACGAAGGGCAGCGCCGGCTTCATCTGGTACTTGTTCTGCACGATCAGCAGGTCGGGGAAGTTCAGGCTGGCGGCCTTGATCTCGACCAGCACTTCGCCGGCCTGGGGCTGGGGCGTCGGCAGTTCCTTCCATTCGAGCGCGTCGATGCCGGTGGGGTTTTCGCATAGCCAGGCGTGCATGGGGTTCTCCGGAAAAAAACTGCATGGATGATAGGTCGGCGCGGCAGGGCCGCGGGTCCCGGCGGCGACGGGAAGCGCGGCCTACAATCTTTGCAAACGGCGCACCATGAAAATCCTGATCTGCAATGACGATGGCTACCAGGCGCCTGGCCTGGCGGCGCTGTACGAGGCGCTCAAGGACATCGGCGAGGTGGAGGTGGTGGCCCCGGAGCACAACAACAGCGCCAAGTCCAACGCGCTCACGCTGCACTCGCCGCTCTACGTCACCCAAGCGCACAACGGCTTTCGCTACGTCAACGGCACGCCGGCCGATTGCGTGCACGTGGCGCTCACCGGCCTGCTCGATTACCGGCCCGACCTGATCGTGAGCGGCATCAACAACGGCGCCAACATGGGCGACGACACCATCTATTCGGGCACCGTGGGCGCGGCGATGGAAGGCTACCTGTTCGGCATTCCGGCGATCGCGTTCTCGCAGGTGGAAAAGGGCTGGGCCCACATCGAGGATGCGGCCCGCATCGCGCGCGAGCTGGTGCTGTACATGACTGCCCACCACACCACCGACGGCAGGCACTGGCTGCTGAACGTCAACATCCCCAACCGGCCCTACGCCGAGCTCAAGCCGGCCAAGGTCTGCCGGCTCGGGCGCCGGCATGCGGCGGAAAAGGTGATCTCGCAACCCAGCCCGCATGGCCAGACCATGTACTGGATCGGCGCCGCCGGCCCGGCGCGCGATGGCGCCGAGGGCACCGACTTCCACGCGACGGCGCAGGGCCACGTGTCGCTGACGCCGCTGCAGGTGGACCTGACGGACCACGAGGAACTGCCGTTCTGGACCCAGGCCGCGGCGCAGCTGGCGCGCGGCCAGGGCTGAAGCGATGTCGCGCCGCCCCAGCTTTCCGGCCCGGATGGACCTGACGTCGGGCACGCCGGCCGCCGCGAAGGCGGCGCCGACCGCGGCGCGGCTGGCGCGCGACAACACCATTCCCGGCGGCGTGGGCCTGGACTCCGGCGCGATCCGGCACCGCATGGTGATGAAGCTGGCCGCGCAGGGAATCACCGATGCGAAGCTGCTGGCGGCGCTGGCCGCCGTGGAGCGCCATCGCTTCGTCGACAGCGCACTGGTCAACCAGGCCTACGAGGACACCAGCCTGCCGATCGGCCTGGGCCAGACCATCTCCAAGCCCAACGTCGTGGCCCGCATGATCGAGTTGCTGCTCGGTGGCCAGCGCGATGGCTCCGGCCGCCTCGGGCGGGTGCTCGAGATCGGCACCGGCTGCGGCTACCAGGCGGCGGTCCTGAGCCACCTGTGCACCGAGGTCTACAGCATCGAACGCTTGCGCGGGCTGCATGACAGGGCGCGCGAGAACCTGCGGGCGTTCCGGCTCGCCAACGTGCACCTGTTGTTCGGCGACGGGATGGCCGGCTTCGCCAAGGGCGCGCCCTATGCGGGCATCATCGCCGCGGCCGGTGGCGAAGCGATTCCGCAGGCGTGGATCGATCAGCTTGCAGTCGGCGGGCGCATCGTCGCGCCGACCCACACCGCGGGCGGCCAGCAGGCCCTGGTGGTGCTGGAAAAAACCGCGCGTGAATTGAAACAAACTGTCCTTGAGGCGGTTCACTTTGTCCCCCTAAAATCGGGCATTGCTTGAGAGAAAGAGAACGAATGCCCCAATCCATGAGCCGGTGTCGCAACTGGGTGCTGATCGCGCTGGCCGCCGCTGTGCTGGCCGGCTGCGGCACCCGGGTGCGCGCGCCGGCCCCGGTCGAGGACCGCAGCCAGGGCGGGCGGCCGCCGGCCCCGGCGGTCGCCGTGCAACCGGTCCGTCCACCCGTTGCCGTCCCCCAGGACAGCGCGCCAGCCGCGCCACGCGCCGGCTATTACACCGTCAAGCCTGGTGACACCCTGATCCGCATCGCGCTCGAAGCGGGCCAGAACTGGCGCGACCTGGTGCGCTGGAACAACCTCGAGAACCCCAACGTGATCGAGGTCGGCCAGGTGCTGCGCGTGACGCCGCCGGCCGGTCCGGCCCCGGCGGAAGTCGCCGTGGTGCGGCCGGTGACGCCGGCGTCCGGCACGCCGGTGCCGCCGGCGCAGGGCGCCAGCGAGGCGCGGCCGCCCGCAGCGGCTGCGCCGATCCCGGCGCCGGCCACCGCCGGGCGTGCGAGCGAGGCCGTCGAAGAAGATGTGCCATGGGCCTGGCCGACCGCCGGCGCGCCCACCGTGCTGGCCGGGTTCGACGAAGCGCGCAACAAGGGGCTGGACATCGGCGGCAAGGCGGGCGACCCGGTGCTGGCTTCCGCCGACGGCCGCGTCGTCTATGCGGGCGCGGGCCTGCGCGGCTACGGCAACCTGATCATCCTCAAGCACAACAACACCTACCTCACTGCGTACGCCCACAACCAGGCGCTGCTGGTGAAGGAAGACCAGACGGTGCGCAAGGGCCAGAAGATCGCCGAGATGGGCAGCAGCGACGCCGACCGGGTCAAGCTGCATTTCGAGATCCGCAGGCAGGGCAAGCCGGTCGATCCCAGCAAGTACCTTCCGAGGTAGGCATGAAAAAGCGCAACGGACACAGCAGCAAGGCAGTTCCGGAAGCGCATGAGGTTGCCGCTGCGTCCGCGCGCGGCATTCCGCCCGACGAAGAAGAGGCCGCCGAGCCGAACCCGCGCGAGATCCCGGCCGAGATCGCCGGCGAATCGAGCGACACGCTGACGCTGTACCTGCGCGAGGTCCGCCGCACCCAGCTGTTCACGCCCGAGGAAGAATTCGCCACCGCGACGCGGGCGCGCAGCGGCGACTTCGCGGCCCGCCAGTCGATGATCGAGCACAACCTGCGGCTGGTGGTGAGCATCGCAAAAGGCTACCTGGGCCGGGGCGTGCCGCTGGCGGACCTGATCGAAGAGGGCAATCTCGGCCTGATGCACGCCATCGACAAGTTCGAGCCCGAGCGGGGCTTTCGCTTTTCCACCTACGCCACCTGGTGGATTCGCCAGTCGGTCGAGCGCGCGGTGATGAACCAGGGCCGCGTCATCCGGCTGCCGGTGCACGTGGTGCGCGAGCTGCAGCAGGTGCTGCGGGCCCGGCGCACGCTGGAGAACGATCCGGCCTTCGCCGCCGCCCGCAACGGCTTCGAGGGCGAGGGCGTGCGGGTGGAAGACGTGGCGGCGCTGCTGGGGCGCGAGGTGCACGAGGTCGCCGCGCTGCTCGCGATGGCCGAGACGCCGCGTTCGCTCGACGCCGCGCTGGACCGATCGGAGGACGAACACACCCTGGGCGACTCGATGGCCGATGAACTGGCGATCGACCCCACCGGCGTCACCCAGAACCATGAGGTGGAGAAGCTGCTCAATAACTGGATCGACGCGCTCTCCAACCGCGAGAAGGAAGTGCTGGAGGGCCGCTTCGGCCTGCACGACCGAGACCCCGAAACGCTGGAAGTGCTCAGCGACCGGCTCGGCCTCACGCGCGAGCGGGTGCGCCAGATCCAGAACGAGGCGCTGCTCAAACTCAAGCGCCACATGGTGCGCAACGGCATCAGCAAGGAAGCGCTGCTTTAAGAGGCTGCCGGTCTCTCCTGAGACAATCGGGGCATGTCAGAAGAGATCGAGATCGAAAAAGAGCAGCTGCCCGAGGGCTGGCTGCGCGTGGACGCGCTGGACATCGACGCCCAGGGCGTCGCCCGGCGGCCGGACGGCAAGGTGGTGTTCATCGAGGGCGCGCTGCCGTTCGAGGTGGTGAGCGCCAAGGTCAACCGGCGCAAGAACAACTGGGAACAGGCGACGCTCACGGAACTGCACCGCGAGTCGTCGCAGCGGGTGCGCCCGCGCTGCCCGCACTTCGGCCTGCACGAAGGCGCGTGCGGCGGCTGCAAGATGCAGCACCTGCACGAAGGCGCGCAGGTGGCGATCAAGCAGCGGGTGCTGGAGGACAACCTCTGGCACCTGGCCAAGGTCAAGGCCGACAACATCCTGCGCCCGATCGAGGGGCCGCCCTGGGGCTATCGCTGGCGCGCCAGGTTCTCGGTGCGGCACGTGCACAAGAAGCACACGGTGCTGGTCGGCTTCCACGAGCGCAAGAGCCGCTACGTGGCCGACATCAAGGAATGCCATGTGGTGCCGCCGCACGTCAGCGCCCTGCTGCTGCCGCTGCGCGCGCTGATCGGCTCGATGGACGCGATCGAGACCTGCCCGCAGATCGAGCTGGCCTGCGGCGACGCCGTCACGGCGCTGGTGCTGCGGCACCTGGAGCCGCTGAGCGGCGGCGACCTGGCCAAGCTGCGCCAGTTCGCCGCCGACCATCCGGGCGTGCAGTGGTGGCTGCAAGCCAAGGGCCCCGACACGGTGCAGCTGCTCGATGCGGACCCTTCGACGGGCTCAGGGCGAGCGGCTGAACTCTCGTACACGCTGCCCGAATTCGGCATCACCATGCCGTTCCGGCCGACCGACTTCACCCAGGTCAACCCGCACATCAACCGGGTGCTGGTGGCGCGCGCGCTGCGCCTGCTGGACGTGCGGCGCGACGAAAGGGTGATCGACTGGTTCTGCGGCCTGGGCAATTTCTCGCTGCCGCTGGCGACGCTGGCGGGCTCGGTGCTCGGCATCGAAGGCAGCGAGGCGCTGGTGGCGCGCTCGCGCGCCAACTACAGCCTCAACCGCGAGCGCCGCGGGGCCGGTGGCGAGCTCTGCCCGACCGAGTTCGTCGCCCGCAACCTGTTCGAGATGACGCCCGAGCTGTTGACGCGCGACGGCGTGGCGCACAAGTGGCTGGTCGACCCGCCGCGCGAAGGCGCTTTCGCGCTGGCCAAGGCACTGGTGGACCTGCACCAGCAGCCGGAGCTGCGCGCCGGCTGGCAGGCGCCGCAACGCATCGTCTATGTGAGCTGCAATCCGGCAACCCTGGCCCGTGATGCGGGCCTGCTGGTGCACCAGGCGGGGTACCGCTGCACGGCGGCGGGCGTGGTCAACATGTTCCCGCACACGGCCCACGTGGAGAGCATCGCGGTGTTCGACCTGGAAGGCTGACAGCGCCGGTCCTGTCCTACACAGGATCAGATTTTTCCTACACACGATCGTGCTCATCCGGGGCACGCTGGCGGCAGCGGGGGCTTTGGCGGCCTCCGATGTTTTTTCAGGCCGCAGCACACCGTTTGAAGATCGCACCTCCCCAGCCCGTGATGGCCGCCCTGCGGCAGTGCACGGCGGACCAGCATCGGTCCATCGAATCCGTTCTCGCCCTCGATTCCCCGTTCGACCTGCGCCACTACCGGCGCGTGCTGCGGGGCTTCGGGGTGTTCCACGCCGCCTGGGAGCCCCGGGTGGCGGCCGCACTGCCAGCCGCCGACGCCGCATGGTTCATCGCGCGTTCGCGCCGGCCGCTGCTGCAGCGCGACCTGCAGGCGTTGCTGATCGAGCTGCCGCTGCCCGTTGCCGGCCCCTCCCGCATTCCACTGGACGATCGCGCCAGCGCGTGGGGATCGATGTACGTGCTCGAAGGGTCGGCCCTGGGCGGCCAGCTCATTGCGCGCCGGCTGGTGGAACAGCTCGGGATCCGGCCGGACCGCGGCGGCGCCTACTTCCACGGCTGGGGCAGCGAGACCGGCGCCATGTGGCGGAAGTTCCGCGAACGGCTCGAACAGGAAGTGGGGAGCGACCCGGCCGCGATGGCGCGCGCCTGCCACGCGGCCGGCGCGACCTTCGATGCGCTGACCGATGTCTTCAGGATGGTGCTGGATGAACCGGTCGTCGCCTGACCTCGCAGACTGCGCCAGCGAGCCGATCCGGGTGCCGGGGGCGATCCAGCCGCACGGCCGGATGATCGTGCTCGACGCGACCGACCGCCGGCTGGTCGCCTTCAGCGCGAACTGGCCCGGACCCGACGCCGCGCTCGGCGCCATGCAGGCGGTGGCGTTCGGGGCCGACCGGCTGGTGCTGGGCGACGCGCCGGTGCCGCTGGGCCGGGTCAGCCTGGAGGGCCGCGCGTTCGACGCGACGGCGCACGCCGCCGGACCGCTGGTGATCCTCGAATTCGAGACTGCCGCGGCCGGTGGCGCGGGACCGGCGCCGATCTTTTCGCTGGCGCGCCACTTCCTGCCGCGGCTGCAGCAGGCCGCTTCGCTGCACGAGGTCAGCGCGCTGGCCGCGGCGCAGATGAAGGCGCTGACGGGCTTCGGCCGCTGCCTGGTCTATCGCTTCGACGAAGCCGGCCATGGCGAGGTGCTGTCCGAGGTGCTGGAGCCGGGCTACGACTCCTACGAGGGCCATCGCTTCCCGGGGTCGGACGTGCCGGCGCAGGCCCGCGAGCTGTACCTGCTGAACCAGTTCCGGATCATTCCCGACGCCACCTACACGCCCGTGGCGCTGCTGGGCGTGGATCGCGACTGGGACCCGCAGACGCTCGACCTCTCGCAGGCGAGCCTGCGGTCGGTGTCGCCGATCCATCTCGAATACATGCGCAACATGGGCACGCTGGCGTCGATGTCGGTGTCGATCGTCGTGCGCGGGCGGCTGTGGGGCCTGGTCTCGTGCCACAACCATGCGCCGCTGTTCCTGCCCTACGACACCCGCGTCGCCTGCGAGCATCTCGGGCGGCTGCTGTCGATGCAGATCGAGGCCAGGGAAGACAACGCCGAGGTCGCATCGCGGGCCGAACTGCGCCACCTCACGCTGCAGATCATCTCCAGCCTGTCCGACAGCGACGCCACGCTGCAGCAGCTGGTCCGCGAGCCGGAGCCCTTGTTGCGGCTGGCCCGGGCCAGCGGCGCGGCCGTGCTGCTGGACGACCAGTGCTGGATGGTCGGCGCCACGCCGGCGCGCGAGCAGGTCGATGCGCTGGCGCAATGGCTGGGCCAGGACCGCGGCGGCGTGTTCCACACCGACCGGCTGCCCGAACTGTTTCCCGCCGCGGCCGCCATGCAGTCGGTGGCCGCGGGCGTGCTGGTGCTGTCGATCTCGCAGGTGCACCGGCACCTGATCCTGTGGTTCCGGCCCGAGATCGTGCAGACCATCCGGTGGGCCGGCGACCCGCGCAAGGAGGCGCGCTCGGAGGACGGTCGCCTGCATCCGCGCCGCAGCTTCGCCAGCTGGAAGGAGCAGGTGCGTGGCCGCTCCGCGCCCTGGCTGGAGAGCGAGGTCGGCGCCGCCGGCGAGCTGCGCGGCGCCCTGCTGGGCATCGTGTTGCGGCGGGCCCAGGAGATGGCCGAGGCCGCCACCGAACTGAGCCGGGTGAACAAGGAGCTGGAAGCGTTCTCGTACACGGTGTCGCACGACCTGCGGGCGCCGATGCGCCACATCGCCGGCTATGTCGACCTGGTCATGGATTCGGAAGGCGGGCAGCTGTCGGAACGATCGCAGCGCTACCTGACGAACGTGAAGGAGGCATCCGCCTACGCCGGGCACCTGGTCGACGCCCTGCTCGATTTCTCGCGCATGGGCCGCTCGGCGCTCAAGCGCAGCGACGTCAACACCCAGGTGCTGGTGGCCGACCTGATCCGCGAGGTTTCGCAGCTGGAGCCGGGGCGCCGCATCGAGTGGGACGTGCACAGTCCGCTGCCGCGGCTGTGGGCCGATCCGCTGCTGCTGCAGCTGGCCCTGCGCAACCTGCTGGCCAACGCGGTCAAGTACACGCGCGGCCGGGACCCGGCCCGCATCACGGTGCGCGGCGTCGACGGCGAGGCCGGCGGCGGCCTGGAAGTCGTGGACAACGGAGTCGGCTTCCAGATGCAATACGTCGGCAAGCTGTTCGGCGTGTTCCAGCGGCTGCACCAGGCCGATGAATTCGAGGGCACGGGCATCGGCCTGGCCAGCGTGCGAAGGATCGTCGAACGCCACGGCGGCAGCGTCTGGGCGAACGGCGAATTGAACCAGGGAGCGAGCTTCGGCTTCACGCTTCCGCACCACACCGGGCTCGCGAAGGGCGGGCCCGACAGGAAGGAGTTCTGATGCTCAAGCCGATCCTGCTGGTCGAGGACGACAAGCGTGACCTGGAACTGACGCTGATCGCGCTGGAGCGCAGCCAGCTCGCCAACGAGGTGGTGGTGGTGCGCGACGGTGCCCAGGCCCTGGACTACCTGAACCGCGAGGGCGACCACGCCGGGCGCACCGAAGGCAATCCGGCCGTGATCCTGCTGGACCTGAAGCTGCCGAAGGTCAACGGCCTGGAAGTGCTGCAGTCGGTGCGCGCCACGGAGTCGCTGCGCAGCGTCCCGGTGGTGATGCTGACCTCCTCGCACGAGGAGTCGGACGTCCTGAGCAGCTACGAGCTGGGCGTGAACGCGTACGTGGTCAAGCCGGTCGAGTTCAAGCAATTCGTGTCCGCGATCGCGGACCTCGGCGTGTTCTGGGCCGTCCTCAACGAGCCGCCGCCGGGATCGCTGAAGGCGTCGCGGCGCTATGAGTGAATCCCCGGCGGCTCCGCCCTCACGCAACCTCGCGCTGAAGGTCTTGTTGCTCGAGGACTCGCGTTTCGACGCCGAGCTGCTGCGCGAGAACCTGCTGCGCGACTATCCGCAGGCCGCGCTCGACGTGGTGGCCGGCGAGCGGCGCTTTCTCGCCGCCCTCGGGGAGGGCGGCTACGACGTCATCCTCTCCGACTACGAGCTGCCCGGCTACGGCGGCGCCCAGGCGCTGCGGCAGGCGCTGGCGGCCGCGCCCGGCACGCCCTTCATCTTCGTGTCCGGCGTGATCGGCGAGGACAACGCCGTGGAGATGCTCAAGCAGGGCGCCACCGACTACGTCAGCAAGGGCCGGCTGGCCCGCCTGCCGGTGGTGATCGACCGGGCGCTGCGCGAGGTGGCGCAGCGCACCGCCCGCGCGCAGGCCGAAACCCGGTTGCGCGAAGCGGGCGACCTCTATGCGCGGGTGGTGGATTCGCTGCGCGATTACGCGGTGATCCTGCTCGACGCGGCCGGCAACATCAGCGACTGGAACCGGGCTGCCGCCACGATCTTCGGCTACAGCGCCGGCCAGGTGCTCGGGCAGTCGGCTGCGCTGCTGTTTTCCGCCGAGGACCGGGCCCGCGGCGTGTTCGATTCCGAATGCCGCAAGGCGCTGGCGCAGGGGCGGGCCAGCGACGACCGCTGGCTGGTGCGCGGCGACGGCTCCAGTTTCTGGGCCGAAGGCGAACTGACCCCGATCTACAGCGAGGCCGGCGCGGCGATCGGCTTTTCCAAGATCCTGCGCGACGGCACGCAGGCCTATCGCCACGGCCTGGCCCTGCGCGAGGCCAAGGAAGAGGCCGAGCGCGCCAACCGCGCCAAGGACCGCTTCCTGGCGGTGCTGTCGCACGAGCTGCGCACGCCGCTGTCGCCGATCGCGTCGGCCGCGCACCTGCTGGAACGCGAGGCCGCGGTGCCGGACAAGTACCGCGCGCTGCTGCCGATGATCCAGCGCAACGTGGCGCTGGAGGCGCGGCTGATCGACGACCTGCTGGACCTGACCATGATCTCGGCCGGCAAGATCAGCCTGCGGCTGGCGCGCGTCGAGATGCACCAGCTGGTGCGCAGCGTGGTCGACATGGTGGACGACCAGGTGGCCGGCCGCCGGCTGCGACTCACGCTCGATCTCGCGGCTCCGCAGACGGTCGTGGAGGCCGACGAGGCCCGCATCCAGCAGGTGGTGTGGAACGTCGTGCGCAACGCCGTCAAGTTCGTGCCCGAAGGCGGCAACATCGTGTTGCGCAGCGCGGTCGAGGACGGCAACTTCGTGCTCGCGTGCACCGACGACGGCATCGGGATCGCGGCCGACGCGCTGCCCCGCATCTTCAAGGCCTTCGAGCAGGCCGACGCCGAGGTGTCGCAGCGCTTCGGCGGGCTCGGGCTGGGCCTGGCCATCGCCAGCAGCCTGGTGAACCAGCACCACGGCGAGCTGGAAGTGGCCAGCGCCGGACGCAACCGCGGAGCGACGTTCACCCTGCGGTTGCGGCTGGCGCAGCCCGAGTGCGCCGTGCCCGCCGACGAGCCGGGCGTGGCCACGGACCCGGAGGCCGGGTGCCGGATCCTGCTGGTGGAGGACAACATCGACGCCGCCGACACCATGGTGATGTGCCTGGAGGCGTACGGCTACACCGTGACCCATGCCGCCACCTGCGCCGCGGCTTTCGAGGCGGCCCGGCAGGGCGAATTCGACATCGTCCTCACCGACCTGGGCCTGCCCGACGGCAGCGGCATCGACATCGGCCGCGCCCTGAGCCCGAAGCTGCCGGTGATCGCGCTGAGCGGATACGGCGCGGCGCAGGACGTGGAACGCTCGGCGGGCGCCGGGTTCTCCGGCCACCTGGTCAAGCCGGCGGAGTTCACCGCGATCGACGCCATGGTCCGCGACGTGCTGGCGGCCCGGGCGCCATGAAAAAAGCCGCCCGCAGGCGGCTTTGTCCGCTGCGCGGGAAGCTTCAGTCGCCGTCGCCGCTGGTCAGGCCCAGGATGGCCAGCAGGCTCTGGAACACGTTGAAGATGTCCAGGTACAGGGCCAGCGTGGCGCTGATGTAGTTGGTCTCGCCGCCGTCGATGATGCGCTTGAGGTCGTACAGCATGTAGGCGCTGAAGACGCCGACCGCCATCACGCTGATCACCAGCATGCCGGCGCTGGAGCCGACGAAGACGTTGATGATGCCGCCGATCAGGATCGCCAGCGCGCCGACGAACAGGAATTTGCCCATGCCCGACAGGTCGCGCTTGATGATCGTGGACAGGCTGGCCATCACGAAGAACACGCCGGCGGTGCCGCCGAAGGCGGTCATCACCAGGCTGGGGCCGTTCTTGAAGCCCAGCACCATGGAGATCAGGCGCGCCAGCATCAGGCCCATGAAGAACGTGAACGCCAGCAGGACCGGCACGCCCGCGGCGGAGTTCTTGGTCTTCTCGATCGCGAACATGAAGCCGAAGGCCACGCCCAGGAACACCATCAGGCCGATGCCGCCGGTCAGGCCGCGGGTGATTCCGGTGGCGACGCCCAGCCAGGCGCCCAGGACCGTGGGCACCAGGCTCAGCGCCAGCAGCCAGTAGGTATTGCGCAGGACCTTGTTGCGCTGTTCGGGCGACGTCGTTGCGTAGCCGTAGTCAATGGTCTGGACCTGGTCAGTCATGGAACTCTCCTTCACCGATGAGGCTGTTAGATGTGCGCATTCTAGGTTGGTTCAAGGGGCGCCAGACATTTGCCAGCCGTTATGCTCGAAGCGTCAGACCCCCCAACCCACCGCTCACCCATGAAAACCAAATCATTCCTCGAACTGGCCGACGTCAAGGCCATCGCGCAGGCCGCCGAGGCCGAGGCGCTCAAGCACAACTGGGCGGTGACCATCGCCATCGTCGACGACGGCGGCCATCTGCTGTGGCTGCAGCGGCTCGACGGCGCGCCGCCGATCTCGTCGCACATCGCACCGGGCAAGGCCAACACCGCGGCCGTCGGGCGCCGCGAGAGCAAGGTCTACGAGGACATGATCAATGGCGGCCGGGTGTCGTTCCTGAGCGCACCGGCGCTCAAGGGCCTGCTGGAAGGCGGGGTGCCAATCGTCAAGGACGGCAACGTGATCGGCGCCGTCGGCGTCAGCGGCGTCAAGTCCAACGAGGACGCCCAGATCGCGCGGGCCGGCATCGCCGCGATCGGGCTCTGAACCGGGCGGCGGTCCGGTTATTTGGTCAGGATCAGCTTGCCGAGCCGGGTGGCCTGCAGCCGGTAGACCTCGCCGTTGTGGCGGATCTCGACGATCTTGCCGCCGCGCAGCAGGTCGCTGCTGGCCAGTTCCGGCGGCCGGTCCGGCAACGGCGTCCCGGGCTCCGGCCGGTCGGGCGCCGGGGGCGAGGGTTTGCGGTCCACGGGCTCAGTCCTTCGGCTCGGTGACGAAGCCGATCTTGCGGATGCCGGCCCGCTGCGCCGCCGCCATCGCCTGCGCCACCCGCTCGTAGCGCACCTCGCGGTCGCCGCGGATGTGCAGCTCCGGCTGCGGCTCGCGCGCCGCCTCGGCCCGCAGCCGGCGCGGCAACTCCTGGTCGTCGATGGCCGCCTCGTTCCAGAAGTAGCGGCCCTGGGCGTCGACCGACACCCGCACCGTTTGCGGCTTTGCGTCCACCACGGTATTGCTGGCGCGCGGCAGGTCCACCTTGACGGCGTGCTGCATCACCGGCACGGTGATGATGAAGATGATCAACAGCACCAGCATCACGTCGACCAGCGGCGTCATGTTGATCTCGTTCATCACCTCGTCGGTGTCGTCCTGGGTGCCGAAGGCCATGCTCAGGTTCCTTTCTTCATGGCGACCACCTTGGTGTCGCCGCCGCTGCCGCTGGTGACCCGGGCCCCGGTCAGGAAGTACGCGTGCAGGTCGTGGGCGAACCGGTTCAGCCGCATCAGGATGGCCTTGTTGCCGCGCACCAGCGCGTTGTAGCCCAGGACCGCCGGGATGGCCACGGCCAGCCCGAGCGCCGTCATGATCAGCGCCTCGCCGATCGGGCCGGCCACCTTGTCGATGGTGGCCTGGCCGGCGGCGCTGATCGACATCAGTGCGTGGTAGATGCCCCAGACCGTGCCGAACAGGCCGACGAAGGGCGCGGTCGAGCCGACCGAGGCCAGGATCGCCAGCCCCGCCTGCAGCCGTGCCGTCGATTCGTCGATCGAATTGCGCAGCGAGCGGGTCAGCCAGTCGCTCACGTCCAGCGAGTCGTGCAGCTGCGGCTGGGCGTGGCGGTGGGCGGTCGCCTCGCGGCCTTCCAGCGCCAGCGAGCGGAACGGATTGGCCGGATCGGTGCCCAGCTTGCCGAGGCCGTCGGCGAAATCGGCGCTGTGCCAGAAGCTTTCGGTGGCGCGCGACTGCGCCGCAAATTTGCGCAGGTCCAGCGCCTTGACGATGATGACGATCCAGGTCGCCAGCGACATCGCGAGCAACAGTACGGCCGTGGCGCGCGTGATGAGGTCGCCCTGTGTCCACAGGTTGATCAGGCCGAATTGCGATTCCATGACTACTCCAGAACAAAGTTGACGGGGACGTTGAACCACATGGCCTCGGCCACGCCGGCGCGCTTGCCGGGCACGTAGCGCCACTTGAGGACCGTGGCCAGCGCGGACTGGTCGAGGCGGTCGAAGCCGCTCGACTGACGAATTTCGGCACGCTGGGCGCTGCCGTCGACGCCGATCAGAACGCGCACCACGACGTTGCCTTGCTCGCCCAGGCGCTTGCTGATGGCCGGGTAGGGCGGCTTGGGGTTCTGCAGGTAATCGGCGTCGCTCGAGGGCAATTCCAGCCTGGGCGGAGCAGGCGGCGCCGGTGCCGGGGCCGGCGCCGTGGGTGCGACCGCTGCGGCGATCGCAGGCGGGGCCGGTTGCGGTGCGACCACGCCGGTCGGCGCGTTCGGCGCCGGCGTGGCGTCGGCGATCGCGACCGGCTGGGGCGCAGGCGCCAGCCGCGGCTCGGGCCTGGGGGCGACCGGCTGCCTGACCGGTTGCGGGGGCGTGGGCGGGGCGGGCGGTGGCACGGCCGGCGCCGGCGGCTCGATCAGCTCGCTCAGCAGCGAGGCGGGCACGACGATCTCGACGACGCGCCGGACCAGCCCGGTTTGCAGTGCCCACAGCGCGGCGACGTGAAACAGCACCACGCTGCCGGCGATGAGGGCAATGCGCTGGTGGCGGGTCATGCCAGCACCCACCAGGCGCAGGCCGCGACCAGGGTCACGCCGAGGCCGAGGACGACGACGAATTCCATGCAGCGCTGTTCTGGATCCTGGATGCCAGCTGGATCGCGGCGACGGGGGCGGTGGCGCTGCACTGGGCGACGATGTCGCGCGCACAGCCTTCGCAGCGGCCGCACTGGGTTGCCACGCCGAGCTCGAACTGGATGTCGTCGAAGCCCATGCCAGCGCGGGCGTGGCGGACGATTTCACGGTCGGAAACACGGTTGCAGACGCAGACGATCATGGCAATTCAGGCAGGAGGTGGATGGATGGCTGAAGGAGTGATTGAATTATAAATGCGAATCGATCGCATTTGCAATCACCTTCAGAGATCCAGCAACAAGTCAGGGGGAATCCGGTCCAGCGTCGCGATTCCGCACAAGCCCATGGCGATTTCCAGCTCGTCCTGCAGCAGCCGCAGCACATGGGCGACGCCCACCGCGCCCGCATTGGCCAGCCCCCAGACCACCGGCCGGCCGACCAGCACGGCGCGGGCTCCCAGGGCCATCGCCTTGAGGACGTCGGTGCCGCGCCGGATGCCGCCGTCCACCAGCAGGGGCAGTCCGGCGCCGACGGCATCGGCGATCCGGGGCAGCATCGCGGCGGAACTGGGTGCCGTGTCGAGCGTGCGGCCGCCATGGTTGGAGACGACGATCGCCGCCACGTCCAGGGCCGCGGCCTGCCGGGCGTCGTCGGGGTGCAGGATGCCCTTGAGGATGACCGGCAGCGTGGTGATGGATTGCAGCCATTCCACGTCACCCCAGGCCGGCGCGAGCGCCAGCAGGCCCTGGAACAGCGGCACCTGCTGCGCTCCCGGGGGCAGGGCGGCGGTGGCCGGCAGGTTGACCGCGGAGATCCCGGGCGGCAGGCGGAAACCGGCCCGGCGTTCGGCATCGCGCGCGCCGTTGACGGGCGCGTCGACGGTGACCACCAGCGCTTCATAGCCGGCCTGCTCCGCGCGCCGGACCAGGTCCCGCGTGGCGCCCCGGTCGGCTTGCAGGTAGAGCTGGAACCACAGCGGACCGCGCTGGGCGTCGTCGCGCACGGCCCTGGCCACGTCCTCGAGCCGGGTGCTCGACTGGGTGCTCAGGACCATTCCGGCGCCCTGGGCCGAGGCCGCCAGCGCCGTCGCCAGTTCGCCGTCCGGATGCGCCAGCCGCTGGTAGGCGACCGGCGCCACCAGCAGCGGGTGGGCCAGCGTGCGCCCCAGCAGCTGCACGCGCGTGTGGCCGCCGGCCAGCGGCTGCAGCACCCGCGGCAGCAGGGTGAGGGCGTCCCAGGCGCCGCGGTTGGCACGCAGCGTCAGGCCATCGGCCGCGGCGCCGCTGAAGTAGGCCCAGGCGTTGTCGTCCAGCACCGTCCGTGCGTGCGCTTCGTGGTCCGCCAGGGTCACGACGCCCGCCGGCAGCGGCTGGACGACGGGGCCGGCGCTCATGTCTCGGCCCACATGCGCAGCAGGTTGTGGTACGTGCCGGTCAGGGCCACGGTCGACGGGTTGTCGCCGGCGCTTTCGCGCAGGGACGTCAGGGCCAGGTCCATCTGGTGCAGCAGTTCGCGCTGCTCGTTGCTGCGCACCATGCTCTCGATCCAGAAGAAGGCGGCCAGCCGCGCGCCGCGGGTGACGGGCAGCACCTCGTGGACGCTGGTGCCGGGGTAGAGCACGGCGTCGCCGGCGGCGAACTTCGCCTGCTGGCTGGTGCCCGTGCCATGCACCACCAGCTCGCCGCCGTCGTAGTCGGCGGGCTCGGACAGGAACAACGTGCAAGACAGGTCGGTGCGCACCCGCGCGCCGTTGGCGGTGAAGCGCACCGCGTTGTCGACATGGCGGCCGTAGTGGTTGGCCGACCCGGTGTAGCGGTTGAAGCGGGGCGGAAACAGCTTCTTGGGCAGCGCCGCGGCCAGGAACGCCGGCGAGCGGTCCAGTGCGCGCAGCACGATGGCCTGCAGTGCGAGGGCTGTTTCGCTGTCCGGAGCCAGCTGCTGGTTGTGCTTGACCTGCGCCGCCTGGCCGCCGGCGCTGGCGCGGCCGTCTTGCCAGTCGGCCGCCGCCAGCAGCGCGCCGGCCTGGCGCAGGTCGTCCGGATCGAGGAGTCGGGGCAGATGGAGCATGGCGGCGGCTGGGCTCTTGGAACGGTCAGAACCTGGCGGTGAGCGCCACCTGCAGCAGCCGGCCGGCGCCGGGCACGTAGTGGCCGCGGTACAGCGATTCACCATACAGCTTGTTGGTGAGGTTGGACAGGTTGGCCTTGACGGCGAACTGGTCGTTGATCGCGTACTCGGCCATCAGGTCGGCCGTGACGAAGCCGGGCGCTTCCCAGGCCGGCGCGGTGACGTCGGCCGGGGACTGGCCGCTGCGGAAGTTCAGGCCGCCGCCGACCCGCCACTTGGGCGTCACCTGGTAGGTGCTCCACACCGTGCCGCTGTGTTTCGGGCTCAGGCCGGGACGATCGCCGACGCGGTTGCCGACGGTGCTGGCCGTGGAGGCCGCCTCGTCGACCCTGGCGATCGGCAGCCACTGGTAGGAGCCGAAGACCTCCCACTTGGGCGTGAGCCGGCCGACCACCTCGACCTCGACGCCGGCGGCGTGGCGCTTGCCCGAGAGCAGCAGCCGGGTGGCGGCGGTGTCGGGGTCGGTGTTGCGCTCGTTCTTCTTGGTCGAGTGGAAGAGCGCGAAGCGGGTGGAGAAGCGCTTGTCGGCCGAATCGAGCCTGGCGCCGAACTCGATGTTCTGGCTCTGCTCGGGTGGCGTGTTGGCGCTCAGGGCGTTGTACGAATACGAATCGCCCGAGGTGTTGAACGACGTGCCGTAGGAGACGTGGAACGAGTGCAGCTCGGTCGGCTGGTACAGCACCCCGACCCGCTTGCTGACGTCGGAAATCTTCTGCTGGTAGCTGGTGGTGGTGACCGGGCCGGCCGCGTTGGCGGGGATGGCGAAGTTGTCGTAATTGCCGGCCAGGCTGTCGTAGCGCAGGCCGCCGAGCAGTTTCCAGTGCGGCGCGACCTGCACCAGATCCTGCACGTATGCGCCCCAGGCCTTGGCGACGAACTGGTTGCCGGTGCGCAGCACCCGCGAGCCCTCGTCGACCCAGGCGCCGTCGCCCGGCGTGCCGGCCGTGGTGGGTGGTTTGGTCAGGTTGACGCCACCCTGCGCCGCGCTGCGCGCCGCGGACACGGTCTTCTCCTCGCGGGCGAAATCGATGCCGGCCTGCAGTTCGTGTTTCACGCCGAGGGCGTCGAATTTCGTGCTCAGGTCGCTCTGCGCGTGGAGGGTGTCCAGGTCCTGGATCTTGAGCTGGGTGCCCCGGTTGAAGACCGTGCCGGGGCCGAAGTTCGACAGGTCCGTGCCGCCGGGAAGGCGAATGGTGCTGGCGCGCTGGTCGCGCTCGAAGGTGCCCTTGCGCAGCTGCGTCTTCAGCTCGCTGCCGCCGCCGAAACGGTGGATGTGGCTGAGCGTGGCGATCCTGGCGCCGCCGGCGTTGGAGTCGCTGGCCATGCCGTAGTAGGCCTCGGGGCGGAGGCTGCCGATCAGCGTGTTGGCGGCGCTGGTGTCGGCGGCGCGCGGCCGGATCCACGGGATGCCGTAGTTGATGCCGTTGTTGTTGTCCAGCGCATAGAAGCTCGCCATGAATTCGTCGGCCGTGCCGATGCCGAAGCGGTACGCGCCCGCCAGGCCGCGCTTGTCGATGCTGCTGCCCGAGCCGTTGTTGTCGGCCTTGTTGGCCATCGCGTTGATCCGCACGGCCGCGTTCTCGCCGGTCTTGATGTTGAAGTCGCCGGTGACGCGCTGGTAGTTGTGGCTGCCCAGCGTGATGGTGACCTCGTGCTCGGTGATCAGGCGCGGCGCCTTGCTCACCTGGTTGACGGCGCCGCCGGTGGAGCCGCGGCCGAACAGCATCGACGCCGAGCCGCGCAGCACCTCGATCCGGTCGTTGTTGAAGGTGTCGCGGTCGTAGAACGCCGGATCGCGCATGCCGTCCAGGAAGATGTCGCCGGTGCCCGCCAGCGAGAAGCCGCGCAGCCGGATGTCTTCCTCCCCGCCCTCGGCGGCCTGGAAGGTGATGCCGGCGGTGTTGCGCAGCACGTCCTTCATGGTGTCGAGGTTGCGGTCGTCGATCAGCTTCTCCGTGACCACGGTGATCGACTGCGGAATGTCGCGCAGCTGCTGGTTGCCCTTGCCGATGCCGGTGGTGGTGGCACGCAGTGCGTCCTTGCCTTGCGGGACTTCGGCCTTTTCGCGCACGGTCACCGGCGCCAGGGTGCGGCCGTCGGCGGCGGTCTGGGCCCAGCTGCCGGCGCAGGCGCCGAGCATCAGGGCGCCGAGGGGCAGCAGGGGAAGGGAGCGGACAGGGGGTTGCGCCAAGATGGCCTCCAGTGAAGGGCCCGCGCGGCGCGGGCCGGGTTCAACGAAATGAGGCTGGCTGGGTGCGTTCCGGGGAACGTCAGTGTGGCTTGCCGGGAAGCCTGATCATACCGCTAAATGCGAATCTGTCTCATTTAACTTTCGGCCGGACGGTTCAGCTGGCGGACCCCATCTGGCTTTGCAGGTAGTTCTGCAGGCCCACCTTGCCCAGCAGGTCGAGCTGGGTTTCGAGGAAGTCGATGTGCTCCTCGGTGTCGGTGAGGATGTCCTCGAGGATCTCGCGCGAGACGTAGTCGCGCACGCTTTCGCAGTGGGCGATGCCGGCCTTCACGGCGTCCTGCGCGCCGCGCTCGCTTTGCAGGTCGCAGTCGAGGATTTCGGGCACGTCTTCGCCGATCAGCAGCTTGCCCAGGTCCTGCAGGTTGGGCAGGCCGTCGAGCATCAGGATCCGTTCCATCAGCCGGTCGGCGTGCTTCATCTCACCGATCGACTCCTCGTATTCCTTCTTCGCCAGCTTGTCCAGGCCCCAGTGCTTGAGGATGCGGTAGTGCAGGAAGTACTGGTTGGTCGCGGTCAGCTCGTTGCGAAGCTGCGCCTGCAGATGCTGGATGACTTGCGGATCGCCTTGCATGGGAAGAACTCCTTGTTTGGTTCGCGCCATTGTTGCACCGCCGGCGTTCGCATAATCGCCCCATGCAACAGCCCGGCCCCAAACCCGTCATCGTCTGCGCCGACGACTTCGCTTTCAGCCGGGGAGTCTCGCAGGCGATCGCGCAGCTGGCCGCCCAGGGGCGTGTGAGCGCCACCAGCGCGATGGTGCTGTCGCCGCGCTGGGCCGACGACGTGGCGCTGCTGCGGGACCTGCGCGGACGGATCGACGTCGGCCTGCACCTGGACTGGACCAGCCCGCTGGCCGTCGCGGCCGGCCACGGCATGGCGCTTGGCCGCGCGATGGCGCGCTCGCTGGCCGGCGGCTTCGATCCGGCGCCGGCGCGAGCGGTGATCGAGCGCCAGCTCGACGCCTTCGAGGCCCGGTGGCAGGCTGCGCCGGACCATGTCGACGGCCACCAGCACGTGCACCAGTTCGACGGCCTCCGCGGGCCGCTGCTCGAGGTGCTCGATCGCCGTTATGGCGCCGGGGCCGGTCCCTGGGTGCGGATTTCACGGCCGCTCGGCGCGGGCGCCGGGGTCAAGGGCTGGGTGGTGGGGGCGATGGGGGCGCAGGCGTTGCGGCGGGCGCTGCAGCAGCGGGGGCGTGCGGCGTCGCCGGCGCTGGTGGGCATGTACGCCTTCGGCGGCACGGCGGCCGACTATGAGGCGCTGGTCGCGGGCTGGCTGCGCGACGCGCCGGCCGGCGCCGTGCTGATGTGCCATCCGGCGGCGCAGGCCGACCCCGCCGATTCGATCGGCGCGGCGCGGCTGCGCGAGTTCGACTGCTGGCGCGGCGGGGCGATCAGCGCTCTGCTGGCCCGGTCGAATGCGGTGCTGGCGCGGGGCCCAGCCCCAGTCCCTGGCGTTCGCTGACCAGGTAGATCGGGCGCCGCTTCACTTCGTCGTAGATCCGGCCGACGTACTCGGCCAGCACGCCGATCGACAGCAGCTGGATGCCACTGAGCAGCATCATCGCGACGACGATGGTCGCGAAGCCGGGCGCGGCGATGCCCCAGTAGAAATACTCGAAGACCACCCACGCGCCGTAGCCGAGCGCGATGACCGCCAGCAGGAAACCGAGGGCGCTCAAGGCGCGCAGCGGCGCGGTCGAAAAGGCCAGCATGCCGGTCATGGCCAGCCGGAACGCGCCGCGCAGGCCGAAGTGGGTCCGGCCCTGGGCCCGCGGCAGCGGCTCGTAGTCCAGCGCCAGGCTCTGGAACCCGACCCAGGCGTAGAAGCCCTTCATGAACCGGTTGCGCTCGGGCAGGGCCTTGAGCGCCTCCACCACCTTGCGGTCCATCAGGCGGAAGTCGCCGGCGCCGGCGGGGATGTCGATCGCGCTGCCCCAGTTGATCAGCCGGTAGAAGGTCTTGATCATGCGCACGTGCAGCCGCGACTGGTCATCGCGCACCCGGCGCACGCCGTAGACCACGTCGGCGCCGTTGCGCCAGCCCTGCAGCATCGGCTCCATCAGGGCCGTGGGGTGCTGGCCGTCGGCGTCGACGAACAGCACCAGGTCGCCACCGGCCGCCTCCATCCCCGCCGTGAGCGCCGCTTCCTTGCCGAAGTTGCGGGACAGCCGCAGCAGCACCAGCTCGGGGTTGGGCCCGGACAGCTGCTGCACGATGTGCGCGGTGGCGTCGGTGCTGCCGTCGTCGACCACGATCACCTCGATCCGCTGGAACAGCGGCCGCAAGGTGGCCAGCATCGTGGTCAGGGTGGCTTCGAGGCTGGCCGATTCATTGAAGGCCGGGATGACGCAGGAGATGGACGGGGTCGAGGCGGAACGCTGGAACATCGGCCAATGGTAATTGGGAGCGCTGCTGTGGGAAATGTCCCACGGACCGACGCCCGGCCTTTCCTACGCCGTCCGGCTACCAGGGGCCTAAAGTCGAGGCATGGGTACGAAACAGCCGGGCGCATGGCCCATCGACACGGAACCGTCTTGGACGGACGAGACGCTGCCGCTCGACCTGCGCCGCAAGCTGCTGGACCGGGCGCTGGACCAGATCAAGGCAACCCGGGTGCAGGGGTCGGGCCATCCCGGCAACCAGGACCAGCCGGACCATCCCGGCGAGAGCGGATCGGAAGCGTCCGGCCACCACGATTGAGCACCAAGGAAGGAACCCCATGTCAGACGACAAGACCAAGACCGGCGGCCAGGATCGCGAGCGCATCAACGTCCATGAGGATTACGAGCTGCGCGACTGGTCCAAGAGCCTGAACGTCACGCCCGAGAAACTGAAGGAAGCGGTGCAGGCCGTGGGCGATCGCGCCGAGAAAGTGCGCGAGTACCTGAAGAACAAGTAGCGTCAGGCCGCGGGGCGGCCTACACCGCGCCCTGGAACATCATCACGTCCACTGCGTCGCCGACCGCGACGTTGCCCTGGGCGTGGTGCAGCACGATCAGACCGTTGGCCTGGACCATCGAGCTGAGCACGCCCGAGCCCTGGTTGCCGGTGCTGCGAACCACCAGTTCCCCGTTCTCCGCCGTGACGATGCCGCGCTGGTATTCGGTACGCCCGGGTTTCTTGCGCATTGCTTCCTGGCTGCGGGCCTTGAGCAAGGGCAGGCTGTCGGGCCGGGCGCCCATCATCAGCAGCAGCGCCGGCCGCACGAACGCCAGGAACGTCACCATCACGGCCACGGGGTTGCCGGGCAGGCCGAACAAAATGGCCCCCCCCGTGCGCCCTGAGCCTGTCGAAGGGATCCGGCCGACGGCCATCGGCCGGCCCGGCCGCATCGCGATGCGCCAGAACGCCACGTCGCCCAGTTTCTTCATCATGGCGCGGGTGTAGTCGGCCTCGCCGACGCTGACGCCGCCGCTGGTGATGATCGCGTCCGCCTGCTGCGCCGCCTGGGCGAAAGCCGCTTCGAGCAGCGCCGGCTGGTCGCGCACCACGCCCATGTCGATCACCTCGCAGCCCAGGCGCGTCAGCAGCCCGAACACCGTGTAGCGGTTGCTGTCGTACACGGCGCCTTCGCGCGGCGCTTCGCCCAGGCTCAGGATCTCGTCGCCGGTGGAGAAATAGGCCACGCGCAGCCGCCGGCGCACCTTCACCGTCTCCAGTCCCAGGCTCGCCACCAGTCCGCAGGCCGCGGGCAGCAGACGCTCGCCCGCGTGCAGCGCCGGCCGGCCCTCGTGCAGGTCCTCGCCCTTGAGGCGGCGGTTGTCGCCGCGCTGCAGCAGGCCGGCGGGGATGACAACAAGCGTTCGCACTGAGCTTGTCGAAGTGCTCGCGCCGGCTTCGACAGGCTCAGCCCGAACGGAAACCAGTTCCTGCGGCACGACGGTGTCGGTGCCGGCCGGCATGATCGCCCCGGTCATGATCTTGACGCACTGGCCGGCCGCCAGTTGTCCCTGCCAGGCCTTGCCGGCGAGCGCGGTGCCGGCCACTTCCAGCGTCAGTGGCATGCCGTCTCGCAGCTGCGCGCCGGCGAAGGCATAGCCGTCCATCGCGGAGTTGTCGTGCGGCGGGACGCTGAGCGGCGAGACCAGGTCCTGCGCCAGCACCCGGCCCAGCGCCTCGAAGATGCCGACGTCCTCGCTCTCCGCGACCGGCTCCACCAGCTCGGACAGGAAGGCATTGACGCTCTCCGCGGGCAGCGCCTGCGGGTCGTAGCCCTGCAGCCGGGCCGCGATCTCGGCGATGCTCTTCATCCCTGTTCGAGCTGGTGCAGTTCGGCCAGCGTGTTGGCGTTGCAGAAAGCGCGGGGATCGTCGCCGGGCGCATCGAAGGGCACCAGCACCGTCTTGTGCTGCGCCGTCCAGGCGTCGATCTTGCGGCCGCCGCCCTGGGTGAAGCGCACCAGGCTTTCCAGCAGCTCCAGCCGCAACAGGCAGAACACCGGCTGCGCCCGCAGCTGGCCGTCTTCCTCGCGCGCCGCGGCCATCGCGATCTCGGCGCCGTCCCGCTCAGCCGCCTGCGCCAGTCGGGCGACCAGGTCGGGCGGGAACAGCGGCGTGTCGCACGGCACCGTCACCAGCCAGGACGTTTCGCAGCGCTCCAGCCCGGTGAGGAACCCCGCCAGCGGGCCGGCGTAGTCGGACAGCACGTCCGGCCAGACCGGCACGCCGAAGGATTCGTAGGCCGCCAGGTTGCGGTTGGCGTTGACCATCACCGCGCCGACCTGTGGCTGCAGCCGCAGCAAGGTGTGCAGCGCCAGCGGCATGCCGTTGAAATTCTGCAGGCCCTTGTCGACGCCGCCCATGCGCGAGCCGCGCCCGCCGGCCAGGATCAGGCCCGTGATGTCCGATGAAGCCGTCAATCAACCTCCGATGTAGCTCATTTCGACCCGGCGGGCGCCGCTGCCGGTGTCCGGCGGCAGACTGCTGCGCAGCTCGGAATAGCGGTCGCTGCGACCGTGCCAGATGTGGCCGATGGCCGACGCCAGCTGGTCGTCGGTGGCCGTGCCGCGCACCAGCGACCGCAGGTCGTGGCCCTGGGTGGCGAACAGGCACAGGTACAGCTGGCCTTCGGTGGACAGCCGGGCCCGGTTGCAGTCGCCGCAGAAAGCGTGGGTCACGCTGCTGATGACGCCGATCTCCCCGCTGCCATCTGAATAGCCCCAGCGTTCCGCCGTCTCGCCCGGGGCCGACGGCTCCAGCTGCACCAGCGGCAACTCGGCGCCGATGTGGCGGACCACCTCGGCCGACGGCATCACTTCGTCCATGCGCCAGCCGTTGGTGGCGCCGACGTCCATGTACTCGATGAAGCGCAGCACGATGCCGGTGCCCTTGAAGTGCCGCGCCATCGGCAGGATCTCGTGTTCGTTGGTCCCGCGCTTGACCACCATGTTGATCTTGATCGGGCCGAGGCCCGCATCCTGCGCCGCGGCGATGCCCTTGAGCACCTCGGCCACCGGGAAGTCCACGTCGTTCATCGAGCGGAACACGGCGTCGTCCAGGCCGTCCAGGCTCACCGTCACCCGGTGCAGGCCGGCGGCTTTCAGGGCCTTGGCCTTGCGCGCCAGCAGCGAGCCGTTGGTCGTCAGCGTCAGGTCGAGCGGCTCGCCGTCCACCGTGCGCAGCGCCGCCAGCTGTTCGACCAGGATCTCGATGTTCTTGCGCAGCAGCGGCTCGCCGCCGGTGAGCCGGATCTTGCGCACGCCGTGGGCCACGAACTGCTTCGCGATCCGCGTGATTTCCTCGAACGTCAGCAGGTCGGCATGCGGCAGGTAGGGGTAGTCCTTGTCGAACACCTCCTTGGGCATGCAGTAGCTGCAGCGGAAATTGCAGCGGTCGGTCACGCTGATGCGCAGGTCGCGCAGCGGCCGGCCCAGCCGGTCGGCGATCAGGCCGGTGGCCGGGATCGGCTGCGCCGGCACCGCCGCCGCGCGTTTCGCGACGCGCTGGTCGATGAGGGGGATGACGCGCTCAGCCATGGAACCGATTGTCGGGCCTCAGACGCAGCGGGCGCCGTCGACCTCGATGCAAACCCCTGAGATGAAAGCGGCTTCGTCGCTGGCCAGGTAGAGCGCTGCGTTGGCGACGTCCAGCGCGGTGGAGAAGCGTCCGAGCGGGATGCTGGCCAGGAACTTGGCGCGGCGGGCTTCGTCCACCGGGCCGCCGGCGAATTCGGCCGACAGGCCGGTGTCGGGATTGAACACCGGGTTGATGCAGTTGACGCGGATGTTGTCGGGCCCGAACTCCGCCGCCAGCGACTTGCTGGTGGTGATGACGGCGCCCTTGGAGCCGTTGTACCAGGTCAGGCCGGGACGCGGCCGCACGCCGGCCGTCGACGCGATGTTGATGAAGCTGCCGCCCTTGTTGGCACGCAACGCCGGCACGCCGTGGATGGTCGCCAGGTAGATGCTCTTCATGTTGACGGCAAAGCACTTGTCGAATTCTTCTTCGCTCACCTCCAGCGCCGGGCGGTTGCGGTGGGTCCAGCCGGCGTTGTTGACCATCACGTCCAGCTTGCCGTGGCGCTGCACGGCGGCGGCGACCAGCGCCTTGACCTCGTCCGACTTGGTGACGTCGGCGGCGAAGAACGATGCGGTGCCGCCGGCGGCCTGGATCTCGGCCACGACCTTCTCGCCCAGGGCCTGGTTGATGTCGTTGACGATGACCTTGGCGCCTTCGGCCGCCAGCCGCTTGGCGATGCCTTCGCCGATGCCGCCGCCGGAACCGGTGACGATGATGGATTTGTCTTGGACGCGCATGAATGTCTCCTGGATCTTTGCTTGAAGGTCAGCCGTGCTTGATGGCGACGGTCTTGAGGGTGGTGAAGCCCAGCAGCGCCTCGAAACCCTTTTCGCGGCCGTAGCCGGAGGACTTGACGCCGCCGAACGGCAGTTCGACGCCGCCGCCGGCGCCGTAGTTGTTGATGAAGACTTGGCCGCTGCGCACCCGCTTGGCCATGCGGAACTGCCGGCCGCCGTCGCGCGTCCAGATGCCGGCGACCAGTCCGAACTGGGTGGCGTTGGCCAGTTGCACGGCGTGGTCCTCGTCGCGAAAGCTCATCGAGGCCAGCACCGGGCCGAACACTTCTTCCTGCGCCACGCGGTGGTCGACCGGCACGTCGCGCAGCAGCGTCGGCGCCTGGTAGTAGCCGGTCTCGGGCGCCTCGTCCACCACCTGGCCCTGTGCCACCATGGCAATGCCGGCGTGCTGGGCGTCCGACAGGAAGTCCCAGACCCGCTGCTGCTGGCTGGCGCGGATCAGCGGTCCGACGTCCAGGTCCATCGCGGCCGGCCCGACCCGCAGGGCTTCGAAAGCCTGGCCCAGGCGCGCCAGCAGCGGCTCGTAGATCGATTCCTGCACCAGCAGGCGCGAGCCGGCGGAGCAGGTCTGGCCGGCGTTCTGCACGATGGCGTTGATCACCATCGGCAGCGCGGCGTCGAGGTCGGCGTCCTCGAAGATGATCTGCGGGCTCTTGCCGCCCAGCTCCAGCGTCACCGGGCAGTGGCGCTCGGCGGCGACCTGCTGGATCAGCGTGCCGACCTTCGGGCTGCCGGTGAAGCTGATGTGGTCGATGCCGGGGTGCCGCGCCAGCGCATCGCCCACTTCATGGCCGTAGCCGGTGACGATGTTGATCGCGCCGGCCGGAAAGCCCACTTCGGCGGCCAGCTGCGCCACCCGGATCAGCGACAGGCAGGCGTCTTCCGACGGCTTCACCACGCAGACGTTGCCGGCGGCCAGGGCGCCGCCGACGCTGCGCCCGAAGATCTGCATCGGGTAGTTCCACGGGATGATGTGGCCGGTGACGCCGTGCGGCTCGCGCCAGGTCAGGACGCTGTAGCCGTCCAGGTACGGGATGGTGTCGCCGTGCAGCTTGTCGCAGGCGCCGGCATAGAACTCGAAGTAGCGCACCAGCGCCAGCGCGTCGGCCTTGGCCTGCTTGGTCGGTTTGCCGCAATCGCGCTGTTCGAGGTTGGCGAGTTCCTCGGCATGTTCGGCGACCTTGGCCGACAGGCGCATCAGCAGGCGGCCGCGTTCGGCGGCGCTCAGCTTGGACCAGACAGCTTCGTAGCACTGGCGCGCGGCATGCACGGCGCTGTCGATGTCTTCGGCGGTCCCGCGCTGCAGCTCGTCGAACGGCTGGCCGTCCGACGGGTCGATCACGGGAATGGTGCGGCCTCCGGTGGAGGCCTGGGGCGCGTTGGCGATGTAGTGGAGTTGCATTCCCGCATTCTCGCGGAAATGCAAAGCCGGTCAGGCGCCGACAGGCGTATAGCGGTCGCTGTAGTCCGCCAGCCAGCGCCGCGAGGGCGTGCTGTCGTGCTGGCTGGGGTGGAAGTCACGGCGCAGGTAATCGCGCCACGGCTGGAACGTCTGCCGCACCAGGCCGCGCTTGCCGAACAGGTAGCTGGCCGCGCTGGTCCAGGTGCTCCACCTCCAGAGCGTGCCGTCGCGGCGCAGGTTCAGGACCGTCTGGCGCAGCGTGTCGGCCAGGAAGATCAGCGTGACGCGGCGGAACCACTTGATGCGCCACTCGTGGCTGCCGCCGATGGCCTGGTACAGGTCGAACGCGGTGCTCTTGTGTTCCGATTCCTCGGCGCTGTGCCAGAGCCACAGCGTCGACAGGCGCTGGTCGCTGCTGCCGAGCAGGTCGGCGTTGCGCAGCATCCAGTCGGCCAGGATCGCGGTGAAATGTTCGTTGGCGGCCGTGATCCCCAGCAGATGCCGCGGGTCCTGGCCCTCCATCAGCTTCAGGCGTTCGCGCGCGCGCGGTTCCCACGCGTTCACCAGGCCCTGCCGTTCCAGGTGGGCGTTGAAGAGGGAGTGCAGCCGGCGGTGGGTCGCCTCCTGGCCGATGAAACCCTGGACCTCGGACTGGAACCGCTCTTGCTGCGTAGGCAGCAGCTGCTTGAAGCCGGCCCGGACCGAATCGATGAAGAATTGCTCGCCCACCGGGAAACTCATCGACAAGGCGTTGAAGAGCGCGCTGCGGAAGGCGTCGCCGCCACACCAGTGCCGGTCGAACGGCGCTTCGAGGTCGATCAGCAGGCGGCGCACAACGAGGTCGGACATGGGAGCGGTTCCAGAAGAGGAGGGCTGGTACGGTTGCGTACCGCGTGGCCAATGATGGGCGTGGCCTGTGGTACTGTCAAGTACCGTCCTCGCACCCATCCATCCAATTGCCTGACTCCGGCGCTTCGACCCCCGCCCATCCCCGGACCCGCCTGCTCGAGGCGATTGCGCAATCGGTCGCCGCCAAGGGCTACGCCGACACGACGATTGCCGACATCGTCGCTGCCGCCGGCGTGTCGCGGCGCACCTTCTACGAGCATTTCACGACCAAGGCCGAGTGCTTCATCGCCCTGTACGAAGCGGCCAGCCGCAACACGCTGGCGGTGCTGCGCCAGGCGATCGACCCGGCGCATCCCTGGCAGACGCAGCTGGACCGGGCGCTGGTCGCCTACCTCGGCGCCATGGCGCAGAACCCGGCGCTGCTGCGCAGCCTGACCATCGAGATCCTGGGGCTGGGTGCCGAGGGCCTGGCGGCCCGGCGGCGGGTGAACCGGGAGATCTGCCGCTACATGCTGCACGTGGTCAATGGCGCTGACGCCGGACGCAAGACCCCGCTCGCCGAGGAGATGGCGGTCGCCGCCATCGGCGGGATCAACGAGCTGGTGCTGCAGGCCATCGAGCAGGGCCGCGCCGGCCAGCTGGAGCAGCTGGCGGGACCCGCCGGCAAGCTGGTGCGCACGGTCACCGGCGCCTGAGCGGCCGCCCGTTCCTGCTTCACGCCGTCCTACGCGGCGCTTCAGGACAGTCCCACAGCGCTGTCAGCGCACCGCACCTAGATTGGCTCCTGCGTTCGACCCCGGACGCGACCCAACCAGGAGCAAACATGACCCAGGCCGTGGCCTACGAAGACGCCGTGGATCTGCTGGACGCAGACCACAAGGCGGTGAAAGCACTTTTCATCAAGTACCACGGGCTGTGCGACGACGACGCGCCAGCCGGGGAAAAGCAACCCGTCGCCGAGAAGATCTGCAAGGAGCTGACCGTCCACGCCCAGATCGAGGAAGAGATCTTCTATCCGCAGATTCGCGAAGCTGTCGGGGAGGCGCTGCTGGACGAGGCGCTGCAGGAGCACGCCGAGGCCAAGGAAGCGATCGCCGAGATCCAGGCCATGGCCCCGGACGACGAGGGCTACGACGACAAGGTCAAGGCGCTGGGCAAGATGATCGACGCGCACGTGCTGGAAGAGCGCGAGCAGATCTTCCTGCTGGCGCGGCTCGCGCCACTGGACCTGCGGGGCATGGCGGTGGAACTGTTCAACCGCAAGAAGCAGCTGCAGGGCGCGAAGCCTGCCGTTGCCGCGAAGAAGAAGAAGGTGGCGGCATGAGAGCGCTTGTCTACAACGGCCCGCGGGACGTGTCGGTGGTCGAAGTGCCGGACGCGAAGATCGAGCGCGCCACCGACGTGCTGGTGAAGATCACCAGCACCAACATCTGCGGCTCCGACCTGCACATGTACGAAGGCCGCACCGACATGGAGCCGGGCCGGATCCTGGGCCACGAAAACCTGGGCGAGGTGATCGAGATCGGCTCCGCGGTGGACCGCGTCAAGGTGGGCGACCGCGTCTGCCTGCCGTTCAACATCGGCTGCGGCTTTTGCGCCAACTGCGAGAAGGGCCTCAGCGGCTTCTGCCTGACCTGCAACCCCGGCATGGCGGGCGCGGCCTACGGCTTCGCCGGCATGGGCCCGTACAGCGGCGGCCAGGCCGAGTACCTGCGGGTGCCTTACGGCGACTTCAACTGCCTGATCCTGCCGCGCGACTCGCAGGACAAGGAAAGCGACTACGTGATGCTGGCCGACATCTTTCCGACCGGCTACCACGCGACGGAGCTCGCCGGTGTGCAGCCCGGCGACAACGTGGTGATCTACGGCGCCGGCCCGGTCGGCCTGATGGCGGCCTGTTCGGCGACCATCAAGGGCGCCGCCATGGTGATGGTGGTGGACACCCACAAGGACCGGCTGGCGCTGGCCGAAAAGCTCGGCGCGATCGCCATCGACGACACCGAGGGCGGCGGCGTCGAGCGGATCATGGAGCTCACCGGCGGCCAGGGGGCCGACCGCGGCTGCGAATGCGTGGGTTACCAGTGCTGCAACATGCACCGCGAGGAAGTGCCCAACCTGACCATGAACAACCTGGTCGCCACCGTGAAGGCCGCCGGCACCATCGGCGTGGTGGGCGTGTTCGTGCCGGAAGACCCGAATGCGCAGGACAAGCTGGAGCGGCGTGGCCAGCTGGCGTTCGACTTCGGCGCGTTCTGGAACAAGGGCCAGAAGATGGGCACCGGCCAGGCCAACGTGAAGGCCTACAACCGGTTCCTGAGCCGGCTGATCGAAAAGGACAAGGTCAAGCCCTCGTGGATCGTGTCGCACGAGTTGCCGCTGGAGCAGGCGCCGCAGGCCTATGAGAACTTCGACCAGCGCAAGAAGGGCTGGACCAAGGTGGTGCTGAAACCCGGCAAGTCGAAGTAGGTCCCCCATGAAAGAGAGCCCGCCGAAGCGGGCTCTTTCGCGCAGGCCGGAGCTTCCTTACTTGGCCGGTGTCGGCACGGCCGGGGCGCCGGCCGGCAGGGCCTGCGTCGGCGTCGGCATGCCGGGGGCGGTCGGAGTGGCCGTCGCGGCCGGTGCGCTGATGGCCGGCGGCGTGGGCGCGCTCTCGGCGGCGGGGGCGTCCACGCCATGGAACTTCACCACCAGCGGCACGATCAGCAGCGCCACAATGTTGATGATCTTGATCAGCGGGTTGATGGCCGGGCCGGCCGTGTCCTTGTACGGGTCGCCCACGGTGTCGCCGGTCACGGCGGCCTTGTGCGCCTCCGAGCCCTTGCCGCCGTGGTTGCCGTCCTCGATGTACTTCTTGGCGTTGTCCCAGGCGCCGCCGCCGGTGCACATGGAGATCGCGACGAACAGGCCGGTCACGATCGTTCCCATCAGCAGGCCGCCGAGCGCCTTCGGGCCGAGGATCAGGCCGACCAGGATCGGCACCACCACCGGCAGCAGCGACGGGATGATCATTTCCTTGATCGCCGCCGTGGTCAGCATGTCGACGGCGCGGCCGTATTCCGGCTTGGCCGTGCCTTCCATGATGCCCTTGATGTCGCGGAACTGCCGGCGCACTTCGACCACCACCGCGCCTGCAGCGCGGCCCACGGCCTCCATCGCCATGGCGCCGAACAGGTAGGGGATCAGTCCGCCGATGAAGAGGCCGACGATCACCATCGGGTCGCTCAGGTCGAAGCTGATGGCGCGGCCGTAGCTTTCGAGCTTGTGGGTGTAGTCGGCGAACAGCACCAGCGCGGCGAGGCCGGCGGAACCGATCGCATAGCCCTTGGTCACGGCCTTGGTGGTGTTGCCCACGGCGTCCAGCGGGTCGGTGATGTCACGCACCGACGAGGGCAGGTCCGCCATCTCGGCGATGCCGCCGGCGTTGTCGGTGATCGGGCCGTAGGCGTCCAGCGCCACCACGATGCCGGCCATGCTCAGCATGGAGGTGGCGGCGATGGCGATGCCGTACAGGCCGGCCAGCTTGAACGACACGATGATCGCCAGGCAGACGAACAGCACCGGCCAGGCGGTGGAGCGCATGGAGACGCCGAGGCCGGCAATGATGTTGGTGCCGTGGCCGGTGGTCGATGCCTGGGCGATGTGGCGCACCGGCGCGTACTGGGTGCCGGTGTAGAACTCGGTGATCCAGACCAGCGAGCCGGTCAGCACCAGGCCGACCACGCAGGCGCCGAACAGGCGCATCTGGGTGCCGGTGGCCGTCACCGCGTTGTCGGGCATCAGCCACATGGTGACGAAGTAGAAGGCGATCAGCGACAGCACGCCGGCCACCGCCAGGCCGCGGTACAGGGCCGGCATCACGTTGGTCGTGCCCGGCCGGGCCTTGACGAAGAAGCAGCCGACGATCGACGCGATGATCGACACCGCGCCCAGGGCCAGCGGGTAAACCACCGCGTTGACCCGGGCCGCACCGATCAGCAGCGCGCCGAGCACCATGGTGGCGATCAGCGTCACCGCGTAGGTCTCGAACAGGTCGGCGGCCATGCCGGCGCAATCGCCGACGTTGTCACCGACGTTGTCGGCGATCACCGCCGGGTTGCGCGGATCGTCCTCCGGGATGCCCGCTTCCACCTTGCCCACCAGGTCGGCGCCGACGTCGGCGCCCTTGGTGAAGATGCCGCCGCCCAGCCGGGCGAAGATCGAGATCAGCGAGGAGCCGAAGGCGAAGCCGATCAGCGGATTGAGCAACGCCGCCATGTTCTTGTCCGGCGTCAGCACGCCGTTGCCGGCCAGGAACCAGTAGAAGCCGGTCACGCCCAGCAGGCCCAGGCCCACCACCAGCATGCCGGTGATGGCGCCGCCGCGGAAGGCGACGTCCAGCGCCGGGCCGATGCCGCGGGTGGCCGCCTGCGCGGTGCGCACGTTGGCGCGGACCGAGACGTTCATGCCGATGAAGCCGCAGGCACCCGAGAGCACGGCGCCGATGATGAAGCCGATGGCGGTCTGCACGTCGAGGAACACGCCGATCAGGATCGCCAGCACCACGCCGACGATGGCGATGGTCTTGTATTGGCGGGCCAGGTAGGCGGCGGCGCCGGTCTGGATGGCGGCCGCGATTTCCTGCATCCGGGCGTTGCCCGGGTCCTGCGCGAGGATCCAGCCGCGCGCCCAGAATCCATATGCCACGGCCGCGAAGCCGCAGACGAGCGCCAGTATCAGCGCCGAATTGCCATTCATCAGGTTTCTCCTTCCGTTGTTTTCGCTTGGAGGGGGCAACGCCGCGGTGCCCCCGCTGCGTTGCTTCCTCGTTGCTCCCGACGGGCGGAGACGATTGGCCAACCGGCGCAATATAAGCGCAAAGCCGTGACAGATTCGCTGCGACCGCGGGAAAGCACGGCCGGCGAAAGTAAAATCAGGGTTAGTCCTAGGTTTCCAGTTTCCAACTCCCCCCAAAGCACCATGTCCCTCGACAAAGTCACCCCCGGCAAGAACGCTCCCGACGCCTTCAACGTGATCATCGAAATCCCGATGAACGCGGACCCGATCAAGTACGAGGTCGACAAGGAATCGGGCGCGATCTTCGTGGACCGCTTCATGAGCACGGCCATGCACTACCCGACCAACTACGGGTATGTGCCGATGACGCTGAGCGGCGACGGCGACCCGGTCGACGTGCTGGTGATCACGCCGGTGCCGCTGATCCCGGGCGTGGTCGTGACCTGCCGTCCGATCGGCATCCTGCAGATGGAAGACGAGGCCGGCATGGACGGCAAGGTGCTGGCGGTGCCGACCGACAAGATCCTGTCGATCTACACCCAGTGGCAGCAGCCCGAGGACCTGAATCCGATGCGGCTCAAGACCATCGCCCACTTCTTCGAGCACTACAAGGACCTCGAGGCCGGCAAGTGGGTCCGGATCATCGGCTGGGAAGGCGCCGACGCCGCCCGCAAGGAAATCGTCGACGGCATCGCGAATTACAACAAGCAGCAAGGCGCCTGAACGCCGGCAGCGCCATGGCCTACGAACTGCACTACTGGCCGACGATCCAGGGCCGCGGCGAATTCGTCCGGCTGGCGCTGGAGGCGGCCGGCGCGCCGTATGTCGACGTGGCGCGCGGCGACATGGAGCCGATGCTGCATTACCTGCAGCACGCCTCGGTGCCGCGCCCGCCGTTTGCGGCGCCGTTCCTGGTCGATGACCGGGCGGTGGTCGGCCAGACCGCCGCGATCCTGCTGTATCTCGGTCCGCGGCTGGGCCTGGTGGGCCGCAGCGAGGCCGACCGGCTCTGGGCCCACCAGGTCCAGCTGACCATCGCCGACCTGGTGGCGGAGGTCCACGACACCCACCACCCGGTCGGCAGCTCGCTGTACTACGAAGACCAGCGCCCCGAGGCGAAGCGGCGCGCCGACGACTTCCTGAAGACGCGGCTGCCGAAGTTCCTGGCCTGGTTCGAGGCGATCCTGGAACGCAATCCCCGCAACGCCGGCAAGGACACCCCGCACCTGCTCGGCGCGAAGCTGTCGTATCCGGACCTGTCGCTGTTCCAGCTGGTCGAAGGGTTGCGCTATGCCTTCCCGAAAGGCGCGGCGCGGGCGCTGAAGCAAGCGCCGCGGGTGCTGGCGCTGCACGCCGGCGTCCTGCGCAACCGCCGGCTCGCGGCCTATCTGGCCAGCGAACGCCGCATTCCGTTCAACGAACAGGGCATCTTTCGGCGCTATCCCGAACTGGACCGGTGAAGCCGCGCCGTTATCAGCCCGCGGCCTACAAGGGCGCGGCGGTGGCTGGGGCACCATGGCGCATCGAAAAACGGAAGCCTTCCATGCGCAAGCCATTCCTGATCCTCGCCCTGGCCGGAGGCGCGGCAGTGGCGCAGACCCAGCCGCTGCCGGAGCCGTCGCCGCCCATGGTGCCCGCGGTCAAGCCACCGCTGGGTGCGGCCTCGCGTGCGGCGCGCCATGAGGAGTTTGCGCGGGAGCGCGCATTGCGGGCGGCGGAAAAGGCAGAGGACCGCGCCGACGCCGCCGGCAAACAACAGGAAGCCGCCCGCCGGCTGCGGCGCGTGGAGCGCTGAGCGGGGCTTACTCCTGGATCTGGTGCGTGACGCCGGTGATGGCGTAGCCCTTTTCCTTCAGCTGGCGCTGCGGCCCGTCGATCCCCAGCGCGTCCCAGGCCGGCTCGAGCTCGTCCAGGTCGGTCCCCCGTTCGTCGCTGACCCAGTCCACATTGGTGGCTTCCTCGGGAATCACCCGGCCCTCGGGCACCACCAGGTAGGAAAGCTTGTGCTCGGGTTCGGGCCGGCGATAGATGTCCACGCGCATGGGGGAGTCCTCGGTTGGTGATGGAAGAGCAGTTATCGCCTGCGCTCCGCGGCGCCGGTGTAGGACGGCGCCTGCTTTGGCCTGGTTTCGCCCCACGGCCCGCCGGGCCTGGTGCATGCTCGCGGGATGGCCAACCGCAATCCGACCACCAGCCCGACGCGCGCCCAGACCGGTGAGGCCCAGACCTCGTCGGTCCCGGCGGACAGCGACAGCGACAACAACAGCGCCAGCGAACTGATCGAAGCGCCGCAAAAGCCCACCCGCGACAAGCTCGATCCGCACGACTTTGCCACCGGCGGCGGCGGCGGCGGCGCCGAAGCCTTCAGCCGCAAGAAGACGAAGTAGCGCGTCAGCGCTTCTCGTAGTCCTGCACCGTCTCCCAAGCCACGGTCTGCAGGTGCCGGGCGATGGCCGGATCGAGGCCGGCCGTGTAGCCCAGGCCGACCGGCGAGCGCTTGAACAGGGTGGCATAGGTGGTCGCGGCTGCCAGGTAGGTGCCGGCCAGGCTGGGATGGCGCTTGTCGGCCACGTACAAATTCAGCTCGGGCCGCACGGCGATCGAGCGCGCGAAGGCCAGGCCCGCGGGAATCACCATGGCGTTGTGCTCCTTGCCGACCCGGGTGTACTCCGCGGCGAGCTGCGCCGTCATCGCCGGGACGTCCTGGTAGGCCCACGACATGAAGAACACCGGCTGGGCGCCGTGGCGCCGGACGATCTCGCTGTTCTTGCGGGCGAAGTCGTTGAACACGCCCTTGAGCTGGGGGTGCAGCGGGCACTGGCTGCAGTCCATCATGATGGCCACGTCGAACAGGCGGTCCAGCTTGTTGAAGACGACGGTGTTGCCGGCGGCGAACGAGTAGCTGCCGATGGCGTTCGGCCGGAAGTACGAGTCGACGTCGTGCCAGTCGAAGCCCGAGCCGCTGATCGTCACCGAGCTGGCGCGATGGCGAAAGCCCGGCATGCCGGCGTTGATGAACTGGCCGACGTGGCCGTGCATGCTGTTGTTGTAATAGAAAAAGCTGTTGCCGATGTAGATGGCGGAGGCGGGGTTCACCACCTGCGCGGTCGACATGGGCGCCTTGGCGGGGGCTGGCGCCATGGCGCCGCAGCCGGCCAGGGCGGCGAGGCTCAGCGCCAAAAGGGCGCGCCGGCACAGCGCGGCGAGAGAGAGGGAAGGGCGCATCGATGTCTCCTTGGGTTGTTGTGCCGTGCAGTCTACCGGCCACGCGCGCGCACGCCCGAACATCACAGCAGCTGCGCCTCCCATCCGACAGCGCCGGGGTGGAACGTCCTACGCACGGGCAGCACCGCTCCCGCGACGATTGCTGCCAGCGGGACAGGCCAATCGGGCCGGTCCCCTCACATCAAACCCGTTGGACCGGTTGGGAGAACACAGATGGCTTTTGCAGACACAGGCGGATACGAGCTCGAGGCACTGGACGGCGAGGCGGGCGACGCCACGCTGCGCAAGTTTTCGGCTGAGGTCGAAGACCTGTACTGGGCCGGCACCTACTGGCGCGAACCGTATTTCCGCGCCGATTACGATTACGAGGATTACGCTCCCGCATACTGCGTCGGCTACAGCGGTTGCGCCCAGTACGGCGGCCGCTTCGAGGACGCCGAGAAGTCGCTGTGCGCCAACTTCGTGCGCATCAAGGGCGATTCGCGCCTGTCGTGGGAAGAGGCCGTGGAACCGATTCGCTCGGCCTGGAACCGGGTGCAGGAACGCGCCGCGGTCGCCGCTTAGGCGGCACAGCAACAACAGAGGGCGGCGTCCTACAGCAGGCACGCCGCGGCGGGGCCACATTGTCGGCACGGCGCCGTCACGCGCTCAACGCACGACAAGGGAGCAGGATTCATGTTTCGAGGCTTTGTGGTCGAGGACAACGCGCCGGCGCGCGCGGCATTGGTCGAGGGCCTCGCCGAGCTGGCCGGCGTCACCACGGTGGGTTATGCCGGCGACGTGCAGACCGCGCTGGGCTGGCTGACCGAGCCGGCCAACGACTGGGATATCGCCATCATCTCCCTGCACCTGGGCACCGGCGGTTCCGGCTTTCCGATCCTGGAGGCGCTCACCCGGCGCCAGCCGCACCAACGCGTGGTGGTCTGGACCGCCGCCGCCGACCCGCTGGTGCGAACCCGCTGCCTGACGCTCGGGGTCGACCGGGTCTTCGATCGCGCGACCGAGAACACCCAGCTGATGGAGTACTGCATGGCGCAGTCCGAGGCGCAGGCCAAGGCGGCGACCGCGACGGCATCCGGCCGGTTCCCGCCGTCGGTGGCGCGCTCTGCGACCCAGCGCGGCGCGATCGCGGCTGCGCTGTTCGGCGGCTGAAGCGCACGCCGCTGCGATGAAAATCGCGACCTACAACGTCAACGGCATCAAGTCCCGGCTGCCGCGGCTGCTGGAGTGGCTCGAGCGCGAACAGCCCGACGTCGCCTGCCTGCAGGAGCTCAAGGCACTGGACGCCAGTTTCCCGCACGCCGAACTGAGGCAGGCCGGCTACCACGCGCTGTGGAAGGGCCAGCGCTCCTGGAACGGCGTCGCCATCCTGGCCCGCGGCAGGGAGCCGGTGGAGATCCGGCGCGAACTGCCGGGCGATCCGGCGGACGACCACAGCCGTTACCTGGAAGCCGCCGTCGACGGCATCGTCGTCGCCTGCCTGTATCTGCCCAATGGCAATCCGCAGCCCGGGCCCAAGTTCGACTACAAGCTGGCGTGGTTCGACCGCTTCATCGCGCATGCGGCCGGCCTGTTCCGATCGGGCCATCCGGTGGTGATGGCCGGCGATTACAACGTGGTGCCGACCGACTTCGATATCTACGACCCCAAGTCCTGGCGCAAGGATGCTTTGCTGCAGCCGGAGAGCCGCGAACGCTACCGGAATCTGCTCGACCAGGGCTGGATCGATGCGATCCGCCACCTGCACCCCGACACGCCGGTGTACACCTTCTGGGACTATTTCCGCCAGCACTGGCAGCGCAATGCCGGCCTGCGGATCGACCACCTGCTGCTCAACGCCGACCTGGCGCCCGCGCTCACTGGCTGCGGCGTCGATGCGTGGGTGCGCGGCCAGGAGGGCGCCAGCGACCATGCGCCGACCTGGGTGGAGCTGGACCTGGGCCAGCTCGCCAAGCCCAGGAAGAAGCCCGCCGCCCGCAAACCCCGGGCCTAACCGGAAAAGCCGCCGGCGTCGAGGAAGCCCTGTTCGCCCGCCGTGGTGCTGCGCCCCAGCAGCGGGTTGCGATGCGGGAAGCGGCCGAAGCGTTCGATGATGTCGCGGTGCAGCACGGCGAACCGGTGCGGCTCGCCGCCCAGGGGCGCGGTCAACGCCACTGCCTGCTCCTGGTCCGCCAGGTCTTCGGAGTGCATGAAGGGCAGGTAGAAGAAGTTGCGCAGTTGCGCTTCCACCTGCAGGTCGAAGCCGGCGGCAATGGCGCGGCGGGCCAGCTGCAAGGCCTGGGCGTCGGTGGCGAACATCCTGGCCGTATCGCGAAAGGCGTTGCGCGGCAACTGGTCCAGCAGGATCAGCAGCGCCAGCGCACCTTCCGCGTGGTCCTCCCAGGTCGCCAAGGCGCCGGCTGCGGCGGCCTCATGGGCCGCCAGGAAGCGCGTGCGGAACTCGGTGTCGAAGGCGGCGTCCTTGCGGAACCAGCGCTTGGGCCCCGCGTCGCGCCAGAACGCCACGACCTCGGCCGGTGAAGAGTTGGTTGTCATAGGGGGACGAAGGTACCCGAACGGCGGGGGTGCCGTGCGGCATGGTTCACCCTAATGGCCGCGGGCGCGGAGTTCGGTAGATTGTCCCAGGCCCGGCTTTTCCTTCCGTTCCCCACCAGGAGACTCCCATGCGCAGCCATCCCCGTCGTTCCCTGCTTGCCGCCGCACTCGCCGCGCTCACGTTGAGCGCGGCTTGCCTGCCCGCGGCGGCGCAAGGCTATCCGGCCCGGCCGATCACGCTCATCGTGCCCTGGGGCGCGGGCGGTGGCACGGACGCGACGGCCCGGATCATCGCCAGCCTGATGGAAAAGGAGCTGGGCCAGCCGGTGACGGTGGTCAACCGCACCGGCGGCAGCGGCGTCGTGGGCCACGCGGCGATCGCCTCGGCCGCGCCGGACGGCTACACCATCGGCCTGGCGACGGTGGAGATCGGGATGATGCACTGGCAGGGCCTGACCGAACTCACTGGCGCGTCGTACACGCCGATCGGGCTGGTCAACGCCGACCCGGCCGGCGTCCAGGTGCGCGCCGACGCGCCGTACAAGACGGTGAACGACCTGCTGGCGGCGATCAAGGCCAATCCCGGCAAGTTCAAGGCTTCGGGCACCGGGCAGGGCGGCATCTGGCACCTGGCCATCGCCGGCCTGCTGCGGGACCAGAAGATCGATCCGGCCGCGTTGCCGTGGGTGCCGAGCAACGGCGCCGCGCCGGGCCTGCAAGACATGGTGGCTGGCGGCGTCGAGGTGGCGCCGGTTTCGCTGCCGGAGGCTCGCTCGCTCATCGACGCCGGCAAGGTGCGCAGCCTGGCCATCATGGATGCGAAGCCGTCGGCGCTGTACCCGAACGTGCCGACGCTCAAGTCCGCGACCGGCAGCAACTGGACGATGGCGGCCTGGCGCGGCATCGTCGCGCCCAAGGGCATTCCGGCGGAAGCACGCGACAAGCTGAGCGCCGTTGTGCGCAAGGTCGCGGCCAGCAAGGAATACACCGACTTCATGGCCAGCCGCGGCTTCGGCGTCATCTATGCGCCGCCGGAGGAGTTCGGCCGCTTCATGGCCAAGTCCGACACGGAACTCGGCGCGACGATGAAGGCAGTGGGCCTGGTCAAGTGACGACGCAACGCGTCGTCATCCCCGCGCAGGCGGGGATCCAGGGCGTGGGTTCATGAAACTCAACGACGCGATCTTCGGGCTGCTGCTGCTGGCCCTGGGGTCGGCCGTGCTGTTCGCGATCCAGGGCTTTCCGAAGATCCCGGGCCAGCCGGTCGGGCCGGCGCTGTTCCCGGGCCTGATCGCCAGCGGCCTGTGCATCTGCGGCGTGCTGCTGGTCGCGCGCGGCCTGCGGCAGCCGCGCCAGGCCTGGCTGGTGTTCGACGACTGGGTCCGGTCGGGCCGGCATGTGGCGGCGCTGCTGGTGTTGCTGGGGTCGGTCGTCTTCTACATCGCCGCCGCGGAGCGCCTGGGCTTCTTCCTGACGGCCGGGATCATCCTGCTGGCGATGTTCCGGGTGTTGCGGGTGCCCTGGGGCCGCGCGGTCCTGATCGCCGTGGTGGCGACGCTGGTCGTGCACTTCGCTTTCTACAAGCTGCTGCGGGTGCCGCTGCCCTGGGGGGTGCTGACCCCGTACGCCTGGTGATGGGCGCCGTCGGCCAGGCCTTCGCGATGGTGTTCGAGCCGTACACCATCGCGGTGATGGTGGTGGCGTCGCTGTACGGCCTGTTCGTCGGCGCGGTGCCGGGGCTGACCGCCACCATGGCCACCGCGCTGCTGGTGCCGGTCACCTTCTTCATGCCGCCGATCCCGGCCATCGCCGCGATGGTCACCGCCACCGCCATGGCGATCTTCTCCGGCGACATCCCCGGCTGCCTGCTGCGCATCCCCGGCACGCCGGCCTCTGCCGCCTACACCGACGAAGCCTTCGCCATGACCAAGAAGGGCGAGGCCGAACTGGCGCTGGGCGCCGGCCTGGTGTTTTCCGCGGTCGGCGGCTTGTTCGGCACGGCGGTGCTGATCGTGGCGGCGCCGTCCCTGGCCAATTTCGCCCTCAACTTCAGTTCGTTCGAGTATTTCTGGCTGGTCCTGCTGGGGCTGACCTGCGCGGTGTTCATCACCTCCAACCAGCCGGTCAAGGGCGTGGTGACGCTCTTGCTCGGACTGCTGGTGGCCTGCGTGGGCCTGGGCAATCCGGCGGGCTTTCCGCGCTTCACCTTCGGCAACGCGGAGATGACCGGCGGCATCGGCATGATCGCGATGATGATCGGCATGTTCGCGATCTCGGAGATCATCCGCTTCGTCGTCGACACCAGCCCGCCGGCCGAACTGGTGGTGGAGAAGGTCGGCAACGTGCTGGCCGGCCAGTGGGCGCTGGCGAAAAAGTACCCGGTACAGATCCTGCGCGGCAGCGCGCTGGGCACGGCGGTCGGGGCGCTGCCCGGCGCCGGCGCGGACATCGCCGCCTGGATGTCGTACGCGATGAGCAAGAAATTTTCCAGGACACCGGAGAAGTTCGGCACCGGCCACGTCGAGGGCATCGTCGAATCGGGCTCGGCCAACAACAGCGCGCTGGCCGGCGCCTGGATCCCGGCCCTGGTGTTCGGCATTCCGGGGGACTCGATCACGGCGATCGTGATCGGCGTGCTCTACATGAAGAACATGAATCCGGGGCCGACCCTGTTCACGACCAACCCGCAGAACATCTACGCGGTGTTCCTGCTGTTCATCGTCGCCAACATCATCATGATCCCGCTGGGCATCCTGTGCATCAAGGTGTCGAAACGGATCCTGCGGGTCCCGCGCGAGGTGCTGATGCCGCTGATCCTGCTGTTTTGCATCGTCGGCACCTTCGCCATCAACAACACCCCGTTCGAGATCGGCGTGATGCTGGTGGCCGGCGTCATCGCCTACCTGCTGGAGGCCAACAGGTTCCCGATCGCGCCGGCCATCCTGGGCGTCGTGCTGGGCGGGATGCTGGAGGAAAACTTCATCACGTCGATGATCAAGTCGGACGGCAACCTGGGCGCGTTCTTCGCACGGCCGATCGCGGCGTCGCTGGCCGTGCTGTGCCTGCTGGTCTGGTTCACGCCGCCAGTGCTGCGGCTGCTGCGCCGGCGGCGGCGCGCCTGATCATCCCTGGCTGGCGGACAGCAGCGGCACGCCCAGCTTGCGGGCCCACGGTTCCAGCGCCGGCAGGATCGCCGGATAGAGTTCCACCCCCGCCAGTTGCTGCTCGCGCCCCAGCGCCAGGCCCCGCTCTCCCGGCAGCCGGACCGGCTTGCCGGGCTGCGCCGGCCGCGACGCATGGCACTGCTGCACCACGGCGCCGGTCTGGCGCTGGAAGGCGTCGGCGCCCGCGAACGCGGCCGGGTCAATCACCTGCAGGAACACCGTCGCGCCCCAGCCTTCGCGCGGATCGGCGCGGCCGTGGCCGGCGAGGCCGCCGGTCAGCGCCTCGACCAGCAGCGACAGGCCATAGCCCTTGTGGCCGGAATCGATGCCGCCCAGCGGCAGGATGGTGCCCCTGGGCTCGGTGAAGAGCACGCCCGGATCGTTCGAGGGCTGGCCATGGCCGTCGATCAGCCAGGGCGCCGGCAGCTTTCCGCCCTCCTTGTGCAAGCGGTTGGTGAGGCCGTTGGTCGTGGCCGAACTCGAGATGTCGACCAGGATCGGGTCGCCCCGCGTCGGGATGCCGGCCGAGAGCGGGTTGGGCGTGAACACCGGGTCCAGGCCGCCGAACGGCGCGACGCTGGCGGAGTTGGCGTCGGAGCAGGTGAGCAGCAGCAGCAGACCCTGGTCGGTGGCGCGCTTGAGGTACGCGGCCAGGCAGGCGATGTGGTGGCTGCGCCGGATCACCACGGTGCCCGTGCCGCAGTGTTTCGCCCGTTCGGTGGCCAGGGCCAGCGCCTGCAGCACCAGCCACGGCCCGGGCAGGCGGCGGCCGTCCCAGGTCACGGCGGCGGGCCGGTCCTGCAGAACCTGCGGCCCGCCGTCGCGCGCCATGGCGCCGGATTCGAGCTCGGCGAGGTAGGGGCCGAGCAGCGCCAGGCCGTGGGTCGTGTGTCCGAGCAGGTCGCCTTCGACCAGGATCGCGGCGACCGCGCCGGCCTTGTCGGCGTCCAGGCCGGCGGCGGCCAGCAGTCGGGTCGCGAAGTCCGTCAGCTTCGCGGCGGAATAACGGGGTGCGGTCATGGTTGTTTCCTTTGTGTCTTGGCTTCCAGCTCGCGCACCAGCGCGCGCGCCTCGTCACCTTCGGGGATCGGCTGGCCGCTGTCGCGCCACTGCACCGCGGCCTTGAAGCCCTCGGCTTGCGCATAGCGGCGAAACCACAGCCCTTCCGGGTTGTGGCGGGTGATGCCGTCGAACACGGTGGCCATCTGCTGGCTCTGTTCCAGCCCCATGGCGAGCATGACCTGGTTGACCACCATCTTGTGCATGGCGAGCTGGCCGCGCGGCACACCGGCAATGCGGCGGGCCAGTGTCATCGTCGCCGCTTCCAGCTCCTCGGGCGGGACCGCTTCGTTGGCCAGCCCCCACTGCGCGGCGGTGCGGCCGTCGATGGTGTCGCCGGTGAACATCAGCTGCTTGGCCCGGGTCGGCCCGAGCCGGTAGGTCCACATCGCGGTGGTCGGGCAGCCCCAGACCCGGGTCGGCATGTAGCCGATGCGCGCGTCCTGCGCCATCACCAGCAGGTCGCAGCACAGCGCGATGTCGCTGCCGCCGGCGGCGGCGTAGCCATGGACCTTGGCGATGGTCGGCTTGGGGCTGCGCCACAGGCTCATGAAGTCCTCGGTGTTGCGCTTCATGAAGGCGTAGTCCTCCATCGGATCCCAGGGCTGGCGCTCCTGCTGGCACGGGTGGTCGATCTCGCCCTGGCCGAACTGCGTCAGGTCGTAGCCGCCGCAAAAGCCCTTGCCGGCGCCTTCCACCACGATCACGTGGATCTGGTCCTGCGCGTTGGCCCATTCGACGGCGGCGCGCAGCTCGCGCGGGGTCTGGTCGTTGATGGCGTTGAGTTTTTCCGGGCGGTCGAGCAGCAGGCGCGCGATGCGCGGATGGGCCGGATCGGCGTCGATCCGCAATGTCGTGTAGGCGGGCATGGTGGGTCCTCAACGGGTTCTGGGTGCTGCGGGCAGTTTATCGGGGCCGGTCCTACAGCCAAGCGGCCCCGCAGCGCCTACAGTGAAGCAAAGCCGCAAACAGAGGAGCATCCATGAGCAGCACCAGCATCGGCCGGGGCCCCGCCTCCGGCGGCAACGAAAACCACGACGGCGACCCGCGCCACACCACCATGGGCGAAGCGGTGCAGCAGGAGCGGCCCGCGGGCAACGAAGTCCAGGAGGACGCGGATTCCGTGCCCCCGGCTTCGCCCACCACTCCGGTGGACAGCGCCAGGCCGCCACCGGCCTGACGGCAACGCTGCCGCGGCGCCGCTGTCGGGCGCGTCCTACAGACATGCCGCGGCCGGCGTGCCAACAATGGCTGCCCAACCGGGACACCCAAGGAGAACAACCATGTTGAACCGCCATTCCGTTTTGCGCACCGCCCTCGCCGCGGGCTTTGTCACGCTGGCCCTGGCCGGCTGCGGCCAGATGCGCCCGTCGCAGAAGATCCAGATCTTCGAGGCCAGCCTGAGCGGGTCGCAGGAGGTTCCGCCCGCGGTCACCACGGCCACCGGCGCCGCCGAGATCCAGTTCAACGAGAACACCAACAAGCTGACCTGGAAGGTCACCTACAACGGCCTGACCGGTCCGGCAACGGCCGGCCACATCCACGGCCCGGCCGCGATGGGCCAGAACGCCGGCGTCGTGATTCCGTTCAGCGGCAATCTCAACGCCCAGCCGGTGATGGGCGAAACGACGATCACGCCGGCGCAATACGCAGACCTGGCCGCCGGCCTGTACTACGTCAACATCCACAGCGCCCGCTTCCCGGGCGGCGAGATCCGCGGCCAGCTGCGCAAGCGCATGTAAGCCGGGCCGGACGGCGCAGATGGTTGCGCGAGCAACCATCTGGCGGTAAAGTTGCGCCCGCAACCACTTGTCGCCATGCCGTCCGAAACTTCCTTTCCTTCTCACGTTCCGGTTCTGATCGCCGGCGGCGGCCCGGTCGGCCTGACCCTGGCCGCGCTGCTGGCGCGCCAGGGCATCGCCAGCCTGGTGATCGAGGCCGACGAAGGCTATTGCAGCGGCAGCCGCGCCATCTGCATGTCGCGCCGTTCGCAGGAGATCCTGGCCTGGGCCGGCGCGGCCGACGCGCTGGTCGCCAAGGGCCTGGCCTGGACCGGCGGGCGCAGCTACTGGCGCGACACCGAGGTGCTGCACTTCGAGATGCCATCGGAGCCGACCCAGCGCTTCGCGCCGATGCTCAACATCCAGCAGTTCTACGTCGAGGAGTTCGTCCACCGGTCCGAACAGGCCCAGCCGCGGCTGGCCGACGTGCGCTGGGCGAGCCGCGTCGAAAGCGTGCGCGACGACGGCGCGGGTGTGGACGTGCAGGTTCGCACCGCCGACGGGCTGCACACGGTGCGCTGCGACTGGCTGGTGGCCTGCGACGGCGGCCGCAGCACCGTGCGCGACCAGCTCGGGCTGCAGTTGGAGGGAACGCAGTACGAGGGCCGCTACGTCATCGTCGACATCGTGCAGAAGACCCGGCGGCCGGTGGAGCGGCTGGCGTGGTTCGACCCGCCGTCCAATCCGGGCTCGACCCTGCTGATGCACCGCCAGCCGGACGACGTCTGGCGGATCGACTACCAGTTGCGGGACGACGAAGACCCGGTGACGGCGATCCAGCCCGAGAAAGTGCTGCCGCGGGTGCAGAGCCACCTGACCATGATCGGCGAGCACGAGCCGTGGCAGCCGCTGTGGATCTCGATCTACAACGCCAAGTGCCTGACGCTGCGCGAGTACCGGCACGGCCGGGTGTTCTTTGCCGGCGACGCCGCGCACCTGGTGCCGATCTTCGGCGTGCGCGGGCTGAACTCGGGCCTGGACGACGCCGGCAACCTGGCGTGGAAGCTGGCCGCCGTGCTGCGCGGCGACGCCGGCGCCGGGCTGCTCGATTCGTATTCGGTGGAGCGGGTCCACGCGGCCCGCGAAAACATCGCCTACGGCGCTCGCAGCACCGAGTTCATGGCGCCGCCCGACTTTGCCTTCAAGCTGCTGCGCGAGGCGACCCTGAGGCTGGCGGTCGTGGACGACAAGCTGCGGCCGCTGATCAACCCGCGCCAGTCGGCGCCGATCAGCTACGACCCATCGCCGCTCAACGTGCCGCAGACGGACCGCTGGAGCAACGCACTGGCCGCGCCCGGCCAGCCGGCGCCGGAAGCCTTGCTGGCCGCGCCGCACGGGCCGTTCCACCTGACCCAGGCGTTCGGCAAGGACTTCGTCTGCCTGGTCTTCAGCGACGGCGCGCTGCCCGAGGCCATTGCGGAACTGACCGCCGCCGGCGTCGGCGTGCTGGACATCCCGCCGGAGGCCGACAGCCAGGGCCAGGCGCGCCAGCGTTACGGCCTGGAGGGAACCACGACCCAGGCCCTGGTGCTGGTGCGGCCCGATGGCTATGTAATGGGGCGCTGGCATGGCCTCGACCCGGCGCCCTTGCTGGCGGCCCTGAAACAGAAAGGACTGACGCCATGACCGATGCCGACCTGGAACGCAGCTACAGCGCCCTCGCGGCGGCGCTGGCCGAGGTGGGGGAGGGCGCGGCCCCCTTGTTCCTGTCGATGGTGTGCCTGGCGCTGATGGGACGGGCGCAGAGTGCCGACGCCGTGCTGCCGCTGATCGAGCAGGCGCGCCGGCAACTGGCCAAGGACGGGCGCCGTGGCGGCTGAGACCCCGGCCCTGGACCGGTTCCTGAGCTACCGGCTGCACCAGGTCGGCAAGCTCACCGACCGGGCCAGCAGCGACGCCTATGCGGCCGAGTTCGGCCTGCCGGTCGGTGAGGCCCGCTGCCTGGCGGCGATCGGGCATGTCGATGCCGTGTCGGTGGTGGAACTCGCGGCCCGCGCCAACCTGCACAAGGGCCCGGCGAGCCGGGCGGCCCAGGCGCTGGTGAAGCGCGGCCTGGTGCGCAAGCAGGCCAGCGCGGTCGATGGCCGGGGCGTGCTGCTGAGCCTGACGCCGGCCGGTCGCAGGCTCTGGAGCCGGGTGATCGCCGTGATCGCCCGGCGCAACGAGGAGATCTTCGGCTGCCTCAGCAGCGCCGAGCGCAAACAGTTCGGCGCGATGCTGGACCGGTTGATCGAGCACGCCGGCGCTTGACAGCCGTCAAGGGGTGGTGCGAAGGGCGGTGCTAGTGTGAAAACACTGGACCTGCTCATGAAATACCCACTCCGAATGGCACTGGTGGCAGGGGCGCTGGCCCTGCTGGCCGGAGTCGCCCAGGCGCAGGGCACGGTTGCGTTCACGGCCAAGGACGTCCATCTGCGCGCCGGCCCCGGACGCGACTACCCGATCGTGGCGGTGTTGCCGGTCGGCTACCAGCTGCTGGTCCAGGGTTGCCTGCCCGATTACAGATGGTGCGACGTGCTCGCCGGCGCCAGCCGAGGCTGGGTCTATGCCGGCAACATCAACTCCACGTATCAGGGTTCGACGCTTCCGCTGTTGAACTACGGCGGCTTCGTCGGCATCGGCGTGCTGGGCTTCGTCCTGCACGACTACTGGAACGACCATTACCGCAGCCGGCCCTGGTATCCCGAGCGCGATCGCTGGGTGCAGCGGCCGCGGGTGCGCCCGGCACCGCGGCCGGCGCCGCCGCCGCACTTCGATCCGGTGCCGCGGCCGCGCCCGGGCCCCGATGCGGCACCGATCGGCCCACGCCCGCCGGCGCCCGGCGCCGGGCCCCGCACTCCCCGCAACCCGCAGCTGCCCGGCGTGGTGCCGCACGAACCGCGCCGGGAGGGCGACCGCCGCGGCGACCGGCCGCAACGCTGAGTCAGGCCAATACCCTTGATCGGGGCGGGTGCGGTTCCAGCACCTAAAATGGCGGGTTCCCCCAAAGTCCCTGCATGAACGCCCCAGTCGACGTTTCCTTTTTCGCGCGCGCCGCGAAGCCGATCACCAGCTACCGCAAGTACTGGGCGAGCCGCTTTGGCCCGGCTCCGTTCCTGCCCATGAGCCGGGCGGAGATGGACAAGCTTGGCTGGGACAGCTGCGACATCATCGTGGTGACCGGCGATGCCTACATCGACCACCCGAGCTTCGGTATGGCCGTGATCGGCCGCGTGCTGGAAGCCCAGGGCTTCCGGGTCGGCATCATCGCCCAGCCCGACTGGCAGAGCGCCGATCCGTTCAAGGCGCTGGGCAAGCCGAACCTGTTCTTCGGCGTGACCGCCGGCAACATGGATTCGATGATCAACCGCTACACGGCGGACCGCAAGATCCGCAGCGACGACGCCTACACCCCGGGCGACGTCGGCGGCAAGCGGCCCGACCGCGCGGCGATCGTCTACAGCCAGCGCTGCCGCGAAGCCTACAAGGACGTGCCGATCGTCCTGGGCGGCATCGAGGGCAGCCTGCGCCGCATCGCGCATTACGACTACTGGTCGGACAAGGTGCGCCGCTCGATCGTCACCGACGCCAAGTGCGACCTGCTGCTGTACGGCAACGCGGAGCGCGCCATCGTCGAGATCGCCCACCGGCTGGCCGCGAAGGAGCCGGTGCACGAGATCACCGACGTGCGCGGCACGGCCTTCTTCCAGCGGACCAAGCCCGAAGGCTGGTTCCAGATCGATTCGACCGAGGTCGACCAGCCGGGCCGGGTGGAAGACCACATCAACCCGTACCAGACCACCTCGGAGCAGGCCGAGGCGCGGGGCACGACCTGCGCCAAAGAGGATGAAAAAGGGCGTCATCCCGGCCTCGAGCCGGGATCCATGGTGGCAGCAAGCGGCGTCGCTTCGGCGCAGGCATGGATTGCGGGTCAGGCCCGCAATGACAACGCAAAGCCCATCACATTCGTGCCGAACCCTGCGCTCAGGCAGAAGCTCAAGGTGCCGCCGCGCGACCGCACGGTGATCCGGCTGCCGTCGTACGAGCAGGTCAAGAGTGACCCGGTGCTGTATGCCCACGCCAACCGCGTCCTGCACCTGGAGACCAATCCCGGCAACGCCCGGGCACTGGTGCAGGCGCATGGCGACCGGGACGTGTGGCTGAATCCGCCGCCGATCCCGCTGACCACGGCGGAGATGGACCACGTGTTCGACCTGCCGTACGCGCGCGGGCCGCATCCCAGCTATGCCGACGCGAACGGCCGCCACGACGGCCCGACCAAGATCCCGGCCTGGGAGATGATCCGGTTCTCGATCAACATCATGCGCGGCTGCTTCGGCGGCTGCACCTTCTGCTCGATCACCGAGCACGAGGGCCGCATCATCCAGAGCCGGTCCGAAGACTCGGTGATCCGCGAGATCGAGGAGATCCGCGACAAGGTGGAAGGCTTCACCGGCACCATCTCGGACCTGGGCGGGCCGACGGCCAACATGTACCGCCTGGGCTGCCGCTCGCCCGAGATCGAAGCGGCCTGCCGCAAGCCCAGCTGCGTCTACCCGGGCATCTGCCAGAACCTGACCACCGACCACGGCCCGCTGATCAAGATCTACCGTCGCGGCCGCGCGCTCAAGGGCATCAAAAAGATCCTGATCGGCTCGGGCCTGCGCTACGACCTGGCGATCCAGTCGCCCGAGTACGTCAAGGAGCTGGTGCAGCACCACGTCGGCGGCTACCTGAAGATCGCCCCGGAGCACACCGAGCAGGGCCCGCTGACCAAGATGATGAAGCCGGGCATCGGCAACTACGACAAGTTCAAGGCGCTGTTCGAGAAATACTCGGCCGAGGCCGGCAAGAAGCAGTACCTGATCCCGTACTTCATCGCCGCCCATCCGGGCACCAGCGACGAGGACATGATGAACCTCGCCGTCTGGCTCAAGAAGAACGGCTTTCGCGCCGATCAGGTGCAGACCTTCTACCCCAGCCCGATGGCCACGGCCACGGCGATGTACCACTCGGGCCGCAACCCGCTGCGCAAGGTGCGGCGCGAGGCGACCGCCGACGACAGCGTGGACATCGTCCGCGGCGAGAAGCGCCGGCGGCTGCACAAGGCTTTCCTGCGCTACCACGACGCCAACAACTGGCCGGTGCTGCGGGAAGCCTTGAAGGCAATGGGCCGGGCCGACCTGATCGGCAATGGCAAGCACCACCTGATCCCGACCTTCCAGCCGATCACCGACGGCGGCTACCAGAGCGCGCGGCGCAAGAACTCCACCGCCGCGCTGGTGTTGAAGCCGTCCGCTCCAGTCAAGGGCCGCATGCTGACCCAGCACACCGGCCTGCCGCCGCGCGTCACCGGCGCGGCCAAGCCGCCGCGCAAGGCACGGTGAACAGGCTCTAGGCTTCGGGGCGCCGGAACGGGCTGCGCTCGTCGAGGTGCTCCAGGTAGTTCTCGATGCCCTGGCCTTCCTTTTCCAGGAAGCGCTCCACCGCATCGGCGAACGCCGGATGGGCCAGCCAGTGGCAGCTGGTGGTCTTGACCGGCATCAGCGCCCGCGCCATCTTGTGCTCGCCCTGGGCGCCGCCCTCGAAGCGGCCGAAGCCGTGCTCGATGCACCACTGCAGCGGCTGGTAGTAGCAGGCTTCGAAGTGCAGGCAATCCACCCGCTCCAGCGCGCCCCAGTAGCGGCCGTAGGCGGCCGGCGTGGCATCCGTCGACAGCGAGTCGAGCGCGATCAGGCTGGTGGCCAGCGGCTTGCCGGCGCGCTCGGCCACGAACAGCAGCCAGTTCTCCGGCATCGTGGCGGCCATGCGGCGGAAGAAGTCGCGCGTGAGGTAGGGCGCGTTGCCGTGCTCGTAGTAGGTGCGCTCGTAGCAGCGGTAGAAGAAGTTCCAGTCCTGCTCGCCGATGTCCGCGCCCCGGCTCCACCGGAACGTGACGCCGGCCTCGGCCACCTTGCGCCGCTCCTGCCGGATCTTCTTGCGCTTTTCCTGCGCCAGGGTGGCCAGGAAGTCGTCGAAGCTGGTCCACGGCTGTTCGTCGCGGTTGGTCCAGTGGAACTGCACGGTGTGCCTCAGCATGAGGCCCGCCTGTTCGCAGGCCGCGACGTCATCGGGCGCGGCGAACAGCAGGTGGAAGGACGATTGCTGCTCCTGCTTGCACCACGCCAGGATCGCGCTCACGAGTGCGCTGCGCGCCGCGGCATCGACGGCCAGCAGCCGCGACCCCGGCACCGGCGTGAACGGCACGGCGGCGAGCGCCTTCGGGTAATAGGGCAGGCCATGCTGTTCGTAGGCGTTGGCCCAGGCCCAGTCGAAGACGTATTCGCCGTAGGAATGGTCCTTGAGGTACAGCGCGCAGGCGGCATGCAATTGCTCGCCGCGCCACAGCGTGATGAAGCGCGGCGTCCAGCCCTTGGCCCGCGTTGCGCTGCCGCTCTGGTCCATGGCCGCCAGGTATTCGTGGCGCATGAAGGGCGTGGGCGCCTGCTGTCCAGCCAGCAGGGCGTTCCAGGCCTGCGGCGCGACCTCGAGCGGCGAGGCCAGCACCCGGATGACATAATCGTTCGAGCTCTTTTTCACTGCTGCCATGGCCCTCAAACTCTGTATTGCCCAACTCAATTTCCTGGTCGGCGACATGCCGGGCAATGCGCAGAAGATCATCGCCGCGGCGCGCACGGCCTATGCGCAGGGCGCGCGCCTGGTGCTCACGCCGGAGCTGTCGATCTGCGGCTATGCGGCCGAGGACCTGTTCCTGCGGCCCGCTTTCATCGCGGCCTGTGATGATGCCGTGAAAACGGTTGCCCGCGAGCTGGCCGGGTTAAACGGCCTGCACGTGGTGGTGGGCCATCCCACCGGTGGCGACATCCGCAGCAAGTCGGTCGCGGTGCAGCGGCGCTTCAATGCGGCGAGCGTCGTGAGCAACGGCAAGGTGCTGGAGACCTATGCCAAGCGCGAGCTGCCCAATTACCAGGTGTTCGACGAGCGCCGCTATTTCACGCCGGGGCAGGGCGTCTGCGTGTTCCAGGTGGAAGGCGTGAACGTCGGCCTGCTGATCTGCGAGGACGCCTGGTTCGAGGAGCCGGCGCTGCTGGCCAGGGAAGCTGGCGCCGAACTGCTGGCAGTGATCAACGCGTCGCCGTTCCACGTCGGCAAGGGCGGCGAGCGCATCGCGCGCATGGCCGCCCGGGCCCTGGCCGTCGGCCTGCCGCTGGCCTACGCGCATTTCGTCGGCGGCCAGGACGAGGTGGTGTTCGATGGCGGCTCGTTCGCGGTCAATGCCGACGGCTCGCTGGCCGGGCGCGCGCCGGAATTCCAGGAGGACCTGTTCTGCCTGCAGGCCGAAGGCGGCGGCGCCGACCGCGTGCGCCTGTCCGGCCACATCGTGCACGAACGCAGCCCCGAGGCCGACCTGTGGGACGCGCTGGTGCTGGGCGTGCGCGACTACGTCACCAAGAACGGCTTCCCCGGCGTGCTGCTGGGCCTGTCCGGCGGCATCGATTCGGCGCTGGTGCTGGCGATCGCGGTGGACGCGCTGGGCCGCGACAAGGTGCGTGCGGTGATGATGCCGTCGCCCTACACCGCCGACATTTCCTGGATCGACGCGCGCGACATGGCGGCGCGCATGGGCGTGCGCTACGACGAGATTTCGATCGTGCCCGAGTTCGAGGCGTTCAAGGCCTCGCTGGCCGGCGAGTTCAAGGGCCTGCCCGAGGACACGACCGAGGAGAACATCCAGGCCCGGATCCGCGGCGTGATCCTGATGGCGCTGTCCAACAAGTTCGGCTCCATCGTGCTGACCACCGGCAACAAGAGCGAGATGGCGACCGGCTACTGCACGCTGTACGGCGACATGGCGGGCGGCTTCGCCGTGATCAAGGACGTGCTCAAGACCTCGGTGTTCCGGCTGGCGAAGTGGCGCAACATCCACGACCCCTACGGCACCGGCATCAACCCGATCCCGGAGCGGATCATCACCCGGCCGCCGAGCGCCGAACTGCGGCCCGACCAGACCGACCAGGACAGCCTGCCGCCCTACGAGATCCTGGACGCGATCCTGGAGCGCTACATGGAGGACGACCAGGGGGTCGAGCAGATCATCGCCGAGGGCTTCGACCGGGCCGTGGTCGAGCGCGTCGCCCGCCTGATCCGCATCAACGAATACAAGCGCCGGCAGGCCCCGGTGGGCATCCGCGTGACCCACCGCAGCTTCGGGAAAGACTGGCGATATCCAATCACTGGTAAATTCCGTTCCTGAAGCCCGACAGGAAACACCATGAAACAGATCACCGCCATCGTCAAACCGTTCAAGCTCGAAGAGGTGCGCGAAGCGCTGGCCGAGTGCGGCGTCACCGGTCTGACAGTGACCGAGGTCAAGGGCTTCGGCCGCCAGAAGGGCCACACCGAGCTGTACCGGGGCGCCGAGTACGTGGTCGACTTCCTCCCTAAGGTGAAGGTGGAAGTGGTGGTCAAGGACGACGACGTGGAACTGTGCGTCGACGCCATCGTCAAGGCCGCCCGCACCGGCAAGATCGGCGACGGCAAGATCTTCGTCACGACGGTGGAGCGGGTGGTGCGCATCCGCACCGGCGAGACCGACGAATCCGCGGTCTGATCCGGCGCCTCACGAGGCCGGCAGTTCGCCCAGGGTGAAGTAGAAGGTCGCGCCCTGGTCCGGCGCCGCGGCGGCCCAGATGCGGCCGCCGTGCCGGGTGACGATCCGCCACACATTGGCCAGGCCGACACCGGTCCCCGGAAATTCCGATTGCGCGTGCAGGCGCTGGAACGCGCCGAACAGCTTGTCCGCATAGTGCATGTCGAAGCCGACGCCGTTGTCGCGGACGAAGAAGACGGTGTCCCCATTCTTCCCGGGCTCGCTGCCCACCGTGAGCTGGGCATGGGGCCGGTGCGCGGTGAACTTCCAGGCGTTGCCCACCAGATTGTCCAGAACCAGTTGCAGCAAGCGCGGGTCGCCCCGCGCCGGCAACGCGTGCTCGACCCGCAGCGTCGCGGCGCGCGGTTCCTGTGCCCGCAGGTTGTCGAAGGCGATCCGCGCCATGTCGGCGAGGTCCACGTCCTCCCAGCGCAGCTCGGTGCGCGACAGCTGCGACAGCGCCAGCATCGCGTCGATCATCTCGTGGGTCTGGCGCAGCCCGGCCCGCATCCGGCCCAGGTAATGGCGGCAGCGGTCGGTGGTGGCGGGGCCGGCGGCGAGCTCGTGCTCCAGCGCCTGGCTGAAGCCGCTGATCGCCGCCAGCGGGGCGCGCAGGTCGTGCGCCACCGAGTAGGAAAAAGCGCCCAGTTCATGGTTGGCGACCTCCAGCTGCGCCGTGCGTTCACGCACCCGCTGCTCGAGCCGGGCGTTGAGCTCGACGATCTCCACACGAGAGCGGCGGCGCTCGGTCACGTCGCGAAAGTAGATGGTCAGGCCGCCCTGGGGCGAGGGATAGACGCGCAGCTCGAGCCACGCCTGCAGCGGCTCGAAGTACTCCTCGAATTCGACAGTGCGCTGTTGCTCCAGCGCCAGGTGGTACTGCCGTTCGAACTGCGAGCCGCGGCCTTGCGGAAACTCCAGCCACATGTCGGCCCCGAGCAGCGCTGCGCGCGGCCGCTGCAACACGCGCTCGGCCTCGCGGTTGACGAAGGTGATCTTCCAGCCGCTGTCCACCGTCACGATGGCGTCGGTGATGCTGTCCAGGGTGGTGGCGAGGCGGTCGGCCAGCTGCCGGATTTCAGCGGCGCTCTGCTCCAGCTTCGCCAGCGCGGCGCGTTCCTGGGTGACGTCGTTGGACACGCTCAGCACGGAACCGACGCTGCCGTCGTCCCCGCGCAGCGCAACCAGCTGGATGTCGAGCCAGCGGACGTCGCCGCGCAGCCCGATCACGCGGAACTGGCCCTTGCCGCCGTGGCCGGCCATCGCGCCGGCGCGCAGCAGCCCGTACGCGTCGCGGTCCTCCGGATGCACGAAGTCGGCCACCGGGCGGCCGATCACGGCCGCGAGCGAGGGCGCCTGCAGCGTCCGCAGCCCGGCTGGATTCACTTCGAGCAGGATGCCGGCGTCGGAAATGGTGGCCACGCACTGCGGCTCGTGGTCGATGATGGCGCGCAGCCGGGCCTCGCTCTCGCGCAGCGCCCGGGCCTTGCGGCGCGACTCGATGGCGAACGAGAAGTGTTCGGCGAGCGCGGTGAGCAGGGCCACTTCCTGCGCGTCGAAGTAGAGCGGGACGGCGGCATAGACGACGAAGATGCCGATCGGGATGCCCTGCAGCTTCAGGGGAAACGCCCCGCAGCTGCGGTAGCCGCGGGCCAGGGCTTCCTGGCGCGAGGCGAAAGACTGGCGGTCGCTCTCGATGTCGTTGCAGACGGCCGGCAGGCCGGTGCGAAAAGCCACTCCACCGGGTCCCTGGCCCTGCTGGCTGGCGTTGGAGATGTGGACCCGGATCGCGTCGAGGTAGCCGTCGTCCTTGCCCCAGCGCGCCGCCACCGAAAGCACGTCGGTCCCCGGCTGGGCCACGCCGACCCACGCCATCGTCAGACCGCCCTGTTCGACCGCGATGCGGCATGCCTCCTCGAACAGCCGCGCTTCTTCCGGGATCCGCACGATCGCTTCGTTGATGCCGCTGGCGACGGCATACAGGCGGTTGAGACGCCCGGATTTGTCCTGCCCTGTCGTCATTCGGGTTGGGGCCGCCGCATGGTGCGTGGCGGTAGCTTTCTTCGGGGCAGTATAGATTCGGTCGCGCTGCGGCGGGCCCGAGCGCGCCGTCAGATCTCGGTGAGGTCGGCCGCGCCGGCGCTGGCACCGCTGTCGCTGGCCAGCAGGCTCAGCAGCGCGGCGGGATCGCTGTCCACGCGCAGCAGACCCATCTGCCAGTCGCTCATGAAGCCATGGGAAACGCTGGAGCGCAGGAATGCCAGCAACGGCGTGTAGTAGTCGAGCGCATTGAGCAGGCCGATCGGCTTGTCGTGGTAGGCGAGCTGGCGCCAAGTCCAGACCTCGAACAGTTCCTCGAAGGTGCCGATGCCCCCGGGAAGCGCCAGGAAGGCGTCGGCCCGTTCGGCCATCATCCGCTTGCGGTCGTGCATCGAATCCACCACGTGCAGTTCAGTGCAATCGAGCTTGGCGAACTCGCGTTCGACCAGGGCCTTCGGGATGACGCCGACGACGCGGCCGCCGGCATCGAGCGTCGCATCCGCCACCACGCCCATCAGGCCGTTGTTGCCGCCCCCGTACACCAGCTGTCCGCCACTGGCGCCGATCCAGCGGCCGACCGCGCGCGCGACCTCGACGAACTCCGGCGTCTCGCCGGTGCGCGAGCCGCAGTAGACGCAGACGGAGAACGGCTGCTTCATGCGCCGAACCGCTGCCACAGGGCCGCCAGCCAGATGCCGCCGCACAGCAGCAGGCTGAGCAGCACCGCGGCGCTGCCCATGTCCTTGGCCCGCTTGGACAGGGCGTGCCATTCCAGCCCGACCCGGTCCACCACCGTTTCGACGGCGGTGTTGAGCAGTTCGACGATCAGCACGATCAGGACCGAGCCGGCCAGCAGCGCGGCTTCCACCCAGTTGCGCGCCAGCCAGGCCGACGCCGGCAGCAGCACCAGCGCGGCCAGAAACTCCTGCCGGAACGCGGTCTCGGCCAAGCCGGCCCGCAGGCCCGCCAGGGAATAGCCGGTGGCGTGCCAGACCCGGTTCAGGCCGGTCCGCAATTTCTGCGGGTTGGCGTCCGGCAGGGCGTCGTTGGGCAATGACATGGCGGGGATTGTCACTTGTTGGCCGATGGGGCCGGAATCAGCCGGGTTCCAGCCAGCACGTCGTGCCAGAACTGCCGCTGCGGATGGAAGTTGCTCGCCAGCGCCAGCAGCGCGATGCAGCCCAGGATGGCGGAGAACATGGCCGCGGCCGGCAGCTTCATCGGCGCAACCACTGCCAGCGGCGGCAGCACCCAGAGCCAGCAGCACGCATAGCGGAACAGGGCACGCAGCTGGCCGAGCGGGCGGCCGTGCCGGTCGACCACGCGGATGCCCCAGGTCTTCATGGCCAGGGTCTGGCCGCGCACCCAGCACCAGACAAAGTAGATGCCGAGCACGACGACCAGGAAGGCCAGCAGCAGCGGCCGCCTTTCGTCCATGCCATTGCGCATGCCCGCGGAGATGCTGAACACCAGGCCGGCGCCCATGGCGATGCCGAACACCAGCGTGCTTTCATAGAGCATGCAGGCCAGGCGGCGCACCAGCGGCGGCGCAACCAGGGAATCCGCTGCGTTCAATGGCTCGGGACGGGCGGCACCGGCGGCGCCTGCTGGGGCAGCAGCGTGTGGTGGTCGACCTGATTGGGCGCCGCGGCGATGCGAGGCGGCTTGGCGTCGCTGGTGCTGGGCACCGTGGCGAGCTTGCGCGGCGACACCGGCTTGACGGCGGTGGCCGTGGCGGGGGGCTTGGCCGCGGAGGCTGCGCCGTCGGCGAGCTTGCGCTTTTGTTCCGGTGGCAGGGCCTGGTACTCCTCCCACTTGGCCTTCTTGTCGTCGGGCGACAGCTGCTTGCTCTCGGCGAAGCTCAGGCGGGCCTGGGCCCGCTGCTGCGGGCTGAGCGCCACCCATTCGGACATCCGGCTGTGCAGCTTCGCCTGTTCGGGCGCGGGCAGCCGGCCGTAACTTTGGGAAATGACCAGCCATTTGCGCTTTTGCGCTTCGCTGATGCTGGGCCAAGCCGCCGACAGCGGCGCCAGCGCCTGTTGCTGGGGCGGCGTCAGCTCGCTCCACAGCGGACTGGTCGGGCTCTTGCTGGCACGGGAGGAGGCCGACGCCGGCCGGGCCGGCCCGGCACCCATCACGGCGGCGCCGTCCACGGTCTGGCCCTGGCTCGGCCCGGGAGCGGCCGCCGCCAGGACGGACATGAGACAAAAGACCACGCCGGAAAGCAAAGCGCCCGTCGGGATCGGCTCGGGCCTGGGGACGGGCGCAACGAAAGGAAAGCGCATGGGATTGGCCGTTATTCGACGCCCGACTTGAGGAACTGGGTGAAGCCAGGATCCGCATAGGCGGAAGGCGGCAGGTCATCCGTCAGCAGGGCGGCGTCGACCTCGGCCACTTCGCTGGCGCGGCGGTCGTTCTGGACCACGTGGATGGCGACGAGGCCGGCGGCCAGCACCACCAGGGGCAGCGCCGACGCGATACGGTTCCACCAGCTGACGCCTTCGTCGCGGTAGCCGAGCGTGACCGTGCCGCCCTGGGTGGAACCCGCGGCGGGGGCCGTCTGGGCGGTCACGAGCTTGCGGCTGGACATGGCCCGGGCGCGGGCAGCGCGCAGGCGCTCCGTGACTTCGTAAGGCAGCTCGGCCGTGCCAAGCGTCAGGCGAGCCGCCACTTGCCGACCGAACCGGTCCCGGGACCGGAAAGCGTCTTGTTGGTGCGTGGTGTTCATAGTTGTATTCCCTTTGCCTTCAGCGCTTTACTGAGGGCCTGGACTGCCCGGGAACAGTGGGTTTTGACACTGCCCTCCGAACAACCCATGGCCGCCGCCGTTTCGGCCACGTCCATGTCCTCCCAATAACGCATCAGGAAGGCTTCGCGTTGACGGCCGGGCAATTCCAGGATCTCCAGCTCGATCTCGCGCAGCACCTGGGCCCGCCGGGTCGAATCCTCGGCGCTCTCCACCTGCTGTGAGCTGTCCGATGAGGCATAAGTTTCAAGCAAATCGAAATCCCCGTCGTCGGAGGCGGATTCGAAGTCGCTCATGTTCGAGAACAGCGCGTTGCGGGTCTTCTGGCGGCGGAACCAGTCGAGCGTGCAGTTCGACAGGATGCGCTGGAACAGCATCGGCAATTCGTTGGGCGGCTTGTCCCCGTAGTGCTCCGCCAGCTTCATCATGCTGTCCTGCACGATATCGAGGGCGGCTTCCTCGTCCCGCACGTGATAGACCGAGCGCTTGAAGGCCCGTCTTTCGACGCTTTTGAGGAAATCGGAGAGTTCGCGTTCGGTTGCCAAGGAATCGAAGCCGGGTCGGTCGGACCGGTTTTTGTCGTTTTAAGGGGCGCGTGGCGCCTGGTGCGCGCTCTGGCAGCTGCAAATTATGGCATCGCCCGGCGACCGGTCGCGCGAACGTTTTGCTGCAGTGCGATAATGCGGCTTGCAAGTCAAAAGGCAAACGAGCCCTGATCCGGCGGTGCGATAGGCCCGCCCATGGTTTTGGGTTCTAAGTTCCGACACAGCCTCACGAGGGCGGGTGAAGGGGCACCCTAGGTTTTTCGTCAGAGAAATTCACAAAGGTTGATCATGGAAATCTCCAAAGCCGAACTCGCTTCGGCCGCCGCGGCGTCGACCGCCGGCTCCCAGGAACTGCGCGGTTCCGAAATTCTCGTCAAGGCCCTGCAGGCCGAGAACGTCAAGTACGTCTGGGGCTATCCCGGCGGCGCCGTGCTCCACATCTACGACGCGTTCTACAAGCAGGACACCATCCAGCACGTGCTGGTGCGCCACGAGCAGGCGGCCGTGCACGCGGCCGACGGCTATGCCCGCGCCACCGGCGACGTCGGCGTGGCGCTGGTCACCTCGGGTCCGGGTGTGACCAATGCCGTCACCGGCATCGCGACCGCCTACATGGACAGCATCCCGATGGTGATCATCACCGGGCAGGTGCCCACGGCCGCCATCGGCCTGGACGCCTTCCAGGAGTGCGACACCGTGGGCATCACGCGCCCGATCGTGAAGCACAACTTCCTGGTCAAGGATGCGCGCGACGTCGCCATGGTCATGAAGAAGGCCTTCCACATCGCCCGCACCGGCCGTCCCGGGCCGGTGGTGGTGGACATTCCGAAGGACGTGTCGTTCAACAAGGCCACCTACACCGGTTACCCGGACAAGGTGGAAATGCGCTCGTACAACCCGGTGCGCAAGGGCCACGGGGGCCAGATCCGCAAGGCGCTGCAGTTGCTGCTGGCCGCCAAGCGTCCCTACATCTACACCGGCGGCGGCGTCATCCTGAGCAATGCGACCCAGGAACTGCGCACCCTGGTCGACATGCTGGGCTTCCCGGTCACCAACACGCTGATGGGCCTGGGCGCCTATCCGGCCAGCGACCGCAAGTTCCTGGGCATGCTGGGCATGCACGGCACCATCGAAGCCAACAACGCGATGCAGAACTGCGACGTGCTGCTGGCGGTGGGGGCGCGTTTCGACGACCGGGTGATCGGCAACCCGAAGCACTTTGCCCAGAACGAACGCAAGATCATCCACATCGACATCGATCCGTCGAGCATCTCCAAGCGGGTCAAGGTCGACATTCCGATCGTCGGCGACGTCAAGGACGTCCTGACCGAGCTGATCGGCATGATCAACGAAGCCCCGACCCGGCCCGACGCCGGCGTGCTGGCCGCCTGGTGGGACACCATCGAGACCTGGCGCAAGCGCGACTGCCTGCGCTACGACCGCGACAACACCGAGGTGATCAAGCCGCAGTACGTGGTCGAAACCCTGTGGAACATGACCAAGGATGCCGACACCTACGTGACGTCCGACGTCGGCCAGCACCAGATGTGGGCGGCGCAGTACTACCGCTTCGACGAGCCGCGCCGCTGGATCAACTCCGGCGGGCTCGGCACCATGGGCGTGGGCATCCCGTACGCGATGGGCATCAAGCTGGCCAAGCCCGACAGCGAGGTGTTCTGCATCACCGGCGAGGGTTCGGTGCAGATGTGCATCCAGGAGCTCTCCACCTGCCTGCAATACAACACGCCGATCAAGATCTGCTCGCTGAACAACCGCTATCTGGGCATGGTGCGGCAGTGGCAGGAAATCGACTACGAAGGTCGCTACAGCCACAGCTACATGGACGCGCTGCCGAACTTCGTCAAGCTGGCCGAGGCCTATGGCCACGTCGGCATGCTGATCGAGCATCCGCGCGACGTCGAGCCGGCGCTGCGCGAGGCGCGCAAGCTCAAGGACCGGACCGTGTTCATGGACTTCCGCACCGATCCCACCGAGAACGTGTTCCCGATGGTCAAGGCCGGCAAGGGCATCACGGAGATGCTGCTCGGTAGCGAAGACCTTTAATCACACCGTCGCCCCCGCCAGCGGGGGCTCACGGCGCCCGAAGAATCTATTGGCTGCCAAGCCGTCCGGTTACCGCCGGGCGGGGAGGGCACCGAAAAGAGGAATCACCCATGAAACACATCATCGCAGTGCTGCTGGAAAATGAACCCGGCGCCCTTTCCCGTGTCGTCGGCCTGTTCTCGGCCCGCGGCTACAACATCGAATCGCTCACGGTCGCGCCGACCGAAGACCCGTCGCTGTCGCGGATGACGATCCAGACCGCCGGCTCGGACGAGGTGATCGAGCAGATCACCAAGCACCTGAACCGCCTGATCGAGGTGGTCAAGGTGGTCGACCTGACCGAGGGCGCCTACACCGAGCGCGAGCTCATGATGGTGAAGGTCCGCGCCGTCGGCAAGGAACGCGAGGAGATGAAGCGCATGGCCGACATCTTCCGCGGCCGCATCATCGACGTCACCGAAAAAAGCTACACCATCGAGCTGACCGGCGACCAGGGCAAGAACGACGCCTTCCTGGAAGCGATCGACCGCAGCGCGATCCTCGAGACGGTGCGCACCGGCGCCAGCGGCATCGGCCGCGGCGAGCGGGTCCTGCGCGTCTGAGCCAGCCACCCATTTCCAACCCCCAACGAATTTCAACAGGAGTGACCATGAAGGTTTATTACGACAAGGACTGCGACCTGAGCCTGATCAAGGGCAAGACAGTCGCGATCATCGGCTACGGTTCGCAGGGTCATGCCCACGCGCAGAACCTGAACGACAGCGGCGTCAAGGTCGTCGTCGGCCTGCGCAAGGGCGGAGCGTCCTGGCCCAAGGTGGAAAAGGCCGGCCTGAAGGTCGCCGAAGTCGCCGACGCCGTGAAGGCCGCCGACGTCGTCATGATCCTGCTGCCCGACGAGCAGATCGCCGAGGTCTACAAGAAGGACGTCGAGCCCAATATCAAGCAGGGCGCCTCGCTGGTGTTCGCCCACGGCTTCAACGTGCACTACGGCTTCGTCACGCCCCGCGCCGACCTGGACGTCTGGATGGTCGCGCCCAAGGCGCCCGGCCACACGGTGCGCGGCACCTACGCCCAGGGCGGCGGCGTGCCGCACCTGGTGGCGGTGCAGCAGGACAAGAGCGGCAAGGCCCGTGACCTGGCCCTGAGCTACGCGATGGCCAACGGCGGCGGCAAGGCCGGCATCATCGAGACCAACTTCCGCGAAGAGACCGAGACCGACCTGTTCGGCGAGCAGGCCGTGCTGTGCGGCGGCACCGTGGAACTGATCAAGGCGGGCTTCGAGACGCTGGTGGAAGCCGGCTACGCGCCCGAGATGGCGTATTTCGAGTGCCTGCACGAGCTCAAGCTGATCGTCGACATGATCTATGAAGGCGGCATCGCCAACATGAACTACTCGATCTCCAACAATGCGGAATACGGCGAGTACGTGTCCGGACCGCGCGTCATCACCGACGAGACCAAGAAGGTGATGAAGCAGATCCTCAAGGACATCCAGACCGGCGAATACGCCAAGAACTTCATCCTGGAAAACCGCGCCGGCGCGCCGACGCTGCTGTCGCGCCGCCGGATCATGGCCGAACACCAGATCGAGACCGTCGGGGCGACGCTGCGGGCCATGATGCCCTGGATCGCCAAGAACAAGCTGGTCGACCAGACCAAGAACTGATCTCGCTGGGCGGCCAGCCGGCCGCGTGCGAGGTCATCCCGGCGCCGGCCGGGATCCAGAGGGCGGCCCGCGGGCCGCCTTTTCTTTTGCCAGCCCCGGATTCCTCCTGCGCGGGGACGACGGAAGGCGACTTACACTTGCGTCATGCACGACGGCTCCGATTCCCAACCTGGCGATCTTCATCATGAGGGCGTGGTGACACGCAAGCGCCGCAAGGGCATCTACATCCTGCCCAACCTGTTCACGCTGGCGGCGCTGTTCGGCGGCTTCTACGCGGTGGTGATGGCCATGAACGGCCGGTTCGACCTGGCCGCGGCCGGCGTTTTCGTGGCGATGGTGCTGGACAGCCTGGACGGCCGGGTCGCGCGCATGACCAACACCCAGAGCGCGTTCGGCGAGCAGATGGATTCGCTGTCCGACATGGTGTCGTTCGGCGCCGCGCCGGCGCTGATCGCCTACGAGTGGGGCCTGAAGGGCCTGGGCCGCTGGGGCTGGGTCGCGGCCTTCGTCTATTGCGCCTGCGCCGCGCTGCGGCTGGCCCGCTTCAACGTCAACACCACGGTGGTCGACAAGCGCTATTTCCAGGGCCTGCCATCGCCGGCGGCAGCGGCACTGGTCGCGGGCTTCATCTGGGTGATGAACGACATGGGTGTGAAGGGTTACGAGGCGGCCTGGTTCATGTTCGGCGTGGCCCTGTTCGCCGGCCTGACCATGGTCACCAACGTGCCGTTCTACAGCTTCAAGGACGTGCAGATGAAAAAGACGGTGCCGTTCGCGGTGATCGTGCTGATCGCGCTGGGCATCGCCGTGATCAACATCGACCCGCCGATCGTGCTGTTCGCGGTGTTCGTGGTCTACGGCCTGTCCGGCTATGCCGTCTACGGCTGGCGCAAGGCCAAGGGCCAGCGCACCAGCGTCATCAGCACCTCCACCGACGAGCCGGAAGAGAGCGGCCTGCATCGCTGATGCGCCCGCGACTGTGATACATTGGCTGCCATGAACCGAATTTCGCTGGCCCTACTGCTATTCCCCCACGGGCGGAGACGGTAGCGCACGCGTACACCTGATCAACGGCCCGTTTGCACCTGCAGCGGGCCGTTTTGTTTTGGGGCTGCAGGTTTCACCGAACCTCGAGAGACTCACACCATGTTGAAGCACGCTGCCAGCAAATACCGCGCCTTTCCCCCGGTGCGCCTGACCGACCGGACCTGGCCCGACGCCGTCCTGACCCGTCCGCCGGTCTGGTGCAGCGTCGACCTGCGCGACGGCAACCAGGCCTTGATCGAGCCGATGGACATCCCGCGCAAGCTGCGCATGTTCAAGGCGCTGGTGGACATCGGCTTCAAGGAGATCGAGGTCGGCTTTCCGTCGGCGTCGCAGGTGGAATTCGACTTCGTCCGCAAGCTGATCGACGACAACCTGGTGCCTGACGACGTGACGATCCAGGTGCTGACCCAGGCCCGTGAACCGCTGATCCGCCGCACCTTCGAGGCCTTGCAGGGCGCCCGCCAGGTGATCGTCCACCTGTACAACGCCACCGCACCCGTGATGCGCAAGGTGGTGCTGGGGCTGGACGAGGACGGCATCGTGGACCTGGCCACCAGCCAGGCGCGGCTGTTCGTCGAACTGGCGGCGCAGCAACCGCAAACGCGCTGGACTTTCCAGTATTCGCCGGAAATGTTCTCGGGCACCGAGCTGGCTTTCTCCAAGCGGGTGGTGGATGCGGTGACCGGGGTCTGGCAGCCGACGCCGGCCCGCAAGTGCATCGTCAACCTGCCGTCGACCGTGGAACACTCCACGCCCAACATCTTCGCCGACATGATCGAGTGGATGCACCGCAACCTGGCGCGGCGCGATTCCATCGTGCTGTCGGTCCATCCGCACAACGACCGCGGCACCGGCACGGCGGCCGGCGAGTTCGCTGTGATGGCGGGCGCCGACCGGCTGGAAGGCTGCCTGTTCGGCAACGGCGAGCGCACCGGCAACCTCGACCTGGTGAACGTGGCCCTCAACCTCTACAGCCAGGGTGTGGACCCGTTGCTGGATTTCTCCGACATCGACGAGATCCGGCGCACCGTGGAGCACTGCAACCAGCTGCCGGTCCATCCGCGCCATCCCTATGCGGGCGACCTGGTGTACACCTCGTTCTCCGGCTCGCACCAGGACGCGATCAAGAAGGCCTTCGCGGCCCGCCAGGAAGGCGACATCTGGGACATGCCCTACCTGCCGCTCGACCCCAAGGACCTGGGCCGCAGCTACGAGGCGGTGATCCGCGTCAACAGCCAGTCGGGCAAGGGCGGCATCTCCTACCTGCTGGAGAGCGAATACGGGCTGGAGCTGCCGCGCCGGCTGCAGATCGAGTTCAGCCAGGTGGTGCAGGGCGTGATGGACGCGACCGGCAAGGAACTGACGGCGCTGGACCTGTACCAGCTGTTCGAGCGCGAGTACGGCGTGCGCGAGATCCCGGCGCCGACGCACCAGGTGCTCGAGGAGGCGCAGGGCGCCACCGGCACCGTGGTGAAGCTGGCGGCCGACGTCGTGATCGGCTCGCGCAGCCTGAGCATCCAGGGCGCGGGCACCGGCCCGATCGATGCTTTCGTCCAGGGACTGGCCGATGCGACCGGTGAAAACCTGCGGGTGCTCGACTACCATGAGCACGCGATCGGTTCGGGCGCCAATGCCCAGGCCGTGGCCTATCTCGAACTGCGCGTCGGGCAGCAGACGCTGTTCGGCGTCGGCATCGATGCGAACATCGTGTCGGCTTCGCTCAAGGCCATCGTTTCGGGGCTGCAGCGGGCGCAGGCGCGAACCATTGCACAGGAGTCCACATGGCAGACCAACTGATCATTTTCGACACGACCCTGCGCGACGGCGAGCAATCGCCCGGCGCCTCGATGACCAAGGACGAAAAGCTGCGGATCGCCCGCCAGCTCGAGCGGCTGAAGGTCGACGTGATCGAGGCCGGGTTTGCCGCCAGCTCCAACGGCGACTTCGAGGCGGTGCAGCTGATTGCCGGCGCCGTGCGGGAGTCGACCATCTGCTCGCTGGCCCGGGCCAACGACCGCGACATCTCGCGCGCCGCCGAGGCCCTCAAGGGCGCCAGCCGCGCCCGGATCCACACCTTCATCGCGACGTCGGCGCTGCACATGGAAAAGAAGCTGCGGATGACGCCCGAGCAGGTGCTCGAGCAGGCGAAACAGTCGGTCCGGTTTGCCCGCAACCTCTGCGACGACATCGAGTTTTCGCCTGAGGACGGCTACCGCAGCGACATGGATTTCCTGTGCCGGGTGCTGGAGACGGTGATCGCGCAGGGCGCGACGACCATCAACGTGCCCGACACGGTCGGCTACGCGGTGCCCGAGCTGTACGGCAACTTCATCAGGACGCTGCGCGAGCGGGTGCCCAATTCCGACAAGGCGATCTGGTCGGTGCACTGCCACAACGACCTTGGCATGGCCGTCGCCAATTCGCTGGCCGGCGTCAAGATCGGAGGCGCGCGCCAGGTGGAGTGCACCATCAACGGGCTCGGCGAACGCGCCGGCAACTGCTCCCTCGAGGAGATCGTGATGGCCGTGAAGACCCGCAAGGACTATTACGGGCTCGACCTGAACATCGACACGAAGCACATCCTGGCGGCCAGCCGGATGGTCAGCCAGACCACCGGCTTCGTGGTCCAGCCGAACAAGGCCGTGGTCGGCGCCAACGCCTTCGCCCACGCCAGCGGCATCCACCAGGACGGCGTGCTGAAGGCGCGCGACACCTACGAGATCATGCGGGCCGAGGACGTGGGCTGGACCGCCAACAAGATCGTGCTGGGCAAGCTGTCCGGGCGCAACGCCTTCAAGCAGCGCCTGCAGGACCTCGGCGTGGCGCTGGAGAGCGAGGCGGACATCAACACGGCCTTCGCGCGCTTCAAGGAACTGGCCGACCGCAAGAGCGACATCTTCGACGAGGACATCCTCGCGCTGGTCAGCGACGAAAGCGTGACGCACGACAACGAGCAGTTCTGCTTCGTGTCGCTGTCGCAGCACAGCGAAACCGGGGAGCGACCCCACGCCTCGGTGGTGTTCACGGCGCACGGCAAGGAAGTGCGGGGCGAATCGGACGGCAACGGCCCGGTCGACGCCTCCCTGAAGGCCATCGAATCGCACGTGAAAAGCGGGGCCGAGATGGTGCTGTATTCGGTCAACGCGATCAGCGGTTCGACCGAAAGCCAGGGCGAGGTGACGGTCCGGCTGCAGAACTCCGGACGGGTGGTCAACGGCGTCGGCGCCGACCCGGACATCGTGGTGGCGTCCGCCAAGGCCTACCTGAGTGCGCTCAACAAGTTACAGAGTCAAGCTGAGCGGGTGGCGGCGCAAGGTTAGCAATTATTTCGTGCATTTAGGCTGAAAGCGAGGAATACGTCCTAAGTCATTGATCTTGTGTAACTTTCGGCCGGGCGGTAAACTACGCACTCTGTTGCAGCGTTAGGAGTCAATCGATGCCGTCGAGGTCACTTTTTCAAATGCGCACAACTTTGACTCGTTTGCTGCAAACGCTTGCACTCTCGGCAGTGGCCGTTGCCTTCGTTTCCACCCCCGCCCAGGCAGCCAAGCGCAGCACCCCGACGGCGGAAAAGCCCTCCTCGTCTGCGGCCAAGCGCCGCGTCACCCGCACCTTCATCGTCGCCAAGCGCCGCACGGCCGCTCCCCGCCTGGCCGCGGCTCCGGCGCGGCCGTCGTTCGGCCAGCTGGCCGGCCTGCACGGCACCCAGGACCAGCTCGACCTCAAGTCCAGCGTGGCGCTGGTGATCGACCAGGACACGCGGGAAGTGCTCCTGAGCAAGAACGATTCCGCCGTGTTGCCGATCGCGTCCCTGACCAAGCTAATGACCGGCCTGATCGTGAGCGAAGCCAGGCTGCCGATGGAGGAGATGATCGAGATCACCCAGGACGACGTCGACACCGAAAAGGGCAGCAGCTCGCGCCTGCGCGTGGGCACCACGCTCAACCGCGGCGAACTCCTGCATCTGGCGTTGATGTCCAGTGAGAACCGGGCCGCCCACGCCTTGGGCCGCACCTATCCCGGCGGCCTGTCGGCCTTTGTCACCCAGATGAATGCCAAGGCCCACGCCCTGGGCATGAAGGACACCAGCTATGTCGAGCCGACCGGCCTGTCCAGCCGCAACCAGTCCAGCGCGAATGACCTGGTCCGGTTGGTCACCGTGGCTTACAACGATCCCAAGCTGCGCGAGCTGTCCACGTCGCCCGGCCACCAGGTCGCGGTGGGCAACCGCACGCTGAGCTACAACAACACCAACCGCCTGGTGAAGAACCAGAACTGGGAGATCGGCCTGCAGAAGACCGGCTACATCTCGGAAGCGGGCCAGTGCCTGGTGATGCAGGCGAAGATCGCCGGCCGCAAGCTGATCATGGTGTTCCTGGATTCCGCCGGCAAACTCAGCCGCATCGGCGACGCCGAGCGGGTACGCAAGTGGGTCGAATCGAATCCGGTCGTGGCGCCCGCGGCAGCCACGGTGATCCGGCAGGTGAACGGGTAAACCGTCGCTCGCCGGCCAGCGCCGGCACCATGCAAGACGGGCCCTAGCGGCCCGTTTCTGCCTTGTGCCCGAGCGCCGCCGAGATCTCGTTGGCCGTGCCCTGCAGCTTGGTCAGCCAGCCTTCGTCGAGCCGGTCGGCCGGCGCCGAGATGGACAGTCCGGCGATCAACCGGCTCTGGTCGTCGTAGATGCCGGCGGCCATGCACCGCACGCCCAGTTCCAGCTCTTCGTTGTCGCGGGCGATGCCGTACTGGCGCGCCTTGGCCAGCTCGCGTTCCAGCGCCGGCAGCTGGGTGATGCTGTTGCGGGTGTGGCCCGCGAGCCCGGTGCGGGTGGCGTAAGCCCGGACCCGCTGCGGATCGTCGGCGGCCAGGAACAGCTTGCCGGTGGACGTGAGGTGCAACGGCGCCCGCCCGCCGATGGCCCGCACCACCTGCATCCCGGAGCGCTCGCTGAAGGCCCGCTCGATGTAGACGATCTCGTCGCCCTGGCGCATGCTGAGGTTCACCGGCTGCTGGATCAGCTTGTGCAACTCCCGCATCGGCAGCAGCGCGGCGTCGCGCACGTTCAGCCGGCCCTTGACCAGGTTTCCCAGTTCCAGCAGCCGCATGCCCAGCCGGTAGCTGCCGGCCTCGGGCCGGTCGACGAAGCGGCCGGTGGCCAGGTCGTTGAGGATCCGGTGGGTGGTCGACGGGTGCAGGCCGGTCTTTTCGCTGATTTCCTTGAGCGACATCGCTTCCTCGCGCGAGGCGAGCACGTCGATCAAGGCGAACATGCGCTCGATGACCTGGATCGTGGGGGTGGCGGCGACGCCGGGTTCGGACTTTCTCATAGGGACCTGTGGTGCATCCCTATTTTACGTTGTGAAATTCAGCTTCTCAACTGCCCGCAATCCAGCGGCCGTCGGCCAGGATTTCATGCGGCAGGAAGCGTGACTTGTAGTTCATCTTCGGGCTCTGGGCGATCCAGTAACCCAGGTAGACGTGGGGCAGGCCCAGCTTTTGCGCCTGGTCGATCTGCCAGAGCACGCTGTAGGTGCCATAGCTGGCCGCCGGATCCGGCTCGTAGAAGGTGTAGACCGCCGAGATGCCGTCGTTCAGGACGTCGAGGATCGACACCATCTTCAGGGCCCCGGCAGAGCCGTCGGCCAGGGTTTCGCGAAATTCCACCAACCGCGAGTTGACCCGGCTTTGCAGCAGGAACTGCGTGTACTGGTCGATGCTGTCGTGGTCCATGCCGCCGCCGGCATGGCGGCCGGTCTGGTAGCGCAGGTACAGGTGGTAGTGCTCGGGGACGAAGCACAGCTTGAGGACGCGGGCCTGCAGGCCCTGGTGCCGGCTCCACGACCGGCGCTGGCTGCGATCGGGCTTGAACTGCCCGGTCAGGACCCGCAGCGGAACGCAGGCCCGGCAGCCGTCGCAATAGGGACGGTAGGTGAACATGCCGCTGCGGCGAAAGCCGCTGGTGACCAGGTCCGAATACGCGTCGTTGTGAATCAGGTGGCTCGGCGTCGCGACCTGCGACCGGGCCTGCTTGCCGGGCAGGTAGCTGCACGGGTAGGGCGCCGTCGCATAGAACTGCAGGGTCTGGAGCGGAAGGTCCTTGAGGTGCGTCACGCTGGCTCACGCGGCAGAAGTTCACGCCAGTATACGGGCTCGAATCGCCACACAGGAGGCGGCAGGCGTGCCGTCCGCGCCACTGTGGCAACGAAGTCGCTGCGGCGGATTTCGCGGGCGCCGAGCGACGCGAGATGCTGCGTGTTCTGCTGGCAGTCGATGAGGGCAATGCCGGCGTGCCGGCAGAAGGCCACCAGGGCCGCCAGGGCGATCTTCGAGGCGTCGGGCACCCGCGTGAACATCGATTCGCCGAACACGGCCTGGCCCAGCGCGACGCAGTACAGGCCGCCGACCAGTTCGCCGTCGATCCAGGTCTCGATGCTGTGGGCATGGCCGGCCGCATGGAATGCCTTGTAGGCGTCGACCATGGCCGGGACGATCCAGGTGCCGGACTGACCGGGCCGGTCGCTGGTGGCGCAAGCTTCGATCACCGCGCCGAAAGCGCTGTCGATCCGGATCTCGCAGTTGTGGTCGCCGGCGAAGCGCGCCACGGTCTTGCGCAGCGACCGGTGCAGCCGGAATTCGTCCGTGAACAGCACCATGCGCGGGTCGGTGCTCCACCACAGGATCGGCTGGCCGCCGCTGAACCACGGAAAGATGCCGCCCGAATAGGCGCGCTGGAGCGAGTCGACGTCGAGTGCGCCGCCCGCCGCGAGCAGGCCGGGCGCCGGCTGGTCGGCGTCCCAGGCGCGGGTGGAAGGCGGGAAGGGATCGCCGGGGTCAAGCCAGGGCAGGTTCATGGAGGCGCGACACACGAGGGGAGCATGGCCCCTGATTGTGGTCGCAGCGGCGGGCCGGCGCGTGATCTCAGGCGAAGATCCGCTGGGCCTTGTCCTCGAGTTCGCGCTGGCGCTGCATGATCCGCGGCACGTCCGGGTGCATCGGGTTGATTTCCTTCATCGCCCAGCTGTAGAAGGCCCGGGCGACCGTGACATGGATGAAGTTGAGGATTTTCATGACACGTATGGTGCAAACCCGCGGCCGGGCGCCGTGTAGGAACCGCCCCCGACGATCGCCGGCCGTTTTCCCCCTGGCCTTGTCGGACATCGCCGCTGCCGCCTGTCCCCCGGTCATCCCCTGCAGCCGGCCCTTGGTCGCCCGGAACCGGTGGCAACGGCGCAAGTGTGTGCTTTGTGCCTCAAAATGGGCCGAATGGAGGCGTAACGTTTTGGTACAAATAGGGAAATGCCCTACACTGAACACCGCTAAGTAACAATCAGTAAATCACGGGCCGTGAGCGGGCCCGTCACGCGAGGCGGCGTTGTATGGCAAAGCGGGCGGGACGGTCGAGGACGCGGTTGTTGGCTCTTGAGCCGCGCGTGCTGTTCGATGGCGCGCTGGCAGACACGACCGCCGCCGTCGCCAAGTCCATCGATCTGCACGCCGCCGATGGCCTCGACATCTCCCGTTTTGCGCTCCCCGCCACGGTGGAAGCGCCCTCCGCCAGCCCCGCGGGCACGGAATGGCTGATCGTCGATGCCCGCGTGCCGGATGCGGCGCAACTCGTCGCCAACGCCCGCCCCGGGCTGAACGTGCTGCTGCTCGACACCCAGCGCGATGGCCTGGAGCAGATCAGCGCGGCGCTCGGCCAGGCCGGCCAGGCCGTGACCGCGTTGCACATCGTCAGCCACGGCGCGCCCGGCTACATCAGTCTGGGATCCACGGCGCTGGACACGGCCGAACTCGAGCGCCGCGCCGGCGACATGATCGCCTTGCAGCAATGGCTCACGGCCGACGCCGACGTCATGCTCTACGGCTGCGATGTGGCCGCGACCGCCACCGGGGAGGCGTTCGTGCGCGAGCTGGCGCAGCTCACCGGCGCCGATGTGGCCGCCTCGCGCGACACCACCGGCGGTTCGGTCGTCAACGGCAACTGGACCTTTGAATTCGCCACCGGGGAGATCGGCGTTTCGCCGTTCCTGGCCAGCGACTCGGGCGACAGCTACGGCGCCCGCCTGAGCACCATCAACCTGGCCGGCAACACCGGGTGGGTCGCCATCATGTACGGCAGCGCCCAGGACCCGCAGGGCGACAGCCAAGCCAAGGCCGCCGACACCGACATCGTCGCCGACCCGACCCACGGGTCGCTGTACGCGGCGTTCGACGACGGCGGCACCGCTTCGACGGCGGACGACTACATCGCCTTCCGCGTCCGGATCGACAACCCCACCAGCTCCAGCCCGGCGGATTTCGGCGGCGTGGCGGTGATCGGGATGGACGCCAACGGCGACGGCAAGATCGACATCTTCTTCTCGGTCGATGCCCGCAATTCGGTCCAGGTCGTCCAGCTGATGGATCCGGGCACCGGCGACAACCTGTCGGCCAACACCACCACAACGTCGCCGCTGCCGGCCGGGTGGCTGGCCAACAACGGCATTTATCCGATGACGGCGGCGAACTTCTCGGAAGTCGCCGTCAGCGCCGCGACCGACCCGAACTGGAACGGCAACACCGACCTGGGGCTCGACGGCAACGGCGACATCTTCGTCAGTTTCAAGCTGCCGATGGCGGACATCGCGGCGGTGCTGGCCATTCCCTCGCCGGTGGACAGCAAGGGCAACGTCGGCCCGCGCGGCACGACCGGTATCCAGGGCTTCACCAAGGACACCACGGTCAGCTATGTCGCGTTCACGCAGACGCAGTCCGGCCCGATCAATGCGGACCTGAACGGCGTCGGCGCCGACTACGACAAGAACGCCACGTTCTCGTCGATCGGCGCGATGACGCCGCCGATGACGGCGAGCAATCCGGTCAGCGCCTCCGATTACGTCCGGATCAAGAGTCCGGTCGACTACGGCGCCAATGCGGACGGCCTGATCAGCGGCACGGAGGACAACGCGCTGGTGGTGCAGGGAACGGCGAACGCCAACGCCTGGGTGCTGCTGACCGTCACCGACAGCGCCAGCACGGCCACCAACGTCTGGGTCCAGGCCAACGCCAGCGGCGTGTGGAGCACGACCCTGGCGGACCTGAGCGGGCGTCCCGACGGTACCATGAGCTTCGCCGCCAAGGTCGTCGCCAGCAGCGGCAGCACCACCGCCGTCGCCGGTTCCACCAGCGACAGCCTGACCGCGCTGCACGACGCGACCCCGCCGCTGATCGCCGTCACGCCGCTGGTGACCACCGGCCGGCCGGTCATCAGCGGGACCAGCACCGACGTGCCCGCGGGCTCCGTCATGACCGTCAGCATCGACCCGAATGGCGACGGCAACCTGTCCGACCTGGTCACCTACGCGGCCCTGGTCGGCGCCGGCGGGGCCTGGAGCGTCGACACGGCCGCTGTGGCTCCGGCCAGCGGCACGCTGGGCACCGCCGGACTGACGGCCTATGCCCGGATCACCGCGAGCGGCGCCGATTCGGCCGGCAACACCGCCACGGCCATGGCGATCGACAAGCCGGTCGTCAACCCGCTGACGACCAACAGCACGTCGCCCACGGTCACCGGCACCTGGGGCGGCAGCAATGGCGGCACCGACAGCCTCGCCGTCACCGTCCACGGCGTGACCTACACCACCGCCACCGGCCTGGTCCTGAGCGGAAGCGGCGCCACCAGCTGGAGCCTGGCCATCCCCGGCGGCCTTACCGTCGGCTCCACCTATGACGTCCAGGCCACGGCCACGCGGGCCGGCACGCCGGCCGGCGATACGACGACGGGCGAGCTGAGCATCGTTTCGGGCCCGTTCGTGACCTTCACGTCGTCCGCCAGCCAGACCAGCACCCATCCCACCATCGCCGGTTCGTCCACCGTCCTGAGCGGCTTCGTGACGGTGCGGATCGATCCCAACAACGACGGCAACCTGGCCGACGCGGTTTATTACTCGGTCGCCACCGACGGCAGCGGCGCATGGTCGCTGAACACGGCGACGGCGTTCCCGTTCTCGGGCACCTTCCCAGTCATCGGCGTCGCCGGTCCGATGGGGGTGCTGGCCTCGGCAACCGACGGCGCGGGCGTGACCGCGACGGCCGTGCAGACGGTCACGGTCGTCGGGGTGCGCATCAGCACCATCGCCAGCAATGCCACGGCCAACAGCGCCGGCACGGTGAACTCGGACACGGTCTTCAACAACCGCGAGGACGATTCGATCGTCGTCACGGGCACCAGCACCAACCAGGTCGGCCAGACGGTCACCGTGACCATCGCGGACTCGGACAGTTCCACCCCGAACGTCACGGCGAGCGGCGTGGTGGCAGCCGACGGCACCTGGACCGCGATTGCCGACCTCTCCAGCCTGGCCGACAGCTACCTGAGCTTCGTCGCATCCGCTGCCGGCGCGACGGACAGCGCCTCCGGCTACCTGCACGAGAAGACGCTGCCGATCATCCAGTTCACCTCGCCGTCGGTCTACGACCGCAATTCCGCATCGAACATCGTCTCCGGCACCAGCGACCTGGTCGCCGGCACCCTGATCACCGTCACCGTCACGCCCACCACCGGCGGCACGCCCAACACCGCCACCGCCACCGTCGGCGCCAATGGCGACTGGTCGGTCACGCTCGGCAATTTCCCGGGCACGGTCAGTGCCGTGGACATGACTGCCGCGGTGTCGGCCTCCACGCCGGTCAACACCGGAACCGACGCCGCCGGCAACAAGCCCGCGGCCACGGCCACCCGGACCAACATCCCGACGCAGATCGGGGTCACGTACAACGGTGCCATCGTCATCGCGACGGTGGCCGGCGACAACATCGTTGATTCCACGGAAGTGCTGGCTGCGGTCACGATCTCGGGCACCACCACCAGCGTGGCCAACGGGACCAACAACATCACCATCAGCGTCCGGAACGCGACCACCGGCATCGTCCGCAACTACACCGCCTCGGTGGCCAGCAACGCCTGGAGCACCAGCATGAGCGCCGCCGACCTCGCGGCCCTCGGCCCGAGCGGCACGCTGGTCATCACGGCGTCCGCCACCAGCACGCCGCTGCTGCGTGGCACCACTGACTTGCC
>CALRYV010000027.1:0-85457 GCA_943372495.1 Ramlibacter sp. 2FC | reverse complement strand
GTGCGCGCCAGCGCCTGGAGCGACGTCACGCGCCCCCATTTCACCAACACCAAACGCACCATGTTCGTGGTGCCGGAAGAGACTGCATGAGCCATTCCCGCCGCTCCCTGTTGCTGGCCGCCGCGGCGCTGCTGGCCGCGCCGGCTTTCGCCGCGAGCCCCGTTGCCTATCCGGCCAAGCCGGTCCGGATCATCGTCCCCTATGTCGCCGGCGGCGGCGCCGACATCCTGGCGCGCTACATGGCCCAGGCGCTGTCGCAAGCGCTGGGGCAGCCGGTGGTGGTCGAAAACAAGGGCGGCGCCGGCGGCCTGGTCGGGGTCGAAGTGGGGCTGGCCGCGCCGGCCGACGGCAGCACCTTCACGCTGATCTCGTCCAGCTACACCGTCAACCCCAGCCTGTACAAGCTCAAGTTCGACCCGGTCAAGGACATCGTGCCGATCGTGCAGGTGTCGCAGGGCCCGCTGCTGGTGGTGACGCAGCCGGCGTCGCCGGTGAAGTCGATGGCCGACCTGGCGGCGCTGGCCCGCTCCAAACCGGGCCAGGTCACCTACGCCTCGTCAGGCCAGGGCAGCGCGCTGCACCTGGCGGCGGCGCAGTTCGCGCGGCGCGCCGGCGTGCAGATGAACCACATCCCGTACAAGGGCGGCGGCGCGGCGCTCACCGACGTCATCAGCGGGCAGGTCGACGTCTACTTCGCGGCCAGTGCCAGCGCCCTGCCCCATGTGCAGTCGGGCCGGCTGCGCGCGCTGGCGGTGACCACGGCCGAACGGATCCCGAGCCTGCCGAACGTGCCGACGGTGGCCGAGGCCGGCTATCCCGGCTACGAGCTGGCCCTGTGGTACGGGCTGATTGGGCCCAAGGGCCTGCCGCCCGAGATCGTGCAGCGGATCAATACCGAGGTGAACAAGGTGCTGGCCCTGCCGGCGACGCCGGTCAAGTTCCAGGCCGACGGCGCCATCGTGGCCGGCGGCAGCGCCGCGGCCTTCGGCGCCCGGATCGAGCGCGAGATCGCGTTCTGGCGCGAGGCCGTCCCCGCGCTGGGCGTAAAGCCGGAATGAGCGCCCGCCGCAACTTCCTGGCCACCCTGGCCGGCACCGGCCTCGGCCTGGCCCTGCCGGCGCGGGCCCAAGCGACCTGGCCGATCCCCGGCAAGCCGCTGCGCTTCATCGTGCCGTTCGTGCCCGGAGGAACCTCCGACATCGTCGCCCGCACCGTGGCCAACGAGCTCACCAGGCTGCTCGGCATCCCGGTGCTGGTGGACAACCGCGCCGGCGGCGGCGGCGTGCCGGCGATGCTGGAGACGGTGCGCGCCGCGCCCGACGGCCACACCGTGATCCTGGGACACGTCGGCTCGCTGGCCGTCAACCCGCTGATCTATCCCAACCCCGGCTACGACGTGAACCGCGACTTCGCGCCGGTCACGCTGCTGGTGAAGGTGCCCAGCCTGTTCGTGATCCATCCGGACGTGCCCGCGCGCACGCTGCAGGAGTTCGTCGCCCACGTGAAGAAGAATCCGGGCCGGCTCAATTACGGTTCCGCCGGCAATGCCAGCGCCGGCCACCTGGCGATGGAGTACCTCAAGCTCACCACCGGGATGTTCATCACCCACATCCCGTACCGGGGCACCGGCCCGGCCTTGAACGACCTGCTGGCCGGCCGGACCCAGGCCTTTTCCGCCGGCACCCCGGCGTTGCTGCCGCACATCCGCAGCGGCAAGCTGCGGGCCATCGCCACCGGCACGCCCGCGCGGCTGCCCTCGCTGCCGGACGTGCCGACGGTGGCTGCCTCGGGCTACCCCGGTTTCGAATCGGTGCAGTGGTACGGCATGCTCGCGCCCGGCGGCACGCCGCCCGACGTGCTGCGCAAGCTGCAGCAGGCCTGCGCCCAGGCGCTGGCCTCGCCCCAGGTGGCCGAGCGCTTCGCCACCGAAGACGCCGTGCCCGGCGGCGGCCCGCCGGCCGAATTCGCCGCCTTCATCGCCAGGGAACAGGCGCGCTGGAAGGACATCGTCGGCCGCGCGCGGATCAAAGCGGATTAGGGCCTGTTCACACTATTTGCAGGGGACGCGTTGCTGGTCAAAAAGGTCATGCGCAAGGCGCGAAACGCAGCCGGGGTCGACCCCCGGCAAGGCTTCGTAACGCGGCGGATGGCCTTTTTGGCCGCAACCCCGCAGGGGAACGGGCCCAATGGGGCGCCACTCATCGTTACCCGCCTTGCCCGCATGTCGATGCGGGCGGCGGCGGGCGCCTCGATTGACGCCCGATTGAGCGCGTTCGCGCCCCTGCAAATAGCGTGAACAGGCCCTAACATTTGCGCTCCACTTCGGGGGAGCGCCATGAGGACATCGAACCTTCCACTGCGGCTGGCCGCCTGCGTGCTGCTGGCCGCCACCGCCCTGGCCGCAACGGCCCGCGACGACAAGCCGCACTGGGGCTACCAGGGCAAGACCGGCGCACAGGCCTGGGGCGACCTGGAGCCCGGCTTCGCGACCTGCAAGCTCGGCAAGTTCCAGTCGCCGATCGACATCCGCGCCGCCGACGTGAAGCAGGCCGCGCTGCCGCCGCTGCGGTTCGGCTATGCCCCCGCTGCGGGCGAGATCGTCAACAACGGCCACACCATCCAGGTGAACCTGCCCGCGGGCGGCACCCTCGGACTGGCCGACGGCGACTACCAGCTGGTGCAGTTCCACTTCCACACGCCGAGCGAGGAAAAGATCAACGGCCGGGCGTTCCCGCTGGTGGCGCACCTGGTGCACCAGGACGCCGCCGGCAAGCTCGCGGTGGTGGCGGTGCTGTTCAAGCAGGGCCGGGAGAACGCGGCGCTGAAGTCGGTCTTCGCCAACCTGCCGGGCAAGGCGGGGGACCAGCGGGCGCTGCCCGGCCCGGTCAACCTGGCCGACCTGCTGCCGGCGGACCGCGGCTACTACCGCTTCAAGGGCTCGCTGACCACGCCGCCGTGCAGCGAGGAAGTCAGCTGGCAGGTGCTCAAGCAGCCGGTGGAGATCTCGAAGGCGCAGCTCAAGGCCTTCCGCAAGCTGTATCCGATGAATGCGCGGCCGGTCCAGCCGCTGAACGGCCGCCCGCTGGAGCAAAGCTGATCAGCCGCGCCGCCCGCGCCGCAGCACCCGCCCGGCCAGCGCGTAGAGCAGCCACAGCATCGCCAGCGGGATCACCAGCGTCTGCAGCACGAAGATCACGATCAGCTTGATCACGTGCTCCGTCGCCTGTTCGGCGGCCTGCTTCACGCTTTCGAAGCGCTCCTTCCAGGCGCTGGACTGGGCCCCGGCCCAGCCCTTGAGCTTGTCGAGCAGGCCCTGGTTTTCCGTCGCCGGGGGCGCCGCGCCGGTCTGCTCGATCCGGGTCGCGGTCCGGCCCAGGATCTGCTGGCTCGCTTCGTAATCGCTCTTGAGAAACTGCTGGAACACCGCGTCGCTGGCCAGCGTGGCGACGGGAATCGCGAACCGCGCCATGAGCAGCACGACCAGCACCTGCGCCAGCCAGCCCGGGGCGTGCGGACGCCGGTAGAACAGCACGGCCCACGCCACCGCGGTGCCGGTCAGGAGCAGCGACACCAGCCAGTGGGCGCCGACGTTCACCAGCACCTTCTGGATGCCGAAGGCGACGCTGGCCATCAGCATCAGGCTGGAGAATTGCTCGATCAGGTCGTTCACCGGATCCAGCGCCTGGCCAACGCCCAGGGTGACGCCCAGGCCCAGCGGCTGCAGCGAGATCTCCGTGCCCTGGGCCACCGAGATCACCGCGTTGAGGGCGCGGGCCGCCGCGAAGCTGACCAGCGCGCGCTTCAGGCCGGCGTCGATCTGCCGGTTGGCGGCGGTGTCGAGCGGGGCCAGCCAGGCGCACGCGACCATGATCGCGACCATCAGGATGACGAGGACGCGGCGCGGGAAGAATCTCTGGAGCGGTGTCATCTGGGGTGCAAGAATCATCGGACTGGACTGCAATGGACTGGACCTTACATGATGCTCCCCCTGCCCCCGCCCAAGCGCGTCGACGCCGGCGTCCTCGACCTCGCCTATGTGGAACTGGGACCGGCCGACGGACCGCCGGTGTTCCTGATGCACGGCTTCCCGTACGACATCCACACCTATGCCGAAGTGGCGCCGCTGCTGGCAGCGGCCGGCTGCCGCGTGCTCGTGCCGTACCTGCGCGGCTTCGGCCCGACCCGGTTCCTGAGCGATGCCACGCCCCGCTCGGGTGAACAGGCCGCGCTCGGCGCCGACCTGCTGGCGTTGATGGACGCCCTGGCCATCGACCGCGCCGTGCTGGCCGGCTACGACTGGGGCGGCCGCGCCGCCTGCGTGGTGGCGGCGCTGTGGCCACAGCGCTGCGCCGGGCTGGTCTCGTTCAACAGCTACAACATCCAGGACATCGCCCGCGGCATGGAACCGGACACGCCGGAAAACGAGCACCGGCTCTGGTACCAGTACTACTTCCACAGCGAGCGCGGCCGGGCCGGGCTGGCCCGGGACCGGCGCGGCGTCACGCGACTGCTGTGGAAACTCTGGTCACCCACGTGGCGCTTCGACGACGCCACCTTCGAACGCAGCGCCGCGGCCTTCGACAACCCGGACTTCGTCGACGTGGTGATCCAGTCGTACCGGCACCGCTTCGGCCTGGTGCCGGGCGACCCGGCCTATGCCGAGATCGAGCGCCGGCTGGCGGCGCAACCGGCCATCACCGTGCCCACCATCACCTTCGACGGCGCCGACGACGGCGTGCGCCCGCCGGCCGCCGCGGCAGCCCATGGCAAGCGCTTCACCGGAGCGCGCTCGCACCGGGTGGTGCCGGGCGTCGGCCACAACATGCCGCAGGAAGTGCCGCGGGTGTTCGCCGACGCGGTGCTGGAGCTGGTCGCAGGCCAGGCCCTGCGTGGGTGAAAATGCCACCATGACACATCCAGACAATCCCCTGCTGCAGGACTGGACCGGCCCCTACGGCCTGCCGCCCTTCCAGCAGGTGCTGCCCGAACATTTCGAGCCCGCCTTCGACGTCGCGCTGCCGGCGCACCTGGCCGAGATCGACGCCATCGCCGCCAATCCGGCGCCGCCGGACTTCGAGAACACGGTGGCCGCGCTGGACCGCAGCGGGCGCCTGTTCACGCGCATCGAGCTGCTGTTCGGCAACCTGACCGTCAGCGACACCAACCCGCAGCTGCAGGCCGTGGAGCGCGCGATGGCGCCCCGGCTGGCCGCCCATGAGAGCGCGGTCCACCTGCACCAGGGCCTGTTCCAGCGCATCGACCAGTTGCACGCGCGCCGCGCCGCGCTCGGCCTCGACGCCGAAAGCCTGCGCCTGCTGGAACGCATCCACCTGGACTTCGTGCTGGACGGCGCCCGGCTGCCGCCGGCGGACCGCGAGCGCTATGCGCAGATCACCCAGGAGCTGGCCAACCTGTCGACCCGGTTCGCGCAGAACCTGCTGGCCGACGAGGCGGGCTGGCTGCTGGAGCTCAACGGCGAGGCCGACCTGGCCGGCCTGCCGGAGTCGGTGCGCTCGGCCGCGCGCGGCGCCGCGGAGCAACGCGGCCTGGGCGCTGGCGCCTATGCGGTCACCTTGTCGCCCTCGCTGGCCGAACCCTTCCTGACCTTCTCGGCGCGGCGCGACCTGCGCGAAAAAGTCTGGCGGGCGCGGGTGCAACGCGGCGCCAACGCCGGCCAGCACGACAACCGCGTGATCGCGGCGCGGATCATCGAGCTGCGCCAGCAGCAAGCCGCATTGCACGGCCACGCCAGCTATGCCGACTACGCGCTGGCCGACCGGATGGCCAGCGACACCGCCGCCGTCCAGGACCTGCTGCGCAAGGCCTGGGAACCGGCCAAGGACAAGGCGGACGAAGACCGCGTGCTGCTCACCGGGATGGCCAGGCAGCTGGGCGAGCCGACGCCGCTCGCGGCCTGGGACTGGCGCTACCTGGCCGAGAAGGTGCGGCAGGAAAAGTTCGACCTCGACGACGCCGAGCTCAAGCCCTACTTCGCGCTGGACAACATGATCGCGGCGATGTTCGACTGCGCCGGCCGCCTGTTCGGCCTGAAGTTCGTCGAGCAGCACGGGCTGCCGCTGTACCACCCGGACGTGCGGCTGTGGGAGGTGCGGGATCGCGCCAATGCGTTGGTCGGCATCTTCCTGGGCGACAACTTCGCCCGCGCCTCCAAGCGCAGCGGCGCCTGGATGAGCATTTTCCGCAGCCAGTCGGGCTTCGACGGCGGCACCCTGCCGATCGTCATCAACAACAACAACTTCGCCAAGGCCAGCCCCACGCTGCTGAGTTTCGAGGACGTGAAGACGCTGTTCCACGAATTCGGCCACGGCCTGCACGGGCTGCTGTCGCAGGTGCGCTACGAACGGCTGGCGGGCACGCGGGTGCTGCGCGACTTCGTCGAGCTGCCGTCGCAGCTGTTCGAGAACTGGGCGCTGGAGCCGCAGATCCTGGAGCGCCATGCGCGCCATTGCGAAACCGGCGCGGCCATGCCGCAGGCGCTGCTGGACAAGCTGGCGGCGGCGCGGCGCTTCAACCAGGCCTGGGCCACCATCCAGTACACCGGGCCGGCGCTGATCGACATGGCGCTGCACAGCCTGCCGCACGGCACGCCGATCGACATCGCGCAGTTCGAGGCGCAGCAGATCGCGGCGCTGGGCATCCCTGAGGACATCGGCCAGCGGCACCACCTGCCGCACTTCCAGCACCTGTTCGCCGGCTCCAGCTATGCGGCGGGCTACTACGTGTACATGTGGGCCGAGGTGCTGGAGGCCGACGCCTTCAACGCATTCACCGAAGCGGGCGACCCGTTCCACGCCGAAACCGCCGAGCGGCTGCTGCGCAACGTCTACAGCGCCGGCAGCCGCAGCGAACCGGGCGAGGCCTTCCGCAGCTTCCGCGGCCGCGACCCGGTGGTGGAACCGATGCTGGAGAAGCGCGGCCTCATCGCCGCGCGGCGCTGAGCGGCGCTATTTCTTGGGTGGCTCGCCCGCCTGCTGCTGCGTCTGGGCCAACTCGCGGATCGCCCGGTCGAGCAGGTACTTGCGTTTCTGGTACGGCAGCGACTTGTCCAGCCACGCCGGCGGGTCGTCGTGTCGACGTGACCCGCCGCGGTCGGTGGCAGTGACTCGCTTGTCTTTCATGTGACAGATTTCACTGCGGATCCCGGCCCTCACCCGTGGGACGGTGCGGCCGACCGTTGTCAGTGAGGGCTTACCCGGCTCTTTACAACGACTTCATCTCCAGACATGGTCCTGACACGCAAGCGGGCCACCATCGGCTCTCACCTGCCCGCTTCCTGAAGGACCCGCCGCATGAGTCAAGAGTCTTGCACCGACAACAACGACCTCGTCCAGGCGGGCTCACGGTTGGCGTCCGGCTACGACGAATTGACGCGCGTCGACGAGGCCCTGCGCGAAGCCGAGCGCAGGCTGCACGCGGCGCATCTCGATTGCGCGCGGCAGCAGCCGACGCAGCGTCCGCACGAGATCTACCGCGAAGTGCAGTCGCTGCGCGACCGCTCGCGCCAGGTGCTGTCGGAACTCGGCGAGATCTGGGTGGCGGAACGCTGAGACTCAGACGCCCGCCGGCACCACCAGCGCCGTCTTGGGCAGCATCACGTGGATGCCCTTGTGCTCGTTCACCAGCTGCGTGACGCGCACGTCCGCGGCCAGGCTCATGAGCATGAAGGCCTGCTGGCGCGACAGTTTCGAATGCGCAACGACGTAGTCGATCATCCGCCGCAGCGCGGCCTGCGCCGCGTCGTCGAGGTCGGGGTCCATGCCCATCGTGATCACGTGGGTCGGCGTCTCGGCCTGCGGATACCGGATGTCGAGGTCCTTGCGCAGGACGACCTCGAACGTCCCCTCCAGCGCGGTCTCGATCGCGGTGGTGCAGACCTCGCCGTCGCCCTGCACCCCGTGGCCGTCGCCCAGCGAAAGCCGGCCGCCTTCGACATGCACCGGCAGGTACAGGGTCGAGCCGGGGATCAGCTCCTTGTTGTCCAGGTTGCCGCCGTGGGCGCGCGGCTGGATGGTCGAGACCATGCCCCAGGCCGGCGGCGGCGCGACGCCCATCACGCCGAAGAACGGCCGCAGCGGCAGCTCGGTGCCCCAGGGCAGGATGCCGACATTCCTGTCCTTGTCCAGCCGCACGATCATCTGCTCGAAGGCGGTGAAATCGTTGGGCAGCGCGCCGGCCAGCGGCCGCACATAGGTGTAGCCCCAGTCCTGCCGCAGCTGCACGTCGAGGATTCGGATCTCCAGCACGTCGCCGGGCTTGGCGCCGCGCACGGCGATCGGGCCGGTGAGGATGTGGCCCGGCATCCGGCGCTCCACCCTGGCATGGATGCGGTGCAGCTCCGGCGGCACGTGGAAGCCCGGGCCCGGCAGGTTGGCCATGCCGCCCGAGACGGTCTGCACCGTCACCCGGTCGCCGCTCTCGATGGTCAGCACCGGCTCCAGCGTGGCGTCGAACCAGCCCCAGTGCACGGTGCCGACGTCCGGCGCGAGGCGATGGTGCGTCATGCGGCGGGCCGTTTCGGAATCTCGAGGCCCCTGGCAACCGCGGGCCGCGCGACGAACGCATCGACGGTGCGCGTCACGTTCGGGAAGTCGCCGATGCCCACCAGGTCGCCGGCGCCGTAGAAGCCGTACAGGTTGCGCACCCACGGCCAGGTGGCGATGTCGGCGATGCTGTAGTCGTCGCCCATGATCCACTTGCGGCCCTCCATGCGCTGGTTCAGCACGGCCAGCAGCCGCTTCGATTCGGCGACGTAGCGGTCGCGCGGCCGCTTGTCCTCGTAGTCCTTGCCGGCGAACTTGTGGAAGAACCCGAGCTGGCCGAACATCGGGCCGACGCCGCCCATCTGGAACATCAGCCACTGCAGCGTCTCGTAGCGCGCGGCGCCGTGCAGCGGCAGGAACAGGCCGGTCTTGTCGGCGAGGTAGACCAGGATGGCGCCCGATTCGAACAGGGCCAGCGGCTTGCCGCCCGGCCCTTCCGGGTCGAGGATGGCCGGGATCTTGTTGTTCGGGTTGATCGACAGGAACTCCGGCGACAGCTGGTCGTTGCTGCCGAAGTTCACCGTGTGCGGCTCGTACGGCAGCCCCGTTTCCTCCAGCATGATCGACGCCTTGACGCCGTTGGGCGTGGGCAGCGAATAGAGCTGGATGCGCTCGGGGAACAGGGCCGGCCACTTCCTGGTGATCGGGAAGGCGGAGAGATCTTTCAGCACGCGAGCTCCTTCATGACGCAATACAGGTCGGACTTGCCTTCGAAGCCGATGCCGGGCAACTCGGGCAAGGTGACGTAGCTGTCCACGACCTTGACGCCGTCGGGGAAGCCGCCGTAAGGCTGGAACAGGTCGGGGTAGGACTCGTTGCCGCCCAGCCCGAGGCCGGCGGCGATGGCCAGCGACATCTGGTGGCCGCCGTGCGGAACGCAGCGCGCCGGCGACCAGCCGTATTCCTTCAGCATCTCGAGTGTCCGCAGGTACTCCACCAGGCCGTAGCTCAAGGCGCAATCGAACTGCAGCCAGTCGCGGTCCGGCCGCATGCCGCCGTAGCGGATCAGGTTGCGCGCGTCCTGCATCGAGAACAGGTTCTCGCCGGTCGCCATCGGCTTGTCGTAATGGTTGGCCAGTTCAGCCTGCAGCGCATAGTCCAGCGGGTCGCCGGCTTCCTCGTACCAGAACAGGTCGTAGGGCGACAACGCCCTGGCGTAGGCGATGGCGGTCTGCAGGTCGAAGCGGCCGTTGGCGTCGACGCACAGGCGCTGGCCCGGGGCCAGCATGCCCAGCACCGCCTCGATGCGCCGGCAATCGTCGGCCAGGGTCGCGCCGCCGATCTTCATCTTGACCACGGAGTAGCCGCGGTCCAGGTAGCTGCGCATCTCCGCCATCAGCTTGGCGTCGTCCTTGTCCGGGTAGTAGTAACCGCCGGCGGCGTAGACGAAGACCTTGCGGTTCGGCGTGCCGTTGCCATAGCGCTCGGCCAGCAGCTGGAACAGCGGCTTGCCTTCGATCTTGGCCACCGCGTCCCACACCGCCATGTCGATGGTGCCGACGGCCACCGAGCGCTCGCCGTGGCCGCCCGGCTTTTCGTTGGTCATGGCAGCGGCCCAGACCTTGTGCGGGTCGAGGTTGTCGCGCTTGTCATCGAGCAGCGATTCCGGCCTGGCTTCCAGGATGCGCGGGGCAAAGCGCTCGCGGATCAGGCCGCCCTGGCCGTAGCGGCCGTTGGAGTTGAAGCCGTAGCCGATGACCGGCTTGCCGTCCCGCACCACGTCCGTGACCACCGCCACCAGGCTCAGCGTCATCTTGCTGAAGTCGATGTAGGCGTTGCGGATGTCGGATTGGATTGGCGCGGTGATTTCGCGGATGTCGATGATCTTCATGCGTGAACTTTAACGGCTGGGACCGATGGCGGGATGAACTTCCCAATCCCACCGGGCCAGGCCCTCTTGGCTGGGATGCCAGCCATGAAGATGTCATTGCGGGCTCGACCTCTTGGCCGGTCACGGTTGGCGCAGCAGGCCCTGCCGGCGCAGCTCGCCCAGCACATGGGCCAGCACGGCGTCGCAGCGGGCGCCGGCGAAGGCGAAGGTGTCGTGGGCGCCGGCTTCGATGCGGCTGGCCAGTTCCTCGCGCAGCAGGGCCCGGGCCCGCAGGAAGCGGGTCTTGACCACGTCGGTGCTGACCTCCAGGCAGAAGGCGGCTTCCTCGACGCTCATGTCCTCGACGGCGCGCAGCATGAAGACGCTGCGGTAGATCGGCGGCAGGCCCTCGATCGACGCCTGCAGCAGCGCCCGCATCTCGCCGCGCTCGGCGCTGGCATCGGGGCGGTCGGCGGCGGGCTGGTGGTCGGGCAGTTCCATGGCGTGTTCCATTGCGGCGTTGTCCTCGAACTGCACCAGCCGGCCCTTGCGGCGCTGCGAGCTGATCGCGATGTTGATGGCCATGCGGGCCAGCCAGGTCCCCAGGGCGGCTTCGCCGCGGAAGGTCTGGAGTTTTTTCCGAAAGCCCGCAGCCAGGTCTCCTGGACCACGTCCTGGGCCTCGGCGTCGTCGGGCACGATGCCCCGCGCGGTGCGAAACAGCAACCGGTTGTGGCGCCGCACGATCACTTCGAAAGCCATCGCGTCGCCGCCGGCGGCGCTGGCGGCCAATTGCAGGTCGGTCATGTTGTTTTCCCAGGTTCTGGTCGTTGGACGCGGGCCGGGCGCAAAAGGTGACAGCCGTCAGCCGACGTCGACCACCAGCCCCGGATCGAAGCGGGCGTTCTCGTTGACGCCGTCGCGCGCATAGCCGCGCGGGTTGCACAGCACCCGCGTGCCGGCCAGGTCGTAGTCGAAGCTGTCGTGGGTGTGGCCATGGATCCACAGCTGCACCCGGTCGCCGCCGGCCAGGTGCTGGGCCCGCGACACGAAGCAGGCGTTGAGCGGCGAACCGGAAAAGCGCGGATGGATGCTGGCCGTCGACGGGGCGTGGTGGGTGATGACCACGGTGGGGCCGGCATGCGGTTGCGCCAGGGCGTGGCCCAGCCAGGCCGCGTGGCGCTGGAACAGGGCCGCGCTGTCCAGCGGAGTGAAGCGCTGCAGCTGCTCTTCGTCCAGCCAGATCCGGCTGTAGTCGCGCATCGACAGCAGCGCCTGCTCGACGGCGACGGAGCGCCCCTCCCCGTCGCCGAACAACAGGAAGTCGGTCCACAGCGTCGAGCCCAGGAAGCGCACGCCGCCGATCACCCGCGCCTCGTCGTCCAGCACCTGGACGGCGGTGCCGGCGCACAGCGCCTTCAGCCGGGCCAGCGTGCCGGCAATGCTGGCGCCGTAGAACTCGTGGTTGCCCGGCACGTACAGCACCGGCTTGCCCAGGCCGGCGGCCCATGGCACGGCCTGCTCGGGGCGGCCGATGTCGCCGGCCAGCACCACGATGTCGGCGTCGGTGCGCGGGACGTCGAGCGCGCCCTGCCCCAGGTGCAGGTCCGACAGGATATGGATCTTCATGGCGCCTCCTGTATATCACGCCGTGATACATTTTCGGCCATGTCCCTACCCGAAGAACCGTTGCCGGCGCTGGCGGCGTGCAACCAGCGCCTGCTGCGCCACTGCGCCGACCTGCGCCGGCTGGTGCTGGTGCTGGGCGAACGCGGCTTCGACGCGCAGGCGCGCGCCAGCACCGCCGGCCTGTTCCAGTTCCTCGACCACGAGCTGCCCCGGCACCATGCCGACCAGGCGCAGGACCTGTTCCCGGCGCTGATCGAAGCGATGGCCGGCTCCGACGCGGTCTGCCTGCACGCCATCACCCAGGGTCTGGCGGCGCAGCACCTGGAGCTGCAGCGGCTGTGGCAGCGGCTGCGGCCGGCGCTGGCCGATGCGGCGGCCGGCCGCTGCGCCGCGCTGCCGGCGCGGGAGGTCGAGAACTTCGTCGACCACTGCCGGGCCTGCGTGGAGCGCGAGGACGGCGAGCTGCTGCCGATGGCGGCGCGGCTGCTGGCGGACGCCCAGCTGGAACAGATCGCAACAGCCATGCACGCGCGCCGGGCCGGCCCGACATAATTCCGGTTCCCCCGCCCGTACCGGGGACGGAACAGCGCCATGCCCTACATGCTCTTGATCGTCGAGGATCCCGCCCAGCGCGCCACCCGCACCGAAGCCGAGGGCCAGGCGGTGTACGGCGAGATGGTCGGCTTCAGCAACGCGCTGCGCTCCGATGGGGTGCTGGTCGCGGTCGAATCGCTGGCCTCGCAGGCCCAGGCGGCGCGGGTCCAGGTCCGCGGCGGCCAGGCCCAGGTGCTGGACGGTCCGTTCACCGAGGCCAAGGAGATGGTCGGCGGCTTCTTCCTGCTGAACTGCGACAGCCGTGAGCAGGCCGTCGCCATCGCCGCGCGCTGCCCGGCCGCCCGGTGGGCGACCGTCGAAGTCCGCGCGCTCGGTCCCTGCTTCACTTGAGACACCGACGGTGTCGATTCCGGCGACCCTGCTTCGTCGTGTGGGTGAACAACCAAGGAGCAGTGCCATGCGCTTCATGATCATCGTCAAGGCCACGGCGGCCACCGAAGCCGAACAGCCGGGCGAGGTGCCGGACCAGCAATTGATGGCCGACATGGCCAGCTACCACGAGGCGCTGGCGCGGGCCGGCGTGCTGCTCGATGGCGCGGGCCTGCAACCGAGCCGCAAGGGCTGGCGCATCCATTACTCGGCCGGCGACCGGCGCACCGTGACCGACGGGCCGTTCGCCGAAAGCAAGGAGCTGATCGCCGGCTACACGCTGATCCAGGTCCGCAACCGGGAGGAAGCGCTGGAATGGTCGCGGCGCTTTCCCAACCCGATCGGGCCCGGCCAGGAGGCCGACATCGAGGTGCGCCAGCTGTACGAGCTGGAGGACTTCGGCGAGACCGAGAACACCCGGCGCTTCCGCGAGCTGGGCATGGGCTGAATCCGGCACACGAAAGGAACCACCATGGGCCGCAAGATCTTCGTCAACCTCGCCATCAGGAACATGGAACGCAGCCAGGCGTTCTTCCGCAGCCTGGGCTTCGACTTCAACCCGCAGTTCACCAATGAATCCGGGGCCTGCATGGTCGTCGCCGACGACATCTCCGTGATGCTGCTGACCGAGCCGTTCTTCCAGGGCTTCACGAAGAAGCCGGTCGCCGACGCCACCAGGAGCACCGAGGTGCTGCTCTGTCTGTCGTGCGAGAGCCGGGCCGAGGTCGACGACCTGGTGCGCAAGGCGCTGGCGGCCGGCGGCAAGGCGCCGATGCCGCCGCAGGACCACGGCTTCATGTACGGCCACGGCTTCGAGGACCTCGACGGCCACCAGTGGGAGCTGGTGTACATGGACCCGAACGCCGCGCCGCCGCAGGCCTGAATATGAGCCCCCACGTTCACGTCGTTCCCTGCCCCCCGAGGGGGCCCAGACCACCTGGGGGCGGCCCGTCGGTGGCCTGATCCCTGCGCACCATGCATTCGGCCACCCACGAGGCGATCGGCGCGGTCTGGCGGATCGAGTCCGCGAAGATCGTCGCCGGGGTGGCGCGCATGGTGCGCGACATCGGCCTGGCCGAGGAACTGGCGCAGGACGCCTTGGTGTCCGCGCTGGAACACTGGCCGCTGGAGGGGGTGCCGCGCAATCCCGGCGCCTGGCTGATGGCGACCGCCAAGAACAAGGCGCTGGACCGCTTGCGGCGCGAGAAGGTGCTGGCCGGCAAGCTGGAGCAGATCGGCCAGGACCTGGAGGCGCAGCAGGCGCTGGTGGTTCCGGACTTCGTCGACGGCCTCGACGCCGCGCGCGAGGACGACATCGGCGACGACCTGCTGCGGCTGATCTTCACCGCCTGCCATCCGGTGCTGTCGAAGGACGCGCGGGTCGCTCTCACCCTCAAGCTGCTTGGCGGCCTGACGACGCACGAGATCGCCCGCGCCTTCCTGGTGCCGGAGCCGACCATCGCCCAGCGCATCGTCCGCGCCAAGCGCACGTTGGGCGAGGCCCGGGTGCCGTTCGAGGTGCCACGCGCCGATGCATTGGGCGAGCGGCTGGCCTCGGTGCTGGAGGTGGTGTACCTGGTCTTCAACGAAGGCTACACCGCCACCGCCGGCGAGGACTGGATGCGGCCCGCGCTCACCGACGAGGCGATCCGGCTGGGGCGGATGCTGGCGGGCCTCGCGCCCGGGCACTCCGAAGCGCACGGCCTGGTGGCGTTGATGGAACTGCAGGCGTCGCGCGCCGCGGCGCGGGTCGATGCCGCCGGCAAGCCGGTGCTGCTGCTGGAGCAGGACCGCGGACGCTGGGACCGCCTGCTGATCCGGCGCGGGCTGACGGCGCTGGAGCGGGCCGGGTCGCTGGGCGGGGCGCTGGGGCCGTACGCGCTGCAGGCCGCCATCGCCGCCTGCCATGCCCGCGCCGTCACTGCGCCCGACACCGACTGGCAGCGCATCGCCGCGCTCTATGACGCGCTGGCCCAGGTCGCGCCCTCGCCGGTGGTGGAACTCAATCGGGCCGTCGCCGTCGGCATGGCGTTCGGCCCGGAGGCAGGGCTGGCCATCGTCGACGCGCTGCGGGACGAACCGACGCTCAAGGGCTACCAGTGGCTGCCCAGCGTGCGGGCCGACCTGCTGGCGAAGCTGGGCCGCCACACGGAAGCCCGCGTCGAATTCGAGCAGGCCGCCGCGCTCGCCGGCAATGCACGCGAGCGGGAGCTGCTGCTGCAGCGGGCGCGGGGATGACGGCTCAAAGCCGCAACATCCAGTCCGCCATCTCGTCGGCGACCTGGGCCACCAGCTGCGGCTGGCCGGCCAGGTAGTGGTTGCCGCCGACGATGTCGACGTTGCGCAGCCGCGCCGCGCCGGCAGCGACCCACGCGGCGCGAGTGCTCGGGAAGGTCGACTGGTCGGCGGTGTAGGTGCACAACAGCACCGGCACGCTGGTCCGCGCGAGATTGCCCGGGCCGTCGGCGCGGCTGCGTGACGACCACTGCGACAGGAAGGCCGTGAGCGAGGTGATCCGTCCCATCTGGCTGGCCGCGTAGTTCACCGCCCGCGCGCCGGCCGCGCCGTTGCCCCACACGCTTCCCGGTGGCCGGTCGTTGGCGTCGAGCGACAGGTCGAGGCAGCGCGGGTCGGCATGGGTGCGGTAGATCAGGAAGGCCTCGTCGCGGGCGCTGCCCGGCGCCGACTGGGCCCGCAGGAGCGCCAGCCGCCGGTCGACCCACTGTTCGATCTTCGCCAGCCGCGCCTGCTGGCCCGCCTGGAAGCGTGCAAGGAAGTCCGGCGTGTACGGCGGACCGTTGGCCGGGTCGTACATGTCGAGCGCGGGGTCGGCTGCCAGCGCGTCGTGTTCATCCAGCACCGACGGGTCGATCCAGTTGCGCATCAGCGTGGAGCGGCCCTCGTGCGCCGCGCACAGCGCCAGGCCCTGCACCGGCGGCAGGTCGGCCGGCGACAGCCCCGCCGGGTCGCCGTCGACCATGGTGGCGATGGTGAGCCGCTCGGCCTGCGCCTGGTAGAACGCCGACAGCGACGCGCCGCCGGAGTTGCCGACCAGCACCACCTTGTCGTAGCCCTGCGCCCGCAGGAACTGCACGCCGGCGCCCAGGTCCTGCAGCACCCGCTCCATCAGCAGCAGCGAATCGTTGCCGGCGTAGCGCGAGTTCAGCCCCATGCAGGCCACGCCGCGTTCGGCCAGCGGCCCGATCAGGTAATGCCCCATGAAGTTGCTGGTCGGGTGCATCACGATCGCCGCCACCTTCTTCGGCCCCGGCGGCCGGGCCCAGGCGCCGTAGATCCGCGGCCGCAACAGCTGCAGGCCGGACTGGCTTTCCATGGCGGCGCCGGGCTGGACGTCGATGACGGCGAGTTGGAGTTCCGGCATCGTCTGGGTTCCTTTGTCGATCCGCAAAGTTTCGCACGGCGCGCTGGGCCCCCGCATCGGCGGACGCGCCCGCGGGTAGCGTGTCCCTATACTGTGCTCGCGCACGGGCAGCCACGCATGCAAGCCCGGCACAGTGGATCTTCCACGACTGAGGGCAATCACCATGGTGATCTGGGGCGCGATCTGGGGAGCGGTGCTGGGCCTGCTGTGGCCGGGCCACGGCTGGGAGTGGCAGACCATCATCGGCGGGGCGCTGGGCGCGCTGGCGGGGCACACCTTGCGCAACACGGTGCGCCGCGAACTGCAGCTGCGGGCCACGCCGCTCGCGGCGCAGGTGCCCCCGCCCTTGCCGACCGCGCCCGTGCCGGCAGCGGCGCCCGTCGCCGCGCCCGCGCCGCCCGCATTCGAAGACACGCTGCCCGGCATCGCCCCGGCACTGGCGCCGGCGGCAAGCGAGTTGGAACCGGTCGCCACCGCGCCAGCCCCGGTGCGCGACCTGCCGCCGCGGCGCCCCGACCTGCTCACCACCGCAGTCAACGCCGCCAGGGGCTGGCTGCTCGGAGGCAACACTGTCGTGCGCATGGGGGTGCTGGTGCTCTTCGTCGGCCTGGCCTTCCTGGCCAAGTACGCCATCGACAACGCCCTGCTGCCGCCGGAACTGCGGCTGGCCGCGATCGGCACGGCCGGCATCGCCCTGTTCGTCGCCGGTTTCCGGCTGCGCCGCAAGTCCGCCGACCGGCTGGCCTATGCGCTGACGCTGCAGGGCGCAGGCGTCGCGGTGCTTTACCTGACGGTGTTCGCGGCGTTCCGGCTGTACCAGTTCCTGCCGGCGGGCGCGGCCTTCGCGGCGCTGGCGCTGGTCTGCGCCTTCGCCGCCGTGATCGCGGTGGCGCAGAACGCGCCGGCGATGGCCTTCATCGGTTTCGCCGGCGGCTTCGCGGCGCCGCTGCTGGTCTCGACCGGGCAGGGCAACCACGTCGCGCTGTTCGCGTACTACCTGCTGCTCGGTGTCGCCATCGCGGCGCTGGCCTGGGTCAAGGCCTGGCGCTCGCTCAACCTGCTCGGCTTCTTCGCGACCTTCGGCGTGGCCACGCTTTGGGGCGTGCTGAAGTACCGGCCCGCGGATTTCGCCACCACCGAGCCGTTCCTGGTCGCCTTCTTCGTCGTCTACCTGGCGGCCAGCCTGCTGTATGCGCTGCGCCATTCGCTCGCGGCAAAGCAAGCCGTCGACGCGACGCTGATCTTCGGCACGCCGCTGGTCGCGTTCATCCTGCAGGTCGGCCTGGTGCGCGATTTCGCCTATGGCGCGGCGTTTTCCGCGCTGGCGCTGAGCGCGCTGTACCTCGCGCTCGGCTGGTGGATGGCGCGGCGGATGCACGAGAGCGACGTCCGCCGCTGGCTGGCCGAATGCTTCGCCGCGCTCGGCCTGGGCTTCGTCACGCTGGCCGTGCCGCTGGCGCTGGAATCGCGCTGGACCTCGGTGGTCTGGGCGATCGAAGGCGCCGCCGTGTTCTGGATGGGGCGGCGCCAGGAGCGCTGGCTGGCCCGCGCCGCCGGCCTCGCCTTGCAGGTGCTGGCCGCGGTGGCCTTCATCGATGCCCATCCGCGCGCCGGCACCGGCCTGTACCCGCTGGCCAATACCGGCTTCATCGGCGGCCTGCTGCTGGCCGCGGCCGCCGGCGCCATCGCGCACTGGACCCGCGATGCGATCGGCCCGCGCGAGACGCCGCTGCAGCGCTCGTTCAGCGCGCTCGAGCACGGCCTCTCGCCGTTGCTGTTCTGGGTGGCCTTCCTGTGGTGGCAGTACGCGCTGCACAACGAGATCCTGCGCACCCTGCCCGAGCGTGACTACCAGGTGCCGATGTTCGACTTCGCCGCGCGCATCCAGCTGCACCTGCTGGCCTGGGTCGCCAGCGCCTTCGCCGTGCACCACCTCGCCTTGCCGGCGCGCGCGCGTCCCTGGCCGGTCGCCGCGACACCGGGGTGGACGGTGCTGCCGGTGCTGGTCGTGTTCGCGCTGTTCGGCATGGCGTCGCTGGACCACGTGTTCCAGTCCGGCGGCTGGGCCGTGTGGCCGGTCGCGCTGGTCCTGCACGCCGTGATGCTGCGGCACCTGGACGCCGGACCGCCGCAAAAGTGGTGGCACGCGGTGCACACCGGCGGTGTCTGGCTGCTGGTGCTGCTGGCGGCCAACCTGCTGGTGTGGGCGATCGGCCGGGCGCAGCTGTGGCAGACGGCGTGGGCCTCGGTGATCCTGCTGGTGGCCGGCATCGCGGTGCTGCTGGCGCTGTCGCGGCGCGCGTGGTTCGAGGCCGCCGCCGCAGGACGCGGCTGGCCGCTGGGGCGCTTCGGCCGCGACTACCTGTGGCTGGCGGCGGCGCCGCTGGCGCTGGCGGTCGCGCTCGGCAGCCTGGTGATCGCGGTGTCCTCCGACGGCAACGCCAGGCCCCTGCCCTACGTGCCGCTGCTGAACCCGACCGACCTGTCGATCGCGCTCGGACTCGGCGCCTGCGCCATGTGGCTGACGCGGCTGCGCGCCAGCGCACTGGCGGTTCCGGCCGTGGCCACCGACCCCCGCTGGCTGCTGGTGCTGGCCGGCATCGGCTTCATCGCCGTCAACACCGTGTGGCTGCGCGTCGCGCACCACTACGCCGGCGTGCCCTGGAGCACGCGCGAGCTGTTCGCTTCGTTCCTGGTGCAGGCCGGCTATTCGATCCTGTGGACGCTGATCGCGCTGGCGCTGATGATCGGCGCGCACCGGCGCGCCCTGCGCGGCGCGTGGATGACCGGTGCGGGCCTGCTGGGCCTGACGGTGCTGAAGCTGTTCGTGATCGACCTGTCGAACCGCGGCGGCTCGGAGCGGATCTTCGTCTTCATCGCCGTCGGGGTGTTGATGCTGGTGGTGGGTTACTTCGCGCCGCTGCCGCCGGTGCGGCGGCCGGCGGGCGACGTGTGGAAGGCGACGTGATCATGAAGCAAGCGTTCCTGGTTTGCCTCACGATGGCCACGGCGCTGCTCGCGGCTCCCTGCCTGGCCGACACCGTCGCGCGCGAGCAGTTCGCCTGGCGCGCGCAGCTCGAGTTGCCGCGCGACGCCAGCCTGGCGCGGGTGAGCCTGCCGGCCGATGCCCTGCTGCAGTTGCAAAGCAGCGATGCCCGCGACGTGCGGGTGTTCAATGCCGCCGGCAAAGCGGTGCCGCTGGCCCGGATGCCGGCGCCGGCCGCACCGGCGGCCGCGGCATCGGCGACACGCAGCTATCCGGCGCTCGCCTTCAACACCGCGCCGGCGCCGGGACCACGCCCGCAAGGCGCGGTGCAGGTCCGCATCGACGAGGGCGGCCGCGGCCGATCGGTGTGGGTGCAGCTCGATGGCACGGCCGCCGGCGCCGCGTCGGCCCCGCATGCCGCGCTGTTCGCCACCAGGGCCGAGAAGCTGCCGCTGAAGGGACTGAGGGTGCAGGCGACACTGCCGCCGAACACGCCGGTGCCGGTCACGGTGTCCACCAGCGCGGACCTGGCGCAGTGGAGCCGGGTGCCGGTGCGCGGCCGGCTGTACCGCTTCGAGGGCGAAGGCGCGCCGGCCAACGACACGCTCGAATTCGACGGCCCGGTGCTGCTCGAAGGCCGCTACTTGCGGCTGGACTGGGACGCGCAGGCCGCGATCTCGGTTGCGGCGGTGACGGGGGTCGTGGCGCCCCCCGCCAACGCCCCGCCACGCCTGCGCGCGCCGCTGCCGACGCCTCAGCCGGCCGGCAAGGGCGCGCTGGAGATCAACACCGGTTTCCTCACGCCGATGGCTGCGATCGCGCTGTCGACGGCCAATGCGAACACGCTGCTGCCGGTGCGCATCCTCGGCCGCAACGAGGTGTCGGAGCCCTGGCGCACGCTGGCCCACACGGTGGTCTACCGCCTGGGCAGCGGCGCCGACGAAGCCACCAACCTGGCGGCCCAGGTCAACGGCCCGAGCGTGCGCTGGTTGCGGATCGAAAGCAGCACCGGCGCCGACCTCGGCCCGGAGCGGATCCAGGCTGAGGCCGAATTCGCGCCGATCGAGCTGGTGTTCGTCGCGACCGGCTCGCCCCCGTTCGACCTGGCCTTCGGCCGCCCGGCCACGCCCCAGGGCGCCGTCCCGCTCGCAACCATCGCGGCGGCGCTTGGCCAGCGCAAGCTGGAGGACCTGCCAGAGGCGCGCGTCGGCGCCGCCATCCGGCAGCCGCCCGCGAAGGGGCCCATGTTCGGCTGGCCGTCGGAGGCGTCGGCGCCGGGCCAGCGCACCGTGCTCTGGACCGTGCTGGTCGCCGGCGTGCTGATCCTGGGCGCCGTCGCGTGGTCGCTGCTGCGGCAGTTGAAGGCGGGTCGGCCCGGGAGTTGAGGCGCGCCGAGGCGTCAGTCGTGTTGACCTACAGCGTCTCGGCCTGCAGGAGGACAGGACCGCTGCGGGCCCGCCGTATAAAAGGTTGCGGCTCGATCGGGCTTCACGCTCGTCGGTCGTCAACTCCCGAGGAACCCGCTATGAACTCATCCGCCACTTCGCCGTCAGCCACCGCAGCTCGCGACGAGGACCTTGCCGAGCAGGCCCGTCCCGGCCACGGCGTGCCGTCGCAGGACCCGAACCCGACGGCACAGCTTCCGTTGCAGCCCGAGGAAGCCGAGCGCGAGGCCCATTCCGTGCTGACGGGTGGCGGCATGGTGGGCGGCGCGGCGATCGGCGCCACCATCGGCGTCGCGGTGGCCGGCCCGGTGGGTGTCGTCGTCGGTGGCGCGCTGGGTGCCGTTGCCGGCGCACTGGGTGGCGCCGCCGCCGGCGCGGGAATGGACGCTGGAGCTGCGGGCAGCCCGGAGCGCCGCCCGGGATGACAGCCTATTGAGGCACGGCCAGCGCCACGATCCCCCGCACGTCCTTCGCCGCCCCCAGCTGCCACAGCGCCTCCATCAGCTTGGCGGTCGCCGCGGCGCCGAGGATCGGATCGGACAGCCCGTGGAACTTGCCTTCCAGCAGCGCGTCGGTCATCGGGTTCTCGATCGAGCCGATGGCGTTCTTCACGAACACATGGACGCGGCGGCCGTCGGTGAGCACCGCCGTCACGTCGACGCTGGCCTCGTCGATCGAGTCGTCCACCGTCGCCACCACCTTGCGGCGCAGCGCCACCATGTCGGGGCGGTTGACCACCGCGTCGGAGAATTCGTCCTCCGCCGCGCGGCCGAACATCAGGCCGGCGGCGCAGCCGTGGTAGACGCTGAACTTGGCCTGCAGGCCGTCGGCCGGCTCCTTCTTGCCGGTGAGTTCCAGCACCAGCGAATGCACCTTGAGCTCGATCCGCTCCACCTGCTCGGGCCGCACGCCCTGCTCGCGCAGCTGCACGCAGGCATCGATGCTGGGATGGATCACGATGCCGCAGGCGAACGGCTTGTAGCTGTTGAAGGAGATCTCGAAGCGCTGGCCCAGCTCACCCGTGACCTCGCTCCAGTCGTTCCTGGTCGACACGGTCTGGGCGAAGCCGCGCGGCGCCTCCAGCGCCCTCGGGCTGGCGGTGTAGCCATGGCTGGCCAGCAGCGCCGACATCAGGCCGGCGCGGGCGGCGCCGCCGGGATGGAACGGCTTGGTCATGGTGCCGAACTGCTCGCGCATGCCGACCGGCTGCGACGCCGCGATGCCCAGCGCCATCTGCGTCTGCCGGGCATCGAGCTTGAGCAGGCGCGAGCAGGCCGCCGCCGCGCCGAGCATGCCGGTGGAGCCGGTGATGTGCCAGCCGCGGTCGTAGTGCTCGGGGTACATCATGTTGCCGACCCGGCACGACACGTCGATGCCCAGCACCAGGGCGTCGATCACGTCGCGGCCCGACGACCCCCGGTGCTCGGCCAGCGCCAGCACCGCGGATGCGACGGGGCCGGCCGGATGGATGATGGTCTTCAGGTGGGTGTCGTCGAAGTCGAAGGTGTGCGAGGTGATGCCGTTGACCAGCGCGGCGTTCGCCATGTCGACCCGGTCCTTGCGACCGAGCACCGTGGCCTGCGGCGCCGGCTCCAGCATGCGGACCGCGGCCAGCGCCGCGTCGGCGGCCTCGTGCTGCGCCGCGCCGACGGCGCAACCCAGCCAGTTGAGGAAGGTGCGGTGGGCCTCGTGGTCGACCGCGTCGCTCCAGCCGCGGGAGGGATGGGTGGCGACGAACTGCGCGAGGATCTGCGTGATCGGCGGGGCGTTGTGGTCGGCTGCGACCTGGGTATTGCGGGCCATGAAGTACCTATGACAAATGACGAATGACGAATGACGGATGACGAACGACGGCCGCTCAGGCGTCGAGATGGATATTGCGGGCCTTGGCCAGGGCGGTCCAGCGGGCGATGTCGGCCTGGATGAAGGCGCCGAACTGGTCCGGACTCATCACGGTCGGCTCGATCGCTTCGACCGACAGCTTCTCGCGCAGGTCCGGGGCCCTGAGCACCGTGGCCAGCGTTTCATTGAGTTGCTGCACGATCGGCGCCGGCATGCCGGCCGGTCCCACCACGCCGTACCACTGCTGGGCGTCGAAGCCCTTGAAGCCGGACTCGTCCAGCGTCGGCAAGTCCTTGAACTGGGGGTGGCGTTTCAGGCCGGTGACAGCCAGCGCCCGCACCCGGCCCGAGCGGATGTGCGGCACCGCCGCCGCCAGGCCCGGGAACATGGCCTGGGTCTGGCCGCCGATCAGGTCGGTGAAGGCCAGGGCGATGCCGCGGTACGGGATGTGGACCATGAACGAGTTGATCTGCTGCTTGAACAGCTCCATCGTCAGGTGGGTCAGCGAGCCCTGGCCGGCCGAGCCGTAGCTGACGCGGCCGGGATTCTTCTTCACGTAGGCGACGAACTCCGCCACCGTGGTGACCGGCAGCGCCGCGTTGACCACCAGCACGTTGGGCGTGGCGCCGATCATGCCGATGGCCGTGAAGTCGCGCACCGGGTCGTACGGCAGCTTGCGGGTGGCCGGACTGGTGCCGTGGGTGGCGACATAGCCCTGCATCAGCGTGTAGCCGTCGGGCGTGGCGCGGGCGGTGTTCTGGCTGGCGATGACGCCGCCGCCGCCGCCCTGGTTGTCGACAATGAAGGTCTGGCCCAGCAGCTTGCCCCAGCGCTCGGTGACGGTGCGGCCCACCATGTCGCTGCCGCCGCCGGCGACGACGGGGACGATGTAGCGGATCGGCTTGTTGGGATAAGCCGCCTGCGCCCTGAGCGCGGGGGCGCAGGCGAGAGCGGGCATGGCGAGCAGCAATTCGCGGCGTTTCATGGCGGGGGGACTCCTGGTGTTCGGCCGCCATTGTCGCGAATTCCGACCGTCGCCCGGCGCGGCGCACCGCAAGGCCTCAGGCGAGCGACAGCGCCGTGGCGCACTCCCCGACGTGGTCGAAGGTCTCGATGCGCTGCAGGCTGGCCAGCGCCCGTGCCGCGCCGGCCGCGCCCAGCACCGGCTCGCACTGGCCGCTGAACTTGCGCTGCAGCTGCGCGTCGGTCATCGGCTGCTCGCGGCTGCCGATGCAGTGCTCCACCCGCAGCGCGCGCTGCGTCCCGTCGGCCAGGGTCACCGTGAGCTGCGCCGCCTCGAGCGCAATCGTGGGGTCGACCTCGGCGCGAACCTTGCCGCGCAGTGCGACCACCAGCGGGTCGTTGACGCGGGCGTCGGCAAACTGCGCCTCGCCGCCGTCGCCGTCGATCAGCGCCACGGCCGCCGCATGGAACACGCTGAACTTGCCTTCCAGCCCCGAGCGCGGCGCCGCCTTGCCGGTCAGCTCCAGCACCAGCGGATGGACCCGCAGGTCGATCCGCTGCACGGCGTCCGGCCGCAGGCCTTGCGCGCGCAGGCGGATGCAGCCGTCGATCACCGGATGGATCACCAGCCCGCAGGCGAACGGCTTGTAGGTGTTGCCGAGAAGTTCGTAGCGCTCGCCCAGGCCCTGCACGCACTTTGCGAGATCGGGCGTGGTGGACAACACATGGGCGAAGCCGCGTTTGCCCTCGATCGAGGTCGCCGAACTGGTCAGGCCGGCCTGTGCGAACAAGGCCGCCGCCAGCCCGTTCTGCGCCGCGCGGCCCGGATGCAGGCTCTTGGCCATGCTGCCGAACATCTCGCGCAGGCCGGCCGCCTGCGTGGCCGCGAGCCCGAGCGCCCACACCGTGCGCTCCTCGTCCAGCCGCAGCAGCCGGGCGCAGGCCGCTGCCGCGCCGAACACACCCGCGGTGGCGGTGATGTGCCAGCCGACCTCGTAATGGGACGGCAGCACCGCGCGCGCCACCCGGCATTCGACCTCGACGCCGGTGACGAAGGCGTTGACCAGCTCCCGGCCCGACGCCCCGCAATGCTCGGCCAGCGCGAACAGCGCCGAGGCCACCGGCCCGCTGGGGTGCACCAGCGTCTCCGGATGCGTGTCGTCGAAGTCCAGCACGTGCGACGAGATGCCGTTGACCAGCGCCGCGTTGAGGATGTCGGTGCGCTCGCGCCGTCCCAGCAGCGTGGCCTGGGCCGCGCCGGCGAACCGCCGCATCGCGTGCCACGCGTTCTCCACCGTCTCGTGGCCGCTGGCGCCGATCGCGCAGCCGGCCCAGTTCAGGAGTGCGCGCCGGGCCTCGTGCAGCACCGGCGCCGGCAGCTGGTCGTAGCCGCTGGCGACGCCGTAGCGCGCCAGCACGCGCGTCGCGCCGGCATCGTCCGTCAGGCTCTCAGTCAACCTTGGCTCCGGTTTGCCGCACCAGCTTGCCCCAATGGTCGATCTCCTTGCGGATCAACGCCGAGAACGCTTCCGGGCTGCCCGAGTTGATCTCGAAGCCGCCCTGGGCGGTGAGCTTTTCGCGCACGTCGGGCAGAGTGAGCAGGCGCCGCAGTTCGCCATTGAGCTTGTCGATGATCGGCCGCGGCGTTCCGGCCGGCGCCACGATGCCGAACCAGGCCTGGAACTCATAGCCCGGCACGCCGGCTTCGGCCACCGTGGGCAGGTTCGGTTCGGCGGCCAGCCGCTTGCCCGACGCGGTGGCCAGCGCGCGCAGCTTGCCGGCCTTGACCAGCTCGCGCGACGACAGCAGGTTGACGAACATCAGCGAGGTGTCGCCGCTCAGCACGCCATTGAGCGCGCCGGCGCTGCCCTTGTAGGGGACGTGCAGCATGTCGATGCCGGCCTGGGTTTTCAGCAGCTCGGTCGCCAGGTGGACGGCGCTGCCGTTGCCGATCGAGGCGTAGTTGATCTGGCCGGGCTTGCTTTTGGCCAGAGCCAGCAGTTCCGCGACACTGGTCACCGGCAGCTTCGGGTTCACCACCAGGATGAACGGCAGGTCGGCCACCAGGGTGATCGGCGCCAGGTCGCGCACCGGGTCGTACGGCAGCTTGGGATAGAGCGCCGGGTTGAGCGCCAGCGGGCCGGTGTCGGCGATGCCGATGGTGTAGCCGTCGGGTGCGGCCTTGGCGATCGCGTCGATGCCGACGATGGCGCCCGCGCTGGGCCGGTTGTCCACCGTCACCGGCTGGCCCCACGACTCCGCCAGCTTCTGGCTCAGCATGCGGGCCACGATGTCGGTGCCCGAGCCCGGCGGATAGGGCACGATGAAACGGATCGGCTTGGCGGGATAAGCCTGCTGGGCCCCGGCGGACAGCGCCGTCGCCGAAAGAAGCAGGACGCCAAGCCAGCGGCTGGCGGCGGTGAATGCTGCGGTGATGCTCACGCTGTCTCCTTGATCGATTGCGAAAACTATACGTCAGCCCTGGTACAGCCCCACGATCGCCTGCCGCAGCCAGCGGTTGCCGGGGTCGGATTCGAAGCGCTTGCTCCAGTGCAGCGACACCGCGAAATCGCGCAGCGGGAAGGGCGGCTCGACGATCGCATAGCCGCCGGCCTGCGCGAAGCCCTGGGCGATGTTGCTGGGCATCACCACCGCCAGGTCGGTGGCCCGGACGATCGCCGGCAGCACCATGAAATGCTCGGTGGTCAGGCGCAGCCGGTCTTCCAGGTTCAGCAGCTGCAGGATCCGCAGCGTGTCGGCATGGGTGCGCACGGCGACGAACTCGAGTTGCTTCAGGGCGTCGAGCAGCGCCTTGCCGCGGCGGCGCAGCCGGGTGAACGGATGGCCGGCGCGCAGCAGCACGATGTAGCGGTCCTTGAGCAGCTGGACCCGCTGGGTTTCCTTGACCGTCGGCAGGAAGCCGAAGGCGAAGTCGATCCGGCCGCTGTCCAGCGCCTCGGTGACCTGCTCGCGCGGCAGCGGCATGGTTTCGACCCGGACGCCGGGCGCCTGCTCGCGCAGCACCACCATCAGGTCCGGCAGGAAGCGGCCCTCGCCGATGTCGCTCATGTGGATGCGGAAGGTCTTGCGCGAGCTGCGGGGATCGAACTGCGCCGATTCGTTGAGTGCCTCCTCCAGCGTGCCGAGCGCGAGCCGCACCGCCTGCGCCAGCCGGTCGGCCCGGGGCGTCGGCTTGACGCCGCCCGGCGCCCGCACGAACAGCGGGTCTTCGATCAGCAGCCGCAGCCGGGTCAGGCCGTGGCTGGCGGCCGGCTGGGTCAGGTCGAGCGACTCGGCGGCCCGGCTGACGCTGCGCAGCCGGTAGACGGCGTCGAACAGGCGCAGCAGGTTCAGGTCGATGTCATTGAGATGCATGCCGTGCATGGTAGTGAACGAATCACCCTTACGATGCTGCCGATGCACCTCCCCAACCTGCTGGCGACCCGCCGCGGCCGCCTGTTCGCATTCTTCGCCCTCTACCTGACGGAGGGCATCCCGCTGGGGTTCGCGGCCACCGCCATCGCCACCCAGCTGCGGCGCCAGGGCATCGGGCCGGCCGAGATCGGCGCCTTCGTCGCTTCCTTCTACCTGCCCTGGGCCTTCAAGTGGGCCTTCGGGCCCTTCGTCGACGTGTTCCGCTCCCGGCGCTTCGGGCATCGCCGGGCCTGGATCCTGGGGACCCAGGTGATGATGGCGGCGACGCTGCTGTCGCTGATCGCGGTGCCGTTGCCGCAGGGGCTGTGGATCTTCACCGCGGTGCTGCTGGTGCACAACACCTTCGGCGCGATCCAGGACGTGGCGATCGACTCGCTGGCCGTCAACACGCTGGCCGAGCACGAGCGCGGGCTGGCCAACGGCCTGATGTTCGCCGGCGCCTCGGTCGGCCAGGCCATCGGCGGCAGCGGCGTGCTGTTCATGATGGCCTTCGTCGGCTTCCAGGGCAGCTTCATCTTCGTGGCCACCGTGATCCTGGCCGTCACCACGTTCATCGTGCTGCCGATGAAGGAAGCGGTGGTGCTGAACCTGCCGGTGGTCCCGGCCGGCGGCAGGTTGCGCGCGGCCGGCGCGGAGATGAAGGGCTTCGCGGTGCAGTCGTTCCGCTCGTTCCTGGGCACAGAGGGCGCATTCAAGGGCGTGTTCTTCGCCCTGCTGCCGGCCGGCGCGATGTCGCTCGGGCTGGCGCTGCAGTCCAACCTGGCGGTGGAACTGGGCCTGGACGACGACCAGGTCGGCATCCTGAACCTGTGGTCGTCGGTCATCTCGGCCGGCTGCATGGTGCTGGGCGGCTACCTGTCGGACCGCTGGGGCCGCCGCCGCACCCTGTTCGTCTACCTGGCCGGCATGAGCCTGCCGGTGATCTACCTGATGCTGGTGCTGCAGGCCCAGGGCTACGTGATGCCGCGCGCGCCCGGCGGCCCGGCGATCCCGGTGCTGGTGACGGCGCTGTGGATCGCCACGCTGTCCTATTCGGTGTTCCAGGGGCTGATGTACGGCACCCGCTCGGCGATCTTCATGGACGTGACCAACCCGGTGGTGGCGGCGACCCAGTTCACCGCCTACATGGCGATGATGAACCTGGCGATCTCGATCGCGGCCAGCTGGCAGGGCGTGGCGGTCGAGGCCTGGGGCTATCCGGTGACGCTGGCGGTCGATGCGGTCACCGGCCTGCTGTGCCTGCTGCTGCTGCCGGCGCTCAAGCGCGAGAAGACCTTCAGCGACGGCCGGGCCGCCGGCCGGGCCTGGAAATCGTCGCTGGTGCTGGGGCTGGCCTGCCTGGCGTGGATCCTGTACTGGGCCAACCACGAGCTGCTCGGCCGCGGCCAGCCGATCATGGGCACCTTCTTCACCCTGGTCTTCATCGCCTCGGCGCTGTTCCTGCTGGCAGGCCGCGAGGCGCTCGGCCAAGCCGCCGGCCGCTGGCGCGGGCCGGCGCTGTGGGCGGCGCCGTTGCTGCTGGCGATGCACGGCCGCTACCACGTCGACAAGCTGGCCGGCCTGCCAGGCCTGCACGCCGCGGCCCAGGTGCTGGTGTTCGTGCTGCCGCTGGTGGGCGGGCTGGTGCTGCTGGGCCTGGCGTCGCGCGACTGGCACGTGCCCGCCGCCGAGGCCCAGCCTGAGCCCACATGAACCGCATGCATCTCGGATAGCTCCGATATCGCATTGAAGTGCGGCGGCCGATCGCCGACACTGCCCGGTTACTCAGCTCCGGGATCCGCGCGCCATGGAAGTTTCATTCAGTCAGGAAATCAAGTCGCTGCGCCTGGGCGCCGGCGACACCTTTCACGGCGAGGGCATCCTGGCGATCACCAAGGCGCTGCTGCAGTCGGGCGTGTCCTACGTCGGCGGCTACCAGGGCGCGCCGGTGTCGCACCTGCTGGACGTGATGGTCCAGGCCAAGCCCTACATGGACGAACTGGGCGTGCACGTCGAGGCCTGCGCCAACGAGGCGTCGGCGGCCGCCATGCTCGGCGCGTCGATCAACTACCCGCTGCGCGGGGCCGTCACCTGGAAGTCGATCGTCGGCACCAACGTGGCCTCCGACGCGCTGTCCAACCTGTCGTCGCCGGGCGTCAAGGGCGGCGCGCTGATCGTGGTCGGCGAGGACTACGGCGAAGGCGCCTCGGTGATCCAGGAGCGCACCCAGGCCTACGCGCTCAAGTCCAGCATGTGCCTGCTCGACCCGCGGCCCGATCTCGGCGTGATGGTGCGGATGGTGGAAGAGGGCTTTCGCCTGTCCGAAACCTCCAACATGCCCTGCATCCTGGAGCTGCGGATCCGCGCCTGCCACGTGCGCGGCAGCTTCGACTGCAAGGACAACCAGCCGCCGGCGATCTCGACCCGGGCCCTGCTGGAGAACCCGGCCGGCTTCGACTACATGAAGCTGGCCCATCCGCCGGTGACCTTCCGCCACGAGAAGCTCAAGGGCGAGGAGCGGATTCCGGCGGCGCGCAAGTACATCGTCGACAACAAGCTCAACGAACTGATGGCCGGCAAGCATTCCGACCTGGGCATCGTCGTGCAGGGCGGCCTGTACAACTCGCTGATCCGCAGCCTGCAGCAGCTGGGCCTGGCCAACGCCTTCGGCGAGAGCGACGTCCCGCTGCTGGTGCTGAACGTCACCTATCCGCTGGTGCCGGAACAGGTCGCCGACTTCTGCGTCGGCAAGCGCGCCGTGATCGTGGTGGAGGAAGGCCAGCCCGAGTACATCGAGCAGGACATCGCCACCCTGCTGCGCCGGCGCGACATCCAGACCCCGCTGCACGGCAAGGACCTGCTGCCGGCGGCCGGTGAGTACAGCGTCGAGGTGCTGTCGCAGGGGCTGTCGCTGTTCGCGTCCGCCTACCTGCCGGGTCCGGCCACCGAATCCGCCAAGCAGTGGCTGACCGGCAACCGCGAGCGCCGCGCCGCCGTCGCCGCGGCGCTGAACCAGCCGCTGCCGAACCGGCCGCCGACGTTCTGCATCGGCTGCCCGGAGCGGCCGGTGTTCTCCGCCCTGAAGCTGGCGCAGCAGGAGCTGGGGCCGGTGCACGTGGCCGCCGACATCGGCTGCCATGCCTTCGGCACCTTCGAGCCGTTCTCGATGGGCAATTCGATCCTGGGCTACGGCATGAGCCTGGCCAGCCGCGCCGGCGTCTCGCCGATGATGCAGCGCCGCACGCTGTCGATCATGGGCGACGGCGGTTTCTGGCACAACGGCCTGCTGACGGGGGTGCAAAGCGCCCTGTTCAACAAGGACGACGCGGTGCTGCTGATCTTCAAGAACGGCTATTCGTCGGCCACCGGCACCCAGGAGCTGATCTCCACGCCGGGACCGAACGAAGCGATGTCGACCGAGCGGATGAAGAGCCAGACCCACACCAACACCACGATCGAGTCCACGCTGCAGGGCCTGGGCGTGCAGTGGCTGCGCACCGTCCACACCTACCACGTGGACCAGATGCGCAAGACGCTGAAGGACGCCTTCACCAGCGACTTCAACGGCCTGAAGGTGATCGTGGCCGAGGGCGAATGCCAGCTGGAGCGGCAACGCCGCATCAAGCCCTGGATCGCCAACCTGCTCAAGGGCGGCAAGCGGGTGGTGCGCGTCAAGTACGGCGTCGACGAGGACGTCTGCAACGGCGACCACGCCTGCATCCGCCTGTCCGGCTGCCCGACGCTGACCATCAAGGACAACCCGGATCCGCTGAAGGTGGACCCGGTGGCGGTGGTGATCGACGGCTGCGTCGGCTGCGGCCTGTGCGGCGAGAACGCGCACGCGGCCACGCTCTGCCCGTCGTTCTATCGCGCCGAGGTGATCCAGAACCCCAAGTGGCACGAGAAGCTGCTGGCCTCCGTTCGCGGTGCGCTGGTTCGCGCCATGCAACCAGCCTGACCAACGACCTGACCAGAGACACCATGAACGACACCAGACCCATCAGCCTCCTGATCTGCGCCCTCGGCGGCGAAGGCGGCGGCGTCCTGACCGAATGGCTGGTCGACATCGCCCGCCACGCCGGCTACGCGGCCCAGAGCACGTCGATCCCCGGCGTGGCCCAGCGCACCGGCGCCACCACCTATTACCTCGAAGTGTTCCCGGTGCCGATGGCCCAGCTCGGCGGCCGGCGGCCGGTGTTCAGCCTGAATCCGGTGCCCGGCGCGCTCGACGCCATGGTGTCCTCCGAGCTGCTGGAAACCACGCGCCAGATCGGCAACGGCATGAGCAGCCCGCAGCGCACGCTGGTGATCACGTCGTCCGGCCGCACGCTCACCACCCAGGAGCGGATGCAGATGGCCGACGGCCGCGCCGACAGCGCCGCCCTGGTCAAGATCGTGCAGGGCTTCAGCCGCGAGCACCACGTGTTCGACATGGGCGCGGTCGCGAAGGAAGCGGGCACCGTGGTCAGCGCCGTGATGCTGGGCGCCATCGCCGGCAGCGGCCTGTTCCCGATCCAGCGCCAGGACTACGAGACGATCGTGCGCGGCGGCGACACCACCGCGCCGGAGAAGGTCAGCAAGATGGCGGCGGCCAGCCTGCGCGGTTTCGCCAGGGCGTATGAGATGGTGAGCCAGCCGCGCGCGCAGGCAGCGCTGGTCGCCGGGCTGCTGGCCGGCGACGAGGACGATGTCCGCGCGCCCGGCGCGCTGCCCGCCGATGTCGCCGGCAAGTTTCCGCAGCAGGTCCACGCCATGCTGACGCTGGGCCATGCCCGCATGCTGGATTACCAGGGCCCGGCCTACGCCCGGCTCTATGTGCAGCGGCTCGAGCAGGTGCTGGCGGCGGAACGCGCGGCCGATCCGTCCGGCGCCCGCGGCTTCGCCACCACCAGCGAGATGGCGCGCTGGCTGGCGCTGTGGATGGCCTTCGACGACATCGTCCGGGTGGCCGACCTGAAGAGCCGGGCTTCCCGCTGGACGCGCGTGCAGGGCGAAGTGAAGGCCGGCGACGACGAGCTGCTGCGGGTATACGACCATTTCAAGCCCGGCGCGCCCGAGTTCGCCGCGCTGCTGCCGCCGTCGCTGTCGCAGCAGGTGCTGCGCTGGGACCGCCAGCGCGTGCTCAAGGGCCGGGCGCCCTGGGCCTTGCCGCTGAAGATCGGCACCCATTCGGTGTTCGGCATGCTGGCGCTGCGGACCCTGGCCGGCCTGACATGGCTGCGCGTGCGCGGCGCCCGCTATGCCAACGAGCAGGCCATGATCGAAAAATGGCTGGGCGGCGTGGTGAGCGGCACCCGCGGGCACTGGCAACTGGGGCACGAGATCGCGCTGTGCGGCCGCCTGATCAAGGGCTACGGCGCCACCAACGAACGCGGCAAAGACAACCTGCTGCACGTGCTGGACCACCTCGCCACCGCCGCCAACGGGGCCGAGGCCAACGCCGCCGCGATCGCCGCCGCACGGACCGCGGCCCTGGCCGACGATGCCGGCATCGCGCTCGATGCCGCGCTGGTGCGGCACGGTGCGCCGGCCCGCCCGGTCAAGGAACAGCCGCTGCGTTTCGTGCGCCGGATCCCGGCGCTCAACGTCGCCGCGGGCCGACCCGACCAAGGGAAAGCCTGATGGGCGGGCGGCGCCGATTCGATTATAAAAAGTAACTTTTTCTGGTCCCACCACCCGCCGAGGAGACACCATGCGCACCTTCCGATCCGCCTTCCACGCCACGGCCACCGCCGCGGCCGTCCTGGCCACGCTGGCATTGGCCGGCGGCGCCGCCCAGGCCCAGGACAAACCGGTCCAGCTCAAGCTCTCGAGCTGGGTGCCGGCCCAGCATCCGCTCAACCCCTCGCTCATCGCCTGGGCCGAGGACATCAAGAAGGCGTCCAACGGCACGCTGACGGCGGTGCTGTTTCCGTCGGAGCAGCTGGGCAAGGCGTTCGACCACTACGACATGGCGCGTGACGGCATCGCCGACTTCTCGTACGTCAACCCGGGCTACCAGCCGGGCCGCTTCCCGATCATGGCCGGCGCCTCCCTGCCGTTCCTGTTTGCCAACGGCAAGGGCGGCACCGCCGCCATCGACGCCTGGTACCGCAACTACGCGGCCAAGGAAATGAAGGACGTGAAGTTCTGCTTTGCCTTCGTGCACGACCCGGGCACCTTCCACGCCCGCAAGAAGATCACCGCGCCGACCGACATCAAGGGCATGAAGATCCGCCCGGCCACCAGCACCATCGGCCAGATGGTCACCTCGCTGGGCGGCACCAACGTGCAGTCGTCGGCGCCCGAAGCGCGCGACATGCTCGAGCGCGGCGTGGCGGATGCGATCACCTTCCCGTGGGGCTCCATCAGCCTGTTCGGCATCGACAAGGTCGTGACCTTCCACATGGACGTGCCGCTCTACGTGACGCCGTTCGTCTGGGTGATGAACCAGTCCAAGTACAACGCGATGTCCACCGCGCAGAAGAAGGTGATCGACGACCACTGCACCACCGAGTGGGCCGAGAAGGTCGCCACGCCCTGGGCCGACTTCGAGTTCGGCGGCCGGGCCAAGCTGGCCGGCCAGTCCGGCCACGAGAGCTACAAGCTGACGCCGGAGCAGCTCGCTGCCTGGCGCACGGCGGTCGCGCCCGGCGAAGCCCAGTGGGCCGAAGGCGTGAAGAAGGCCGGCAGCGATCCCAGGCAGGTGATGGATGCGCTCAAGGCCAGCCTGGCGAAGTACAAGTCGGGGCTGTAAACCGGAACCCCCGTTCGGGCTGAGCCTGTCGAAGCCCTTCGACAGGCTCAGGGCGAACGGAGTCAGAGCGAGAACAAGAAGATGAAGCGCAACGTGATGGACCGCATGATCAACTCGATCGAGTGGCTGGCCGCCATGTTCGTCGGGATCGTCGCGCTCAACATCTTCATCGCCGTGGTGCTGCGCAAGTTCTTCAGCACCTCGATCCCCGACGCCTACGACTTCGGCCGCATGCTGTTGGGCATCCTGATCTTCTGGGGCATCGCCGCCACCAGCTACCGCGGCGGCCACATCACGGTGGACCTGGTGTGGACCTGGGCCAATCCGCGCCTGAAGCGCGTCATCGACGTCTTCGCCACCGTGGTGCTGTTCTTCGTGGTGGCGGTGCAGACCGCCATGCTGTTCGACAAGGTGCACGGCACCTATGTCGACAACGTGCTGACCTACGACATGAACATCCCGGTCTGGCCGTTCTATGCGGTGGCCTGGGCCGGCGACGTCTGCGCCGTGGTGCTGATCGCCATCCGCACCTTCCGCCTGATCTTCCACCCCGACTGGCTGGACGAAGAGCACGCCCCCGAGCACCGCGTCGAATAAAGAAAAAGAATATGAGCACCGATGCCGTCGCCCTCCTGGGGTTCGTGGTCCTGTTCGTCCTGATGCTGCTGCGGGTACCCGTCGGCATGGCGATGGGCCTGGTCGGCGTCACCGGCTACAGCTACATCGTCGGCGTCGGTCCGGCCCTGAAGCTGGTCGGGCAGACCTCGATGCGCACCGTCACCGACTACACCTTCGGCGTGATCCCGATGTTCATGCTGATGGGCGCGCTGGTCTCGGTCTCGGGCGTCAGCCGCGAGCTGTTCAAGGCCGCCAACTCGATGATCGGCCACCTGCGCGGCGGCCTCGGCGTGGCCACCGTGCTGGCCTGCGGCGGCTTCGCGGCCATCTGCGGCTCGTCGGTCGCAACGGCGGCCACCTTCTCCAGCGTGGCCTACCCGGAGATGCGGCGCTTCGGCTACCCGCAGTCGTTCTCGACCGGCGTGATCGCCGCCGGCGGCACCCTGGGCGCGATGCTGCCGCCGTCCACCGTGCTGGCGGTGTACGCCATCCTGACCCAGCAGGACATCGGCAAGCTGTTCATGGCCGGCATCATCCCCGGCCTGCTGGCGATGCTGATGTACGTGATCACCATCATGATCATCGTCAAGGTGCGGCCCGACTGGCTGCCCGGCGCCGACAAGAAGCCGTGGGCCGAGCGGGTGGCCGACCTGAAGAACGTGTGGGCCCCGATCGTGCTGTTCATCTTCGTGATCGGCGGGCTGTACGGCGGGTTCTTCACGCCGACCGAGGCCGGCGGCGTCGGCGCCAGCGGCGCCTTCATCCTGGGCATCCTGCGGCGCAAGCTCAATCGCGCCAATATCCGCGAGGCGCTGCTGTCGGCCACCCGCACGGCGGCGGCGGTGTTCACGGTGCTGATCGGCGCGCTGCTGTTCGGCTACTTCCTGACCATCACGCAAAGCCCGCAGAAGCTCACCGAATTCCTCACCGGCCTGGGCGTCGGCAAGTACGGCGTGCTGGCCATGATCATGGTGATGTACCTGATCCTCGGCTGCCTGATGGACGCGATGGCGATGATCATCCTGACGGTGCCGATCATCTTCCCGGTGATCGTCCAGCTGGGGTTCGATCCGATCTGGTTCGGCATCATCATCGTGATGACTGTGGAGCTCGGGCTGATCCATCCACCGGTGGGGATGAACGTCTTCGTCATCAAGAGCGTGGTGAAGGACGTGAGCTTCACCACCATCTTCAAGGGCGTGCTGCCCTTCGTGGCGACCGACCTGCTGCGGCTGGTGATCCTGATCTCCTTCCCCGTGATCGCGCTGTGGCTGCCGTCGCGGATGGGCTGAAAGCACAATCACCGCCATGAGCAAAGAAATCATCTACACCCAGAAGGTCGAATTCGGCGACTGCGACCCGGCCCGGATCGTCTGGTTCCCGAACTTCTTCCGCTGGATCGACGCCGCGTCGCGCCATTTCTTCATCGCCTGCGGCGTCCCGCCCTGGCACGAGACCGAACGCACGCTGGGCATCATCGGCACGCCGCTGGTGGACACGCATGCGAAGTTCATCAAGACCGCCAGCTACGGCGACGTGCTGCAGATCCACACCTCGGTCGCCGAGTGGCGCGGCAAGAGCTTCGTCCAGCATTACCGGGTCACCCGCGAAAAAACCGCAGGCGACGCGGGCGTCGCGGACGTGATCATGGAATGCGACGAGGTCCGGATCTTCGCGGCCCGCCGCGACGACGGCAGCATCCGGGCGCTGCCGATCCCGGACGACATCCGCGCGCTCTGCGAATAGGCTAAGGCGCCTGCTGCGCCGCCTTCTGCAGCAGGTCGCGGGCGATCTCGGCCACCCGGCGCACATGGCGTTCCGACGCCTCCTGGGCCGCCTGCGGATCGCGCTTTTTCAACGCTTTCAGGATCCGCGCCATCTCCTCGGCCGCCTCCTTCTGCCGGCCGTGCGAACTGATGGTCATGACGCGCAGCCGGTTGATCCGGGCATTGAGCGACTGGACGATGCCCCAGGCCATCGCCAGCCCGCTGCCGGTGAACATGGTTTCGTAAAAGGCGGTGGTCCTGACCATCACCTCGTGGAAGTCGCCGGCCTCGAACGCCTGCTGGATGCCGGCGTTGAGTTCGCCCAGTTTCCTGATGGTCGCGTCGCTGGCGCGTTCCGCGCACAGGCGCGCGGCATGGCCCTCCAGCAGGGCCCGGATCTCGTACACCTGCGCCGCCTGGTCGGCGTCCAGCGATGCGACCACCGGCCCCTGGTGGGAGATCGATTCGACCAGCCCCTCGGTTTCCAGGTGCCGCAGCACTTCGCGCACGATGGAGCGGCTGACGTCCAGCTGTTCGCACAGGTTGCGCTCCACCAGCCGCTCGCCCGGCTTGAAGTGGCCGCTGAGGATCGCCTCGCGCATCTTGGCCAGCGACAGTTCGCGCAGGGTCGGCGCGGAGCGGTCGACTTTGAGGGAACCGTTGGCTGGTGTTGGCATGGGCCGACCGATTATCGGGGCTGCGCCTCCAGGAAATCGCGCAGGCCCTGGTTGATGCGCCCGGGATGCGTCACCGTCATCATGTGGCGCGCCTGCGGGACGATGTCCAGCGTGGAATGCGGCGCGCGCCTGGCCATTTCCTGCGACATCGCCGGGCTCGAGTTCGGATCGAGTGCGCCGGTCATGAACAGGGCCGGCATGCGCAGCGACCCGAGCCGGTCCGCATGCACCCGGTCCGAGCTGGCGAACAGCTGGTAGGTGCGCGCATAGCCAACCGGGTCCACCGCCCGGAGCAGTTGCGCCACCTGGAGGGCGGACGCCTGCAGGGGCGCCGGAACCGGATTGCCGAACCAGCGTTCGATGGTCGGCTCCACCGGGATGGCCACGCTGGCCTGGCCGAGGCTGGCCGCACGCTCGGTCACCGCAACCCGCTGCTCGGGGCTGCGCAGGAACACCGCGTTCAGTGCCGCCACGCTGCGGGTGCGCTCCGGGAACGCCAGCGCGAATTCCAGCGCCACCAGTGCACCCATCGAATGCCCCGCCAGATGCGCCGCCGGAATCTGCAGGTGGTCCAGCAGCTGGACGAGTTGCATGGCGTAGTCGCGCAAGCTGACGCCTTCAGGGGGAATCGCGCTGTCCCCGTGGCCCAGCATGTCGTACACCACCACCTGGTGGTCACGCGCGAAGTGCTCCACCTGCGGCTGCCAGATCGCGCGGCTCATGCCGACACCGTGAATCAGCACCAGCGGTTCGCCGGCACCATGGACGCTGTAACCCGTCGGCCCCGCCAAGCCGCTGCGGGATGCCGGCTCAGGCTTCATTGCTGCCCAGTTCCTTGAGGTCCTGGTAGCGGTCGCCGATGCGATGGTGCGGACGCCCGCCGATCGAAGCGGCCAGCGCCACCACGATCTCGTCGGGCGCCGGCGCATCGTTGATGGCGAACTGCAGCGTCAGGTAGTGCGAGCGCATGCCCTCGTCCGCCTTGTGCATCATCGGGATCGAGATCTGGCAGCCGGGGCCGCCGCGCACGTTGGTGAAGCTCAGGTAGCTTTTGGCGCCGACCGCGCGGCGGAAGAAGTTGCCGAACCGCAGGGTGTGGATCAGGGCTGAGGCGTGTTCGATCTCGCCGCTGGTGCCGACCACGGCCGCCTTGCCATAGCCTTCGACCGCAGCGCCGGAACCCGCAAGTTGCAGGATGCGGCCGGTCAGCAGTTCGCCGAGCACCGGCGCGACCGCCTGGATTTCGGGCTTGAGGTCGTCCACGAAGCCCCGACCGGCCCACGGGTTCTTCAGCACGGCGGCGACGCCGAACAGCTGCAAGGGCGTGGCCGCCTGCTTGCCGCCTTCGATCCAGGTTTCTTCTTGGTAGTGGACGATCTTGCGAATGCCGTGGTTCATGGTCGCGTCTTTCATGTCGTATCTCATTCGGCGGTGATCTTTGCGGCCTTGACGACCGCGCGGTATTTGTCGACCTCGGCGGTCATGAACTTGCGCAGCGCGTCGGCCGAGGCGCCGGAGGCGCTCAAGCCCTGGTCCGCCAGCTTCTTGCGCACGGCGGGATCGGCCATCACCTGCTGCGCGGCAGCCTGCAGGCGCTGGGCGATCTCGGGCGGCGTCTTGACCGGAACGAACAGCCCGAACCAGACGCCGAGGTCGAATCCTTCGAGGCCGCGCACCGCGCCCAGCGCGGGGATGTCGGGCGCCAGTTCGGACGGTTTGGCGCTGGTGACCGCGTAGGCCTTGATCTTGCCGGAGCGGATGTGCGGCTGGGCCGCGCTGAGGGTGGACACGCCCAGGTCGACCTGTCCGCCCATCAGGTCCACCAGGGCCGGCGCGGCGCCGCGGTAGGGAATGTGGGTCATGAAGACGTTGGCCCGCATCTTGAGCAGTTCGCCGGCGACATGCATGGGCGTGCCGTTGCCGGCCGAGGCATAGGTCATCGCGCCGGGCTTGCTGCGCGCGAGTTGCAGCACCTCGCTCACATTGCCGGCGGCGAGGCCGGGCCGGCCCACCAGCACCATCGGGCCGGTGGCCAGGAACACCACCGGCGCCAGGTCGCGCATGCCGTCGTAGGCGAGGTTGGGATTGATCACCTTGTTGATCAGGATTTCCGAGCCCGAGCCCACCAGCACGGTGTAGCCGTCCGCAGCGGCACGGACGGCGCGCTGCGTGCCGAGCATGCCGCCGGCGCCCGAGACGTTCTCGATCACGATCGGCTGCCCCAGCTTCTCGCCGAGCAGCGGCGCGATGCTGCGTGCCACGTTGTCGGAACTGCCGCCCGGCGCGAACGGGACGACCAGCGTGATGGGCTTGTCGGGATAGGCGGCCAGGGCGGCTCCGGCCCCGGACCAAGACAACAGCAGGGCAAGGGCGCAGCGGCTGGCCGTGCGGGCCTGGCGCTGCAGCGCCCGGAGGGGTCGATCGATCATCGTGGCGTCCTTCTAAATGAATTCAGTATGATGGTATACCAACATACGGGCGTCGAGATGATTGACCCTGTCCGGGGCGGTGGGAATCCGGGCCCTTGCCGGCGGCGCAGCGCCGGGATCAGAATGGTCCTGCAACCGCCGCCGCGGGCCAGGGCGCCTGGGGCCCGGAGTGCAGGAGGTTCCATGCTGCTCAAGACCCGAATCCTGGTTGGCTCATCCCTCGTCGCCGCGGCCTTCGCGGCCAGCGCCGGCACCGTCAACGTCTCCTTCGTCAACCCGTCCAGCTACTGGGATGCCGGCACCAGCACCTGGGACGAGGCCGCCAACCTGAAGGCGCTGGCGACCCATCTGGAAAAGCTGGGGCAGCGCTCGCTGCCGGCCGACCACGAGTTGAAGATCGAGGTGCTGCAGGTCGACCTGGCCGGCACCGTGCGGCCGTTCCACCGCGACGCCTCGTCGGTGCGCGTGATCACCGGCGGCGCCGACTGGCCCAAGATCAACCTGCGCTATGCGCTGCAGGCGGGCGGCAAGACCATCGCCAGCGGCACCGACTGGGTGGCCGACACCGATTACACCCACGGCCTGGCCGCCCGCGGCGACAACGAGCCGCTGTTCTACGAGAAGCGCATGCTCAACACCTGGTTCAAGCTGCGCTTCGTCGACGCCCTCGCCGCGCCCGGTTGACGCGCCGGCCGCCCGCCGGCAGTTCCTCCGACGGCGGGGAGGTTAAAGGTCTATCTATAATAGATCTTTAACCGGAATTCCTACCCATGCCAACTGCCGACCTTTGCACCGAGGACGAAGTCTCGGAACTGGTCTTCACTTTCTACGATGCCGTCCGCCAGGACGCCGTGCTCGGACCGATCTTCGAGCGCCACGTGCAGGACTGGGACGCCCACATGCCCAAGATGGTGGACTTCTGGTCGTCCACCCTGCGCGGCACGGCCCGCTTCCGGGGCACGCCGATGCCCAAGCATGTCGCCATCCCGGGCCTGAGCGCCGAGCTGTTCCAGCGCTGGCTGGCGCTGTTTCGCCAGTCCAACGCCACGCTGCGCAACACCGCGATGGCGGAACGCGCCAACGACCTCGCCGACCGCATCGCCCAGAGCCTGTGGTACGGCTACCAGATCAGCCACGGCGACACGTTGCCAAAGGACATGTAAATGGACAGCGCCATCCTCAGCCTGCTCGGCGCCTTCGTGCTGTCGATCATCGGCCTCTTCGTCTTCATCTGGTCGCTGCGCAAGGGACTGCTGGTCGAGAACCCGGCCGCGGCGTCGGTGATCTTCGCGCGCGGCGAGATCGGCCGGGTCGACGATCCGGCGCTGGCCGGCGCGGCCCAGGACACCATGCAGCAGGCAGCGGCCCGCGATGCGGACCCGGCCCACGCCGCCGCCGACGAGGCGGAGCTGCGCGACCGCATTGCGTCGGACCGCTCCACCGCCTTCCCGGTGTTCATGTTCATCGCCTTCGCCTGCTTCTGGCTGATCGTCGGCTCGTTCGCCGGCCTGACGTCGTCGATCAAGCTGCACGCGCCGGACTGGCTGAACCAGCAGGCCTGGCTGACCTTCGGCCGGATCCGCACCGTGCACCTGACGGCGGTGCTGTATGGCTGGATCACCAACGCCGCGCTCGGCATGATCATCTGGCTGCTGCCGCGCCTGCTGCGCACCCGCCTGAACGGCGCGGTGTGGACCATGCTCGGCGGCGCGTTGATCAACACCGGCATCGCCGCCGGCATCGGTGCGATCTCGGTCGGCTGGACCGACGGCATGGAATACCTGGAGATCCCCTGGCAGATCGCCGTGTTCATCCTGGTGGGCTTCGTGTTCGTGATCCTGCCGGTGCTGTTCACGCTGGTGAACCGCAAGGTGGAGCACCTGTACGTCAGCGTCTGGTACATGGTGGCGGCGCTGCTGTGGATCGCGCTGCTGTTCCTGGTCGGCAAGCTGCCGGGCGTGCACACCGGCGTGCAGCAGGCCACCACCAACTGGTGGTACGGCCACAACGTGCTGGGGCTGTGGTTCACGCCGGTGAGCGTCGGCGCCATCTACTACTTCCTGCCCAAGATCATCGGCCGGCCGGTGCGCTCGTACAACCTGTCGATCCTGGGCTTCTGGACCCTCGCCTTCTTCTACGGCCAGGTCGGCGGGCACCACCTGATCGGCGGCCCGGTGCCGGGCTGGCTCACCACGCTGTCGATCGTGCAGAGCCTGATGATGGTGATCCCGGTGATCGCCTTCAGCATCAACATGGGCGGCACGCTCAAGGGCCGGATGCATCTGGCACGCTATTCGCCGACGCTGCGCTTCATGATGTTCGGCGGGCTGATGTACTTCGCCTCGTCGGTGCAGGGCTCGCTGGAGGCGCTGCGCAGCGTGAACCAGGTGGCGCACTTCACCCACTTCACCGTGGCCCATGCGCACCTGGGCGCCTACGCCTTCGTCAGCATGGTGCTGTTCGGCGCGATCTATTTCATGATGCCGCGGGTGTTGAACTGGGAGTGGCCGTATCCGCGCCTGATCACCCTGCACTTCTGGCTAGCGGCGATCGGCGTCTCGATCTACTTCGTCGGCCTGTCGATCGGCGGCTGGCTGCAGGGCGTGGCGATGCTCGACGCCGCGCGGCCGTTCATCGACTCGGTCAACGTCACCGTGCCCTGGCTGAAGTGGCGCTCGGTCGGCGGCGGCCTGATGGTGCTCGGCCACCTGGTGTTCGTCGGCCACTTCCTGGCCATGGCGCTGCGCTTCGGCCCGACCCGCACCGGCGCGGCCCTGTTCGCGCACAACAACGAGCTGGAACTGTCGTATGGAAAATGAACTCAAGCTGGCATCCGGCGCGATGGTGGCGCTGGGCGTCGCCACCGCCGCCCTGGTGGTGATGCCGTACCTGGAAGTGCGCGACGTCAAGCCGCCGCCGCAGCTCAAGCCCTACACCAGCGCGCAGTTGCGCGGCCGCGAGGTCTACATCGCCAACGGCTGCGTCTACTGCCACAGCCAGCAGCCGCGCGACCGCAACCTGGGCCCCGACGCCGAGCGCGGCTGGGGCCGGGCCTCGGTGCCGGCCGACTACTACTACGACAAGCCGCACCTGCTGGGCAGCATGCGCACCGGGCCCGACCTGTTCAACATCGGCGCGCGGCAACCGAGCAAGGACTGGCACCTGGGCCACCTGTACCAGCCGCGCGCCTACGTGCCGGATTCGATCATGCCGTCCTACCCCTACCTGTTCACCGTCAAGGACGAGAAGGATGCCAAGGCCGAAGGCGACCAGGCCGTGACGCTCCCGGGCGGCTATGGCCCGATGCTGGGCCAGGTGCTGGTGCCGACGCCCGAGGCGCTGGACCTGGTGAAGTACCTGCAGGGCCTGGACCACACCTACCCGGTGCTGCCGCCGGACCCCAAGCCGGTGGCCCAACGCAAGGCGGAACCCGATGCGAAATGACAGGACCCCGAGCGGCCGGCCGCAGGCGCGCGAGCAGGCCGAGCCGTCCGAACGCAGCCAGCCGATTCCCCTGCTGGTCGCCGTGATCACGCTGGCGATGGTGCTGGCCGGCGTGGCCTACATCCTGCTGTCCGAGTCCTTCGGCCGCGCCGACCTGGGCGACCGCCGGACGCTGGCCGACCTGCGGGCGGCGGTTCCCGGTGCCGGCGGCGCCGCGAACGGCAAGCAGCTGTTTGCCGCCAACTGCGTGGCCTGCCACCAGGCCAGCGGCAAGGGCCTGCCGGGCGTGTTCCCGCCGCTGGACGGATCGGAATGGGCCACCGGCGACGAGCGGGTGGTCGCCAACATCCTGCTGCACGGCGTCACCGGCGAGATGACCGTCGCCGGCAACAGCTTCAAGGGCGCGATGCCGTCGTTCCAGCAGCTCGGCGACGCCGAACTGGCGGCGGTGGCCAGCTATGTGCGATCGGAATGGTCAAACCAGGCGGCGCCGATCGCGGCCGGCCTGTTCGCGGCCGAACGCAAGGCCGCGACCCGGACCACGCCGTTCAACGGCGGCGACGAGCTCAAGGCCCTGGCGGCCAGGGCGCCCTGAGGCGCGCAAGGGAGACGGCATGCGACTGACCCACATGACCGACTACGCGATGCGGCTGCTGATCTACCTGGCGCAGCAGCCGGACCGCCTGTGCACCATCGCCGAGGTCGCGCGCAGCTACGACATCTCGGAAGCGCACCTGATGAAGATCACCCACCAGCTCGGGCTGGCGGGCTGGATCGAGACCGTGCGCGGCAAGGGCGGCGGCATGCGGCTGGCCCGCGCGCCCGAAGCCATCGGGCTGGGCGACGTGGTGCGCAGCATCGAGCCCGACTTCTTCATCGTCGAATGCTTCGCCACCGGCGGCAGCTGCATGCTGACCGGCAACTGCAAGCTGACCGGCGTGATCGACGGCGCGCTGCGCAGCTTCATGCAGCACCTGGATGGCCACACGCTGGCCGACATCCTGCCGGGCCCGCCGCAGCCGCGGCAACAACAAGTGGTCCGCCTGCAGCGGTCGGCGCGGGCGGGCCGGGCCTGATGCTGCGCACGGCGCTGCTGTGCATCGCGCTGGCGCTGGGCGCTTACGCCAGCGCCGCCGGGCTGACCCACGACTTCCAGGTCTGGACCGCCGAGGGTGCGCGCCGGCTCGAGGTGGCGCTGCAGCCGGTGCCGGCGCCCGCCGTCCGCGTCGACGGCGCCGGCATCGCGCAGCAGCCGCTGCCGGGCCTGCTGGCCGACGGCAAGACCGTGACCGTGGTCGACTTCGTCTACACCCGCTGCGAAACCGTCTGCCTGGCGCTGGGCACCGTGTTCCAGCAACTGCAGGCCGCGCTGAAGACCGACGATGCGCTCGGGCGGGTGAAGCTGTTGACGGTCAGTTTCGACCCCGCGCGCGACGACCCGCCGGCGCTGGCCCGGTACGCGGCGCGGATGAATGCGGACGCCGCGGTGTGGCGTTTCGTGCGCGTGCCCGATGCGCAGCAAACCCGCAGCCTGCTCGCTGCCTTCCAGGTGGTGGTGGTGCCGAATGGCCGTGGCGACTACGAGCACAACGCTGCGCTGCTGGTGGTCGACCAGCGCGGCCGGCTGGTGCGGGTGTTCGATTACGCGCAGCAGCAGCTGGCGCTGGACTACGCGCGCCACCTCGCCAGCCCGCCGTCGCCATGAGCCGGTTCCAGCACCGCCACCTGCCGGCTGCCGCGGCGCTGTTGCTCGCGCTGCTGGTCTTGCCGCCATCGCGGCAGCTGCTCGAAGCGGGCATGACGCTGCACATGCTGGTGCAATTCCCCTTGCTCGCGGGCTGCGGCTTGCTGCTGGCAGGCGCGCTGCCCGGGCCGTGGCGCCGGCGGTTGGAACGCTGGAATGCGCTGGGCATCGCCGGCCTGCTCGCCACCGCCCTGGTGCTGGGCGTGCTGATGATTCCGCGGGTGCTCGATCTCGCGCTGGTGGACGGCCGGGTCGAAGCGGCGAAATGGCTGGCGCTGCTGGCCTGCGGCGCGGCGCTGCGCCTGTCGTGGCGGCCGGCCGGCTTGCTGGTGCAGGGCTTTTTCCTGGGCAACGTGTTGCCGATGACCGCCGTGGCCGGCCACCTGTACCAGGATTCGCCGGTCCGCCTGTGCAATGCCTACCTGCTGGGCGACCAGGTGCGGCTGGGGCAGTTGCTGGTCGGCATCTGCATCGCGGTGGCGGTCGCCTGGTTTGCGGGACTGATCCGCACCCTGATGCGGCGGGACCAGGCCGCGCTCACGCAGTGAGTCACTGCCGCCGGCCGACCCAGTAGGTCGCGCCTTCGCTGCCGTAGCGCTCGGAATGCGGCGTGTCGCGGGCCAGCGCGAAGGTGCCGCCGGCCGGGATGTGCTGCGTCGCGGCGCCAACCGTCAGCCACATCTCGCCCTGCACCACCACCGCATTGGCATCGAAGGGATGCGAATGCGTGCCCACGACCTGGCCCGGCTGCCAGCTGCGTTCCAGCACTTCATCGAAACCCTGCGCCTTCAGGCGCGCCTCGAATTGCGCAAAGCTTTCGGCCATGGTGTTCTCCTTGCTGCGGCTACAGGACCAGGATGGCCCGGAAGTCGTTGACGTTGGTGTGGGTCGGCCCGGTGACGACCAGGTCGCCGAGCGCGCTGAAGTAGCTGTACGAATCGTTGCGATCGAGGAAGGCCGCGGCCTTCAGGCCCTGGCCCGCGGCGCGCTCGAGCGTGTCGGGCGCGACGAAGGCGCCGGCGTTGTCCTCGACGCCGTCGATGCCGTCGGTGTCGGCCGCCAGCGCCCAAACTTGCGACTGGCCTTGCAGCGCCTGCGCCAGGCCGAGGCAGAACTCGCCGGCCCGGCCTCCGCGGCCACGCGGCGTGCCTTCCGGCTGCTTCTTCACCGTCACCGTGGTCTCGCCGCCCGACAGGATCACGCAGGGCCGCGCGAACGGCTGGCCGTGGCGCGCCACCGCGCGGGCCAGCGCCGCATGCACCTTGGCCACCTCGCGCGACTCGCCCTCGATCTCGTCGCTCAGGATGTGGGCGTCCAGCCCCGCGGCCCGCGCCACGGCGGCCGCCGCTTCCAGCGACTGCTGCGGCGTCGCGATCAGGTGCACCTGGTGGCCGTCGAACAGTGCGTCGCCGGGCTTGCGCGTTTCCAGCGCGCCCTGCTCCAGCAGGCTCATGATCGCGCCCGGCACCTCGATGCCGTAACGCTGCAGGATGGCGACGGCATCGGCGCAACTGGTCGCGTCCGGCACCGTCGGGCCGCTGGCAATGATCGAAGGGTCGTCGCCCGGCACGTCGCTGATGGTCAGCGTCACGACCTGGGCCGGCGCGCAGGCCGCCGCCAGCCGGCCGCCCTTGATGCGCGACAGGTGCTTGCGCACGCAATTCATCTCGGAGATGTTGGCGCCGCTTTCCAGCAGGGCGCGGTTGATGCCCTGCTTCTCCGGCAGCGACAGGCCCTCGGCCGGCAGCGTCAGCAGCGCCGAGCCGCCGCCGGAGATCAGGCACAGCACCAGGTCGTCGGCCGTCAGGCCCTGGACCATCTCCAGGATGCGCGTCGCCGCCTGCAGGCCGGCGGCGTCGGGCACGGGGTGCGAAGCCTCGACCAGCTCGATCCGCTTCGCGAGACCTGCTGGCCGCGGCGGGATGTGGCCGTAGCGCGTGACGACCAGTCCCTGCAGCGGCGCATCGGCCGGCCACAGCGCCTCCACGGCCTGCGCCATCGAGCCGCCCGCCTTGCCGGCGCCGATCACCACCGTCCGGCCCTTCGGCGGGGGCGGCAGCGATGCGGCCGTGTTGTGCAACGGCAAGGCACGCTGCACCGCGGCGCGGTACAGATGCTCGAGGAACTGGCGGGGTGGGGTGGCGGGGTCGGGCGCGGTCATACGGGGAGTCTCCAGCGCCATTGTGCCGCGGCAATTCCGGCCCGGTGCAGCGATCAGTCGATGCTGACCTTGGCTTCCTTCACCAGCCGGGCGAACCGCTCCGTGTCGTCCTTGATCTGCGCCGCCATCTGGGCCGGGGTGTTGCCGATGGTCTCGGCGCCGATGTCTTCCATCTTCTTGCGGAACTCCGGCAGGTTGACGATGCGCGCGATCTCCTTGTTCAGCCGCTCGACCACCGGGGCCGGCGTGGCCGCCGGCGCCAGCACGCCGAACCAGGTGCCGAGGTTGAAGCCCTTGAGTCCGGCCTCGTCCAGCGTCGGCACGTCCGGCAACGCGGCGGAGCGCTTGCTGGTGGTGACGGCCAGCGCCCGCAGCTTGCCGGCCTTGATCTGCGGCAGCACCGGCGTGATGGTGTCGAAGGACATGTTGATCTGGCCCCCGAGCAGGTCGGTGGTCAGCGGGCCGCTGCCCTTGTACGGCACGTGCAGCAGTTGCACCCCGCCCATGGATTCGAACTGCGCGCCGATCAGGTGCTGGCCCGTGCCGTTGCCGTTGGAGCCATAGGTGAACTTGCCGGGCTGCGCCTTGGCCAGCGCCAGCAGCTCCTTGACGTTCTTTGCCGGCACCGAGGGGTTGACCACCAGCACGTTGGGAACCAGGGCCACGGTGCTCACCGGCGCCAGGTCCTTCTGGAAGTCGTAGGGCAGTTTCTTGTAGACGCTGGTCGCGATGGTGTGGTGCACCGCGCCCATCAGCAGGGTGTAGCCATCGGGCTTGGCCTTGGCGACGAAGTCGGCGCCGAGCGTGGCGCCGGCCCCGGGCTTGCTCTCGACGATCACCGGCTGGCCCAGGGCCTTGCCCAGCTCGACGCCGACCGCGCGGGCCAGCACGTCGGTGGTGCCGCCGGTGGGGAACGGCACGATCAGGGTGATCGGCTTGGACGGCCAGGCCTGTCCTGAGCCTGTCGAAGCGGATTGGGCGTAAGCGCCCGAGACGGACAGGACGGCGGCGATGGCACAGGCCTTGAGGACGGTGCGGCGGAAATGGAAGTGGTGATTCATGGTGGGTCTGTTTCCAGAAGAAGCGCTCAGATCTGCGCGATGCGCAGCAGGTTGGTGGTGCCGGAAGCGCCGAACGGCATGCCGGCGGCAATCACGACGGTCTGGCCGGCCTGGCCGAAACCTTCGCGCAAGGTGGTGCGGCAGGCCAGCTCGGTCATCTCGGGCACGTCCGCCACGTCGTGGCACAGCACCGCGTGCACGCCCCACACCAGCGCCAGCCGGCGGGCGGTGGCCAGGCGTGGCGTCATGCCGAGGATGGGGGCGCGCGGCCGTTCGCGCGCCATGCGCAGCGCCGAATAGCCGGAGCTGGTGTAGGCGACGGTGGCCGCGGCCTTGAGCAGGCGGGTGGCTTCGCGCAGCGCGTGGCCGATGGCATCGGCGGCGACCGCCAGCGGCTCGACGCGGGCCGCATCGATGCCATCGCGGTAGCTCGGGTCGCTCTCGGTGTGGGCGATGATGCTGGCCATCATCTTCACGGCTTCCACCGGATAGCGGCCGCTGGCGGATTCGGCGGACAGCATCACCGCGTCCACGCCTTCGTAGATCGCGGTGGCGACATCCGACGCCTCGGCCCGCGTCGGCACCGGCGCGCCGACCATCGACTCCAGCATCTGCGTCGCCACGATCACCGGCTTGCCGGCGCGGCGGCAGGCCCGCACGATCTGGCGCTGGATGGCCGGCACCTGTTCGGCCGGCAGCTCCACGCCCAGGTCGCCGCGCGCCACCATCACCGAATCGGCCTCGGCGACGATCGCTTCCAGGTGGGTGATGGCGGCCGGCTTCTCCAGCTTGGCCATGATGCCGGCGCGGCCGGCGACGATCGCCTTCACTTCCAGGATGTCCTCGGGCCGCTGCACGAACGACAGCGCCACCCAGTCCACGCCCAGCTTCAGGCCGTAGTCCAGGTCGGCGCGGTCCTTGTCCGTCAGCGCCGACAGCGGCAGCACCACGTCGGGCACGTTCACGCCCTTGCGGTTGGACAGGGTGCCGCCGGCCACCACCACGGTCTGCGCGAAGTCCTTGCCGAACTTCTCCACCCGCAGGCGCACCTTGCCGTCATCGAGCAGCAGGTTGGTGCCGGTGGCCAGCGCGGCGAAGATCTCCGGGTGCGGCAGCGAGACCCGCGAGGTGTTGCCCGGCGTCGCCGCGTCCAGGTCGAGCCGGAACGACGCGCCTTCCTGCAACTGCACCGGGCCGTCGGCGAAGGTGCCGATGCGCAGCTTGGGCCCCTGCAGGTCCAGCAGCACGCCGATCGGGCGGCCGCTTTCCTGCTCCACCTGCCGGATCAGCTCCAGCCGGCGCCTGTGGTCCTCGTGAACGCCGTGGCTGAAGTTCAGCCGGAACAGGTCGGCCCCGGCGTCGAACAAGGCCTGGATGGTCTTGCGGTCGTCGCTGGCGGGGCCCAGCGTGGCGATGATCTTCGCGTTCCGGTTGCGGCGCATGGCGGTCCCGGGTCAGGCGGCAAGCCGCTGGCTGCCAGCGAGCTGCTCGCACACCGCGCGGGTGACGTCGGCCGTCTTCGCCTGGCCGCCCAGGTCGCCGGTGTGCAGCGACTTGTCGGCCGTGACGCGTTCGATGGCCTGCATCAGGCGTTTCGCCGCGTCGGTTTCGCCCAGGTGCTCCAGCAGCATCACCACCGACCAGAAGGTGCCGACCGGGTTGGCCAGGCCCTTGCCCATGATGTCGAAGGCGGAGCCGTGGATCGGCTCGAACATGGACGGATAGCGGTGCTCCGGGTCGATGTTGCCGGTGGGCGCGATGCCCAGGCTGCCGGCCAGCGCCGCGGCCAGGTCGCTCAGGATGTCGGCGTGCAGGTTGGTCGCAACGATGGTGTCCAGGGATGCGGGGCGGTTGATCATCCGCGCCGTCGATGCGTCCACCAGTTCCTTGTCCCACTTGACGTCGGGGAACTCCTTCGAAATCTGCAGGGCGATCTCGTCCCACATCACCATGGCGTGGCGCTGGGCGTTGCTCTTGGTGATCACCGTCAGCAGCTTGCGGGGCCGCGACTGGGCCAGCTTGAAGGCGAAGCGCATGATGCGCTCGACGCCGGCGCGGGTCATGATCGACACGTCGGTCGCCGCTTCGATCGGATGGCCCTGGTGCACCCGGCCGCCGACGCCGGCGTACTCGCCTTCCGAGTTCTCGCGCACGATCACCCAGTCCAGGTCCTCGGTCTTGCAGCGCTTGAGCGGGCCGTCGATGCCGGGCAGGATGCGGGTGGGCCGCACGTTGGCGTACTGGTCGAAGCCCTGGCAGATCTTCAGGCGCAGGCCCCACAGCGTGATGTGGTCGGGAATGTGCGGATCGCCGGCGGAACCGAACAGGATCGCGTCCTTGTCGCGCAAGTCCTCCAGGCCGTCGGCCGGCATCATCACGCCGTGCTGGCGGAAGTAGTCGCCGCCCCAGTCGAAGTTCTCGAAGTCGAAGCGGAAGGCGTTGCTGCCGGCGGCCAGCGCCTCCATCACTTCGCGGCCGGCGGGGACGACTTCCTTGCCGATGCCGTCGCCGGGGATGGTTGCAATGCGATAGGTCTTCATGGTGGGTTTGCGTGTGCGGTGGTTGGGAATGGCGCAATTCTGGGAGCTGGACGGGTTCTGCGAACGCCGCTAAAGTCAATCCATTGTTGAAATGGATTCAACAATCCAATCTCCATGGCAACAGCCAACCAACAGTCCGACCTGGGGTTCTTCTCGCTGCTGGCCGGCGCTGGCAGCCTGAGCGCGGCCGCCCGCGAACAGGGCCTGACGACGTCGGCCATCAGCAAGCGGCTGACGCAGATGGAGGGGCGGCTGGGCGTGCCGCTGCTCAATCGCACGACCCGCCGCATGAGCCTGACGGCCGAGGGCGAGCTGTACCTGCAGAACGCGCGCCGGATCCTGGCCGAGATCGACGACGTGGAGCAGCTGCTGGGCGGCTCGAAGTCGGTGCCCAGCGGCCTGCTGCGGGTGAACGCGACGCTGGGCTTCGGCCGCAGCCACATTGCGCCGGTGATCTCGCGCTTCGTGCGCAAGTACCCCAAGGTGGAGGTGCGGCTGCAGCTGTCGGTGGACCCACCGCCGCTGACGGACGATTCGTTCGACCTGTGCGTGCGCTTCGGCCCGCCGCCGGACGCGCGCGTGATCGCCCGCCACATCGCGCCCAACCGGCGGCTGCTGTGCGCCTCGCCGGCCTACCTGGCGAAGCACGGCGAACCCAAGTCGCCGTCCGAGCTGGCGCACCACAACTTCATCGGCATCCGCCAGGGCGACGAAGCCTACGGCCTGCTGCGGCTGTCACGCGGGCGCGAAGGCAAGGCCGAGAGCGTCAAGGTGCGCGGCAACCTGGCCACCAACGACGGCGAGATCGCGGTGCACTGGGCGCTGGACGGCCATGGCATCCTGCTGCGGGCCGAGTGGGACATCGAGCGTTACCTGCGCAGCGGCCGGCTGGTCGCCCTGCTGCCGCAGTACCAGACGTCCGACGCCGACATCTACGCCGTGTATCCGCAACGCCACCAGGTGACGGCGCGGGTCCGCGCTTTCGTGGACTTCCTGGCGCTGTCGCTGGCGCGCTCCTAGGCCTGGGCGGTGGCGTCCAGCTCGCGGTGCAGCGCCACGGTTTCCAGGCAGGCCTTCGCGACTTCCGTGCCCTTCTTGACGAAGTGCTGGCGGAAGAACTGCAGGTGGTCCTCGTGCTCGTGGAAGTCGCGCGGCGTCAGCACCGCCGACAGCACCGGCACCTCGGTATCGATCTGCACCCGCATCAGGCCGTCGATCACCGCGGTGCTGACGAACTCGTGGCGGTAGATGCCGCCGTTGACGACCAGGCCGCAGGCCACGATGGCGTCGTAGCGGCGGCTGCGGGCCAGCTTCTTCGCGCAGAGCGGAATCTCGAAGGCGCCCGGCACGTCGAACAGGTCGACCCGACCCGGCGGCAGGCCGCTGCGCTCGAACTCGGCCAGCATGGCGTCGCGCGCCTGGTACACGATGTCCTGGTGCCAGGACGAACAGATGACGGCGATGCGGACGCGGTGCGCGGCGCCGGCGGGAAACGAGGCAACGGAAGGCTGATTCATGGTGTCTCTCCAGAAAAGACGATTGCCAGAATCAGGGCGCGTGCGCAAACGCCGCGCGCCCGCGCTCACGCACGGACCCGGGGTGTTCGCGGGCTCCCGCATCGCTGCGGATACCGCCGGTGGGGAATTTCGCCCCGCCCTGAGAACGCTGCCAGCCGGTGAAGGCTGGCACTTGAATTCTAAGTGGCGAGGAACAGCGGTGCTGTCACGCACATTCCTGTCATTCCCGCGAAGGCGGGAATCCAGGGCGCCCGCACCCTTCTTGAATGCTCTGGGTCCTCGCCTCCGCGGGGACGACGGGCTATTTCTTCCCCAGCCCCAGCATCTTCGCGCCCTCGGTGTAGACCCGGGTGCGCTCCTTCATGAAGCCGTCCATCTCGGGCAGGCCGATGTTGACCAGCTCGAAGCCGTTCTTCGCCGCCAGCTCCTTCATCTCCGGGTCGTTGTTCAGCGCCAGGAACAGCTCCGACAGGCGCTTGCGCGCTTCCGGCGGCGTCGATTTCGGCACGCCGATGCCGCGGTAGGCGCCGTCGACCCAGTCGACACCCAGCTCCTTGAAGGTCGGCACGTCGGGCATCAGCGGGTGGCGCTGCTCCATCGCCACCGCCAGCGGCCGGACCTTGGTCTTGTTGGCCAGCGCGAACGGCACGTAAGTGACGGCGCCGTCGATCTGGGCGCCGACCACGGCCAACGCCATGTCGCCCGTGCCCTTGTACGGCACATAGGTGCTCTTGATGCCGAACGCGGCATTGAGTCTCTCGTGGGCAGCATGGTTGGCGGAATTGCGGCCCGAGCCACCCAGGTTCATCTTGCCCGGATCCTTCTTCGCGGCGGCGACGAATTCCTGGAAGCTCCTGATCGGACTGGAGGTGGGCACCACCAGGATATCGGGCGTGTAGTGGAACCAGAACACCGGCGTCACGTCGGCGGTCTTGTACTGCACCTCGCCTTCGAGCGGCTGGAACACGATGTGCGGCAGGTTGACGCCCATCACGTTCAGGCCGTCGCCCGGCATGCTGTTCATCTGGCCCCAGAGCAGCCCGCCGCCGGCGCCGGCTTTGTACTGGACGATGGTCTCGATGGCGGGACAGCGCTTCTTGAGCACCACCTGCTGGTGCCGCGCCGAGACGTCCGACTCGCCGCCCGGTGGGAAGGCCTGCCAGTACAGCAGGTTGCTGGCGGGGCAGGCGGGTTGCGCCAGCACGGCCGCCGGGGCGGCCAGCAGGCACAGGATGCCGATCCATTTCTTGATGCCGACCTTCATGCGCTGTCTCCTGGGTTGGGATGCCGCCATTCTCGGCAGCCCGGGCCGCGCCGCCATTGGTGTATTCCTCAGCGCCCCAGCGCAATCCGGCCGCCCCGGCTATAACCACGGCAAACCCGGAGCCAACATGAACCAAAGACTGACACCCCTGCGCGCCCTCGCCGCGGCCGCCGCCCTCGTCCTGACCTGCGGCCTGGCCGCCGCGCAGGCCCCGTTCCCCAGCAAGCCGATCACCCTGGTCGTTCCCAATCCGCCCGGCGGCCTGGTGGACGGCTCGGCCCGCTTGCTGAGCGACTCGCTGGCCAAGGTGCTCAACGCCACGGTGGTCGTCGACAACAAGGGCGGCGGCAGCGGCAACGTCGCCTACGGGCTGGTGGCTCGCGCCAATCCGGACGGCTACACGCTGCTCAACTCCTATTCGGCCTACCACGTGGGCAACCCGGTGCTCAACGCCAAGCTGCCCTGGGCGCAGAAGGACTTCGTTCCGGTCGCCCTGATCACGGTCGCCACCAATGTGATCGCGGTGCACCCCTCGGTGCCGGCGAACACCCTGCCCGAATTCATCGCCTACCTGAAGAAGAACCCCGGCAAGCTCAGTTACGCCTCGCAGGGCAACGGCTCGCTGTCGCACGTCGGCACGGAGATGTTCAAGCTGCAGACCGGGACCAGCATGGTCCACATCCCGTACCGCGGTTCCGGCCCGGCGATCGCCGACGTGCTGTCGGGCCAGGTGCAGGTGTTCATCACCACGCCGCCATCGGTCATGGGCCATGTCCAGGCCGGCAAGCTGAAGGGCCTCGCGGTCGCGGGCAAGACCCGCCATCCCAGCCTGCCTGCCGTGCCCACCACCGCCGAAGCCGGCCTGAAGGGTTTCGAGCTCGAAGCCTGGGTCGGCATCTTCGCGCCCGCCGGCACGCCGCCCGACGTCGTGGCCAGGCTGTCCGCCGGCATCAAGCAGGCGCTCGAGCTGCCGGAAACCAGGACCCGCGCCGCCACCGCCGGCATCGACCTGCGCTACCTGCCGCCGGAGCAGCTCGATGCGCTGGTCAAGAGCGAAACCGCCTTCTGGACCAAGACCATCAAAGCGGCCGGCATCACCGCCGACTGAGGCAGCCCCGGCGATGGCGCCCCGAATCGTGCTGCGGCCGCCCGCCGCCGCCGATGCCCGCGAGTTCGTGGCGGCGGCGGCAGCGAGCAAGGCGCTGCACCGCTCCTGGGTCGCGCCGCCCGCCACGCCCGAGGCGTTCCGGGCCTGGCGCAGGCGCATGGCGCAGCCCACCCACCGCGCGCTGCTGGTGTGCCGGCGCGACACCGGCGCCATCGTGGGCGTGTTCAACATCTCCAACATGGTGATGGGACCGTTTCGCAGCGCTTACCTCGGCTACTACGCCTTCGCCGGCCACGAGCGCCAGGGCCTGATGGCCGCCGGCCTGCAGGCGGTGCTGCAGCAAGCCTTCGGCCCGATCGGGCTGCACCGGCTCGAAGCCAACATCCAGCCGGACAACGCGGCCTCGATCGCGCTGGTGCAGTCCTGCGGCTTCCTGCTGGAGGGATTTTCGCCGCGCTACCTCAAGATCGCCGGCCGCTGGCGCGACCACGAACGCTGGGCCGTCGTGGCGGACTGACCGCGGTTGTCACGCCGGACTGGATCCAGGCGCAAGTCCGGGATGACCGTCATCAGGGCACGCTGGCCCCGCCCAGGAACCACTGCCCGAGCAGCGCCCGCTCGGCATCCGTGATGCCGGTGGCGTTGTTCAAGGGCATGGTCTTGGCCACCACGGCCTGCTGGTAGACGGCCTGGGCGTGCTGCTTGAGCGCCGCCGGCGAATCGAGCCGCACGTTCTTCATCTGCAGTTGCTCACCGTGGCACTGGTAGCAGCGCTGCTCCAGCACCTTGCGCACCTCGGGGTAGCCGGCCGCCTGCGCGACCGGCGCGGCCGGCGCTGCATCCGGCTTGAGCCAGACGATCACGCCCACGATCACCGCCACGCCCACCAGCGCATAAGGCAGCGGATGGCGGTTGCGCCCCAGCTTCCAGCCGTGCCGCATGACGAAGAACTGGCGGATCGCCGCGCCGGCGAACATCATCAGGATCAGCACCAGCCAGTTGCGCGGATGGCTGGAGGTGAAGCTGTAGTGGTTGGACAGCATCGCGAACAGCACCGGCAGCGTGAAGTAGGTGTTGTGCACGCTGCGCTGCTTGCCGCGCAGGCCGTGCACCGGGTCGACCGGCGCGCCGGCCTTGATCGCGGCCACCACCTTGCGCTGGCCGGGGATGATCCAGAACAGCACGTTGGCGCTCATCGCGGTGGCGATCATCGCGCCCACCAGCAGGAAGGCGGCGCGGCCGGCGAACCAGTGGCAGGCCAGCCACGAGGCGATGCACACCAGCACCAGCACCAGCGCGCCGACGATGGCGTCGCCGTTCTTCTTCTGCCCGAAGACCCGGCAGATCGCGTCGTACAGCAGCCAGAACACCGCCAGGAACGACAGGGCGGTGCCGATCGCCGCGGCCGGCGACCAGTCCATCAGGCTCTTGTCGATCAGGTAGCTGCTGGCGTTCCAGAGGTAGCTGACCGTGAACAATGCGAAGCCGGTCAGCCAGGTGGAGTACGCCTCCCAGTAGAACCAGTGCAGGTGGCCCGGCAGCTGCGGCGGCTTCACCGCGAACTTCACCGGGTGGTAGAAGCCGCCGCCATGCACCGCCCACAGTTCGCCGCTGACGCCCTGGCGCTTGAGGTCCTCGTCCACCGGCGGCGTCAGGCTGGAATCCAGGAAGACGAAGTAGAAGGAGGACCCGATCCACGCGATGGCCGTGATGACGTGCGCCCATCGCAGCAGCAGGTTGGCCCAGTCGAGAAGGTAGCTTTCCATGGTGTTCCGTTCTTGCGGGTTCTAGTGTTCGGGGGCTTCCCAGGACCGCAGCTGCAAGAGCTGTGCCGCGACGCTGGCGGCGATCACCTCGGGCTGCTTGCCGGGGATGCCGGGCAGGCCGATCGGACAGGTCACCTGGGCCAGCTCCGGCTTGCCGAAGCCCCGTTCTTCGAGGCGGTGCCGGAAGGTGGCCCACTTGGTCTTGCTGCCGATCAGCCCGATGAAGGGCAGGTCGCCGTACAGCCGCTGGCGCATGAGGCAGGCGGCGACGATGTCCAGGTCTTCGGCATGGCTGAAGCTCATCACCAGCACGTGCGAGCCGGCGACCAGATCCGCCACCGCCGCCTGCACCGGGTCGGAATGCTCGCACTCCACATTGGCTGGCACGGCATCCGGAAAGATCTCGTCGCGGCTGTCGATCCAGCGCACCGCGAACGGCAGCGGTCCCAGCGCCACGACCAGGGCCTGGCCGACGTGGCCGCCGCCGAACAGGGCGACCGGGATCCGCCGCGGCGCCAGCCGCACCGCGAGCGCCGCGGCATCGGTCGCACCGATCTGCTCGAAGCGCAGGTGCACCACGCCGCCGCAGCACTGGCCCAGGCTGGGACCGAGCGGATAGCGCAGCAGCGGCTCCCCGGCGACACCGGCCAGGCGGCGCCTCGCTTCCCCGATCGCCTGCAGTTCCAGGTGGCCGCCGCCGATCGAGCCGATGAAATGGTCGGCGAAGACCGCCATCCAGGCGCCGGCCTCGCGCGGCACCGAGCCCTGCGCGGAATCGACGCTGACCAGCACGGCTGCCTCGTTGCCCAGGCGCGCCGTGAATCGATCCGTGGCCGGCGCCGTCATCTCGACGTCAACCCAAGGTAAAGAGGGCCGCACGGGTGACCCCTGTCCGCCAACGCCGGGCCCGGGCGTTGTAAGCTCATCGACCCGCGAGGCTGGCCCAGGAGACTTTCATGATCAGGATGTTCGAACGTTGGCGGCTGGCGCTGGCCGGTCTGGCCGGCGCCGCCACGGCCATGCTGCCCGGTTGCGGCTCGCCGCCCCAGCCGCCGGCCGCGCCCATCGTCGCCGCGCCGCCCGCGCCGGCCGCCAGCCCCGCCACCGTGCCCGACGCCGTCGTGCAGTCCGGCGCGACGGCGATCACCGCCGTCCGCGTCTCCGGCGCGGTCACGCCGCGGGCCTACCGCCAGGATGCGGCCAGCCATGTCTACGGCCTGAATCGGGACCGGATCTGGAAGGGCCGGCTGCCGCCCCTGCTGTACGCCATCGGCACGCTGCAGGTCGACCTGGACGGCAAGGGCCAGGTGCGCGGCCTGAACTGGATGCGCAAGCCGTCGCATGCGCCGGAGGTGGTCAAGGAGATCGAACGCACCGTCCGCGCCGCCGCGCCCTACCCCGCGCCGGCCCGCATGGGCAAGGTGGTCTGGACCGACACCTGGCTGTGGCACAAGAGCGGCAGCTTCCAGCTGGATACGCTGACGGAAGGGCAGGATTGACGCGAGCGTCGCACGGCGACGCGGCGTCATCCCGGGCTTGACCCGGGATCCATGCCTTGGCGAGCCGACCAGCTCACCGGCGCGCAAGGCCCTGGATCCCGGCTCGGGGGCCGGGATGACAGCCTTCTTCATCACGACCCACGGTACGTCGAATAAGCCCACGGGCTCACCAGCAGCGGCACGTGGTAGTGCCCGCTGGCGTCGGCGACGCCGAAATCGATGGTCACCCGGTTCAGGAAGTTCGGCTCGGGCAGCGCCACGCCTTTCGCCTTGAAATACCCCGCGACGTCGAACACCAGCCGGTAGTTGCCGTTCTTCAACTCGCCGTCGCGGTACAGCGGGCCATCCGGGTTGCGGCCGTCGGCGTTCAGCGTCAGCCGCCGCACCAGCGTCGCGACCTCGCCCTGCAGCGTCGAGAGCTCGACCTGCATGCCGGCGGCCGGGCAACCGTGCATCGTGTCCAGGACGTGCGTGCTCAGGCCCATGGCCGGCTCCTCGTGAGTTTGGTTCACACGAGTGTATACAGTTTTCCCGGCGCCAGCTATCATGCCCCTGCATGGAAGCGTCCACCACCCGATCGATCGTCGACGCGCTGACCCGCGCCATCGTCGACCACCGGCTGCAGCCTGGCAGCAAGCTGGCGGAGCAGAAGCTGGCCGACCACTTCGGCGTCTCCCGCACGCTGGTGCGGCAGGCGCTGTTCCAGCTGGCGCAGAACCGGCTGGTGACGCTGGAGCCGGCCCGCGGCGCCTTCGTCTCCGCGCCGTCGACCGGCGAGGCGCGCCAGGTGTTCGCGGTGCGCCGGATGCTGGAGGCGGAGATGACGCGCGCCTTCGTCCGCGACAGCACGCCGGCCCGCATCAAGGCGCTGAAGGAGCACGTGGCGCAGGAGCGCGCGGCCCTGGTCAACGACGATGTGGCGACGCGCAACGAGCTGCTCGGCGACTTCCATGTCCGCATGGCGGAGTTGCTGGGCAACGAGGTGCTGGCCCAGATCCTGCGTGACCTGACCTCCCGTTGTTCCCTGATCACCCTCATGTACCAGAGCGCCAGCGCCGCCGAGCACTCGCAGGAAGAACACACGCAGATCGTCAAGGCGCTGGCCGCCGGCGACGAGGAACGCGCCGTGCAGCTGATGACCGAGCACCTGCTGCACGTGGAAGAAAGCCTGGCGCTGGACCGCAAGGTGCCGAGCCACGACGTGGCCCTGGCCCTGTCCTGAAACGCTGAAACGCCGAAACGATTCCCATGCCCTACGACAGCACCGCCCCTTACCCCCGCGACCTGGCCGGCTACGGCCGGCAGCCGCCGCATCCGCACTGGCCCGGCAACGCCCGCGTGGCCGTGCAGTTCGTCCTGAACTACGAGGAAGGCGGCGAGAACTCGGTGCTGCACGGCGACGCCGGCTCGGAGCAGTTCCTGTCGGAGATGGCCAATCCGCCGGCCTTCGCGGATCGCCACCTGAGCATGGAAAGCATCTACGAGTACGGCTCGCGGGTGGGCGTGTGGCGCATCCTGCGCGAGTTCGAGCGGCGCGGCCTGCCGCTGACGGTGTTCGGCGTCGGCATGGCGCTGCAACGCCAGCCGGAAGTGACGGCGGCGTTCCAGGAACTGGGCCACGAGATCGCCTGCCACGGCTGGCGCTGGATCAGTTACCAGGACGTCGACGAAGCGACCGAACGCGAGCACATGCGCCTGGGCATGCAGGCGATCGAGCAGCTGACCGGCGCCAGGCCGCTGGGCTGGTACACCGGCCGCGACAGTCCGAATACGCGGCGGCTGGTCGCCGATTTCGGCGGCTTCGCCTACGACAGCGACTATTACGGCGACGACCTGCCGTTCTGGATGACGGTGAAGAAGACCGACGGCGCCGTCGTGCCGCACCTGGTGGTGCCGTACACGCTGGACAGCAACGACATGCGCTTCTCGCTGCCGCAGGGCTTCTCGCAGGCGGACGACTTCTTCACCTACCTGCGGGACAGCTTCGACGCGCTCTATGCCGAGGGCGAGACCGCGCCGAAGATGATGAGCGTCGGCATGCACTGCCGCCTGCTCGGGCGGCCGGGCCGCATCGTCGCATTGCAGCGCTTCCTGGACCACGTGCAGCAGCACGACCGGGTCTGGGTCTGCCGCCGCATCGACATCGCCCGCCACTGGCAACAAGTCCACCCCTTCGAAGGCTGATTCTTCATGGCACTGACACTGGAACAGATCAACACCGCGCCGCAGGATGAAGCGGCGCAGCTGCTGGACGGCCTCTACGAACATTCGCCGTGGATTGCCGAGGCGGCGCTGGCGCATCGGCCCTTCAAATCGCTGGCCCACCTGAAGCACGCGATGGCGCGGATCGTCGCGCAGGCCGGCCGCGAGCAGCAGCTGGCCTTGCTGCGCGCCCATCCCGAACTCGCGGGCAAGGCGATGGTGAGCAAGAGCCTCACGGCGGAATCCACCAACGAACAGGGCAAGGCGGGCCTGACCGACTGCACGCAGCAGGAGTTCGACCAGATCCAGCGGCTCAACACCGCCTACAACGCCAGGTTCGGCTTCCCTTTCATCCTGGCGGTGCGCGGGCCGCGCGGCACCGGGCTGAACCGGCGACAGATCATCGAGACCTTCGAGCGGCGGGCCGACCACCACCCCGAGTTCGAGCTGGCCGAGGCGCTGCGCAACGTGCACCGCATCGTGGAGCTGCGCCTGAACGACAAGTTCGGCGTCGAGCCCGCGCTGGGCAACATGGTCTGGGACTGGCACGAATCGCTGGCGCAATACAGCGACCCCGGCTTCAAGGAGAAGGGCCAGCTGACGGTCACCTATCTCACCGACGCCCATCGCGCCGTCGCGAAGCAGATCGCCGACACGATGAAGGCGTGCGGGTTCGACGAGGTGAAGGTGGATGCGGTGGGGAATGTGGTGGGTGTGTACAAGGCTGGCCCCCACCCCAACCCTCCCCCGGGGGGGGAGGGAGCGCAGAGACTCATGACGGGCAGCCACTACGACACGGTGCGCAACGGCGGCAAGTACGACGGGCGGCTCGGCATCTTCGTGCCGATGGCCTGCGTGGCCGAACTCGCGCGGCAGGGCCGGCGGCTGCCGTTCGACCTGGAAGTGATCGGCTTTGCCGAAGAAGAAGGCCAGCGCTACAAGGCGACCTTTCTCGGCTCGGGTTCGCTGATCGGGCAGTTCAACCCAGCCTGGCTGGAGCAGAAGGACGCCGACGGCATCAGCATGCGCGAGGCGATGCTGCACGCCGGCCTGCAGCCCGACGACATCCCGTCGCTCAAGCGCGATCCCTCGACCTACCTGGGCTTCGTCGAGGTCCACATCGAGCAGGGGCCGGTGCTGTCGGAGATCGACCTGCCGCTGGGCATCGTGACCTCGATCAACGGCGGCGTGCGCTACCAGTGCGAGGTGATCGGCATGGCCAGCCACGCCGGAACCACGCCGATGGACCGGCGCGCGGATGCGGCCGTCGGTGTGGCGGAACTGGCGCTCTACGTCGAGAAGCGGGCCAGGCAGGACGGCACCTCGGTCGGCACCATCGGCATGCTGCAGGTGCCCAACGGCTCGACCAACGTGGTGCCGGGCCGTTGCCTGTTCACGCTGGACCTGCGCGCGCCCAACGATCCGCAACGCGACGCGATGGTGGCCGACGTGCTGGCCGAACTGGAGGCGATCTGCGAGCGCCGCGGCCTGCGCTTCAGCATCGAGGAAACGATGCGCGCGGCGGCGGCGCCGAGCGATCGGGCCTGGCAGCAGCGCTGGGAGCGCGCCGTCGATGCGCTGGCCGTGCCGCTGCACCGCATGCCCAGCGGCGCCGGCCACGACGCCATGAAGCTGCACGAGGTGATGCCGCAGGCCATGCTGTTCGTGCGCGGCCAGAACTCCGGCATCAGCCACAACCCGCTGGAAAGCACGACCAGCGACGACATCGGGCTGGCGGTGCATGCCTTCCAGCATCTCCTGGACCACATCCAATGAACGATTTCGACCAGCTCGACGCCTGGATCGACGCCCACTTCGACGAGGAAGTGCGCTTCCTGCAGGAGCTGGTGCGCGTGCCCACGCCCACCCCGCCCGGCGACAACGCGCCGCACGCCGAGCGCACCGCGGAGCTCCTGCGGGAGTTCGGCTTCGAGGCCGAGAAGCATCCCGTGCCGCAGGCCGAGGTGCTGGCCTACGGCCTCGAATCGCTCACCAACCTGATCGTGCGGCGCCGCTACGGCGACGGCGGCCGGACCATCGCGCTCAACGCCCACGGCGACGTGGTGCCGCCCGGCGAGGGCTGGACGCATGACCCGTACGGCGCCGAGATCGCCGACGGCAAGCTCTATGGCCGCGCCGCCGCCGTCAGCAAGTCCGATTTCGCCAGCTTCACCTTCGCCGTGCGGGCGCTCGAATCGCTCGGCGCGCAGCTCAAGGGCGGGGTCGAGCTGCACTTCACCTACGACGAGGAGTTCGGCGGCGAGATGGGCCCGGGCTGGCTGCTGCGCAACAAACTCACGCAGCCGGACCTGCTGATCGCCGCCGGCTTCAGCTACGAGGTGGTGACCGCGCACAACGGCTGCCTGCAGCTCGAAGTGACGGTGCACGGCAAGATGGCGCACGCCGCCATTCCCGACAGCGGCATCGACGCGCTCCAGGGCGCGGTGCATCTGCTGAACATGCTGTACGCCCGCAACGGCATCTACCGCCAGGTGACGTCCGCCGTGCCGGGCATCACCCATCCCTACCTGAACGTCGGGCGGATCGAGGGCGGCACCAACACCAACGTGGTCCCGGGCCGGGTCAGCTTCAAGCTGGACCGGCGGATGATTCCCGAGGAGCAGCCGGCGGTGGTGGAGGCCGGCCTGCGCCAGGCGATCGAGGAGGCGGCGGCCGAATTCCCCGGCATCACGGTGGAGATCAAGCGCCTGCTGCTGGCCAGGTCGATGAAGCCGCTGCCAGGCAACCAGCCGCTGGTCGACGCCATCCAGAAGCACGGCAAGGCGGTGTTCGGCGTCGACATCCCGGCGATGGGCACGCCGCTCTACACCGACGTGCGGCTGTACGCCGAGGCCGGCATTCCCGGCGTGATCTACGGCGCCGGCCCGCGCACGGTGCTGGAGTCGCACGCCAAGCGCGCCGACGAGCGCCTGGACCTGGACGACCTGCGCCGCGCGACCAAGGTCATCGCGCGGACGCTGCGCGATCTGCTGGCGTAAGCGGCAGGCCCACCAGCAGGCTGGCAGCGATCGCTTCCTCGCCGGTGCGCGCCTTGGCCGCGTGCCTGCCGGCGGCCGCCGCGTCGCCCATTGCGCGTGCCAGCCGCGCCAGCGCGGACTGGGTGTCGAGCACCAGCCGGACGCGGCCGATGGTCTCGGCCAGCGCCGCGGCGTGCGACAGCTCCGCTTGCGCGTCGTCCAGCCGGCCCAGTGCCAGCAACGCCTCGCCGCGCCAGCGCCGGCCCACCGCTTCCAGCTCGCGCAAGCCGCCGGAGGTCGCGAGCTGCAGCAATTCGTCTGCGCACTGCAGGCTGGCTTGCGCATCGTCATCGGCCAGCAGGAGTTCCGCGAGCGCGTCGAGGCATCGCACCAACAAATAGCGCTCCGCCGCGCCGCGCGTCTGCTCCAGCAGCGCGCGCACGGCTACCGGGTCTACCCGCAGGCCCAGCCGGCACCGCGCGATGGCCAGGTGGGCTTGCAACGCCGGCCGCCAGAACTGGATTCCCGTCGAATCTGACAACGCGATGCCGCGCTCCATCTGCTCCACCACCAGCGCATTGCGGCCGGTGTCCAGCAGCAGGTGGCCGGCGAAGTCGAAGGCGATCATCTGGTAACGCACCTGAGCCAGCGACTCCAGCCAGCGCAGCGTCTCCTGGATGCCGGACCATGCCTCGCCGTAGCGGCCGGTGCACGCCAGCACGTGGTAACGCCCGAGCAGCGTCGGCCCCATGTGCCATTGCAGGTCGGCCGCGCGCGCAATCTCCAGCGCGGCGTCGAATTGCGCCAGCGCGCGCGGGTAGTCGCCCAGGCCCTTGGCGCCGACGCAGGCGTGGCCGATCATCATCAGGTTTTCGGATTCGTAGCTGCGGTCGCCGATGCCACGCGCCAGGACCAGCGAGCGGTTGAAGCACGCGATGGCCGCCTCCGGTTCCGCGTTGGCGAAATGCGACTCGCCGCGCCCGTGCCAGGCCTGCACCGCCACCAGCCCCTGCAGGCCGTTGCGCTCGCAGACCTCCACCGCCTGGCCGTGGAAGCCGATCGCGCGGTCGTTGCGCCCGGTGCTCCAGGCCACCGTGCCCAGGTGGTACAGCGTGTCGGCGGCGGCCTGCTGGTCGCCCATCGCACGCCATTCGGACAGCGCCTCTGTCAGGCAGGCGGTGGCTTCGTCATACGCGTCGGCGCGCCGGTAGGCCATGCCCAGCTGCGCCAGCGCGTGCAGGCTGCGGGCGCGGTCGCCGCCTGCCAGCGCGGCCTCGACCACCCAACGGAAATCCTCCACCGCGCCCTGCGTCAGCCCGGCCTGCGCGCGCGCCGCGCCCCGCTGCTCGCGCAGCGCCAGCAGGCGGCCGGGGTCGGCCGCATCCGGGTGCGCCGCGTCCAGCGCCAGCGCGCGATCGAACCAGTGCAGCGCGTCGCGCATCGCGAACAGCGCCTGCGAGCGCTGCGCCGCCAGCACCATGTGGCGCAGCGCCTTGCCCCACTGGTGCGCCTGCTCGTAGTGCTGGGCCAGTTGCGCGTCGCGCTCGTGGCCGTCGTCGCGCCGCTCCAGCGCCTCGGCCACGCCCTGGTGCAGCAACCGGCGCCGGGCGCCGCCGATGTCGCGGTACACGACTTCGCGCACCTTGTCGTGGCTGAAGTCGTAGATACCGCCCTCGGGCTCCTCACGCAGCAGCCGGCGCTTGACCAGCGCCTCCAGCGCGTCCAGCAGTTCGACCTCCGGCTGGCGGCGCACCTCCAGCAACTGGTCGAAGTCGAAGCGCCGGCCCAGCACCGCCGCGGCTTCCAGCACCGGCCGGAACGCTTGCGGCACGTGTGCCAGCCGCACCCGCACGGCCGCCCGCAATCCGTCGGGCAACCAGCCCGCGGCGCCGGTCGCAGGCTGGTCCAGCGACGTCTCGCCCGCGTTGAGCGATTGCAGCGTGGAGGTCAGGAAGAACGGATTGCCTTCGGATTCGCGGTGCAGCCGCTCGGGCAGCCCCGGCACGGCGAGCCGGCTGTCCACCAGCGCCGCCACCAGGCTGGCGCTGTCCTCGGGCCCCAGCCGTTGCAGGGGCACGCGAGTGGCGCCCGCATCGCGGCGCAGGCTCTCGACCAGCCGCGCCAGCGGTTCGTTGGTATCCAGTTCCTCGTCGCGCAGCGCATAGACCACCAGCACCGGCCGCTCCCGCGCGCGCCGCGCCAGGACCTGCAGCAGTTGCGCGCTGGCGGCATCCGCCCACTGGATGTCGTCCACCATCAGGATGGCCGGACGGCCCCGCCGCGCCAGTTCCAGCAGCTGGTCCACGGCGCGCGGCAGCCGCGCCTGTCGCACCTCGGGATAGTCGTTCGACAGTTCGGGCAGGCCGGCCACGCGCTCGCGCAGGTCCGGCACCAGCACTGCCAGTTCGGCCAGCGATACCGGCGCGATGCCGGCCAGCGCAGCCGACGGGAGGCTGTCGAGCGTGCGCGACACCAGGTCGATCACCGGCTGGAACGGCGTCGTTCGTTCGATCTCGTAGCAGGGGGTTGCCAGCACGGGGAAGCCGCGCTCCCGCGCATGCCGCGCCAGCTCGCGCAGCAGCCGGCTCTTGCCAATGCCGGGTTCACCCTCGACCAGCACCGTGCGGCCCTCGCCTTGCGGCAGGCGCTCGAGCAGTCGCTGCAGCAGCGCCCATTCGAAGCCGCGGCCGACAAAGGGCGAGTTGTCGGTGGCTGTCGTTGCGGGTTGGGCGGCTGGGAGGATCGGCGGATCGGCGGCGGCCAGCGGCGCGACAGCCAGCGCCAGGCGGCTGGCCGAACGCAGCTTGCGCGCCGCCTCGAGAAACTCCCTGCGCTCCTCCGCGGGGATCGCCAGCGTGACGGCGAGCCGCTCGGCCAGCCGGCGCGAGGGTCGGCGCTCGTCGGACTCGAGCTTGCGGATGGAAAAGACGGAACACGCCACCCGGTCAGCCAGCGCCTCCTGGGTCAGATCAAGCGCCTTGCGGCGGCGCCGCAACCAGTAACCGAACGTGTTCGCGCGATCTTGCACCGGGACCCCATGACGCCGGGAACGGCCGGTCACTGTAGCAGTTTGTCCCGCTTTTTGTCCCGTTTTGCGGGACCCGCGGCGGCGCGCCGCGACGCGCAATGACATCCCAGTCCCCAACCCACAGGAGTCCGCCATGTCCGCTGTCCTTTCCCCGTCCACCCCCGCCGTCGACCTGGCCGCCGTCAAGGCCCGACAGCAGGCCGCCTGGTCTACCGGCAACTACGCCGTGGTCGGCACCACGCTGCAAAGCGTGGGCGAAGACCTGTGCGAGGCGCTCGACCTGCGCCCGGGCGCGACCGTGCTCGACGTCGCCGCCGGCAACGGCAATGCGACGCTGGCCGCGGCTCGCCGCTGGTGCCATGTCACGTCCACCGACTACGTGCCCTCGCTGCTCGAAGCCGGCCGGGCGCGCGCCGCCGCCGAGGGCCACACCGTGCGCTTCATGGAAGCCGACGCCGAGAACCTGCCCTTCCCCGACGCCTCCTTCGACGTCGTGCTGTCGACCTTCGGCGTGATGTTCACGCCGGATCAGGCCAAGGCCGCGAAGGAGCTGGCCCGCGTGTGCAAGCCTGGCGGCAGGATCGGGCTGGCCAACTGGACGCCCGCCAGCTTCATCGGCCAGCTGTTCAAGACCATCGGCCAGTACCTCCCGCCGGCGCCGGGCGTGCAGTCGCCGGCGCTGTGGGGCACCAAGGCGCGCCTGGAAGAACTGTTCGCCGGCCAGGCCAGCCGCATCGAGGCGACCGAGCGCCAGTTCACCTTCCGCTACCACTCGCCGGCGCACTGGATCGAGGTGTTCCGCACCTACTACGGCCCGATGAACAAGACCTTCGGTGCGCTGGACGCCGACCGCCAGGCCGCCTTCACCGCCGACCTGATGCGGCTGATGGAGGCGCGCAACCGCTCGGGCGACGGCACGCTGGTGCTGCCCAGCGAGTACCTGCAGGTGGTGATCACGCGCTAGCCCAAATATTTCACCGATAGGAGTCGGCAGTCTCGCCCGAAGGCGCGTTGCCATCGCGGGCTGCGCGCTTCCGGCGCTGTTCAGCGGCAATCCCAAGACGGAGAAGCGGTAACTGGTGGTCTGCTGGTTTGGACGTCGGCCCAGCTAGCCGGCCCCTCCCGACGCGCCGGCCTGCAGCGCCTGCCACACCCGCACCGGCGTCGTCGGCATGTCGATGTGACGCACTCCCTCGGGCCGGAGCGCGTTGCAGACGGCATTCATCGTCGCGCTCAGCGCTCCGACCGTTCCGGCCTCGCCCACACCCTTGACCCCCAGTGGATTCAGCGCCGTCGGCGTCTCCAGGTTGGCGCTGATGATCCGCGGCATGTCGCTGGCACGCGGCATTGCATAGTCCATGAACGAGCCGGTCAGCAACTGCCCGTGGTCGTCGAAGCACACCTGCTCCATCAGCGCCTGCCCCATGCCCTGCGCGACTCCGCCGTGGATCTGGCCCTCCACCAGGGCCGGGTTCAGCACGCGCCCCACGTCTTCCACACTCACGTACTGCAGCGGCGTCACCTCTCCTGTGGCCGGGTCGATCTCCACTTCGCAGATGTGGCAACCGTTCGGGAACGTGGGCCGCTCCGGCTTGAACATGCCCACGCCTTCGAGCGCTTCGCCGGTACCCGCGAGTTCGGCCAGCGTGGCGGAATGATCGGTTCCGCGCACGCGGAACACCCCGCCGACGAATTCGATATCGGCCGCGTGTGCTTCCAGCCGGAGCGCGGCGGCACTGCGCGCGTTGGCGATCAGGTCCTCGGTGGCGCGACGCAGCGCCGATCCGCCCTGGATCAGCGCCGATGATCCACCATTGCCCCGTCCGTGGGCGAGCAGGTCGGTGTCGCCCTGCTGGTACCGCACGTTCTCGATGGGGATGCCCAGCGCGTGCGCGACGAGCCGCGACAGGCCGGTCTCGTGGCCCTGCCCCACCGAAACCGATCCGACCCGCAGAGTGACGGACCCGTCCGCATTGGCGGTGAGCTTCGCGTTGTCGGCGAGCAGGCCGCCGGCCATCTCGATGGGCATCGCGATCCCGATGCCGCGCAACATGCCACGCCGCTTCGCCTCGGCCCGCCGCCCGGAAAAGCCTGCGTAATCGGCCAGCTCCAGCGCCTTGTCGAGGTTGCGCTCGAAGTCGCCGCAATCGTATTCAAAGCGAAAGCCCGTGTTGTAAGGCATCGCACTCGCGGGGATCAGGTTGCGGCGGCGCAATTCGGCCGGATCAATCGCGCTTTCCGCTGCGGCAACGTCGATGATGCGTTCGATCGCATAGGTGGCGTCCGGGCGCCCTGCGCCGCGGTAGGGCGCCGTTGGCTGCGTGTTGGTGAACAGCCCGAGCACGTCGGCGGCGGTCACCGGGATCGCGTAGACGCCGGAAATGCCACCGATGTTGTTGACGGGCGCCGTCGAGCGCCACGACATGCAGGCCCCCACATTCACCTCGTAGCCGATGCGCAGGGCCGTGAAGCGTGCGTCCGCATCCAGTCCGAGTTCGGCGTGGATCACGAGGTCGCGCCCATGTTCGTCGGCCAGGAACGATTCGACGCGGGATGCGGCCCAGCGCACCGGCTGCTGCAGGCGGCGCGCCGCCCAGAACACCAGCATCTCCTCACGCAAGGCCCCCGCTTTCATGCCGAAGGAGCCGCCGACGTCGCCCACCACGACGCGCAGCTCCTGCGGTGCCAGGCCGAACAGCTTCGCCGCTTCGTCGCGGAACTGGTGCGGGCTCTGATGCGACAGCCGCACGACGGGCCTGCCGTCCTCGCCGGTATAGGCCAGAGCCGCGCGCGGCTCCATCGGCATGGCGGCGACGCGGCTGACACGCGATGTGAGGCGCACGACGCGCGCCGAACCAGCGAGTGCCGCTTCGACGGCCGCGGTGTCGCCCTGGCGCCACCGGTAGGCGACGTTGCCGGGACGGTCCCCCCACACCAGGGGAGCGGTGGCTTCGCGCGCTGCTGCCACATCGGTAATGCACGCGTGCTCCTGGTAGTCGACGGCAACCTGGTCGGCGGCATCCAGCGCCGCCGACAACGTGCGCGCCAGCACCAGCGCGACCGGCTCTCCCACGAAGCGCACCCGCTCCCGTGGGAGCAGCGGCCGTGACGTTTCCAGGGCGAAGCTGCCATCGCCCTGCGGGAACTTGAACGGTATCGGATTGTCGACAAGGCCGTCCGCCGCCAGGTCGGCGCCGGTCAGCACGGCGACGACATCCTCGTGTGCGAGCGCCCCGGTCACGTCGATGGAACGCACGCAGGCCGAGGGATAGGGGGATCGCACGAAGACCGCGTGCAGTGCGCCCGGCCAGGCAACATCGTCGGTGAAATCGCCGCGGCCGGTGGTGAAGCGGTCGTCCTCGCGCCGTCCGGCGGGCGCATCGTAGGGGGTCTCGTTCATTGTCAGGACCTGTTCTCGGTTGCGACACCATCCTATGCGGGAAAGACGCCGCAGCATGCGGTAAAGCATCTTCAGGAGCCCCGTATGCCGCAAAGGGACAAGTCCGCGCACACCGTCAAGCAACAACTCCAAGCGAAGGCCATCGAGAAAGGCGATGAGCGAAAAGGCGTCCTGGGACCTCAGACCGAGGTACGCGCATGGGCCACCGGCAGCAAGCTCAGCGGCGCAGGCAAGAGGATCTCCCTGGGACGCAAAGTCCCTTCCGGCCCCGTCGGCGGCTCAGGTCGCAAAACCAACTTGGCGCGCTCCTCTTAGCCGCTCGTGCGCGGCGACCCGTGGAGCGGCAGCCTGAACTTGTTTGTGTGGCTGGCCAGAACGCCTGTCCACCGGAAGACGTCGGAGGCTTGCCTGGCTACATGGGAGTTCCTCGCGGCCATGCGCGCCCCATCACCGGGCGCTTGCAACCTAACGCCGCTAGCGCCGCCACGGCGGCAGCGGCTGGAACCGCTGCTGCAGGAACGCCAGGAACAGCTTGACCCGGGCCGACAGGCCGGTGCGGCTGGCGACCAGGGCCACGACGTCGGCGTCGGGCAGGCTCCAGTCCGGCAGCAGCCGCACCAGCTTGCCCGAGGCCAGGCTGGCGGCCACGTCCCATTCCGAACGCATCACCACGCCCTTGCCTTGCAGCGCCCAGTGTTTCGCCACTTCGCCGTCGTTGCAGCTCAGGATCGCCGGCACCCGCACCGCCACCTCGCTGCGCTTCCTGCGCAGCCGCCACAGCGTCACGTCCTCGTGGTTCTCGCGCAGCACGATGCAGTCGTGCGCCGCCAGCTCCTGCGGCTCGCGCGGCGCGGGCCGCCGCGTCAGGTAGCGCGGTGCGGCGCACAGGAAGCGCGCATTGGGCGCGATCGGGTAGGCCACCATGCTCGAATCGCCGAGCGCGCCGATGTGCACGATCAGGTCGTAGCGGTTGGCATCGGCCGGCGACACCACGTCGCTGAGCGTCAGCGACACCATCAGCTTGGGGTGCAGGCTGTGGAAGTCGGCGATGGCCGCCGCCAGGTAGTGCCGGCCGAACCCGAGCGGGCCGCAGACGTGCAGCGTGCCGGCCACCTCGCCGGAGCGCTCACGCAAGGTGTCGACCAGGCTGTCCAGGTCCGCCAGCAGGGTGACCGCGCCGGCGTGGAACAGCTCGCCCTCCTCGGTCAGGCTGAAGCGCCGGGTGCTGCGATGGGCCAGCTGCATGCCCAGCCGGGATTCGAGCTGGCGCAGCCGCTGCGACACCGCCGAGGGGCTCACGTCCAGCCGCCGCGCCGCCTCCGCGAGCGACCCGCTCTCGGTGATGGTGACGAAAAAGCGCAGGTCGATGATGTCGTGCGGCATAGGCCGCCATCGTACGTCGCGCCCCGCGCCGGCTTACCAGCCGCTGAAGCGCGGCCAGCTGGCGGTCACTGCGCCGCCCGGGCCCAGCACCTGGTACTTGCCGTACTGCGCCGCGGTGGAGCAGGCGTGGTTCGGCAGGATCCGCACCTGGGTGCCGACCGGCAGGTGCACCGCACCCTCAATTTGTCCGGAGCGGTGCGCCATGATCCCGTGCTCCTGGTTGGCGCCGACCAGGATCAGGTCGTGCAGCGGCTTGCCGTCGAGGTCGCAGACCAGGCCGTAGCCCTGGTCCACCGCATGGGCGGCCGTGCCGCGGTCGCGCGACATCGCCATCCAGCCGGCATCCAGCAAGGTCCAGCCCTTGTCGGGGCGATGGCCGATCACGGTGCCCAGCACCGACACGGCGATCTCGTCGAGACGGCAAACGCCCAGGCCGGCCATCACCAGGTCGAAGAACACGAACACGCCGGCCCGCACCTCGGTGACGCCGTCCAGGTTCTCGGCGAACAGCGCCGTCGGCGTCGAGCCCACGCTCACCACCGGGCAGGCGATGCGGGCCGCGCGCAGTCGACCTGCGGCATGGACCACGGCGGCGCGCTCCTGTTCGGCCATCGCGCGGATGCCGTCGGTGGTCGGACAGTCGTAGGAACTGCCGGCGTGCGTCATCACGCCCCGGACCGGGATGCCGGCGGCCTCGAGGAAGCGGCCGATCTCCAGCACCTCCGGCGCGTCGGGCTTGAGGCCGGAGCGGTGGCCGTCGGAGTCGATCTCGATCAGCAGCTCGAACTGCTGGCCCCGTTCCCGGTGCCGGGCCACGAGAATGCGCGCGGTCTCCATGCTGTCCAGGATCAGCGACAGCCGCACGCCGCGGGCCTGCAGCGCCGCCACGTGGTCCAGCTTGTTGGGCGCGATGCAGACCGCGTACAGGATGTCCTTGACGCCGTGCTCCGCGAAGTACTCCGCCTCCAGCAGGGTCGAGACGGTGATCGGGCCCTCGGGCGTTTCCATCAGGCGGCGCGCAACGTCGATCGACTTGTTGGTCTTGACGTGCGGGCGGAAGGCCACGCCGAGCTGGCGCAGGCGGCTGCGCATGCGGTCGATGTTGCGGTCCATCTGCGCTTCGTCGAGCAGCAGCGCCGGGGTTTCGAGCTGGTCCAGCGTCGTCATGTCAGCTTCCCTGGGTCTCGCGCGCCAGCACCCGGCCGGGCCGCGCGCCGGTCGACTTGCCGCCCTGCCAGACCGCGGCGCCGTTGACGATCACGGTGTCGATGCCGCGCGCCGGGGCGATCGGGTCTTCGTAGGTGGCGGCCGAGTCGATGGTGTCGGCGTCGAACAGCGTCAGGTCGGCATACGCGCCCTCGCGCAGCACGCCGCGGTCCTGCAGGCCGAAGTTCTTCGCCGTCAGGCCGGTCATCTTGTAGATCGCCATCTCCAGCGGGAACAGCCCGAGCAGCCGCCCGTAGTGGCCCAGCACCCGCGGGAAGCTGCCCCACAGCCGCGGGTGCGGCGAGGCATCGTGCGGCAGGCCGTCCGAGCCGATCATCACCTGGTCGTGCTTGAGGATGGTCTGCACGTCGGCTTCGTCGAGGCGAAAGTAGATGCCGCCGGCGGGGCTCAGGCGCTGGATCGCTTCGTCCTCGGACACGCCCATCTTCTTCGCGATGGCATCGAGGTCCTGGCCGGCATATTCCGGCAGCGGCTTGGACCAGCTGACGATGACCCGCGACGAACTCGCGGCGCGGTCGGCCGACAGGATGGTGGAGCCGGCGGTGTAGGGATAGCAGTCGATGCAGATCGGCTGGTTGGCCATGTTCTTCTCGATGAAGCTCAGCGCCTCCTGCGAGCGGCCGTGGTTGGCCGGCCCCACGACCTTCAGGTGGGAGATCACCACCGGCACGCCGACCTCGCGGCCGATGCGAAAGGTTTCCTCCAGCGAATCGATCACCCGGTCGGCCTCGTCGCGCATGTGGGTGCAGTAGACGCCGTGGAATGCCTTGAGCGGCTGGCAGACGTCGATCACTTCCTCGGTCGGCGCGGCCACCGACGGCTCGTAGAACAGGCCGGTGGAGACGCCCACCGCACCCGCTTCCATGGCCTCCTGCACCAGCGCGCGCATCTGGCCGATCTGGGCCTGGGTCGCGGGCTGGTCGAGCTTGTCGACGGTGGCGACGCGCAAGGTGGTGTGGCCCACCAGCAGGGCGCAGTTGGTGGCGGCCGGCTGCTCGCGCAGGCGGGCCACGTACGAGGCGAAGGTCGGAAAGCGGAACCAGCCGCCCTCCTCGTCCAGCAGGTTCAGCGGCGGCGTCACCGGGTTCGGGATCGGGCGCGGCATCGGCGCCAGCGAAATGCCGCAGTTGCCGGCCACCACGGTGGTGATGCCCTGGCTGACCTTGGGCGCCATGTCGGGGCTGGACAGCATCAGGCGGTCGTCGTGGGTGTGGGCGTCGATGAAGCCGGGCGCCGCGATGCGACCGCCCAGGTCGATCTCCACCTTGCCGCTGGCACCGGCCAGATCGCCGATGCGGGCGATGCGGTCGCCGCGGATGCCGATGTCGCCCGGGTAGCGGGGCGCGCCGGTGCCGTCGACGATGCTGGCATGGCGGATCAGGAGGTCGAATCGTTCTTGCATGGAAAAGCCTGGATGAAAATTTGGAAGACGCCGCTTACAGCAGCGCGCCGCGCGCGGCGATCGGCCAGAGCGCCTCGACCCGATCGCCGCGGATGCAGACCAGGTCGTCGTACAGATTGACGGTGGGGTCGCAGTGGCCCGGCACCAGCAGCAGCACGTCGCCCAGCGCCACGGCTGCGGCGTCGGCAGTCTCCAGCACGCCATGTTCGTCGGCCGCCTTGGCGTAGCGCAGCCCCGGCCGCTGCCAGACCGTGGGCAGGCCCGAATCGACGCTCGAGGCCTTGAGGCCGGCATCGACCACGGCCCGGGTGGCGGTGGCCCGGCTCATGACGGTGGTGCGCACGAACAGCGCGTGCTCGAAGCCGATGTCGTCCGGGCCGCGCTGGTTGTCGCCGTAATCCCGGTCCATGAACACATAGGAGCCGGCCTGGATTTCATTGAAGACGCCGCTGTCGCGCTCGTGGACGAAGCTGCCGGTGCCGGCGCCGGTGATGTGTTCGACCGCTATGCCGCAGGCCTCGATCGCCCGCGCCGTCAGGCGGGCCGCCTCGCAGGCGGCGGCGATCGCGTCGCGGCGCTGCTGCGGCGAGCGCAGGTGCTGCGCCGGCCCGTGGTAGCACTGCAGGCCGGCGAAGCGCAGCCCCGGGCTTTGCGCAATCTGGCGCACCAGCGGTACGGCCTCGTCGCCCGGCGCGATGCCGCAGCGATTGGCGCCGACATTCACTTCGACATAGACGTCCAGCGTCACGTCATGGGCCTGCGCCGCCTCAGCCAGCGGCTGGATCTGCCGCAGGTGGTCGACCAGCACGCCGATCCGCGCCTTGCGCGCCAGCGGCGCCAGGTGCCGCAGCTTGGCTTGCCCCATCACCTGGTTGGTGACCAGGATGTCGGCGATGCCGGCCTGCGCGAACACGGCCGCCTCGCTCACCTTCTGGCAGCAGATGCCGATCGCGCCCAACGCCACCTGGCGCAGGGCGATCTCCGGCGTCTTGTGGCACTTGGCGTGGGCCCGCAGCCGCACCTTGGTGCCGCGCAGGGCATCGGCCATGCGCTGCATGTTGCGCTCGAAGGCGTCGAGATCCAGCACCAGCGCCGGCGTGTCGATCGCGCTGACCGGGTCACCCGGCCGCGCGGCTTTCCAGGGGCTCATGGCGGCCCCTCAGTCGATCCGCGCGCCGGAGAACTTGACGATCTTCGCCCACTTGACGGTCTCGACCCGCGCCATTTCGCGGAACTCCTCCGGCGTGCTGGGCGCCGTGTCGGCTCCCAGGAAGCGGAAACGGTCGCGCACCGCGGGGCTGGCCAGCGCCGTGCGGATCTCGGCGTTCAGGCGGTTGACGATGTCCTTGGGCAGGTTGGCCGGGCCGATGATGCCGCCCCAGGCCGTCACTTCGAAACCGGGGACGCCCTGTTCGGCGATGGTCGGGATGTCGGGATAGACCGGCGAGCGCTGCGGCGACGAAATCCCCAGGGCGCGCACCTTGCCGGCCTGGGCCAGCGGGCCGGACACCGGCGCGTTGATCATCATCAGCTGGATGCCGCCGCCGATCAGGTCGGTCACCGCCGAAGTGGCGGCGCGATAGGGCACGTGCAGCATGTGGGTGCCGGTGGTGGCCTTGAACAGTTCCACCCCGAGGTGGGCGGTGGTGCCGTTGCCGTCCGAGGCGAAGGCCAGCTTGCCCGGGTTCTTCTTCGCGTAGGCGATCAGTTCCGGCACGGTTTTGACCGGGACGTCGTTGTTCACGATCATGATGTTGGACAGGCGCAGCGTGTTGCCCACCAGCGTCAGGTCCTTGTCGACGTCGTAGGGCACGGTCGGCAGCAGCGACTTGTTGGTCGCCAGGGACACCACGTTGCCGTAGGCCAGCGTGTAGCCGTCCGGGGCCGACTTCACCAGGTCCATCGTGCCGATCACGTACGAGCCGCCCGGCTTGTTGTCGATCACCACCGGCACGCCCATCTGCACCGACAGCTGCTGGCCCAGGGCCCGCATCAGCGCGTCCGGGGCTCCGCCCGGGGCCGAGGGCACGATCAGCCGGATCGGCTTGTCGGGGTAAGCCGCCAGGGCCGGCAGCGAAGCGCCCGCCAGAGCGGCACAGGCGAGGACCGGCAGGAGAAAACGTCGCAGCATGGGTCACCTCATGGAAGAAGCAACGAATCTAAGCGACTGCGGGCAAAGCAAAAACCGGATGGCGCTTCATCCATCCTGCAGCTGCGCTTACGAATCGCCGCGAGGTGAGGCGCCGCGCCAAACAAAAAAGGCACGGGGCCATCGATTCGATGGCGCCTCGTGCCCTCCCTGGAGTCGGGCGTGAAGCCCGTCGTTCTTCTAGCTTGTTGTCTTAGCGGACGCGGCCGCGGCGGAACAGGTTGACGATCGCCAGCAGGATGATGGCGCCGATGAGGGACACCACGACCGAGCCGATGCTGAAGCCGGAATTGATCGTGCCCAGGCCGACCAGCGGAGAGATCAGCCAGCCGCCGATGAAGGCGCCCACGATACCCACGACCACGTTCAGCAGGATGCCTTGCTGGCCATCCGTCTTCATGATCATGCTGGCCAGCCAGCCAACGATACCGCCCACGATTAGCCAAATAATCAGACCCATGTTGCACTCCTTAATATGCCGCGAACGGCGCGTTTGTGTTGATAGCGGGCCGGCCCTCTCGGTCCGACCACCCGCCGCACTGTTGTTCGGCCGGTGAAACAACTATCGGCGGGCGGCCGGCGCGGTCGCGTAGTCGGCCGACGCTCCGTGGATGCGCTGTTGGCGCGTGCCCGCGTCAGACAAACCCTACCTCCGCAATAAGCAGTCAGGGGGTTGTTCCGAGGCAGCCCCAGCCCCGGCGCGGCGAAAATGGGCGGTCGGTGGCGCCGGCCTGGCAGGCGGCACCGTTTTTGCTTTGGAGACCGGGTCCCTTTTTCCCTTTCGGAGAGTCCATGAAAAAACGAGTTTTCGTCCAGGCCGCAGCGGCCCTGGCCCTTGCCGCCGCCTGCGCCGGTCCCGCTCTCGCCCAGGCCACCCCGGTCAAGTTCCAGCTCGATTGGCGCTTCGAGGGCCCGGCCGCCCTGTTCCTGACGCCCGCCGCCAAGGGCTATTTCAAGGACGCCAAGCTCGACGTGACCATCGACGCCGGCAACGGCTCCGGCGGCGCCGTCACCCGGGTGGCTTCCGGCGCCTACGACATCGGCTTCGCCGACCTGGCCGCGCTGATGGAATTCCATGCCAACAACCCGGACGCGCCCAACAAGCCGGTGGCGGTGATGATGGTCTACAACAACACGCCGGCGTCGGTGATGGCCCTGAAGAAGTCGGGCATCAAGACCCCGGCCGACCTGGCGGGCAAGAAGCTGGGCGCCCCGGTGTTCGACGCCGGCCGGCGGGCCTTCCCGATCTTCCAGAAGGCCAACGGCGTGCCCGCGGTCAACTGGATCTCGATGGACCCGCCGCTGCGCGAAACGATGCTGGTGCGCGGCGACGTCGACGCCATCACGGGCTTCACCTTCACCTCGCTGCTGAACCTGGAGGCGCGCGGCGTCAAGGCCGACGACGTGGTGATCCTGCCCTATCCTAACTACGGCGTGAAGCTGTATGGCAACGTGGTGATCGTCAACCCGAAGTTCCTCAAGGACAACCCGGCAGCGGTTCGGTCGTTCCTGGTCGCCTTCACCCGGGGCGTGAAGGACGTGCTGGCCAGGCCGGAAGCGGCCATCCTCGACGTCAAGGCCCGCGACGGCATCATCAACACCGAGCTCGAGACCCGCCGGCTCAAGATGGCGCTGGACCAGGTCGTCAACAGCCCCGACGCGCGCACCGAAGGCTTCGGCCAGGTCGTGCCCGGCCGGCTGTCGCTGATGGCGTCGCAGGTCTCGGACGCCTTCGGCACCAAGACCCGCGTCAATCCGGACGCGGTGTGGAACGGCTCCTTCCTGCCGACGAAGGCGGAGCTGAACATCCTGCCCGTGCCGAAGAAATGACGGGGGTTGGCGACGGCTTGAGCGCCGCCGGGCCGCCCCAAGGCGCGACGGCCCCCTCGGGGGGCAGCGACCCACATGAAGTGGGGGAGCGTGGGGGCCATTTCGTCGATTTCCAGGACGTCTGGCTCGCCTACAACGAGGAGCTGGAGGCCCAGGGCCACTTCGCGGTCGAGGCGATCGACCTGAAGGTGCGGCAGGGCGAGTTCATCGCCATCGTCGGGCCCTCGGGTTGCGGCAAGTCGACCTTCATGAAGCTGGCGACCGGGCTGAAGATGCCCTCGCGCGGCCGGATCCTGATCGACGGCGCGCCGGTGAAAGGGCCGCTGAAGATCTCGGGCATGGCGTTCCAGGCGCCGTCGCTGCTGCCGTGGCGCACGACGGTCGACAACGTGCTGCTGCCGCTGGAAATCGTCGAGCCCTACCGCAGCAGCTTCAAGGCGAAGCGGGGCGAGTACGAGGAGCGGGCCCGCAAGCTGCTGCAGAAGGTGGGCCTGGCCGGCTACGAGGACAAGTTCCCCTGGCAGCTGTCCGGCGGCATGCAGCAGCGGGCCAGCATCTGCCGGGCGCTGGTCCACGAACCCAAGATGCTGCTGCTGGACGAGCCGTTCGGGGCGCTGGACGCCTTCACGCGCGAGGAGCTGTGGTGCATCTTGCGCGACCTGTGGACCGAGCAGCGTTTCAACGTCATCCTGGTCACGCACGACCTGCGCGAGTCGGTGTTCCTGGCCGACACGGTGTACGTCATGAGCAAGAGCCCGGGCCGCTTCATGCTGAAAAAGCAGATCGAGCTGCCGCGCCCGCGCGACCTCGAGATCACCTACACCCGGGAATTCACCGACGTGGTCCATGAACTGCGCATGCACATCGGCGCCATCCGCGGCCAGGGCATCGCGGCGGTGGCGGCGGGGGCGGCCCCATGAAGAACCGCAACCTCGAGAAATGGTCGCCTTGGATCCTGCTGGTGGCGGTGCTGCTGCTGTGGCAGATCGTCTGCGTCGGCTTCAACGTGTCGGAGTTCATCTTCCCCAGCCCGCTGCGGATCTGGAACCAGATGGTCGAATACCGCGGCATCATCGCCGCCCATGCCTGGCGGACCTACTGGGTGACGATGGCCGGTTTCGGGCTGGCGATCGTGGTGGGCGTGATGCTGGGCTTTTTGATCGGCAGCTCGCGGCTGGCCTATGCGGCGGTCTATCCGTTGATGACGGCCTTCAACGCGCTGCCCAAGGCCGCCTTCGTGCCGATCCTGGTGGTGTGGTTCGGCATCGGCGCCGGCCCGGCGATCCTGACGGCTTTCCTGATCTCGTTCTTCCCGATCATGGTGAACATCGCCACCGGGCTGGCGACGCTGGAGCCGGAGCTGGAGGACGTGCTGCGGGTGCTGGGCGCGAGGCGCTGGGACGTGCTGGTGAAGGTCGGCCTGCCGCGCTCGATGCCGTACTTCTACGGCTCGCTCAAGGTCGCCATCACCCTGGCTTTCGTCGGCACCACGGTGTCGGAGATGACGGCGTCCAACGAAGGCATCGGCTACCTGCTGATCTCTGCCGGTTCGGCCATGCAGATGGGCCTGGCCTTCGCCGGCCTGGTGGTGGTCGGCGCGATGGCCATGCTGATGTACGAGCTTTTCAGCTACATCGAGAAGCACACCACCGCCTGGGCGCACCGGGGGTCGCAAGGGCAGTGAAGAGAAAAACCGGACATCCGTACGCAGAGGACGCCGAAAAAGCGCAGAGGACGCAGAAGGAAACCCTTTGAAATTTCTTTTCTGCGTCCTCTGCGAATCCTTTGCGCGCTCTGCATACGGAGGTCTCCTCTAAACTCATCCCATGCCCTGGCACGCCCGACTGCAACTGGATTACCGGATGGAAACGGGCCGCTGCGTCGGGCGCTTCGAGCACGACGGGCCGCTGCGGATCCTGCAAAGCCTGTATCCGGAAGGCGACGCGATCTGCCACAACGTCGTCGTGCACCCGCCGGGCGGGCTGGTCGGTGGCGACACGCTGGAGATCGCGGTGCGGGCCCGGGCCGGGGCGCACGGCCTGATCACCACGCCGGGCGCCAGCAAGTTCTACCGCTCCGACGGCGACATCGCCCTGCAGACCACCAGCATCCAGCTCGATGCCGGCGCCCGCATGGAATGGCTGCCGCTGGAGGCGATCTGCTACAGCGGCTGCCTGGCGCAGAACCGGCTGCGGCTGGACCTGGCCCCCGGCAGCGAACTGGTCGGATGGGACGTCACGGCGCTGGGCCTGCCCGAGGCGGGCCTGCCGTTCGACCGCGGCAGCCTGCTGCAACACCTCGAACTGCCGGGCCACTGGCTCGAGCGCGGCCGGATCGATTCGGCCGATGCCCGCCTGATGGACGGACCGCTGGGCCTGGCCGGCCGGCGCTGCCTGGCAACCCTGTTCCTGGTCTCCGGCTCGGACCTGCCGCGGGCGCGCCGCGACCAGGCCCTGGAGCTGGCGCGCGAGCTGATCGAGGCCGATCCGCTGGCCGCCAGCGCCGGCGCCACGGCGCCCGGCAGCCGCGTGGTGGCGGTGCGAGTGCTGGCTCCGCTGGTGGAACCGGCGCTGGCGCTGCTCAAGGCGGTGCGCGCCGCCTGGCGCCGTTCGCTCTGGAATTTGCCGGCCACCGTGCCGCGCACCTGGGCTTCGTAGACCGGCGGGCTTGCGGCCCTGCCGGCCCCGTCCTACGCCCCGACAGGCATTGAGTACCGGTCAGGGGGTGTGCTCTCCGGCAGCGCCGGGCCGGATGGAACTGCATGATTCATCCATCGAATCGAATTCAGGAGTCCCACCATGACCGCTACCAACTCGACCCATTCCCGCAAGAGCCTGTTCTCCTTCGGCGTGGCCGCCCTGCTGGCGGTGACGGCCGCGACCGCCCAGGTTGCCACCGGCACCACGGGCATCGACGCCTCGGGGAGCTACCAGCAGGAAGTCAACGCCTGCCTGACCGGCAAGACCCAGCAGGACCGTGACACCTGCCTGCGCGAAGCCCGCAATGCCCAGGCCGACAAGAAGCGCGGCGTCCTCGACAACGCCGGCGCGCAGTTCCAGTCGAATGCCACGGCCCGTTGCGACGCGCTGACCGGCGAAGACGCCGCCGCCTGCCAGGCCCGCGTCCTGGGTTACGGCAGCACCAGCGGCAGCGTTGCCGCCGGCGGTGTGCTGCGCGAAGTCGAAACGGTCGTCCTGCCGGCCGGCCAGAGCTCGGTGACCATCGAGCCCAAGACCGCCGACCCGGTCGTGCTGGTCCCGGCACGCTGAAGCCGCATCGGCGCGACGGACGAAGCGGGCTGCGGCCCGCTTTTTTCCGTCCCGATCCACCCTGCCACACATCACCAACAGGAGCGAAGCGATGAACAAGTCCGACAAGAACCAGGGCCCGGCCGACACCGGCAAGCGGCTGCGCGACGACGTCAACGACGACCAGCCCTATGCCAACCGCGGCCAGGAAGACCAGTCCACCGAACCCGGTGCCGGGGAATTCAGCGAGGGCGACCGCGGCCAGTTATCGGGGCGCAACCTGGAGCAGCTGGAACAGGCGAAGAGGAAGCCGGTCTGACACAGGCAAGAAAAAACCGGTTCTGGACCGGTTTTTCTTTGGGGGGGTGGGGTGCGGCTTCTTCAGAAGACGCCCAGCAGCATGAGCAGCAGGACGACAACGAGGGGGACACCGAGTAACCAGGCAATCACGGGCATTTGAATCTCCTTGGGTTGTTGATGTCCCGACGATAAATGGCCCGGCACGCCCTGCATGCCGGGAACGGCCCCGAACACCGGTAGTCACCTGCCTACAGCTGAGGGAAGGCCGATCGCCTAGATGGCCACCAGCTGGCGCACGCCCTGCGCTTCCATGTCCTGGCCCCGGCCGCGGGCGATGAAGACCCCGCGCTCCATCACCAGGTACTCGTCGGCCAGCTCCTGGGCGAAGTCGTAATACTGCTCCACCAGCACGATGCCCACCCGGCGGCCGTTCAGGCCGGTGTCGGCCAGCATCCGGATGACGCGGCCGATGTCCTTGATGATGCTGGGCTGGATGCCCTCGGTCGGCTCGTCCAGGATCAGCAATCTGGGCTGCGCCGCCAGCGCCCGCGCGATCGCGAGCTGCTGCTGCTGGCCGCCGGACAGGTCGCCGCCGCGCCGTCCCAGCATCTGCCTGAGGACCGGGAACAGCTCGAACAGCTCCGGCGGAATCGGCGTGCCGGCCGGCTTGTAGGCCAGCCCCATCTTCAGGTTCTCTTCCACCGTCAGGCGGGCGAAGATCTCGCGGCCCTGCGGCACGAAGCCGATGCCGGCGCGGGCCCGCTGGTAGGGCGTGGCCTGGTCGATGCGCTTGCCCTCGAACTCGATGCTGCCGGTGCGGATCGGCACCAGGCCCATCAGCGACTTGAGCAGCGTGGTCTTGCCCACGCCGTTGCGCCCCAGCAGCACGGTGACCTTGCCGTCCTGCGCCTCGAAGCCGACGTCGCGCAGGATGTGCGAGCCGCCGTAGTACTGGTTGATGTTTTTAACGGTCAGCATTTTGATGACGGACATCCGTACGCAGAGGGCGCAAAGGAATCGCAGAGGACGCAAAAGACCGATTCAAAAGTATTCATGGCTTCGCTTCTGCGCCCTCTGCGTCATTTCTGCGTCTTCTGCGTACGGGTGTCCGTTTTAGGTTGTCAGCGCCCAAGGTACACCTCGATCACCCGTTCGTCGTTCTGCACCTCGTCCAGGGTGCCCTGGGCCAGCACCGAGCCTTCGGACAGCACGGTGACGATCTCCGAGATCGCGCGGATGAAACTCATGTCGTGCTCCACCACCATCAGCGAGTGCTTGCCCTTGAGCGTGAGGAACAGCTCCGCGGTGCGGGCGGTTTCCTCGTCGGTCATGCCGGCCACCGGCTCGTCCAGCAGCAGCAGCTTGGGGTCCTGCATCAGCAGCATCCCGATCTCCAGCCACTGCTTCTGGCCGTGGCTGAGATTGCCGGCCAGGCGGGTCATGCCGTCGGCCAGCTGGATGGTCTCCAGCACCTCCGCCAGGCGGTCGCTGTGGCCGGAATCGAGCCGGAAGAACATCGACGACTTCACGCCCTTGTCGGTCTTCAGGGCCAGCTCCAGGTTCTCGAACACCGTCAGCTGCTCGAACACCGTGGGCTTCTGGAACTTGCGGCCGATGCCCATCTGGGCGATCTGCGGTTCGGTGTAGCGCAACAGGTCGATGGTGCTGCCGAAGAACACGGTGCCGGAATCGGGCCGGGTCTTGCCGGTGATGATGTCCATCATCGTGGTCTTGCCGGCGCCGTTGGGACCGATGATGCAGCGCAGCTCGCCCGGCGCGATGTCCAGCGACAGCTTGTTGATGGCCTTGAAGCCGTCGAAGCTCACGCTCACGTCTTCCAGGTACAGGATGCGGCCGTGGGTGGTGTCCACCTCCTGGCCCATGGCGATGCGGCCGAAGCCGGCCTCGCGGCCGCCGGACTCGGTGCGGCCGACATGCCGCTTCTGCGCGAAGGCCGTGGCGCGCTTCGCGCCTTCTTCCAGCAGGTCCGGCGTCATTTGCGGCGCTCCCGGATCTTCTTCACCAGGCCGACCACCCCACCCGGCTTGCGCAGCAAGCCGACGATCCCATGCGGCAGGAACAACGTCACCGCGATGAACAGCGCGCCCAGGAAATACAGCCAGAACTCCGGCGCGGCGACGGTGAGCCAGCTCTTGGCGCCGTTGACGATGAACGCGCCGACGATCGGGCCGATCAGCGTGGCGCGGCCGCCGACCGCGGCCCAGACCGCGATCTCGATCGAGTTGGCCGGGCTCATCTCGCTGGGGTTGATGATGCCGATCTGCGGCACGTACAGCGCGCCGGCGACGCCGCACATCATGGCCGAGATGGTCCAGATGGTGAGCTTGTAGCCGACCGGCGAGTAGCCCGAGAACATGACGCGGGTTTCCGCGTCGCGGATCGCCTGCAGCACGCGGCCGAACTTGCTGGCCACCAGCCAGCGCGCGAACAGGAAGAAGGCCAGCAGCGTGACGCCGGTCAGCACGAACAGGCCCATGCGCATGGTCGGCGTCGCGATCGGCGCGCCCAGGATGCGCTTGAAGTCGGTGAAGCCGTTGTTGCCGCCGAAGCCGGTCTCGTTGCGGAAGAACAGCAGCATGGCGGCGAAAGTCATCGCCTGCGTGATGATCGAGAAGTACACGCCCTTGATCCGCGACCGGAAGGCGAAGAAGCCGAACACGAAGGCCACGATGCCGGGCACGGCGACGACCAGGAACAGCGTGGCGGCGAAGCTGTCGGAGAAGCTCCAGTGCCAGGGCAGCGCCTTCCAGTCCAGGAACACCATGAAGTCGGGCAGGTCGCTCTTGTAGTTGCCGTCGCGGCCGATCTGGCGCATCAGGTACATGCCCATGGCGTAGCCGCCGAGCGCGAAGAACAGGCCGTGGCCGAGCGACAGGATTCCCGTGTAGCCCCAGATCAGGTCCATCGCCAGCGCGCAGATGGCGTAGCACATGATCTTGCCGACCAGGCCGACGGCGTAGTCGCTCATGTGGAAGATGCTGCCGGCGGGCACCACCAGGTTCAGCAGCGGCGCGACGGCGCAGACGACCAGCAGGGCGACGACGAAGGTGCTCCAGCCGAGGCGGGTCAGCACCGCGGGGCGGGTGGGCAAGATTTGCTCCCTCCCCCCCCGGGGGAGGGTTGGGGTGGGGGCAACTGCAGCCGTTGGCACACCGCCCCCACCCTGCCCTCCCCCGGGGGGGGAGTGTTCAAAGACAACATCCGGCGGCAACACAGCGCTCATGCCTCCGCACTCCTTCCCTTCATCGCGAAGATGCCTTGCGGCCGCTTCTGGATGAAGATGATGATCAGCACCAGCACCGCGATCTTGGCCAGCACGGCGCCGGCCCAGCCTTCGAGGAACTTGTTCAGCACGCCCAGCCCCAGCGCCGCATAGACGGTGCCGGCCAGCTGGCCGACGCCGCCCAGCACCACCACCATGAAGGCGTCCACGATGTAGCCCTGGCCGAGGTCGGGCCCGACGTTGCCGATCTGGCTGAGCGCGCAGCCGGCCAGGCCGGCGATGCCGGAGCCCAGCGCAAACGCGTAGGTGTCGATCCGCGCGGTGTTGACACCCATGCAGGAAGCGATCGGACGGTTCTGCGTGACGCCCCTGACAAAGAGGCCGAGCCGGGTGCGCGCGATCAGGAAGGCCATGCCTCCCAGCACCGCGAAGGCGAAGCCGATGATGATGATGCGGTTCCAGGGCAGCTGCAGGTTGCCCAGGATCTGCATGCCGCCGCTCATCCAGCTGGGGTTTTCGACGCCGACGTTCTGGGCGCCGAACACCGAGCGCACCAGCTGCTGCAGCATCAGGCTGATGCCCCACGTGGCCAGCAGCGTCTCCAGCGGCCGGCCGTACAGGAAGCGGATCACCGAGCGCTCCAGGATCGCGCCCATCAGCGCCGAGGCGCCGAAGGCCACCGGCAGCGCCGCCAGCAGGTACCAGTCGAACGCGCCCGGCAGGTACTTCTGGAACAGGCCCTGCACCACGTAGGTGGCATAGGCGCCGATCATCATCAGCTCGCCGTGCGCCATGTTGATGACGCCCATCAGGCCGTAGGTGATGGCCAGGCCCAGGGCCACCAGGAGAAGAATGGAGCCGAGGCTGATGCCGCTGAACACGGCGCCGAGCTTGTCGCCCCAGGCCAGCGAGGCTTCGACGGCGCGCAGCGAGCTTTCGATGGCGGCCTTCACGTCCGGTTCGGTCTCGTCCTTCAGGCGGCCCAGCAGGACCGACTTGGTGTTGGTGTTGTTGCTGCTGGCGAGCAGGCGGGCGGCTTCGAGGCGCCTGGCCTTGTCGGGGCTGTTCAACAGGATGGCGGCGCGCACCACTTCCAGCTGGCCCTTGATCTCCGGATTGGCCTCGGCGGCATAGGCCTTTTCGATCAGCGGCAGTTTCGCTTCGTCGGTGTCGCCGGTCATCGACTTGATGGCGGCACGCCGGACTTTCTCGTCGGGCGAGAACAGCTTGAGCGCCGCCGCAGCCGAATCGAGTTCGCCGCGCATGCGGTTGTTGATGACGACGTCTTCCGCCGTGTCGGGCAGCGTGGCGGCGGCGCCGGTGACGGGGTCGGTGGCCTTGCCGTCGCGGACGATGAACACCTTGTCGCCCTCGACCTTGACCGCTTCGTCGGAGAGGGCCTGGATGAAGGCGGCGGTCTTGTCGTCGGCGGCGGCGACGGCCTTGTTCAGGGCCTCGATGCGCGCGTCGGTTTCGCCGGCGGCGATGGCGCGGGCTTCGCCGGCCGTGAGCGCGTGGGCGCTCGAGGCCGCAAGCAGCGCAAGAAGGACGAGGAGGTGTTTGATGAACATGGAGGAACCTGTGGAGTGGGCATACGCGATGCCCACTCCGCAAACTCCTTCCCCCTCCGGGGGAAGGTTGGGATGGGGGCAGGCACGCCAATGCAGCCCCCACCCCCGCCCTCCCCCGGAGGGGGAGGGAGCGAATGCGTTATTTCTTCG